>NZ_JAKEUT010000030.1:0-1131 GCF_022398025.1 Vibrio sp. Isolate25
GGTTCTATTTCACTCCCCTCACAGGGGTTCTTTTCGCCTTTCCCTCACGGTACTGGTTCACTATCGGTCAGTCAGTAGTATTTAGCCTTGGAGGATGGTCCCCCCATATTCAGACAGGATATCACGTGTCCCGCCCTACTCGATTTCACCTAAAATGCGCTGTCGGTTACGGGGCTATCACCCTGTATCGCAGACCTTTCCAGAACTTTCACCTGACGCATTATAGGCTTAAGGGCTAATCCAATTTCGCTCGCCGCTACTTTCGGAATCTCGGTTGATTTCTTTTCCTCGGGGTACTTAGATGTTTCAGTTCCCCCGGTTCGCCTCATTACCCTATGTATTCAGATAATGATAACTGCTTATGCAGTTGGGTTTCCCCATTCGGAAATCCCAGACTCAAATGACTTTTACTGTCTAATCTGGGCTTATCGCAAGTTAATACGTCCTTCATCGCCTCTGACTGCCAAGGCATCCACCGTGTACGCTTAGTCACTTAACCATACAACCCCAAAGGGTCTTCTGTTTAAACAACCAAAGTTGTCTGCAATTATTTAAACATGATGCAGACTCGATTTTGCCGGACTCAAATTTCCAAGAACACTTGAATGTGTGTTGGTACCTAATGAACAAGTCATTAGGATTTGAGAACTTTTAAWTGAATAACAACGCATCTCAAAGAGATGGGGATTGTTGTTATTCGTCAGCTTTCCAAATTGTTAAAGAGCTAGATTCATTTAAGAACCATTTTTAAGAACACTTAAAACTTTCTACTTAAAGAAATGCACTTAAAGATGGTATCCCGTAGGGGAGTCGAACCCCTGTTACCGCCGTGAAAGGGCGGTGTCCTAGGCCTCTAGACGAACGGGACACGAAGAATTTCTTAATAGAAATTGTTGGTGGAGCTAATCGGGATCGAACCGATGACCTCTTCGCTGCCAGCGAAGCGCTCTCCCAGCTGAGCTATAGCCCCTCTTTAATTTTTATAAACCATCAATCTGTGTGGACACTCATCGTGAGTAATCATCGTATAAGGAGGTGATCCAGCGCCAGGTTCCCCTAGCGCTACCTTGTTACGACTTCACCCCAGTCATGAACCACAAAGTGGTGAGCGTCCCCCCGAAGGTTAAACTA
>NZ_JAKEUT010000031.1:0-600 GCF_022398025.1 Vibrio sp. Isolate25
GGTTTCCCCATTCGGAAATCCCAGACTCAAATGACTTTTACTGTCTAATCTGGGCTTATCGCAAGTTAATACGTCCTTCATCGCCTCTGACTGCCAAGGCATCCACCGTGTACGCTTAGTCACTTAACCATACAACCCCAAAGGGTCTTTGTTAAACAACCAAAGTTGTCTGCAATTATTTAAACATGATGCAGACTCGATTTTGCCGGACTCAAATATCTTTTTATTTTACTTTTTATAAAAAGTGAAAACAAAAAGCCAAGAACACTTGAATGTGTGTTGGTACCTAATGAACAAGTCATTAGGATTTGAGAACTTTTAAATGAATAACAACGCATCTCATAGAGATGGGGATTGTTGTTATTCGTCAGCTTTCCAAATTGTTAAAGAGCAATCATAGCTCGAAGCTTTCGCTTCAAAACCATCAATCTGTGTGGACACTCATCGTGARTAATCATCGTATAAGGAGGTGATCCAGCGCCAGGTTCCCCTAGCGCTACCTTGTTACGACTTCACCCCAGTCATGAACCACAAAGTGGTGAGCGTCCCCCCGAAGGTTAAACTACCCACTTCTTTTGCAGCCCACTCCCATGGTGTGAC
>NZ_JAKEUT010000032.1:0-582 GCF_022398025.1 Vibrio sp. Isolate25
GTCTAGAGGCCTAGGACACCGCCCTTTCACGGCGGTAACAGGGGTTCGACTCCCCTACGGGATACCATTGGGTCGTTAGCTCAGTTGGTAGAGCAGTTGACTTTTAATCAATTGGTCGCAGGTTCGAATCCTGCACGACCCACCATTCTTCTCCACGAAGAATCAAAACTTATGTGGGCGATTAGCTCAGTTGGGAGAGCACCTGCCTTACAAGCAGGGGGTCACTGGTTCGAGCCCGGTATCGCCCACCATTCTCTAAGTATTTTTGGATTCAGATTTCCAAACCACTTCAGTAATACGTACGTGGTTGGATTTTTGCCGCTGAAAGTCTTTAGAAAATGTAACTTCCTTGTGAAGAAACATGCTCTTTAACAATTTGGAAAGCTGACGAATAACAACAATCCCCATCTCTTTGAGATGCGTTGTTATTCATTTAAAAGTTCTCAAATCCTAATGACTTGTTCATTAGGTACCAACACACATTCAAGTGTTCTTGGAAATTTGAGTCCGGCAAAATCGAGTCTGCATCATGTTTAAATAATTGCAGACAACTTTGGTTGTTTAAACAGAAGACCCTTTGGG
>NZ_JAKEUT010000033.1:0-1052 GCF_022398025.1 Vibrio sp. Isolate25
TCGTCTAGAGGCCTAGGACACCGCCCTTTCACGGCGGTAACAGGGGTTCGACTCCCCTACGGGATACCATTGGGTCGTTAGCTCAGTTGGTAGAGCAGTTGACTTTTAATCAATTGGTCGCAGGTTCGAATCCTGCACGACCCACCATTTCTTCCTTAGAAATGACTCTCAAGATGGGGCTATAGCTCAGCTGGGAGAGCGCCTGCCTTGCACGCAGGAGGTCAGCAGTTCGATCCTGCTTAGCTCCACCATTCTTGACGTCTTCCGCAAGACGAAAAACTCATGTGGGCGATTAGCTCAGTTGGGAGAGCACCTGCCTTACAAGCAGGGGGTCACTGGTTCGAGCCCGGTATCGCCCACCATTTTTAAGTGTTCTTACAAAAGAATCTTTAAAAATGGTTCATTTATGAATCTAGCTCTTTAACAATTTGGAAAGCTGACGAATAACAACAATCCCCATCTCTTTGAGATGCGTTGTTATTCAATTAAAAGTTCTCAAATCCTAATGACTTGTTCATTAGGTACCAACACACATTCAAGTGTTCTTGGAAATTATGTAGTTTAAGAGAACGAAGATATCCCAATATCTTCAACTTAGTGTCCCGTTCGTCTAGAGGCCTAGGACACCGCCCTTTCACGGCGGTAACAGGGGTTCGACTCCCCTACGGGATACCATCTTTAAGTGCATTTCTTTAAGTAGAAAGTTTTAAGTGCTCTTAAAAATGGTTACTTCATAAGAAGTGATTTGCTCTTTAACAATTTGGAAAGCTGACGAATAACAACAATCCCCATCTCTWTGAGATGCGTTGTTATTCAWTTAAAAGTTCTCAAATCCTAATGACTTGTTCATTAGGTACCAACACACATTCAAGTGTTCTTGGAAACATCCTTGTGATGTTTAATATTTGAGTCCGGCAAAATCGAGTCTGCATCATGTTTAAATAATTGCAGACAACTTTGGTTGTTTAAACAGAAGACCCTTTGGGGTTGTATGGTTAAGTGACTAAGCGTACACGGTGGATGCCTTGGCAGTCAGAGGCGATGAAGGACGT
>NZ_JAKEUT010000034.1:0-519 GCF_022398025.1 Vibrio sp. Isolate25
ATTTGCGAGCAAATTGATAAAGAATTTGCTTGGCGACCATAGCGTTGTGGACCCACCTGAYTCCATGCCGAACTCAGAAGTGAAACGCAATAGCGCCGATGGTAGTGTGGGGYTTCCCCATGTGAGAGTAGGACATCGCCAGGCTTTAATTTCGACTTTGTCTACTTGTTAGACAAGTCACCATAAGATTCTAAAAAAGTTTAGAGTTTTATGTTGACTTCAACAGTCAGTCGCGTATTATACGCGTCCTGCTTAGGTGCTAAGACACTGAAAGCACAGCTCTTTAACAATATAAACCTATCAATCTGTGTGGGCACTCGTTGATGATAATCCAAATAGATACTTCGGTATCAATTTAGGTTTCAATGAWACGAAGTGACCATTGAATCTTCGGATTCAGCACAGTCAATTCAAACATTACTTTATGTAATGTTCAGTATTCATTGAGCCGACAAAATCTTAAATTGAAGAGTTTGATCATGGCTCAGATTGAACGCTGGCGGCAGGCCTAACACATGC
>NZ_JAKEUT010000035.1:0-486 GCF_022398025.1 Vibrio sp. Isolate25
TAGTTTAACCTTCGGGGGGACGCTCACCACTTTGTGGTTCATGACTGGGGTGAAGTCGTAACAAGGTAGCGCTAGGGGAACCTGGCGCTGGATCACCTCCTTATACGATGATTACTCACGATGAGTGTCCACACAGATTGATGGTTTATGTAGTTTAAGAGACGATACTGGGTCTGTAGCTCAGGTGGTTAGAGCGTTCGCCTGATAAGCGAGAGGTCGGTGGTTCAAGTCCACTCAGACCCACCAATCTTCCTCCCAGGAGATTGGCAACAGTATCGACACCTTGATGGGGCTATAGCTCAGCTGGGAGAGCGCCTGCCTTGCACGCAGGAGGTCAGCAGTTCGATCCTGCTTAGCTCCACCATCTTTAAGTGTTCTTGAAAAAGAATCTTTAAAAATGGTTCATTTATGAATCTAGCTCTTTAACAATTTGGAAAGCTGACGAATAACAACAATCCCCATCTCTTTGAGATGCGTTGTTATTCA
>NZ_JAKEUT010000004.1:0-269259 GCF_022398025.1 Vibrio sp. Isolate25
TCAAATTTAGTGTTTAAGGCACAATGCTTTAGGTTGGGTGGGGCGTTGTTCACCCCTTAATTGGGCGTTATGTGCTTTTCGGGAAAGGTTAGATGGAAGAAGATAAAAAGTTGGTTGCTGCGATTTGTGGTGACGGGGCTGAGTACTTTGTAGCGTCTCAAATCATGCTTAATCTGAGGCTGTTAGTAAGTATCGCTCCTACATCTKCACCTAGTTGGGATTTAGAAGTTACGCATCCGCTAACTGGAAAATCTGCAAAAATTCAGGTGAAATACCGCTCTCGTATTGAGAAAAGCACTCCGCATTTGAGGCTACGAGGTGGTGTCAATTTTGACTTCCTTGTATTGGTTGAAACANCACCTAGTTGGGATTTAGAAGTTACGCATCCGCTAACTGGAAAATCTGCAAAAATTCAGGTGAAATACCGCTCTCGTATTGAGAAAAGCACTCCGCATTTGAGGCTACGAGGTGGTGTCAATTTTGACTTCCTTGTATTGGTTGAAACACCGTTAGAAGTGAAAGCTGATACTCATGGTCAAGCTTCTAAGCGGTGGTTCGATGGTATTGATAAAGTAGCATTTAATCTGTTTCCTACATGGGTAATTTCAAAGGAAACAGCAGATAGTTTAATGTATGTCAGCACTAATAAGAGCAAGGGAAATATGGTRCGTAGTTTTCGGAAACCAGAGCATTTGTTTAACTGGCAAATCATAAAAGACGCACTTGAATAGCACGCACATAACAAAGCATTTAAGAGTGACTCGCAACGCTTGGCAGTTTCGCTTCGCTCAAGTATAGCCAAGCGCCGCTCACACCTTAATGCGGCGTTATNACCAGAGCATTTGTTTAACTGGCAAATCATAAAAGACGCACTTGAATAGCACGCACATAACAAAGCATTTAAGAGTGACTCGCAACGCTTGGCAGTTTCGCTTCGCTCAAGTATAGCCAAGCGCCGCTCACACCTTAATGCGGCGTTATGTCACTTCGGAGAAACTGTAATCGCGATGGTTAGTAAAATTTATATACAAATTTCTCTATATGTAATAGCTATATGGGTAGCATTTTCTGTAGACGATAATGTGTTTAATGGTTTCGAGTTTATTGCTTTGGTTAGCTTGGTATGTCTGTTGATCGGTTTAATTGTATATAAACGGAAGAGCCCGTCAAAATTTTATCTTGAAGGAGAAGAGCACCGTCCTTTCTTACGTAGACAAGTTCCTTTTACTTACGCTGCAAGCGGTGTCATTTTGTCTGGAGTGACTGCACTCTATGGTGTTGTTGGTGAACCTTTTGAGATCATTGGCTATGTTGAACAAAAGCATCAGAGTCGTGGAAAAGGAGGTATTACTCATGTTTTGGGTATCAAGCATGAGCTCTATGGCGTCATACGTAGCCGCACCTCTGAAAAGCTTTGGTTGTCACAAAGTACCGGTTCTCCCTTACTGTTGAAAATTCAAAGAAATTTTTTTGGGCAACATGTAATTGTAAGTGTTAAGGCGTTGGACTCAAAGTGACATAACCAAGCGTTCAATTGGACAGCCAACGCTCGGCAGTTTTAGTTCATAGTTTAACATTAGTGTTTATGTCGCAATGGTTTTAGTATGTGGTAGCGTTGGCTGCCCATTAACACGGCGTTAGGTCGCTTTAAGCTTGTACGGTTTTTTAGTTTAGCGCTCAGCCACTTCAATAATCTTGTTTGTCGCGAATTTCAGCATCTACGTGGCTCGAACATTTTCATGTGAAAGTTTTATTCAACTGGCAAGTTTTGACGTTAGTGATTGAGTATTTTCTGTTTTTAAGTGCTTTTGTCCAAGCCTATTCACTGGAAGTTTGTTCTCTCAATTTGGCTAGCTTTTTTGTTTCAGCGAACCACCGCAAAAATAGTGACGTGGTTGTTGTCCGGCTTTGGTGGTTATTGCGGTGCATTGAGCTTTGTAGTTTCATGGCTTAGTCCTATAGTTCAAGCTAGCAAAGGTGTTTGTAGTGAGCATACCTAACAATCAGCTCAAGACGGACAACCAACGCTTTGCGGTTTTGTGTCTGGTTTGGTGCGGTGTTTACGGTGGTTTGTTTGAGTTTTATGGTATTGTTGGTAGCCGCTTAGCAAGGGCGTTATACGCCAATCGATGTTTAGGTCTAAGGGGTAAATATGATCAAGCGTTACGGGTTTATCATAAAGGCAGAAAGTTATAGTCATGTTCGTGATTCTACGGATTTGAATGCGCCGGAATTTTCGACTCATGTCGTTGGTGTGAGTAGTGATGATGAGGCTATTGTTGTGGCAAAAGCGATGATTGAAAGTGGAATACAGGTAATTGAACTGTGTGGTGGCTTTGGTGCTGACAGTGCTAGTTACATTATCGAGAGCTTAGATACCAATGTACCGATTGGCTACGTCACGTTTTCAGACCAAGAGATAAATAAACTAGAGCAGTTGCTAAAATAGCGTTCTGGCGTATAACAAACTGCTCAAGGTGGACTGCCAACGCTCGGCAATTTTGGCTCTAGTTCGATACAGTGTTTACGGTGGTTTGTTCAAGCAGAGTAGCTATGCGTTGTCAGCCACTTAGCAAGGGCGTTAGCCGTCATGGTTTGGAGGATAAATGGGCGAAATTACACAATCTTTTGAATTGAACACTAGCGATGAAAATAAGCATCGCCTGTATTGCAAGGAATGCAATGGTATGACTTTGCATTCGATCGTTTCATCCTTTGACGAAAATGGAAGTGAAGATTGTGGTGGTGGCCACTCAGTGGATTGGCACTGCAAAAATCAGACAATTCAATGTTTGGGTTGCCAAACAGTATCGTTCCGTACCGTATCGACTTTCTCCGAAGACTTTGAGTTTGATTATGAAGGTGTTTACCATCCGGAAACAATCAAGTATTACCCTGGGCGAGTTGAAGGGGTTAAGTCGTTGGAGTCGCATTTATTACCTTATACCATTCAGCAAATATACAAAGAAACCGTACTTTCACTAGAAAACGATCAGTTCATCCTCGCTGGTATTGGTATTCGTGCGATAGTTGAGACTATATGCAAAGATCTCGAAGCCGAAGGGCGGGATTTATACAGTAAAATCAACACGCTTAAAGATAGATCGATTGTGACTCAAGAAGGTGCTGATACACTTCATAAACTTAGGGTGCTGGGTAATTCTGCAGCTCATGAAGTTAAAGCTCACAACTCTCAGCAATTAGAATTAGCTCTTCAAATTATCGAACACATGCTTGAAGGTACGTATATTATTCCAAGTAGTGTTGAGTCTGTTTTCCCAAAAGACGGCTAACAAGGCGTTTAAGAGGGATTCACAACGCTTGGCACTTTTAGTTTGAATCAGCTTTAGTGCTTACGGCGCAATGGTTTAGGTTGGGTGGTAGCGTTGTTCACCCCTTAACGCAGCGTTATGTGGAAATGAGGAGTATCGAATTGAGTCTAACAAATCATGAATATGTAAGGTTAGCACTACTAAACTTAGGAGGTAGCGCTAACTTATCTGATATCTATAGTGAAGTTCTCAATATATTAAAGCGAGAGGGGAGTGATTATAAGCCTAGTAGGGCTACTTTAAGAGATGCAATGCATAAGTTTTCTCGCGATGTTCCCTCTAAATGGAATGGTAAAGCAGATAAAGAGCTATTTAGACAAGTCGTTCCTGGTGAAAGAACCGGAAATACTCACCACAATTGAAGATGACATACATATTATACAGAATTCTCCAGAGCTAACTAATACAGAAAAGCAGCAAGAAATATCTGTAAGAATGGTGCAAGGGAAATTTAGACAAAATTTGATCAAAAAATGGCGTGGTTGTGCTATTACTGGTTGTAAAGAAACATCGCTATTGGTTGCAAGTCATATTAAGCCTTGGCGGGATAGTAATAGTCGGGAACGATTAGATATAAATAATGGCTTGCTTTTGATTGCAACGATAGATAAAGCGTTTGACAGTGGTTTAATTACTTTTGATGAAAACGGGGAAATAATAATTTCTCCTTATTTTAAAGATTATGAGGTATGCAGTATCAAGCCTGGAATGGCAGTGAAAATTAACGAATGTAATAAACGTTATTTAAGCTACCATAGGGAGCATATTTTCAAATCCACATAACAAAGCATTTAAGAGTGATTCGCCACGCTTGGCATTTTTGGCTTGGGTTTAGTTTAGTGATTGCGGTGGTAAAATTAGGTTCAGTGGTCGCGTGGCTCACACCTTAATGCGGCGTTATGTGCTTAGGAGTAAAATGGAAATTACGAAAGCGAAAGTAGGTCATCAAGACCAGTTTAAAGACTATGTTGAGTCCTGCATTGCTGATGGCTTAGAGCTTTATGAAGAGGCAAAAACTGACAGTAGTGCGTATCTAAAGAAGAGAATCGCATACTCCAAAGGTTTAGGGTTGCCTGACGGTTGGGCTCCAATAACAACTTATTTTTGTATGGAGTCAGGTGTAATTCTCGGGTCAATCAGAGTTCGACATGGTACAAACGAGTACATTGAAAATGTTATAGGTCATATTGGTTATGAAACCAGACCGACAGCTCGTGGTAAAGGGGTCGCCTCATTTCTTCTCGCTTGGGTTCGTGACAATGTTGTACCTGACTCTGCTATTGTGACCTGTTCAATCGAAAACTCAGCATCACAAAAGGTCATCGAAAGCTGTGGTGGTGTATATCTGGGCAACTACACAGATGAAAGTGAAGGTACAGTAAGGCGCTACCGTTTGGTACGCACATAACAAGCAATTTAAGAGGGATTCACAACGCTTGCCATTTTCAGTTTGATACAGCTTTAGTGTTTACGGCACAATGCTCAGATTCGGTGGTGGCGTTGTTCACCCCTTAATTGGGCGTTATGGTGCAGCAAGGCTTAGTTCTTATTTGGCTTGTTGGTTCAGCGTTTGCTGCGAGCTTAATGGCCATTCTTACATGTCGATTAGGCTCAAAATCTTTATCTCTGGTGAAAAGCCGCTTTGGGTATTTAGTTCTGGCTAATCTGCCGTTTGCATTTGGCTCTCAAGTGGGTTTGTTGTAGCGGCAATTAGCTGGTGTATGGCTCCAGTGGGGCGGCCCTTCTTTGTTCTAGTTAGCTTTATCGTTGTTGTTAGGTTCCTTCTTTGGACTTCATTGGGTTGCTGCATACTGGTTTGTTGAGTTTTGTGGTTGCAAAGCGCTCGTATTTTGCGGTGAGTGTAGTGGTTGTCTTAGGTTTCCATAACCAAGCGTTTAATCGGACAACCAACGCTTGGCAGTTTTGGCTCACAGTTTGGTCTTTGTGTTTATGGCACAATGGGTTAGGTTTGTGGCCGCGTTGCTTGCCCATTAACGCGGCGTTAGGTTGCTTTTATATTGTACGGCTTTGTGGTTAGACCTCAGCCACTTCGAATCTTTCCTTGTCGCTAGTTCCAGCGGTCATGTGGCTCGAACATTTTCAGGTGAAGGTTTCATTCAACTGGCAAGCTTTGATGTTAGCGATTGAGTACTGCCTGTTTTTTAAGTGCTCTTGTCCAAGTCTATTCATTGGAAGTTCGTTATCTCAATCTGGTTGGTTTTTTGCTTCAGCGAACCACCGCAAAAATAGTGATTTAGTTGTTATTCGGCTTGGGTGGTGATTGCGGTGCAGTTGGCCTTGGTGTTTCATGGGCTGGCCTTATAGCTCAAGCTAGCAAAGGCATGTTTGATGGGCATACCTAACCATCCGCTCAAGACGGACAACCAACGCTTGGCGATTTTTTGTCTGGTTATGTTTAGTGTTTACGGTGGTTTGTCTGAGCTTTGTGGTATTGTTGGTAGCCGCTTAGCAAGGGCGTTATGTGAATAGGGGAAATCGATGATTACTGAGGCTGCTACGATTGAGAGCTTAGCAAACTATATAGAATCAATGGAAATAGCTCCATTGTTCGGACACAAAGTTTTATTTAGAGGGCAGCCAGTTAAACGTAACTTACTTCCAAGTATTGCGCGTAACGATAGAACTAAAGATACAACTAGCATAGAGAAGCACTCCCTTGAACAAATGCGGTTGATTGGCTCTAATTTGTTAACCTCAAAAGATGAGGATGATTGGCACGCTATTGTTAAAGCACAGCACCACGGACTAAAAACACGTTGTTTAGATTGGACATCTAACCCAATGGTCGCGTTATGGTTTGCTTGCTCAAATAGTCCAGATGTTGACTCTTATGTTTATATGCTAGTGGCTGATGGTGGCGCTCCTCCGGATAGAACCAAGTCCCCGTTT
This sequence comes from Vibrio sp. Isolate25, assembly GCF_022398025.1. Taxonomy (NCBI): domain Bacteria; kingdom Pseudomonadati; phylum Pseudomonadota; class Gammaproteobacteria; order Vibrionales; family Vibrionaceae; genus Vibrio; species Vibrio sp. Isolate25. The sequence goes on from NZ_JAKEUT010000004.1 coordinate 6,243, forward strand.
GAGCAGGAACATACTTGTATCTTACAGCCAAGTTATGAAAGTCCACGAGTGAGTGCTCAGCACGGTTGGCTTACAGTTCACAACTATAAAAATGGGCAATTTACATCATTGGAAGATAGTCAGAACGAGCAGTTGTGGGTCTGTGAATACCTCATTCCAAAGGAAATCAAAAGTGAGCTAATTAACAGCTTAAATAGGTGTGGTATTAACCAGAGCACTATTTTCCCTGATTTAGACGGGTTGTGCGGACACCTGAATCAGAAATTCACATAACAAAGCATTTAAGAGTGATTCGCAACGCTTGGCAGTTTCGCTTCGCTCAAGTATAGCCAAGCGCTGCTCACACCTTAATGCGGCGTTAGGTTGCTTTAATTTTTGTGCGCTTTTTTAGTTGAGCGCTCAGCCACTTCTATTGTTTTTTGTCATGAATTTAAGTGGTCATGTGGCTCGAAGGTTTTCATGTGAAAGCTTCATTTAACTGGCAAGTTTTGACGTTAGTGATTGAGTGTTTTCTGTTTTTAAGTGCTCTTGTCCAAGTCTATTCATTGGTAGTTTGTTCTCTCAACTTGGTTAGCTTTTTTGCTTCAGCGAACCACCGCAAAAATAGTGACGTGGTTGTTATTCAGCCTCGGTGGTTCTTGCGGTGCAGTTAGCTTTGGTGTTTCATGGTTTAGTCCTATAGCTCAAGCGAGCAAAAGCATTTGTAATAAGCATACCTAACCATCAGCTCAAGACGGACAACCAACGCTTGGCGGTTTTGTGTCTGGTTATGTTTAGTGTTTACGGTGGTTGGTTTGAGTTTTGTGGTATTGTTGGTTGCCGCTTAGCAGGGGCGTTAGGTTGCTTTAAGCTTGTACGGCTTTTTAGTCTTGATATCAGCCACTTCAATAATCTTGTTTGTCGCGAATTTTAGCGGCTACGTGGCTCGAAGATTTTTAGGTGAAAGTTTCATTTAGTTCGTAAGCTTTGACGTTAGTGGCTGAGGCTTTCCCGTTTTGAGTGCTTTTAGCCAAGTTTGTTCGTTGAAAGTTCGCTATCTCTATCCGGTTAGTTTTTTTGCTTGAGTGAACCACCGCAAAAAAGTGATGATTTTTATTCAGTTTCGGTGGTTATTGCGGTGCAATTGGCTTTGGTGTTTCATGGCTTCGCCCTATAGCATCAACGAGCAAAGGAACTCGAAATGAGCATACCTAACAATCCGCTCAAGACGGACAACCAACGCTTGGCGGTTTTGTGTCTGGTTATGTTTAGTGTTTACGGTGGTCTGTTGGAGTTTTGTGGTATTGTTGGTAGCCGCTTAGCAAGGGCGTTAGGTTGCTTTAAGTTAGTACGGTTTGTAGTTTTGCAATCAGCCACTTTGAATCCTTTTGTAGTCACTAGTGTCAGTGGTCATGTGGCTCGAACTTTTTTAGGTGAAAGCTTTCTTCAATTAGCTAACTCTGGCTTGGATGACTGAGTGTTTTCTGTTTTCAGTGCTCCTGCCCAAGTTTATTCATTGGAAGCTCATTATTTCAATGTGGTTAGCTTTTTTGCTTCAGTGAACCACCGCAAAAATAGTGACGTGGTTACTATTCAGTTTCGGTGGTGATTGCGGTGCAGTTGGCTTTGGTGTTTCATGGCTTAGTCTTATAGCACCAACGAGCAAAGGCACTCAAAATGAGCATACCTAACCATCCGCTCAAGACGGACAACCAACGCTTGGCGATTTTGTGTCTGGTTGAGTTTAGTGCTTACGGTGGTTTGTTGGAGTTTTGTGCTATTGTTGGTCGCCGCTTAGCAAGGGCGTTAGGCTTACCTAGTCTTGCGACAATAGTTTAATTATGGGGCTATAGTTGTTCTCAGTATTGGATTTGTAGGGAAACTGCTATGCAAAGAATATTGCTTCTACTTCTATTGGTACTAGCACCATTATCCATTGCTTCAGGATCAATTTCCGAAAGTTTTCTTCTAGTTCAGATCGAGGAATATAAGCCGAATAGTGTTAAACGTAGAATAGAAAGTCGTAACATCATTGCGTCTTGGGTTGTTCGGAAAACAGATGAAATTCAACACCCTTTTATGTGTTCAACGCTGCTAGCCGGCTATTTAGACTCAGAGAAAGCGAAGCGTCAAAATATTACTCGGTTACGAAAAATGCTGTCTGAATCAGAAGGTGTCACAAAACTATTTACTAACAGTGAAAGTACGGCTCTTATGCTGGACTCAAGTCGCAAAAAAGTAGAACTGAAAATTAAAAATATTGATCAGTTTAGCTACAACGTTAACTGTTTAGAGATTTTGCCTAACTCAGATATTAAAAAATACTTTAACTTTGGTGATGAATAAGAAGCCTAACCAATCGTTCAAGGGGACATCCAACGCTTGGCAGTTGTGGCTCACAGTTTGATATTAGTGTTTATGTCATAATGGGTTAAGTGTGAGGTAGCGTTGTCTGCCCATTAACGCGGCGTTATAAGCTTCGAGGAAAATTATGGAAAGTATCATCAAACAAGCAATTGAATTGCGGAAACAGGGTAAGTATCAAGAGTCGAGAGCTTTGCTAAAAACGCTGCTAAACGATGAAACTTGTTCTGCTAAAGCTCATTTGCAAATTGCTTGGTCATACGACAACGAAGGTAAAGAGCAAGAAGCGATTACTCATTATCTGTCATCTCTTTCAGGTCTTTTATCGTCGGTAGATAGGTTTGATGCTTTGTTTGGGCTAGCGAGTACTTATCGAAGCCTTGGCATGTATTCGGAGGCTTTAAGCTACTTTGAGCAAACTCTAAGAGAGTACCCTAGTTCCATTGAAGTTCAGCCTTTCTATGCCATGTGTCTCTACAACTTGGGACGCCATAAAGAAGCAACATCATTACTACTCGAACTTTTAGTATCAACCACGAACAGTGATGCAATTAAAGAGTACCAGCGAGCTATTTCTTTATACGCAGAAGATTTAGATAGAAAGTGGTAAAACGCAACACGCTTATAACAAAGCATTTAAGAGTGATTCGCAACGCTTGGCAATTTCGCTTCGCTCAAGTATAGCCAAGCGCCGCTCACACCTTAATGCGGCGTTAGTTTACCAATCAAGATCATCACCCTAGTTTTTATTTCGGGTGATGTCTTAGCTACAAGTGGTTTTGTGGGAGTTGTGATTGACTAAGTACAGCCACAACTAAAATAAAACCGTCTTGTTTTGTAAAGTAAGCTGTGTGTTTTCCTACCGGAAAATAGAAACCGCTTGGATAAATCTCATCGCAACTGCGACCTACGGCTGGATTGTCGGCAAGCATTTGAAACCCAGCTAGCAATGTATCTTTATAGTTGTTCCACTGCATTTCAGAAAAGTTGTTGACGGTATAGCTTTTAATTTTTCGTAAATGCGCCTGAGCCAATTTACTTAGTTTGTATTTACTCTTTTGCATAGTGGGTTACAAGGCGCTTAGGAAATCTTCACCATCAACTACATTGCCTTGTGCTAAGTCTTGTTTAGCTGACTCGAAACAATGTTTAAGGTAATCAGTTTTCATTGCCTCTAGTTCTTCATAGTCTTTTATAGACATTACCACTACGGCATCTTTACTGTTTTTGCTAATCTTTACTGGCTCACGTTGGGCGCTTAGAAGCAGCTCACCAAAGTTACGCTTTGCATCATTTGCTGTTAGTGTGTGCATACTCAATCTCCAAACTTGGAATTACAGTAAGATTATAGTTTGTAGCACAAAATGGTCAATATAATTAAATCGTGCGATTTGTATGAAGAGCAAACTAACAAAGCGTTTAAGGCAGATTCGCAACGCTCGGCATTTCCGGTTTGATTCAGATTTAGTGTTTACGGCACAATGGGTTAGTTTGGTGGTTTGCGTTGCTCACTACTTAACGCGGCGTTATGTGTTTTTCATAGTTTTGAGGTATAGATGAAGAAATTTTATACGGTGGACAGGCTTGGAACTCTGTCTAGTGGTACCGTAATTGATATCACAAAATATGATGATGTTAACCCTGAAGTATTACAGTCGCACGTGGATGAGCTCTTTCCAAATGGAGTGTCAGCTCACGGCGAAAACTACCTTCTAAAAAATGGTAGTCATGGGCAAATCTCTAGCTCAGCGATAGAGTTATTATTTGAATACGTCAGAAGAGCGCACTTCCCAGAAATTAAATCTAGATTTGAGTGTTCTTTTGCTTGCGAATCTATAGATGAAGCCATGGCTTTTCGTAATAGATTCGGTCAACCAAGTGACAGGATCTTTGAAGTGCTTTCTGATAAACCATACTTTAAAGGAAATATGGTGCTCTTAGATAACAATCAAACTTCACTTGTCTGTTCATACTTTGCAGATGAATACTGGAAAGGAAATCAAGGACCAATTCCCGAAAGTTTCTGGGAAATTCTGCTTGAGCTACCTGTTACTATCGGTGACCAAGTAGGGTAATAAACACATAACAAAGCATTTAAGAGTGATTCGCAACGCTTGGCGCTTTCGCTTCGCTCAAGTATAGCCAAGCGCTGCTCACACCTTAATGCGGCGTTAGGTTGCTTTAAGCTTGTGTGGTTTGTAGTTTTGCAATCAGCTACTTCAATTGCCTTATTCGTCACAAACTTGAGCGGCTACGTGGCTCGAACTTTTTCAGGTGAAGGTTTCATCCAACTGGCAAGCTTTGATGTTAGTGGCTGGGTGTCTTTTGCTTTAAATGCTCTTGGTCATATTTGTTCGCTGAAAGTTCGTTATCTCAACTTGGTTAGCTTTTTTGCTTCAGTGAGCCACCGCAAAAATGGTGACGTGGTTGTTTTCAGCTTCAGTAGTGATTGCGGTGCAGTTGGCTTTGGTGCTTCATAGTTTATTCCTATAGCTTAAGCGAGCAAAAGTGTTTGTAATGAGCATACCTAACCATCCGCTCAAGACGGACAACCAACGCCTGGCAGTTTTGTGTCTAGTTGGATATCGTGTTTACGGTGGTTTGTCTGAGTTTTGTGGTATTGTTGGTTGCCGCTTAGCAAGGGCGTTAGTTTAAGTTTGGAAAAATATAGGAGATAGCATGAAAAAATATTATTTGGAACTTTGCTTTGTGTTTCATTGGGGGCTCATGCTGCCAGTGATGTTTGGACGAGCGCTAAAATCGACATGGTTTTTGCGGGCTATCCAGATGAAAGCGTCTCGTTTCTACCAATTGAAGGGGCTGAGAATCCTGCGAATTGCAATGAACCAACAGCATACGCAATACCTGCTCCTTATGACTCAAAAGCGGCGCTAAGTGTTTTGCTAGCGGCTAAAATGGCAGATAAGCCTGTATATTTCTCAGTTCGAGGCGATATCTGCCACACCATTCAACAGACCGACGCTAAAGGTATTACTGTTCCAGTAATACAGAGGATAGCTGTGAAATAAACTAACAAGTTGCTTAAGACGGACTGCCAACGCTCGGCGAATTTACTTCAAAGTTTGCCCTGTGTTTACGGTGGCTTGTTTTCGTTTTGTGGCATGTTGTCAGCCACTTAGCAAGGCGTTATGTGTTTGGAGGTGAAATGGTTAGGGAAGCGACAAAAGGTGATTGCGTAAAATTAGCGGCATTGTCCATTAAAGTCTGGCTAGATACATATGCGAGAGAAGGTATCAAAGCTGAATACGCTGAGTATGTCTTGTCTACTTTCACTGCAACCTACTTCTTAGAAATATTGGATAAGATTAATTATCGTGTGTTTGTAAGTGAAGAACAGGAAGTGATCCAAGGCTATGTAATGGTTAATCTTGAATCGCATTATCAAACGTCCAGTAATGGCTTTGAAGTCGAAAAACTATATGTCGATAACACTTTCAAAGGGAAAGGTTAGGTCGAAAGCTTTTGAATGAAGTCGAAAGTCAGTTGGGTAATAAATACTGGCTTTACACTTGGGTTGAAAATGAATCCAATGGATTTTATGAGCATTTAGGGTTGCGTCGAATAGGGCTTCTGACCTTTGAATTTGCAGGGGCTTCAATAGAAAATAACGTGTATCAGTCAGCCCACACATAACAAGCAATTTAAGAGGGATTCACAACGCTTGGCACTTTTGCTTCTACTTCAGCTTTAGTGTTTATGGCACAATGCGATAGGTTGGGTGGAGGCGTTGTTCACCCCTTAATTGGGCGTTAGGTTTATAGAATGTATGAAGTAGTATTCGATATTTCTCAAATGGCTAAACCATGGGCAAATATACTCAATATTATCCCACTGATTTTTTTGCCATTTTTATCTTGGGCACTTTACAGTTCACTAAAAATCAAAGAGGGTAACAATAAATTATTCAAGGCTTTCATCACTTCTTTTTGCCTTGTTGCGATGAGTATAGTTTCAATTAACCTAGTGAGGCCTTTTTATAGTCACAGTCAAGGTGTCAAGAAACTGAATAATGGTGACTATAAGGTTGTTGAGGGGGGTGTTTATGACTTTAAACCGCAAGTAAGCAGTGGTCAAGGAGTTGAAATTTTCAAAGTTGGTAATCGTAAGTTTTCTTATGATTATTATGCATCAACCAGTTGTTTTAATAGAACTAAGGCATTTGGTGGGAAGGTTGAGAACGGAAAAAGAGTTAAAGTATACTTCGATAATAACTGCATCCTAAAAATTGAGATGCTAAAGGTTGGTAAGTAGATAAACCTAACAAACTGCTTAAGACGGACTATCAACGCTCGGCGATTTTGGTTCTAGTCTGGTACAGTGTTTACGGCGGTTAGTTTAAGTATCGTGGTTGCGTTGCTAGCCACTTAGCAGGGCGTTAGGTTGCTTTAAGTTTGTACGGTTTTTTAGTTTGGCAGTCAGTCACTTCAATAATCTTGTTTGTCGCTAGTATCTGTGGCCATGTGGCTCGAACTTTTTTATGTGAAAGTTTCATTGAACTGGCAATTGTTGACGTTAGTGGCTGAGACTTTTCCGTTTTCAGTGCTCTTGGCTGGCCTTGTTCATTGAAAGTTCGTAATCTCAATTTGGTTAGCTTTTTTGCTTCAGTAAACCACCGCAAAAATAGTGACGCGGTTGTTGTTCGGCTTTGGTGGTTATTGCGGTGCATTGAGCTTTGTAGTTTCATAGCTTAGTCCTATAGTTCAAGCTAGCAAAGGTGTTTGTAATGAGCATACCTAACCATCCGCTCAAGACGGACAACCAACGCCTGGCGGTTTTTTGTCTAGTTGGATATCGTGTTTACGGTGGTTTATCTGAGTTTTGTGGTATTGTTGGTAGCCGCTTAGCAAGGGCATTATGTGGTTGGAGAAAATTATGAATCCATCAGCGGTTCTTATTCATGTCCCTGATGTAGCTAAAGGGCTTGAATGGTACAAGAAAGCTTTTCCTGAAGCGGTTCCTGTTTACTACCCTGATTTTGACTTCACGGTACTCGACCTAAATGATTTCTCGCTAGAAATAGTCCAAGCTGACGAAAAGGTTGGTACAGGTAAAAGTGGCACTGTTGTTTACTGGTCAGTAGATAATTTAACTGTTGCTTTAGCTCATTTTGAAACTCTAGGTGCTTATATCTATCGTGGACCAATGGAAATTGAAGATGGGCTGTCGATGTGCCAAGTTGAAGACCCGTTTGGAAACTTAATAGGACTACGTGGGAAAACCACATAACCAAGCGTTCAATTGGACAACCAACGCTCGACAGTTTTGGTTCACAGTTTAGTTTTTGTGTTTATGGCACAATGGTTTAAGTTTGTAGTAGCGTTGTCTGCCCATTAACGCGGCGTTATGTGCTTCAGGCCTTTGAAAGGGAAGTTTTATGTTTCGAGTTGTCTATGAATGGCGTGTGCCAGTTGAGAAAATGGATGAGTTTCAAGATGTCTGGCGCTCGGCGACAGAATTAATTCATGATTCAGTTGAAGGTGCGCTCGGTAGCTTTATGCTTCGCTCCTATGACGTACCTGAAAAGGTTCTGACCATTGCTAAGTGGAACACGCGTGAAGATTGGGAGTTGTTTTGGGGAAATCGTAACCCAGAAAAAATGCGACAGATGCGTAAAATTGCTGAACGTGTTTCGGTTGAAGCATTCGACGAAATAGAAGACAGAACTAAATAGCGGAAGCGGCACATAACAAAGCATTCAAGAGTGATTCGCAACGCTTGGCATTTTTAATTCCATAGTTGAGTATAGTGTTTACGGTGGTAAGGTTAAGTTTTGTGGTTGCGTCACTCACACCTTAATGCGGCGTTAGGTTGCTTCAAGTTTGTACGGTTTTTGGTTTTGTGATCAGCCACTTCGAATCCTTTTATTGTCACTAGTGTCAGTGGTCATGTGGCTCGAACATTTTCAGGTGAAAGTTTCATTCAACTGGCAGACTTTGACGTTAGTGGCTGAGGATTTTCTGTTTTAAGTGCTCTTGGTCAAGTTTGTTCGTTGAAAGTTCGCTATCTCCATCCGGTTGGTTTTTTTTGCTTCAGCGAGCCACCGCAAAAATAGTGACGTGGTTGTTGTTCAGATTCGGTGGGGATTGCGGTGCAGTTAGCTTTTGTGTTTCATGGGTTAGTCCTATAGCTTAAGCGAGCAAAAGCGTTTGTAATGAGCATACCTAACCATCAGCTCAAGACGGACAACCAACGCTTGGTATTTTGTGTCTGGTGAGTATAGTGCTTACGGTGGTTTGTTGGAGTTTTGTGGTATGGTTGGTAGCCGCTTAGCAAGGGCGTTAGGTTGCTTTGGGTTTGTGCGTTTTTTAAGTTTGGCAGTCAGCCACTTCAATAACCTTGTTTGTCGCTAGTTTCAGCGGCTATGTGGCTCGAACTTTTTCAGGTGAAGGTTTCATTCAGCTGGCAAGTTTTGATGTTAGTGGCTGAGAGTCTTCCGTTTTAAGTTGTGGTATTGTTGGTAGCCGCTTAGCAAGGGCGTTAGGTGATGAGGTGCACCACTGAATGACAAGGAACTTAGATGTCAAAACTTAGATTGTGTCTTATACCTATTATCCCACTAATGACAGGTATAATTGTCGGATTATTGTTTCCCTATGCCGAAAAGAACCAGCAGGAAGAAATGGTGTCCTTCATGGCTGATTTTGCGCAAACAGGTCTATTCAACATCTTAGCTCCATTAGCTGTTATTGTATTTGCGATTTATGTCTTCATATTTGGTCAAATCCCCAAAGACATTTCAGGTAAAAGAAAAATGCTGTTACTTTGGCTACCAACAATAGCATTGGGCTGTACATTACCTTTCTTTATTGTGTTGCTCGGTTTTTTCTTAACTTATAACGGTGTTATCGATACAACTAAGTTAATAGTAGTAGGTATCGTTGGTTTCGTTTATTCCATCGTGTTTTTCGTAGGTATGTTGCTACCTGCAGTAGAAGGATTTTGTCCAAAGGATGTATCGAGCAAACGTAAAGTATACGTATTACTTTTGGTATCGTTAGGTTTGGTTATCCTTTGGCAAAACTTCACATAACAAACTGCCTAAGACGGACTATCAACGCTCGGCGATTTTAGTTCTAGTTTGGTACAGTGTTTACGGTGGTTAGTTTAAGTATCGTGGTTGCGTTGCTAGCCACTTAGCAGGGCGTTAACATATGGAGGTCGAAATGGAAACTTTCGGAACAATTTATGCGAAAGCAATTGATGACCAGTCTTCGAAAATATTCATCCCCGTGTTTATTAGTGCGTTATTTGTGGAACTCTCACCGTTACTGCACCCAAAGATGAGCTTCTGGGAAATTTATGCACCGCTTTGTGTGGTTGGTATAGTGATAGCGTCATTAGTCTTGCTGGCGATTTCCTTCGCTGAAGTCTACATCAGAGATTTTCGGACCTACGTTGGTATATTTTGTATGCCACTTGGAGCAATTGGATTGCTTCCACAATATCTCGACGCCGTATCAGTTCCTTATACGCAGGTGACAGGCTTTTCTCTTTTAGTATGGTCATTTGTTTTAGCTAATCCTTTGCGGTTTATTCAGCAATTATTGGATTACTAGCGCATGAAATATATGCATAACAAAGCATTCAATGGGACAGCCAACGCTTGGCAGTTTTATCTCACAGTTTGGTTTGTGTGTTGATGTTGCAATGGTTTAAGTATGTGGTAGCGTTGTCTGCCCATTAACGCGGCGTTATGTTTCCGAAAATACAGAATACTTGACTTACGTATATGAGAACAGAAATATGGTCAGTTTAAAAAATAATGTTCAAATAAATGCAGGAGACATCGTATTGATGAGTACCAATACAGCTCCCGGCTTGCTGATTAAAATAGGGACAGTTTCAACTATCACCCATGTTGCCCTCGCGATATCTCATAGCGAGGTTTTAGAGTCCACTCCAGATAAAACCAATCAAGACTTAAGAAAAGTGCCCATTTCAATAGCTTTGAAAGACGCCAATTCTGCCGTCGTCTTTAAGCGTAGACCCCCCTTAAATCAGGATGAGATAGATATACTTGAAAGGAAGTATCTTGACTTAAAAAAACACCCGAAGAAAAGCCGTTACCATATAGGAATTGCAGGTGCGGCAGGTGTACCTGCTATCGTCAATGTTGTAAGTATTGTGGTTATATCAGGGGCCATTGTAGCTCAAGTAGTTTATGGAGGTGCGCTTCCATATCTCGCGTTTATGGTACCACTTGCGATCTGGGGATTACCAATAGTTCGAAAAGTAGGGCGTGCGTTGTCAAAATCTAAGCCGGATAATTGTTTAACTAAAGAGCTAGAGGGGTCTTATTGTTCAGGGTTCGTTGCGAAACTAGAAGAGGAGATTAAATCCGACATTTGGAAATTCATAGATAAAAAACCATATGACCCTAGACCTAAAGACATAGCGTATGCATGTAGGAAGCACAAGATGCAATGGATTGAGTATAAGTTCAAGGAAACTCCAACTTTAGTTGGAAATGTCTTTAGGGCGTTAAGAGGTGTTCGTTAGTATAACATAACAAAGCATTTAAGAGTGATTCCCAACGCTTGGCATTTTTCATTCCATCGTTGGGTTTTGTGTTTACGGTGGTATGGTTAGGTTTCGTGGTAGCGCTGCTCACACCTTAATGCGGCGTTATGTTTATTTGGAAGTCAGAATATCTAATTTTTTTGAACTATAAACCTGCTACTTTTCTCTTTTGGTATTGCGTTAATTAGTTATTAATAAATAACCTAAAGCTCTTTGGAGAACTTTAGGTTTTGTACTATACTTCCACCGTTAAATTAGTTTGGAAGGATAGTAATTTTGGGATCAATTTGATACCACCCTAACACCTTAATGTTATCACTGTCACTTAAATCAAGTTTCGCTACTTTCAGATAATAAGTAACATCCACTCGTTCCGAAACGTTTTTCACAGTTGTTGTACATATATTATTAGGGAAGGTTACAGCCTGAAAATCTGGTTCTTCATTGGTGTCAAAATTTGAGGTTATATATACGTGACTTGAATTTTGGGTTTTACCTTTTAATTCGGTTAGGCCTCTGTCCCATGATGCTTGATGAGGAATATACATTCCGTAGACTACAATATCGATATCTGGACTTGAGCCTTTGTTTCTTAGTCCTTGAGATATAGGTGTATCCAACCAATTGATAACATCTCCTGGTTTTACAGTGATATGCAAATTTGAGGTCGCATTTCCACCGGTCAGGCCAGAACCTGCATTTGTGATCATGAAAACCTCATCTCTCCAGTGTCGACCACCACCTGTTGGATCGTTAAAAGAACTATGTGGAGCGTTTTCGAATCCGTCTGCCTTGAAAACAGTCAGAATATTATATACAGCCATTGTGTTTTTCCTCTAGTTAGCGAACTGACGCACTAAAGGTATAGTACTGCATTCCTAACCAAACAAAATTAGTCATATAAATCATTGAGTTTATGAAGGTGTCGTCACGCATCTATTGTATCCAAATGTAATTAACACAAATGTCTAATTTAAAATAAAATAAGCACATGGAACCCTCTCTTCAGTTTTATAGAGACATATTGGAATTCACTACGCAAGTGAAGTGACAAGGGAGCTTACTTTGCTTTAGGTTGAATACAAACAGATGATCGAACGACTGAAGGTATAACAAAGCGTTCAAAGGGACAGTCAACGCTTGGCAGTTTTGGCTCTTATTTTGGCATTAGTGTTTATGTCACAAGGGTTTAAGTATGTGGTAGCGTTGCTCACACCCTTAATGCGGCGTTAGGTTGCTTTAAGTTTTTGCGGTTTGTAGTTTTGTAATCAGCCACTTTAATAAACTTGTTTATCGCGAATCTTAGCGGCCATGTGGCTCGAACTTATTCAGGTGAAGGTTTCATTCAACTGGTCAGCTTTGACGTTAGTGATTGAGTGTTTTCTATTTTTAAGTGCTCCTGCCCAAGTTTATTCATTGGAAGCTCGTTATCTCAATTTGGTTAGTCTTTTTACTTCAGTAAACCACCGTAAAAATAGTGATGTGGTTGTCATTCAGCTTGGGTGGTTGTTGCGGTGCATTTAGCTTTGGTGTTTCATGGTTTAGTCCTATAGCTTAAGCGAGCAAAAGCGTTTGTAATGAGCATACCTAACAATCAGCTCAAAACGGACAACCAACGCTTGGTGGTTTTGTGTCTGGTTGAGGTTGATGTTTACGGTGGTTTGTGGGAGCTCTGTGGTGTTGTTGGTAGCCGATTAGCAAGGGCGTTAGCTGGTAGAAGGCTATACGGAGTTTAATACCAACTTTGAGAAGATGAGCTTTGATAATGTGTCTATCAAAGAAGTTTCCAGAGTTGGCTCCAAGGTTATCATGCTCTCAGTGGTATTTTCATCAGCAAACAGCACCCACGTACAAATGGAAGCGACCTAATTGTTCAAAATGGGGGAGATGACTCTATATAACGTGTCTGATGAAAAAAGCCTCACTTGGTTAAATAACATTGCACCTGTCGCCCACGAAACACCAGAGTGCCCGATTGATCAAATTATGAACGCGAAGTTTGATGGCAGTAGATCCCACTTTGAAGGTTTTAAGGAATCGATGCATTGGCATGAGTGGTTTATTCAGGCAACAAATTTCAATTTGGTAGCTTTGGATGTCGTGGAAACGACCAGCTAACAAGAAGAAAACCACGATCATAGGCGTTGCCCTAGCCATTAAGGCGATATAAATAGGTGTTTATTGAAACTCAAAGCTGCTTTCTAATAGAGAACTGACGCCTCAGCAATTTAGGCATTTTTGCCTCAACAATCTCCATGTGTCGTGGTATTGGAATCTTGCAGTGGCCAATTTTAGTTGGCCACTGCATAGAGATAAGCAGTAAGTCTATAGAGCAACCGCTAATGGGTAAATATAGGCAGCTGCTCCTCAGTCAATAAGCTGTCTTTAGCAAAATTGGGATACCAAGTTACTTGGCTAACATTCCAATTGCTAATATCTTGGCTAAAAGCTTTCGCACCAAAAAACATTGACCCCATACGTGTCACATTAGAGGTATCCCAGCGACCTATATCTTGGTTAAAGGCTTTAGCCTCCCAAAACATATATTGCATATTAGTCACATTCGAGGTATCCCACTGACCGATATCTTGATTAAAGGCTTTAGCCTTATGAAACATATAACCAATGTAAGTCACATTAGAGGTATCCCAGTGCCCAATATCTTGGTTAAAAGCTTCAGCACCATCAAACATAGCAACCATACTAGTCACATTAGAGGTATCCCAGCGACCTATATCTTGGTTAAAAGCTTCAGCCTCTTTAAACATGCTATTCATATGAGTCACATTAGAGGTATCCCAGTTTCCTATATCTTGGTTAAAGGCTTTAGCCTCCCAAAACATATATTTCATATTACTCACATTAGAGGTGTCCCAGTGCCCGATATCTTGGTTAAAAGCTTCCGCACCATAAAACATATATTCCATATCAATCACACTAGAGGTATTCCACTGACCTATATCTTGATTAAAAGCTTTAGCACCAAAAAACACTTGGTTCATGGTTCTCACATTAGAGGTATCCCAGTGCCCGATATCTTGGTTAAAGGCTTTCGCCTCTTTAAACATCGAACTCATCCAAAGCACACTAGACGTATCCCAGTGCCCGATATCTTGATTAAAAGCTTCAGCACTATCAAACATCGAAAACATACTAGTCACATTAGAGGTATCCCAATCGCTGATATCGGCATTAAAGGTGGCTCTTTTATAGAACACATGAGACATATTAGTGACTTGGGTGGTACAAAAGCCAATATGGCCTTGCTCTAGGTTATCGAGCATAATTTGGTTTTTAATCAAATCGTTATCGACCACCACATACACCTTGCCGTTTTCGAGTATCACGGAATTGACGGGCTGATCTGGGCATTTGACTGAAATATCGATGGCATAAGCCTGCTGGCTGACGAGCGCCGCCGCCCCAACAAGCAGTGACAGAAGATTCTTTTTCATGGTTATTTCCTAGGTTGAATCGACATTATTAAGAGAAATTAGTGCGAAAATAGCGGCAGGTAATAATTAGGTAGGCCACTTTGCAGGGCGAAGTCTTTATGGCGAGTGACCTTTTCCACCGACCAATTGGATAAATCTTGCTTAAAGCGCGTTGCCCCTTTAAACATACGATCCATATTGGTCACGCGGCGCGTGTCCCATTGACTGATGTCGTAATTAAAATAGGGTGATTGAGCAAATAAATCGCTCATATCAGTGACATGACTTGTACACAGCTCTATCTTGCCGTTGATAAAGTTTTGCCAGTAATCTTGTTGGCGCAATAGCGCATTATCGACCACCACGTATAAACGCTCATCGATAATCACCACACTACCGGGACGGTTAGCATCACAACGAATTGTATGATTTTCTTCGGCAAAACTGGCTGTACTACTCAAAGCCATGCAGGCTAAAATAACAGACGTTATTTTCATGATTAACATATTATTTATTATGATTAGTTTTAATATTATATTTATTTAAATAATCAAAGTTAACGCTATTTTTTATCTTGATGCATGCCAAATATAATAATGATATCAATGTCACGCATAGGGTGTGATTTAGTGTTATTTAAGTCATTTATGGATGATTAAATTTAATATATTAATGACAAGCTATATTGACTTTCTAAAAGTTTACATTTAATCGAACACTTATTAACTCGGCGTTATGTGCATGAGGGGGTTTGTGGCTATTAATAAGCATGAAATACTAAGGGAGGCCGCTAAGTTCAGGTAGCTAATTCAGTCTTGTGACCCAGAGCAGACAGATTTAGTAACGGCTGATTTTCCTGCAATGAATTGCAAACTGACGTCAATGATCCTTGTCTATCATTTCCTCAAACTCTATCCAGAACTTGAAATCAAAAGTATTACAGGTGTTCGACCTGAAAATAGGCTTATCACGCATTATTGGATAGAGATTAACGGTATCGCTGTAGATATAACAGGAGACTAATACAATTTAATCGATGACAATGAATTAGACGACTTTCTTATTGCTCTTAGGCCATGTTCACCTATTCATGTAGCCAAAACTGAAGATAGTTTTTTATATGATGTTTTTGAAAAGTCGTATGTTAATACCTTTGCTTCTGGTCTTCCGGACAAAAAGAGTCTTTCATTGAACGTTTAGAACTCTCATACGGTCAACTGACATCTAACGAAAAATGCACATAACAAGGGGTTAAAGAGGGATTAGCAACGCGTGGCATTTTCACCGTGCGGTGGTTTAAGTGATTAAGGTGGTATGCGGCAGAATCGGTATTGCGTTGCTCACACCTTAATGCGGCGTTATAAGGCTTTGTGCTTTTGTACTCTAATTCTAAATTTTTCCACCTGACCTTCTATCTAGCTAGCCAAATCTCGTTGTTGTGGTCTTGGTTTGTGTGTTGAAATCGATGGTTACTACTGGACACCTTGCCAAGTTTAGCGGTTCACAATTGCTGGCATAGTTTCACTGTGGCGTAGCGGTCAATATTTATCACCGTTCTATCAATGTGTCTTAACTTCTGTACGTACTCGGCTCGAGGGCTCAGCGATGAATCCGGTGTTCTATGCTTCACAAAACTCTCCCAACCACTGTGCGCTGGTTAAAAATCGGTGGCAGAATAAGCCCTTATAACAAGGCGTTCAAATGGATGTCTAAACGCGCTCTGGACTCGTTTGCTCAAGCATCGCGCACGTCTAGTCACCACTTAACTTAGCGTAGCTTTTAAGGTTTTTTAGTATTAATAAAGGGGTAATAATATGAAGAAAATAGCGTTTATCTTTGCTTTATCGATCTTTATATTTGGGTGTAGCGGGCTTGGTCAAAGTGAAGAAACGGCTTCTAGTAGCTTAGTTGACTTCCTCTACCCCAATACTAAAGATTATCAAGAACACCAGCCGACAATTCCTCATTTGGTTTTACCAGTTAACGTTGGTATCGCCTTTGTACCTAGCTCAAAATACGGCAAGTTGGATTTGTCTAGTAAGCGAAAGCATGAAATTTTGTCAAAAGTAAAAAATGAATTTTTAGGGCTCGACTACGTAAACAGAATAGAAATTATATCCGACCCCTACCTAAGAAGTGGCGGTGGTTTTGATAATTTAAAGCAAATTTCTAGGTTGTATGATGTACAAGTTATGGCGCTAGTTTCGTATGACCAAGTGGCGCGTAGTAGTCAAAACAACGCTGCTCTACTTTATTGGACCATCGTTGGTATGTACTTAATCCCCGGAGACCAAAATACAACTCAAACTTTCGTAGATACTGCGGTATTCGATATTAATAGCAGCAAGTTGCTATTCAGAGCTCCTGGCTTGAGTAATGTTGGGTCTTTGTCCACGGCCGTCGGCATTGAGGAGACCTTCTACGAAAACTCTGAAAAAGGTTTTGACTTGGCAGTTACAGATATGGTGAACAATCTTGGTTCGGAACTCGATTTGTTCAAAATCCGTATCAAAGAAGAAAAGGTAGCGAATGTTAGCTACGGCAGTGATTATAGCGGCGGTAACATCCATTGGTTTGTTTTAGTTGTTCTGGCATCACTTCCACTGTTTCGAAAGAAAGCTAACAAAGCGTTCAAGACGGACTCACAACGCTAAGCACTTTTAGTTGCAGATTGAAGTGCAGTGTTTTCGACGGTTTTCTAGAGCATAGTGGGGGCGTTGTTCACCACTTAACGAGGCGTTAGGTTGCCAATGGACATTTGCAACCTGATATTTATTTTATTCAGTCATGGAGCGTTTTATGAGGTGGAAATAAGTCAAACTATGAAATTGGATCTAGACATTGATAATCGACATGCTGTCATCCAACGTTGTTATGAGGCCTTGGGAGCAATCAATGATTTGCTAATAGCGATTTGGTTTTTAGTTGGTAGTCTTTTCTTTTTGAATGAGCCTCTTGGTGAAAGTGGTAATTGGATGTTTGTTATAGGTGGTTGATTTCTCTGCCAATAGATACCCAGTATAGTTGAAAAGATGTCTATGAATCACACCTAATGTGACCCCGAGTCTTGCTGAAGCAGATCACTCAGGCGATGTAAAGTATCCACACTACTTTTAATGAGTTCTGAACTACGTCCCGACATGTAAGCGGTTGTAATAGCGCCTTCTTTTAGCAAACAAATCGCGTTTAGTAACTCCTCTGAGTTTTCACTAAGTTTGTACTGAATAAATTGACGGACTTGTTCTTTGTGAAAGCGGCAATAGCTCGATATTTCACTGTCAGTATCGCGAAACTCCGCAGAGGTATTAATAAAGAAGCATCCATTAAAGTCGCCTAATTCAGGCTCCTTACTATTAAACCAACTCTCTAAAGAAGAAAACAATGCTTCAATCAACTCAGAATTGGTTGTGGCGTGTTCGAGTTTAGACTCCAACCAATACATAAAAGTTTGGTGCCTTCTTTCTAAAGCCTTAAGTATTAAGTCCTCTTTACTATTGAAGTGGCTGTACAGTGTTTTTTTCGCTACCCCAGAAACGTTGATGACTTCGTTTATTCCAATGGAGTTAATGCCATGTCGATAAAACAATTCTAGTGCTGTGCTTAGCAATAAATCTCGCTTCTTGCTCATAAACGGTACCTCAAAAATCGTGTTTTCTATATTGACGCAGGTAGAACAAATTGTCTACCCTAGATAAGTAGACAGAATGGTCTACTTTTGCAATGGAGAGGTTTATATGAATCATTATTTGTCTGCGTTGATATCGGGGGTTGGAGCATCACTTGCCATTGGCTTTCTTTTGGTGCTGGAGAGTAATATAGAAAATGTGATGTTGGTAATTGCTCCATTTGGCGCTACAGCCGTTCTGGTTTTTGGTTTACCGCAGAGTCCGCTTGCCCAACCGAAAAATGTTATTATGGGTCACTTAATCACTGCGATCATTGGGGTGATTTTTTCTCAGTATATGGATGTAAATCCAATGAACTTAGCTATCGCCACTGGGCTGGGAATTACATGCATGCTGGTCTCTAAAACGACGCATCCACCAGCTGGAGCGAACCCTATCTTAATCATGCTGGCTGGTTATGGGTGGTCGTTTTTAATTACGCCTGTTTTGGTCGGATCTATCGCTATCGTGTTTATGAGCAAAACTCTTCAAAAAATCCAGTCATACAGCTTTAACACGGAGCGTTAACAAAGTAATCAAGTCACGTGATAGTGCCGCAGTGGCGTTGATGAAACATCTTTTAGTGAAGGGCTTTGTCATCGCCAAATATTGTTTTGCTTTGCCCCTTAGGAGCTCTATACCAAACACTAGATTGTGAGTGAAAAGTTGCAGGTATATGCTCTTTTGTAAATAAAATGTTACTTTTGTTTTTGTCTAATTATTTGTTTCTAATGCTATTTTTTTTATTTTCCTGTCTTGTTACGCTTTGTTTACAAAATCATGCGTTTGACTTTTAAAATCGATTTAGAGTGAGCTTATTCCCTTAGTGGTCAAGTTGGTTCAAGTTAATTAGGAAAGGACGTAACTAATCACTGAGGGAAAAACAATGACTCAAGCATATAACCCACTTGGAACTGATGGATTTGAATTTGTCGAGTACACCGCTGCGACAGATGAAGGGATCGGGCAGTTGAAGGATTTGTTTGTTTCTCTAGGGTTCGCGGAAATTGCCAAACATCGCTCAAAAGAAGCGTGGCTATACCGCCAGGGAGACATCAGCTTTATTGTCAATGCACAGCCCCATAGCCAAGCGGAAGCGTTTGCTAAGGTACATGGTCCATCTGTGTGTGGTATGGCATTCCGTGTGGCAGATGCTGCCAAAGCCATGGCTCATGCATTAGAGAATGGTGCAGAAGAATACAAGACGCAAATTGGTCCAATGGAGCTTAGCATACCAGCGGTTTATGGTATTGGTGAAAGCTTGCTTTATTTTGTCGATCGTTATGGTAAGCAGAGTATCTATGATGTCGACTTTAATTTCTATGATGATGCTGAAGCGCGTTTGAAGAAAGCGGATGTTGGCATGTACGAAATTGACCATCTGACGCATAACGTTAAGCAAGGTAACATGGACACATGGGCCGGCTTCTATGAGCGTATCGGTAATTTCCGTGAAATCCGTTATTTCGACATCGAAGGTAAGTTGACTGGTCTAGTCAGCCGAGCGATGACGGCTCCGTGTGGAAAGATCCGAATCCCAATTAACGAGTCTTCTGACGACAAATCACAAATTGAAGAATTTATCCGAGAATACAATGGCGAAGGTATCCAGCACATTGCGATGACAACGGATGATATTTACCAAACCGTACAAACGCTGCGCGACCGTGGTATGGACTTTATGCCAACACCGGACACTTACTACGAAAAAATCGATTCGAGAGTTAAAGGCCACACGGAAGATGTTGAGAAACTAAAAGATCTGCAGATCTTGATCGATGGTGCGCCGATGAAAGATGGTATTTTGCTGCAAATCTTTACTCAAACGGTCATTGGTCCAGTTTTCTTTGAAATCATTCAGCGTAAAGGTAATGAAGGTTTCGGTGAAGGTAACTTCAAAGCGTTGTTTGAATCGATTGAAGAAGATCAGATCCGCCGAGGAGTACTGAGCGATGCATAAATGGATTACATTCCCTCACCGGGAGGGAGTGTGCTCCAAACAGGCACATGCTGATTTTCCGGAAGAGGCAATTTATGAGCGCGAAGCAGGTCGAAGTGGATTCTTCGGCCCTGCAGCTCATTTCCATCACCAGCACGCACCAACAGGCTGGACGGAATGGGAAGGGGAGCTAAGGCCTCGCGCGTTTAATTTTAATCTGGTTGAGAAAGCGGCACAGGTTTCACCATGGGCAGTGCCGAATCTTCTGCATAACAATGACTGTAAAATTCGTATCTGGCGTATGGATGACAAGATGGACTTTCTTGTGCGCAACGCTGATGGCGATGAGCTTCTGTTTATCCATCAGGGCAAAGCTGATCTGTATTGCGATTACGGTCATCTAGAAGTTGGCGAAGGGGATTATGTGATGATTCCACGCTCGACCAACTGGCGCCTAGAGCCTTCTGAGCCAATGTTCATTCTGATGGTCGAGAATACCGATGCCGCTTATTCATTGCCTGAAAAAGGTATGGTTGGTAATCATGCGGTGTTTGATCCTGCCGTGTTGGAAATTCCTTCAATTGATGATCATTTCAAAGCGCAATATTCGGAGAAGCAAACTCAAGTGCAGGTGAAAAGACACGAGCAAGTGAGTGTGATCACTTATCCGTTTAACCCGCTTGATGCGATTGGTTGGCATGGAGATCTCTCTGTTGTGAAGCTTAACTGGCGTGATATTCGCCCATTAATGTCTCACCGCTATCATTTACCGCCGTCAGCGCATACGACATTTGTCGGTGCCGGGTTTGTTATTTGTACTTTTGTACCAAGGCCAATAGAAAGTGACCCTGGAGCACTTAAAGTGCCTTTCTATCACAACAACGATGACTACGATGAAGTGCTTTTCTACCATGCCGGTGACTTTTTCAGCAGGGATAACATCGAAGCGGGCATGGTGACATTCCACCCTGCTGGATTTACGCATGGCCCTCATCCTAAAGCATTCAAAGCGGGACAGGAGTATAAGAAAAAGTTTACCGACGAAGTTGCTGTGATGATCGATACCCGACATGCGTTAAAGTTCAGCGATGAAGCGCATGCTGTAGAGAACCCAGAATATGTTTATAGCTGGAAAGCACATCCAGAAAAATAAAAGGGAACAATGATGAAGTTAGCTACCCTGAAAAACGATACTCGAGATGGTCAGTTGGTTGTTGTCAGCAAAGACCTGACGAAATGTGTGGCAGTTGCAGACATTGCTGCGACTTTGCAGTCTGCGCTCGATCAGTGGTCAAAAGTAGAACCTCAACTTACCGAAGTTTACCAAGCCTTGAATGAAGGCACGCTGGTTGCTGAAATGCCTTTCGAACAGAGCCTGTGCGAGTCTCCTTTACCGCGTGCTTATCAGTGGGCTGATGGCAGTGCGTATGTCAATCACGTTGAGCTGGTGCGTAAGGCCCGTGGTGCCGAAATGCCACCGAGTTTCTGGACTGACCCACTTATGTATCAAGGAGGTTCTGATGCGTTTATCGGTCCTAGAGATGATATTCCTGTAGGCAGTGAAGAGTGGGGGATTGATTTTGAAGGTGAGGTGGCTGTGATCACTGATGATGTCCCTATGGGGGCGACTGCGGAAGAAGCAGCGAAGTCGATCCGCTTACTGATGTTGGTGAATGATGTTTCATTGCGTGGGCTGATCCCTAATGAGTTGGCAAAAGGTTTCGGTTTCTTTCAGTCAAAACCTTCCTCTGTCTTCTCTCCAGTTGCTGTAACGCCAGATGAATTAGGTGATGCATGGGATGGGGGGAAAGTCACTTTACCTCTGTTGTCGTTCTATAATGACGAAGCATTCGGTTGCCCCAATGCAGGGGTTGATATGACATTTGAATTCCCTGACCTAATAGCTCATGCTGCAAAAACTCGTCCGTTATCAGCAGGGGCTATCATAGGCTCAGGAACCGTCTCCAATAAGCAAGGTACAGAATATGGTACTTCTATTGAAGAGGGAGGAGTAGGTTATTCATGTATTGCAGAAGTTCGTATGATCGAGACGATTCGGGATGGTAAACCTTCGACTGGCTTTATGAAGTTCGGTGACCGAATCAAAATGGAAATGAAGGATGCCTCTGGCGCTTCCATCTTTGGTTCGATAGATCAAAAAGTGGTGAAGTACTGATGTCTGATTTGACATTGTATGGGTACTGGCGTTCATCGGCAGCTTATAGAGTTAGAATCGCTCTGAATCTCAAGCAGTTGCCGTACATACAGAAGTCTATTCACTTGGTGAACAATGGCGGAGAGCAACACTCCGCCCAATTTCAAGCCCTGAATGCCAGCGAACTGGTCCCAGTGCTGATTGATGGTGATGTTAGGTTGAATCAATCACTAGCTATTATTGATTACCTTGATGAGCAGTACCCTAGTTATCTTCTGACGCCACTGGATAAGCAGAAACGCTATATCGTGAAAGCGTTGGCGCAGGATATTGCTGTAGATATCCATCCTATCAATAACTTGCGTGTACTGCAGTACCTAAGTAAAGAGCTGTCGGTTGTAGAGGAACAAAAGTCTCAATGGTATCGTCATTGGATCGATGTGGGCTTTCATAGTTTGGAAAAGAAACTGGCGCAAACACATGGTGCTTATTGTGTTGGTGATGATATCAGTCTAGTCGATGTTTGTTTGGTTCCACAGGTTTATAATGCAGAACGATTCAGTGTGGATTTGAGCCGTTATCCTCTTATTCATAAAGTGACAATGTCACTAAGGGAGCATCCAGCCTTTATTTCCGCAGCGCCGGAACATCAACCCGATGCAGTGACGAGCTAAATAATTACCCTCACCACAAAAACAAAGCCACCGCGAAAACGGTGGCTGTTCTATTTCTTCTCATAGAGCATGGCAACAGCGGATACTATGATTGTGCAAGGCGCTCCCGTTGCTGGGTTTCTGCGATATTGAATTGGCGAACGTCTAATTTGGCTAGATCGTTACACTCTATACAGGAGTGGTGGCAAAGGCCGTCAATATACTCATGTTTGGTAACTAGGCTAGGCTTTTTGCACCAATCGCAAATACCTTCGATAGTAAACATAGATTTCTCCTCACCTTGTTTTACCAGGTGTTATTTTCGGCGAAGAGTATGACATACATGATGAAGGTAAGTTAACTTTTTGTTACTTGAAGTGGGAGGGAGATCGATTGCGTAAGTGAGTGAAACTAAGGGGCCTGTCTGTTTTAAATTCAACGAGTTTTAAATTGTAACTATCTATTAACATTAGCAAGGATGACTTTTAATGCATTGTTAAGGCGTTTCATTTCCTCATCACTGCCCTTCAAATCTGGGTGGTAAATTTTACATAATTGCTTATATCTGACTTTGATGTCTTTTTCAGCAGGAATGGCCTCTACTTTGAAGCCAAATAGAGCGCACGCGAGCGAGAGTTTTTGTTCTGTAACGAGAGTATCTGACTTGTGTTTAGGTATGTGTTGTGCTTGAGACGATTGCATCTTCTTAAACTGGCGATACAAGGTTTCCAGCTGTTTTTTTTGTTGTCTCAACAGGTTATCTTTGTCTTTTAGTTTAGACTCTAGTTTGCGTTTCTCACCAGACAAATCATCATGTGAGAGCTTTGAATATGCTTTTAACTTACGTACTTTGCGACCCAGCCAGAATGCTAATACTGATAATGCACCTGAAATGATCATCAATGCATAAATGATGTCATTACTCCGGTTACTGGCACGGGACTTACTTTTAGCGACAGGGCTTAGCTCAATAGTCGAATTATCAAAAGCGACGTCTAACTGGCCGATCGATGACACTTGTTTCGCTCTTTGGGCATTGAATTTCTTTTCCAGTACCCTGGCATAGGCTTGTTCTGCCTCTTCATTGGCTGATGAGGCCGTACGGTACCAAACTTCGGCTAGATCCAAATTTTCAGGTGAGTCAGGCATGTTCTCGTAAACCTTGCCCAGATTGAATTGAGCTTGGGTATTTCCGGATACAGCGAGTTTAGTGAGCCAATATATGGCTTCTTGGGTATCTTTAGTCTCATTTTGAAGATAAAGAGAGGCGAGTTGTACTGCAGCTTCAGTGCTGCCGTTGTTGGCTGCTTGTTCGAGCCAGTAGAGTGCGTCTTCTTGTGAGGGTTGAACATCTTCACCGTTAAGGTATTGGTTGGCTAGTTGTATCTGTGCTTCTACGTCATTGCTTTGAGCTTTATTCGTTAAAACTTCGATAGACTCGGCCAAGGTGATTGGGGAGAGCATTAACAATAAAAGGCTGATAAATTTCAAGATATTCCCCAAACCATTAAAAATGACTACCTGATCTATAGTGTAATGTATTTATCTAACAAATAAAAAAATGGCTTCTAGAGAAGCCATTTTCATCGATAGAATCCCGAGCCTTATTTAAGAGGCAGAATCTTAATTTCTACTCTTCGATTGCAAGCTCGACCGTCTGAAGTGCTGTTCGAGCATAGCGGGAAACGTTCGCCGTTGCCTCGTGCAATCGCGCGGCCAGCCGCAACACCTTGTGATAATAGATAAGAGCGAACAGACTCAGCTCTGCGTTCAGATAATACCTGATTAGTCGTATCGCTACCTGTGCTGTCGGTATGTCCTTCAATGACTAAGCTGGTATCTGGATACTCAACCAGGATCTTAGCCACGCCGCGTAGGGTATTGTGGATGCTAGGGTCTAGGTTGTACGAGTTGGTTTGGAATCCGATACCATTTTCCATACGAAGCAATAACTGATTTTCACCAACACGCTCAACCTGAACCCCTGAATTGAGCAACTCTTTTCTAAGAGCCGCTTCTTGTTGATCAAAATAGTAACCTACACCACCGCCGACGGCGGCTCCTCCGGCAGCACCTATTAGTGCATGTTGTCGGCGCTCTGTTGCATCATCACCTGTCGCTAACCCGACTGCAGCGCCTGTCAAAGCGCCGAGCAGTGCCCCTTTGGTAGCTGAATTTGTCTCGGATTCACCGGTGGTCGCATTCTGGCGCTGTGTTGCTTGACAGCCAGTGAGTGCGATCGCTACCGCAAGTGCTAAAGTCATTTTTTTCACGAAAACATCTCCATGTATTCTTTCACTTTCATTGTCAGCATAAGTCAAAACTGACCTGTGGACTTATACGGGGAGTAGAATTAACCCTCTAGTGTTTGTTATGTCAATTAATTATACATCAATTGACTGAATGTTAACGTTGGCTGAACGTAACTGGTGAGAATTCAGCCTAGTTAATTTAAGAGAGGGGAGAGTTTATCGTAGCATTTTAGGGGCTTGGGCCCCATCAATTGGACGACTGACTGAGACTGAACGACCTTTCTTTAGGCCGACTTCATAGTCTTCTGTGAGGTTTTTCATTGCTTCGCGAAGTTGCTTTTTGAACGTTTCGCGATCAATGTTTTTGAATTCTTTATCGATATAGTCGTCGATTTTTTTATTTGAGTCATCATCAGGGCTGATGATCGGCAGTTTCTCAAGCGCCCCTTCAACCCAACCCGAAACGAAGGAATTGACCCGACGAGAAACCTCACCAGTAGACGTGCCTGTACCCGCAAAGCTGTTGCGAAACTTACCTGTTTGCTCATTCATCTCACGATAGATGATATCGAATGCAAAAGCTGCAAAGATGGCGCGATCAGCCTCACCAATGAATTCAGCACGCTTGAGGCCTTTGTGGTTGGTTAAGACGGCTTCTACACCAAATTTGGTATTAATCCCGCGAATAATACGGAGTAGGGTAGAGCTAATGTTAGAAGGCAGTAAGTTTGTCGATTTAGTTTTGCCCATTTTGATGAATTCAATGTCATCTTTATCTAAGCCATATTTGAGCATGAGGCGATGCGCCATTTTTATCGCGTTCGCCGCTTCATTAACATTGGCTGAGTTACCAAGTTCTAAACACTTAGCAATTTTTTTGAGGGCTTTTTGTTTATCCATCGACAACAGAAAATCTCACTGATTTTTACAAAGTCGACCATTTTAACGCTTCTGACATCAAAACGAAACTCTTGGCTTGCCAGAGGATAAATTTTGTTTTGAAACTATATATTCAAAAATAAAAAGCCGCTGAAATTACAGCGGCTTAGTCAGATTTAGTTGAGAAAGATTAGATACCTAGCTCATCTAACAAATCGTTGCCGTTATCGGCCTGTTCTTTTGGCGATTCTTTCTTAGATTTCAGCTTTTGTTGTGCTTGTTCAAGAATCGAATCTGGTGTTTCATCTTCGTGAGTTTCAAACTCTTCTAGTTGAATGAACTCCGTTTTGTCCATAGCAAGCTCAAGATAGAAAATGTTGCCGTTTTCGGTTGAGAAGGTCACACGGCGAGCCTGAGGGCGGTCTAAGTTCGTGTCAACGGAAAGGATGACTTGCTTATTCAGCGTCAGCATCTTAGGTTGGTTCTGCGTAATATGTGTTTGCAGGGCTTTCCTCACTTGGTTGGTGAAGTCACCGACCAACTGGTTCATCAGCTCTCCAAGCACATCACCTACCTCATCTGAAGTATGTAGGACGGCCAATTCTTCCTCAGGCATACCCATGTTGCGCATGTAATTGGTATAAATCTCCAAAGCGGCTTTTGAAGTAAAGTTGATGACAACCAGCCCAGAGAAACCACCATCAAACAGTACAAAACAACCGAAGTCAGGTTTGAGACTCGTTTTGGTGATTTTTTGTACCATAGCGGAATAGCTGATATCAGAACTGGTTGCTGAAGTCAGCACACTCGATACGGACTGGCAAAGCTTTAAAAGGATATCTTCTGTGGTAATGACTTTATTTTTTTTCATTGATGATTCGCTCATGAAAGACACTTACTAATTTTAGGTATAATTACTAAGTGTGGATAAGAATTGCAATTAGTGCCATTCTGACATTGCATTTCTGTTTTATTCACCCTTTCAAATGTTGTAAAGTGACGAAAATCAAAAAAATATTACTCATTATATTGAACCCAATGCTGATAGGATCAGCGCAGTAGGGGCAGGAAGCAAATGTTACCAAGATTACACTCTCAATCTGATGTGGATCCCGTCGTACTCAGTTTTTTGGAAGATCTCAGACAATCGGGTTTTACCGGAGATATCGAAAGCCAATACTCTAGCCGCTTGGCTGTCGCGACGGACAATAGTGTTTATCAACAACTCCCTCAATCAGTCGTTCACCCTAAGTCTACTCAAGATGTTGTTCTCATTGGCAGACTCAGTACCCAATCTCAATATGAGCGTATTACGTTTTCACCACGTGGTGGAGGCACAGGCACCAATGGTCAGTCGTTGACCAAGGGTATCGTGGTGGATTTATCACGCCATATGAACAAGGTGCTGGAAATCAATGAGAAGGAAGGTTGGGTACGCGTTCAGACTGGTGTGGTGAAGGATCAGTTAAACGATGTTATCAGGCCTTATGGCTATTTCTTCTCGCCTGATCTTTCGACCAGTAACCGTGCGACTCTAGGCGGTATGATCAATACTGATGCTTCCGGACAAGGCTCTCTGAAATACGGAAAAACGTCTGATCACGTATTGTCTTTACAAGCCGTTTTTGCTGATGGTTCAGTGCTTGAGTCGGATATGTCACAAGGTCGCCCTCAGGAGGGAGAGTACGCATACCAAGCATTGCAGGTTACAGAGCAAGTTTGCCGTAGCAAGCGTGAGCAAATCAACGCGAAATTTCCCCCTCTCAATCGCTTTCTAACGGGTTATGACTTAAAGAATGCAATTGATGAAGAGACACAGAGCTTCGATTTAACTCGAGTATTATGTGGCGCGGAAGGCTCTTTGGCATTTATTACAGAGGCTAAGCTTAACCTCACTCCAATCCCTAACGCTCGCACGTTAGTGAACGTGAAATACAACAGCTTTGATTCCGCACTGCGTAACGCCCCATTTATGGTTGAAGCTAACGCGCTTTCAGTAGAAACCATCGACTCAAAAGTACTCAATTTAGCTAAGCAAGACATTGTCTGGCATACCGTCAGTGATTTGCTGACTGATGTGCCCGGCAAAGATATGCAAGGCATCAATATGGTGGAGTATGCAGGCCAAGATGTTGAGGAAGTCGAGCAGCAGGTCGAGGCGCTGACCAAACGTTTGGATCAAATGATGGAAGCCGAGCAAGCGGGCATTATCGGCTATCAGGTGTGCAGTGATGTGGCCAGTATTGGTCGTATCTACAACATGCGTAAAAAAGCGGTTGGTTTGCTTGGCGCTGCGAAAGGAAGAGCTAAGCCTGTCGCATTTGCAGAAGACACTTGTGTCCCGCCTGAAAACCTTGCTGACTTTATTGTTGAATTCCGAGAGCTACTGGATTCCAAATCTCTCAGCTACGGTATGTTTGGTCACGTTGATGCAGGCGTTCTTCATGTTCGACCTGCGTTAGATTTGTGCGATCCTAAGCAAGAAGCCTTGATGCATGAAGTGTCTGACGAAGTCGTTAAGCTCGTCGCCAAATATGGTGGTTTGATGTGGGGAGAACACGGCAAAGGCTACCGCTCAGAATATGGCCCTGAGTTCTTTGGTGACGAGCTGTTTACTGAGTTGAGAAGAGTTAAAGCGGCGTTTGATCCTCACAACAAGATGAACCCAGGTAAGATCTGCACACCACTAGAGAGCCAAGAAGAACTAGTCAAAGTCACAGATACAAAGCGCGGCTACTTTGATCGCCAGATCGACGTTGAAGTGCGAGACAGCTTTAAGCAGGCGATGGAATGTAACGGTAACGGTCTTTGTTTTAACTACGATACATCTTCGCCAATGTGTCCTTCGATGAAAGTGACGGCAGATCGTCGCCACTCTCCTAAAGGTCGTGCTGGCTTGGTTCGTGAGTGGCTGCGTCAGCTTACAGAGCAGGGTGTGGATATTCTCGATTTGGAGAAGCAGGCTTTAGAAGAAACGTCATCCATCAAGTCGATGCTGGACAGAGTGCGTAATTCTTTAAACAAGCGTCATGAGTATGACTTTTCCCATGAAGTCTACGAAGCGATGAATGGCTGTCTAGCCTGTAAAGCTTGTGCCAGCCAATGCCCGATTAAAGTCGATGTACCAAGCTTCCGTTCAAGGTTCCTCAATATTTATTACTCGCGCTATCAGCGTCCTGCAAAGGACTATTTGGTTGCGAATATAGAATCAGTTTTACCTGTCATGGCGAAAGCACCAAAGTTAGTAAATGGTGTCCTCAACCAAAAATGGGTCCAAAGCCTTACGGCTTCTGCGGTGGGGTATACTGATGCGCCATTTATGTCAGTGCCAACACTCAAGTCGAGATTGCAGCACCATCAACCTTTTGATCTGCAATACTTGGCGGCTTTGTCTAAAGAAGATAAAGCGAACCATGTGGTGATCGTACAGGACCCATTTACTAGCTACTACGATGCTGAAGTGGTGGAAGACTTTGCTAAGTTGCTGACTAAACTTGGTAAAACGCCAGTTTTGCTGCCTTTCAAACCTAATGGTAAGGCTCAGCACGTAAAAGGTTTCTTACAGCGTTTTGCCAAAAGTGCTAAGAGCACAGCGATGTTCTTACAACAAGTGGCCGATCTAGAAGTGTCTATGGTTGGTGTCGACCCGGCGTTGGTGCTCTGTTATCGCGATGAGTACAACGAAGTACTTGGCGATAAGCGTGGTGATTTCGAAGTGTTGACGGTTCATGAATGGCTGCAACCTAGGTTGGGTGAGTTCGAGGCCTCTGGTACGAGTGAAGAAGAACCTTGGTATCTTCTGGCTCACTGTACAGAGAAAACCAAAATGCCAAACGCAGAGAAAGAGTGGGGAGCAATATTCTCGCACTTCGGTTCTCGCTTGAATACGGTACCTGTTGGCTGCTGTGGTATGGCAGGAACGTTCGGCCATGAAGTTGATAAATTGCAGATGTCGAAAAACATTTACGGGCTGAGCTGGAAGCCTCAACTAGAACAATTGCCAAAAGATCGTTGCCTGATAACAGGCTACTCCTGCCGAAGTCAGGTGAAGCGCTTTGAGGGAGTCAAAGTGAAGCATCCTTTACAGGCACTACTGCAAATTGTGTGATTAGACCTAGCCCAGCGTTGAAAGCTGGGCTATTTTTTATGAACACCTGCAAAGCTCTTGAAGATTATGGAAAAGTTAGAAAGAAAAATCCCACCTGTCGCGCTGTTTATCCTTATTGGAGTGTTGATGAATCATACTGGCCATGAGTTCCACACTTTTTCAATTGGTTTGCCACTACCTTGGATAGTTTTATTGGCGTGCTTCGTTATTTCAGGGTTTGTTGGGCTATCTGGCGTCTATGAGTTTCGCAAAGCGAACACGACTGTCAATCCAGTCAAAGTCAAAGAAGCTTCAAAGATCGTGGATAGTGGTGTCTTTGCTTACTCAAGAAACCCGATGTATTTGGGGCTATTTTTGTTGCTGTTTGGTTTCGCTTATTGGCAACAAAACTTGTTGTGTATTGTGTTCGCTTTCGGATTTGTTCTATATATGAATCGATTTCAAATTCGTCCTGAAGAGCGCGCCCTTGAAGAGCTTTTTGGAGCCGCTTATTTAGACTACAAGCAACGTGTCAGACGCTGGATATAAAAGAACCCCGCTCAAGTGAGCGGGGTTCTTTTGAGAAATCTAAGGTTATGCGGCTTTGTTGAACTGCGCTAAGAATGCCTCTTTGCGCTCGTTAAAGCGAGCGACCAAGCAGTCGATGTCTTCTTGGTTGTATGGTTTCAAACCACTCGCAACCATGCGCTTAACGCCTTTACCGACAACCTCGTCGCCTTCTTTAAAGTCGAAATTTAAGGTGACGACACCACGTTTGCCTTTAACATCAAACGTTGCGCCTGCAAACTCGACTTCTGGATGTGAGAGATTTAAACGAGTGAACTCCACTTCCATGCTCTCGTAAATGACTAATGGGCGCTGGCAGTTGATCATCATCTGCTGTTCTTCCATTAATGGAACCATGATGTGTGGAAAGTTCATGCCTGAGAACTGAACGTAATTTGTTACGACATGCTCAATAAATGCGGCATCACGATTCACTTCGCCTTCGCGGTTCATGTGTAGGTATTCTTTACCGTTTTCGTCAACAACAGCGGCTTCTTTGTCACACTTGTTTTCAATGTGCAGAGCAACACCGTCACTGACCATACCTGAGAAATCAAAACGCATTTTCTGGCTGACGCCTTCTTTCTGTAGCAAGACAGCGAAAAGCAGGTCGCCTGGAACGCAGAAGCGTTTATTATCTTCATCGTGAATAGGGTTGAAATCACCCGCGACCATCTTTGCAAAATGGCTTGCTTGCTGACGAGTGAACTGGAACTGCTTGTCGTTGTTAGAAAAATATGGTTTTAAAAACATAATTTACGGTAAATAGCCAAAACTGAAATGGATTATATATGACGATTCTTTTTGAATGGTCCATCCAGTCGAGTTGTAACTGAATAATGATGATAAATTCAAGAAAGGGCTCCGAATAGGAGCCCTGCAAACAGTGATCAGAGACTAGGTAAAATCGAATCTGGCATCAGATGATTGTGCACGGCAAGCTTGAGTAAACTGTTTGCTTGCTCAATGTCTGGCGCAAAGTAACGGTCTTTATCGTAGAACGGTACTTTTTCACGCAAGATCTGTTTTGCTTCTTCGACTTTCGCAGACGACTTGTTTGGAGCACGGAAGTCTATCCCCTGAGCGGCCGCAAGATACTCAACCGCTAAAATGCCGCGAGTATTCTCTGCCATCTCACGCAGACGGCGCCCAGCAAAGGTTGCCATCGAGACATGATCTTCTTGGTTTGCCGATGTTGGCAAGCTATCAACAGACGCAGGGTGAGCTAGCGTTTTGTTTTCACTTGCTAATGCGGCGGAGGTGACCTGAGCAATCATAAAGCCTGAGTTAACACCGCCGTTGTCGACTAAGAAAGGTGGTAGCTTACTCAGCGCGCTGTCGATCAACAGTGCCATACGACGCTCAGAGAGGCTGCCAATCTCAGCAATGGCTAAAGCTAGGTTATCTGCTGCCATGGCGACAGGCTCAGCATGGAAGTTACCACCGGAGATGATGTCACCGTCTTCAGCAAAAACCAGAGGGTTATCAGAGACAGAGTTGGCTTCCACCTCCAGAATGTCTGCGGCGTTACGGATTTGTTGTAAACACGCGCCCATAACTTGAGGCTGACAGCGCAGCGAGTATGGATCCTGAACTTTCTCACAACCTGTGTGTGAGTCACCGATTTCACTATTGGCGTCCAAAACGTGGCGGTACGCTAGTGCAGCGTCCATCTGACCTCGATGACCACGCACGCGGTGAATACGAGGGTCGAATGGACGGCGGCTTCCTAGTGCCGCTTCTACAGACATTGCGCCACAGGTTGTTGCTGAAGCAAACAGATCTTCAGCCGCAAATAAGCCTTCAAGTGCGAAGGCAGTTGATGCTTGAGTGCCGTTAAGCAGCGCGAGGCCCTCTTTGGGTGCAAGTGTAATTGGTTCAAGGCCAGCGATTTTTATCGCTTCCAGACCTGAGATGATCTTACCGTTGTGGCGTGCCTGACCTTCACCAAGTAATACGGTACTCATGTGCGCTAGTGGTGCGAGGTCACCAGAAGCACCCACAGAGCCTTTTTGTGGCACACATGGATAGACCTGAGAGTTCACTAGGTCAATCAGCGCCTGTATGACTTTAAGGCGAATACCTGAGAATCCACGAGCAAGGCTGTTGATCTTAAGTACCATCATCAGGCGAACCGTTTCATCTGACATGAACTTGCCGATGCCGGCCGCGTGCGACAACACGATACTCTTTTGCAGCGTCTCGAGATCTTCTGGGGCAATACGAGTGTTAGCAAGCAGACCAAAGCCAGTGTTGATGCCGTAGACAGTGCGGTCTTCGGCGATCACTTGTTCAACCACTTTAGTGCTTTCATCGATAGCAGGAATGGCTTCTGGATCCAGAGTCAATCTTGCAGGAGAGCGGCTCACCTGACGGAGTTCTTTTAAGCTAATATTTCCCGGCTTTAGCGTTAAATTTAACATCTTTGTCTTTCCTTTCTTCAGGTTTGCTTACTTAAGCTTCTTCAGCTCTTCATTGAGCATAGGTAGGTCGAGCCCTTGGTCTGCTGCGCATTGCTTGGCGATATCATAGCCAGCATCTGCATGACGCATCACGCCTGTGCCTGGGTCATTGTGAAGAACGCGAGCAATTCGCTCAGACGCATCATCGCTGCCATCACAACAAATAACCATACCAGAATGCTGAGAGAAGCCCATTCCTACACCGCCACCGTGGTGGAGTGAAACCCAAGTAGCACCGCCTGCTGTATTTAGCAGAGCATTCAGCAGAGGCCAATCCGATACGGCATCAGAACCGTCCATCATGCCTTCTGTTTCACGGTTAGGGCTGGCTACTGAACCTGAATCTAGGTGGTCACGGCCTATGACAACCGGCGCTTTAAGTTCGCCATTTTTGACCATTTCATTGAATGCTTGACCTAGACGCTCACGATCTTTCAATCCAACCCAACAAATGCGAGCAGGTAAGCCTTGGAACTGAATACGCTCGCGAGCCATGTCTAGCCAGTTGTGCAAGTGTGGGTTGTCTGGAATTAACTCTTTGACTTTCTGATCGGTTTTGTAGATATCTTCTGGGTCACCGGATAGTGCAGCCCAGCGGAATGGACCAATACCTTCACAGAAGAGTGGGCGAATATAAGCTGGAACGAAACCTGGGAAGTCAAACGCGTTCTCTACGCCTTCTTCTAGGGCCATCTGGCGAATGTTATTACCGTAATCTAGAGTCGCTGCACCGCGTTCTTGAAGCTCAAGCATCGCTTTAACTTGAATCGCCATCGATTCTTTGGCTGCTTTGACAACAGCTGCTTCATCTTGCTTACGCATGTCGGCTGCGTGTTCCATCGACCAACCAATTGGAAGGTAACCGTTGAGTGGGTCGTGTGCTGACGTTTGGTCTGTCACGACATCTGGCGTGATGTTGCGCTCAACCAGCTCAGGGAATACATCTGCCGCGTTTGCTAGTAGGCCGACAGACACAGGCTCTTCAGATTCATAAATGATTGCCAGTGCTTCATCTAAGCTGGTGGCCTTTTTGTCAACGTAGCCTGTACGTAGACGATAATCGATACGAGACTCGTCACACTCAACCGCGATCATAGAGAAGCCCGCCATGGTGCCAGCCAGAGGTTGAGCGCCGCCCATGCCGCCAAGGCCACCGGTTAGAATCCAACGTCCGTTTGCTTTACCATCAAAGTGCTTCTTCGCAACAGAAACAAACGTCTCATAAGTGCCTTGAACAATGCCCTGTGAACCGATGTATATCCAGCTACCAGCGGTCATCTGGCCGTACATCATCAAGCCTTCTTTATCCAGCTCATTAAAGTGCTCCCAGTTCGCCCAATGCGGTACTAGGTTTGAGTTTGCAATAAGAACACGTGGTGCATTTTTGTGTGTCGGGAATACACCAACAGGTTTACCAGACTGAACCAGCAAGGTTTGGTCGTCTTCCAAACGCTCTAAAACTTCAACAATCTTGTCAAAACATTCCCAGTTTCTCGCTGCACGGCCAATACCACCGTACACAACCAGCGAATGAGGATGCTCAGCGACGTCAGGATCCAGATTGTTCATTAACATGCGAAGCGGGGCTTCAGTCAGCCAAGATTTTGCTCTCAGATCCGTGCCATGTGGGGCACGAATAGTGCGGGTTGTATCGAGACGCATATCTTCTACTTGGCGTTCCGTCATGGTAAGACTCCTTGTATTTCACGTTTTCAGGTTGAAAGCGGGTGACGCAAGAGCAAAGCTCTCACGCAATCTAATCGCTTTCCTTTCTGGTTTTTCTATTTTTCGGAAAAGGCGTTAGCGATATCCCAACAAAGCCTTGCAGCTAACCGCGCCGTCTGACTGTCAACGTCATAAGTAGGGTTGTACTCAGCGATGTCGGCAATAACCAACTTCTGTTTGTAGTGTAAAATTCGATCTAAAAAGAGTGCCAACGTATCCATACTAACGCCTCTGGCGGCAGGGGCACTGACGCCCGGAGCTGTCGCAGCAGGGAAGACATCAAGATCGATGGTGAGATAGATGTAATCGCAATTATCGATGAAATGCTGCAACTGGGTCAGATGATAGATGTGGTTTAAATGCGCGAGATCTTTGTCCTCGACGAACCACACGTTGAGCTCTTTGGCTCGCTCAAACAAGGCCTGTGTGTTACTGGCTCTGCTGACACCTAGGCAGGCATAATGGAATGGCCAGTCGTGCTTCTGACAGTAATCATAAATTTGGTTAAATGGTGTGCCAGAGCTGGGTTTTACGTCAGCGTTATTGCTTTCAAACGCACGTAAATCAAAGTGAGCATCAAAATTGATGATACCAATCTTAGGCGGCGTTACTGGGTTTAAGTACTCGAAGTAGCGCGCAAGTCCTTGAAAGGAAGCCCAAGCCACTTCATGACCGCCGCCTAGTGTGATAACTGGAGTAGAGCGAAGCGCTGCGGCGATGACATCGGCACATTCTGATTGGTATTGTTCCAGCAAGTCATCTTCACAGACGACATTACCTAAATCGATAAGTGCGCTTTCTTTATGCCAAGCCATGTTGGCAAGTGCTCGTCTAATCAAATCAGGTGCTTTTTTAGCGCCGACGCGACCTTTGTTTCGCGCAACACCTGCATCGCAGGCGAAGCCCAAGACGCTCACAGCGTTTCGATAAGGTTCGAGATCCTGTACTTGCAGCTGTTTGATAACGTGATGGACGCGTTTTCCCATCGCACCATCTTCAGCGTCATGGCGTCCTTGCCAGTGAAAATCCTGGTTAGTCGTTGGTAGGTTAGACATATTCCAGTTCTCCGTTTACCACGCGAGCAGATAAGCGTGACAAACCCTGCTGATAACTGAAATCGGCAGGGTGGCTCACGTCCCAAATAGCAAGATCAGCATCATAGCCCGGCTGAATTTGCCCTCGGCTGTTACCGAAGCCTAGCGCTTGAGCTGCATTGCAAGTCACGCCACGCAATGTTTCCTCAGGTGTTAGGCCAAAAAGTGTACAGCCCATATTCATCATCATAGTCAAATCTGAGAAAGGCGAGGTGCCTGGGTTAAGATCTGTTGCAATTGCCATTGGAATATTGTGTTGGCGAAGTAGCTCAATAGGCGGTAATTGGGTTTCTCGTAAGAAGTAAAACGCTCCAGGTAGCAGCGTGGCTACCGTTCCAGATTGGGCGAGTGCTTTTACGCCTTCTTCATCGAGATATTCAATATGATCTGCTGACAGTCCTTGATAGCGAGCGGTTAGGGCTGTGCCACCTAAGTTAGACAGTTGCTCAGTATGACCTTTTACATGCAGACCATATTGTTTGGCAGCAGCGAAGACTTTTTCGGTTTGTTCCAAGTTGAAGCCAATCGATTCACAGAATACATCGACGCTGGTGGCTAGCTTCTCCTCAGCGACAAGAGGAATAATCTCTTCGCATACCAGTTTAATGTAGCCATCCGCTTTACCGGCATACTCTGGAGGAAGGGCATGTGCGGCGAGTAGCGTTGTGGTGATTCGAATCTTACGGTGATCTTCTAGTGCTTTTGCTGCACGAAGCATTTTGATCTCGTCTTGTACAGTCAGACCGTAACCCGACTTTACTTCTACCGATGTGACACCAGTTCGAATCAAACCGTCCAATCGTGGCAGGGCGAGGTTAATTAAAGCTTCTTCACTTGCTTCTCGCGTTGCGCGAACGGTCGATAGAATCCCGCCACCTTGCTTGGCAATCTCTGGGTATGGGACACCATTAAGACGCATTTCAAACTCATTGGCGCGATTGCCTGCATATACTAGGTGAGTGTGGCAATCAACAAATCCAGGTGTGACCAACTGGTTTTTACAATCATAAGAGTTGGCGCAAGAAAGCTCGGAGCCACCGATTTGCGCGACCTTTCCACCCTTAATAAGAAGGCTACTTGGCTCAGAAACGGAATACCCTTGCGATCCAGCGACCATAGAGACCAGTCGTGCATTAGTTAGCAGCAACTCTTGGCTGTCGTTGTTTAAGGATGAAGAAGCGCTTCCAAGCATGTAATTGAGTCCATAAAGTTCAAATGTATATACAAATAATTGTTCAGGTATAACAATTGATCAAGTGGCTTGTTGCAAAAATGTGATCAGTAAAAAGTATGAAATGCTTTAACCGAGTAATATTTTGGAGCTTAATTTGTAGCGAGTGCCCGGGTGATAAAGCAATGCAGAACTCACGAGCTTATCTTGGCTCCATGTCCTTCTGTTCAGTAGCAGGCAAGGTTCGTTAGCCCCTAGTCTCAAGGCGGTACGCACCTCATCATCTGCAACGATGGCTTCAACGGTATGTTCGATAGCGCTCAGTGGGCAGTTCTCAGACAGATATTGATTTGGGGTGATTTGGGTAAAGTCTTGTTCAAGATAGTCAGGCGCGTATGCACTGTTGACCCAGCGAAGTTCATATTGAATAGGAGAATTATCTTCAAAGTGAATGATTTCACTATAGAAAATCGGGCTGTTCAACATCACCCCTAACTTTATTGCTACAGTTTCATCGGCGAGCATCGAGGCTTGTTTAATTACCTTACTAGAGTATGTTTTACCCCGTAATTTCACTTCTTCAGCAATGTTTTGGATATCCAGTAATGGAGATTCCGCTTTATCATCGGGAGCGCAGACAAAAGTGCCTACTCTAGGTCGTCTTTGAAGCTTTCCTTCGGCGACCAAATCACGAATCGCCTTATTGACAGTCATTCGGCTAACCTTGAATTGTTCTGTTAGCTCCAGTTCAGTCGATATACGATGGCCCACAGGCCAATGTCCAGAATCAATTTTGTCAGTAATATATTGTTTTATTTGAAGATATAATGGCGATTGGCTCATGATGATTTAATAATTATTTATTTGACTATACAAATGGTGGTTCATTTGTCATGAAATTGCAACTCTGGTTGCGGATTAAGCAGTCTAAACGATGGTTTACACATTATTCAGATAAATGTCTTGCGACTCGATAACGCCGCATGTTAATCAGAAACAATAACGACATAGAAAGTAAAAGGAAACCTTATGTTTGGTAAGTTAAAGGCGTCACTGGGAATTGGAGCTGCAAAAGTGGATACGGTTCTGGAGAGTATGTCTGTTTTTCAGGGAGAAACTCTGAAAGGTATTGTCCATATTCAAGGGGGCGATGTTGAGCAGCAAATTGACGCTATTAATCTTAAACTTTGTACTGAGGTCAAAGTCGAGAATGATAACGGTGCTAGCTATCAGAGTTTCACCATTGGTAGCCTTCAGGCAGTACAACCTTTCACTATTCAGCCGCAGGAAAATAAACAGGTTCCTTTCGAATTTAAGTTAGATGATGAAACACCGATTACGGCGCTGAATGCAATGAAGAATCAGTGTCATGTTTGGGTAGAAACAACATTAGATATTGATTTCGCGATCGATCCTAAAGATCGTGACTTTGTTGAAGTGAAAGCATTACCGGTGGCTTCTAAAGTAATTTCGGCGATAGAGCAGGCTGGCTTTGCAATGGTCAAGGCCGATGTGGAAAAAGGGTATTTGCGAGGCAGCAACTTCTCATCTAAATCTGGTTGCTATCAGGAGATAGAATTCCGCAACAATGGCTTTATCAACAAGAAAGAAATAGAATTGTCATTCATCCTTGATGGCAGTGTTATGCATTGTTTAGCTGAAGTTGACCGTTCGCTTAGCATGCGTGGTGACCAGTACGTCTCTTTCTCTCTGAGTCTTAACGCCAGCGATGCTGAAATCAGCTCTGCGGTTAGCCGAGTGCTTTCAGTTTAAGCTTGGTTATCTGAACCTCCAAAGCGGTACCGATATCCTATTCCAAAGGCGATATCGGTGCTGTTATCTGCGTTAAACATGTTTTCCACTGCAGTCAATTCAATGGCTGAATTCTCCATCTGATAGCGATAGCCAAAGGTGAATTCGGTCGACGGCTTGGAAAATTCATCCTCCCCATCTGATATACCCTCATGAAAAGCGATTTGCCCAATAAGATGGTGCCTTTCCAATAGCTGGTAGCGATAGCTAGCTCCAACCGTCCAGGTGCTAGAGCGATAGGGCATATCTTTGAATACTGTTGGTGTATTGCGAAAAGTGATAGCAAGTAGGGTGTCTAGGGAGTGTTTGTCGCGGCGGTAGCCGTAGTTTAGTTGAATACCTTGCTCGAACTCTGAAGAACTGAAAATGCCATGCTTAGTGTCGTTATAGTAAAGAGATGCACCGACTGAAAGCCCGTAATGTTCTTTATTGATAAATTGATATTGCATATAACTGGTGATTGCGTGACTTAGGCTTTCTCCACGGAAGTCTTCCAATTCTATTCCATAGTCAGGCATATTAATTACAAAGCGATCATTGTCCACACTCTCACGGCCATTTTGGTCAATACCGAACCAGTCGTGAAAAGCGATGGTTAATCGATCAAGGTGATTGTTACCAGCGTAATTCCAGCGATAGCTCAGTTCCCATTGCCAATCGGTAGTGAACTGCCATTTCCCACCTACGGCAATTTGATTCTGATAATAGTCTAATTCGTAATCTGACGTGACGGCCCAGATACTTGAAATAGTGCCGGTACCATAAACTTCCACTTCATTTCTATCCATCGAAAACCCAGAACGAAGCTGAGGTGACAAACTATTGGTATGGAAAGGGGACTGCGTATAGCTTTGCACAGGTCCGTAGTCGATTTGTGCCCACGCAGCGTTAACGATTACCAGAGGAATGAGAGAGAGGAAAAACTGCCTGCAAAGGATCATAGATTCATTTCTTATTCTTATGTCACTGATAAAAGGATAGTTTATGATTTTATCATGTGCCGAATTTATGATCGGATATGTGCTGAGGGATGTCTGGCTAACCCTCAGCAGTCGGTCTGGGTGAGCTTTACAGTGGATACACTTTTTCGAATCGTTCTAGTACCAATTCGGACTGTAAATCGAATTTGGCGCCAATCTCACCAGCGTACTGAGTAAAGAATCTAATGTGCGCGTCACGCCACCATTCATAGCTCAGGTCACCTTCTCCTTCTGAGCGGGCAAACTCTTCAGTTACTTGATCGAAAGGGCAGATAGAAACTTCTGTTAGGCGAATGATACAAACCGGCTCTTGCTGCCAGTTAAGCACCACTGTAATGCGACCTACCTGAGGAAGAGGTTCTTGTTCAATATCATAGCCTTGTTTCAAGCTACAGGACGCTCGCTTTGTACCTTCGCTAATCAATTTGGCGCATTGGTTGGCATTAAACTCGTCAGCGCAAAAATATTCAGCGATGGTGTCTGGTATCGCTTCTCGCTGTTGAGGTGCGAGGGTGGTGAGGTATTCGTTTAGATACGCTTGTTGCTGTGGGGTCATCATCGTCCTTGAAAAGAAGCCCCTTCAATAATAAGGGGCTGTCGCATTTAGTTAGGCCTAGGCAGCACTTAGATGGGTGGTAATATAAGGTTGCCATGCTTGTTGGTAAAGCGCTTTCGACTGAGCTCGCATTGACTTAATCTGAGCGAATTCAAACTCACTGATGTGGCGGCCTTCTGAAGCCGCTTGACGTTCAATTTTCTGAATACGTTCGTACAAGTCATGCTCTGGACCACTTTTTACATCGGCAATGGCTTTAAGGTGTAGCTGGACTTCAGCAATCAAGTTGGTCTTTGGAAGCTGGACCAATAGATTTAGGTCACGATA
Organism: Vibrio sp. Isolate25; assembly: GCF_022398025.1. Classification (NCBI taxonomy): domain Bacteria; kingdom Pseudomonadati; phylum Pseudomonadota; class Gammaproteobacteria; order Vibrionales; family Vibrionaceae; genus Vibrio; species Vibrio sp. Isolate25. Next base: position 46,885 of record NZ_JAKEUT010000004.1, read on the forward strand.
GCCTGATGCACCAGGTTTCTTAAAGCGGTTTTTTACTTTTACCACAGTGGTTTCACGATTCAACACTTCGTAAGCTGACATCAAGCCTTCGATGTCATCGGCAACAATCGTCGCACGGGCAAGGTCAGTAATACGCTCAGCATCACCATCAAGTTCATAGGCGATCTTTTGCTTTGCTCGCTCTGCAGATTTCACACCTGCAAAGTGGGCGTTTGTTGAAGTTAGCATTGCAGTGCTCTTACAGATCATTTCTAACTCAGCCTGAGCTTGGTGTGCTTTGCTGTATAGAATGTCGAAGTCAGAGTAGGGTTGAAGTGGAGTTGTTGGTGTGGATTGGATGCCATACAGGCCACTCAGGTTGTGTTTGAATGCTTTGGAACAAACTTCGTTCTGGTTAGTCGAACGATTTTCCTCACTACCGGGTGCTGTTGGAATAGCGGCGAAAGCTGGCGCGCGGCTGAGCATTAAAAGCATCAGGGCCGTAGTTCGCAAAAATAGGCTCATTCACGCTCCTTAGATTCGTAGCGTCTTGGGTAAATGGTGTAAGAAAAGATTCAACAACCAAGGCATACCAATCTCTAATTTATATATGAGGGCTAGTCCGATAATTACAATGTAGGAATATCCTTGTAATGTAATTGTATGAGCTAACTCCCAATTTGTTTGAGTGCCCGATTTCCTTATGGTTCATTCTCAATTTGTAAATCAGTATAAACGCTTTATCTGAACCCAATCTGAACGGTTTATAAAGCTTGAGGGATACCACTGAGAAACGCTTTCGTATAGGCTATGAGGCAGTCACGTCAGGTAGGGAATAAAAATGAAAGATCCAGAATTTTGGCACAGTAAATGGGCATCAAACCAAATCGGTTTTCACTTAGAAGATGTAAACCCGCTGCTGGTTCAGTATTGGTCCGAAACCAAACCGAGAAGAGAAGATAAAGTGTTTGTCCCTCTGTGTGGTAAAACGGAAGATCTAGTCTGGTTAGCGACCAAGCATGAAGATGTTCAGGGAGTGGAACTAAGCAAAATTGCAGTACGTTCATTTTTTGCTGAACATTTTTATACGCCTACGGTGATCCCTGTAAATGGTCAGCACGAATTGTATCAGTTTGATGAGCTGTCTGTTTACACTGGCGACATCTTTACCGCGCCCGTTCAGCCAGTTGAGATTGTGTATGACCGTGCTGCTCTGGTCGCTTTGCCAGAAGAAATGCGTGCAGATTACGTCCAGCGTATTAAATCTCTGCTGAAACCGGGCGGAAGAATTCTGTTAGTTACGTTGGATTATCCGCAAGCTGAAATGGCGGGTCCTCCATTCTCTGTGACCGAAACAGAAGTACGCTCTTTATTCTCAGAATACCGCATCACGAAACTGTATCGTGATGACGCAGATGAAAACCATCCTAAGATAGCGAAGAAAGGTTTATCCAGCTTCGCAGAAGAAGTGTATTTGATTGAAAGTTAATGATGAAAGCCCCTGAATAATCTCAGGGGCTTTTGTTTTAATAAACGATTTTTACCTTATCTGCGCTGGCAACAGCGCCTTCAATCGCTTGCTCAATGGTCTCTCTACGAGCGATGCTCACTCCTAAGCGTCTGCGTCCATTTATATCAGGTTTTCCAAATAAACGAAGTTGAGTTTGTGGGGCAGCTAGAGCGTCTACCATTCCTTTAAACTGAAGGTTATCGGATTGGCCTTGTCCCAAAATTACCGCTGATGCGGTAGGCCCGTACTGGGTGATACCTGAAATAGGTAGGCCAGTGAATGCGCGGACATGAAGTGCGAATTCAGAACTGTCTTGAGACATTAGAGTGACTAGGCCAGTATCGTGCGGGCGAGGGGAGACCTCATTGAAAATGACGGTGTCACCTTTAACGAACAGTTCTACGCCGAAGATACCTCGGCCTCCTAACGCATTTACAACTTTGCTAGCGGCGTCTTGAGCGGCAGATAGCGCAGCATCAGACATCGCTTGAGGTTGCCATGACTCACGATAGTCACCGTCTTCTTGGCGATGTCCAATCGGAGCGCAGAAGTGGATACCATCAATAGCTTTAACCGTTAATAGAGTGATCTCATAATCAAAATCAATAAAGCCTTCGACAATAACGCGTCCTGCACCTGTGCGGCCACCTTCTTGTGCATATTGCCAAGCGGCCTCTATATCCGCTGCTGATTTAATAACACTTTGACCCTTGCCTGAAGAGCTCATAATTGGTTTGCATACACATGGGGTGCCAACAGACTCAACGGCTTGGGTGAATTCTTCATAGGTACTAGCAAAATGGTAAGGTGAAGTGGTGAGGTTGAGCTCTTCTGCTGCCAGTCGGCGTATTCCTTCTCGGTTCATTGTGAGGCGAGTTGCATTTGCTGTTGGTACAACATTTAATCCGTTGGCTTCAAGCTCAACGAGTTTCTCTGTGGCAATGGCTTCAATTTCAGGTACAACGTAATCCGGTTGTTCTTTGGTGATAATTTTTTCTAACGCTTCGCCATCAAGCATATCTAATGTGTAGCTTCGGTGCGCCACCTGCATGGCAGGAGCATTTTCATATCGGTCACATGCAATGACTTCTAAGCCTAAACGTTGACATTCAATCGCAACTTCTTTTCCAAGTTCCCCGGAACCTAGCAGCAACACACGTGTCGCGCTATTGCGGGTAGCAGTACCAAACATAAATAACCTTTCACAATTAATGGAGATTGAAATTGATACGAATCATACTGATATAAACAGAAAAGGCAAACGTTTGCCTTTTCTATGAGAATTACATCTGGATACTGTAGAACCACGTATTATATACGTTCAGTGGATGATTTTACTTGCTCTATGCTGCCGAATGAGGTTGTTATGACTTGTGTATTGAACGGAAGAGAGTGAATTGAATGTGCATCGTTAAAAATCTTAATTATGTGACATATCAGTAGAGTGAATGCTTAAGTAAAGTGATAAGTTTGTGATTATAATTTATAAAACTACAGAAATCACAATAGTTGTCATAGTCAATAGATGAAGTACGATCCAAACAACTCCATAAAGGTTCCGATTGATACATTAATGGTTGGGATGTTTGTTACGGCAATCGAAGATAGCAAGCGCGTCAATTTGGCAAATGCGGGTAGAGTTTCTTCTAAGAAAGCCATCCAGCAACTCGTTCAGAATGGGATCAAATTCGCTTGGGTAGATAAAAGTCTGTCTGCTAAAGGGAGTGTGTTTAAACCTGTGGTTGAAGCCAAGCCCAAGGTGAACGAAGAGTCGCCACCAACACCGATTAAACGCAAGCCCATAAGCCGTTTTTCTAAGCAAAAGAAAGCGTCAAAAATCATTCGTGAAGCCAAAGGTCTTGCGCAAAAAATTCTTAATCAGACGTTTGATGATAAGTCGATTCATGTTGATGAGTTAGATGGTTGGGCCAATGATCTTATAGAAGCGGTATTGATTGATTCCGATGCATTGCACTGCGTCTCTGCACTAAGAAGTAAAGACGAGTATTTGCTTGAGCATTCAGTCAATGTCGCTACTTTATTGGTGACTTTTGGCAAACACCTTGACTTGCCGAAAGAGACACTAAAGCAACTAGCTATCGGCGGTATTATTCATGATGTCGGCAAAATTAAGGTGGACGATAAAGTTCTGCACAAGCCTGGTAAGCTCACCCCTGAAGAGTTTGAGCATATGAAATTGCATCAAGTCTATGCTGAAGAGATTATTTTTACTGTCGAGGGGTTAGGTAGCATCAGTCGTGATGTTTGTCTGATGCATCATGAAAAATTAGACGGCAATGGCTACCCGAAGGGGCTCAAGGGTGATGAAATACCATTACATGGGAGAATGAGCTGCATTGTGGATATCTATGATGCCTTGACCGCAGATCGCTGTTACAAGAAAGGAATGAGCTCGGCCGAAGCGTTTAAGATCATATTGAGTTTAACGCCATTTCATCTTGATCGTGACTTGGTTTATAAGTTTATTAACTGTATCGGCGTCTATCCAGTCGGGGCGTTAGTCGAACTGAATGACGGTAGGGTTGGCATTGTTTGGACATCGAATGCGGATGAACCTCTAAAGCCAGAAGTGAAGTGCTTTTACTCAAGAAAATATAAGCGTTTTATTGATGTCAGTTTCGTCGATATCAAGAACAGTCAATATAAAATTGCGAAGGCGATTGCGCCAAGTAATCTTGAAGTAGATCCCGCCCCATTTTTTGATGTGTGAGAAAATAATAAAGGCGCTAACTCAGCGCCTTTTGCGAATATCACCTTATTAGATAGCCAAATAAGATACAGGGATATCGGGGTTGATTGCTTCCAGCGTTGACTGAGTATCGGCAAGGTGGCTGATTGTGCCTTCAGACATCTCAACAAGTGCTGCTGTGGCAATATTATCGAATGACTCACCATCAAGAAGTAATTGGATCAATGCTACTTGTAGCGGAGGTAGGCTTGGGTTGAAGGCTGCATTTTCTGCATAGGCACCTTGATACACTTTTCCACTTTTTAGCTTGATGCTAACACCACTTAAATTGTGAGTGTAAGGCGCATAGCTTCTATTCAACGCACTTAATGCTTTGAGGACGACTTCATCAGACTCGTCACATCGCTTTCCATGGTCAACGGCTGCCATTAAACCTGATTCGATACCGAGATCACTAGGCCCAAATGATTCAGGCAAATACTCTTGAAGGGTTTTTTCATCACGTTGAGGAAGTTGGATCGCCAACTCACCAGCTGTCGTCAATTCATTCATAAATTGTCGACAGTGGCCACAAGGACTGAAGTTGATTGTAATGTCCAAGATACCTTGTTCGCCTTTCATCCACGCATGACTAATCGCTGATTGCTCTGCGTGTACGGTCTGACCAAGTTGTGCGCCTAAAATTTCAACGTTTGCACCGAAGTAAAGTCTTCCTGACAGGCCACGAACAATTGCACCTACATAAAAATTTGAAATCGGAGCATAAGAATAAGCCGCGGCGAAGGGAAGCAGTGCCACTCTCAGCTCATCATCTTGTAGATCAGAAATAGCGAGTAGCTCTGCAAACTGTTCAGAAGAGAGGGTTGCATCAAAATCATCCGCTAACAAAATAGGAGAAAGGAACTTTGCGACTTTATCTGGCGCTTCAGACAGCGCTTGTTCTATGCGGCTTCTCATATTGAATCCTTGTTTTAGCAATAATGAATATCTTTGGGTCTGCCTGAGTTACTTTTAGAGTGGCTTACCCTGATACTGGTATTTCATTTTATGTAACGCAGAAAACTTTACTGAGATCATTATCACAATAAAAATTGCAATGGATTTTATTGTTACACAATTAGAGTGATGTCACACATGATAACGATTGCAGTGAGGGTTTAGGTGATGTACGTCGGAATGCGTAGATACGCTATCCGACGCGGAGGTTTATGCAGCGAGCCAGATCGCGAGAGCGAAGAATGATGGGGCCAGAATTGAGGTAATTACGCCACAGACCACGAGTGCCAATGAGCTGAAGGCTGCATCTTGTGCGTCCTTTTCTGCACAGGTTGCGGTCCCCAATGCATGAGAAACGGTGCCCATGGTGAGGCCTTTGGCAATGGGATGAGTGATGTTCAATACATTATAAATAGGGTAGGCCAGAATCGCACCAAACAACCCAACCAATAGCACCAAAATAGCGGCAATAGCAGGTTCGCCACCTAAATGGCTTGATACTTCCATTGCGATTGGCGTTGTTACAGATTTACCTAATAAGCTGGCGATCAATGAGAGGTCTGTCTGCATGTAGGATGCGATAACCGTGGCGGTCAGCATCGACATGACACTACCGACACCACAGGCCAGAATGATGATTCGCCAGTTAGCTCGTATTTGAGGAAGCTGTTCGTATAGGGGATAAGCGAGGGCAACAACGGCAGGCTGTAGCAGAAAATTAATCCACTCATTATCCTGGTAATAAGTTTCGAACGGTACTTTGAGCTGGGTGAGTAAAGGGATCATCACTGCCAGGCTGAGCAGTAGAGGATTCATAAACGGACTAGTGATCTTTTGGCAGAGCCAGCGTGCAGACAGGAAAACGACAATTGTTACGAGTAGCCACATTATTGGTCACCTCGCTTGAGCATTCTATCCAACATGAGTCCTAATAAAACCAGTACGATGAATGTGCCACCTACTGCACTAGCAAGAATCGGAAGCGCGTTGTTGAGGAGTAGATCAAAGTGTTCCATTAATCCAACACTGATTGGAACAAAGAGCAGCACCATGTATCGAATAAACAGAGTGGCGCTAGGACGTACCCATTCCACTGGTACTAGCCCGCTGGCAAGAAGTGAAAACAAGATTAACATGCCAATGATGCTGCCCGGAATTGAGATATCTAGAAGGTTTTGAATATTAATGCCTGCCATGAGGCAAAGAAAAATCAGCCCCATAGATACGACGTATTTAAGCAAGGTTTTCGCCATAGGTGGTGTCGTCCAAATTTAATCAACTTTTGCATATGTGAATACACTGAAACGTAGGTTCAGTGTATTCACAGGCCTCAGCAAGGTGGTATTTTTATAGTGTGATGAGGCCCAACTGTTATAGGGTGCAGGCAATAAGTTGTTTAAGATACTCGCTTTTGAACGTATTGGTAAACAGATTTTAAGATAGCTATCTTTTTTTCGTCACTTTCATACTCGTGAACTAAGTTTTCCAAATTCAACATATAATCTTCAATTCGGCTTTCAAAGTACTCACGGCAATGTGCCGCCCATTTTTGTTGCTCACTCTCGTCCAATGTCCACGGAAAATGTCTGGCGCGATAGCGAAATAAAAGCGGAGCAATTCTGTCGTCACTGAATGAGATATCAAGGGCGGATAGATTCTCCGGATCCGTTTCGCGGATTATTGCCATTGATGTTTTATCAGCTGGAGAGAAAAAACCATCGTAAAGCATGGTATCGACATCATCGTTCTTTTCGTATTCTCGTTCGATACTGTATAGCGAATTGAGTTTTTCTCTTATTTCTGGGTGTTGTCTAAGTCGCTCAAGGTTTTGTAAGCACTTTTCTCTGTCAATGCCTATGTTAGCTGCATTCTCAGCAGTTAATGTTTTGGCTGGGGCCAAAATAGGGCACTTGTTGAGGTGGACAAGTTTGATTGGTACGGGCAGTTCGTCTGGGCCAAGTTCAGAATGTTTGGTGTAGAGACGCTCATTAAGCTGTTCTACATCTAAATCCAACAACGGCTGAGGATCTTTCGCCAAATCAACCACGATGACTGCGTTTTGATTGGTTGGGTGCCAAGCGACCGGAACTACCCAGCTAGTATAATTGCATTCACGCCCCAACATACCCGATACGTGCATAAGCGGTGTCATCTTTACGATATCGACAAGATCATTGAGTTTACGCTTGTGGCGCATACTCAGGAAGTAATCGAAAAGCTTTGGTTGCGCAGCTTTGACCTTTTTCGCCATCTCAATGGTGGCGATAACATCGGCCATCGCATCGTGTGCATTCGCGTGTTCAATGCCATTTGCAACGGATAAGTGTTCCAGCTTAAAACTGATGAAGCCTTCTTCATTTTCTGGCCAATTGATGCCTTCTGGGCGAAGAGCATAACAAGCTCTCATCACATCAAGTAAGTCCCAGCGAGAGTTGCCGTTTTGCCAGCTCCACGCATATGGATCGATGAAATTCCGGTAACAGGTGTATCGAGTCACTTCGTCATCAAATCGAATGCTGTTGTAACCTAAGTTGATGGTGTTGGGGGTGGATAATTGCTCATGAATTTTGGCGATAAAATCAGGTTCTGGCAGGCCTTTCGATTCCGCAACTTGAGGTGTAATACCTGTGATCAGCGCAGCTTCTGGTGAAGGAAGATAATCTGAGGGTGGTTGGCAGTAGATAACAAGAGGTTCACCTATGATATTGAAGTCCATATCGGTACGTACTCCCGCAAACTGAGACGGTCTGTCTTTTGCTGGGCTGGTTCCCCACGTCTCATAATCGAAGAAAAAAAACGTAGGTTGATGCTCTTGTTGCATTATCTCTTTACCAAGTCTTTGAAATTCACTCAGGTATTAGACCACTGAGGATGAGACAAGGCAAACAGGAAGCGCTGGATTGCAGGAAATTTGTTGGCTTAGAAAAAGCCCCGAGTGGTTAACTCAGGGCTTTGCTATGTTAGGCTTGTTGAGTTTCAAGCTCTTCGTCGGTGAGTTTATCACCAAGAATACGACTTGTGAGGGTGCCTGCTGTCATGGCACCTGAGACGTTAAGAGCGGTTCGTGCCATATCAATCAAAGGTTCAATTGAGATAAGTAGCGCTGCGATGGTTACTGGTAATCCCATTGCAGGTAATACAATCAAAGCAGCGAAGGTCGCACCGCCCCCTACGCCGGCGATACCGAATGAGCTCACCACGATAATCGCGACTAGGGATAGGATGAAGTTGATATCTGTTGGATCGATACCCACAGTTGGAGCAACCATCACGGCCAACATTGCAGGGTAGATTCCCGCACAGCCATTTTGTCCTATGGTTGCGCCAAATGATGCTGAAAGGTTTGCAATTGCAGGTGGCACGCGCAGCTTGTTGATCTGTGCTTCTACGTTAAGTGGAATCGTTGCTGCTGAGCTGCGTGACGTAAATGCGAATGTCAGCACCGGCCAAATCTTCTGGAAATACTCTTTAGGACTAACACCAACAAAAGACACCAGAATTCCGTGAACAACAAACATTAATGCGATGGCAACGTATGACGCAACGATAAAGCCCAGTAGGTTGAGAATGTCACTCGCACTGGATGTGGCAACAACTTTCGCCATCAGCGCTGCAATACCGTAAGGTGTCAAAGCCATGATCATTTTTACCAAACGCATCACTACCGATTGAGTGGCTTCTACAAACGTACGAATCGGTGCTTCCAACTCTTCCTTTTCTGCCATCACTTTGCGTGCAGCGATACCAGTTAATACACCGAAGATCACAACAGCGATAATCGAAGTCGAGCGAGCACCAGTTAGATCAGCAAAAGGATTAGTAGGAATGAAGCTAACCAGCATTTGAGGAATGGTGAGGTCGCTGACGACACCTACGCGGTCTTCGAGCACAGCAATACGAGCTGTTTCTCGGGCACCTTCCGTTAAACCTTCAGCACTAAGGCCAAACGCCTGGGTCACAAAGATACCGATGATGGCAGAAATTGCCGTGGTGGCTAGTAGTACTGAAATTGTCAGCCCAGAGATCTTGCCCAATGAACCGCCTTTTTCTAGCTTGACAACGGCGGCAATCATAGAGACCAGTACCAGCGGCATAATGACCATCTTCAATAGGCCAACATAACCACGGCCAACGACATTGACCCACTCCAGAGTTTGATCGATAACCGGGTTACCTTCACTGAATATAAGTTGAAGCGCTAAGCCAAATGCACTGCCGAGCACTAAACCGAATAGAACGAGTCGGGATAATGTGTTTTCCTTCCTCTGTTGTCCAAAAAGGAAAAAGAGGATACCGACAAATACCGCTAAAGAAGCGATAGCCGCTACTGACATAATAGGTTGTCCTTATTGAGAGTTTGAGTCGCATTTATTGAGTAAATGCATTACAGGATTAAATTCTGTAACAAACAATAATGATTTGAAAAGTATGATTGAAATAAAAAAAAGATATTTGATATGTATTTAAGTTATTAAACTGGCGATTTTGTATCGAAAGTGCGCGAATAAAAGTGAAAATGGGCAACTTATTGATATTTATTAATCAAATCTCTCATCTGGATACTATCAAGAGTTTGAATTTTTCTTTCCGTGTTGGTCAGCAAGCTGTATTGCATTGCCCTTGCGACTTCTTCAGCTTGAATAGGAATCAACTTAGCCAGCTTGCCTAACATAAGCGGTCGAAGAGATTTCAAGACAAATTGAACAACGGCTTCATCAGTGCGAGGGGTATCCCTAAGGCCGACAAGAGGTCCAGGCCTGACAAAGGAAACATGTTCAAACCCCATACGCTCAATGGCTATTTCCATTTTGCCTTTGCAGCGCAAATAATGAGACACAGAACGTACCGAAGCACCGTAACTAGAGACAACGGCTAAGTGAGTCACACCAAGTACCTTCATTGTTTGAGCTACATCGCACACTAACTCGTAATCGATGCGTTCCAGTTCCTGTTTTGATCCTGCTTGCTTGATGGTGGTACCTAGGCAGATGAAGCCATATTTTGGGGATGGTTTATCAGAGTCCCACTGTTGAACTTGAAGTTGCTTGTTTTCCAGTACTTCCAGTTTGGGGTGAAAGAAAGGCAGTGGACGACGGCTCAAGGCATAGATGCGTGTGATGGGAGCCTCTTCTAGCATCTGTTTAATCAGCTCTGTTCCTATTAAGCCCGTCGCGCCAGCAATCATGACGACTAAATCTCTCGACTCAGACACATTATTGTCCTTAGTTCAATGTAACAACCAGAGCATCTAACAATGCACCTGAAAAGTCTGTGATCGATCTTTTAGGTTGAGAGTTATCTTGGGTCATGTTTGGCCTCGATTAACGAGGCCATTCTGGTGGTGGAGAGATCAAGTAAGGGAGAAAGGGACTCGCTTTTGAGTCTTTTGATTCGACTTGTGTTGTTTCTGTTTCTTCGATTTTTGATTGGCAAACATACAAACCTCCTTGCACTATCAAGCTTGGGTCAACCGTACTCGGCGTTAAGCAATGCAGTCTTCATGCCGACTAATTTTCAGTGTGATATTTTTCAGTAAGTTAGTTGTGAATAAGGCTGCCCCATATAATAAGATAGGTGATGGGAGGGAAAAGTTTCATTTTTCACATCAATTTGAATATGAAAATGACGTCTGTATATGTCTATCCGCGATGAAATAAGCGTGGGGGTGGGGTGTTAACTAGCTGATTTCGCGTTACACTCAGAGCTTCACAGGGGATTCGTGACACCAAAAGGAACAATAAAATGAATATTGATGCAAGCACTCTTGCTCCTACTCAGATGTACCATTTGATGACTCAAACCGTGATTCCAAGGCCAATTGCGTGGGTTTTGACCGATTCGGGTGATGCAGATTACAACCTCGCACCATTTTCTTATTTCACACCTATCTCAAGTAATCCTCCGCTTTTAATGTTTTCTGTGGGTAAAAAACCGACAGGCGAGATCAAAGATACGACACGCAACATCCTAGAGACTGGAAGAATGGTGGTGCATATCGCAAATGCTGAGATGGCTGAGCAAGTAACTCAGACATCGGCAACCTTACCACATGGTCAGTCTGAGGTTGCCTTAGCCGAGTTGGAACTGACTGAATTTGAGGGCTTTGAATTACCAAGAATCAAAGATTGCCCAATTGCTTTTGGATGCAAGCTGTTTGAAGTTAAAGAAATTGGGGAAACACCTCAAAGCCTAATCTTTGCTCAAATTGAAGACATATATATTGCGCCGGAAGTGATTGGAGATAACCAAGAACGTTTAGTTGTTGACGCACTAAAAGTGAATCCTCTTTCTCGTTTAGGTGGTAGCCAATATGCCAACCTAGACCAATCCTTTACTGTCGCCAGACCGAAATAAAGCTGTATGTTAGATCAATCTTATTCAGATGCTATTTGGCATCGAATCAATCAAAAAACTAAACCACTGGGTGCTCTTGGGCAGTTAGAGTCAATTGCCCACCAGCTCGCACTGATTCAGAGTAACTCAAAAGGTGACGTTGTCACCAGTGTGAGCATTGTAAAGCCAACCGCGATTGTCTTTGCTGGTGACCATGGCATTGCGGACGAAGGTGTGAGCATCGCGCCAAGCGCTGTGACTCAACAAATGGTGTTAAATTTTCTTGCTGGTGGAGCGGCAATCAATTGTTTTTGTCGGGTAAACCAGATTGAGCTTAAGGTGGTTGATACGGGAATATTGATTCCTGTAGAGGTGTCAGCGCCTAACTTTGTAGTGCAAAGGCTGGGTGATAGAACCGCCAATTTTGCCAATGAGGCAGCGATGTCTAGTGACCAAGTCAAACAGGGGATTGAGTTTGGTCGCGAGCTGGTTAAGCGAACGGTCAATGAAGGTTGCAACCTTGTCATGTTTGGTGAAATGGGAATTGGGAACACTTCAAGTGCCGCCGCCATAGTTGCTGCTTTGACAGGTCAGGATGCCCAATCATGTGTTGGTCTAGGCACAGGTATCACCACTGAACAGCTAGCGAAAAAAGTGGCTCTAGTCGAGCAAGGCGTGTCGCGTTGCCGAGGTGGTGACGTTTATCAGGTGTTATCTGAAGTGGGCGGTTTTGAGATTGTGCAAATGGTGGGGGCGTTCTTGGCCGCCAGTGAAACAAGAACACCCGTTATTGTCGATGGGTTTATTGTCACAGCAGCAGCCTACGCAGCAACACTGATAGCACCTGAGTGCAGAGAGTTTATGATTTTTGCGCATAAATCTGAAGAATTGGCCCATCAGATATTACTCGAAAAACTCGATGCTAACCCGCTGTTAGATTTGTCTATGCGTTTAGGAGAAGGCACGGGTGCCGCTCTTGCGATTCCTTTAGTCAGAGCGGCTGCGGAGTTTTACAATTCAATGGCAAGCTTCGAAGATGCCGGAGTAACGGTTTGATGCATTCTCTGAGGTATCAGATAGAACTGTTCTGGCTGGCTTTAGGTTTTTTTTCGCGGTTACCCATTCCTCAAGCCACTCCATACTCAGAAAAGCGCATGAATCAGGCTGGCCGTTACTTTGCTTTAGTCGGCTTATGCCTAGGAACATTATGTGCCATGGTTTATTGGTTGGCCGAAAGTGTCTGGGGCGTCAATGTTGCCGTTGTCGTGGTTATGGTGTTTAGTTTGTTGTTAACCGGTGCTTTCCATGAGGATGGCCTGACCGACATGGCAGATGGCATTGGTGGTGGAATGACCCTTGAAAGGCGTTTGACCATCATGAAAGACAGCCGAATTGGCACCTATGGCGCGAGTGCCCTTGTCATGGCTTTACTGGGAAAGTACGTTCTGCTTACTGAGCTTGCGCCTAAAACTGAACTCATAGTCGTTTTACTCGTCTCTTATACTTTAAGCCGAGCGATCGCTGCTTCGCTTATTTATAACATGCCTTATGTGAGTGACCCCGAGGTGAGCAAGAGTAAACCGCTTGCAAATCAACAATCTAAAAGTGAACTTGTGATACTGGCTGTCACCGCTTTGCTGCCGATGTTGTGGTTAGATTATACGCTAGTGGTTTTGTTGATTACTGCCGCTCTTATGTTTCGAGCGCTTTTCAAACACTGGCTAATGAAACGAATTGGTGGATTTACGGGCGACTGCCTAGGTGCTGCTCAGCAGTTGATGGAAATCGTGATTTATCTAGTGATACTTGGTTTTCTGTGAAGGTGAAAGAGTGTCTATACATTTGACATTGGTTGCGGCTATTTTGCCAATCAAGCTGTAAGGGAAGAAGCTTGAAGACAGTTAATATTTATTTACTCAGGCATGGAAAAACACAAGGTGAGCCTGCCTTGAATGGTTCCACTGATGTTTTGGTTGACTCCGATACTCAGCAAGCAATTTGCCGAGGTTTGATATCATCGTCTTTAAACATCACCCACGTTGTTACGTCACCACTTCGGCGCTGCCAAGACTTGGCTGCACTACTGGTGTCAAATCAGCCGGCTCTCTCATTATCAGCAGATCCTCAGCTGCAGGAAATGAATTTTGGTGAGCTTGACGGTCAACCATTTGACTGTATTAAGCCTTACTGGCCATTGCTGGAGCAGTTTTGGCAAGACCCCGCAGAGACGGTTTTACCAGAGGCAGAGACTCTACAGCAGTTTCACCGTCGTGTTACTCAACGGTGGACTGCACTGGTAGAGAGTGTCGAAGAGGACACATTAATCATTTGTCATGGTGGTACGATACGTATGATATTAGCTTCAATATTGGATTTAGACTGGAAAAACCCTGCGCTCTATTCTGTGCTTCAAATAGGCAATCAAAGCCTGACTCACATCCAACTGACCAGAGCAGACAGTCTGTACCAACGAGTGTGCTCCATTGGCGTACCACTTCAAATTAAGGAATAAAACATGACAACACCAAGTTGGAATCTGACCATTGCTTATCAAGGTTTAGACGATAATAAGATTGAACAAGATGTCGAGCTCGTTCAGCAATGTATTCAGGTATTGGGACTGAACGTTGATAAACGTAACTCGGTTACCGTGATGCAAAATGCAATATTGACTAGTGAAGCCGCAGGCAAGCTACTTTCAACAATCAATACGTTTGCAAGTTGCCATGCGTCGGTAGACGCCAAAAACAGCGTAGCCAAAGCAATGATTGGTCGTGTAGCTAAGCTGAACTCTGAGCTTTCTCAAGCGTTTACACCTTATGATGATACTCTGACAAACGCTCCCGAAGAGTTCATTATTGAGGTATTGAACCATGAAAGTGGGGATGTGTTTGGTCAGGCTTTTCAGATTGATTGTACACGTAAGCTTGCAGACACCAAGTTAAGTGTTGCGGAAGAGCAATTGCTATCGGCAATGCAGGTGGATGGGCGAGATGCTTGGGGGAGAATGTATGACAACATCACAGGCTCGCTGCAAGTTAATATAGGAGAACACGAACCCGATTTTATCGGCTTTTCTCAGGCTGCCAGTATTTTGTATGGTACGGACTTTAACAAACAAGAACGAGCTTGGCGCGGTATTCAGAAAGCAATGCACACGCACCAAGAAAGTTTTGCTGGAATTTTAAATGCACTGGCGGGATGGCGCCACACGGTCAACCAAAAACGTTCTCATGTGAAAAAAGTACACTTCCTAGATAGTAGTCTTCATGGCAGTCGTATCCAAGCGGAAACCTTAGATACCATGATGAAAGTTGCTAAAGACAACCGACATGTAGGACAGAAAGCAGGTTTGCTCATGGCCAAAGTGCATGGTTTGACAGAAATGAAACCTTGGAACCATTTAGCGGGTATGCCGAGCCTAACAGAGGCTCAACCTAAGGTGTATAGCTTTGATGAGGGTATCGAGATCATTACCAATGCCTTTGCTCAAGTGGACAGTGAAATGGCGGAATTTGTCACCATGATGGTGGAAAATGGATGGATTGACGCTGCGCCTTCAACCAACAGACGCCTAGGTGCGTATTGTACAAAATTTGCCGCAACGCGTTCCCCGTTAGTCTTCATGACTTGGGGAGGAAGCCGTTCCAATCTTCTCACTCTAGCTCATGAACTTGGCCACGCTTTTCATAACTGGGTAATGCGTGATATGCCGCTGTGTCAAACACGCTATCCGATGACGCTAGCAGAAACGGCTTCCATCTTTGCGGAAAATATTGTCCGTGATTACTTGCTGGAACAGAGCGAAAGTCGTGAAGAAAAGTTGGAAATGCTATGGGAAGAGCTTTCAAGTTGCTACGCCTTGATGATCAATATTCCAGTGCGTTTTGAATTTGAAAAGGCATTTTATCAGCAGAGAATGGCAGGTGAACTGAGTGCTGAACAATTGTGTGCTTTGATGAGTGAGACTTGGAAAGAATGGTACGGTGAATCGATGACGGAAGCCGATCCTTATTTCTGGGCAAGCAAGCTTCATTTCTCCATTTCGGGAGTCAGTTTTTACAACTATCCGTATTTATTTGGCTATCTGTTTAGTAAAGGTGTCTATGCACAACGAGAATCGAAAAGTGACAACTTCTATGCGGATTACGTCAGCCTTTTACGTGATACTGGCTCAATGATGGCAGAAGAAGTGGTTGAAAAGCATCTGGGTATGGCATTGAACAGTGAAGTGTTTTGGCAACAAAGCATCGATATGGTGAAAAATAAAATTGATGAGTTCGAATCTCTATTAGATCAAGAATAAATTCACCATAAATATGATAAGATAGTCAGCAAACCGGGTAGGGAGTCTGCCCGGTTGTTTTATGTACAGCGAGAGCATTCTATCCCGAACGGAAAATGGTATCGGGCGTGGCAGTTGAGTTTTTTACGATGAAGCACGAATTTTCTCTTGATAAGTGAGATCGTGTCTACATAAATTGCCTGAACAATTCATTAACATACCCGCTGTGCAATAAAGGAGTAGCGCATGACGAAAAACCTCTTTCGCCAATCTTTTCTTTTTGACAGTCTGAACTTAGAACAAGACATGCCAGCTGGTGAAATCACTGTTGCAAATGGTACTGTGTTCAAACTTCACCAACGTGGAGTTCTGGAAGTCATCCCGTCGACGTTAAATGAAGACAGTAAACACATCATTTTTTCCTGTGGTGTTCATGGTAACGAAACCGCTCCCATGGAGTTGGTGGATAAAATCATTTCTGATATCCAGTCAGGCTTTCAGCCTGTCACGGAGCGTTTGCTGTTTATTATTGCTCATCCTGAGTCAACGAACGCTCATACTCGTTTTCTAGAAATGAACCTCAACCGTTTGTTTGATGAAAAAGAATATGAACCTACGAAAGAGCTGGTCATTGCGCGAAACCTTAAACGTATTGTGGCAGAATTCTATGAAGGTACGTCTTCAGATAAGCGCTGGCATCTAGATTTGCATTGTGCAATCCGCTTATCTAAACACTACACATTTGTTGTGAGCCCGAAGACACGCCATCCTGTTCGAAGCAAAGCTCTCATGGAGTTTGTTGCGAGCGGTCATATTGATGCAGTGATGTTTTCCAATGCGCCTTCCAGCACATTCAGCTGGTTTAGTGCCGAAAACTTTGCCGCACAGGCATTGACGGTGGAATTAGGGCGAGTTGCACGTATCGGGGAGAATGATCTCGATAAATTGGTTGCTTTTGATTTGGCGATGCGAGATCTCCTCTCATCCAGCGAAGCAGAACACCTACCGCGTGTGCCCGTTATGTATCGTGTTAGCCGTACTATCGTTCGTCTGCACGATGACTTTGACTTCATGTTTGATGATGACGTAGAAAACTTTACGGCATTTAAGCATGGCGAAGTGTTTGGTCATGATGGTGATAAACCGCTGATGGCAAAAAATGAGGGGGAAGCGATCGTATTCCCTAACAGGCATGTAGCGATAGGACAAAGAGCTGCGCTAATGGTTTGCCCAGTGAAAACGCGTTATGAAGAAGATCAACTTGTCTATGATTAAAGCGTTTGCAGTCTAAACTCATCAGACAAGCTTTCTATTTTAATGGCTTAACGGTATCGTTAAGCCATTATTTTTATCATACCTAGAATCACTTGCTGTATGAAGTTAAGCGAAGTCGTATGGAACTGAGTCAATTATTAAGTCGCAGACATCAACGCTGGAAGCGTTGTCTTATGGTGATCTTTGCTGCGCTTGTTCTTCTCTCCATGGCGCACCTTATGGTTGGTGAAATGTTCATTTCGCCTTTCTCAGAATTGACCCATTTGCAGCAACAATTGATCACTCAACTTCGGTTGCCGAGGCTACTTGCCGCGATTGCTATTGGGGCGTCTCTGGCTGTATCGGGTGCCGTTTTGCAGGTGCTTTTGGGCAATGTTCTTGCAGAGCCAGGCGTTCTTGGTATTTCAGGTGGGGCGAGCGTAATGATGGTCATCCTCCTGTTTTTTCTTCCTGCCTTGGCAACCCCAGTTGGTTTTATGGTGGCTGCAGTGATAGGTGCATTGCTGTTCACTCTACTGCTTGTGTCTATGGCTAAGGTGATGCGGCTGACTACGACAAGGCTACTTTTGGTTGGTGTTGCATTGGGTATTTTGACGGGTGCTGTTGTGACTTGGGCGTTCTATTTCAGTGATGACTTAAGCCTAAGGCAGCTTATGTATTGGTTGATGGGTAGTATTGGTGGGGCGAGTTGGTACCACCACACATTAACACTCACGTTGATCCCTGTTTTGGTGTGGTTGTGTTTAAAAGGACAGATACTGGACAAGCTAATGATGGGTGAACTGCATGCCAAGCAACTCGGCGTTGACGTGGAAGCGGTTCGCTGGAAGTTAATCTTAGCCGTTTCGATTCTTGTTGGTGGTTCAGTCGCACTCGGTGGTGTGATTGGGTTCATTGGTTTAATTGTTCCGCATTTGCTTAGACTCGCTTTGGGAAGTGAGAATCGCTATTTACTCCCTATCTCCGCATTGTCAGGTGCGTTGCTGCTTGTCTTTGCCGACATCATCGCCAGAATCGCGTTGGAATCTGCTGAGCTGCCACTTGGAGTCGTCACGACGACGATAGGCGCCCCTGTGTTTATATGGATGCTGGTAAAACATCATGATTCACGTTAATAGCCTATCGGTAGGCGCGCGTTTATTGCCGCTTTCATTCTCGGTCGAGAAAGGGCAGATACTTCACGTTGTCGGCCCAAATGGGAGTGGGAAGAGCACCTTATTGACGGCTCTTTCGGGGTTGTTAGAGTTTGAGGGGGAAGCAACGATTTTCGGTTTAAGCGTCCACTCTAGCTCTATTGAGAGCCTGGCCATGTATAGAGCTTTCTTAAGCCAAAATGATCGACCAGCTTTTAATCTTGAAGTGTCACAATACCTTTCTCTCTCATTGCCGAGTTCAGTTCTGAAAATGAATCAAGGGGTAGAGCAAGTGGTGAGTGAACTGGTCCAACTGCTCGAACTCGAGGATAAGCTCCATCGCTCAATTCATCAATTATCTGGTGGTGAATGGCAACGTGTCCGTTTATGCGCCATTTGTCTTCAAATTTGGCCAGCATTGAATCCATACGCGAAACTCTTGGTTCTCGATGAACCTGCTGCGTCGTTGGATATTGGCCAAGAGGCGCTGTTATATCGGTTGATTCGAAAGGTGGCGGATATGGGAATTTGCGTTGTGATGTCCAATCATGATTTGAATCGGTCACTGAAGCATGCCGATCAAGCTTTATTGCTTGATAAAGGAGTGATGCAACATGTCGGCCCCGTCTCTCAAGTATTGGAGCCAAGCAAGTTATCGAAAGTGTTCAACACTCAAGTTCACCGGACAGAGTTCAATGGGGAGCCCGTATTAGTCTTTGACTGATAGACAGCCCTACCATTTCTAATACTCAAATTAGTGCAGTCTGCACTGAATGTGTTCATACTCATCTGATTTTAGCGAAGCAAAAATCTTATTAACCTTAAATATCAATTGGTTAGATTTGTTTCGTAGGGTGGCATAAGTTTGGCATTAATAAGAATGATACATTCTCGTTCTTGTTAGGCTTAGTCAATTTGAAGGGAAACCAGAAAGCTGACAACAAATAAGCCATTTTTATGATTATGGCAGCTTCCGCCACCTAAGGTTTCCGAAGGTGGCGGCTTTTTATCTAGGGGTTATACGGTGAGGGGAGCAAGGTCTGCTGGGCGGTAATAAACAGATTTTAACACCTTACCTTGGCGAATTGTTTTGCCCTCAGAGACGAAGTCTTCAGCACATTTGGCGATAATGTAATCACCTTTCTGTACCGCTTTCAACTTGATGCCTTGCTCTGCATAATGGGCTTCGGTTTCTGCGTATTCTTGCTCATTTCGACAGACTTTACTCATGTTGCTTGAGTGGACTTCATCCCAACAAGGAATAAAGTCAATACCACGATTAACCGCAACATTGAGTAACAAGTCAATCAGGTAACTAATGGCTAGATTGGACTCTACTTTATTATCCCCTAAATGAACTAGGCGGCCCATTAAGACATATACACTGTCAATGATAGCGTCAGCTTGTTCCGTTTTATTGTCAGCTTCAGCTAACTCAGTGAGCTCTTCTACTGCTAAAGAGGTATGCAGGGTGTCTGCTTTCTCGTCTAAGCTTTCAGGAGAGGCAACAGGTAAGTCGAAAGTAGTACGAAACTCGGTAATGTCGCGGTAAAGATGGTCAAAGAGATCTTGAGTAAGTTTGGATAGGTGCATTCACTTAACCTGCAATTGCTAATTATCGCGTCATACTAACAAAGCCTTATGAAACGTGCCATTGCAGCACGAAAATAAATGGGGCAAGGCCAAAATATTCAGAGTTTCACGTCCACGGCCATTGATGTTGTTGTGAAGGTAAGTCTATCTTACATAAAAGGAAATTTATTTGGAAAGCATATGGTTGTAGCGAGTGAAAGTGAAAAGGTGATACGACGTCTTTACCAGATCACTAATGATTATCAGAAAGGATTTGATATCCAGATTACCCAGCTGATCATGATGGGGTTGGAGCGCTTTAATCTTGATATTGGTATCTTATCTCGTATAGATGACGACCAATACACCGTGTTATATTGCGTTACATCCGAAGGTGTCGAATTAAACCCTGGGGATACTTTTAATTATGAGTCTACGTATTGCCAAATTACCTGCAGCTCGTCTGGCCCTGTTTCTATTGAGCATATGGGAGAAAACGATAAGTACGCTAAACACCCAGCTTATGAGGCTTTTGGCTTAGAGTCATACATCGGCGTACCAATTTTTATTGATGACGAGATTTTTGGGACGCTCAACTTTTCTTCCGCCTCTCCCTACCCAAGAAAATTCAAAGATATCGATATTGATGCGCTTAAACTCATGGCTTCATGGATTGAAGTCGAGTTAATTCGTCGTAATCAGGAAGAACGTCTACAAAAGATGAACAGCCAGTTAGAATATCAGGCTTATCATGATGTTTTAACAGGTGTCGCGAATCGTCGCTGTATGTTCAAAACAATACATTTGGATATTGAACGTATGAAACATGCTGGTGGTAAAGGAGCCCTGGCGGTC
The DNA here is from genome assembly GCF_022398025.1 of Vibrio sp. Isolate25. NCBI lineage: Bacteria > Pseudomonadati > Pseudomonadota > Gammaproteobacteria > Vibrionales > Vibrionaceae > Vibrio > Vibrio sp. Isolate25. Next base: position 67,533 of record NZ_JAKEUT010000004.1, read on the forward strand.
ATTGATATCGATAACTTCAAGAAAGTCAACGATACTTATGGCCATCAAATTGGTGATGATGTTCTAAAGAAAACGGCACAAAAACTTCAGTCCAGCTTGTCTGACAGAGACTTTATTGCTCGTTTAGGCGGAGAGGAGTTTGTTGTTTGGTTCCCTGAGCGCAATACTGAAGAACGAAAGCAGTTCATCAATAAACTTCATCAATCGGTTACCGAAGTGGTGCTGGATAATAAACCAATAACGGTTTCCATTGGCGTTTGTGAGTTTGACTTCTCCCTTGAATCAAACTCTGATTGTAAGAAGAGTACTCTCGATCAAATCATTCTTGTGGCTGATGAGGCGCTGTATACCGCTAAGAACCAAGGACGCAATTGCGTTGTGATACGTTCGCTATCTTCTTTGTCAATGAATCGTTGAAATGAGTGGAGGTGAGACTCCACTCAAACTGGTGCGTTATTTAAATAAGTACGGAAAAGTTTGATCAATTCTGCCTGAGTAAGAGACTCGACTCGCGCAATGTTGTTGTCAGGAATAGATTCGGGGTCAGGGTAGTGCTTCAATACTCTTTCCATGCTCGCCTCGCGGATGAGATGAAAAACTGGATAAGGAGAACGGTTGGTTAGGTTCTCTGCATCTTCAGGCTCAGCACCCCCAAAGCAATAATCGGGATGGAATGTCGCTAATTGGTAGACACCTTCCCAATCTTGCTGGCGAATTAAGGCTTCTACCCAGTCAATAAATAGATTGTAATCGAAGAAGTCTTCCAGCATGTTTGGTACCACCACTAGAGTGGTTTCCAATTCTTCGGCGGGCTTGGTTTCGAGTTCCATTAATTGAGTGAGTATGTCTTCTAACAGTGTTTCTTCTTGCGTAGCTTCACTCACAAAGATTTTAATCTGTTTATTGCGTTGTGGTTTGGCAGCAAATGGGCATAGGTTTAGGCCGATTACGACATCATTGAGCCATTGATTGACTTGCTCTGCGATGGCTTGTGTTGAGCTTGAAGTGGTCATCTTGCTTCCGGTTTATTATTTGGAAGCAAGAATAGCAGATTCAGTTTATGGCAGTAAGTAGTTAAGAAGGCTATTGAGAAGGTGTTGTAGCCTTTAACTCATGAGACGTTTCAGTTTGTGTCTTGTTGTCTTTAAGTACCGGCTCAATACTGATTGAGTTTAACTTGTAGCAAAGGGTAAAAATTGTCAGATATAGAGTCATTCCCCCACCAATCACATAGGCCCAGCCACCATGCTGCCAGCAGTAAATTAAGAAGAATCCTCCTAAACTACCACCTACGTAATAGTGCACGAGGTATAGTGCGGTTGCTGTCGCTTTGGCACTGGTGGCTTTTTGGCTGACCCAAGCGTAAGCCAAAGTATGAGTGAAGAAAGCACCAAAGCTTATTAGGGCTAAGCCTAGAATCATAAATGGAATATGGTCAATGTAGGCGACCAACATTCCTAGTAGGCTGATCATGGTGCCGCAAACCATACCGGATATGGGTTGATGGTTGCGGTTCCATACAGAAGTCAGCTTAGAACTTAGTGTGCCGGGTAAGTAGCAAAGGAAAATCAACGATGCTAACCCTATCGGTAAAGAGTGGGGAGCCGCAACGAGTCGGAACCCCATGACCGAATACAAGTTTACGAATAGAGCGAAATTCACTCCGCCAATCAGCATTGCGAGCCAAATAGTCAGGTTCTTGAGATGCTTGATGAGTGCTCGGTTGTGATACCTCAGCATACCTTTTTGAGGCACAAAATGTTTCTGCTTTGGCAACATCACACAAACGGCTAGGGCACCAATGAAAGTCAATATCGCCATGACAATAACCGCCTGTTGCCAGCCAAGTGCGTCGGTAAGCGTCCCTCCGACAATACGCCCGGTGATCCCGCCGAGTGAGTTAGCGGCAATGTAGCCACCAATAGCTTGCCCAAAAGCTTTTGGCGAGAGTTCTTCGACCATGTAAGCAACGGCAACGGAAGCAAATGCAGCGATCGCAATGCCCATTAAAGTGCGCATAGCCACCAAACTGAACAATGATGGAAAGAGCAGCATACAAAGACCAATCACTGGCATTGTAAGAAGTCCTGCTAGCATGACGCGTTTACGTCCAGTTGCTTCAGAGGCAACAGCCCAAGGAACCAAGCTGAATGAAAGTGCGAGTGTTGTTGCAGCAAATAGCCAGTTAACCTGAGTTTCGGACACTGAAAAGTGCACTGCCATATAGGGCAGCATTGGCTGGAACAAGTATAAGTTACAGAAAATAATGAAGGATCCCAATGCGAGGCTCAAAGTGACGCGTCGGTAATCTTGAGTGCCTAATTCGATCATTGAAGGTGTGCCTTAGAAATTCAATCGGTTAATGTGATCAAAATATCAGCGAGATTAAGATTAATAAAATATATTAAAAATATGGATGCTATATATAAAATATATGAAGAAACATGGACTCTCGATACCTGAAACATTTCGTCTCTGTTGCAGAGCATGGCCACTTCACCATGGCTGCAAAAGCACTGCATATTGCGCAACCCGCATTAAGCATTTCAATAAAAAAATTTGAACAGCAACTTGGTGTTGAATTGTTCCGTAGAGAAGAACGACAAATAACGTTAACTGATGAAGGCAAGGTGCTGTATGAACATGCCAAGCGAGTGCTGCAACAAATCGATGACGCCAAATTAGCCATCGACGAAATGCGAGGTTTAGAGAAAGGGGAAGTCAGGTTGGGAGCACCAAGCATGATGGGATCCTATTTCTTTCCGCAGGTTTTGATGGCATTCAAGACACATTATCCCAATCTCAAATTAACCCTTATTGATGCGGGCGCTCGTTCAATCAGAAAGATGCTCTTGAATGGAGAGCTCGATATTGGTGTCATTGATGATGAAAATGTACCTGATGATCTGGAAACGGATCATTTGCTGAATGTTGAAATGGTTGCAGTCGTTGGCCCCGAACACCCATTTGCTGAAAAGAAAAGTATTAGTTTCACCGAGTTCTTTGAACATGAACTGGTGATGTTTAAGCCCGGGTATTTCCACCGTGACTTCGTGGAAAGCAAAGCGCGTCAGTATGAAAAGAAGATGAATTTTTCTTTTGAAACCAATTTGCTACCAATGATATTAAGCATTGTGAAGCATGAGTTTGCTATTACTGCTTTACTTAAGCTGGTCACGGAGCATGAGAAAGATGTGGTTGCTGTGCCTTTTGATGATCCCGTCAACTTACGCTTATCTCTCGCATGGCGAAAAGATGGTTATCTATCCATCGCCGATCGGACATTCATTGAATTTGTTAAGCAGTATGTGTAGCTCATGTAGCTCACACTTTCCCCTAAGTTGGTCGCAACATTGTTTCGATTAGAGTAGTTTGATTGGATACAAAGTTCAGGGAAGGAATGCAGTGAAATGCAATTGAAAATTGAAGATCTGATGGTTGAAATTGGCGCGAGGAAGTTGGAAATTACGCGATGGGATATTGAGCAAGACCAATCATGGGGCGTGTTTAGTACAGAAGGCGATATTGGTTCTACTCTGGGCTATTTGCTTTGTGGGGAGTTGGAGGGAGTCGAGGGAGGTTTCGCTATATCTGAAGGTCGAGTCGCTCAGGTCTCTCTTGTCGAGCAACAGCGGTTGCTAGAAGATGAGCTCGCGAAAGACGATACCGACTTTCTAGACAGAATAGATAAGGGGAGCACTGTTCAGACTCTGATCTATGAACAGTGTAAAGATGAAGCGCTAACTCAACGACTGCTTAAAGAGTTAGATCTTAAACACCTCAGTGATAGTGGTTTTCGTGTTCTCTCCACAGGAGAAACACGGCGAGTTATGTTAGCACGAGCGCTGGCAACCAAGCCGGATTTGATTGTTCTTGATAATCCATTTACAGGTCTCGATGTCACTCACCGTTCAGCGCTTGCGGAGTATCTAGCGACACTGTCGAAATCACTTCAGATGATCATCACATTTAACCGAGAGGAAGATGTGCCTAGCTGGATTGAGCAAGTTGCGTTGTTTAATCAGGGAAAACTCGAGAGTGTCATGGACATCGAATCTTGGCATCAACACCCGGTCATCAATCAAATCAAAGCCCAATCCAAACAGCAGAGTGAACAGATGATGTCTCTTATTCGTCGTCATCAGCACACCACAGAATTTAACAATCCGATATTTGAACTTAAGGAGGGTAAGGTCGAATACACAGAGAAAACAATTTTCTCTGGTGTAAATTGGAGAATTGACAAAGGTCAGCACTGGCAGGTCAAAGGCCCTAATGGTTGTGGGAAAAGTACGTTACTTGGATTGATTTTTGGTGATCATCCGCAGTGCTATTCTAACGATATTCATATCTTAGGGAATAAACGTGGTTCAGGTGAATCTATTTGGGATATTAAAAAACACATTGGGATGGTGTCGTCTGCATTACATCTGCAATATCGTGTCAGTTGTAGCGCACTAGAAGTTATCCTTTCTGGCTTTTATGACTCTATTGGTCTCTATCAATCGCCTTCCAAAAAGGAAGTCCAAGTCGCTCAAGAGTGGCTGGAAATACTGCATATGTCAGAGTACGAAAAAACCTCTTTTAAGCAGCTTGAGTACGGTCAGCAGCGTCTGTTATTGATTGCCAGAGCGATAATAAAACAACCAGCAATTCTAATCCTAGATGAACCTTATCAGGGGCTTGACTACTTAGGCAGGAGACTGGTTAAAAATACGCTCGAGCTGATTGCTAAGGAAAACTTGAGCCAGCTTCTTTACGTTTCTCACTATCAAAATGACAAGCTAGAAAGTATCCATAACGAACTAGAGTTTTGCTTCGATCAAACTCATGCATGCTACAAGACTATCATTCACCAATCGCTGTAATGAGAGAGGTGATATTCTCTGGTTAATGGCCTAAACAGCGGGTGCCCTCAATTTTTGTTTTTTAAAGTCAATAAATTACTGGAAAAAACGTCATGCTTTCCTAGGCTAATTATAGAAATAAAGGATAACGACTAACTTGGTGATCTATATGGCTAGGAAATTTTTGATTGGAGTGATGCTACTATTCAGCGGTTTGGTTCATGCGACTAAACCCGATGTGCTAAGAGTGTATTTGGATGCCGATAGAACTGGGCATCTAGAGTCGGCACTTTCCATTGAGCATGGGGTTAAGGTGGCTTTCGCTCAACAAGGAAATCAAATTTCGGGCATTCCGGTTGAGTTTGTAACGACCGATCACCGAGGAAACGTACTGCGTAGTAAGAGAAATATGGATCGTTTCCTAAAAGATAATAATGGATTGGTTTATTTTGCTGGAATGCATTCGCCGCCTTTAATGAAATATCGAGAATACATCAATAAATCCAAGATGCTGACGCTAGTACCATGGGCAGCCGGTACGCCAATAACCCGTTACCCTTCAGCGGAAGATAACTATGTATTTCGCCTTTCTGTCGATGACTCTAAGGTTGGAAAAATATTGGTTAACTATGCATTAGAGCAGCAATGTAAACAACCTCACTTGGTGTTAGAAAATACAGGGTGGGGGAAATCCAATCACAAAGCCATGATGTCTGTGTTACCTAAAGACCTCACCGAGCAGGTTAAAACAAGCTGGTTTAATTGGGGGATTAAGAATGTTGATGCGCGGATTTTGATTCGTGAAGCCCAATCCAGTGGTGCGGACTGCGTATTACTGGTAGCGAATAGCCGTGAAGGCAAATTGATTGTGGAAAGTGTGGCAGATATTGATATAGAAATGCCGATATACAGTCATTGGGGAATTACGGGAGGAAAGTTTGCACAAAATGTCCCTTTCTCTATCCGCGAGAAAGCTAATCTTCACTTCATCCAATCGTGTTTCAACTTTTATAGCTCTGAGTTAAATACTTTTAGCCAAAATGTGTTTAGAGACGCCAAAAAACTATTTCCAGCGTACTTTGAAGACACCAATATTGAGGCTCCAGCCGGGTTTGTTCATGGTTACGATCTGGCAAAAATATTCATTGAAGCAGCCAGTCGAATAGAGTTAACGGACAATGTGGAATCTAATCGTATCGCGCTAAAAAATGCTTTGGAATCAAGCGATATCATTGTGCAAGGGCTAATTAAAGAATATCAATCACCATTTTCTCCCTTCTCTGAAGAAAATTTTGATGCCCATGAAGCATTAGGTGCTGATGATTTATGTATGGCGACTTACGATGATAAAAACGCTGTAAAACTGAAGCCTAAATCCATTTAAGTACAGGTAACGCAGGTCTATGTTGAAGTTTGATAAGAAGAATGGAATGCATTTGTTTTCGTTGTTTCTCATCGTTGGGGCCTGCGTATTCATGCTTGCAAGTTTTGCCTTTGTTCAACATCAAGCCAGAGAGACGGCACAAATCCTTATTAACGAGAGTCTAAAAGGAAAATTCGTTGCCATTGAGAGATATGTACTCGAGTTTCTGAAGCTGCATGAGCAAAGGCTTGGACGTGTCACTTCTCACCCTGTTGTCACAAGAGCGGTATTAGAAGGGGTGGATAATCGCAGCGCATTTAAAGATCAACTTGATGTAATTAAGTCATCTGGCTCGACCGCCTACGTCAATATATATGATTTTTCAGGAGGGGAGATTTATCAAGAAATAGCCCTTCCAGATACGGTACTAACCTTCATTACAACTGGTGTAGAAAATGAGTCATTAATGGATGAACAGTCATACTCACTGTTTAAATATGGTGGAAGAGACTATCTTCTGCTTACTTCTCCAATCTTATATAACGATTACGCAGAAGGCCTAGGTACCTATGTCACACCACTGGATGAGAGCCAGTTTTTCGAGAGCTTAGGCACAGATAGTTTGCATTGGTTTGGTATTGCTCAAAATCGACTGAATTGGGAGATGAGTCCACCCAATAATTGGAAGGTTGATACCTTTCCTATCGAAGGAACTGAGTTGACCTTAATGTATTCGGTATCACCACAGTTGGTGGTGAACGCTAGATCCAATTTAATGGAAAGCTTATTTATTGGCATGCTCACTGCCACTGGGATGACGCTGATTGTTATGTTTATCTTTGGGCGTAGAGTTCTGGTCTCGCCATTCCTAAAATTGGCAGAGTCAGAGCAACGTTTATATAAGCAGTCAGAATCTTTGAAAATACGAGAGGCAGAATCGGCTCGATTAGCACGCGTGGTTAAGCATATGCGTGATGCCGTGGTGTTCACTGACCTAAATGCCAAAGTGACATGGGTTAATGGAGCTTTTGAACAGCTGACAGGTTATTCGTTATCTGAACTAGTGGGTAAAAAGCCTAGCCAACTGCTTCAAGGAGCGGATACAGATAGACAAACCACAAAGAAAATGCGTGATTTCATCGACCGCAGAGAACCGGGTTTCTTTGAGCTGCTGAATTATAACAAAGACGGAGAGTCATACTGGATTGAAATTGCACTGACTCCTTTATATTCCACAGATGGGCAGATTGAGGGCTTTATGGCTGTCGAGCGCGATATTACCCAGCGTGTTGAGCTTGAAGAGTCTCTAAAAATAAAAGCTGTAGAAGCGGAAGCGGCGAACATAGCTAAATCTCAATTTTTAGCCGCGATGAGCCATGAACTAAGAACGCCGATGAATGGTATTCTTGGTGTCGGAGATCTACTTAAAAACACAAACCTTAGCCAAGAGCAGCAAGAGTACGTGGACACTTTAGTGAGCTCTGGGAAACACATGTTAAATGTGCTGAATGATATTCTTGATTTCTCAAAAATTGAAGCGGGAAAACTCGAACTTGAAAAAACAGAGTTTTCTCTACAGGACGTGGCGACAAGGCTGACTCGGCTTTATGAACCTCTGTGTGCTGACAAACACCTAGAGTTCAAATGTACCTACCCTCAATCATCTGATAAAGCACTAATCGCGGATGAAACGCGCATACTGCAAATCTTACAAAACTTGCTCAGTAATGCCTTAAAGTTCACTTCGGAAGGTGGGATTAGCCTAACTTTAGATGTGGTGAAGCAAAGTCAGAAAACAGAGCTTCATATGGTGGTTGCTGATACAGGTATTGGGATAAGTTCGGAAAAGCAATCAGTGATTTTTGACCCTTTTGCTCAAGCGGAAAACGATACCACGCGTCGATTTGGTGGAACGGGCTTAGGTTTGTCTATTACACGTGACTTGGTCAAAGCAATGAAGGGGACGATTGACTTAAACAGTACCATCGAAGAGGGTAGCCAGTTTACGGTGATCGTTCCTATTGAATTGAAAACTGTACAAGTTCGTCAGACTCATGAGAAGCAGGAACAGCTCCCAGAGTTCGACGGATCAGGCCTGAGTGTTCTTATTGCGGAAGACACGAGAGTCAACGCCTTGGTTTTAGGTAAATTCCTTAAAAACAAAGGGTTTGAATATGAAGTGGTTGAGAATGGTGAATTGGCTGTGGAAAGAGTGCAAAATCAACATTTCGATTGTGTCTTAATGGATAACCATATGCCAGTGATGGATGGGTTGAAGGCAACCAAAGCGATTGTTGAACTAGGCTTAACGTCCCCTCCAGTGATCATTGGTTGTACTGCTGACGCATTTGAACAAACAAGAGAGCGAATGATCTCTGCAGGCTGTGCAGATGTCATTACCAAGCCTATCAGTTCAGACAAACTGGATGAAGTATTTCACGCAACGCTTAAAACTTTGGAAGAAAAAGCGATGCGCGAAGCATGATTGATCACTTTGAGTTGTACATCTTTTCGAAATTTTTCGGGTTCCAGCCAATCATATAGCGATCACCAATTTTGAGTACGGGCAAAGAACGAGCGCCGATCGCATCAAGCTCTTTGCGACCGCGTTGCATTTTGGCGTTAGTTAACCTGTAGGCGTACCCTTTTTCATCTAAGTATCGCTGGGCATCTTTACAGTGCGGGCATTTATCCTTCACATATAGGACAAGTCTTTTCATCGTAAATTCCTAATCTTGCTTTGCAGCAGAGTGTAATGAAAAGACAGTGAATGGCAAGTGTGATTCGGGTAGACTGGCACACCTTGATCTTTGCACTGATATTTACGCTATGAATCCAGTTCTTCGTTACATCCAAGGTTATCCAGAACATATTATTAATCCAGTGACAGAATTGTTGGAAACAGGACGGTTGCAGAAATGGTTTAAGCGTCGTTATCCGGAAAATCACGAGATTAAAAGCGAGAAAGCGCTTTTTGAGTACACAATGGCGATAAAAAATCGCTATATGAAAAAAACATCGCCCATCAGTAAGGTGGTATACGACAATAAGATTCACCTTATCAACAATGCGTTAGGGCTACATACTTACGTCGCTAAAGTGCACGGCGGTAAAATTAAATCCAAAAATGAAATCCGCATCGCCAGTGTGTTTAGAAATGCCCCTGAACCTTTGCTGAGAATGCTTGTGGTTCATGAGCTTGCACACCTGAAAGAAAAAGACCATAACAAAGCGTTTTACCAACTTTGCTGCCATATGGAACCTGACTATCACCAACTTGAGCTCGATGCTCGATTATTTATGATATATACCGAAACGGTAGAGAAAACGAATAAGTAAACTGATTTATGATTGAGCAGAACAAGCGAACAAGCCCGAAATACAAAGGCAAGCCGTCAGGAGAAATGAAAGTCACGGTTTTAAAAGGGAAAGCGGGGTTACACCAGCGTAATCTGCATCGAGGTCGCTACGATTTTTCTCAATTAGTGAAAGTGACCCCAGAGTTGAAAAGGCATGTTGTTAAAAATCCGAAAGGTGAGGCGTCCATTAACTTCTCTGATCCTGTTGCCGTCAAATTACTCAACAAAGCCTTACTGGTTCATCATTACGGCATTGTCTTTTGGGATATTCCCGAGGGTTATCTGTGTCCGCCAATTCCCGGTCGTGCCGACTATATCCACCGCTTAGCAGAGTTGCTAGTGAAAGATAACAAGCAGATAAACCACGAAAAAGTCAGGGCACTGGATGTCGGAGTAGGGGCAAATTGTATTTATCCTATCATCGCAGCAACGCAGTACCGATGGCAGTGTGTAGGCTCTGATATTGATCCGGTGTCTATTGAGAACGCCAATCAGATTGTTGAAAGTAATGCTGAACTCAAACCACTAATAGAGTGCCGTTTGCAAACACAAAGACGGTATTTCTTTAAAGGTATCATTCAAAGCGATGAGTATTTTGAGTTAACAACTTGTAACCCGCCATTTCACAGATCCTTACAGGAAGCGCAACAAGGTACGGAACGTAAAATTAACAACCTCAACCGCAGTAAGCAGCAACGTGGCTTATACAGAGAAAAAGAGAAATACAAAGCATCACCTATACTTAACTTTGGTGGCCAAAATGCGGAACTTTGGTGCCCTGGAGGTGAAGCGGCCTTTATCAAGAACCTTGCGTTTGAAAGCCGTGACTTTGCGAAACAAGTCTTGTGGTTTTCTACTTTGATTTCCAAAAAAGAGAACGTACGTTGGATGCGCAAGAACCTCGCTAAAGTTGGTGCGAAAGAGGTACAAATAGTTGAAATGAGTCAAGGGCACAAAGTGAGCCGGTTTATGGCATGGACGTTTCAAACGCCAGCTGAAAGGCAAGGCTGGTATAGCTCAAAACAGTAACCAAAGGAGGGCATATGGATATCGAAATTTATATGCCTTGTGAGCCTGAATGGTTTTGCGATGGTTTACTTATTCTCTTTGCCTTCCTGTTTATTGTTGGGCTTTTGGGCTTTGTATTTATCGTTTATAGAGAGTACCTCAAAATCCAGCGAGCTTCTCGGGTAAAACGCCGGCGTAGTACCCTTTTATCACACCGAAAGAAACGCTAAGTATGCTTCAATACTATGGTCTGGGGCTGATTGTTTTTTGGCTCTGCTCTAACTTCATGAGCAAGCGGAGCGAAACATCTCGTACGCCAAATTCTTGGTGAAACGAGTTGATACGCTGTCGGGCAATGGCCAATTTTCCATGCTCAATTTCAAGCTTGGCCAAGTTTAGTATTGATTGTGTTCGCTTGGGATCGTGTGCTATCGCTCTTTTGAAGTATGTCATTGCCTGTATGGTTTGTTCAGCCTTAAGCGCACAAAAAGCGGCACTTTCGTAGCTCGCTGCGACATTGAGGTAATCAGGCTGTTGAATGGCCTTGTCAAACATAGTCTGCGCTGCGTTATAGCGGGATTGTTTGCAAAGAAAACTACCGTAGTCATGCAGTATCTGCCCATTACTAGGTTGGCTACGAATGGCTTTCTGGTACATCTCATTCGCTCGTTCGTACTCAGACACATGATCCAAATAATGAGCCATAGCCAGTTGAGCGCGGAAATAGCTCGGTGAATGTACAAGAGCCTTATGTAGATTCTCTCGTGCTTTGACCCGCTCCCCACGTTGTAAATAACTTATCCCCAATGCGATTCGAGCATCCGCTTGATGGTTTTTCGCTGAGGTCGATAAAGGGTTTTTGACGGTGACACAAGCTGATAGTAATAGGCTGGCGAAAAGAAATAGAAAGCGCATAGTATGGCAAAGAGAAGGACCTTCTTTTGAATGTATTACGTTGTTTGTCCGGTCACATCAAAATAGGCGTAATCATGCGGCCGATTTAGCAAGAACGGCTGAAAATAAAGGGAACAGAGTGTGAAAAAACAAGTCATCGGTGCAGCGGCCTTGAGCTTTTTAGTCGGGCTGTCTATTAAATCATCTATCGCATCTGAGTTAGACATGAGCACTCAGTATGCGGACAGTGGTGTGGCGTATGTTAAGCAGGGTAACCATGCTAGTCACTATAGGCTGATTTTTATTCATGGCTCCCCCGGGAATAAAGAAGGCTATGAAGCTTACTTGAAAGACACTTGGTTATTAGCCAATGCTGAATTGGTTTCGATTGATCGTTTGGGGTACGGTCAGTCTCCTAACCAGCTTATTGCCAATTTAGACGGACAATCCCTATCCATTAAACCTTTTCTTGCTGAAGACAAAGTTAATATTCTGGTTGGTCATTCTTTAGGTGGGCCTATTGCACTAAATCTCGCACTGATGTTTCCGAATTTGGTTCACGGAATGGTATTGATTGCGCCAGCATTTGACCCAACACATGAAGCACCTAAGTGGTACAACAAGCTGGCGGATACGTGGCTGGTTAGTCTTTTTCTTACTGACATCTGGAGGAAGTCAAATGGAGAAATGTTGCCTCTTGCTGGAGAGCTTGAAAAGCTCAGTGCTAAGGATTGGAGTCCATTGGATTCAGTGCCCGTGACTTTGATTCACGGTGATGAAGATAATATCGCAGCGCCTGAGAATTCGACTTTTGCTATTGAGCGCCTATCTGGAAAAGATAAGAGGTTGGTGGAAGTTAAGGGTGAGGGGCATTTTATCCTTTGGCAAAATACCCCTAAAGTTATCAACGAAATCAAACAACTAATCCACGCTTTAGGCCTTAATCATCCTTTGTGAAATTGGCTTCACTAAATTGATCTAAGTCGTAAGGAGTTTGTTGGTATACGCAGTAGTTGAGCCAGTTCGAAAATAGCAAATGACCGTGACTGCGCCAGCTTGCGATGGGTTTGTTATCTGGATTGTTGTTCGGATAGTAGTTCACAGGAATAGCGGGTTCCATTCCTTCGCCGAGATCACGGATATACTCATTGTGAAGCGTAAATGCATCATATTCAGGATGACCCGTCACGAAGACATTTCGCTTGTCTTTCGTCGCGGCTAAATACACTCCTGCGATATCAGAAGTCGCCAGCACATCCAAATCGGTATGCTCAGCGAGATACTCGGGTGAGAAGTCTGCGTATCGTGAGTGGGGAGCTAAGAAAGTATCATCAAAGCCACGCAATACAGGATGGTACGGTTGATGTATCTGATGGTGGTAGACACCAGAAAGTTTCTCTTTCCGAGTGCGCTTGGGTAGGTCATAAAGCAGTTTCAAACCTGCTTGAGCAGCCCAACACACGTATAATGTCGAGGTTACGTGCTCTTTCGCCCAACTCATGATGGCTTGTAAGTGCTCCCAATAGATTACGTCTTCGAATTGAACCAGTCCTAATGGGGCTCCTGTAATGATCAGACCATCGAAATTACGCCCTTTGACCATCTCAAACTGACGATAGAAGTTATCCAAGTGCTCCGTGGGTGTGTTCTTGCTTGGCCTATCATCGATACGTAGCAGCTCAATGTCTACTTGAAGCGGGCTATTAGAAAGTAAGCGAAGAAACTGAGTCTCAGTTTCTATCTTCTTCGGCATTAGGTTGAGGATCAATACTTTTAGGGGACGAATTTCCTGCGTAGACGCTCGAGATTCGGGCATTATGAAGATATTTTCCTGACGTAATACATCACTAGCAGGTAATTGGTCGGGGATCTTAATCGGCACAGCTTTCTCCCTAAGCTTTTTGGACGTCTATACATCCAAACTTAACTCAAACCTAATGAGATGTCGATAGCATTGTTATGCTTATTTGCGGTAAAATTTGTGCCTCATTAGTCGAACTATTCATTTCAATGACGCTAAAGCTGACCATTATTCGTGGTTTGCCTGGTTCCGGGAAAAGTACTCTAGCTCGGACACTGGGTGTGAATCATTATGAAGCGGATATGTACTTCATTGATGCTCAAGGTGATTACATTTTCAGACCAGAAGATATCTCGAAGGCGCATGATTGGTGCAAAACAATGACGTGTGAAAGCTTGCTTCAGAAGCAAAGCGTGGTGGTATCTAATACTTTTGTCATGAGATGGGAGATCATACCCTACTACAAAATGGCGCAACAGTATGGCGCGGTGTTTGAAATCATCGAATGTAAGCAAGACTATGGCAATATTCACGGTGTTCCTGCAAGCACTATCCTAGAGATGAAAAAACGGTGGCAAGAATGGCGAAGAGAACCGCTGTAATAGAAATGACCTCTTACGGCGTCTATAGCCAGTGGGATTCAAAATCTAAGCACTTACCTAAAATTCAAGACTTCACAACTAAAATTCCTGCCGATCAGGATATAGAGTTTGGTTTTATTGTGAATATCAAAAAAGCCAAAGGTCAGGTGATTGAATATTGCATTGACCATCCGGGGGGGCTGGGTAAAAAAGGCCAGATATTAGATCCGTTTACCGGTGACATGCATGTCGGGAGTAATGACTGGGATTTTTATCTTGGGGATACCATTCAGCTTTTAGACCCTATCAATGGTTATGATTCCAACATTGGTAAATGGCGTATGACCATTGAATTAAATGGCAAAGTGGTTGCGGATAAGACCTTTGATGTTTACAGCCGAGATGAAGGTGAATTCTGGAAAAGACGAGGGTTTTAGACTGTTCCTGTTACTACAGCCAAGATTGTTTAAGTGTCTCTAACTTCAAGGGTTTAGAAAAGTAGTAACCTTGCAGATAAGATACCTTCATTTCGGCTAAATATTTGACTTGCTCGGGCTCTTCGACACCTTCTGCAATTATTTTTACACCCAGGCGATGGCCAAGTTCAATAATCGTATTTAGCACAGTGGCATTAACGGTTTCTAAACCAATAGTATCAACAAAGCATTTATCAATTTTCAAATAATCAAACTGAGTGTTCTGGATGACTGAGAGAGCTGTGTGACCGGTACCAAAGTCATCAATCGAGATGAGAACGCCGCTCTTTCTCAGCTCGGCAAGCGCATCTCGCCCTTTGTCATCAAGTATCTGTCTTTCGGTGACCTCAACTACAAGGCGAATCCCAACCTGTCTAAAGCGGATAGCATAGTGACATAGAGTTGATATATTTTGTGGCTGATGTAGATAGGAGGGAGGAACATTAATACCTAGATGAACATGACGGAATGCAGGTTCTGAACTGAAATCCTCTAATGCCACTTCCAATACATAATCAGTAATAGCATCTATGATATTTTCTTGCTCAGCCAGTGGTATAAATAAGTCTGGGCGAACCAAACCTAGTTTAGGGTGTTGCCAGCGAATAAGTGCCTCAAAACCACTCAGTTTCTGACTGTCGTCAGCGTCAACAATAGGTTGATAAACGAGGAATAACTCTTTTCTTTTTAAGCCTTTTTTGAGGTCATCGACGAGGCTGTCACGGCTTTTTAGACGCGAAAGAACAATATATAAAGCCATTGAAATGAGAAAAGAAATTGGAATGCTGCTTAATGCAGAATAAACAACACGTCGATGAATAAATTCGGAGCTCGCTTCAGTCATTAAAGAAAAACCATACTTTGGAGAGGTAGTAATGTAATGAAGAGTATCCGATGTAAAATCTTTTTCTGCAGGGTAGACTTTTTGACCAAACTTAGCCGTAATAAAACTCAGCTTATCATTTTCAATGTTAGTTAGCCTTGTAAGAAGGTAGTTATTGTCAACGATAGCAAAGGCACCACTATTTACGATATTCGGCTCTCTATTCACCACGACCATCGTTCTTTGTTTCGGGTCTTGGTTAATATCGAAAAGAAAGGCGCCAGATTTAGCCGTACCATTTTTAAAGGCATAGTTTAAGTCGGTATAAACTTCCCCACGCTTTGAGGAGCAAATAGCGATGCCGTCTTGAATGATGATGAGTTCTCTTAAGGAACTCTCAAACAGGAGATCTTCACGAATAGCGTCACAACTCTCAGGATGCTTCATTGCTTTAGCATTTTTTTCTTGGAGCTCAGTGATGACATCTTCAATTCTATCTTGAAAATTTAAGGCGATGGTTTTCAAGCTATCCGTAATTCCATAATACGCAACGTATTGTGAAACAGGAAAAACAATGCAAAGTGGAATTAAAATGTAAGCAAGCAGTGATTTAAGTTCTAGTGTTAGAGTTGATACGCTTTGATTCATTTTAATTATTCTATTCAGTCAACTTATTTGATATTAATATATATTTCCGCATAAAAATGTCGAACTGTCCGCAAATTAATCGCAATAACTAAGTTAACTTTTACACCAATTCTGGCTATTCAGCCAATTTTCGCCTTAGGTGATCTATTTTATTTACCGTTAGATGATAAGTGCTGGTAATCGCTTTATTGACAGTATTTTCGATAGCTGTAGAGAGCTAAGCTGATCCATAAGCCGCTTTGTAACCACAACAGCCCCCATTGAGAAGATATTTGATCCCAACTTGCTCCCATTTGATTTAAGGCAAGAAAGCCCTGAATAGCTGGTGTACTTGGAAAAAGTTGTGAGAGCCAGAGGACTGGGGAGGGAATACTGTTTAGTGGCCAGATAAACCCTGCACTGAAGATCAACGGCATTGAGCTGATGAGAACGACAAGGGTGACAAGTTCTCGTCTTGGCGTTATTGCTCCCAAGCAGATACCGATTGCGCAGGAAGCGAGTAAAAACGGCAATAGCAGGGAGAGGAGTTGAGCACTAGTTGCAAGTTGACTGATGCCATGCATCGAGAAACTGGCACCAAAATAAAACATGCTCAGAATATAGTAAATGCCTACCAGAACACTAAAGCGGACCAAGAGTAGTGTGCTCGGCTGGGTGGCACTCCAATAGCCTTTTCCGCTTTTTTGGCTACCAGTCATTAGGCCTGAAGCCATCGCCATTGTCTGCTGTAAAATCAAAACAAACACTGCTGGAACAACATAGTCAATGTAGCCCATACGTGGGTTGAAGGTCGGCTTAAGGTTCAGTTTGGTTGCGCTATATTGTTCACTGGCTAAAGCCATTGGAGTCCCATCCAAGAGTAATCGAGTAACTTTTGTTTGGGCGGCTAAGGTTCCCCCAGCTTGTGCAAGACCTTCAACGACGGTTCCGTAGACAAGAAAATAGGAGGCATCCCCTGCGAAAGAGAGAGTCGGGCTAGCACCCATTAATAGGTCTTTATAAAAATGCTCAGGAATCACAAGAAAGCCGCTGATTTTACCATCGATAAAGGCTTGTTGAGCAGACTCGATAGCGTAATCACGTTGTACGACTTTGACCTGTGGCGTTGCATCCACCATTCTCTCAAGCTTGTAACTAGTCTGGCTACGATCAAGGTTGACAATACTGATGGGTTGTTCCCTTGGCGTTTGGTGGTTGTAGGGAAGAGGGTACAGAAACGAATAGAACAATACACCACCAAACACAGTAAGTGTCACGATAGGGTTACTTAACAAAGCTTTAACTTCGGCAGAAAGTACATCTATGATTCTCATTGCGCCTCCACTTGGCTTTGTCTTGTGTTGAATAAATGTTTTCGAATTAGCAAAGCACACATTAAGGCTGGGAGTAAGTAGCCTAACATGGGTAGCAGGTGAGGTAAGGCATCATAAACACTTTGGCCATAACTGACTTGGCTTACCTGAACCTCGATATAATGGCTAATAGGTAACAAGCTGCGCCAAGCTTGTGCGAGGTGGTTCATGTCTGTCACTGGAAAAGTAATGCCCATGAAGGCAAAGCTGGGGGCAGTGAAAGCGCCAGCAAAACTCATGGCGCGAGCTGGGTCGAGAGTTAAAAAGAAGAAGAAGCTGCCCATAACAACACAAGCGAAAACAGTGATGATTTGTGCGAATATCAACACAGCATAACTACCGCTCATTGGCCATTTGAAGCCCATGTAAAACCAGTATAGGAAGGCCAAGCCTTGTACTATAAATATGGGGAAGTAAGGAAGCAGAGTTTTTAAGCACTCTGTGGTGCTGTTATTTCCCAACCAACGTACTAAGCCTCTATTTCTATGATTTGCGGCCAGTATTAAAATGGTCGAAACCACAATGATGATTTGCCACAAGGCAGGCACAATTGCAGAGACCAAAAACTGCGCGTAATTGGCGTTTTTGTTGAATAAAGGTGTAATTTGGGTTTTCACTGGCAGTGCTGATCCCAGCGCTTGATCTATTGAGTGTCCTCCTTCTAATAACGCTTTCTTAGTGTCGATTTGGGCATTGAATGTTGACTGTGCTTGCACCAAGGCTGAGCTGATAAGTTTTCCAATCAATATTGTCTGGCTGTTATAAAACGCACTCACCTGCGGAGGTATACCCTGATAAATACTCTTATCAAAATCCGTCGGAATAACGACATAGGCGAAAACCTTGCTGGTCACGAGTGCATTTTTGGCCTCGGCAATATCGGCAAAGTTCCGAGTCACTTTTAAAGTTGATGTCGCATCGTAATAGTGACTCAGTTGGCGGGAAAGTTGACTATGAGATAAGTCGACAATGCCAATAGGTAAGTCTCGTGCCAGTCCTTGTGAAAAAATTGCCCAAATTGAGATGACGAGAGCAATAGGTATCCATGTAAGACAGGACAACAACCATTTATCGCGCCTGATGATGGCCCACTGAGTGGAAAACAGATCGTTCATGTTAAAGCTCGACTGCCAAGCTCATCCCCATTCGAAGGGCGTGATCATGCGTCAAAGGTCTCGCTTCAACTTCAAAGGTTCGAAGATCAAAACCCTGTGACGAGTCGGTTGAACGCCAAGTTGCGAAGTCTCCCATTACCGCGATATGAGTGACTTCAAATTCCAATGACTTACCAAGCGCGGGAAGGTAAGCATTGAATGTCTGGCCTTTAGAAAAATGCTTGAGTTGATCTTCTCTGACATTCAGTACAGCCCAAGAATCCGCTGTATCAATAACGGTCACTACAGGGAAGCCTTGCGGGGCAAGCTCTCCACTTTGAAGTAAGACTTGTGACACTTCGCCATCAAACCAGCTTTCGATTTGAGTGTCTTTTGCATAAGCTTCTACTTCAGCCACAGCGCCTGCTGCCATACGGGCTTTTTCTGCAGCGGCGATTTTTGTCTCATCACGCGCCCCTTCACGCGCCATTTGGTACATTTGATATGCTGCACTTTCCGTGTATTTCGCAGCATCCCATTGGGTTTTTGCTTCATCCCGCTTTTGCTCTGCAACCACGCCATCTTTATAGAGGTTGTTGACTCGAAGGTAGGTTTTCTCCATAAGCTGAGACGCTGCTTTGGCTTTTTGCCATTGGTCTTTAGCAGCTTGAATTTGCTGGGTGCGCGCCCCTTTTTCTGCTTCTTGGGCGATGGCACCAGCTGCCTTTTCTCCTGCTATAGCTTGCTCAAGTTTTGCTTCAATTTCTGGACTATGCAGAGTGAAGATTAATTCGCCTTTTTGCACCTTGTCGCCTTTGCGGACCAATACCTGATCAATTCGTCCGGGGACTTTAGAAGAAATACTATACTGCTGTGACTCGATTTGCCCTTGCAGTCGAACCGGCTTAGGCAAATAAGCCGTATAGAATTGGTATCCAACCCAAGATGATATGGCTAAAGCAGCGGCAGTTAGGATAATCGGTTTGGCTTTTTTCATCTTAGTGTCCTAGAGAGTTGACGTGTTAATCGAGTCCTGCTGGTATTGTTGAAATGTGGCCATTTCGCTCGATAGTGCTAAAAGTTTTGATAGTGATAACAGATAGTTAAAGCTTGCAGCAGACTTTTGGGTTTGTACGTTGGCCAGATAAAGTTGAGCATCGACCACATCTGTCGATGTTGAGAGACCCTGAGAGAACCCTTTCTCTCGCAGTTTTATGTTTTCTTTCGCAAGTTCAATGCTTGAACTCAAGCCCAATACTTCTTCTTGTGCTTGCTGGGCTTCCAAGTAGGTTTTTTGCACTAACACGGTCAAATCTTGTTTCGCCTGAGCTTTGAGGTACTGGACTTGTGAAACGGCACTGTGTGCGGCTTTGACCTGTTCAGAGCGGCCGCTTGATTCTATCAGTGGAATGCTCACACCTACACCGACTAGCCAGTCTGGTTTCATCTGACTGGCAAGAGAGTCGTCTTCATGCAAACTGTAGTCACCGTATAGATACACTTCAGGGTAGTACTTGCCTTGCTCTGCTTTGATAAGACTGCGTGCTTGCTTCTCTTTGGCATCAAGTAAGGAAAGCCCAGGGTAGGTGTTTAATGTTTGATCAATAAATGCCTCAATCGGAGGAAGAGTTTCATTGATGAATAAGTGATCCCTTGGCTCGACTGTGGCATTTTGGCTCAGTATTTGGGTTAATGCAGTTTGGGCAATATCGAGGTTTTTCTGCGCTTTCTTTCGCTCTATCCTGGCTTGATCTAAGGCTGATTCAGCTTGGAGGCGCTCAACACGCGCAATCTGGCCTTGTTGCTCCAGCTTAAGGGCATTATCCCGGTGCTTTTTAAGTCCACTTTCAACAAGCTGGCGTGTTTGAACCACCTCTTTTGCCAGTAATACGCTGAAATAGTATTTACTTAGGTCTTCGTACCGGGCTTGTGTCTCCATTGCCAACTGGCTTTGTGCTTCTTCGGTTTTACCTCGGGCTGCCGATTGTGCTGCATTAATTCGGCCACCGGTAAAAACAGGCCAAATGGCTCTTATCGAAGAAGTGAAAATATCTCGTTCGCTGATGGTGGATGTAGTATTACCAAGATCGCTAAAGAGTTGACTCAGGCTTGATAGTAAGGAAGTCGGTAGGGCAAGGCTACCAACGCTGGGAAGCGTTCCATGAGTACTTTCTATCAATTGGTTACCAGATAGCGTTACGTCGGTATCTAGCCGGGTATAATTTGCACCGACGGTCACGGAAGGAAGATGAAGGTTGTCGGTTGCGTTTTCGAGATGCTGATATCGGTCGACATTGGCCCTTTGTGCTGCAAGAGAATTGTTTTCACTCTGCAACAACTGCCAAGCTTCTGAAAAGCTGATAGCAGCAGAATGAGCGGCTATTGGCTGACAGCTAAGGCAAGCGATGATCAATGCGATAGGGCGCAGCGACATAGTATTTACTCTATTCGTTAAAAAATAGAGTTTAAACTCTAAATGGTTGGGTTTGCAAATTGCGCTAATGAAAAAGAAGGCACTATTGCCTTCTTAGTCTAGTTATGTTTATTGCTCTATTTTGACTGGTTCTGGCTTGAACCTTTTAAATAAACCAATAAGGATAGGGCTGCTTAAAACCATTATTGCTAGTACTGTAAATGCCATTGTAATTGGCCTTTCCCAAAGGAAGCTAAGCTCTCCATCGCTTATCATTAATGCTCGGCGAAGGTTCTCCTCCATTAATCCTCCGAGAATGAACCCGAGAAGAAGGGGGGCGAGTGGGAAGTTAGCTAGTCTCAGTGCTATCGCACCTATGGCAATCAACAACATGATAAAGACGTCCATTGTGTTGAATGACACTAGGTAAACACCAGTGATAGAGAAGAACAGAATCATCGGTAACAGCACTGTCCTAGGAACTGCTAACAGCTTGGAAATGTAAGGAATCAGTGGCAAGTTGAGGATAACCAAAACAATGTTGCCGAAATACATGGAGATGATGACTGACCAGAAGACGTCAGGATGTTCGACAAACAGACGTGGGCCAGGTTGGATGCCATAAGCAATCAGTGCACCTAACATGATGGCGGTTGTCCCAGAGCCTGGGATCCCTAGCGTCAAAAGCGGGACAAACGAACCACTGGAGGCTGCGTTGTTAGCCGATTCTGGGGCAACCAACCCGCGGATACTGCCTTTACCGAATTCTTCTTTTTTATCTTTAGGTGCTAGGTTACGCTCCATACCATAGCTCAGGAAGGCTGCGATAGTCGCACCAGCGCCAGGCAACACGCCAGTAAAAAAGCCTAAGATAGAAGAGCGGATCGATACTGGCGCGACTTCCTTGACCTCCTCCTTGGTGACTTTCATGCTGCCAATGTCGCTCATTTGACTTTGCTCTTCACTGCGAGTGTCTTTCTCTGGTTTGAGTATGCCCATCAGAGTTTCACCTAGCGCAAATGTCGCCATAGCCAATAGTAAGAAACTGAAGCCATCCATTAAATCTGTGAGACCAAAAGTGAAACGCTCAACGCCGACGCCTTTGTCAATCCCCACTGTTGAAAGCATCAGGCCTAGTATGGTCATCATCCAAGCTTTGATGACCTGACCTTTACCAGCAAAGGCCGCAACGGCTGATAGGCCCAATAACATCAGTGCGAAGTAGTCAGACGACTGAAAGCTAAGTGACACACTTGCCAGGGCAGGAGCCGCTACAAGCAGCATAATCGCAGATAGGGTACCACCTGTGAATGACGAGTAGGCAGCCAGTGCCAACGCTTTACCAGCTTGGCCTTTCTGTGCCATTGGATAACCATCAAATGCCGTCACAACTGTTGATGAACACCCTGGGGCATTGATAAGAATTGAAGAAGTAGAGCCTCCGAACACTGCACCATAATAGACACCCGCCATTAGAATTAGACCAGAAGAAGGGTCTAGCCCATAGGTGATCGGGATCATCAGAGCAATAGCAGATATGGGACCAAGTCCCGGAAGCATACCGATGAAGGTACCAACGAAACATCCGACGATCACCATCATGATGTTCATCGGCATAACTGCGGTCGAAAGACCTTGTAAGATTCCATCTAACATTTGTTATTCCTTACTGTTTACGACCACATGGTGAAAATGACGCCCGGTTCCAGATAAATATCCAGTCCTTGAGTGAGCAATAGGTAAAACGCGATGACAAAAGGGAAAGAGGCACCAAGTAGTACTTTTTTACGGCGCTCACCGAGCAGATAGAATCCGGCCAGAAGGAATAAGCCAGTCGCAAGCACAAAGCCAATGTAGGTTAGGCCTAAGCCATATAGCGCCATCAAAGCAAGGAATGCGGCCAGTAATTTCCAGTTAAAATCCATTACCGCGCCACTTTGCTTATCCGCTTGGCCTGTCACAAGTAACATCAGAGAAAGACCGATACCGATAAAGGTCAGAAGTGTGGGTAAGGTGCGAGCCGTGAAGGGTTCATATTCGTCACCAGGAAAAAGAGGGATTTGTGAGGTTTGATAACCATAACAAAGGCATACGATAAGAAAGATCATGGCACCGACGCGATCGCGACAAAGCAAATTCTCTTTTGAGAAAAGCTGACCTTTGTTGAAAGAATTCGTTGGCAAGTCCGACATATCCAACTCCATTTGCATTCACATTGAGGGAAGAAAAAAGCCGTACAAGAGGGATTAATGAGCATGTATCACTAACCAATAAGCCATTTGCTGCTAGTCAAAGAGGCTTAGCTGTTTATTTCTAAACATAGGAGATTGTGTCGTTATCTCGGGTACGGCAAAAAGGAAAGAGGGCAAGTGCAAGTTTGCCCTCAACAGGATTACTTGAGGAAGCCCAGCTCGCGCATCAGGTCGCCCATTTGCTTTTCTTGATCTTCAAGGAAAGCGTAAAAATCTTTATCTGCCTTGTAGTTATCAATCCAGCCATTGCGATCTCGAACGACCTGCCACTCGTCGGTGTTATACATTTTCTGCAGCGCTGTGTTCCATTCATCGAGTTTTTCTTGGCTGGTGCCAGGGGCTGCGAAGAAGCCGCGCCAGTTAGCGAAGACAGTGTCATTTCCATATTCAGTTAAAGTTGGAATTTCTGGGGCGGCATCTAGGCGCTTTGGAGCTGTTACGGCAAGAATTTTGACCTGACCGGATTTCGACATCTCCAGTACTTCACCTAGGCCGGTGGAAAGCAGTTGTGTTTCGCCAGAGAGTAGAGCGGCCATGGCTTTACCGCCTGCATCGTAAGCGATGTAGCGCACTTTACGTGCATCGAAACCTTCACCCTTGAACGCTGCCGCTACAACTAGATGGTCCATACTGCCACGAGCTGAGCCGCCAGCAATTTTGACTTTGCGAGGGTTAGATTCAAAGTCTTTAACCACGTCTTCCCAAGTGTTGTACTTGGAATCGACAGAAGTCACGATTGCGCCATAGTCTGCAATGGTGGCTGCGACCGGTGTCAGGTCACGGAATGACTGAGGGAAAATGCCTGTCAGGGAGCGCACAACGATTGGAGTAGAGTTCACCATCAAGGTATCTTCCTGACGCTGAGCGGTTTCGATCAGGTGAGCAATGGCTTTACCGCCACCACCGCCTGATAGGTTTTGGAATGAGACGTTATCGACGATATCTGACTTAACGAGAACATCACCTGTTCCACGAGCCGTCATATCCCAACCACCGCCAGCACCGCCAGGGATTAAGAAGTGTATTTTTTCAAGATCAGCTGCAAAAGTGTTGAAAGAAAAAGACACAGCGATGATTGAAGCTGCCAGAGTCGGCTTGAGTACCTTAAACATGATTCACGTTCCTTATGTTTAGGTGCATCTTCATTGAGATAGCACTTATCGTTATCATTTTTCCATTGGTGAGGAAGAGTTTTCACCAATAGATGCGTTTAAGGTTAATGAGGTGTTAAATAGTTGTCGCTAATGCGTTGATAAAAACAATACTGTTTATTCTGTCGATTTTGTTCATAAAGTTCACAGCTCTTTTCCTGAAATGGTATTACTCAGCACCTGAGTGCATCACGTGTTGCTTAGCGCGTTTAAGTTGTTGATCAACCAATATTTGGTAACTGCTAGAGAGGTGGTTTAGTAGTGGACGCTTTTCTGTTTTAGCGAAATCGAGCAAAGTTAGCTCTGAAAATGGATGCTTTTCCCACATCGTCTGAAGCGTGATAGCGAGTGAAAAGAAGTCATTTTGCGATGAGATTTCTCCACAGCGAAGGAGAGAATTTAAAGGAGAGAACATAGGTGATAGGGAAGGGTTAGTCTGTATTTCATAGTATGAATTTATGGGGAGAATACTGCCAAAATCTACCAAAAGTGTTCGGTAGCAGGGAGTGACGAGTAGATTGGATGGCTTTATATCACCATGAACAAAGCCTGCGGCATGAAGTGCTTTAAGTGCTTGTTCGGCATTGTGCGTAATTTCTTTTTTTAAAGGTAGATCCAATAAAGAAAAGTCTGCCGATAAAGATTCCACAAACTCTAATATAAGCCAGTCACCCCCTAAGCTTGAGCCGTAATCGAGATACTTAGGCCAGTATGGCGAAGAGTGATGGTGGAGAAACTCGGCCTCGGTCTTGAGTTGTTGCTTCGCATGAAGCGACCAAGCAAATTTGATAATGGTTGAACCAAAGTGAGGGTGAGTAGCAAGGAAGGTTCCACTGCGAAGCAATGAGTACTGGGTGACACCCAGTACTCTAAAGCAAGCCGCAATTTTGCTTTCTGCTTCATGGTTCATCGCCACAATTTATATACTCGAAGGTAGCGAAAAAGCCGAGAAGAAGTTCGGTACAAATGGATTATTTTGCCCTTGAGTTTTAATGCTCAGTTGTACTTGGCTGTCACCATATTTAATGGCAACTTCGGTTTGCTGAGATGTCGATGAGGCGACTCTTGGCTCAATAAGCTTAAACCAAGCCCAGTTACCTTCAAACTTCTCGTTGGCGATAGAATTAGCCTGAGCCATAATCTGGAAGCCTAACGTATCTTGCTCAATTGCTGCAGCATTCCAACTCTGCTTACTCCATAGACGTGGCCCATGCTGGTATGTAAACAGAGGCTTTTCTCCACGAATAACGAACTCTGTAACATCGGAGCTCATTTCTTTGGCTTTTAGCTGGAACTGCAAAGACATGTTTTGCGGGTCCGCTAAGAACAAAGCATTTCGAATATCACTAGCTTTCTCAATCATTTGCCAAACGGCAGGGTCTAACGCTAAGCCAGTGTTTGGCAGCAAACCATAAAGATAGGGAGAGCGCTCTTCAGTAGAGAAACTCTTCAGCTTGCTTTGATAAAACTGATCTAAGGTCCCGTTTGTTTTAAAGAATGCGGCTACGTCTGCGGTACTCGCATCTAAACTCGCACTTTTGTTAAATGGGTAATAGGCTGCAATGGTTGTTTCATAAGGTTGGTAGACTTCTGACGTCCACGTGCTGTTGAGGTAGGCATGCGCCAAGCCCATTACTAAGTCATTGGCTTGTTGCGTCACCTGAGTCAGTATTTGTTTTGAAATATTGGGTTGTGACGACTCTTGCTGAGCCAGCAAAGTAATTGGGTTACTGGTTTTTATTTCAGCGGTTAGCGCTTGATAGGCCACTTTTTGTGGTTCTTCTGCCTCGTAGAACTTCCCTAGCCAAGTCTCAGCTTCGGTAAATTGCCCCAGCAAAGAGTCAATAGGTTTGTTGCCCTGTTCATCTGCCGTTACCTGCTTGTGGTATTGGGAAAAGGCAATAAAGATCTGTCGTGCTGATTCTTTCTTATCGACATCTTGTTCGGGTGGCTGCTCTCCTTCACTGGTAGTTTCAGGTTGAACGAGCTCCACAGAAGTGTACTTACTTACCGTGTTATATAACTGCGCCAAAGGGTTGTTCGAGGCTGTGGTCAGGACAGATAAGGTTTGTTTAAGTTGATCTGCATTTGCTAGGCTCTTGACTTGAATATGTGAGGAAAAATCACGCCAGTAATTAATGTAGTCGTTCTGGTACATTTGTTTAAGGTCACGACTGATGCGATACATTTCTAGTGCACTTGGAGACGTACCTGCAACGCCTTCATAAGCTTTGAGTGCTTCTTTCAATACTGGCGAGTCAACAGACAAATCTAGATCGTTAAAACCAGAAGGTGTAAATAAATAGGGGACTAAATAGCCGACATAGTTTGGTGAAAAAGATAGCAATTGATCAAAGTTGCTACCCAGTTCTTGTCGTACATCGATACGCTTCGAATAAGTTGGAGAGTTTAGGATATGCTCATAAAGTAATGTCTCAATACCGGTTTGATTGATCACTTTCTTAGCTAAGCTTTCTAAATCAAAGTTTGGCTTGAGTGGGACTAAGTCCTGAGCGAAGACATCATCAAGTAAGACTCTCAGTTGAGCTAAATTAACACTATCAGCCTCGCCTTGTTCTTCCAATGTGTTGATGAAATAGTTTTTAAGCTCCGCAATATTTGTTCGCTCCGCGTTAAATAACAGTCGGTAGTTATTTAGTAAGGACAAAGTTTTCGCTTGATCTTCAAGATTCACATAGACAAAAAGGTCTTTTTCTAGGGTATTCTCCATTGAAGGAATTAACACACGTTGTAGCTCACTAAAGTAAGCTTTCTGCACGTCATTCATTATGCTAGAGCTTGGCATGAACGGCAGGCTGTACCAAGGCTTGGGCTCTAAATAGAGAGAGTAAATTCTATTCAGCGAATACAGATTCGGGATGTTATCCGACATGTTTTCGATGTCATAAGGTTGAGCGGCAATGGCTTCTTTATAGCGCTCAAGCATATTATCAGCTCTTGCTTCCCTCTGGTTTTGATAGTCAAAATCCAGCTTAATGATCAAGAGAACGCTTGCAAACAAACCAAGCCAAAACAAGGTGTAGGCGGTTTGCATAGTAAGAAGCATATTCTCTTTGCGGCGGTTTACTCCCACCAGCTCATGCTCATTAATGATGGTATGAGTCATCAAATGCTGCGCAAACAAAGTCTGTTGTACAGGTATCTGTTGGTGTTGTTGGAACTGCTCGTTACCTAAAGACTGGTTGACAACATTGGCCAAGACATCGTGCTGACTTTGAACGGTGCCACTATGCGTAAAGTAGAATCCGCGAAAGTTTAAACCATCTTGGAGCTGATCACCGCGATACAGGCGATGTAGGAACTGCCATAAGCTTTGCTTGAGTAGCCCAAATTGATAAGGAGCGGCGCAAATAGCATTACGATAGTCTTGGTTAAGCTGCGAAGCCAGAGCCGTGCTCATATTGGCGATCAATTGACTAATTAGACTGTCATATTCTTTATTAAACCAGTCTCCATCGATGCCACCATGTTTTTGAATTGGGGAGGTGGCGCCAAAGACTTCGTTGCGTTTTGTTTCATCAAAGGCAGAGAAAAACTGACAGAAATCGTTGATCTGGCCCATTTGAGTGACAATGTTATATATGGGAAGGTTTAAGCCAAAAGCGCGATTAAAACCTTTGATTTCAGACTTGATCTGATCCGCTTTTTGAGTCAATGCTTCCGTTGTGCTTAGTAGCTGTTTGACATCTGTAGTCAGAATGAGTCCATTCAGAGCCTGACGAGGGCGCCACTTATTCAAGCTTTGACATAATGTTTTGATATAGGCTGGGTTTTGGTCTTCCCCTAAACTCACTGAAATTAGAATGGAATGTTCACTTAACCAAAATAGAATTGGGAATTCTATATCGTTCCCGAAATCGTCCACTTTATAAGCTTCATAGCCCATCTGAGTGATGATGCTCTTATCTTTACGTGGGTCCTCACTGAGGAATAAGTATGTCGGTTGATCATAGCGACTAGTGAGTCTCTTTTTACGCTTTTGAACATTGAGCATTAACTTAAAGTTTTGTGCTAAAAGCTTACAGCGCTTGTTGATGAGCGCTTTTTCTTGATCTGAGGTTTGTGGTTTGTTCTTTCTTCTGGAGAGCAGCCAGTAACAAATATAGCCCAGAACAATGGCCACCAATATTGTCGATAAAACGCCGACCGACGTATGATCGGGATAGGCGAGCTGCCATGTCAGAACGCCACCGACCACAACAATAACGAATACTAAGAGCAGGGTCCAAAGTATGGTACTTCGTTTGTTGCTTACAGGTTTAGATGAAGTTGATTCTGCCATTCCTAAGGAGCCTCTGAAGTTTTCTTTGTGTCTTTTGTCGTTTTTCTGTTTTGCACAATGATGGCTTTAATCGCGTCTTTCTCTAGGTACCAAGCTTTGATTTCACGTGCTTGTTGAGAAGAGTCGCTACGTACAATAACGCGGAAGTAAGAGTGGAATGGTTCCACTAAAGGCGTATATGCAGAAGGCGATAGTGTGTTAATAAACGCATTGGCATTTTTTTGTGATGAGAAAGTAGCCAATTGCACCAGCCAATCTGATTTACTTGTGAACATGGAAGGCGGAGGTGTTGCATCTACCATTTCGACCTTACTGCCTCTTTGGGGGGGATTAACTAAATCATCGTCGTTACTAATGAAAACGATGTCGTTGACCTCTCCCGATAAGATGTAGCGTTCACTAAAGTCAGGCAGCAAGCTAAAATCTCGCGCTCGTTGAGACATGGTCTTTTCATACCAGAAGTGTGTTAACCCAATGCTTAGCGCCACTAACGTACTAAAAAACAACGTGGTAAGTAGGTAACGTTTTCTGCGAGTTGGTTTACGCGCTTTGGGCAGTTTTACTCTTGTACGGCAATGGATACTGTTACTTTGCCGGTATTGACTAATGACTTGCTCTAACTGATGAATAAAGCTTTTTAACTGTTCGCTACCTGTTTCGCGATATTGGCCTTTGAAGCCAATGTTGAGAAAAATGTAGATGATTTCAAGTAAATCGATAAGTTTATGAGGCTGGCGTATTGCCTTTTCCGCAACAGTGAAAAATAACTCTCCGCCGTTACGCATCCCAAATAACTCGCTGAGTAGCGTTTTATTTTCCCAACCCCGTTTCTCACCCCATTCGCTGTAGATAATAAGCTCATCCAGCACGACAGCATACAGAAAGCAGAGCTTATCGATGACAGCGACAGGGTAAGTTAACTCTGCCCCTTTAGACTTGATTTCATTGATATTGCTGACAAGCTGGTGGCGTAGTGTAGTGACATCTTCAGGTTCAGGCAGAGTCGAAACTTTGAGCGTTGTCGCCAATAATTCACTACTGATATTAATCAGCTGATTTTCAGCTTTATCGAAAAAATTCAGAAAGTCATGATGGCTTTTGCTCGCGTGAACAGGAGCCCAATGGGTTGTTGTATCGTCACTGTTTTTGTCTGTAAAGTCTGATTTGTTGGTATCCCAAACCAGTGTTTCTTCGTCTAAGTAGTCCATAGGCATTATCTCAACGCGTACAACATGACTTCTAATTCACCAATGCGAGTATCGACGTGAAGCGCTATCGCATCACGGTTTTCAAGCATCTCTAGCCACATTCTGTCTGAGGTGTCGACTTCAAAATAGGAAACACCTTGCATTGGTTTAAGCTCGCTTGGAGCAACGGGTAGTGGTGACAACGCGATTCCGGACAAGCTGTTTCTAACCAGCTCAACGATACGAGCATTGTTACCTAGCTTGGCAGCGACTGGGAAAAGCTCATTCAATTCGGCGCTACTGATATTGGATTTGACGGCCAATACGAAACGACGATTAGAGACACTTGCCGTATCTTTTATCAAGGTTCTTAGAAGTCGACGGCGTTCGAATAGGGAAGAATCCCAGTTAAATTCAATCACAGAGTCCTGCTGAACCAGAGTCAGCATATTGCGTAGGCTAGAAAACAGCGGATTAAAGCTGTCATAAAGCCTGTGATATTGCAGGTTACTGCATGGCTCCGGTATTGCCGGCGTTAATGCCATGATTTGAGCTTCAAACTTGCGTAGTTCGAGATACAGATCATGAGTTTGGAATTTGGGGTTGTTAATTGTGAGATCGAACCAAGGAAGCCAAGTATTCAATGTCTGTAGCCAGAGGTAGTCTTGCATCATTGACTGAGGGCTTTTTTGCCCTTGACCGGCTTGAATACGTTTGAGTAGGTTGGTGGCTCGATTAGAAGATAGGGCGTGTATCTCTTTCATACGTTCCACTAATAGTGTTGAAGCCCCATAGTGGAGGCAAGCTGGAATAAATGCTCGGTCAAGCACCACATCCCCAGATTCACTACTTTCCAGAATTTTGGAAATAGGGATCAGTGTAAAACCAGAGGTGTCTTCGCCTTCTAATTTGATGGAAATGTTGAGCTGTGCAACATCAATCTCTACGCTGGCATTTTCTGATGTTGAAGTATCGAAGACACTGATCGATTGGGTTATATAGCGACTTTGCTCTGCTTCGTCACTACCGTAGTCATTATTACCTTGTAACGAAATTGGCAAAGCGAGATAAGCGATAGTCTCAATAGTGCCTTGTGGGATATCTCGGGCGACTTCTTCTCTTAACTCAAAATGGGTTCCATCGGGGAATACGCCAGCCGAAGACGCGACAGAGAGCTTGCCGATTTTAAGCAAATCGTGATTGATGGTTAATTCAGTCACACCATAAAAGGGAGCAAATCCAGCTAATGTCTCGATATTTTGGCGAACATAGTTTTGAACATATCGATCCTGCTGTTGAAAATGCTGTGGGGCAATGAACATACCTTCTTGCCATACTACTTTTTTGAATGCGTCCACGTACTTTCCCTACTTTATGATTAAAATAACTTCCACCAGGGAGAATCTGGCGTAATAACTTCTAGCTTGGCCTTGTCACCTGAAATACTGAGCTGCAAATACTCGTCCGAGGTTTTTGGCACCATAGATACTGACTTAGGCTCACTTTGCTGGTAATCGATAAATTCGACCAACACTGCAACGTATTGTGTTTGATTATTAATATCTAACGTTATCTTTTGTTCACTACCGGGAATAACAATCGGTAGTATTTGTTTCGAGACTAAATTGGCGCTGAGCAGTTCCACATCATTACTGTATAGGTCAATAAAAGGCTGCTGCTTAAACATCTGTGCATCAGTCAATTGATATAATCTAACCACAACGGGGTTCGATTCATTGGAATCCGACGGGTTGGCCGATTTATCTGACTTAATTGCTAAAGAGTATTGAGTTACAACAGGCGCAGGATCTGACGAACAACCGATCAGAAACAGGGCCAAAACAACACACCACTTGGCCATTAACTTTCCTCTCTTTGTTTCTGCATGTTCTCCATAAAAAGAGCTTTGAATTGGCGTCTGAAATCTCCATTCTCTTGTCTGTGCTGGAAGTGTTTGCGATAAATTTTCCAGTATTTCTTCTCTTTATTGGTAAACATTCCGCCAGAGATATAATCGCTAAACTGTCTCTCAAGCTGAGTCGGTGCGAATTCGTTCAAGAACTGATCAACCGTTTTTTCGAGGGCATCAAACAGCGCTTCATGATGCAAGGTCGGGTTTCTCAGGTATTTATTGTTCTTCTCTGTCATAGAAAGAAGTTTTTCTAGCGATGCTTCTATGGGTACACCTGCTTTCGAATGTACAGGTAAAAACTCAGGTTCTTCTGGGTTTTGGGCCACTTTCGAGTTGATATCATCAACTTCGACGTGTTGAGCAATCAGATCTTCATCTAAGTCTTCAAAAGGGTCCGCAGCAAATGGATCATCACTTAAGATGTTATCTTCAGAAAAATGGTTGTTCTTTTTACTTTCCACGGGAGAGGGTTCTTCCTCTAAAAAGTCAATGTCATCATTATCTAGTTGAAGCGAAAAAGGTTCAGAAAACAGCTCGTCATCTTTCTTCTCATCTTGAGGTTGCTCGGAGGTGATGAGAGTGGAGACCAGCATGGTATAATTCTCGACCTTAAGAATATCGCCATCGCTGAGCGGGTATTCTTTTCCTTTCGCCATTGATTTATCGTTCAGTACGGCACTGTTTTGGCCTGTACTTTTTACACTGTACCCATTATCGGTAAGGCGAATGCTGCCATGTACTCTTGAAATGCGTTTGCTTTGGTCGGGTAAAGAGATATCACAAGAAGTCGCCCGTCCAAATTCACCACCTGTTTTTGGTAAGTACACGACACGAGAAGTGACTACCTCATCAGAGGGTACTGAAATCAAATGAATGCTAATCGTCACTTGTTACCCCTCACACTTTAAAATCGCAGCATTAAATGCAGATAGGAAACCTGAGTACTTGTTAAGGAATCGATTTGAAAAGTAAACGCCCATTGGTTTGGTGTCCATCAATTGTGACTGAAAGAAATCCTCAGGTAGAGAAGCTTCCTTTAGTTCACCCCGAAAGACTTTTTCATCCTCCAATGCAACATCAATTTCCCTTTGTTTTAAAAGCTTTAGTAATACTTTAGCATCTCGGGGCTGTTTGACTACGTTGAATCCGTTGCGCTTTAGCCAAAACCACTTGTTGGACCCAAATTTAGCTGAAAACTTAAGGTTTACTTTGGTAAGTTCATCCATTTTGGGCTCTACACCGGGCCCAAAGTACCAGCGTAACTCTTGTTGAGCGATCGGTGCTGATAGTGTTGCGTATTCATCCCGTTCAGCCGTTTGAGTTGCAACAAAAAAGCCATGCTGTGTACCGCTTTGAACTCGCAACTGTGCATCAGACCAAATCGTCATTGTGATCTGGTAAGGCTGACCCATATGGCTTAGGGCGCACTTTACTTTATCCAGAGCGATTCCCTGCATCTGGCCATGTTTATAGTCTTGATAGGGCGGCCAATCCTGAGTGGTTAAATGCAACCGCGCAGGGCCAAATGTTGTTTGTGCGGATGCATTGGCTACAGTGATAAGGCCAAGTAGAATCGCTAGGCAGAAAGTAAAATACGGCATCATTCTGACCATTCATTTCCTCCAATAAGCTCGGAAATCTTTAATATTGAAACTGGTGGATAATAATCGAGGGCACGAGCTGCGCCGACATTGACTATGTATGAGTACTGAGTCAGAGGCTCAATAGGTACATCACTAGGTTCGTATCTTCCACTCAATATTTGCTCTGCTTTGTGGCCAGCAAACTGGCCGACATTGTAATAACGGCTCACAATGCCAAAAAGAGCGTCATGTTTTCTTATTGGTGATTCGGTTGCGGAAAACGTCGCAATACCTTGTCGATGTAAGCTGTCTACAATATCTTTGCCCTGACTGATAATGTATGAATCTGGTGGAAGGTAGGCGAGTTGAACACCATCTTCCAACATAAGGTCAACGACCTTTCCAACTGAGCTGGAATCAGGTTTGTCGTTTATTGTTCTGAGAGGATACAAATACACATCCTTTTTGAATTTTGCTGAAAGTGTTTGTATGCTGCGCGCTGTTACTACGGCATTGTTTTCTAAAGGATTGAAAATAATGCCGATAGTTTCGATACCGTTTAGCTGACTGATGGCGTTGAATTGTACATTATGTGGAACAATATGACTGACACCAGTAAAATTTCGTCCATTTTCTTCTAAAGAGTTCACTATCTTTGAACCCACGGGGTCAGTGACGATACTGAACACAACGGGAGTATCACTTTCTTCTCGGAAAAGGCTTGGATTGTGTTCTGTGCCTAAAAGGTTAAGAGTGATAGTGGTGCCAAATGTATAGATTAAATCTGGGTTTAAATTATCTATGCTTTCTAAGTGCTGGCTTAAGGTTGCTTTGTCACGTTTTGCATCTAGCACTGTATAGCGTATGTTCATTTTTTCGGATAAGTAATCCATAAACCCACGCTCAGCATCGGTGATGCCGCGCCATAACACCATTACGACATGTTTTTCGCTTCCTGAATCTGCCGCTGGCACAGCAAACGGCAGAAGAATTAGCAAACACAAAAGCAAAGCCTTCATTTTACCACCTCCACTTGGTTTCTGTCTCTGCGGACAAACAAGCTATAGAAGCTCAGCAGAACAATAGAACTGATTAATAATGCAACACCAAACAGCATAATGGTGCTTTGGAAACCTAAAACACTTAAAGCAAGCCCTGCGACTAATGGGCCCGCGATATTGCCAATACGTTCGGTCAGTCGGAATATACCAATCGTCTTGCCTTTATCCAGCCCAGAACCTGACAATAGCTCTATTATGAGTGGAACTTGCGGAGAAACACATAGGCCGTGTGCGATACCCACGAGTATAACTATCATGAGTAAGCCAAATGTCCCCGGGAGCATCATAATATTGATCAATGCGGCGGCAGACAAGATACCACCGGCAAAGATAAAGGCAATTTTGTTATTCCACTTGTCAACTAGCGACGCAGCGAGAGGTGAGATGATGATAATGGCAAGCCCATATGTCATCATTACACGACCCGAAACAGCGCTACTTTCTCCTAGTGACTGCAAATAAACCGGGCAGATGTAATATAAGAAGCCAGTTAAAACCACTTTAGCAGGAATGGCACTAAAGAAGGTAATGAGTGCAAAATACTTATTACTCAACAGTATTTTAAAGTCAGTTAACTGTACAGGCTTGCTTTCACTATTGGTTTCTCCACGATCAAAGAAGATGATGACTAGCATTACCCCAACGATCGCTAAAGAGGCGGCAAGCATAAATGTCATCGAGTAGCCAAGTTTGTCCGCTAGAACGCCACCAATTGCCGCCCCACAAAGTGAACCAGAGAAAAAGGCTGATAAGAAGGTCGACATACCTTTAGTTCTGTTTTGCGTATTTGTTGTATCAGTGACATAGCCTTGAGCCGAAATGAATACGATACCGTAACCAACAGCGGTTACTGCTCTAGCAACAAGCAGCAACTCAAGGTTGGGACTTAGGGCGGTTGCTACTAGCCCCACAGCAGTTAGAAGACCACCACCGATGAGAGACTTTCTTCGGCCGACTTTGTCAGACCAGTAGCCAGCAAAGGGAAGAGATAGGGCCCAACACAACATAAAGAGTGAAATAGGTAAACTGGTGACTAAGTCTGTTGGGATCCAATTCTGCGTGCTTGGCAAGCTGGCTACAAAGTTAGGGAAAAAGGCTAGGGAGGCGGCCTCTGAGAATATTAAAATAAATAGAGGAAGTCTAACAAAACGGTAGTCCTGAATGTTTTTCTCAGGGAGCGCTTTGCTGTCAAAAGTACTCTTTATGAGGGCATTTAGCTTACCGATGAGAGAGCCGAGCTCGTCATTGGATTGAACCTTAACAAGATATGGGACTTGTTTATGTTCGCCCATCGCAATCAACTGTTTAATCTGCCTCCATGGTTTGATGATCATGAAGTGACAGATAAATAAAATGATTTCAATAACGAACAATCCTGAGGCAACAAGGACTGTGATCATATCCATAATACTATCTTTGATCATCTGTGGGATGATATTAGTATCAGCCATCATTTGAAGCTTAATTATTCCAGTAGTATCTATCGGAATAGATAACTCGCTTGCTTCGACATAATCTGGGAAAAAGTCGGGATGTTGATAGAGAGCCGTTTCGTTACGTTCCAAACGAATAGAAAGCAATTCAGGGTGATGTTCAATATAAGATGAAAATTCATCTTCTAGACCCATTAATCGTTCGAGAGGAACTCCTTCATTAATGATGCGTCCAATCATATGGGAGAGTGTATCGCCGATAAGGTTAGACTTTTGTTTTAGCTGATTTTCATAAACAACGGAGAACTTATTCAATGATTGATAGGAACTTCCTAAGTTTGAAGCTACTGTTAAAACAATCGCGAGAAGAATGATAAGAAGTGGAAAATACTTTGCACGGATTTTGTTCCACTTAGAACTAGTTCGGTCAGCGATAATATGGCTTTTAACTGAGGTTAGCAGTTGTTTTTCGGTCATCCCTTCAGTATTCATTGCATTGGTCGCTGATTTGACTTTTTTCAGCAGAAAATCAAGCAAAGAGTTTAGTGCCAAATATCCAATGACCGCAGCGACTAAAACCCATAAAAGGGTGTCCATGACTTGTTGAGAAAGCAAAGTTTGTTTGATTTGCTCAAGATAAAGTGGCGAGTAGTAAAGTCGCAACTCCCCTTCTTTTACATTGAATGTATTTACAATATCGGTAGTCAGCAGCCTGTCAGTGTCGAATTTGGCTACTCCTGTAGTAAACAGGACGTCGTCAGAACTGTTTACGACTTGAATTTTACTGATACCATCAACAAGCTCTAGGCGTCTTTCGATGAGAGATTGGATATTCGAGATAGAAGAAAGGGGGAGCCCCAAACTCATTGCCTGTCGAATGTCATTATCTGTCTCGTCCAGTACCACCTGATAAGTTGAGTCACTTGTCTGAGTTAGGCGTTTATCGAAGTTGAGGTAGTTTAATGTTGTATTTAACCCGTTAGAAAACAGCAAGACAGCGACAATGGCCAAAATAAGCTTGGCTCGCAGTGAGATAAATCGTTGAGCTTTAACCATGTATCCAGTATCCATCTTGCTGTTCATCTACCGAACTTACTGAATAGTAAGTTCGAATCCTTCCTCATTGTTAGCTGCAGTAACAGACACTTGTGTGATTGGCTGTTGTTGGCTTAACCTGCTAATACATTCTTCAGCTAGCTTAGGCATCAAAGAACGGTTAATGATTTGCTCAACGGCTCGACCACCAGTGGTAGGATCTGTATTTTTACCAACAACGTATTCAACGAAGCCTTCATCCCAAGTGAACGATGCTTGATACTGTTCGGCAAGTTTCTTCTTGATCCTATTTAGAGATATCTCAGTGATTTTAGCTAACTCTTCGTCGTTTAGTGGGTAGTAAGGAACAATCGTTGTACGGCCCAAAAACGCTGGCTTAAAATAGTGCTGAAGATCTGGGCGTATCGCTTCAAGGAGTTTTTCGTTACTTAGGCGTTCACTATTATCTGCACAAGCATCACAAATAGCCTGATCCGCTGCGTTTGACGTCATAATAATGATAGTGTTTTTAAAATCGACAGTTCGACCTTCGCTATCTTTGATATGCCCTTTATCAAAAATCTGATAGAAGAGATCATGCACGCCAGGGTGAGCTTTCTCCATTTCATCTAACAGTAAGACCGAGTAGGGGTTACGGCGAATGGCTTCTGTTAATACTCCACCTTCGCCAAAGCCTACATAGCCGGCGGGAGAACCAAGTAGCATAGAAATTTTATGCTCTTCCTTAAACTCGGTCATATTGATGATAGTAAGGTCGTTGCTACCACCATATAGCTGCTCTGCAAGTGCCATAGCGGTTTCTGTTTTACCTACACCACTAGGACCGCACATTAGAAATACCCCAATTGGTTTTCGGCTATCGGTGAGGCCAGCACGAGAAATGCGGATCGCTTTGGCAAGTTCCTGTTTTGCTACATCTTGGCCGATGACTCGATTGTCTAGCTCTTCTTCTAAGGATAAAAGACGGGCGATTTCATCACTCATCATGTTCCCAACAGGAATTCCTGTCCAGTTAGCAATGACCTGAGCAATGGTGCTGTCATCAACCATTGCGTTGACCAAAGGCTCTTCACCTTGTAATTCACTAAGCTGATCTATGAGTGCGTTGAGTTTGTCTTGTTTTGCTTTATCGACGGATTCCCCGGTTTGCTCATCGCCGATTTCTTGCTGAAGCTCTTTGATTTGCTCAACCAAGTCGATTTCTTGCTTCCAGCGGGTTTGATAATCTTCCAGCTTTTTCTCGTTATCCGCAATTTCGGTAGCAAGTTCGGCAATTTCATCTTCCGCAATACCAAATAGCGCATTTTCTTTTTCTAATGCGGTTTTTTCATTTTTTTGGTAACGAATAGTTTGTTCAAGTGCTTCAATAACTTCGGGTTTTGCTCCTTGAGTCAGAGCGATACGAGCACTTGCTGTATCGAGTAAGCTAATGGCCTTGTCAGGAAGTTGGCGACTTGGTAGATAGCGAATGGATAAGTGAACGGCTGCATCTATGGCTGATTCTGCAATAAATGCACCGTGGTGTTTTTGCAGCGAAGCCGCGATTCCACGAAGCATCTGCTTGGCATCTTCAGCGTTAGGCTCTTCGATCGATACAACTTGGAAGCGTCGAGTTAACGCAGGGTCTTTTTCAAAATACTTCTTATATTCTGCCCAAGTCGTTGCTGCAATAGTCTTGAATTCGCCACGCGCTAGAGCTGGTTTCAATAAGTTTGCAGCATCATTTTGACCAGCAGCGCCGCCAGCCCCAATTAAGGTGTGAGCTTCATCAATGAAAACAATAATAGGTTTTTCGCTATTTTTGACTTCATTGATGACGTCCTTGAGTCTGTTTTCGAATTCGCCTTTTACACTAGCCCCAGCCTGAAGTAGACCAAGATCCAAAGAGTGGATTTGTACACCTTGCAGTGCCCCTGGAACTTCATTCTCTGCAATACGTAGTGCTAAACCTTCGACAACAGCGGTCTTACCAACCCCAGGCTCACCTACCATAATTGGGTTGTTCTGACGCTTTCTGCACAGTATGTCTATCGCTTTACGTACTTCGGAGTTGCGACCAGAAATTGGGTCAATATTACCATCTAAGGCTTGCTGAGTTAGGTTTGTGGTGTACTTACTTAACGCATCGTTACCGACAGGAGCACCACTAGTACCATCGGTAGCTGCAGCACTGGTTTTAGAACGTGCTACCGCTGTTTTATTGATTAAGCCTTGCAAGGATTCCAGTGATACATTTTGCAAGCTTTCTAGCTGCAGTGTATTCATTCCAAGCACGTTTTGTTGCAACATAGCCTGAATCAAATGAAGGCTGATTACTTCGCCATGACCATAGTTTACAGAGGCAATCATCCAGGCATCTTTTACGATTTCGGTAAGAGCTTGACTGAGAGTCGGTTGGCCTTCATTTCCTTTAGGAAAACGTGCAATTCTTGAGGACAACTCATTCACTAAATTGTCCTGCGAGAGGTTCTGGGACTGAATGAGACTATTTAAATGTTTATCTTGCTGTGAGAGTAGCTGTAATAGCCAATGCTCAGTCTCAATAGAAGGCACATTTTGGTTCATCGCGGCCCCAGCAGAAACTTCAAGTGCTTGTTTCAGCTCTGGTGACAACTTAGCGACTAGATTTGTTAGCGTAACTTGCGTCATACCATTTTCCTTGTATCTCAAGAGGCATCAATACGTCTTTAATACCTAGCTCTTATTTGATTCTGAAGTCTCATCACTTCAGAAGAATACTTACTATTTGTTGAGGTTTCCTTTCCGGCGCTAGGCAATCAACTTCGCCCAGTTTAGCCGCGTTATACTTGTTACTGGACAGACGAGGTCTATTCAGATACTCCCGTTTGACGTTGAGATAAACGGACGTTGAGGTGTTATCTTTTAAATAATGCTGAATCAATTCTTTCATGTGGCTAGCGAGCAAGGGATCAGATTGAATAGCAATCAGCTCACTCTCGGTTTTTGGCGTGATGTAAACCATCAAGTGGCTAAAGTGCGTCAAGCAAGTTTTTCCGATCAAAAAGCCTTGTCCAATACGACTGTTAAAATGTTCTTTTTGACCTAAACGAGTCAATGAGTCAGACGGAAGTTGTCTTCTCTCATGAGTCTTGGTTGACACTTTAACGTCGAATGGGAAGTAGTCATTGAGCATTTGGCTCAATGTGCTGAGGTTCCTCTGGCCTTGGCTCAACAGCATCGAATACTGAAAATACTTACCATGGTTATTTTTGAGTGTGGCAATGTGATTCAGCAAGGCAGTTTTCTCGGGCTGAAGTTCATTCTGGACCACAAGCCAAGAGCCTGTTTCAAGCTGACCTACAATTTCGAAATAGCGCTGATTGAACACATCAAGGAAGTCTTTGAGCGCATGATCGTCATTGTGAAGTGCCGCAAGAAGTTCTTCATAGATATAATTGGGTATAACGCCTTTTACGCCAGATAAAGCTTGCTTTGCTAGTCTTAGCTTTAATCGATTATTTTTTAGTGAAAAATACTGTATCTCACTGGCATCACCTGTTGGCATTGCCTCAGCTTTGAGTTCGAGTTTTACCCGATTCGGGTTTTGATTAACCCAGTGGGTTAATAACCTCATCGCTTGAGCGAAATCGTACTGTTGTGGGTGTTGGGTTAAATCGTTAATCAATGACATACATATTCCTCAACTAGCGATTACATAGCTAGTTGGCTCCCATGGATTTTAGGGTAGCGTTTTGCAATGCCATCTCTACCGTAAATTCGAATGGATAATTGAATATACCGGTCAAAGCTACAAAACTGTTGGAAAAAGCGGTTAAGGACATCGCTAAATACGAGGAATCCGCTTTGTGTATCGAGTGTTAACTCAATTTCAGTGCCAGGAGAGAAGACGTTTTTACCCATAATTCGTATCGCAGAAACCTGAGACCGAATAGAAACGCTGTGAATGGTTTGAATCTCCTCCGCTGAGATTTGCTCTCTGCTGCAAAGCTGCAGCATCTGCTTTAGCTTTTCTGTTGGGTTATCAGAGTGCAGCAAGGAAGAAAAGTTACCATTCAACAAGCCAAC
Organism: Vibrio sp. Isolate25; assembly: GCF_022398025.1. Lineage (NCBI taxonomy): Bacteria > Pseudomonadati > Pseudomonadota > Gammaproteobacteria > Vibrionales > Vibrionaceae > Vibrio > Vibrio sp. Isolate25. The sequence goes on from NZ_JAKEUT010000004.1 coordinate 108,177, forward strand.
AAATTGCCAGTGCAAGTTGAGGTTTTGTTCTCGTTCAATGGGAGCTGTCGGTGGATAAATCGCTTTAAAAGAACCGGGCAAATCTATGCTTTCCAAGCACTCCATATCACCATTAATACCGCACGCTTGTTTTCCATTGGTACACAGTAGGTGGGTACCATAGAGTTTGTTGAACTCTAAGTCATGGTTAGGTTTTAGGCTGATCGCAAGCTTAAACTGACCGTTGATATCCCGGGAGCTTTGCCAGTAATCGGCATTTGGGTTTGATTTGTAGCTGTCCCTAAATAGAGGGATCAATGGTTTCTCACCTTGAGGCGTGATCTCGAACACTTCTTTTACTTCAACGACCTCAATGTCACTTTCACTGTGTGCGTCTGCATTGACAGGTATGCTGAGGCAGCGTTGATCATAATGGGTCGGTTCACCAGTTTGCTCAAATAGATTAACAGCAGGAACAATATCGAGCTTAAACACTTGATTATCAAATAGGCGCATGAATTCTGTTGGTATCGAATTCATAAATAGGTTTAATTTGATTTCCGCGCATTCAAATTGCTTAATCGCTTGCCCAAAGTCTTTTAATCGGAAAAACTGACGCTTCTCTTTGAAAAAGAAAAATTCACTGATGAGCTGGAAGCCAGAGAACTGATTGCCTTTTTGAGGAAGAAATAAAAAATTGAGATCACTGATTCGGCTTTTCAGTTTTTCTGCCAATAAAACAACATGCTTTTCGCAGTCGCTATCAGAGATAGAAATGGCTTTAGTCTGACCCAAGAGCAGCTCGACAAGTGAGTCCGCATTATTTTCAAAACCTTGTACGAAAAGATCTAAATCTTGGTGATCCAGTTGAGAAAAATATTTATCTGGATCGCCCGTAGCGAGTGAAAGTTGGATAACCGCTGTTGATTGCTCGGTGCCAGAAGGACGATTAAACCTAAATGGTGCGCTGGATGCTGTTGTATCGGTTAAGGTGAATGGCGCTGTCTTGAGGTCATCTACCGTTGTAAACTGACAAAGTTTTCCTTTTGCTTCCGAAGTAAAATGCGCTCCTTTAGGAAGCAGTACTGACTCTGGAACATCCTCTTCTTGGGATAATTGCAAATAAGCAACGCTTGGGATGGTTTGAGTATAACTAGGGTAGAGTACGCCAAGTAAACCTTCTACAACTTCAGGTAGCTGTTCGGAAAGCTGCTTTTCTACAGTAGCATTTAGTAGAGCAACACCATCTAGCAACCGAGCAAGGCTGGGGTCTTCGATTTGGCCTTGATGGATATTAAGGCGCTCGGCATGTTCTGAATGCTGTTGACCAAATTGACCTAAAGCCCGTCTTACAAAAGTCAGTTCTTGCTCAAAGTAACGCATTAAAGGATCAGTCATAGCTATCCTCCGTCATTACAGTTGTCAGATCATTGAGTGAAATCTTAGAATCGAATACCAGATCTTGTTCCCCTTTAGACGTTTTAGCCTTGGCTATAATATTGAAAACTAATGCGTTTTCATTTTCTTTGCGTTCAAGTAACTCAACCATAATCTGAGTAAGTCGAGGCTCGAAATGTCGAATATAGCTTTCTAACCGTAATGCGAGTTGAGTTTGGTCCAAGCTGGCACTTAGAAGTTGTACATCTTCGATTCCAAAACGCAAATTAGAGCGTTGAAGCTCTGTGAATCGGTCATCAATATCGATTAGAGAGGACTCAGACTCCAGAAGCTTAGTTAGGTGGTACTTGATATCATCAATCTCTTCGCTTTGGCTTGAGCTCTTAGGGTCAATAAATGTTTTCCAAAAGCCCATCACGCAGCCTCATCCAGCTCAGTGGTTAAAACAACTTCGCCTGTAAAGTGATCATATTGATACTGAGGGACAATTCTCAGTGTACAGACAAAACTGCCGGGTTGATTATCCGATTCTGAAACACTTATTTTGGCAAAACTGAGTGGGTATTTAGCCAGCGTCTCTTCGTTTGCGTAGGTGACATTACTGGCAAACTTTTCAACCCACTGGGTTAAAAATAACTCACATTCCGCAGCAGTATTAAAGCTACCAAGCATTTCGCGAACTTGAACTTTTAAATAGTGGGCTACGCGGCAAGACATTAGGCAGGTTTGAATCTGAGTTAATATCTTTTCGTTGTCTGAAGTACCACTTTGCCAAATGGAGTTATTTCCATTGAAAAAGAATTTGTTGCTAAGTGGACTCTTAGTGAGAGGGATAAACCCATGTTGTGCATAAAAGGTAGATATTTGGCCAAAGAGCACAACACTTGTCTGAGGCTCTCGAAGAAACAGACTGTTCTGCTGTTCAATATTTACAACGGCACCCTGAGATTTATCGTTCCAGCGTGACTTGAGAAAGCCAAACCAGTTTACGCGATGGTACTCTCGCATTATGGTTGCTGCAAACGCAAAGTTCGCTCTACCCCACAGACCAGTTCCTACCTCGTTGTAGATAAAACCTGCCTTAGCGTTGCGATAGCAATGCCGCATACGTATCGAAGGCATCACAAAGCCAACAAACCGTGAGCTTTGCTTACTACGGAGTGATTGCCAAGCTTGGTAGTCTGGTCCTGTGAGAATTTTATCTATTCGATTGATGTCTGAAAGCCAATCGGCACCGGAATCGACAAAAAATTGCTCATCGGGTGAAAAGATCATTGGGCAAAGTGTTGACTCCCCAAGTTTACTGAGAAGCTCTACAGTGAAAAGATCATCATAGTCGGCATCAAAATCCATATCGATTGCAATTGGGTGTGTGTAAATAATGCAACCAAATGGATGACCGCCCAGAGTATTTAATTCTTGATTACCGATTTTGTTGAACAGATTGGAAGCCTTGATATTGTAGGCTTGGTTAACGTCCGCAGACACTTCACTCCAGTCCATATCAAGGAGTTTTAGTTTAGTGCGTTGTTTGTTTACAGGTAATGTGGAGAGGCCTTGCAAACCGAGCCAACTGCTATGAAGGTGCTCGAAGTCTCTATCATGAAGGATTTCATCGAGCTGTTTTGACAGCGCATCATCTAAAAAAGCGACAAGTCGAGAAATGAAATTAACTAGTGACGGTTTATTTTCTAAGGCGGCTGGATTAACTTCGGACAGCAAAAAGAGCGCGTCTCTTAGAAAGTCGCTTTTTTTGCTGTCTAAGGTGGTAAACCTTTGTTGCCAACCCGCATCAAAATTCAGTTTCATATTTTCCTTAGGTGGTAAGTAACAGAAAGGAAGGCCGGATGGTTCCGGCCTTAGTTTTGGTTAACCTGGAATTTTAGCAACCATGCGTACTGAGGTTGTGAGCTCTTCCAGTTGTAGCCATGGGCGTAGGTGAGCGACAGCGGAATATGAACCAGGACGACCTGGTTGCTCAACCACTTCGATTCTAGATTCACAAAGCGGAGTTTTCGCACGTTGCTCGTTACCAATCGCACCAGCATTGGTGTATTGATCGATCCAAAGTTGAAGTTCACGTTGAATGTCTGGCGCTTCTAAATTTGAACCTAGCTTGTCACGTCCCATTACTTTCAAGTAGTGCGCGATGCGGCTACTTGCCATGATGTATGGAAGACGTGCAGAAATAGCAGCGTTAGCTGTTGCATCTGGATCAGTGTAAGTTTTTGGCTTCTGAGTTGTTTGGCCACCAATAAATACACCGTAGTTCGAATTCTTATAATGAACGAGAGGCAGGAAGCCTAGATCGCTGAGTTCTTTTTCACGCTCATCAGTAAGGTTCACTTCTGTTGGACATTGTTGAACTAAGTCACCAGCTTCTGTTTTGTAAGTTAGGTTTGGTAGGTTTTCTACTTTACCACCGTTATCAAGACCACGGATAGAAGTACACCAGCCAGAAGCCGTGTATGCCTGAGTCATTTTCAAACCAAGGTCATAAGCGGCGTTAGACCATACTAGTTGATCATTACTTGACGGGTTTGGATTACCATCCATGTCTGTATCAAGCTCTTCGTAGTCAAATAACTCTGTACCAAGACCTTTAGCACCATAAGGCAAACGGGCTAGTGTTCTTGGCAGAGTCAGCGTTACGTATCGAGCGTCGTCACTTTCACGGAATGCATTCCAAGCGGCATAAGCAGGTGAGTCAAAACCAGCAGCAACAGGTTTACCTTCGTCAAAAGTAGTGAAGTCATTAAACTCAAACATTTGAGCGTTTGCTGCGGCTACAAATGGTGCATGACACGCAGCTGCAACTTCACCCATATAGCGAAGTAGAGCAACATCTTCGTCTTTAGCACTGAATTCGTAGTCACCGATGAATGTACCGTAAGGCTCACCGCCTGCTGTACCAAATTCACCCTGATAAACAGCATTAAATAGAGGGCTACGGTCGATAGCCGGTGCATCCTCAAATTGGTCTAGCAGCTCCTCTTGTGAAAAGTCGACCATCTTGATTTTCAGATCGCGTCCAAGTTCGCTTTCCTTAACCAGTTTTTGTAATCCTCGCCATGAACCTTCGAGTTTTTGAAGCTCTTTCTGCTGCATAACTTCTGAAAGCTGCTTAGAAAGCTTCTTATCGATTTCAGAAATGGCATTCTCGATAGTTTTAGTAACGTTTTTATCCCACGTTACAGTACCTGAAAGCGCTTGTTCTGTAAGGACTGAAAACAGTTCTTTCGTTGTATCAGCTGGTGTCTGAGTGGTTGCCTCAATAGCTCGGTCAAGAAAACTTAACGAACCTTCTGCTGCTTCGGTTTGCGTTTGATTTTCAGCTTCTGTACTCATTATTCGCCTCCTTCCTTATTGACACCAAGCTCTTCCGACAGTGCATTGATTGTATCGGCACTTTGCAGAACTTCTTTCAGTAGCTTCTCTAGATCACGAGAGCGGTCTGCTTTTGAAAGTAGAACCTTAAGCTGATTGCGGGTTTCAACAAGTTTCTTTAGAGGTTCTACTTGCTCGACGATGGCTTCCGGTTCAAAGTCTTTCATCGAATTGAACTTCAAGTTTGCTTCAAACTGACTGTCATCGTCTGCAAGTACGTTATCGACTTTCAAAGACAACTCTGGACCCACGCGCTTCATCACAGTGTCAAAGTTGTCTTTGTCAACGTTGTAGAAAGTACGATCTTCAACGTCTTCCTTGTCTTGTTTATGGCCAGAGTAGTCACCAATTACCCCAACCACAAATGGGAGTTCTTTGGTTTCTACAGCGCCATTAGTTTCCACATCGTAAGTAATACTTACGCGGTTTTTACTTACACGTTTGTGTTGGGAATTTAGTGCCACAATGGTTCTCCTTAACTAATTAAGCAGCAGTCGAAGTAACTTTTGCAGTGGTTGCATCAAAGCCTACTTCTGGACCTTTCTCGATCTTACCGCCTTCACCTTCGATGTAGTAAGCTTTCGAGATTTCAGTGTAAGTTAGAGAGAAAGATTCGTTTGGTAGAGTGCCGTCAGAACCAGCCATGTTGTAGCTAGACATACGAGCAGCTTTCAACGTTAGGATTAGATATGGATCTGCACCAGAACCTTCACGGTTAGGTTTAGTCATCACGATCTCAACTGTTTTACCTTCACCGCCAGGAGCGTAAAGGAAAGTCGTTAGGTGAGGTGTTGCGCCATCACAGCCACGAGTAATGTTGACTTCGCCTAGTGCCACCATACCTTGGTCTGCGTTGTTTGCATTACCTACATCGATACCTACACCACGTACTGCGTTCCAAGTAACGGTATCAATAGCAAAGAAGCCATCTTTACCACCGATCTTTTCTACTGTTGCCGCACCTTTAGGTGTAGTGCCATCAATTCTCATGAAAATAGAAGCCATGTTGATCTCCTTCGCTAATTAAGCATGTAGTGTATTTACCACTCGAAGTTACTAATACCGCTTTCAGGCTGAGTAGTGTTCGCTTCAGGTTGAGTATTTTGTTCGCTCGTTGTGACTGGCTCCGAAGGAGCGGAAGTCTGCGGAGACGGAACATGAGCACCTGCCTGTGCTAGCACAGATGCAGAGGATAAAGTTTGTGTTGAAGTCATTGGTCTATTGCTTAGATCTGTTTGAGCTAAGTTGTCCATACCTGATATTTGGTTGATATGGGCAATAACACCGGAGTTACCCCCCGTCATTTCATTCAACAGTTCTGGCAAGCTCATGTAACCCCATCGAATCGCTCTTTCAAGTAGAAATGGAATAGGGCTATGAGGCTCTGTTTGTTGGAAAAACTCAGAAATCTTACGCAGCTCGTGAAAAGCTTGATCCCGATTCGTTATTACGCCCGGCGCTATGTTGACTGGTTGTTCATCGGTAGCTTGAATTGCTTGCTGTACTTGGCTTTGTGCTGACGGTTGCTCAATAACTGTGTCTGAGGTTATTGACTCTGATTGAGGAGCTTCAATGCTATTGCTTGGCTGAGACATAGCATTAGTTTCAGAAGCTGGTTCATCGGCAGCTTGCTTGTATTCACTATCTAGTGGCCAACGTGTGAATTTATCCCCAACTAAATACTGGATAGCATTGATTAAGTCCGCAATGTTGGCTTTGACAAACTTAAAGCTAACCGGAGCGACACCAGCAGATTGGCATTCTTTTGCAATTCGCTTCTCTGCCTCATCAAAATTTTGATAGCTTTCAGAAAGAGCATTGAGCGTGTCTTCTACTTCTTTAGAAAATAGAGATTGAGCTCGGCTTTTTAGATCGGCGATGGCTCCCGCTCGTTCTGCCCGTAGAAAATCACCAAAAGATAGCTCATCGATGAGGCCAATCATTTGCAGAGGCATGTACAGCGCTGTCGAATCTTGGCTTTCCCCAACTAACTGTAATAAAGGTTTGGTCCTAAATTCAATCAGCTCTTTAGTTTGATCTGCCTCCTCGCTGCTCTTTAACTTTTCAATTGGAGGGTGAGGATTAAGAGTTGTCCAGAAAGATTCAACAAAGCCCACCAAAACCTTAGTGGAGCTGGCGAGATTTTCATAAGGTGCGGAAGTAAAGAGTTGGCTTGCAATGTACCAACCTAAGAATTCTGTATCTTTTGTATGAGAAACGAGGGCATCAAATGTTGAAGTGCGCAATAAGTCCCAGTTGTTTTGATTGGCGTCGATTAAAGCTTCATCACTCGAGGCATCGGGCGTTTCAATCAGTTGACGGAATGATGATTGAGCCGTGTTGTAGTGATTTCTTAATGTACGGTAGGCACTACGATCTAACTTCAGGTATGTTCCTGATGGTTGCTCTTCTGATATAGGTTTCAATAATGCTTCAATATCAACCATACATTGCCCGTTGTTAGTTGTTCACAAAAAAGTTTATAAAAAGTGTTCTTGCTTATTATTAGTAAATAAAACTGCACCTTTCATAGTCTAGGCTTATTTTTTGAAAAGGCTCGTTCAAATTCATTATTTACCTTGAAAGGTGATCCGCTTCTAGAAAATTGGCCGGATGACGTATATTTTTTATCAATGTCTTGTTTTCTATGTGGTTTACAGGAAATAAAAGTGGTGGTTTTTTGTTCTTTTGGTGGCGTTTTTTTGAACCGTTTGGCATTTGTATTTCATCTCCCTGTAAGTCGAATGTTCTATTTGCGTGACGAAATGAAATGCTTCAGGAGATGTTTTCTAGTCAGAAGGGCATATTGAGCTGTCGTTTCGCAACAACAGCTCAAATTTAGCAGTTAGCTATCCGCCTATCAAAACGGTGGGCATACCTAATACGATACTGCCGCCGTGAGAGGTTGTATCTCCCATTCTGGCTGCTGGTTTACTCGTTAGCATAACAGTGGCACTTCCTTTGACTATTGAATCTGGTGTACCTACACAGACACATACATCACCAACGGTGGCTGCCGGCATACCACCAATCAAAACGGTTGGTGCTCCTGGGCCTGTGATGGGGCCGCCAACATGAGGGATTGGCGGAACGGCTGGGGTTTGCATTGGGCAAACGTGCATATCGGTTAGTCTTGCTGCTGGTAGCGTCATTTAAGCCCTCCGTTTCCTCCAGAAGCAATATCAAGTGCAACTTCAATTGCACTTTCATAATATTGTTCAGATTTATCCCACTCAGGCAGTGAAGCCGCATGATTGATAGCACCGCTGACCGCTTTTGCATAAAGAAATGGGTCAGGTAGCACTGCCGGTAGATCTGGAGCGACGATACTGCCAGAACCATTCCAAAAAACGGCTTGGGTTAGCCATGATGGGCCGCAATTGAGCTCTAAACGGTTTGCCAACAATTCTGCTCGTCTGCGCAGTTCTTCTGATGGGGAGAGAGCCCATTGCTTGACAGTATCAAGAGCCATTTTTTGAGCGTCGCTCCAGACATCATTTCTTGTAGATACGCAGCATAAGGCCCACCAGATGCTTTCTCGAACAGGAAGTGCATGCGCGAGGAACTGTACTAAATCATTGTATAAGCGAGCCTGTTGAAGTTTGCTTATCACTTGGTCTATCGGTAACTCTTCTCCAATGATTTCTTTTGCTTCATCAGAGGCTTGAAACCTTGGCAATATTTGAGTGCTGCTCTGGTAAGGGATTTTTTTATACATAGATTTAGTTCACTTTCACAATGGCGCCTTTCAACTCGCCTAATACGCCACCATCGAATGTACCTTTGAGGCCCGACTTAAATTCAGCGCTGAGCGAGCCTTCAGCACTTAATGTTGTACTGGCTTTCATAGCGATGCTAAGCCCTTTAATACTGTTTGAACTTGTCGCTTCAAGTGCTGTAGTCGTACCAGATATTTTATTCGCAGAGGTTGCCTTGCTGGTGACATTCGTCCCTTCCAGATTTAGAGCACTACTTGCTTTGATATCAATGTTGGTCGCCTCAATGGAAATTGAGGATGAGGAGATTGAAATTTTACTAGAACCCACCTTGAGATCGATAGAGTCATCTGCTTCAAGTGTGATTGATTTCGCTGAACCACTCATCGCTTTAGTGACATTGAGCGTGTAGTTGTCTTCAGTGGCTATTGTCATAGCTTTGGTTACAGACTGACTAAGTTCACCTTTCACTGTTTCGGTATGATTATTTTCGACTTCTTGTGTAATGTCTTTGGCAGCATGAATATATACCAGCTCGTTGTCTTTCTTATCGTCAAAGTAGAGCTCGTTGGTTTGGCCAGTTAGTTTAGTTTTAATCCCCGTCTTGGTCGTATTCGCTTCTTTGTAAGGAGGGGCATTTTTGCTGTTATAGACGCTTCCTGTGATAATCGGCTGATCTGGATCGCCATCAATGAAGGAAACCAAAACTTCTTGCCCAACTCGTGGGATAAACTGTGTTCCATAACCGCTTCCAGCCATCATTTGTGCGACACGTACATAGCAACTAGTTTTGTCACCGCTAGCCTCGGTGTCCCAATGGAACTGAATACGTACTCGGCCTTGTTCATCTTGATTTATCTCGCCAGCGGTTGAGCCCGCTACTGTCGCACTTTGCAAGCCATTGACGACTTGTTTAGATCTAGGTTTCGGATAGGTTGGCGTTGCTTTCGGTATAAGTTTAACTTCCGTTGCACAACGGACATCATCAGAATAATGTGTGGATGTACTAACGACGGAAAAATCACCGAGCTGAGATTTGTCTAGGTGACTGGATAGAGAAAACCAAGTCGCGATTTCGAACATATCGTGTTCTGCGTGAGCAATGATAGATTGGTAGTCTTGCTCAATTTGCTCAATACGGCGCTTTGCTAAATTACTAGAAAGATCCGTCATATCTCCACTAATACCTAGCTCAGGGTAGTGAACAGAAGCAAGTTTAGTATTGTTCGCGATAGTGTTACTGCTGGTTTTCGCTTTACTTGTGACCAACTTAGATTGCGAATAGTCGTAGGCTGTGAGTTCGACACTTGCGCCGTGGAAGGACATCACAGGAGACCACGACTTAATTAGAGGTAAGCTGCCAGAAGGGGTCTCCTGCATATCGAATTTGGCGACGTCGGCTTTGTCGAAAGGAGACTGAGCATCTTGAATGACCATTGTATGGTCGCCGGACTCATGCTCGAAATAGTAGTGGAGCCCTTCTTCGGCAAGTAATCGTGTAACAAAGTCAAAATCAGATTCGTTATATTGCAAGCAGTATTCTCGTTTGGTCGACGGTAAGCTTGAAAGCTTATATTTGCCTTTAAATCCTGCGTTATCAAAGATGTCACTAATGATGTCTTTTGTTGACTGAGTTTGATAAACACGAAAAGAGTGCGTGTGTGTGAGTAGCCAAAACCATGGTCGAAGAGTGATTCGGTACTGCATGAATTGCAGGTTGGCATCCAATCCCATTTGCTCGATACGAGCGACAATACCGTTAAAAGAGCGCTGCAGTGTATTACTGCCAGATTCATTGGAATATCGGTTAATCGTCAACAGCTGGCCTAGTTGATCTTTAACGCTGAAATTAGAAGAGACAAGAGTCGCGGTAATCTCAAAAGGAGTAGACAAAGATTGAGTTACAGTAAACTCGCTTACCGTATGCTCTTGATTCTTATAGTCCTTTGCTGAAATTAAGCTAGCCGACGCTGAATACTTATCAGCCATATATTATCCTTGAAATGATGAGTCTGTATGAAAAAAGACCTTAAAAATTATACTGATACATAAGGTATAATTTGTTGGATTTATAAAAAGTAGCAGTAAACTAAGCGTAAATAAATCCTACCACTGCTTATATAAGATGCTTTGCGACTAAAATGGCTGAATGTGTGAGCCGCTTTCTGAATTCCCAAGTTTTATCGACTGTCCACAACGAGTAGTTTTGCATTTTGATAGGAGAAGTGCATACCTTCCAACTCATTAGGGTGAGCTAGAATTGAGTCAACCGAGGGGAGTACTACAAAGAAGATGAGTGGATCTGGGTGAAGGTGCACCCAACGCAAGCTTGACTCTGACTTTTTGTAGACCTTCATATTTACAGTGAGTACAAGGTTGTCTTCTGCAAGCTGGCTGTACTTAAATCGACCTAATTCGTGAACCGCCCCCCATAGAGAGGTTAGGGGGCGTTCATATGTGCTCTTCAGGAACAACTCTAACTGTAAGGTATCCTCGTTGTCATGCAATGTGGTGCTCAACCTTTGAGTCAGCCTCAAGCCATCTTCAAATGGGAGATAATGAAGATTATTGTCGACAATTTGAGAGGAAAACGGACAAAGCTGAACAGAATCTGAAGGCTGCTGGCTTGCATACAGCTCACAGGTGAACTGCTTAATGATGAATTCCAGTCCGTCATGGAAACGTGAGTTCTGAATATCGCTAAGGAGAATAGTGGAACTATTAAGTATTTCGGCGAAGATTTTATGCGCATTATTGTTGACGGCAGCGCGGTCAGCGACCTGAACATAATGGTTGGATTTAATTGCGGTTTTAAGGATGTTGTTTGATTCTATTACCCTAATGTCTTCATCGGAATAGACTGCATCTCTTAGAGTTGGATAGTAAGGCTCTCTTTCTGGTGCCGAAAAGAATGAGCAGGCCGTCAATCCAAGGCCTAGCACTATACCTATAGATATCTTCGTGAGTGAATTCAGCATCCTTGCCATTGATTCCCATGGTTTCTTCTACATAAAAGATACTAATGCTGCGAGTGAGCTAAGTCATTGTTCTCATTTTATTCTTGCTAATAGACTTCACAAACTATGATGAGAACCCTTCTGTTTATTGTTTCAAATTCAGATGTGCTTACCCGTTTTCGTAATACCTTAGTCTAAATTGTCGACAATGATCTTGATTGTCGACAGTTTGATCGGCTATTTTATAATCATTGCACGGAAATTGTTGACAGATTTAAGTCGAAAACACGAGTGGGCGACATATGAATGATGAATTAATGACTCGTATGAAAAGTATAACGGCTGAAAAAGAGCATACTAAGTCTGAAAACCTGACTTCGATACTGATTGAGGCGATTGTTGAGGGGCAATTAGCTCCCGGAAGTAAGATATCCGAGCCTGAGCTGGCGAAACGATTTGAGGTAAGCCGAGGTCCACTGCGAGAAGCCATCATGCGACTTGAGGGACTGGGGTTGATTGAGCGCATTCCTCATGTCGGAGCACGAGTGATTGCCTTCTCCCCTGAAAAGCTGGTTGAAATATATGCGGTTAGAGAGGCTTTAGAGGGTATGGCTGCGCGCTTGGCGGCACGTTACATCTCTCAGGAAGAGCTGCTGAGTTTAGAGCTATTGCTTGCTAAACACTCAAAGCACATTGATGAAGTAGCAGGCGCTTCTTACTTTCATCAGGAAGGCGACTTTGATTTTCACTATCGCATTATTCAGGCGAGCCGCAATAGTAAGTTGATCGCGCTCTTATGTGATGAGCTGTATCACTTGCTGCGTATGTATCGATACCAATCGCCGCGTGCTCAATCCAGACCAAAAGAAGCGCTAAACGAACATAAATTTATCCTTCAGGCGATTCGTAATCGCGATGAAGAGTTGGCCGAAATGTTGATGAGAAGACATATCTCAGGCAGCAGACGGTTAATAGAGCAACAAATTTTACTTGCTGAAAATGACTAGAAGGAAACTGTCATGAGTTTATCTCCAGGGGCGAAATTCAGAGCCGCCGTAAAGCAAAATGATCCTTTGCAGATTGTCGGTACGATTAACCCGTACTGCGCCATGATGGCGAAAAACATAGGCCACCAAGCTATCTATTTATCAGGTGGCGGCATTGCCAACGCATCTTACGGTCTCCCTGATTTAGGAATCACGACCCTCAATGACGTCTTGGTCGATGTTGACCGCATTACTAACGCGTGTGATTTGCCTTTATTGGTGGATATCGACACTGGGTTTGGTGGTGCATTTAATATTGGTCGCACGATTAAAGCGATGGAAAAAGCCGGTGCTGCCGCTGTTCATATGGAAGATCAGGTGGCCCAAAAGCGTTGTGGTCACAGACCAAACAAAGCTATTGTCAGTCAACAGGAAATGGTTGATCGCGTTAAAGCAGCGGTAGATGCGCGCAATGACGAAAGTTTCGTCATCATGGCTCGCACTGATGCTCTCGCAGTTGAAGGAATGGATAGCGCCATTGAACGAGCGATTGCCTGTGTTGAAGCTGGCGCGGACATGATTTTCCCAGAGGCGATGAACAAATTAGAGCAATATTCACAGTTTTCTGAAGCACTAAAGCAAGCGACCGGAAAACACGTGCCTATATTGGCGAATATTACCGAATTTGGCCAAACGCCATTGTACGGTGGTGAAGAGTTAGCCAAATCAAATGTTGATATGGTGTTGTATCCACTAAGTGCTTTCAGAGCAATGAATAAAGCCGCAGAAATGGTTTATGCCCACCTGTTGAAAGAGGGAAATCAAGAAGCACTGCTTGACTCGATGCAAACGCGTAAAGAGCTCTATGCGCACCTTAAGTACCATGATTACGAAGACAAATTAGATCAGCTGTTTTCAGAAGGAAAATAGCCAACGGAAACAAACGGAAGCCCAAGAAAAGTATCGGAAAACTTTTAATTCAATAACGTGAAACTTGTCCGAACAGAAAATGCTCCATTCAGAGGGCAGAGCGGACAGAAAAGGAGTTCAACATGCCTCTATCATCGAAAAAGAATGAAGAGTTAGGTGGCGCTGGCCTACGAGGTCAAAGCGCCGGAAGCACTGCATTATGTACCGTCGGTAAAACAGGTACAGGTCTGACGTATCGTGGCTACGATATCACTGACTTGGCCAATAACGCACAGTTTGAAGAAGTAGCCCATCTACTGTTACGCGGTCACTTGCCAACACAGCAGGAGTTGGATGCATACAAAACACGTCTGATTGGTTTACGTGGCTTACCTGCTGAGCTAAAACAAGCTTTGGAACTGATTCCAGCAAGCGCTCACCCTATGGATGTGATGCGAACAGGTTGCTCAGTTCTAGGCAACCTTGAACAGGAAATGGATTTTTCTGAGCAACAAGACGCGACGGAGCGAATGTTAGCGCTATTCCCAGCAATCATTTGTTACTGGTACCGCTTCAGTCATGATGGCGTTCGAATTGATACCGAAGATCAGTCTCAAGATTGTATTGGTGGCTATTTTCTTAAAATGCTCACGGACAAAGATCCGAGTGAACTGCACAAGCAGGTTATGCATTGTTCACTGATTCTCTATGCGGAGCACGAGTTTAATGCCTCGACGTTTGCGGCTCGTGTTTGTGCCTCGACGCTATCGGATATCCATTCTTGTATTACGGCGGCAATTGGTACTTTGCGTGGTCCACTCCATGGTGGGGCAAACGAAGCTGCGATGGAAATGATCGAAAACTGGCAGACGCCTGATGAGGCAGAAACCAACATCATACAGATGCTAGCCAATAAAGACAAAATTATGGGCTTTGGCCATGCTATCTATCGTGAAAGTGACCCTCGAAATGCATTAATCAAACGTTGGTCGAAAGAGCTCTCAGATAAAGTGGGCGATACACACCTTTATGCAGTCTCTGAGCGAGTCGAATCGGTGATGAAACGTGAAAAGGGCTTGTTCTGTAACGCAGATTTCTTCCACGCTTCGGCGTACCACTTCATGGACATTCCAACCAAGCTGTTTACACCTATCTTCGTCATGAGCCGCCTGACTGGCTGGGCTGCGCACGTTTATGAGCAGCGTGCTAACAACCGCATTATTCGCCCAAGTGCGGATTACACAGGTCCTGAGCATCAGGATTGGGTTCCTATCGAAAAGAGGTAACACCCAGTTACCCAAGAGTCTCCTTACCTGCTAGTAGGGAGACTCGGATACCCGAATATTATCTGAATGGAAGCAATGATATGAGTAGTATAGTGAATTCAAAATATCGTAAGCCGCTTCCGGGATCTGATCTTGATTTTTTCGATGCCCGAGAAGCAGTCAATGATATTACGCCTGGAGCTTATGAGACGCTCCCTTACACGTCGAGAGTTCTTGCAGAACAATTAGTGCGACGATGTGATCCTGAGTCTCTAACGGCCTCTCTTAAACAACTGATTGATCGCAAACGCGATTTAGATTTTCCTTGGTACCCAGCACGCGTGGTTTGTCACGATATTTTGGGACAAACCGCTTTGGTTGATTTAGCTGGTTTACGTGATGCAATTGCAGACCAAGGAGGTGACCCTGCCAAAGTGAATCCTGTAGTGGAAACCCAACTGATCGTCGACCACTCTCTAGCGGTGGAGCATGCGGGCTTTGAATCTGATGCGTTCGAGAAAAACCGCGCGATTGAAGAGCGTCGGAATGAAGACCGTTTTCATTTTATCGAGTGGTGTAAAACGGCATTCGAAAACGTCAGCGTTATTCCTGCAGGTAACGGCATTATGCATCAGATTAATCTGGAAAAAATGTCACCTGTAGTGCAAGCCAAGCAAGGTATTGCTTACCCAGATACCTGTGTTGGAACTGACAGCCATACCCCGCATGTAGACGCTTTAGGTGTTATTGCCATTGGTGTTGGTGGGCTTGAAGCTGAAACCGTTATGTTAGGCCGACCATCAATGATGCGCCTACCGGATATTGTGGGGGTTAAGCTCACTGGTAAACGCCAACCGGGTATTACGGCAACGGATATCGTTCTGGCTATCACTGAGTTCCTGCGAAATGAGCGTGTTGTCTCATCGTACCTTGAGTTCTTCGGTGAAGGTGCTAGGGACCTGACAATTGGTGATCGCGCAACCATCTCCAACATGACGCCTGAATATGGTGCAACGGCAGGCATGTTCTACATTGATGAACAAACGCTCACTTACCTAAAATTGACGGGGCGAGATGAAAAGCAAGTTGAACTAGTTGAGAGCTACGCCAAGCAAACAGGCCTTTGGGCTGATGATTTAGATACGGCGCAATACGAACGTGTGCTTGAGTTTGATTTGTCTGCAGTGACACGCAATATGGCCGGCCCTTCGAATCCACATCGCCGCTTACCAACGTCAGAGTTAGCTTCACAAGGTATTGCAGGCCAGTGGCAAGAGAGTGAAGGTCAATTGCCCGATGGTGCGGTAATTATTGCAGCGATCACTTCCTGTACCAACACCAGCAATCCAAGAAACGTTGTCGCTGCCGGTTTGGTTGCCAAGAAAGCCAACCAATTAGGTCTTGTGCGTAAGCCATGGGTGAAGTCGTCTTTCGCTCCGGGGTCAAAAGTTGCTAAGTTGTATCTTGAAGAAGCAGGTTTGCTTGAAGAGATGGAAAAACTTGGCTTTGGCATCGTCGCGTATGCGTGTACGACATGTAACGGGATGAGTGGGGCGTTAGACCCTGAGATTCAGCAAGAAATCATTGACCGAGATTTATATTCGACGGCTGTACTCTCTGGTAACCGCAACTTCGATGGGCGTATCCATCCTTACGCGAAACAAGCATTTTTGGCGTCACCGCCCTTGGTCGTTGCTTATGCGTTGGCAGGGACGATTCGCTTCGATATCGAGCGAGATCCTCTGGGTACAGACTCTGAGGGCAAGCCTATCTACCTCAATGACCTCTGGCCAACTGACGAAGAAATTGACGCGGTAGTGGGTAAGTACGTTAGACCTGAGCAGTTTAATCAAGTTTATATTCAAATGTTTAAGCTTGATGATGAACAAAGCAACAGCAATCCTTTGTATGACTGGCGGCCTCAAAGTACATACATTCGCAGACCTCCATATTGGGAAGGTGCATTGGCGGGTGAAAGAACACTGTCTGCAATGAGGCCTCTAGCAATACTTGGTGACAATATTACAACCGATCATTTGTCTCCCTCTAACGCTATTCTTGCATCCAGCGCTGCAGGTGAGTACCTAGCGAAAATGGGAGTTCCTGAAGAAGACTTCAACTCCTACGCGACTCACCGAGGAGATCACCTTACCGCGCAGCGTGCGACCTTTGCGAATCCTAAGTTATTTAACGAAATGGTGAGAGACGAAGGCGAAGTTGTTCAGGGGTCTCTGGCTCGTATTGAGCCTGAAGGAAAGGTCACGCGTATGTGGGAAGCTATCGAAACCTACATGAACCGAAAACAACCCCTTATTGTTGTTGCAGGAGCCGATTATGGTCAGGGCTCATCTCGTGACTGGGCGGCAAAAGGCGTTCGCTTGGCAGGCGTCGAAGCTATTGTTGCCGAAGGTTTTGAGCGTATCCACAGGACCAATCTCGTTGGAATGGGCGTGCTACCTTTGCAGTTTAAAGAGGGAGTCAACCGTAAATCATTAATGCTTGATGGCACAGAACTTTATGATGTCGTCGGAGATATTAAACCGGGTACGGATCTCGCCTTGGTGATTACTCGTAAAAATGGCGAAAAACTCGACGTTTCGGTTACTTGCCGCCTTGATACCGCCGACGAAGTCTCTGTTTACAACGCGGGTGGTGTATTGCAACGCTTCGCTCAAGATTTTCTGCTCAGTAAGGAGTGATTATGAATAACATTAGACCGAGCCAGATAAAATTCGCTGCGACCTATATGCGAGGCGGTACGAGTAAAGGTGTGTTCTTTAATCTATCTGATTTACCCGAGGTGGCGCAAAAACCGGGAAAGGCCCGAGACGCGTTGTTGCTAAGAGTCATTGGTAGCCCAGATCCCTATGCCAAACAAATCGACGGTATGGGAGGGGCGACTTCGAGTACAAGCAAAACCGTTATTGTTTCACCGAGCAGTCAGCCAGAGCACGATGTAGATTACCTATTTGGGCAAGTTTCCATTGATAAGCCTTTTGTTGATTGGAGCGGAAATTGCGGAAACCTATCGGCAGCGGTTGGCCCATTCGCGATTCATGCTGGGCTAATCCCTGCAGAGCGTATCCCGGAAAATGGTGTGGTTGCTGTGAGAGTGTGGCAGGCCAATATTGGAAAAACGATTGTCATCCACGTGCCTATCCGCAACGGGCTTGTTCAAGAAACTGGAGACTTTGAGCTAGACGGGGTGACTTTTCCTTCTGCTGAAATTCAAGTCGACTTCATGCGCCCTGCTGCGGGTGATGGAAGTATGTTTCCAACGGGGAATTTAGTCGATGATCTTGAAGTACCTGAGGTTGGAACATTTAACGCCACCTTAATTAATGCTGGTATCCCAACGATTTTTATTGATGCCGACGCCCTTGGTTACTCTGGCACTGAGCTTCAACAAGATATCAATAGTGATGAGTTGGCATTAACGCGATTTGAAAAAATACGAGCTTACGGCGCACTAAAAATGGGGCTTATCGATAAGGTCGAAGAAGCTGAATCTCGCCAACACACCCCTAAGGTGGCTTTTGTCAGTAAAGCGAAGAGCTATCAAGCCTCAAGCGGAAAACAGGTTGATGAAAATGACGTAGATCTGCTGGTGAGAGCTTTATCTATGGGCCAATTACATCACGCGATGATGGGAACGGCCGCAGTCGCCATTGCGTCAGCTTCTTGTGTGCCGGGAACATTAGTCAATTTAGCCGCTGGAGGCGGTGAGAAGCATTCAGTGACTTTTGGGCATCCGTCCGGAACGCTAAAAGTAGGCGCTAGAGCCACTCAGTCAAACCAAGGCTGGGTAGTAGAAAAAGCCGTAATGAGCCGAAGCGCTCGTATTTTGATGGAGGGCTTTGTGCGTGTTCCCTCCAATGTCTTTGAAGAATAAATTTCGTCGGTAACAAACCCGATGTAAGTAATGTCAGGACATACTGGAGGAAGCATTATGTCTGCATATCAGAAAGAATACCTTTGGGCACAGGAAAACCCACAGCAATTTTGGAAAGCGCAAGCCGAGCAATTGGACTGGTTTGAGCAACCAAAGACCATTTTGCAAAAGGATGAGAACGGTATTGAACGTTGGTTCCCTGATGGTGTGCTTAACACTTGTTGGCTGGCACTCGATTACCACTGTGAACAAGGAAGAGGGGAGACAACAGCTTTGATCTATGACTCTCCTGTCACCGGTAGCAAGCAAAAGTACACATACAAAGAGCTTAGAGATCAGGTCGCTAAGATCGCAGGGATGTTAGCAGAGCAAGGGGTGGAGAAAGGCGATCGAGTTGTTATCTACATGCCAATGATTCCAGAAGCCGCAATGGCGATGTTGGCATGTGCACGATTAGGGGCCATTCACTCGGTGGTATTTGGGGGCTTTGCCCCAAACGAGCTTGCGGTACGGATAGAAGATGCTGAGCCAAAAGTTATCATGACAGCGTCTTGTGGTATCGAGATCAATAAAGTCATCTCTTATAAACCTATGGTTGATAAAGCAGTGATGGATAGCCGTTGGAAACCAGAAAAGGTTTTGGTATTACAACGCCCACAGTGTGAGGCTGAATTAAGTCAGGCGCGAGACGTGGATTGGATGCAAGCGTATAACAATGCTTTACCTCACGCGTGCGTACCGGTTCTGGCCACTGACCCTCTCTATATTCTTTACACCTCAGGAACAACCGGAAAACCGAAAGGAGTCGTGCGTGACAACGGAGGTCACGCTGTCGCGATGAAGTACTCAATGAGTGCCATTTATAACGTTCCTCAGGATGGTGTTTATTGGGCGGCTTCTGATGTGGGCTGGGTAGTCGGGCATTCTTATATCGTCTATGCGCCGCTGATTCATGGTTGTACGACTATCTTGTTTGAAGGCAAGCCAGTGAGAACGCCAAACCCAGGCGCCTTTTGGCGCGTGTGTGAAGAGTACAAGGTCGATGTATTGTTCTCCGCGCCAACTGCTTTCCGTGCCATCAAGAAAGAAGACCCAGATGGTGAGTACCTCAAGCAATATGACCTGTCGAATCTAAAAACCATCTTTATGGCGGGGGAACGTTTAGACCCTCCAACCTTGGAGTGGGTAGAAAGTAAAACCGTCAAACCGGTTGTAGACCATTGGTGGCAAACGGAGACAGGTTGGGCAATTGCGGGTAACCCAACGGGGATTGAGTTGATGCCTGTTAAAGCAGGTTCAGCGACTAAACCCATCCCCGGTTATCAGGTTGAAATATTGGATGAGCTAGGTGAGCCTGTCGCGCCGAATAAACAAGGTTTTGTTGCGTTGAAACGCCCATTGCCACCTAGCTGTTTGCCTACGGTATGGCGTAACCATGACCGATTTGAGTCGGGATATTTGAGCCAGTTTCCAGGCTATTATGTGTCAGGTGATGGTGGTTACCTAGACGAAGACGGCTACTTGTTTATTATGGGCCGTATCGATGATGTGATTAATGTCGCTGGACACCGATTGTCGACCGGCGAAATGGAAGAAATTGTTGGCGGCCATCCTGCAATTGCTGAGTGTGCGGTTGTTGGTGTCCATGATGATTTGAAAGGGCAGCTACCATTAGGATTTGTGGTGCTAAAAGACGGTGTCAAAGTCGATGACTTACAGCTTGAAGGTGAGCTCGTGGGCAAGGTACGCGATGAAATAGGTGCAGTTGCCTGCTTTAAGCATGCGCTGGTCGTTGAGCGTTTACCGAAAACTCGCTCTGGTAAAATCCTTCGCAAGACTATTCGACAAATAGCCGATGGGGAGAAATACACAGTTCCTTCAACCATTGACGATCCAACAAGTTTGGAAGAAATCCAAAAAGTGCTCGAATCATAGTTGAGACGGCGTCCCATAATCACGAATTAGCTCCTTTTTAAAGGGGCTTTTTTGTTGATAATTTTTCACATTCGACTCACACTGTGCCTTTATTTGTGACGCGAAAATAATTATGCACAAAGTAGAAATCAGGGTGGCTCAAGCGCGGGATTTAGAGCGGCTTAATGATCTGATGTTCAGATTGCATGATGAGCACCATAACCAATGCTCGGAGCATTTCAAGGCGGCTGAGGAAATTGAGCAGGAAAAAAGCATCGCTCGATACCTAGATGATCCAGAATGCATTGTGCTTGTTGCGTCTAGTCAGCAACAGGTTGTGGGATTTGTATCCGGTCACTTTTGTGAATTGATTTCTAGTGTCAGTAAACCCGTGCAAATGGGCAGTGTTGATGAACTTTATGTATTGCCTGAATGTCGTAAGTTGGGCATTGCCAAACAGCTTTGTGAGTCGATAGAACAACGTTTTGACGACTACGGAGTGAAACAGATATTTGTTGAAGTATGGAACTTCAATCGCGTTGCATTGAATTTTTATAAAGAAGTCGGATTCGAACATCATATCCATTGGCTGCGTAAACCAGTGGGTTAAATCAAGAAGTAGTCAATGATCATTTTTAAGCAATTGGAACGAGTGTTCCTATTCTTTGCTCTCGCTTTTTTTTCATCATTAGTGTTGGCAGAGCAAAAGCAGCCTGAAATTGAAGGCGCAGCTTGCGTCATTAGGGCTGACAATAAGTTGGTTCTAGTCAACGAAATTTTGACGGGCAAATCCTGGTTACCCGCGGGTAATGTCAAACATGGTGAAAAGCCTGAATTGGCAGCACAAAGGGAAACTTGGGAAGAAACAGGGCTTGTTGTTTCTATCAACAAAGTGCTGGGGCAGAGAAACAATACCATTTATTATGATTGTATTTCGGACTCCGAAATTGTCGCTTTCCATATCGATAATTCATTGGATGCTCACCAACTCCCAATTTGGTTTGCACCACATTACGGCGTTGAAATAGCCTCTGCGATGCTCATATCGCCAGAAATGATCAATGCGCAAGAGTATCGCTTTCCTGAACAGCTTAAACGTATTGCAGGCTACTTTGAACAGGCCACACCGCAAACGGTTCGGTATGTTGATAATTTAGTCGAAGCTGCGCCGATAATAAATCAAATTGAGCTTGGATGGCTGAACGAGTTTCACTTGCTGCTGGACATGTTGCCAACGCAGGCTGAAGAGATAATCGAAGAGTTGTTTAAGTTGAGCCTTCAGCTTAATCACCCCATTATCCTATTGATGCTCTTTCCATACTTGTACTGGCGATTTGGAAAAGAGTTTAGTTATAAGGTGTTCTTCGCTATAACGAGTACATCTTTGATCGTGTTACTTGCTAAGCAAGGTTTCCAGCTCCCGCCGCCGCAAGTATATTTGGCAAGTCGTGCGTTACCCCAGTTTGCTGGCTATAGCTTACCGAGTCTGCCTTTCGCTGTTTGGATGTGCGTTGTAACCTTATTACTGAATAAAATGAGAGAAAACAGGCCTGATCATCTTGCTGTTACAAGCATCGCTCTTATTTTGTGGCTTGCTGTGGCGAGTTTTTACACAGGCACGCATTTCATTGTTGATATGTTTGGCGGTTTACTCATTGGCGGGTTGTGCGCATGGCACCTAATTCGTCTAGATAACAAACCCGATGTCGATTTGATGGCATTGATACAATCTAAGGCGCTTTGGGCTGTATTGATTGCAGCGGGAGTGGTGATGGTCTCTGTATGGCCAATCCCTGTGTTCAGTATCTGGCTTGGCATTATGGTTACGACGCTAGGTATTATCTATACATCGGATGCGAGTGATAAAATGATCACGTCTGAATTTATTATCCCGCTCACCATTTTAATGGTCGCAATCTATTGGTTGTTTGAGTTCAGTGAAGTGTTTGTTGCGAGAAGTAGTGTCTTGTCGTTTGGGTTAGATGCGATTCGTTACCCAGTGCTCATGATTCTGTTTGTGGTCAGTGTTAGGAAATTTGCAAAAGCTGCCTAATGGCAGCTTTTATTAACGCATTACGAATTCAATACATATTGTTCGATCACTAAAGCCACGCCATCGTTATCATTACTTGCGGTAATATGGTCGGCAATAGCTTTGGTTTGATCCATTGCATTTTCCATCGCGACTCCAAGCCCTGCATAGCGAATCATATGGTGATCGTTTTCCGCGTCCCCCATACAAATAACTTCGTCAGCGTGGATACCAAGGTAGTCTGCAATCGCTTTAACACCCACGCCCTTATTACTCTCAAGGTTGAGAAACTCTAGAAAGAACGGGGCGCTTTGCACTATCGTGAATTCCTGATGGAGTATATCTGGAATGGCTTTCGCCGCTTTTGTTAGTTTTGATGGTTCACCGACGATCATGGCTTTGATGATAGGGTGCTCATCCTCCAATGAATCGAATGCCATTTCCGTAATCGGCACTTGGTTAATATCGGACTCCAAGGTAGTAAATTCGTTATTTTTAGGCGTAATTAAGCCGAGTTCAGTACTGAATGCATGGCAGTACAATCCTAACTCTTTAGCGAGCTTCGCCACTTGTTTCGCACGTAGACCATCAATGTAGGCTTGATGAATCACTTCTCCAGTGCCAATTTCTTTCACAGTACTTCCGTTGTAAAAAACAACAAATTCATTGTGTCCGTCTATGCCAAGTTCTGTCAGTTTCTCTTGCATACCCGCAAGAGGTCGGCCTGAAGCAAGAACGATTTTGACTCCCTGAGCTCGCGCTTTATCTATGGCGGTTTTTGTTCTTTCTGAAATGGATTTGTCGCTGGTTAGCAAAGTGCCATCCATATCCAAAGCAATCAGCTTGTACATATACTTACCTAAAATTTTTAAAGTTATCACTAGCAAAAGAAGCAGATTAAATGAGTCAAATAGAATGATCAATTTCTGATTTAGTTGACCTACGCATTGCAGTCATTTATGGTCTCGTTCCTGCTAAATATTGATGATGAGTTAGGCTGAGACAAAGTTGTACAAATTAAACGAAATGTTCGAAACCATTCAGGGTGAAGGCGTCTTTACTGGCGTTCCTTCGGTGTTTGTTCGTCTGCAGATATGTCCGGTAGGATGTGCTTGGTGCGATACTAAACAAACCTGGGATGCGACACCTCAAGACGAACGCCCGTTAGTGGAAGTACTCACGAAAACGGAAGACTCGCCAACATGGTGTAGTGTCTCTGGAGGTGACATTATTGAGCAGTATCGTCAACAAGGTTATCAGGCTAAGAATATTGTTATTACTGGCGGCGAGCCATGCATTTACGATTTGCGTCCGCTGACAGAAGCATTCGAAGCGATTGGATGTCGTTGCCAAATTGAAACCAGTGGTACATCACCAGTTTTAGCAAGTGAAAATACTTGGGTGACAGTGTCACCAAAAGTAGCAATGAAAGGTAAACTGCCAGTGTTGGACAGTGCTTTACTCCGAGCAAATGAGATTAAGCATCCAGTGGCAACTGATAAAGATATTGAGCAACTCGATGCTTTGATTGAGCGCGCAGGCGTGCCTGAAAGCACGACTATTGCCCTACAGCCTATCAGCCAGAAACCACGCGCCACTCAGCTATGTATTGATACTTGTATTGCGCGTAACTGGAGACTCTCTATCCAGACACATAAGTATCTAAGTATTGCGTAAGGGAAACGAAATGAAAAAAGCGGTAGTAGTATTTAGTGGTGGTCAAGATTCCACTACATGTCTCGTGCAGGCACTTAAGGATTTTGATGAAGTGCATGCGATCACTTTCGATTACGGTCAGCGACATAAACTCGAAATCGAAGTGGCTCAAGACCTTGCAAAAGAGCTAGGCGTTAAAGCGCATAAAGTGATGGATGTGGGCTTGCTGAACGAACTTGCCATTAGCTCATTGACTCGTGATGACATTCCGGTCTCACATGAGCTGCAGGAAAATGGCCTCCCTAACTCATTCGTCCCTGGCCGTAACATTCTTTTTCTGACTCTAGCGGGCATTTACGCGTATCAAATTGGTGCTCAGGCTGTGATTACTGGTGTGTGTGAGACGGACTTCTCTGGCTATCCTGATTGTCGCAATGACTTCGTTAAAGCGATGAACAGTGCCTTAGTGCAAGGTATGGCTCGTAATCTAGACATTGTTACGCCGCTGATGTGGTTAAACAAGGCGGAGACTTGGGCCCTAGCTGACCAATACGATGCACTGCAGTTGGTGAGAGAGAAAACACTGACCTGTTACAACGGCATTATTGGTGATGGCTGCGGTGATTGCCCAGCCTGTGATTTAAGAAAAGCGGGCTTGAATGATTACATCGACAATCGAGAAGCCGTTATGGCCTCATTAGTCAGTAAGCAAAGCAGTGAAGCGTAGCGTTTCTCTAAGATAGCCAAAACAAAAACGCCCTCAAATGAGGGCGTTTTTCTAATCAGGAATGATTAATCTAGATACATTTTCGCAAGATCAGAAGGTTCGATTTCTTTCCCTTCCAGCTGTGCATTCCAGTTTGTACCCACAAGAACACCATCTTCCGCAAGTGTTAGCAGCCAGTCTTCAACGAAAATGTCTAGCGGGATTTCCAATACTTCAAAGTCTGCCCATTCTTCAACATTGTGTGCTTGCGCATCCTCTTTAGAAGACCAAAAGGGCATGACTTCGCTGTTTTCAAATTCAGTTGAGTCACAAGACAGCCAGCCTTCTTCATTGCGTAAGCCCCAAACCAAGCTATTTGTTTTGGTTTCAGCTACAAAAAGTTCAAGGTTAGCCTGGATATCAGCAGTTAATTTGCTCATAGGTTTTATCTCATAAGTAGAATCGCGGATAGGGTACCACTGTTGCTATGAAAGCTAAATAAAAATGGGCACATTGAGTGCCCATTCGATGTAAATGAAAAATTAACTAGCGAGATTTCTTAGTGAAAATCGTCCATTCTTTTTTGAAGTTACCTTTGTGTCCAATCACTGTCGCGACCACCTTCCGGTTTTTAGCGTGAGTAATTTCATCATTACCGCTGTCGTCTAGGTTGGTGTCTCCAAAACCGACGATCTTAATTCTTTGATGGCTCACGCCATTATTAATCAGAGCGGACTCCACTTCCTCAGCGCGCTCTTTGGAAAGCTCCATATTGTGGTTATGGTTACCAACTTTGCTGGCATACCCTTGTAATTCAATAGACGTTGAAGGGTACACTTTCAAAAAATCTGCCATTTCTCGGATTTGAGTTAAGAACACTGGCTGAATATCGCTTGAGTCATTGGCAAATAAAATGTGAAGGTTTAACTCCTCTTCAGACTTTACGTATGTACCGCAACCTTCATTGTCGATATCTGCACCCAGAGGCGTTTCTGGGCAGAGATCTCGTGCATTAATAACTCCATCCTTGTCATCATCATAGAGATCCGATACTTGGTTCGCTATTGGCGTCTCGCGGTAACTGTAAACATCTTCAGCGTAAGTAGTGGCAGAAAATGTCAGAGCGATGATAGCTGTAGAAATAATCGACTTTTTCATATTAGTACTCAACCACTTTGTTCCAATCTTCAGGCGTGTCAACACGAAGTGCTGTTAGCAATCCACCCGTAGCATTCATAACCCGGTACTTGGCATACTGCTCATCGTATTTGGCGTCTAGGTAATCTTTACGTGCTTCGAACAGCTCGTTTTCAGTGTTGAGGAGGTCGAGAAGAGTGCGCTTGCCAAGCTTGTATTGTTTTTCGTAAGCAATAACAGTATCGGATGCCGAGTCTACGTGGTCAGCAAGAAATTCTTTTTGCTGTAGAGTTAGGTCAAGAGCACTCCAAGACAAACGCAGGCCTTCTTCAAGGCTACGGAATGTACGGTCACGAAAATCTTTCGCTTTATTCAACTGATACGCTGCACTTTCGGTACGATCAGAATCAGAGCCTCCATTATACAAGTTATAGCGCATACGCAGCATGGCAGAAGATTCGTTGCTACTACCTTGTATACCTCCAGCATCATCACGCCATATTTGGTTTGCCTCAATAGAGAGAGTTGGGTAGTTGACACCTTTTGACTGTTGATATTGAAAACGAGCTGAATCTACGTCCGCTTGTGCAATCTTAACTACTGGGTGATTCTTAACTGCAATATCAAGGGCTTCATCGATAGAGAATGGAATGGCATTTTCGTCTGCTCTAGGGAAAATAAGCCCTTGTGGTGCCTGGCCGACAATTCTTTTGAACTGAGTGTGGACGTCATAAAGGTTATTTTGCGCAGCCAGTAGATTACCATGAGCTTTCGCTAAGCGGGCCTCCACTTGTGATAGGTCTGCGGTTGAACCTATTCCTGATTCGACCCGTTTCTTGATATCACTGTAAATCTCTTTATGAACCGCTAAATTGCTTTCTGAAAGCGCTAGCACTTCGTGAGCTTTGGTCGCATCGAGGTAAATCTTTGTTACTTCGAGAGCGATGTCTTGAGAATCGGCGAGTAGTTGGAATCGAACGGATTCAGCGTCAGCTGCGGTTCTATCCATGTCGTTCAACGTGGCAGAGCCATCCCATATAAGCTGTGTAAGGCTTAATGTTGCTTCTTTACGAGTCAGTTCATCTTCTGTTCCCGATGCTAAGTCGACTTGTTCATAGCCAATGCCTGCATCGAGATCGATCGATGGTAAATAAGCACCTGATGATGCTTCGGCATCGTAAAGTTTGCTCATGTACTCATTATAAGAGGCTTTAACGTTTGGGTTATTAGCAATTGTAAGGGCGACAGCTTGTTCTAAGGTTTGGCTTTGTACTGGGAAAGCGAACGCGGTAGCGATGCTCAACAGTTTAATCCGATTCCATTTCACTATGGGGGCTCCTCGGGTACATCTTGTGCGAAGAATATTACTCAATTGTTCGATCTCATTTTTGAGAATCTTCCATCTGTGACATCAATAAAGTAACACTATCCAACTATGAAGACTAACATCATTATAAGAAACTGAGATGGTAATTCGTTAATAAAATGCTGCTTGGTTAGTGTACATACTCAAACTCAACACAAAGATAAAATTGCCGGTGAAGACCAAAAAATAGTGATATTAGTTCAAATAATGACCATATTGATATGTATTACATTTCATATTTGATGTCCGTATTATAAACAAAAATGGTTTTGTTTCGAAAGTCGCCAATGTTAGCTTAGGTAAAATAGAAATATGTAAGGTTGCTTTACTTACACGGTGCTGACAGGAAAAGCTCTGTAAGAGATAGGGGGGATTATGGGTTTTGGTAGATTCACAGCAATGGGTAATCTAACTGCTGGTCAGACAATTGCAATCGATGAAAATGGCAACATTCGACTCCTCAATGAGAATGAAATTGCTAAACCCGGTGAAGTTGTCATGTCTATGGAAGAGCTTGATCCGGATTTAGCTGATGTGAATATTAGTATTGTTGACGGAAGTGCTGAACTTCAAGACATAACAAGCGAAATAGATGACATTATTGCAGCACTGGAAGAAGGCCAAGATCCAACTCAACTAGGTGATGAATTTTCGACTGCTGCTGGTGGTCAAATAAGCTCTAGTCTGACCACAATTGGTTCCATCGTCAGGACAGGTGATGAGACCATTGCTAATACTGAATTTAATACTCAAGGTTTTGAAAATTTGGGTATTTCTCGAACTCAGAGCCTAACGCTTTTAGACCAATATCAAGCCATTCAACAAGCCCCAGCCTTTACTACTTCAAATAATAGCCCTCTTGCCGATGATGTATCTGTAACAACGAATGAAGATACGTCGATTAGCGGACAGGTTAGTGCTACTGATCCAAACCCCGATGACTCCCTTACTTTTTCTATCTCCTCATCTCCGGAAAACGGGGTAGCCACGATCAATCCTGTTACTGGGCTGTGGGAGTACACGCCTAATGAAAATTATGATGGCTCTGATTCGTTTGAAGTAACGGTCGATGATGGAAATGGAGGAACGGATACTGTAGTCGTTAATGTTGATGTGACCCCGATTCCGGCTATATCTGTTTCAGGAGATGCTCAGGTAGATGAAGGTAGTAATGCGAGCTACACCATCAACTTTGACAAAGCGTCAAACCAAACCACTAATTTAAAACTGACTTTGTCTTTGAGCTCTGCTGAAGGAGAAGATTTGTCGGGGATGAGTGTAGAAGCATTAAGTTCTTCTGGTGATTCTGATTCATCGCAACGCGTCATTCTTGTTGTGGGTAATGATGGAACGGTTGAGGTGCCAGCAGGTGTTACATCACTCCGTGTGACCGTCAACACTGCTCAGGACACAACATTTGAAGGCTCAGAAGAATACCAGCTCAACGTCGAGCCTGTATTCGGTCTAGTGGGAGATGGTGCTGGCAGCAACAGTGCAAGCACGGCAATTTTGGACAACACTGGCAACGAGTCCGATCTTCCGCAACTCACTGTCAGTAATGAATCCGTGTTTGAAGACAACACCGCCGTCTTCGATATTGCTTTGTCAAACAATGTAGATGGTGATGTTACCTATAATTTTTCAATAAATCTTGATGGTGAAACAGCTGAGGTTGCTGACTTTGCCGAAAACCCTATCAGTGTCACTTATCAGATAACGGGTGTTACTCAAACTGCCACCGCAAACCAAGATGGCAGTTATACGATTCCTGGCAACGCGACCAACATCCAAGTCTCGGTTGAAACCACAAATGATGAGATCTTCGAAGGAAGTGAAAGCTTCACTTTGGATGCTAATGCGAGTGCCACAGTGGGTGGTGAAAGCTTTAACCTGAGTGAGTCCGGGTCAGGCACGATCAGTGATGAACAACCGGGAGGAGGCAACGCGGACACTCCATCCTTGTCAGTGAGCTCTGAAGCTGTCGTTGAAGGCAGCACCGCTGTGTTTAATGTTGCGCTGTCGAATGTTGTCGATGGTGATGTGACTTATAACTTTGCACTTAGTATAGAAGGACAATCTGCGGAGTTAGCAGACTTTACAACGAATCCGAACAGTGTCAGCTACCAACTGGATGGTGTTACTCAGCCAGCTGAAGCCAATCAGGATGGTACATACACCATCCCTGGTAATGCAACCAATATTCAAGTCTCAGTTGAAACATTAGATGACGATATTTTTGAAGGCAGAGAAAACTTCAAACTGGATGTTAGCGCGAACGCTACTGTGGGTGATGATAGTTTTAACTTAAGTGAATCAGGAACAGGCACAATTACCGATGAACAAGTGGATGGTAGTAATGCAGATAGACCAACTCTTTCGGTTAGTTCTGAGTCTGTTGTAGAAGGCAACACGGCAGTATTTGACGTTGCGTTGTCGAGTGATGTTGATGGCGATGTTACCTATAACTTCTCATTAGGCTTTATTGCTCAAACTGCTACTCTTGATGACTTTGCCGTAAATCCGCTTAATGTTAGTTATCAAGTTAATGGGCTGTCGCAGACAGTTGTAGCTAATCAAGATGGCAGCTATACCATTCCCGGTAACGCAACCAATATTCAAGTCTCTGTTGAAACTATTGATGATAGTATTTTTGAAGGCAACGAGAGCTTTACCTTGGATGTCAGTGCAAACGCTACAACAGGCGGTGAGAGCTTTAATCTCAATGAGTCCGGGGCAGGCACGATCAGCGATGAATCCGATCGCCCTGATTTAACCGTCACAGGGGCAGGTACCGTTTCCGAAGGTGAGGTGGCGACGTTCAGCATTAATCTTTCCAATCCTGTTGACCATACGGTTACCCTCGATTTGCGTGCCAAAACCAACGGCAACGCCAATACCGCGGAAGCGGACGATATCGGAGAGATGCGTGCGTACTATCTTGATGCCGATGACAAAGTCTATCTGGACTTTGATGGTCGTGAGATTTCCGTGCCTGCGGGTGTGCAGGACATCTTTGTCGAAGTCGACACCGAGGATGACAACGCAGCGCCTGTGCATGAAGGCAGCGAACGCTTCCAACTTGTAGTACGCGATGTGGATGGCGTGACCACAGACAGCAATGGCAAAGCCAAAGCGGCGGCGTTTATTGACGATAGCGGCAATGGTGCAGGGGATAACCCGGACGATGACCGCCCCGAAATTACCACCATCTCTAGCCCAACCGTCGATGAAGGCGGTACGGCCGTCTTTGATGTCACGCTGAGTAACCCAAGTGACTTGGTTACGCCAGTCACTATGACGCTGGCCAATGGCACGGCGGAAAGTGACGACTACACCACCAACCAAATTACCGTCAACTTTGCCGATGGCACCAGCACGGTGGTTAATGCGGTTAATGGTGAGTTCAGTTTTGATGTGCCTGCGGGTAATGGTTCTTACACTGTGTCGGTTGAGACCACGGATGATAACAATGCCCCTGTGTATGAAGGTGATGAAACTTTGACTTTAAGTGGAGCTAGCAGCAGTCAGACAGGCACAGTGAGTGGTGAAGCGACTATTCAAGATGGTGGTGAAGGCAGCGATAACGATCGCCCTGATTTAACCGTCTCAGGCGCAGGTACTGTCTCCGAAGGTGAGGTGGCAACCTTCAGTATCAATCTCTCCAATCCTGTTGACCATGCGGTGACACTTGACCTGCGTGCCAAAACCAACGGCAATGCCAATACCGCCGAAGCGGACGATATTGGTGAGATGCGCGCGTACTATCTTGATGGCGACGACAAAGTTTATCTGGACTTTGATGGTCGTGAGATTTCCGTGCCTGCGGGTGTGCAGGACATCTTTGTCGAAGTCGACACCGAGGATGACAACGCAGCGCCTGTGCATGAAGGCAGTGAACGCTTCCAACTTGTGGTTCGTGATGTCGATGGCGTGACCACAGACAGTAACGGCAAAGCCAAAGCGGCGGCGTTTATTGATGACAGCGGCAATGGCGTGGACGATGACCGCCCCAAAATTACCAGTATCTCTAGCCCAACCGTCGATGAAGGCGGTACTGCTGTCTTTGATGTGACGCTGAGTAATTCAAGCGAACTTGTTACGCCAGTAACCATGACATTGGCAAATGGTACAGCGGAAAGTGACGACTACACCAGCAATCAAATCACCGTTAACTTTGTTGGTGGCACTAGCATGGTTGTAGACGCGGTCAACGGTGAGTTCAGTTTTGATGTTCCAGCAGGTAACAGTTCTTACACTGTGTCGGTTGAGACGACGGATGACAACAATGCACCTGTGTATGAAGGCGATGAAAGCTTTACTTTAAGTGGAGCTAGCAGCAGTCAAACAGCTACCGTCAGCGGTGAAGCGACCATTCAAGATGGGGGGCAGGGTGGCGACGATGACCGCCCTCAAGTTTCCATCTCAGGAGGTGGGGACGTTAATGAAGGTAATACCGCTAACTTCACAGTTCATTTGTCAAACACTGCGACATCGACTGTTTCTTTCGTTCTCACGTTAAATGCGGGAGATACTTCACCAGAAGATCTGGCTTCGTACCAATATCAAGCTGCGGACGGTGTTTGGTTGGATGTACCAGCGTCGGGAGAAATTTCTGTTTCTCCAGGTTCGAGCACCGTAAACGTCAAAGTGGTCACTCAACAAGATGATACCTATGAAGGGGATGAAAGCTTTAGTCTGTCCGTTAGTGCGGGAAGCGGAACGGTTAGCGCGTCAACAGACACCACTGCGAGTGCTACGATTTTAGATTTCGAAGATAATCCACCTGAAGCAGAAGATTTTGATGCAACACTCGACGCAAATGGAAATGCAACCATCTTGTTTAATAGTGAGGATGCTGAACTAGATCATATTTCTGATAACGAAGATGACGCAACAAACACACCTGTTGGCGTTGTTATCACAGAGCTTCCTGAGTCGGGTCAACTGTATTACGGCGATCAGTTGATCGACGCCGATGATCTTACGACCTTTACTTCAGAAGGCGAAGTGCTGCAGCAAGGAACAATATTCAGTGATCCAAACCTGATTCGTTATGAAAATGATGCTGAATCGACAGGCTTCGTTCTGGGAGTAAAAGAAGCGCCCGATGGTATGGATGGCGGCGCTAGCCAGTCTAATTTCTTAAATTGGGGTGAACCTGTTCAAGGCAATGCTGGTCAGAGGGTTCTGACTTTTGACAACGGCGATTCAATCACAATTACTTCCTCAGGTCAGGCATTAACACAATACTTTGGTCAGCAAAGTGTAGGGCATGTTGGATATGGACTTGCAGTAGGAAATGATGGCGGTCTTCAGCAAGGTGAGACAATTACGATTGATTTTACCCAGCGCCCGTCAACGTTTGTAGAAATAGGGTTAGATGGACTCGGTGGCTGGTTTGAGGATGGCCACGAGTTTGAAACAACAGCGATAGTGCAAGCAAAACTTGATGATGGCTCAATCATCGAAGTACCAGTCTCAAAAGAGACCTCAGGCAATACAGATTTGTTCCATGTTGTGACTATCGATGCTCCAGAAGGTCGACAAATTGAAGAGCTGATAGTAACCACTGAAGGCCCGGGTAACTGGGAGCTGCGTTATCTAGAAACATCATCAAATGACACCTTCGATTACCGAGCAGTAGATAGTGATGGAAATTACAGTGACGAGCACACGGTGACTCTAGTCGAAGGAAACCAAGCGCCGATTGCCACAGATGACCCTGTTGCGTTTGAGGTCGCACTTGGTACCTTTAACTCTAATTCTTGGACACATGATGGCGTGAGTATTAGCGGTAGCTATCAAGGTCAAGATCAGTCTATTACTCAAAGCGGTGTCAAACGTGGGGTTGCGGGTGACGAGAATGGAGGGCCAGGTGCTCAAATTCAATACAACCGAGAAGATGGTGAATCTGAGCAGTTCAGAGTAGACCTAGATAAGCCTGCGACAGAGTTTAGCTTTGAAGTATCAAATCTATTCAAAAATGAAGGTGGAAGTGGCAACCATGAGCAAGGTAAATGGGTGGCCTATCTCGGTGATAACCCAGTCGCGAGTGGCACTTTCGTCGCCAATGATGGTAGCAACCACGGTTTTTATCATTTTGACGAGCAAGACCTCGGCGGCGTAGCATTTGATAGCGTTGTTTTTGAAGCGACAGATTTTAGCAACATTCCTGCCCGTGGCAGTGACTCTTCAGACTATTTCCTAACAGGCTTTAAAGCGTCTGGTGACGGAGCATACGCAGCCAATCAAGGAGAAGTTCTTGAAATTCCTTTGACTGAACTATTGGGTAACGATTTTGACCCGAATGGCGACAATATTCGAATTACCCATGTCTCTGAAGTCAATAACGCCAGTGCTAGGATTGAGAATGGCGTAGTTTATATAGATCTAGACGATGCATTCGTTGGTAGTACTACGTTTGACTACGTTATTACTGATGATAAAGGGGGCTTTGCCGAGGCGACGGTTTCAATTGTTGTGAATCCATTGCCTCAAGAAGTCGCCGTAGAATCTATCTCAATGCTAGAGAATTCAGTGGATGAAGGGGATAGCCTAGTCTACAAAGTGACACTGGAAGAAGGTGTACTGCAAGAAACACAATACAGTGTCACTTTTGGTAAGTCAGATAGTGATAGCGCAGACAATTCGGATGTGGACTTGTCTCAAGTGATATTCACCAACGGGGTGACTTATGACTCCACGACACAGCAAGTGGTTGTTCCTGTCGGTGTTAGCTCTTTCTCCGTTCTCATCCCGGCCGTAATAGATGGTGTTTATGAAAGCTCCGAAGATTACACACTGATTTTAGGTGAACAGCAGGCCACGGGCACGATTGAGAATGTAGATATACCATTGGTGTCGGTTTCTGAAAATGTGAGTGTCAGTGAAGGCTCAGCTGCAGAGTTCACCGTTTCATTGAGCAAAAACACGGCTGAAGCGGTGACTATCAACCTAGCTTTGGCTCACTTAGAGACAGACGCGTCTGATATTTCAAGCATGGTAGTGGAGTATCACGATGGCAACAGCTGGCAAACGCTGGCGATTGCTGCAAATGGTGATGTCGTATTGCCAGCAGGGGTGACTCAGGCTCGCGTTACTGTTCAGACAAGCGATGATGACTCTCAGCCTGTTTACGAAGGAGCTGAGCGATTCGAGCTTGCCGTTAGCGGTGTTGTCGGTGCTCAGGGCTCTGACTCTAGCGTGGCGACTATTGCCGATGATGGAAGCGTTGATCCTGACGGTGAAGGCCCTGAAATCGCCGATGATGACCGCCCGGTTGTTACCTCAGTCAGTGACCAAAATGTTGAAGAAGGCGGTGTCGTCAGCTTCGATGTCGCGTTGTCTGCAGAGAGCACTTCGGATACCCGAGTGGTTATAGAGCTCAATGAAATTAATGCCACGTCACCAGAAGACTTTAATGGTAGTGTTGTGACGGTGAGATATGGGGACCCTGAGCAATCAGAGCAAGTCACCCTACAAAATGGTGTGTTTGAGTTTGATTTACCAGCCGGTGAAAGTGATTTTACGGTTTCTGTACAAACGAACGATGATCAGGTGTCCGATAACAACGAGACGTTCACGTTAGAAGCTAAGACAGAGTATCAATCGAATCAGGTTAGCGGTACAGCCACGATCCAAGATAATGAAAAACCAACCATCGATTTAGATGGCAGTGAATATCAGATTGAATTTGTCAGCGAAAGTGCGGGTTATCACAATGTATTCGGCTACTACGTTTATGATGAATCGTCAGATACACAGCAGCTTCAAATCTTGATGTCGGACTCGTACGACTCTCGTCAAAATGGGTTTGATCCTGTCCTTGCGAATCTAGATAGCATGGACAACGTCGAGTACTTCCTCATTCCAAATGGTGCCAATGCAATTGAAAATGCACCATCAGGCGCAACGTTTGAAGTGGATTCAAGTGGCAAGTTGCTTATTAATGGAGCAACGCAATCTAACATCAATGTTTTCCTTAGCCATAACGAAAACTCTCACCTGAGAATATCTGAAAATAGCGATGGCGATACGGTTTTAAGCTTTGATGACCAGAAAAATCATGTCAATGATGACAATGACTACAACGACTTAGTCATCAAAATTTCGAAACAAGACACCAATGTTGATTTTGCTACTTCTTTCACTGAAGGTGATGATGCAATTTCGATTGCAGATGCAAGTGTCGACATTTTTGACGACAAAGACGCTATTCAATCAATGCAAGTCACGTTAACGAACAAGTATGCAGGCGATCAACTTACTTGGCCTTCTACGCCTGGGTTCACAGTAAGCCAGACTGTGACATCTAACAGTGTTACGTTGTTGATTACAGCCGATACAGTTGGTGGCGTATCTCCTTCAGAGTTTGAAACTTTCCTCAAAGGGATTCGATTCGAAAATACCAGTGAAAACCCTGATGAAACGGATCGTGAGATCGACATCCATGTGACGGATGCTTCGGGTCAACAATCGGAAACGGCAACGACAACGGTAAGCGTTGTTGAAGTGGCTGACCTGACCGTACAACAGAATGCTAGCGGTGATGAAGATAGCCAAATTGCGCTGAACATCTCTGTCCCTGCGAACAGCTCCGTGACTGAAATTGTATTGACCGATTTACCAGACGGTTCGATTCTTAAGTCTGGCGAAAATATGATTGCGATCAGCAATGGAGAAGCGACGCTGACTCCACAACAGCTAGCGCAGTTGACCATAACTCCGCCAAACAACAATGACGAGAATTTTACGGTTAATGTTGAAGGTTATACTTCTTCGAACGAGCTTATAGAACAACATAGTATCGATGTTCAGGTTGATGCTGTTACTGACGTGCCTTTGATTACTATTGCAGAGCCAGAAGTCGTTTCGTTCCATGATTTCGATTCTATCGACATGGGTAACCGCTCATGGCGCGGTAATGTGAGTGCGAGTGAGCTTACACAATCTGATGGTGCAAAAGGTATCTGGGGAACGGATAACCGTAATAGTTACAATGAAGTTGGTAAAGAAACCGTCTATCGAGGTGGAGTCTCAGACCGAGAAAACCAGATATATGAACTGGAAGGCCGCAATGGCGATGACCAACTATTCACTCAGTTTACTGCGCAAGCAGACCAGTTCTACACCCTTTCATTTGATGTCGTCGCGCGCAGGCTAAATGATTCTCCATTGACGGTATTCCTTGAAGATGAAAATGGTGATCGTAAAGTTCTGTTTGAGTACACCGATCAGCAAAGCCTCAATTGGCAAACCGAAAGTATTAATTTCCAAGCACCATCGGATGGTGAGTACAAAGTTGTATTTGAATCAGAAACGTCATCAAACAGCTACGGTGCGCTGCTCGATGACATAACGTTAGAGAAAGCAGACAACATTGGTTACGAAGACAGCTACATCCCGCTTAGCGATATTGTTGTTGGCTTAAGTGATATTGACGGCTCAGAAACCTTGTCTTTGGTACTTAATGGATTACCAGAAGGGGCTGTTATTCGAGATGGCAATGGTCACTCGATCACTGTTGTAGCAACGCCAGATGGAAAGAATAGCGTAGATTTGTCTGCATGGAGCAATGACCTGACGGGACTTGAAGTGAATGTGCCTGAGGAGGGCAGCTACCCGCTCGAATTTGTTGTAACCGCACAAGATAATGCACCTGCGACAGCTGAGTCAGTCAGTAAGGTAATTAATCTAACGGTATTGCCTGTGCTTGATGCTGAGAGTAAGGAAGTGACACTTGATGAAGACGAAAACTACATCTTAGGCGTCTCTGATTTCGGTATTACTGACCTAGATGCAAAAATATCAATTTCTGAATTACCGAGTTCAGGCGTTTTAGAGGTGCAAACTTCGCCGGGAGTCTGGGCACCAGTTTCAGAAGGTGATTTGATCTCCGTGAGTAATATGTCTCAGGGCAATCTCCGATATACGCCTGAGGATAATGAGTCAGGATACAACCAGCATACTGGCACCGGAGAAGGTAACCTGAATCAGGATTATGCTCACATTGACTTTGTGGTTGAAAAAGGTGATGCCAAGTCTGACGAAATGACGCTGACTCTTGATGTTACGCCCGTGGCAGATACTCCAGTTCTTAACATCACCACTCCAGATGCTGTGCTTCCAGAACAACACTTTAATGTGGCGACCTGGACGGGAGTGGTTGTAGGAAATGACAATGGTCAGGGTGTAAATGGCAGCACGTTGATTTCAGCTATTGATGCTCTCGATCCTCAGCTTGCCTCTTCAAGTACAACAACTAATGCGCAAGATACTGGAAGATGGGCAACGGCAGCAGACAATGCCGTGCTCGTGACTGGTTTGGTGTACCTTGAGGCTGGAACGAGTTATGACTTTGTAGGGCGTGGTGATGACAGCCTAGCGATCACTATTGGTGGCGTCATGTCCGATCAAGCCTACTGGGGGAACTCAAGTGGGCAAATTCAGGGCAGTGCCTTTACGCCTCAGGTGTCGGGTTATTATCCACTTGCGATTTACCACCACAACCAAAGTGGTCCAGGCAACTTTAATGTCGATGTTTCTATAAATGGCGCAACAGTAGTTGATCTTACCAGCTCTGCTCTATCCGTAGTGACCGACGAAACACAGCTGGATCAATCTGATGTCAGGGCTTCAGAGCTTAAGTTGGTAAATGGTGTGGAAGTATATGAAGTCTACGGTTACAACGAAGGGCTTCAAGATACTGAAATCCCACTTTCTCAGATTACGAGTGCTCTTAACGATAACGATGGCTCTGAAACGCTGCAGGTCACTTTGAGTGGTTTACCACAAGGTGCGACATTGAGTGATGGTGGTTCTAATAATGTGGTTGTAGGCGATTCCGGTGAGGTGGATGTAACGACTTGGGATCTATCTTCGTTATCCGTTTTACCACCAGCAGGTTCTCACGACGATTTTACAATTACAGTTGTGGCCACAGCTTCAGAGGTGAACTCAACCAGCGAGGCAGATTCTCAAGCAACGATAGATGTTGTCGTTCATGAAAACAAGCCTACAGTGACGCAATCTGACGTTAATGTCGTCGATGAAGACCACAGTGCGATTGGTAATGTGCTGACGGATATAGAAGGTAGAGACAGCGACGAAGATAACATCCTTTCTGTTGAACACTTCTCTATCAACAATGTCTCTTACCCAGCTGGCGGTAGCGTGACTTTGTCTGAAGGCACGTTTGTCATGCAGGCCAATGGTGCTTATGAATTTACACCAAACGCAAACTGGTCTGGTCAGCTTCCCGTTATCACTTACACGACGAATACGGGTGCCTCAGATACGCTATCCATTCAAGTCGTGCCAGTAGCCGATGCACCTCAGGTCTCTATGACTATAGGTGAAATGGAAGTGGTGAACGTGGCGACAGAGCAAACCGATGACGGCCGCTATGAGACATCTCAAGATAAAACAATCCCAGTCAGTGTTTCTGTTGAACTTACTGATGTTGATAGTAGTGAGTCTTTAGGATCGCAAATTGTGGTCACAGGTATTCCTGCCGGAGTCGAAGTGTATGTGAACGATAGCTTAATCGTCTCACAACCTAATGGCTCTTATCTAATCACACTAGATGGTGATGGCGACGCGTCCTTCGATATCAAAGTACCTCACGATTACAGTGGTAGCTTAGAGTTCCCGATTCAGGTTCAAGGATCTTCGGTCGAAAGCGCCAACCAAGATACAGCGCATAGTACAGCGGAAGAGACACTTTCTTTCCGCAACTATGTGGCTGAATCAGGTTCCCATGGTGATGACACTATTGTTGGCAACGGGGATCATGATCTCATTGTCGGTGATGTACAGGGTATCCAGATTATTGCGGGTCAGGACTATAACATCGCATTTGTTCTTGATACTTCAGGTAGTATGGGTGGAAGAGTTGGTACGGCTAAAACAGAAATTATCGAAGTTTTCGATCAGTTACTCAGCACTGCTAACGCAGGCGCTAATGCCGGGACAGTCAATATCCTTTTGACCGAGTTTTCTACTAACTCAGGCGTAACGATATCGGTGGACCTAGGCTCCCCCACAGCTCGTGCTGACTTTGTGTCCCAGCTTAGTAATATCGAAGACAACGGTGGTGGTCTTACTAACTATGAGGCTAGCTTCAATGCCACAGTCGAGTGGTTCGAGTTGAATGCTAATGCTCAAGCGGAAAATATTACTTACTTTATTACTGATGGTCATCCCAACTACAGTAATTACCTTAATATTATCGCGGCTGAGTTTGAACAACTTGTATTGGACTATGATGCATCCACCAAAGATGTCGTGACGTTAGATGATATATTGCCTAATGATTACTCTTTTGGGGTTGCAGTGTTTTACAAGGGAGAAGAAATTGTCTCAAGTTCGGGAGTAGTTAAATCCCCCCTGACAGGGGCAGCGCTTGGTAACATTAGTGACTCAGGTAGTCTGAGATATACTGATATTAGTACTGCATCTGTGCAGGCTCGTCATATGTATCAGGTATTAGCACTAATCTCAGCAGTTGAAGCGGTGGGTATTGGTAATGGAATTAATGAAGCTGCCTTATCGCAATATGATTCTGATGGTGTCGTCGTTCCTAACATCAACGTAGATAAGCTAGCTGAAACAATCCTTGGCCAGGAAGTAACTTTGGAGCAAGGTGAAGACGACATTAAAGGTGGACAGGGTGATGATATTCTATTTGGTGACCTGATTGACTTCGATAATATTGACGGTCAAGGTGTTTCGGCATTACAGAAATACGTCGCATCAGAGACCAGCAGTCCATTAGCTGATGTGTCCGCAGAAGATGTTCACAGCTATGTACGTCAGAACTACAGTGATTTTGATGTTTCCCATGACGGTGATCAGGATGACATTCTTTCAGGCGGCGCAGGAGATGATATTTTGTTCGGTCAAGGGGGTGACGATAGTCTGGATGGCGGTGCAGGCAATGATATCCTGCTAGGTGGAGCGGGTAATGATACGCTCATCGGTGGCTTAGGTAGTGATATTCTATCTGGCGGTGATGGAGAGGATGTATTTGTCTGGCATGATGGCGACCTAGATGGTGGCACTGACATAATTACGGATTTCCATGTATCAGAAGATAAGATCGATATTTCTGACCTGTTAGGAAAAGATGAAACCATGGAAGAGTTGCTTTCTGATGTCTCTGCTAATGTTGTCGACAGTAACGGCATTGAACTCACCATTCAAAGAGACAACGGACAAACCACTCAGTCGATTAAGCTGGATAACGTCGTCGATCAACTCAGTGGCATTGATACTAGTCATGGCAGTATCACGGGTAATGATTTGACCAACTTACTTAACGACATCATCAAATCGTACGATTAAAAAAGGGCCGCAAGGCCCTTTTCTGTTAATGAATTTGTCTGCTTAGATGACTTTACAAGCAAAACCTTTAAGGTAAAAGCCTTCTGGGTAAGAGGTATCAGTAGGGTGATCCGCCGCTTGCTCAAAGCGCTCGACAAACTTGACCTTTCTACCCGCATCGACTGCAGCATCCGCAATGATTTTCTGGAATAGAACTTGCTCCATAAGGCCTGAGCATGAATACGTCAGCAGGGTACCACCGGGTTTTAGAATCTGCATTGCCAGCATGTTGATGTCTTTGTACCCGCGACAGGCACCATTGAGATGAGCTTTA
Organism: Vibrio sp. Isolate25; assembly: GCF_022398025.1. Lineage (NCBI taxonomy): Bacteria > Pseudomonadati > Pseudomonadota > Gammaproteobacteria > Vibrionales > Vibrionaceae > Vibrio > Vibrio sp. Isolate25. Next base: position 149,134 of record NZ_JAKEUT010000004.1, read on the forward strand.
CTTTCTGCAAACTTTGGTGGATCCATGATGACCACATCAAACTGGGTGCCTTGATCGCGATATTCACGTAGCAACTTAAACACGTCAGCATTAAGGAATACAGCTCGTTTCTTAGAGATATCAAACTCGTTTAGTTCGGCATTGAGTTTTGCTGTGTCTAGTGCTGGCTGAGAAACATCCGCGTTAATCACACGCTTTGCTTCACCTTTTAACGCATATAAGCCAAATCCACCGGTGTAAGAGAAGCAGTTAAGTACTTCTTTGTTTTTCACGTATTTCATCGCTTGTTGGCGGCTGTCACGCTGATCTAAGTAGAAACCTGTTTTATGTCCGCCGACGATGTCGACGCTGATCTTGACACCATTTTCCTCAATGACAACAGACTTGGGTGGCACTTCACCGTGTAAAACACCAGTGCGTTCTTCTAGGCCTTCTTTCTTGCGAACGGCTACATCTGAGCGCTCATAAATGTTGCACTGCGGGAAAACTTTTAGGAGAGCATTGATCAGTGACTGTTTCTGGAATTCTGCGCCTGCACTTAGGAGCTGACATACGAGATAGTCTTGATATTTATCGATGGTAATACCAGGCAGACCATCTGACTCTGCTGCGATCAATCGATAACCTGTGAGACCATCACGCTCAATCACGTCTTGACGGAGCAGTAGCGCGTCTTGGATACGCTTAACAAAGAAGTCTTCATTTATATCGGTTTTCTCAAAGCTCCAAACGCGAGCACGAATTTGAGAATGGGGAGAATAAGCGCCTTTTGCCAACCATTTTCCATCATGAGTAAAGATATCCACGGTTTCACCTAATGAAGGTTCGCCTTCCACTTTTCGAATACCACGAGAAAAAATCCATGGGTGTCGACGTCTTAGGGATTTATCGCGGCCCTTTTCAAGGTAAATAGCTGGAGTCATGTGTTTACTCAATAGGTTGGTTTTGGAAGGCTGGGTATTTTCAGGGAAGTAGGAGTGAAAAGCAAATAAAAGAGCCGCCTGTCCGGCGGCTCAATGCATTAAGCTCTAAGCCCGGTGAGTAAGTTCTCCATTGAATCACTCTGATTACGAAGCTGTTCAATATTGCGGTTGGTCGCGTTGATCATTTCACAGACTTGATTGGACTGAGTGCGAACTTCTTCCACACTAGCGGCAATGCTATCTGCAACGACACCTTGCTCTTCCGCTGCGGTGGCAATTTGAACACTGGCATCAGATATAGCTTGGTTCTTGTATGCCAAGGATGCGATTTCTGTATTCACCTCTGACATCAATGTTTGGCCCTCGCTAGAGTTCACCACGGTGGTTTCCATCAGTTTTGTCAAAGACTGACTGTTGCGCTGTAAGGCTTCGATCATAGATTGAATCTCAACGGTAGATTGTTGAGTTCTTGCTGCTAATGCTCGTACTTCATCGGCAACAACGGCAAAACCTCTGCCTTGTTCTCCCGCTCGAGCAGCTTCGATGGCCGCGTTGAGTGCTAGTAGGTTCGTTTGCTCAGAGATACCGTTAATAGCGGTGACCACCTCGTCGATTTGGGCGGCATTAGCATCAAGTTCGGCAACCGCTTGTGAAGCTGACTGAACTTCGTTGGAAAGTTGGGAAATAGAGGCTAACGTGTGTCCAACTTTCTGTTGCCCTTGTTGAGCAACAGAACGCGCGTTTTCAGTTTGCGTGCTGGAGTCATGAGCTAGGTTTGCGACTTCACGAATGGTGGAAGCCATTTCTTCCGTGGCACTTGCCAGTGAATTCAGGTGTTCCTGTTGAGTGCCGGAAATTTCAGCACTGTACTGGTTAGATTGATTAAGTTCTGAGCTTATTTGTTGCATTAACGCTACTGACTCTTGAATGGAGAGCACCAGCGATTGTTCACGCTCTGCGACTTTGTCTATGGTGATCGCGATTTCACTGAATTCATCGCGAACCTTGAAAAAGTTCATTCGACTCGTCAAATCACCATCTGCCAGAGTGATGAGTGCCTTGTTCATTGTAAACATAGCTCCGCCAATAAAGGTCATGATGTAGTAGACCCCTAATGCAATAAGAGACAGTGTAACCAGAACAACGACGATATGGGTTGTAGAAAGAGCTGACCATAGATTGATGCTTGGCTTAGCAACAAGGCTAAAAGCACCATTGTTTATATTGATAGCGCTAGGTCCATTACCAAGAGCGATGGTTTCAGAACTGGCTAATAAGCTAGCGACCTGACTTTGAGTGAGATTCCCTGCTTCTATTAGATTTTTTATCAAAACTAGTTCATCTTGATATAAGTGAGTTAGCATTTGATCTGCGGCATTATCGAAAACGAAGGTGAGAACGAGTAGTGCGATAACGGGAAGGAAAAATAGGAGGTAGAATTTTTCCTGTATCTTTAAATGAATGAGATATTTATCAATCCAGCGAAATGGTATTTCTTTCATAATGGCAACTTCCGATGAAACCCCGTAGTTCCTTATGGGGCGTAAAACATACCAAGCGAATATATCACGGACCTTGTTTTGAGGAATGAGTAATGAATCAAAAGTGCGAGAAGTTCACAGTGTCAGGTGTTGTGCAAGGAGTTGGTTTTCGTTATCACACCTCTCACTATGGCATGAAATTGGGTTTAACAGGCTATGCGAAGAACTTAAATAATGGAGATGTTGAAGTGGTGGTGTGTGGCAATGAAGAACAAATCGCCGACATGGCAAAGTGGTTGGAAGATGGCCCTAAGACGTCACATGTTGATTCAGTAGTCTCAGAGCCAATGTCTTTTAAACCGTTTAGCGGATTCAAAATTCTTTGATATTTACAAACATTTCGCGGGTTTTGGTAAGCCTGCGAGTTTGGTTGCCTGTTTCGCAGGGCCTTGCTTAAACAGCTTAAAAAGGTATTTACTATTACCTTTCTCTGGGCCATGCGCTTTTTCCATGGCTTTCACTAGCATTCTCACCGCTGGGGATGTGTTGAACTCCTCATAAAACTCTCGAACAAAATGGACAACTTCCAAATGAGCTTCAGTCAGTTCGATACCTTCTTGCTCTGCAAGGATTTGAATCATGCCTTCTTCCCACTGAGTATGATCGAGTAGGTAACCCTGTGCATCAGTTTCGATTGATTTACCGTTGTATTCAAACATTGTTATAGGTCTCAAAAACTCAGATATGGGATAGGGTAGCGCAGCTTAGGTTGGGACAACAATATGTAGGAAAAGAAAAAGCCCAGAAGTTTCACCTTCCGGGCTTTATTTAATCAACTTGTGTCCACGAATTAGTCGTCATTCATGATGCCTAGAATGCTAAGTAGGCTGATGAAGATGTTGTAGATAGATACATAAAGAGTAACCGTTGCAGAGATGTAATTAGTCTCGCCACCACGGATTATACCCTGAGTTGTCATCAGAATTGCCATCGTAGAGAACACAATGAACAAACTGCTTAGAGCCAAATGTAGGATTGTTGACTGAATGAAGAAGCTTGCAATCATGCCTACAACTAGTACAACGAATAGAGAAAGCATCAAACCGCCCATCATAGACAGATCACGTTTCGTTGTCAGAGCATATGCAGAAGCGGCCATGAATGACAGCGCTGTGCCGCCAAGAGCAGTTAGAACCACATCACCCATACCTGCGCCAATATAAGCATTCAGAAGAGGGCCAATGGTGTAACCAAGGAAACCGGTAAACACAAATGTAAACACGATACCCATGCTGTTGTTACGGTTCTTTTCGGTCAAGTAAAGTAGGCCATAGAAGCCAACAAGCATAATGATGATACCTGGGCGAGGTAGATTCATCGCCATAGATACACCAGCAACAACCGCTGACCATAAGAGCGTCATAGAAAGTAGAGCGTAGGTGTTACGCAATACCTTATTGGTTTGTAGAGCACTTTCTCGATTCGAAGTGCGGGTAAACATAGGACTGTTCATAATCTTCCTCGTAAAGGTTTTATGTTTATAACTACATTTATGAGGGCGAACAATGAAAAAATCAAGCCCTATCAATGCATGCAGTAGAGTAAATGATAATAGAAATACAAAGTTATGTATTTTGAAAGATGTAACACAATATAACAAATAAAAAGAGGCGATCTAAATCGCCTCTTTAAAAATTTGCTCTTTTTTCTTAGTGACTTAAGATTTGAGCAAGGAAGTTTTGTGTTCGATCAGACTGAGGGTTTTCAAAGAAATCGACAGGGTTGTTTTCTTCAATTATCTCTCCAGCATCCATAAAGATAACTCGGTCAGCCACTTCTTTCGCGAAACCCATCTCGTGAGTTACACAGAGCATGGTCATCCCTTCTTCAGCGAGCTCGACCATAACATCCAGTACTTCACGTACCATTTCAGGGTCAAGTGCAGACGTTGGCTCGTCAAACAGCATCACTTGTGGGCTCATGCATAGTGAGCGAGCGATAGCCACACGTTGCTGTTGACCACCAGATAGCTGACCAGGGTATTTCTCCGCTTGATCAGGGATCTTCACTCGCTCCAAGTACTTCATTGCGACTTTTTTCGCTTCGTCTTTTGGCATCTTTTTCACCCATATAGGCGCCAAAGTACAGTTTTCCAGAACCGTCAGATGAGGGAAGAGGTTGAAGTGCTGGAAACACATACCCACTTCGCGTCGAACCGCTTCAATGTTCTTCAAATCTTCAGTCAACTCGTTGCCAGAAACGATAATTTGCCCTTGCTGATGTTCTTCAAGACGGTTGATACAGCGAATCATGGTGGATTTACCAGAACCAGAAGGGCCACAAATTACGATCTTTTCGCCTTTTTTAACATCGAGGTTGATGTTTTTCAGTACGTGAAACTCACCGTACCACTTGTTCATATCCTTAATTTGGATCATGTGTTCTTGTTGTTGCGTCATAATACGTCCTTGAGCTTTCTGATTATCGTTTGTGACCGGTATGAAGTTTGTTCTCTAGCCATATCGAATATCTCGACATGCCGAAACAAAATACCCAGAACACTAACGCGACAAATACATAACTTTCTGTTGCAAACCCAAGCCATTCTGGGTCAGTGTTTGCTGCTTGGCCGATTCCTAGTACATCAAACATACCAATAATTAGTACTAGACTGGTGTCTTTAAACAGCCCAATAAAGGTATTTACAATGGATGGAATGGTAATCTTCAATGCTTGAGGAAGAACAATCAAGCCCATTTTCTTCCAGTAACTTAGCCCTAATGCATCAGCCGCCTCATATTGGCCTTTAGGGATTGCCTGTAAGCCACCACGTACCACCTCAGCCATGTACGCAGCACTAAACATAACCACACCAATTAAAGCGCGAATAAGTTTGTCGGTTTCAGAGCCTTCCGCAAGAAACAGTGGAAGCATTACTGATGCCATGAAAAGAACCGTGATGAGCGGTACGCCACGCCAAATCTCTATGTAGACGGTACAGATGCTTCGAATGATTGGCATTTCAGAACGTCGACCCAGCGCCAGTGCTACACCAATAGGGAGAGACACAACAATACCGACAAGCGCTATGATTAGCGTAACCAGCAATCCGCCCCATTTGTGTGTTTCTACCACTTCTAGCCCAAATACGCCACCGTACAGCAGTGCAGCGATAATGAATGGGTAAATGTTGACGAAAAACAGCCATATCCACAAACGTTTTGGAGTCTTCTCGTAGGCTAACAATACTGTAAAGATTGCTAACGTAATGTAAAAAAGGCGAGGGCGCCAAAGCTCTTCTTGAGGGTAGAATCCGTACATGAACTGTTCCCAGCGTACACTGATAAATACCCAACAAGCGCCATCACGCGAACAGGCATCACGTGTGGTTCCGACCCAGTCGGCTTTTAAAATTCCCCAATCGAAAACAGTCCATAACAGTGATAAGGCAAGATAGGCCAAAATCACGGTCAGGATCGAATTTACTGGGCCATTAAACAGGTTTTTACGTAGCCAGCCTACAACGCCCACCGTATTAGCTGGTGGTGGTAGATCTGGCTGAAATTGATGTATCTTCATGCTATCTCTCCACCAAAGCAACTTTACGGTTGTAGATATTCATCAGAGCAGAAGTAATTAAGCTCAATGATAGGTATACCGCCATGGTCATTGCGATAATTTCAATCGCCTGGCCAGTTTGGTTAAGAGTTGTACCAGCAAATACGGAGACCAAATCTGGGTAACCAATGGCCATCGCCAATGATGAGTTTTTGGTTAAGTTCAGATACTGACTGGTCAAAGGTGGAATAATGATTCTCAACGCCTGAGGAACAATAACCAGTTTCAACGTTCTAGAACGAGGGAGACCAAGAGACATCGCGGCTTCAGTTTGACCGTGGCTGACGGCATTAATGCCTGAACGAACAATCTCTGCAATGAAAGACGCAGTATAAATACTTAACGCAAGCAATAAAGCAGCAAGTTCAGGGATGATGCTGACACCACCTTTAAAGTTGAAGCCTTTCAGTTCTGGATATTCTGCCGAAATTGGCGAACCCATAATAAAATAGACAACAACCGGAAGCACAAACACTAAGGCAAGCGCAATGCGACCCATTGGTGTTTGTTGGCCTGTTAAACGCTGTTTGTTGCGAGCCCAAATGCCAATAAAGATGGTCGCAATAATACCAATAACCAGAGACGCAATCACCACGGATGACCCAGCTTCAAAGATTGGAGCAGGGAAGTACAAACCTCGAACATTTAAGAAGATAGCTTCACCAAGGCTCAAACTTTGTCTAGCAGAAGGTAACGCCTGCAGAACGGCAAAGTACCAGAAGAAGATTTGCAGAAGTAGGGGGATATTGCGGAACGTTTCGATATATACAGCTGCCAGTCTGCTCACCAACCAGTTGGATGAAAGGCGGGCAATACCCATAACAAACCCAATGACAGTCGCAAGTATAATGCCGAGCACGGATACTAGGGCTGTGTTGAGTAGGCCAACGATGAAAGTGCGGCCATAAGAGAAGGTTTCATCATATTCAATCAGCGTTAGGCCAATCCCAAAGCCAGCTTCTTGCGTCAGAAATCCAAAACCTGTGGCGATACCGCGTGCCTCCAAGTTTGTCAGTGCATTGTTTACAATAGTGTAAAAGAAAAAGATCAGTGCAAGTATTGCGATAATCTGAAATACGACTGATCGAAAGGTGGGATTGTAAAAAAGGCTAGCGTTAGAAGTCGGTCCGTTATCCGCCTTCGACGCAACAGTATTAGTAGGTTTCATACAGCTATAACCTCAAATCCATTTTTGTAAAAAGGGCGGCTTACACCGCCCATTTTGTTGTAATGTATTGCTTAACGGATTGGTGGAGCGTACATAAAGCCGCCCGCATTCCATAGTGCGTTTACACCACGTGAGATTTGTAGTGGAGAGCCCTTACCTACAGTACGTTCAAAGCTTTCACCGTAGTTACCAACTTGTTTGATTACCTGGTAACCCCAGTCATCGCGGATACCAAGGCCTTTACCCTTAGGACCATCCACACCCAAAATACGTTTTACATTCGGATCTTTAGATTTTAGCATCTCGTCAGCATTTTTAGAGGAAATACCATATTCTTCAGCATTCACCATCGCCGAAAGTGTCCACTTGGCAATGTTGAACCATTGATCATCACCTTGACGTACCACTGGGCCTAGTGGTTCTTTAGAGATAATTTCAGGAAGAACTTCTGCTGAGCTTGGATCTTGAAGATTCAGGCGAAGGGCATACAGACCAGATTGGTCTGTGGTTAGGACATCACAACGACCTGCATCAAAACCTTTTGAAGTTTGAGCAGCTGTATCAAATACAACGGGTTTGTATGACATACCATTGTTGCGGAAGTAATCCGCAAGGTTTAGTTCAGTGGTGGTACCGGACTGAACACATACAGATGCACCGTCAAGTTCCTTCGCGCTCTTCAGACCCAAGTCTTTCTTGACCATGAAACCTTGACCATCGTAGTAATTGACGCCTACGAAGTTCAGACCCAATGCTGTATCACGGTGTAGAGTCCATGTAGTGTTACGAGACAGAACATCAATTTCACCAGACTGTAGTGCAGTGAAACGTTCTTTTGCAGTGAGGGGCACATACTTAACTTTAGATTTATCACCAAGAACAGCGGCTGCAAGAGCTTGACAGTATTCAACGTCAATACCTTCCCATTCGCCTTTGGAGTTTGGGTTAGAGAATCCTGGTAGACCGGTACTTACACCACAAGTTAGGAAACCCTGCTTAGTCACTTTATCCAAAGTGCTATCTGCTGCAAAAGCGCTCGTAGACATTAGAGCAGTAGAAGCCGCTACTACAGAAGCAAGAAGTGTTAGTTTGTTCGCCATTTGTATCCTTCCTGTATGATCCATGTTAAACCAGGTAACACCTGATACAACGAATGAAAAAATTGTTGTGTTTCAATAGTTATTGGCTGATTACTCAAATTTGAGTTGTATATAAATCAACCGTTTATAAGAGTAGGAAAGGATCTGTAAATTCTCAAATATATAATTTAAAAAGATTTATTAAACGAATCTACGAATCCAACCTGTGAATAGAATGACTAAATGTTACACGAATGTAAATAGTGCAAGACTTCACACTAATGGTGCAAACATAGAGACTCTCTATAAGTTAGTATTTACACAATATTTACATTTCGCACATTGAGTTAGGATTAAAATATAATTCTATAAATAGCATTAAATTTGGTGATAAATTATACGTTTCGCATTGTTGGGTTTATCGATGTGCCCCATTTTTGGTAGTATCGTCTGTATAGGTCGTAACATTGCTCAAGGATAAAAATGCAGTATTTTCCTCTGTTTATGAATCTCACCGACAAACCCGTTCTGGTTGTGGGGGGAGGAGAGGTTGCTTGTCGAAAAGTAGACAGCCTGATTCGTGCGGGGGCGGAAGTCACCATAGTGTCGCCCAATATTGAGCCTTATCTCCAAAAACTTGCCGAAAATGACGAGTGTTTGTGGGTACAGAACTTTTACTCTGAGGAACTACTAGATCGTAAATATCTACAGGTATGGGCAACGACAGACAACCCGGAGCTTAATCATCGTGTTTACCATGATGCGAAAGCGTTAGGTTTATTAGTGAATGTAGTCGATGATCAGCCATATTGTGATTTTATTACACCCTCGATGATAAATCGTGGAAGAATTCAGATTGCGATTTCGAGTGGTGGAGCTTCTCCTGTTTTGGTGCGTAATATCAGAGAGCAATTTGAAGCCACTTTGCCTCAGAACTTGTCATTACTGGCTGACTTTGGAGCATCAAAGCGTACTGACATCAAACAGCGATTACCTTCGGTTGATCTTCGACGAAAGTTTTGGGAGTCGTTCTTTAATCGCCCTGAAACTGAAATGGCAACAGAGCGAACGCAGCTAGAGGACGTCTATTTAAACACGCTTGAAAATAAGCTTGAAGCCCAAGGCTCAGTCACTTGGATAGACTATGGTCATGACGTTGAACTGCTTCCTATCAAGGCATTACGAATCATGCAGCAAGCTGAACTTGTATTTTTTGATAACGCTTGTCCGTTCGAGTTTGTTGATTTGATTAGAAGGGATGCAGAAAGAAAGGAGTATCGTGATGATGTGGACTTATCAGAGAGATTAGCAACGGCAAAAAGTGAGAATTTGAGAGTGGTAATCTTAGTTGCCCCAAGTTCTTCTCAGTATAATTTGCTGAAAAGCAGCGATATGCATATTCGATTGGGTTCAGCCTGAAGTCAGAAAAAACTGAGCCCGCCGTTAGCGGGCTCTGTGAGGATTATGAATAAAAAAGTTAGTCACGAAAATTGTCGTACTGGAACGGTTGGCCGAGGTCGGCTTCGCGAATCATGGCGATGGTTGACTGGAGATCATCACGTTTTTTGCCAGTGACTCGAACCTTCTCACCTTGAATTGACGCTTGCACTTTCAGCTTGGCATCCTTAATCGCTTTAACCACTTTCTTTGCTGTTGGGGTATCAATACCTTGTTTGAAAACAACAATTTGATGCCAGTTTTTGCCTGACGCTTCTTCCGCTTTTGCTTCCATTGCATTAACGTCAACACCACGCTTGGTTAAATGTGAACGTAAAATATCGCGCATTTGCTTTAGTTGGAAGTCACCTTCCGCATTTAAGCGTACCGATTCATCTTTCTGCATTTCGAATGACGCTTCAACACCACGGAAGTCAAAGCGAGTAGACAATTCACGAGATGCGTTATCTACTGCGTTACGAAGTTCAACCGTATCGATTTCAGATATAATATCAAAAGATGGCATTGCTCAATTTCCTTTCTTTAACCGCGTGATCTTACTGCTGATGCCAGCATATCTAGCATAGTTACAGTATCTTCCCAGCTCAAACACGGATCTGTGATTGACTGTCCGTATTTGAGGTTGCTGATGTCCTTCATTGGCTGATTGCCTTCGATAATAAAGCTTTCGGCCATAATACCCGCAATCTGATTTTTACCCGATGTGATTTGTTCGCAAATATTTTGTGCGACATCAAGTTGCTTGCGGTGTTGCTTTTGGCAGTTAGCATGACTGAAATCGACAACCAGACGTGGAGGTAGATCAAACTCTGCTAATTGCTGACAAGCGGCTTCAACAGAATCAGCGTCAAAATTCGGGCCTTTATCACCACCACGAAGAATCACGTGTCCGAATGGATTACCACTTGTGCGATAAACAGTCATGCGGCCATTTTTATCGGGTGAGTAGAAGTAGTGTGAAGCTTTGGACGCACGAATCGCATCGATAGCAATCTTAATGTTTCCGTTGGTGCCGTTCTTAAAGCCTACAGGACAGGATAAAGCAGAGGCCATTTCGCGGTGAATCTGTGACTCTGTAGTACGTGCACCAATGGCTCCCCAAGTAATCAAATCTGCAATATATTGACCAGTGATCATGTCGAGGAACTCGGTCGCAGTCGCTAATCCTAGCTTGTTGATATCTAAAAGCAATTTACGTGCTTTATTGAGGCCCGCTTCCAGTGCGTATGACCCATCTAAATTAGGATCTGTGATTAAGCCTTTCCAACCGACAACGGTGCGAGGCTTTTCAAAATAAGTTCGCATGACAACAAACAACTCGTCTTTGTATTGTTCTTGGATACTTGCAAGACGCTCAGCGTAATCAAGAGCTGCTTCTGTGTCATGGACTGAACAAGGGCCGACGATTACCAACAGACGGTTATCTTCCCCTACAAGAATCTTTTCAATTTGACGGCGAGACTCAGCTATGCGCTCTGCGACATCTTCCGTAATTGGGTGGGCGCTTCCAAGCTCTGCCGGAGTCGGCATTGGCCCCAGTGGTTGAGTTCTTAGTTCATCGGTTTTGAGTGGCATACGACAGCCTGTTCTTTTATTGCGAAGCGGTAAAGATAACGGAAACGTCAGTAGGAATAAACCTCTTATCTGCATTCTTAGAGTGCTTATTACTCTAGAGTGAAATTTTATTCACTTATTGTTACTAAAGATGCTTTTTAACTTGTTTTAGAAGAGGACTGTCGGTATGTTCGGTGTAGAACAACACAGTAAAAATGCACGGAGCAGTAATGAGCATTAAAACTTCAGACAACTTGCATTCAGAGCTGAACATAGGCGATGCACTGCCGGGGCCAGAAAACACTTCTGATAGCCCTCATCTCTTTGTTTCTTTATCAGATTTAGCCTCAGAACATATTTTCTATCACCCATGTTATAAGACTGTGGAGTCGACTTTGGATGATGTGGAACGCAACTCTATCGAAGCGATACTGGGCAGCGCTTCTGCTGAGGATCATTTTGTAGCGACGTTAACCGAACAGGTGTTGCAAGCTATTCAACCGAACCACCAGTCAATCCGAGTTGCATTGAGCAGTGCCGATAGCTATGAACTTGGTTCTCTTCTTGGCGGTAAAGTAGAGAGCACAGAGATAAACCCGGCCTTGGGGGTTCGTGGCGTATCTCGTTATGCATCAGAGCCTTTCAATTCAGTTTTTGCTCTCGAATGTAAGGTGATTAAGACACTGCAACAGCAGGGTGTGCAAGTGGATATTGTCATCCCATTTGTTAGAGCGCTATCAGATGCTGCAAAAATCATAGATTTGTTAGCTGAGCAGGGTTTACCTCGTGGGCTAAATGGTTTGAAAGTACTGTATACCGTTGATGTCCCTTCTGCTGCTCTTATGTCGGAGCGTTTACTGCACTACTTTGATGGTGTGGTCATTAACCTAGAGAACTTAGCTCAATTTACCTTAGGTGTTGACCGACTTAATGAAGAATTAGAGTACCTATTTGATCCGCAAAGTGAAGCGGTTATCGATCTTATCGATAAGTCTGTTAGAGCTGCGAATAGCAGTAGCAAGCCAATCGTTATGATCAGTAGCGGCTTAGCCCGTTATCATAGAATTCAAGATTATATGGTTGAGCATTCGGATATTGAACTTGTAGTGACGCTGTAACCAACGGTTAGGTGATACGGCTATAATTTCATAAGCAAGATGTTAACAAAGTGTTGACATCTTCTTTTGGACAGTATGAACTAGACGTACAAATAATAACATGTCGGACCAGTTTAATGCTCTCTCTACTCGCCAAAGCAAATCTATATCTCAAGCTCTTCGGATTCTTCAAAGTGCCATTGATCTGGCTATGCCGACCTACAATATTAAAACTCGACTCTCAGTCAGTTGAAATTAAAATCCCCCTCAAACGAAAAACAAAAAACCATCTAAATAGTATGTATTTTGGTGTTTTGGCTGTGGGGGCTGACGTAGCGGGTGGTTTCATGGCAATGAGCAAAGCACAAGAGCGTGGGCATAAAGTATCACTGGCATTTAAAGCCGTCGATGGACAGTTCTTGAAGCGACCAGAAAGTGATGTCCATTTCGTTTGCAACGACGGCGCGCTTATTGATCAAATGTTGGATGAAGCATTAGAAACTGGAGAACGAATCAACCAACCGGTCAAAATCACTGCGCTATGCCCAAGCCTACATGGCAACGAGCCGATGGCAGAGTTTCAACTTACTCTTTCATTGAAGAGAATGGGTGGTTGATGTCATCGACCTCCATTTGTTCAATTGCCACAATCTTGTTTCGATTAAGAACAATTTTCCATCGATAAAAGTTGGGCTCGCCATTGTGATTATCTTCTTTCGCGATCAGGTTGATCAGATGTCGCTTTTCAACGGATTCTTTACTGACTTGACCATTATTGAGTGTGTAAACCTTATTTGAACCTTTGTCCATTAAACGCATAAATGGTCTCATACTGAGCATCATGGACTCGCGAGTTTCTTCATAACCACTCATAAACTTGGACGTCGACATTTCTGTTTCTGAACGATAATGCAGGATTTGTTCTTCACGCTGTACAACGCGTTTTTTGCGGATTAATTGAATCCGATCGGGCAACTTGAGGATATTTTTATAATCTAACCACTCAAGCTTTTGACCGACCGCTTTATTGGTTGTAGGGTCCAAGTAGTATTTACGCCATTTAGGCCTGCCTTTACGTATCCAACGCCACATAACGTCGCGTAGATCATCTTTAAATATTTCACGTAACGCATAAACGAACGACATCAAAATGATGAAAGAAACAGTGATCTCACCCCAGTAGTCACGAGCTAGGATGGCTGTAATAGTGACGAAAACCATAACAAAGCCGGTTGCAGAGCCTTTGACAACGCGCTTCATGTTTTTCCCGAGTGATTGAGTCTTTGCTTTCAATACAACGGGATGCTCAATCAATCGACGTAGCAAACGCATTTTGTTACTAAGCCGTGTTACATCGTCACGAACACTTTCAGAGTTGTAATTGTTGAGCTTGCGGTGTGCGGCTTCTTTCTCAATAATCGCCAGTAATCGATCTTTAATGGTCTTATAATCATTGTCTCTTGGCATATGCGCAATCAATGACATGAATCGTTGACCTGTGTACCAAGAAAGGTAGTTATCAATGTTAGCGTAGTAGCGTTTGAGGCTTTCCTCGTAAGGAATTCCTCGTCTGAGTTTTTTCAGTATATCTAAAGCAAGCTCAATGACTTCATCGACTTCATCTGTCGTAATGACATCGGAATTATGCTTATTAAGTTCATTCACGGCTTTATCTAAAGCAATCACATATTGATAAGCAAACAAACTCAAACTCACGCGATATTGAGTTGAGGATAGGCGGCCACGCTTTGCCAATCGACTGTGTACAAGCGGGAGAAGTGTTTTATCACTATAGTAGGCACGTTTTTGTACGATGGATTCGTAGTAAATCTCACTTTCTTTAAGCACATCGGGCGTTAGGCCAAGTTCGCCAGGAATGAAAAAGTAGAGGTCGAGATCTGACTTCTTAGAGGAAGCCATAGCGTGGGAAATCTTGAGAGTGATGCCGTCCTGCTTATCAACGGTGAGCAAAGAGTACTCCTGAAAAAATTATAATTATCTGGCGAAAGCATAACAGAGTTTCGGTATAATCTCCGCAAATTTAGCAAGAGACAGTTGAAATGATTAAAGTTGGTCAGATAAACCACTTAGAAGTAGTAAAGAAAGCAGATTTTGGCGTATTTCTCGATGCGGAGGATTTTGGAACGAGTTTATTACCAAATAAATTTGTTCCCGAAGGTACCGAAGTCGGTCAGTCTATCGATGCTTTTTTATACTTCGATTCAGACAATCAGCTGGTTGCAACTACAGAAACTCCAATTGCTCAAGTGGGTGAGTGGGGGCTGATGAAGATTCAAGGAATTAATAGCACAGGTGCCTTCGCAGATTGGGGCATCAAAGGCAAAGACCTATTGATTCCATTCAGTGAGCAGCGTGGGCGTTTCTCCGAAGGTCAAACTGTCCTTGTATACGTTTATACTGATAAAGCTTCTGGACGAATTGTTGGCACCACCAAGTTCAACAAAGTGTTGGACAAGACGCCAGCAAACTATACACGTAATCAGCAAGTGGATCTCATTATTGCTGAGCGAAGTGACCTTGGTTTTAAAGCGATCGTGGAAGGTGAACATTGGGGAATGATCTTTAAATCTGATGTGTTCGGAAAGCTGTTCATTGGTAAACGTCTAAAAGGTTATATCAAAGCGGTTAGAGAAGACGGTAAGATCGATCTATCGCTACAGAAAGTCGGTGTGGCTAAAATGGATGACTTGAGTCAGAAAGTTCTAGACCTCCTTGAAAAAAAAGGTGGGTTTCTTCCATTGAACGACAAATCATCACCGGAAAGTATTTTTGCTGCATTTCGTACCAGTAAAGGCACTTTCAAGAAAACAATTGGTGGGTTGTATAAGCAAGGAAAAATTACGATAGAGAAAGATGGGATTCGTATCGCTTCGTAATTGAGTCCAAAAAAAGGCCCGAAGCAGATATTGCTTTGGGCCTAGGGGAATGGCTCTTATGAGCCTGCGCTAACTATTTGATATTCTATGACTTATCATTAACTAAAGTGTAGTACATCATCATCGTTTCGCTAGGCATATGTGGAGTTTTCTACTGAAAAATACCCATTTAGAATAGGTTTTTATCTCGAACTAACTCTCTAGGTAGGCCATTCTTCACTCGATTTCCTACCCATTTTCCCAAGCCAATCACATCGTTACCAAGTTTGACGATCACTTCGCCTTTGCCAGATTGATTTTGCGGTCTGACATCTCTGCCCATGAACCACTCACGAGCCTCATCGACGGATAATACAATGCTGTTAGCTTCATTACCTGAGGCTAAGGCCATTGCCACTTGGTGTTGCCAGCGATAGCCTTTCTTATGTGATTCGGCGATTTTTATCCCCATTCGAGAGAATCTAAACTCTCCAAGCATGGGCTCTAATGCATTGGGGAAAAGCCAAACATCATTATCACGTAGCCATACTGCCGCATCTTGTGGAAGTTTAATCCCCAAACTTTCGTTCAGCTGTTTACTAATATCCTGCTGAACTTTTTTAGACGCTTTTTCAAATGGGAATTTGCCCAAGCGTTTCTTGACTTGTGGTGCTTCGGCTGAACCTAGCTTTTTGATCTTTGCTACAAAGAATCCCTCACAATCGTACATCTGAGGAAAAATATGCAGGAAACCTTCCTCGGTGAGTGCTTTTTCGGCGCTGGGGAATAGGGAGTTGAGTGGCTGAAATTCAACTAGATCACCAAACTTTTCTTTCAAGTACAAACAGACATGTTGGTTTTCCTCAATACTTAAGGTGCATGTTGAGTAGACCATCGTGCCTTCTGGTTTTAGAGCGTGAAATGCGCTTTCTATCAAATCTTTTTGTGTATCAGAAATCGAAATAACGGATTCTTTACTCCAGTTTTTCATCGCATCGGCATCTTTGCGAACAGTACCTTCGCCAGAACACGGAGCATCGATCAACACGGCATCAAACTGTTCCGGTAACCAACCACCAAAGACCCGACCGTCATAGTTGCTTAATGCAGTGTTTCGAACACCGCAACGTTCAATGTTTGCATGTAATACCTTGACTCGACTGGCCGAGAATTCATTGGCAACTAATACGCCATTATTTCTCATACTTGCGGCAATTTGAGTAGTTTTTGAGCCTGGGGCTGCAGCCATGTCCAAGACACGATGAAATTCGTTTTTTCCTTCAAAAAGAGCAGCTGCAGGCATCATGGAGCTGGCTTCCTGAATGTAGAACAAGCCAGACATATGCTCTGCTGTGTTACCTAAAGGTGTGTCAGATTCATCTGCCTCAATCCAAAAGCCTTCTGTACACCAAGGGACTGGTGTAAGGCGCCAACCTTTATCAGAGGCACGTCGGGTAAAATCATCAATGGAAATCTTCAGGGTATTGACGCGGATACTTTTGCGCAGTGGACGTTGGCATGCGGCGATGAAGTCGTCCATATAGAGGCCATCAGGAAGTATAGCCTCCATCTCTTTCAAGAATTCTTCTGGTAAGTAGACGTTCTGATGCAAGGTTCTGTCTCGGTTTGTAAAGAGGCAGGGATTATAGCGGATAGAAAAACAAAACGCAGCGAGATATCGCTGCGTTTTATTAGGTTACTGACGTTATGGCTTGGGTATGGCTGTACGCCATGTATTCCAGTTTTCTTCTGGTGTAGGGTAAAGAAAGAAGGATTGTCCTTCTTGAGCGGCGGGTTGCAGTTGATTACCCTCAGGAGTTGAGAAGGTAATTCCGCCCCGAACAAGGCTATCTATGGTGCCCGCTTTAATGTTGGCCCCACCAAGACCGATTGAAACATCGACGCCAGAAGTGTTCCAGAACACGCTGTTTCGACGGACGAGGTAAGCGTATTTTGGATTGATGGAGATAGTTGATACAACGCGATCGGCGAACTCACCAAGTTCGACATTGGTGACTTTACCGACCTCAATCTCTCTGTAGAGAACGGGAGTCCCTTTGGTGACAGAGCCGCGAGATTCGCTCTGTAATGTGAAACTCACTCCTTGGCTGTCTTTTTCTTCCTTGTGTAAAGTGAAAGTGTGCTCTGGCTTACCTGAACCTGGGGTGACATTGATCGTCTGCGTGAGCAGGTTTTGTAGGTTCTTAACGCCATCTAGGCCTAACGTAGCTTGCTCAACCCAGAAATAGCTGTTTTCTCTTGCCAATTTGTCAGCATACTCTGGAAGCACACGAAGTTTGATCTCAACTCGTTTGTGGTTAAAGTCAGGTACGACTAAGGTCACTTCACCAACTTTGACGCCGTTGTATTTGACAGCGGTACCTTTGGTGATGTTGTTCTCACCCTCAGCATTGACTGTTATGACATGGCCAAATTTTCTAGCTGTTTTAAAATCTTGGTAAAGCAGCCATTTGTCATTCTGTTTATTCTCGACGCCGGGTAAAGAGTCAAACGCGATGCCACCTTGAATCAAGGATTTTAGCGGTGCAGCCTTGACACTGAAACCTGAAAGACTGGCGTCTACTTCGACGCCAGAACGGTTCCAGAAAACCGTTTGCTCTGTTATGAGGTGCTTGTATTGGTTTTCAATACTGGCTGAAATAATGATGCCCCCATCGACTAAGTGGAAGTCTGAAATACTTCCAACCTGTAGGTTGCGGTAAAGTAGGGGACTTCCCTTGCTAATTGGTGGCAACTCATTAGCAAAGAGCGTGATCATCTGTGAACCAGACATGTTGTATTTGGCGAGTTCAGCCAGCGATTTACTTGGGTAGAGAGTATATTGCTCTCTAGGGTCTTGATCCCCTTCACTGACATAGCTAATCGAACCAGTCAAAAGCTGTTGGGCGGGAGGAACGCTAATGTTCAGGCCTGATTCTGTCAATTCAGCGGTGGCGCTGCCTGTTACAAAAAAGCGGTTCTGCGACTTAATCGTCTTTGCGTAAGCTTTGTCCACCAGCACATCTAAATGCACTTTTTCGTTGATTAAGGAAACGTTAGTTACTTCACCGACCGTGATCCCACGATAAAGAACATTAGCACCGGCTCCTAAGCCAAATGAGTTGTCAGCAATCAACGTAATGGCGACTGATTTAGCTTGTTGCTTGTTGAACTGCTCTTTCCGAATGGCGTTGAAGTAACGAGAGCGCTCGCCTTTACCTGGCACGAGAGTGAGGAAATTGCCTTTCACCAAGTTAGTTAGGTTTTCTACACCAGAAAGAGAGACTTTCGCTTCTTCGAGGATAAAATTACTTCCGCTCGTCAGCATGTCTGAGAAAGCAGGCTGAATGGCTGCTGAGGCGACAATTTCCTTTCGGCCATTACTAAGTTGTAAATCAGTAATCTGACCAATTTCAATCCCTCTATACATGATGGGAGCACCAGTTGGGCTGATCTGATTATCATCTGGAAGTGTGATTTTGATTGGTATACCTCGCCCCGCAGTTTTTAGATCGGGGTAAAGTTTAAATCTCGTATTATCTGCAACCGGCTCGCCACCGTCTGGAGAATCAACCGCAATAGAGCCTCCAATTAAAGCACTCAAGCTCTCCAATCGCACATCAACGCCATCAAAACCGATATTGGCACCCAGACCACTGACGTTCCAAAAGCGGCTTTCATCAGTGATAATTGTCCGATATTCATCGCGGATAGAAGCTTGAATTAGTACATTTTTACCGTGTTCATCAAGCTGATAGCTGTATACCTCACCAATTGGGATTTTACGATAAACTATCTGAGAACCGACGGAAATACCGCCGAGATCTTCTGCCCGTAAAGTAATACTAAGCCCCTCACGAGTCAGAATATCTGAAGGCGCGCGTTCCAGTGCGGTAAATTTGGTTTCTGGTTCAGAAGGGTTATCACTTGGTTGGATAGCAATATAGTTACCGGAGACCAAAGCATCTAACCCGGAAATGCCTGAGAGACTTGCCGTGGGCTTCACCATCCAGAAGCGTGTTTCTTTTGATAGCAACTTAGTGGCTTCAGGATAAATATCCGCGTCGACATAGATACTTTCTAAATCTTCGGAGAGGTTGATATCACGCACCATTCCCACTTCTAGGCCTTGGTAGCGAATCGTTGTTCTACCCGCCACTAGCCCTTGAGCATCAGAGAAATAGATTTGAATTCGCTGACCCGCATCATTAATTGCCTTCACTACTAACCATCCTGCTAAAACCATGGTTAAAACAGGCAAAAGCCATAAAGGCGATATCCCCTTGTTACGCTTGATATCTGGTGAGTAAGAAGGTTGATTAGAAGATGAATTAGTCATTTAAAGGCTCTTCTTTTTTCTCTGAGTTGTTTTTTGCCGGATCAGAGTAATTGTCCCAGAGTAATCTAGGATCAATACTTTCAGCAGCTAGCATAGTCAGTACAACAACGATTCCAAATGCGACAGCCCCATATCCAGGGGTAAAATCTAGAATCTGACCACGATCTACCAATGTCATCATAATGGATATCACAAACAGGTCCATCATAGACCAACGTCCAATCCACTTAATAACAAAATAAATAGTCATTCGTTGGCGGTGAAACACTTTACGTTTTAATTGGATAGCCAGCAATAAATAGGCCAAACCGATGATTTTTGCTACAGGTACGACAATGCTGGCTACGAATATAATGACAGCAATGCCTGGCATTCCATTCTTCACAAGTGACGCCACACCGGAAAAAATCGTGTCTTCCAATCGTTGGCCATTCGTAATTAAGATAGAAATTGGGATGAGGTTGGCAGGGAAAATAGCAATGGTAGCGGCAACTAAATAGGACCATGTCAGTGGTATTGAATGCGGCTTTCGGTGATAGATTGGTTTATGGCAACGAACACATTCTAAGCCTTCCGGCTGAGATAGGTGACAATGGTGACAGTGCAGCTGCTTCTCTTTGAATTGATATGAAAACTCTGATTCATACGCTTCCCAATAATGTCGAACACTAACACGAGTTACTAGCATAACGGTGGCGACTTGCAATAGGACTAAGCCATATAAGCCTACACCAACATAAATATCGGAATAATCTTGAAGTTTGAAACATGAAATAGCGACACTAACAAGAAAGACATCGATCATGACCCAATTTTTAAGATGTTGGATCAAATAAAGGGAATGTTTGAGCAATTGGAAGTCACGACGTTTTAATGCAAGATGAGCAGTTAATACGGAGCCGCTCACAAGCAACGGGGCGATTGAGCTACAGAAAATAATCAAGACCGATAGGAAAATAAACCCTTCATTGAATAATGTGAAGACACCTGAAGGTAGCGTCGCTGGAATCATTACCCCGAACAAGCGAATACTAATAAAGTCAAAGAAGTGAGAGGGGATAAACAACAACAAGCAGGTTATTGCGATGGCTAAATTGCCAGATAGAGAAGGTGTTCCCCCCCTATATAGCTGACTACCACAACGAGGGCAGAATGCGCTTTTGCCTCGAGCGACTGCAACGGTATCAATGGGCAACTCGCAGCCATGGCATAACCTAATATGAGAAGTTTCAGATAAGTGAGGTGCAAGATTTTGCGGAGGGCTCATAACGCCCTCCTTAAATGGCATGCAGTCAGGGTTTTAGGCGTGCGATTGAACGCTTCCATAAAGCGTCTGGTATAATCCTTCT
Organism: Vibrio sp. Isolate25; assembly: GCF_022398025.1. Lineage (NCBI taxonomy): Bacteria > Pseudomonadati > Pseudomonadota > Gammaproteobacteria > Vibrionales > Vibrionaceae > Vibrio > Vibrio sp. Isolate25. The sequence continues at coordinate 170,076 of NZ_JAKEUT010000004.1, forward strand.
TGTTCAACCAACTCAACATGCGTGCCTGCCTGTGTAACTTGTCCATCTTCTAAAACGTAGATCAAATCAGCCTGTTTTACTGCTGAGAGTCGATGCGCCACAATCAAGGTTGTGCGCCCATTCAAAAACTCTGTCAGCGCTTTGTGTAGTGCTGCCTCGGTAGCGGTGTCTAAAGCAGAAGTCGCTTCATCCAGAATGACAAACTTAGGATCGCTTAAAATCATACGAGCGATTGCTAGGCGCTGCCTTTGTCCGCCTGATAAACGAATGCCATTTCGGCCCACTTGAGTATCTAAGCCATCACTTAACTGGCTAATGACATCTTGCATCTGTGCGATATCAAGAGCACGCCATAGTTGTAGATCATCGTAGTCGGAACCGAGTGTCAAATTATGCCTTAAACTGTCGTTGAATAGTATAGGTTGTTGTAATACAACAGCAATTTGTTCACGAATTACATCAAAACTGATATCATCGGTTGTCTCACCATTGAATCGTATGATGCCTGAGTCTTGGCGATAAACACCAATGAGCAACTGAATTAGTGTCGATTTTCCACCACCGCTTGCACCAACTAATGCCACTTTTTTCCCTGCGGGAATACTAAGACTCAAATTATTGAGGACTCGGCTCTCTTCATTGTAAGAAAAGTCAACGTTTTCGATTCTAACATCCACTTCTCTATCTTCAGTGAATGGGTTGGTTTTGCTGACAGGGCGATGCTCTTCTTCTAAATCAAGGAGAGCATTAATACGGGCCATTGCAGCTTTTGCGCTATACCAAGAAAACTGAATACCGAGTAGCTCCTGTACCGGGCTAAGCATAAACCAAAGGTAGCCAAAGACGGCAAAAATCTGTCCGATGGTTAAATCACTAAACAGGACCATTAACATGGCTACTGCGCGAAAAAGTTCAAAGCCCAAGAGGAATAGCAAGAAAGAAACTCGACCAGCTGCTTCTGATTGCCATGCGTATTTATCCGCATCAAGGCGAACTTGGTTTGCCTGCTGCTTTAACTCGCCGAGAAACTCACGCTCGCGATTAGCTGCTCGTAGTTGATAAATACCGTCTAAGGTCTCGACCAGCCGGTTTTGGAAGCGCTCGAAGGACTGGTTTTCCCTTTTTTTAAGGTGCTTAACTTTACTGCCGAGTTTGCGAGAGAAGTAGATGACAATAGGGTTGACTAGAAGAATAAATAGCCCAAGGCGCCATTCCAACCAAAGCAATACACCAGCGGTGCCGATAACTGTAAGTAAGCTAATAAGAAACTTGCTTAGTGTCGTCCCAATAAATTGATCGATGGTTTCCACATCGGTGATTAAGTGAGCATTAATGCCACCACTACCACGAGTTTCATATTGTCTGATACTAATACGCCCCAACTTATCAATCATTTTACTTCGCATTTGATAAGTGATGGTCTTGGAAATTAACGTAAACTGTCGCCCCTGAAGAATATTTAGTCCTTGGCTGACGGTGCGCATGAGAATGACGAGAAGCAGTGTCAAGAAGATATAACCTGTTGGAGTATGCATTGAAACAGGTAACACTTTATTCATCAACTCGAGGCCGGTTGCAGGTTGGTTTAGAAGAACTTCATCAACCATTAAAGGCATCAAAAGCGGGATAGGGACACTCACAAGAGTGGCTATCAACGCGATAATATTAGCGAGAACAAGTTTCGACTTGTGTTGTTTTACTTGAGTTATTAGCCAAGAACGGCTAATAGTGTTGGGGTTATCAGACATTATAATGAGAATGCTTACTATTTATAATTTACGGAAGATTGTACGTTGATTCATGATGGAAGTCTCTCATTTTCAAATGGAAGTCAGTATGAAAATAGAACATTACCACCGCTTAACCAAGCAAGCTGTCGCACTTTTAGAATCGGAAAAAGACCTTATCGCCAACTTATCTAATTTAAGTGCTCTTTTGAACATGGAGCTTGAGGAACTTAATTGGGTGGGCTTTTATCTAATGAAAGAAGGGGAACTGGTCCTTGGGCCATTTCAAGGTAAACCTGCGTGCGTAAGAATTCCTGTGGGTCGTGGGGTGTGCGGTACTGCGGTTGCAATGAATACTGTTCAGAGGATTCATGATGTGCGTGAGTTTGAAGGCCATATTGCGTGTGATGCGGCGAGTAATTCTGAGATCGTCATTCCATTTAGCATTAACGGTAATATTGTAGGTGTTCTGGATATTGATAGTCCGAAAGTCGGCCGATTTAGTGAAACAGATGAAGAAGGTTTGACTTTTTTGATGAGCGAAGTGGAAAAGCTGCTTAATTCACACGCTATCAGTGCATAATTTCCAGATTGAGTGTGGTTTTTCGCTTGCAGGTCACTATAATACCTGAAATATTTATCTTAATGCTCGCGGACAGACCGCACTAACCAGGACTCCTCATGGAAAACACTGAAAAGTTAAAAAACAGCAAAGAAGTTATTTCCTATATTGCTGAATGTTTCCCTAAGTGCTTTACTTTAGAAGGTGAAGCAAAACCACTTAAAATTGGTATTTTTCAAGATCTTGCGGAACGTCTAAGTGACGATCCTAAGGTGAGTAAAACTCAGCTTCGTGCAGCGTTAAGACAGTACACTTCATCATGGCGTTACCTACACGGTGTCAAGCCGGGGGCGACTCGTGTTGATCTAGATGGCAATCCAGCGGGTGAGCTAGAAGAAGAGCATGTTGAACACGCGAAAACAGCACTAGCTGAAAGCAAAGCAAAAGTGCAAGCTCGTCGTAAAGAGCAAGCTCAAAAAGCTCGTGAAGAAGGTAAAGCGAAAGCTAAACCGGCGAATAAAAAGCCACAGAGCCGTCGCCCACAGCAAAACAAAACACAGAAAGCCAACAAGCCAGTAGAAACGCGTGCTCTGAACGCTGACGAAATGACGATCGGTAATCAAGTAAACGTAAATATGGGCAAAGGAAACATGGCTGCGACTATCGTTGAAATTAATAAGGAAGATGTGCGTGTTCAACTGTCTAACGGCCTGCAAATGGTTGTTAAAGCGGAGCACCTGCGCGCATAAAGGAGATACTCCTACGCATGAAATGCCGTTCAAAATTGTCGCTGATTGCTGCTAGCCTCTGGCTGGCAGCTTCTTCAGCAAGCGCTCTTGAAGCGAAAATTAACCTCGAAGACTTACCTGTCTTAACTCCCGAAGATCAACATGCAACTGCAAGTAAACGTGTTACCTCACGTTTCACTCGCTCCCATTACAAGCACTTCACTCTCAACGATCAGTTTTCTCAAGCGATATTTCAGCGCTATATTGAATCTCTTGATTTCAACAGAAATGTATTCACTCAAGCTGACATCGATTCATTCAATAAGGTAGCGTTGGATATTGATGACCAGCTAAAGTCAGGTAATAACCAAATCGCTTTTGACATCTATAACTTGTCGATGAAACGTCGCTACGAAAGGTTTGTCTATGCGTTGTCTCTACTTGATAACGAAATGAAGTTTGATACAGATGAAAGTATTGAACTTGATCGTAGTGAAGCGGCTTGGCCGAAAGATACAGCAGAGCTTAATGAGCTATGGAGAAAACGTGTTAAATATGATGCGTTGAATCTCAAGCTAACCGGTAAAAACTGGGATGAAATTAAAGACGTTTTAGGCAAACGTTATAACAATGCACTCAAGCGCCTCAGCCAAACTCATAATGAGGATGCATTCCAACTGTATATGAATGCGTTTGCTCGAGAAGTGGACCCACACACCAGTTACCTTTCTCCTCGAAATGCTGAGCAGTTCCAAACAGAGATGAATTTGTCTCTAGAAGGTATTGGCGCGGTTCTTCAAATGACAGATGATTACACTGTTATTCGTTCATTAGTGGTTGGTGGCCCAGCATCCAAGAGCAAACAATTGGCTGAAGGTGATCGTATCATCGGTGTTGGTCAGGATGGCGAAGGTATCGTTGATGTCATCGGCTGGAGGTTGGATGATGTTGTTCAACTAATCAAAGGGCCGAAGGGCACTAAAGTGTATCTGCAAATCTTGCCTGAAGGTAAAGATGCTAACGCGGAAGTCATTACCATTGTTCGAGATAAAATCCGACTTGAAGACCGCGCTGTAAAGTCTGAGGTGGTTGAAAAAGATGGTAAGAAGATTGGCATACTAGAAGTACCAAGCTTTTATGTTGGCCTTGCGAAAGACACAGATAAATTGATTACAGAACTGAAAGGTAAAGGTGTTGACGGTATCATTGTTGATCTTCGCAACAATGGTGGTGGAGCACTGACGGAAGCGACGGCTTTATCCGGCCTTTTTATTACCAGTGGGCCAGTGGTGCAAGTTCGCGACAGTTACGGGCGTGTCAATGTGAATAGTGACACTGATGGTAAAATCAGTTACGACGGCCCTATGACAGTTCTTATTAATCGATACAGTGCATCGGCTTCAGAAATTTTTGCTGCTGCAATGCAAGACTATGGCCGAGCAATCGTTCTAGGTGAAAACTCATTTGGTAAAGGGACTGTGCAACAGCATCGCTCTTTAAATCATATTTATGATCTATTTGATAAAGAGCTGGGTTATGTACAGTACACGATTCAAAAGTTTTATCGCATCGATGGTGGCAGTACTCAGAACAAAGGTGTAGCACCCGATATTGCGTTCCCAACCCCGATCGAACCAAGCGATACGGGTGAAAGCGTTGAAGACAATGCGCTGCCTTGGGATAGTATTGATAAAGCTAAATATGAAGTGTTACAGCGTAACAGTGAATTAATCAAAAAACTCGATGCTCAGCATCAGGCAAGAATAGCTAAGGATTTAGAGTTCCAGTTTATTTCTGAGGATATTGCGAAATACAAAGCAGAAAAAGACGATAATACTTTGTCTCTTAACGAGAAAGTTCGTAAGGATGAAAGTGATAAAGCGGATGACGATCGCTTGGCTCGTATTAATTTAAGGCAAACTGCTCATGGAGAGAAACCATTTGAATCTCTTGATGACGTGCCAAAAGATTATGAAGCTCCAGATGCATACTTGGATGAGTCGATAGCTATCATGGTTGATATGATTAAGTAATTGAAATATTTGAAATAAAAAGCGAGCTACAAATTAGCTCGCTTTTTTTATTTAAATAATTAACGTGATATAGATCAAAAAATTTCGCTTATTCAGATTTCCGCACCTAAGCTTATAGAAAAGAGTGAGGGATGCGATATGAGATGGATTGGAATTCTACTGACTTGTATAAGCGTTTCTGTGTTCGCAAGCGAAACCAGAGATAACAGCGATTTGACTCAATTCGATCAACCATTCTTACTTGGGGATTGGTACCTTGTGAATCCAAACCCAGAACAATCAGAAGAAAATTTCTTAGCAATCAAACTTAGTCTCGACTCCAACTACAGTTTCCAAATTGATATTCAAAAGCGTGATTACTCTGTGGATCATTGGGAGGGGCTTTATGCGGCAAATGAAGATACGATAATTCTAGGTTTAAACACGTCTGAGCCGCAAATATACAATTACAGCAGTAACCATAATATGCTTAACCTTAATGGCGTGGTTTTCACAAAAGCTTTATCTAATTCACTTGCCGGTATGTGGTCTAGTGCTCAGCTAAGTGGGCATGAAATGCTTGCAAGCGAAGTGCAACGTATGGATCTTATTTTGCAGCCAGATTTTGTGTTCATGTTTAGAGTCAGCAATGAAGAAGGTGATGAAGCAATCCATAAAGGTGTTTATTACACAGAAGGTGAGCATTTAGTTTTACTGTATGAAAATGGTGAGCATGAAACGAGATACAGCTTGAACAGTGATATTTTGACATTAGAGATGGAAGAAGGTGCACTTTATGCTGTTTTGAATCGAGTCAGGTGATATAACAAGCATTAAAAGATGGTGATTATTTAGACGTATAATTTGAAAATACTAACCACAGCAGCTGAAAAGCGAGGTATTTAGACATAATACCTCGTTTTTTTAATTTTCTGAGGTTAAGCTAGCTGAAAAGAAAGTAGCAGTGTTTTTAAATAACAACATACTCACCAAGTGCTCTTGTAGAGCAGTTCACAGTGTATTACATCTAGTCAGAAGGATTTCGACATGGCTCAAACACCTCAAGCCAAATACCGTAAAGATTATACCTCTCCATCACACACTATTTCCGACATTGATTTAACCTTTGAGCTTCATGATACCGCAACTATAGTCACGGCGGTTTCTCAAGTTAAACAAATGAAAGATCAAAGCACGCTTCGCCTTGATGGCGAAAGTCTCAAGTTAGTGAGTATTTTCGTTAATGGTGAAGCTTGGACTCGATTTGAAGAGCTTGAAGGTACATTGGAGATCTCTGCTTTACCTGAAGAATTCGAACTGAAAATTGTTACTGAGATTAATCCAGAAGAGAATACCGCTCTGGAAGGATTATATAAGTCTGGTGGTGCATTTTGTACGCAATGTGAAGCGGAAGGTTTCCGTCGTATCACTTACTACATGGATCGTCCTGACGTTTTGGCTAAATACACCACCAAAGTCATCGCGGATAAATTCGAGTACCCATTCTTGTTAAGCAATGGTAACCGTATTGCTGAAGGTGAACTGGAAGGCGGTCGCCACTGGGTTCAGTGGCAGGATCCTCATCCTAAGCCAGCCTATTTGTTCGCATTGGTAGCCGGAGACTTTGACGTTCTTCGTGATAGGTACGTAACAAAATCAGGTCGTAATGTTGAGTTGGAGATCTTTGTTGATAAAGGCAATCTGGATCGTGCCCCTCATGCCATGACGTCTCTTATTAACTCAATGAAGTGGGATGAAGAGCGTTTTGGTCTTGAGTATGACCTAGATATCTACATGATTGTTGCCGTTGACTTCTTCAACATGGGGGCAATGGAAAACAAAGGCCTGAACATCTTTAACTCTAAATTTGTTTTGGCTAATGATCAAACGGCAACAGATACTGACTACCTAGGTATCGAAGCGGTTATTGGTCACGAGTACTTTCATAACTGGACGGGTAACCGAGTGACGTGCCGAGACTGGTTCCAATTGAGCCTGAAAGAAGGCCTTACTGTATTCCGTGATCAAGAATTTTCTTCTGATTTGGGTTCTAGAGCGGTGAATCGTATTAACAACGTACGAATTATCCGTGGCCCACAATTCGCAGAAGATGCGAGCCCTATGTCACATCCAATTCGCCCTGAAAAAGTTATAGAAATGAACAACTTCTATACTTTAACGGTATACGAAAAGGGTAGTGAAGTTATCCGAATGATGCATACACTGCTGGGAGAGGAAGGCTTCCAGAAAGGTATGAGGCTTTACTTTGAGCGGCATGATGGTACTGCGGCAACCTGTGAAGATTTTGTCGCGGCTATGGAAGATGCATCAGGTGTCGATCTGAAACAGTTCCGCCTATGGTATAGCCAGTCAGGTACACCAACGGTATCCGTCACAAGTGAGTATGATTCAGCGGCACAAACGTATTCGCTTACTGTTTCTCAGCACACTGAACCGACTCATGAGCAGCAAGAAAAGCAGCCGCTTCATATTCCATTTGATGTTGAGTTGTATGCGGAAAACGGTGATGTTATTGAGTTACAATGTAACGGTGAAAAAGTCGAAAATGTTCTTAACGTTACCGAAGCTGAGCAAACCTTCGTGTTCGAAAACGTATCTGAGCAACCAGTACCGTCCTTGCTACGTGAGTTCTCTGCACCAGTTGTTTTGGAGTACGATTATAGCGATGAAGAACTGATTTTCCTGATGGTGCATGCGCGTAACGAATTTGCTCGTTGGGACGCTGGTCAAATGCTGTTAGCAAAATACATTCGTAGTAACGTTGAAGCAGTGCAAAACGGTCAAGATGTTGAACTGTCTCCAGCGCTAATTGATGCCTTCCGAGGTGTCTTACTATCAGACAAGCCTGAACCAGCATTTATTGCTGAGATGATGGCATTGCCAAACCACAATGAAGTATCCGGTTGGTACAAGCAGGTTGATGTAGACGCTGTTGCTAAAGTGCTTAAATCCATCAAAATGAAGCTGGCTTTCGAGCTAGAAGATGAGTTTGGCGCGCTTTATCACAGCTTGACGCAGTCAGAATATACGATTGATCACGATGCAATTGGCAAGCGCTCTTTGCGAAATACAGCTTTGGCGTATCTTGCGTATACAGATCAAGGCAACAGATTAACTGAAAAACAGTATTCTGAAGCCAACAATATGACAGATACGATTGCGGCGATGAGCGCGGCGAACAGTGCCCAACTTGAATGCCGTGAAAAATTAATGGCTGATTACAGCAATAAGTGGAAGCATGATGGTTTGGTAATGGATAAATGGTTTGCTTTACAGGGTACAAACCCAGCCGAAAATGTGCTGGAAGTCATCAAGGGCACGATGAGTCATGAAGCGTTCAGCTTGAAAAATCCAAACCGAACTCGCAGCCTGATTGGATCTTTCCTGAATATGAACCCAGTGCGTTTCCACGCTAAGTCAGGTGAAGGCTACAAGTTCGCGGGAGAGATTTTGAAAGAGCTCAACAGCAGTAACCCACAAGTTGCTTCGCGGCTCATTGACCCATTGCTCAAGTTCCGCAAGTATGATGAAGAGCGCCAAGCTTTGATTAGAGCTGAGCTTGAAGCACTCAAGTCAATGGATAACTTAGCAAAAGACCTGTTTGAAAAGGTCAATAAAGCACTAGAATCCTAGGGCTTTAATAGAAACAGTAGCGCTATATGGCGCTACTGTATATTTGTACAGTTATCTTGTCAGTGTGAACAAACCGTTACTTTTTTAATCAACACAAATGAATCACTACTACTTTTCACTTAACATCTCTTATCAATCTTTTCTAGCTCATTACAGTGGAGCTGCCAGCAACGTTTTAGTGATAACTGATAATGGTTTACGCTTACAATTGCCTGCATCGAGGTTCAGACCTTTTCTTAGTCAAATCGGCCTTAAAGGGCGCTTTCGTTTAACAACTGACCAAAATAACAAGTTTATTAAGTTAGAAGTTCTGTGAGCAACTGATTTTATAGGAGTTTAAATAGTGCCTTAGTCACATTATCGAACATTTCACCTCCTACCACTCCTAAAAGAATTAACTATTTATCAATAAAGCTTTTACAATAAAGCGGCATTACCCGTGTTAAGCACTATGCTTACAACATCCCCCAAATATATATACAATTCTAATTGTGGAGTGTGATTATGACCGCGCGTGAAACTCTGATGCCGGTTCTGCTTGAAAAGGTCTACAAACTGATTCAAGACAAACTCGAGCTTGCTCATCAACCCCTAGTCACTCAACTTGCTCAGCATTTATTCAATAACATATCTCAAGACGATCTAGTCGAACGAAACGAATCTGATTTGTATGGCGCTGTAGTCAGCCTTTGGCACCATATTAATGAGAAAAAAGCAGATGATGTATCGGTTCGAGTTTTTAACCCGACCGTAAGCCGTCAAGGATGGCAATCCACACACACCATTGTAGAAATCGTCGTTCCCGATAGTCCATTCCTTGTTGATTCGGTAAAAATGGCGCTTAGCCGTTTAGATTTAGCTTCCCACCTTATGCTTCATGGCCCTACACAAATTGAACGCAATAAAAATGGTGAGATCATAAGTATCAACGAAGGAGAAGGTGTTCTCCAGTCACTGTTCCATATTGAAGTTGACCGCTTAAGTGCGAAGGAGATGATGAGCTCGCTAAAAGAAGAGCTTTTGAAAATCCTGACGGATACCGCTCTAGTGGTGCAAGATTGGTTGTTGATGGTTGAGAAACTGGAAGAAGTAACGAACCAAGTTGAAGCGCATGAAGGCAAAGTTGATGTCGAACGTGATCGTTATGAGGAAACGATTAAGTTCTTACGCTGGTTAGGCGATCATAACTTCACATTCATGGGCTACAAAGAATATGACTTGGTCAATGTGGATGGTGATACAGAGCTTCGTCCAACGGCTGATAAAGGGCTGGGGCTGTTTGCGAATCGCGATCGTGTCCGCAGCGTTAAGCTTTCTGACTTCCCAGATTCTGCACGCTTAGAAGCGAAAAAGCCGTTTTTATTGATCATGACTAAAGGCAATACGCCTTCGCGAATTCACCGTCCGGCATATACGGACTACATCGGTATCAAGAAATTTGATAAAGATGGCAAAGTCATCGGTGAGCACCGCTTTACGGGTCTTTACACTTCAGCTGTCTACAATCAAAGTGTGGAAAGCATCCCATTAATCCGCGAAAAAGTAGAACGTATCCTGGCCGCAAGTGGCTATCGCGAAGGTTCATACTCCTATAAAGCACTGCACAACATCTTAGAAAACTATCCGCGTGATGAACTACTTCAAGCCAACGAAGAAGAACTTCTTGAAGTGGGCATGGGCGTAGTGCAGATGCAAGATCGTGACATGCTTCGTTTATTTGTTCGCAAAGACCCGTTTGGTCGCTTCTTCAGTTGCATGGTCTATGTAACGAAAGATCGTTATAACACAGAACTTCGTCGCCAGACTCAGCGAATATTAAAACAATATTTTGGCTGCGATAAAGAAGTAGAATTCACAACTTATTTCTCTGAAAGCCCACTAGCCAGAACTCATTACATTGTTCGTGTTGATAACAACAACATGGATGTAGACGTAAAAATGATTGAGCAAAACTTAATGGAAGCATCTTCAACTTGGGATGATCGCCTATCAGACGCGATTGTAGCGAACTTCGGTGAAAGTAAAGGTCTGCCTTTATCGAAAGAGTATCTACGTGCATTCCCTCGCTCATATAAAGAAGATGTTATGCCAGGTTCTGCGGTTGCAGATATCGAACGTCTTGAGGCATTGAGTGATGACAATAAACTAGGCATGCTCTTCTATCGCCCACAAGAATTGGGTTCAGATTCAAAGTCAGTTCGTCTGAAGCTTTATCATCGTGATGAGCCTATTCATCTATCCGATGTGATGCCAATGTTAGAAAACTTGGGTCTACGAGTTATTGGTGAGTCACCTTATGAAGTTCGTAAAGCGAACGGTCAGGTGTATTGGATCCTCGACTTCTCAATGCTTCATAAGAGCGAAAAGACAGTTGATCTTCGTGAAGCTCGTGATCGTTTCCAACAGGCGTTTGCCGCAATTTGGGCTGGTGAACTGGAGAGCGATGGTTTCAACCGCCTAGTACTTGGTGCTTCATTGACGGGGCGTGAAATTTCGATTCTTCGTGCCTACGCGCGTTACATGCGCCAGGTCGGTTTCCCGTTCAGTCAACAATACATTGAAGAAACGCTAAGCCATTACCCAGAACTAGCGAAAGGTTTGGTCGAATTATTTGCTAAGCGTTTTGATCCTAAATTTAAAGGCAGTCAGAAAGGTCAGACTGAACTGACGGAAAAGATCACGGAGCAACTTGATCATGTAGAAAGCTTGGATGATGATCGTATCATCCGTCGCTATGTAGAAATGATCACTGCAACGTTGCGTACTAACTATTATCAGCTAGACGCAAATAAGCAGAATAAACCTTGGCTATCGTTGAAGATGAAGCCGAGTGATATTCCGGAGATCCCGCAGCCAGTACCTGCATTTGAGATCTTTGTTTACGCCCCAGACATTGAAGGTGTGCACCTTCGTGGTGGTAAAGTGGCCCGCGGTGGTTTGCGATGGTCAGACCGTCAGGAAGATTTTCGTACAGAAATCCTCGGCTTAGTAAAAGCGCAGCAAGTAAAGAATACCGTTATTGTGCCAGTCGGTGCAAAAGGTGGCTTTGTTTGTAAGCGTCAGCATACGTTGAGTGGTCGTGACGAGATTTTCGCAGAAGGCCAGCGTTGCTACAAACGCTTCATTCGCGCACTTCTAGATGTGTCAGACAACATCATCGAAGGGGAAGTGGTTCCACCTAAGAGCGTGGTTCGTCATGATGAAGATGACCCATATTTAGTGGTTGCTGCAGATAAAGGCACAGCAACATTCTCTGATTTAGCAAACTCAGTTTCCGATGAATACAACTTCTGGCTTGGAGATGCGTTTGCTTCTGGCGGCTCTAACGGTTATGACCACAAAGCCATGGGCATCACGGCAAAAGGTGGTTGGGAGTCTGTAAAACGTCATTTCCGTGAAATGGGGATTGATTGTCAGACCACGGACTTTACCGTGATTGGTGTCGGCGATATGGCTGGTGACGTATTTGGTAATGGTATGCTCCTATCTAAGCATATCCGTCTTCAAGCAGCGTTTAACCACATGCACATCTTTATTGACCCAAATCCGGATTCAGCGAAGAGTTGGAAAGAGCGTGAGCGCTTGTTCAAATTGCCTCGCTCAAGTTGGGAAGATTACGATGCGAAGCTGATTTCTAAAGGCGGTGGTATTTTCTATCGTCGTGCGAAGTCGATTACACTAACGCCAGAAATTCAAAAAATGATTGGTACCAAGAAAGCTTCCTTGGCACCAAATGAGCTCATTAAGATGCTACTGAAAATGAAAGTCGATCTTTTATGGAACGGTGGTATCGGAACTTATGTGAAAGCATCAAGCGAAACTCACACTGATGTTGGTGATCGTGCTAACGATGTTTTACGTATCGATGGGCGTGACCTGCGAGCAAAAGTGGTCGGTGAAGGCGGTAACTTAGGTATGACTCAGTTAGGTCGTATCGAGTATGCATTGACCGGTGGTCGCGTAAATACAGACTTTGTCGATAACGTTGGTGGTGTAGATTGTTCGGACAACGAAGTTAACATTAAGATCTTCTTAAATGGTCTTGTTGCTAATGGTGATCTTACAGTCAAGCAGCGTAATAAGATTCTCGAATCGATGGAAGATGAAGTCGGTGAAATCGTACTTGATGATGCATATTGCCAATCTGAATCTATTTCAGTAACTGAACAGCAAGGTACTTCTCTAGTCAAAGAGCAGATTCGCTTTATTCACGATTTAGAAAAAGCGGGGCACCTTGATCGTGCTCTTGAGTATATCCCTGATGATGAAACCTTACTGGAGCGAGAAAAGCTGGGCAAAGCATTAACTCGACCAGAACTCTCCGTCTTGGTCGCTTATGGCAAGATGGTTCTGAAAGAAGAGTTAGTCCATGATGATATCGCAAATGATGATTATCATGCTCAGCAGCTGGTTAATTATTTCCCTACTGAGTTACGCCGTAACTATTCTCAACAAATGGACAACCATCCTTTACGTGCTGAGATTATTGCAACAGCGCTTGCGAACCAGATGGTTAATGAAATGGGTTGTAACTACGTGACACGTCTACAAGAAGAGACAGGTGCTCACGTTGTAGATATTGCTAATGCATATGCAGCTTCTCGCGAAATTTTTGGTTTAGGTGATGTACTCAAATCACTGCGCGAACTAGATAACCAAGCTTCAACAGAAGCTCAGTACGATATGATGTTTTATGTCCGTCGGACTTTACGTCGACTGTCTCGCTGGCTGTTACGTAACCGCACTGGCCGTCAATGTGTGAAAGCATTGATCGAACTTTATCAAGGCGATGTAGAAACGATCAAAGCCAAGCTTGACGATATGCTGGTTCCATCAGAAGTGGAAGAGCATAATGAAATGGCACAAGCATGGATTGAACAAGGTATTAGTCCAGAGATTGCCAACTACGTTTCTCGCTTGTCTAGTTTATACTCAGTACTGGATATTTCCACAGTGGCTAGAGAAAAAGGCAAATCAGTCGAGCAGAGCGCTAAGCTGTACTACAACTTGGGCGATCGTTTGTCTCTGCATTGGTTCTTGAAACAGATCAACGGGCAGGCCGTAGACAATCATTGGCAAGCGTTAGCAAGAGCGGCTTTCCGTGAAGATCTAGACTGGCAGCAACGCCAGTTGACCGGTCAAGTTCTGAGTTGCAGTTGTGCACCGGAAGATCTTGATGTGATGAAAGCACTGGATGATTGGATCGCCAATAATGAAGTCTCCCTTCATCGTTGGGAGAATATCCTTAATGAGTTTAAAGTTGGCTCGGTGCATGAATTTGCTAAGTTCTCCGTTGCTTTACGTGAATTGATGCTGCTTAACTTAAACTGTTCCGCGAACGAGTAATCAACACATATTTCGTTGAATTATTCGGTAAAACAGTCAATAATACAGCCCCGTTTATACGGGGCTTTTTTCTATCGGAGGCAAAATGCTTTACCGTCTAGCCAGAGCTGGCTTTTTTCAACTTGATGCCGAAAAGGCACATGATCTCGCAATTCAAAACTTCAAACGTTTCACAGGAACACCTCTCGATCTTCTTTATCGTCAACAACTTCCAAATCGTCCTGTTGAATGTATGGGGCTCACTTTTCGTAATCCTGTTGGCCTTGCCGCTGGCTTGGATAAAAATGGTGAATGCATAGAGGCTTTTGATGCGATGGGCTTTGGTTTTGTTGAAGTTGGAACTGTAACACCAAGACCACAAGCTGGTAATGATAAGCCGCGTCTTTTCCGGTTGGTGGAAGCGGAAGGTATCATCAACCGAATGGGCTTTAACAACTTAGGTGTCGATAATCTAGTTGATAATGTGAAGAAAGCAAACTTCAATTGTGTGCTTGGTATCAATATCGGTAAGAACAAAGATACACCAATTGAAAAGGGTGCCGAAGATTACCTGATCTGTATGGAAAAAGTGTATGAGCACGCAGGTTACATCGCGGTAAATATCTCATCGCCGAATACTCCGGGATTACGCTCACTTCAATATGGCGAGGCTCTAGATGAGTTGCTTTCCGAATTAAAAGTAAAGCAGGCCGAATTAGCTGAGAAACACAATAAATATGTTCCGCTTGCTCTAAAGATCGCACCTGACCTCAGTAACGATGAGATCAGCCAAATTTGTGATTCTTTACTGAAGAATAAAATCGATGGTGTTATTGCAACCAATACAACATTGGATCGCAGTATTGTCGAAGGTATGAAGCACGCAAATGAAGCGGGAGGTTTAAGTGGCCGACCAGTTCAATCTCGTAGCACGGAAGTTGTACGTCGTTTGCATGAAGAGTTGGGAGAGCAAATTCCGGTCATAGGGGTAGGTGGCATTGATTCGTACGTGGCTGCAAAAGAAAAGATGATGGCTGGAGCGCAACTTGTACAAGTTTACTCTGGTTTCATCTATCACGGCCCCGCACTGGTCAGAGATATTGTTAAAAACCTATAATCTATTAGTGACATTGTCACACGAGAAAATAGTTTGAAATTACTCGGTTTCTGAAGAGGGGATGATTTATCATTTCCTCTTTTTTTTTGCTTATTAGCGAATAGAATTTCGGTAAATGTATGGGAAGGTAATTGAGTGTTTTACCTGAATTAACTTTTACACGAGATTGGAATGATGCTTAAACCGAGTGACAAATGGACTTGGTACTATGATGACGCAGAGCAGCACCTAATGCTGGATCTGGGTGATGATATGGTATTCAAGACAAATCTTTCCAAAAAGTTGATTGTAGATTGTGCAATAGGTGTGAATGAGTTCTCCGTTGATGACGCATCTGCTTATCAAACCTATAAAGAGCAAATCGCCCATTTAGACCTTTCAGAACCTCGCCAAGCAGAACTGGCACTTTACTGTGTTGCTGCCAAGCGTTTCCATAAACCAGTACAGCCCAAGAGCTGGTTTTTTGATTGTCTCTCGAATGGTCTTGATACTCCTAAAGAAGGGGACTTTGTCCAGTTATCTAATAGCTACAGTGATGGATGCTTCCTGGTTCTGGAAGTAGGAGATAACGCAAGTCTATGCGCATCTATTAATTTGGACGCCTTTGTTCTTAATGGCGTGAAATCTCTCGCATTTGGTCAGGCAATAAAAGTGATGCATGACCGTATGGCTAATATCAACCATCTTTTCGCTGGTCAGACACAGCCCATGGCTCTGGTCAGCTAACTATTCGTTCCTTTGTTTCATTTCCCCGTCGGCCTGTGTGCCGACTTTTTTTTTGCCTGCTCGGCGTGTATTGATAGGGTACATCCGTAATTAACCCATAAATTTTCGATTTAACTATCAATAAAATATTCCTGTTATTGATGATAGCAGAGCTGCGAGTTGTTATTTATTCCCCAATTAGCTCAAAAATGAAAATTTATTACACATTAAATGCAGCTTGGTATAGTCCAAAATTACTGTGAATAAGTATTCACTATCACCTTAAAGCAAAAAATAGGTAGGAAATCGAAAAGACACTAACGAGTACTTTGGAATTTATGGATCAAATCAACATTGATGATGTTTTGCTCAATCAAGTGAATTGAGTGGGAGATTGACTCGGATTGGGCTAACGAAATTGTTATGGGACAGGTATAATGAAGGGTCATTTATCAAGAATTTAAAAACACTATGCATCAATATCTTGCGGTTACGTCCAACGGTTTGGAAAACTTGTTGGTTGAAGAGTTAACTAAGCTAGGGATCACTAATGCCAAACCTGTTCAAGCAGGGGTACGCTTTAAAGCATCAAATGAGCAAATTTATCGTTGTTGCTTATGGAGCCGCTTAGCGTCGCGTTTCGTCCGTGTGTTATCCGAGTTCACTTGTAACGATGATATGGATCTCTATCTAGCAACGTCTTCAGTGAACTGGGTAAACCAATTCCATAGTTCGAAGATGTTTGTTGTTGATTTCAATGGTACTAACCGAGAAATCCGCAATAGCCAATACGGCGCAATGAAAGTGAAAGATGCCGTAGTGGATAGTTTCGAGAAAAAGAACTTGCCAAGACCGTCGATCAGTAAAGATCGTGCAGATCTTCGTATCCATGTTCGCCTGCATCGCGATAAAGCGATTCTTGGCGTGGATATGGTGGGGGGCGGCCTGCACCAACGTGGTTATCGTCCTGAGTCTGGTCGTGCGCCACTTCGCGAAACCCTAGCTGCCGCCATTATTCTACGTAGTGGCTGGAGTGCTGATAAGCCTCTGTTAGACCCTATGTGTGGTTCAGGCACGCTATTGATTGAAGCAGCCATGATGGCCGCGAATATGGCACCAGGCGTCAATCGTGAAAAATGGGGCTTTGAGTCACTAGAAGACTTTGAACCTGAGCTTTGGGCTGAGATTAAATCAGAAGCAGCAGTACAGGCGAGAAAGGGCGTCAAAAAAGTTGACACTAAGTTTTTCGGCTTTGACAACGATGCAAAAGTACTTAAAACGGCAAAAGACAACGCCCGTCGAGCAGGTGTTGATGCTCTGATTGAATTTAATCTTGGCGATGCCGCTCAAGTTAAACGTCCTAAAGAGTTTACAGCAGGCGTTATTGTTTCAAACCCGCCATATGGTGAGCGTTTAGGGACGCATCCAGGCTTAATTGCTCTGTACACCGCATTTGGTGCCCAGCTAAAATCTGAATTTGGTGGCTGCCAAGCGTCTATATTCTCTAGTTCTGACGAGCTTTTAAGCTGTTTGCGCATGCGCGCAGATAAACAGTTCAAACTGAATAATGGTGCGTTACCTTGTCACCAGAAGAACTACTTGATTAGTGAGCGTCCGGTAGAAAATGAAGGTGACAATGTCACAGAGTCGTTAATTGCTCCTGATTTCTCTAACCGATTGAAGAAGAACATTGCCAAAATTGGCAAATGGGCGCGCAAAGAAAAGCTCGATTGCTACCGAATCTATGATGCAGACCTACCTGAATATAACGTAGCTATTGATGTTTACCTCGATCATCTTGTGATCCAAGAATACGCGGCGCCAAAGAATATCCCAGAAGAGAAGGCTAAGCGCCGTTTAACGGATATCATTCGTGCAGCAATTCAAGTGACTGGTACGGAAGCAAATAAGGTTGTGCTTAAGGTCCGAGAGAAGCAAAAGGGACGCTCACAGTATCAAAAACTCTCCCAAGAATCTGAAACCATGCATGTTAACGAATATGGCGTTAATTTGATTGTCAATCTGCATGGCTACCTCGATACGGGCTTGTTCCTTGATCATAAGCTAACTCGTCGCAAGTTGGGTGAAATGGCCAAAGGTAAAGACTTCTTGAACTTGTTTGCTTACACAGGTTCAGGTACCGTTCATGCGGCCTGTGGTGGTGCGAAATCGACAACAACAGTGGATATGTCTAATACCTATCTTGAGTGGGCTAAAGAAAACATGAAGCTTAATGGTCAGGTAGGGAGGCAGCACAAATTTGAACAGGCAGACTGCTTGCAGTGGCTAGAAAGTTCAAATTCACAGTTTGACCTAATTTTTATTGATCCTCCGACGTTCTCTAACTCGAAGAGGATGCAGCAAAGTTTTGATGTTCAAAGAGACCATATTCAGTTGATGAAAAATCTGAAGCGACTGCTACGTCCGGGTGGAACCATCGTATTCTCGAACAATAAACGACAGTTCAAAATGGACATGGAAGCGATGAGTGAATTGAATCTCAATGCGAAAAATATATCGAGTCAAACTTTGCCGTTAGACTTTTCTCGCAATAAACATATTCACAACTGCTGGATTGTGACTCACACAGAATAGTAGGCCAAGATTTGATCACACTTTACAGTACAGAAGGGTGCCATCTCTGTGAGATGGCCTATGACCTTTGCCAACAAGCAAAGGTCAGCCAGGACGTAGAGATTGTCGATATTGCATTCGATGATGAGCTATTTTCTCGTTACGGCGTCACTATTCCCGTTCTTAATATCAACGGTGAAGAGTTGAACTGGCCATTTGATTTACAAGAATTACAACATTGGTTGGAACAAAATGGCATTACTTACCATAAATAATGGATTGCTGGCATACGGTGATCACCCGCTACTTGATAATGCAGACTTTGCGCTTCAAGAAAATGAACGTGTCTGTCTAGTCGGTCGCAATGGAGCGGGTAAATCGACATTAATGAAAGTTCTTGCCGGCGAAGTAACTTTGGATGACGGCAAACTGACGGTGACTCAAGATGTCGTTGTGTCTCGCCTTGAGCAAGATCCACCACGTAATCAAGAAGGAACGGTTTTTGACTATGTGGCTGGTGGGCTAGCGGAAATTGGGGAACATTTAAAGATCTACCAAGATCAGCTCGATCTGATTGCCACTCAGCCAACAGAGCAGAACATTAATAAACTTGCACGGATTCAAGAGCAACTTGAGCATTCAGGTGCTTGGCGTTTCGAAGATCGGATTAAAAATGTTCTTGGTGCGTTGAAGCTTGACGGGCATACAAAGCTGACGGATCTATCTGGTGGCTGGCAGCGTAAGGCTGCGTTGGCTAGAGCTTTAGTACGAGACCCTGATGTTTTGCTGCTCGACGAGCCGACTAACCATCTAGACGTGACGACGATCGAATGGCTAGAGAACTTCCTGAAAGATTTTCGCGGCTCAATTATCTTTATTTCTCACGACCGAGCCTTTATTAAGTCCATGGCGACTCGTATTGTCGATCTTGATCGCGGTAAATTAGCCTCATTTCCAGGTAACTACGACAATTACCTCGTTGATAAAGAAGAAATGCTGCGTGTCGAAGAGATGCAAAATGCGGAGTTTGATAAAAAACTCGCTCAGGAAGAAGTGTGGATACGTCAAGGCATTAAAGCTCGAAGAACCCGCAATGAAGGGCGAGTTAGAGCCCTGAAAAAGCTCCGTGAAGAGCGTAAAGATCGTCGTGAAGTGCAGGGCAAAGCCAATATTCAGGTTGACGACGCGGCTCGTTCTGGAAAGATCGTTTTCGAAGCGGAAAGTATCAACTTCAATATTGATGGCAAGCCGATAGTGAAGGACTTTTCTTTCAATATCATGCGTGGAGACCGCATTGCCTTGATTGGACCTAATGGCTGCGGTAAGAGCACCTTACTCAAGTTATTGCTTGGTGATCTTCAACCTGATTCGGGTCGACTTCATTGTGGGACCAAGTTGGAAGTAGCTTATTTCGATCAATACCGAGAAATGCTCGATCCTGAGAAGTCTGTTATCGATAACCTTGCTGATGGGAAACAAGAAGTGATGGTAGGTGGTCGTCAGCGCCATGCCTTGAGTTATCTTCAGGACTTCTTATTTGCACCTAAGCGAGCGCGGACGCCGGTGAAAGCGCTATCCGGTGGCGAAAAAAACCGTTTATTACTTGCTCGTATCTTGCTAAAACCAAACAACTTATTAGTTTTAGATGAACCAACCAACGACTTAGATATCGAAACGTTGGAACTTTTGGAAGATTTACTTGCCAATTATCAGGGTACGTTGCTGCTTGTAAGCCATGATCGACAATTTGTAGATAACACAGTTATGACGAGTTGGATCTTTGAAGGTGAAGGTAGAATAGAAGAGTTTGTTGGCGGTTATCATGATGCCCAGCAGCAACGTGAACAAACAAAGAAAGCTCGTACGGTCGAAAAACCGAACAAGGCTGAGAAACAGGTTGAGGCACCTCCCAAAACAGTGTCTGTAAAGAGTAAGCCGAAGAAGTTATCCTATAAACTGCAGCGTGAATTAGAAGCACTGCCGGCAAAACTTGAAGCACTGGAAGCTGAGTTGGAATCGCTGCAAGAGCAGGTCAATGATCCTGATTTCTTCTCTCAACCAGTAGAGCAGACACAACCAATTTTAGATAAGCTTTCTGCCGTAGAGCAGGAACTTGAAATTGCTTTCGAGCGTTGGGAAGAACTTGAAGCAATGCAACAGGAAAGTTAACAAACAATGAGTAGTAAAATCTTTAAACTATCATCCGTTACATTGGCTGTAGCCACATCTTTTGGGGTGAATGCCGCTATATATAAAGTTGTTGAGATTGATGAGTCTCTTAACGATACATACAGTCTTGGTGGATATACCACGGAATATTACGGAACAGCGGTTGAGCAAGGGGCAGGTCCCGATCCGACATTAGGGTGTTTTGGTGGCACTTGTGCAGATTCTGATTTCAAAATTGCTGCAGAAACACGCAACTGGAAAGAAGGCATTAGCTACCGAGAAGAAGTTCCGTTCGCGATGGATAATGCTTTTAACTACGTGGATGATCAAGCGGATTTTGAAAGCTATTGTAATGCTCAGCTTCGTTATGCAGATTGTGACACTTGGTCTACAGATGAATGGAATGGCTATGCTAAAGAGCTATCGAGCAACTATTTAAATTCGATTGCTTTTGTCGAGGGAGAAACGGCGGCAGTTTCGACAACCAACGCAGTTATTAATAGTCTAGATGGAACGGATCCGGTTGGTAATAAACGTGATGGAAACACAAGAAATGTGGCATTTGTTGGTGCTTCGGATTTAACGCTACCATCAGATGATCCTACTGGTGTAGTGCAAACACGAGCTTGGAAAACCGATGGTACCTATACCGTTGGTAGTATTTCTCGTAAACAAGATAATGCTAATGGGTCACACTTTTATTCTCAAGCTGCTATTTGGGATAGTTCTGATTCATTAGAAATAGGCTTTGGTGATGGTGGAGCAACCATTGACTCTGATGTTTTGGGCCAGGCAAGTATCAGAGACTTCAGAGTAGATGGTAATCTGTTCTATGCTGTCGGCTATAACACCTACACTGATCAAAGGATGGATGCGACCGTATTTGTTGGTGATATGAGCGCAGCGCCAACTGATGTGACTAAATGGTCTTTTAGCTCTGATGATGCAAAAGGTACGGGGATTAAATCAGTTGCCAATGCAACAAGCGGTTCTGACTATATCTATAGCAATTCAGTCGTTTCATCTATTAATGACAACTTTGTCGCAGTAGGTAGTGCAAAGCGAGCGGGTGATAAGCCAGAGAATCGCGCTGCTTCAAATAGACTGTTTTATATTGCTGATGTGAAAAGCTCACCTACAGCCACCTACTTTAGCGGTGGAATCTTCTTTGATGGAGCTGGTGGCACCATGGGCGGGATCAACAACTTTAATGAAGTGGTCGGTAGCGTTGATATCAGTAGCTCGGCTGAAGTTGATGGAGTGGAGCGAGCTAAGCGAGCATTTATAAATCCCCTCAACGCTACTGACACAAACTCTACACGTCGTTCATCTATATTTAATAGCAAAGCTTGGATTCTAGATGACCTCACTAACGATGGTTCTGTTTCCACAAATAATAACCAATACCGAATTATTGATGCAGCAGATATCAATGATGCAGGTGTCATTGCTGCTACTGCGCTTAAATGTACAAATGGTTACGACACCACTGAAGTTGATTCATACTGTCAAGGTGGCGCTATTGGGGTTGAAAAGGTGGTCGCGGTTAAACTGGTGCCTATTGCTGGAAGTGGAAAAGATGATATTCAAGCGAGAAGCTTCCGCACTGAGACAGTCGAGCGCAAAGGATCTTCGCTTGGTTTCTTAGCTCTGACTCTACTTGCTTTCTTAGGGTTCCGTAGAAAATAGATTAAATTTTCATCTAGGGCACAGGTTCACATTTTTGAGCCTGTGCTTTTTTTATGCCTTGAGAAAGACCAGATTTTGATCGATTCTTAATGGTGGAGTCATAAAAGCTCCACAAAAAGTTAATAGTAGTACGTTAGAAAAACTTTATGTATGAGGACGACACTATGAAGAGACAAAAGCGTGACCGCTTAGAAAGAGCTCAATCTCAAGGCTATAAAGCAGGCTTAAATGGCCGCTCAACGGACTCATGTCCATATCAACAGATGGATGCTCGATCTTATTGGCTCGGTGGTTGGCGCGATGCCAGGGAAGATAAACACTCTGGTCTCTACAAATAACAGACTCAATCCACATACGATATAAGGAACACAAAAGCCCCGAAAATTCGGGGCTTTTGTTTGCATTTTTAACGCACTATAACTAAATTCATTGGCAACAAAAAAGCGACTCAACCGAGTCGCTTAGAAAAAGACTTACTTAAAACGCAGATGTATCTTGGAAAAGGCCTACTTTAAGGTCTTTCGCTACGTAGATTTCTTTTCCATCTACAAGAACGCGGCCATCAGCTAGACCCATTACAAGCTTACGGTTAACGACTCGTTTCATATGAATTTCATAAGTAACTTTCTTTGCAGTAGGTAGGATTTGACCAGTGAATTTCACTTCACCCACACCTAGAGCTCGGCCTTTACCTTTGCCACCAACCCAACCAAGGAAGAAGCCAACAAGTTGCCACATCGCATCAAGGCCTAGACAGCCAGGCATCACTGGGTCACCAGGGAAGTGACAATCGAAGAACCAGAGATCAGGAGTAATATCGAGTTCTGCTAGAATTAGACCTTTACCGAAATCACCTTCAGTTTCAGACATCTTAGTGACGCGGTCCATCATTAGCATGTTAGGTGCAGGTAGCTGGGGGTAACCTGGGCCAAATAGCTCACCTTGGCTAGAAGCTAATAGATCTTCGCGGTTATAAGAATCACGTTTGTTTTGCATTATCAATTACTCCAAATTTTGATAGCAGCATGTTAGTGAACACGTGTACGCTAAACAACTCCGATCAGTCTAAATGTGACTAATCTTTGCTCTAAGAGAACCAGTTTTTGATGCGTTCCACAATTCCCTGTGGATGTTCATGTTTTTCATAGTTATCAATTCGTTCCGCAATTTTATGAATCACGCTAGTTTCATCATCTCCACGGAATGGTTTGCCCATAATGATAGGAATAGCTTCATCAACCGTTTCCACCGACCAAATATGGAACTCATCATTCTTAATGCTTTCTACTACATCTTTATGAAGGGCTAAATGTTTTAGATTCGTTTTGGGTAAAATCACCCCTTGTTGGCCAGTGAGGCCTTGGTGTTTACAAACATGGTAGAAACCTTCAATCTTCTCGTTAAGGCCACCGACTGCTTGCACTCGTCCAAATTGATCTACCGCACCAGTGACTGCGATCTGTTGATTAATTGGATATTCAGATAGGGCACTGACAAAAGAGCACAACTCCGCGAGCGTGGCGCTGTCGCCATCAACCTCACAATAGGACTGTTCAAATACAACTGAAGCCGAATAAGGCAACGGCTCATCCAATTGTAGCGCGCTTGAGACAAATGCTTGCATGATCATCATGCCTTTTGCATGGAGGTTACCACCTAGCTCAGCTTTCCGTTCCACATCGGAAATATCGCCATCACCAAAATGGATAACACATGAAATACGTGCGGGCTCACCGTAAGGAAGAGGATGACCTGAAACATCGATGACCGTCAGACCATTTACTTGGCCAATACACTCACCCTGAGTTTCAATAATCACTTGTCCATCTAAGATATCAGATAATGCACGCTCCGGAAGATATGACTCACGCTGATATTTTGCTTCTATAGCTTTATCTAGTGCGCTTTCACTAATCTGCAGCCCATCGGAGTAGAGGGATGCTTCTTGAAAGAGCGAGAGATACCACAGTGGCTCAATCGGCATATAGCGTTGATCTTCGGTATACCTTGCACCAGCGACCATTAGGCGATGAATAGATGCTGCAGAAAGCGATGGCAAACCGTATTCTTTTAGCAAGGAAGACAGATACCCTAAATACGGTCTGATAGATTGTTCACTTAATGTGACTTCGTGTTCGATCTCGGTATAAGAAGCCAAGCCATTATAGAGTTCACCATCCAAGTACTCTAAATCTGCGATCTGATCTCTATTGCCAACGACAACGAGTTTAACGTTGTAAGCTGAAATAGGGCAGTCGTTTGCAATGTTGCTTGGTGTGACGTTGACTGGGCTAACCTGTCCGCCAAGAAAGACAGATTTAAGCATTGGCCAACTACTTGGATTCGCCAGAAGAATATTCGCCGATACTACAAGATAACCGCCATTTACTTTTTCTAAAAGACCTTGTTTTTGTGAGACAATTTCACCAAGCTTGTTACATGAATAAGTGCCAAGCAACTCGTTTATATTAATGCTTTCAGATGAAATAATGGGGCTGTTAGATAACGAAGATAAACCGTTTTTAATACTTGTGCGGTAGAAAGCATTATCAGGTGAATTGATTACGAGAATTCTGGAAAAGCCTTTAATCTCAGCAAAGGTTGACAAGGCTTGCTTTAATCGAGGTTGAACATCGAGAAAGCTAACATGGGGTAGGCTTTCAAATTGCGATATAACATCGTCATAATGGGAGTATTGCGGTGTGACGGCATGCCAGCTTTCTTGGTTCATCGACAGTATTCATGTGCTTGAAAAGGTCAGAAATTATATAGAAAAACCGCTAAGTATGACATAGCCAATTTAATGTGATGATCTAGGTCGATTTTTCTACAATAAAGATTGTATCTATAGTGACGCTGAGTTACGCTGTCACCCAAATTCAATGGAACTGCTTACAATGAAATATCAACAGCTTGAAAATTTAGAATGTGGTTGGAAGTGGAATTATCTCATTAGTAAATGGAAAAACGGTGAGGAGATCACTCGTCACGTTGACACTAGTGAAGCTGATGCTGCGGTGAATGAGTTGCGTAACCTTGAGCATGAGCCAACAAAAGTTCTGGAGTGGATAGAACTTCACATGTCTCTTGAGTTAGACAATAAACTCAAACAAGCCATTCGAGCAAAGCGTAAGCGCCATTTTAATGCCGAACAGATACACACCAAGAAAAAGTCAATTGACTTGGACTATCGAGTTTGGGAAAAGCTGTCAACGCGGGCAAATGAACTGGGCTGTACTTTGTCTGATGCCATTGAATATCTGCTTTCAGAGGCCTCTAGAAGTGAAAAGGCAAGCAGAGCAGTCAACACTCTCAAAGAGGATCTGAGTAAGTTACTAGATTAAGGAGTAGATATGCTTTATGTAATTTTAGTGGCGGCCATTGTTATCTTTTGGCTGGTAGCTGTTGATAGACCTGTCTTGCGAGTTCAATTTAAGTTGGGGCAAATCACTAAGGAAAAAGGTCACTTTCCTCCTACTTTTCGCCACAATGTTCTCGATATTGCTGAGCGCGATCCTTTCGATGGCGAATTTAAAGTCTATCAGCAACGGACAGGAATGAAACTTGTCTTTTCTAAACAAGTGCCGAAGAAGATCCAGCAGCGGATAAGAAATGTGTTCCCTCATCAAGGTTTTCAGTCCAAAGGTAAGAAAAAAGCGCATTAACAGAACATCATTTATACCTAAGCCCCAGTGATTGGCATCAATCACTGGGGCTTTTGCTATTAGGTTTTTAGTCAGCACTCTTAGATGTAATTGTTTGTGCTAATGTTAAATAATGATTCTTCCCATGGGGTATTTCTGTTTGCTACTTACCAACAAAAAATACAATGAAGAAGCAAATCAGCTGGCTGGAGCAATAGCTGCATCAACCAGAGAACGTTACGCCAAATGGCTTGTTAGTATTAAGTATGTGCTTGATCAGTCAGACGTTGATTCAGTGCTCAGTCGGCAGAGTGAGTTTTGCGACACAGTGATTCTCAATGAAAAAGAGCGAGTAATGAAAAACCAGCGCCTCTTACTGGAATGTGAAAGTAGTAAAGTCGAGGAGAGGCGCCAAGCAGCAGAAGCAAGGCAGAAGATACATGAGAGTGTAATAGGGGACATTTCCAAGTTAGCGACAGAAGGAATGATAGAAAAGCTTGCAGAGCTAGAGGTGTTAAAGTTATTCGGGCGTTTCCCCGATTTTTCTTATTTTTTAAGCATCGCGTATTCGCCCTCAGTCAGTTATAGCAAGCTCGATGTTTTAGCCGTCAACGACAATCAATTAAAGAATAATCTTTTCGAACTATGCAGGAATCCCAAGTTTTGTGCTCGTTTGGGTAAAACGGTAAGAAGTTTCACTGACACGAAGATGGCAATAGGCTTGCTTGGTATTGATAACAGTCGTGTTTTGTTTCCAATCTTAATGGTTAAGCCTCTGCTACGTTGGGATGAACCAACCACTAAGCTGATAGCTCCAAAACTTTGGCAACATATGATTTTGACAGCAAATGTTACTCGTATTCGCCTAGAGGATGCTGGTGTAAAATCACCTGAGCAGGGAATAGCAATCGGCATTTTACGGACTATTAGCCAGTTTGCTATTGTTAACAACTTCCCGATGATGTTCGAAGATACCTTAGTAGAACGAATGCAGTTCTATCGTGATAAGAATCGTCGTGAAGAATATTACGCTTGCGCGGAGATTAAGCCCATTATGAGTGTGCTTCCAGACGTTATTCTTGGTTTAGAAAGTTTACTAACACGTAAAGTGGTAGAGCATATTGAGTGGTCACCCAGAAATATACACCTAAAGAATGCTTTACTTGAAGATTTAGATGACATTCCCATATTAGAGCGAAGCCCTTACGGGGTTGCTTTAGCCCAAGCTCAAGCCTATTCAATATATGATGCGCTTGATCGTAGTAGTGTTTTTGTTAACAAGCATAAGCCATTTTGGTTCGCCAACGTTCAGATGCCACCAGAGGCATTAAAAGCTATCCGTAATTGTAACCCTGGCCGTATTGACTTGAGTGTCTGAGTTAAGACAAGCACCATTTAACGCACTATAACTGAATGCTTTAATATCAAAATATTATCGAGATCTGAGCGATAATCGCCAACTTCATCATAGTTTAACTCATACTCCTACCAATAAAGGGCCGCCTATATTGACTGATGATGGGCACTTTTCTGTAAATCAAACAATAAGAAGTTCTCAGCGTAATCGTTGAGAACTTTTCTATTATGGCGCAATGACGATGTCAGAATCTTCTATGGTGAACAAGTTGGCTTTATTTTGCTTTATGAGCTGTGCTGCGTAAGAAGGAGTGACCGCATGAATATCGCCTTTAGCTCTAAGAGTATAGGCTTCCCAAGCGTGATCGCGATATTTACCGGTTTGAGTATATTGGATTAGTACTTTCATCTGGCCCTCACTATGTAACGGTTTGTAAACCTACTGATAACAATAATAGGGCCGTTTAAGTTATGCACCTGCTAAAAATGAAACATAAGATTAACTTCTTCTACCTAATTTTGTGGCACAAGAATCGCAACGCTATTTGGCTTGAAATTAATTATAGATATAAGAGAAACGTACTATTACGAACGATCTCAGTCCTCGTTTTTTTGTGTAATCAAAGCGACGATTTGAACAAACATCTGGAACAGGCTAACTATTAATCAGCCAAGTTAGAGTGGTTTTCTATCCGAGCTTCTCTGTCTAAAAAGAGTGTTTCCAAATAAAAACGGAAGACAGTGTCTTCCGTTTTAGCTTCATTACAAAATTACAGTTTGATTTTTTGTAGTGTTGGTTTCCATCTCGCGTGTGTTGCTTGATCTTCAGGCGTTACTCCAACGTTACGACCGTCTAGAATGTTAAGCACATAACGTTTATTGGTACCATCGACGTAGCGACTGATCAGCTTGTCACCTTCCCAGAACCATTTTTGAGCAAGGTTAGAGCTACATGACTCAACGGTTAGGTTCTTATCATCAGAAACCGTCAGACATCGGTCTGGTGCAACACGGCTGCGGTAACGCTCATTACTATCTAGGCCCCAAGTTTGGTTCCAACTTCCGTGACAGCTCCAGCCATCCACTTGACCACCCTCGGCTTCTTTATCACCGTTGGTACCATAAACGTCTAGGCACAAGTCGTTGTTGCTTAACGACTGCAAGGTCACGTGTGCCTCAGCTTCAAACAGTGGGTGACTCCAGTCTATACGAACTGTACGCGGAATGGACCAACCTGTTGTTGCCCAGCCGCCAGGTCCATAGACGGAGAAGAGTGCCGAGGGAATAACGTCGCCATAGCGTGCTTTGGCAATAAACTTCGCACCGATTTCAAAATCCGTAGTTCCTGTCTGAGAGACTGGAGCTTCGTAGATGACGTCGTAGTTAGGTTTGAAGTTAGCGTAAGAGATTGGGTTGAATTTCGATTTATCGAATACCCATCCGCTTCCCCAGTGTGCAGATGTAAAGTAGCAGCCTAGTTCTTCACGGCGTAGCTCTTCACATTCATCAAATTCACGCTCAAAAGCAACCTCAAAATCACTGAGTGAAGAACGGTTGTTTACACGGTAGTCTTTGGTATCAAACACCAATGTTTTTTCATTCTTATAGCTGAATGAACCACTGACTTCTGCGCTGACTTTAGGCCCATCTTTGCCAACCTCCGCACCAGCAGAGCCATTAATACCGATAGAGTAGCCATGTGTATCACGATGCTGGTAATTCTTATTCTCGTTATGAGGAAAGTCGCTGACTTTCTTTGGTACGTAACCTGAAACTGGTTTTACCCATAGCTCGTAACTGCTTGCAAATGGACCTATATATGTACGTCGATTCGCCCAGCTTTGGAACCAGCTGTGATCCTGTTGAAGATCATCGACAAGGTGGAAACCTGTGCCAGGTTTATCAGCTTCAACGGTAAAGCGCACGATCTTAGCGTCAGGTGTAAAACCTTGTGAAGTTGATGACTGAACCGAACGCATTTGGGATACGTTAACGCGAATATCAACCGAGGCCCCCGCGTTACACCAATCTCGTTTCGTTTCGAAATCTTTACTGGTATACAAATTACACGTCAGCTTGGAACTGGTGATGTAGTAGACTTTCTCAACAACAGGAACGTAATCATCCGCAAACGCGTTGACAGAAGCCGCAAGCAAGGAAAGTGTGAAAATAGTAGAAGTTTTCATGTTACTCCCCTCCAAAACCAAGGCGATCAAGTGCATGAACCAATGATTGCTTAATGCTTTCTAATTCAGCCGATGGGTTATTCACTGGCTCACCGTTTTCGTCACGAACGTCCGCCACAATAGAGTTGATGATATTGTCGCCTTGATACATTCCAGTGACCACTACAGGTGCGTCACTACCAAGCCCTGTTAACGATTGGCTTAACTCAATTTTTGCATCGTCACCGGAAACTTGTTTTAGGTCGATAACCACTGTATCACCTTTCACAACATGAGATTTTGCCTGTGCTATATCATCATCAGATGCGGTTCCTACATTGATGTAGAGTAAATCGGTCTTAGCCAAGTGTCCGTTGTAAAACTGAGTTGATTGCTGATAGTGCTCAGTAATTGACTGAGAAATTTCACTTTCACTTCCAAGTATCTGAATATCAGCAAACGCATGTGCAGCAAAC
This sequence comes from Vibrio sp. Isolate25, assembly GCF_022398025.1. Classification (NCBI taxonomy): domain Bacteria; kingdom Pseudomonadati; phylum Pseudomonadota; class Gammaproteobacteria; order Vibrionales; family Vibrionaceae; genus Vibrio; species Vibrio sp. Isolate25. Next base: position 199,979 of record NZ_JAKEUT010000004.1, read on the forward strand.
AAAGAAGAGAGTAGGGTAAGCGTCCCTAACACTTTAGTTCTGTTATTTTGCATACAAAAATCCTCGTAAAGAGTTATTACTTAATAACAATTTAAACGTTAGTTAACTTTCCATGATATTTTGTTGTCATCCTTGAACGAGAATAAATACCTCTTGGAATCAAGCTATATTCCAAATCAATCCCCGTGTTTTATTTAGTACCACGATCAATGGATTGCGGGAAAGGGATTTTTTAGGTGAATTAATTGAATTCTTATACTAATCAATTAGTACAAAGTGTGACATTAATTCAGTTTAAACCATGATTGGCCTATGACATTCTTGCTCGGAAATGATACAGACTTTGTTCTTTTAATGATCTTAATACCACTTTTGTTATTTAATTTAAACAGTATTAAATGAGTTAAATATAAAAAGAGCAGATGATGGGTTTTTATACAAATATCTGTTTAAAAAGGAAAATTTTTTGTATACATTAGTTTTTAAGTGATCGTTATAACAGTGAATAGCTCTTCATTCAGATGTTGCTAAAGTGCTCTCAGTTATATGTCTCAATATTGATAATGTTAAAGCATCAATTAAAGTAATAACTCTAATTAAAATTCAAATATAATTTGGAATTTTAAGCTAAAATCAAAACATAGATCACAAATGTTTCTTATAAGAAACTTCAGGTATTTTTATGATTTTTTATCGTTCGGTATAATAACCAGGCAGGCTTTAAGGAATAATGTTAAAATAATTATGTGCAGTTAAGGTTTATATTTCAAACACCTCTAAATTAAAACTTTCTAATGTAGAAAACCGTTATTTAATAAAAATGTTAAAAGTATAAGGCCTATAAAATGGCTGGGTTTCCAACCATGTTATATAGGCCAGCTGCTTATTCTGTAGACAAGGCATCGCAATAGAAAGGACCACTGAACTCAAGCAATGCTTGCGGAATTTCGATGGATTCTTCCAATTGCCCAAAGTCATACAAAGAGAATTTTACATCCGCTTTCATAGACTTCATGTACTTTTGTTCACCACCAAAAATGATAACGGAAGGAAATTCAAGAGGATAAAAATCATCTAAATCAGATTTTGCCTCCATCACCATTTTGTATCTGAGTTTGTTCATTTCAACTTTTAGGTAGCCAGCGCAAGAATCATATTCACGCTTGACCGATAGGTTTCCAATGGCGGGGTAGAAAATAAGGTCGTAGTTGTCTGAAATGTAGCGTCCAGCCCATAACTCTATGTTGGAGTTTCCAATTTTAGCACCTGTGAACATGTAGTAGAGATCATCGGAGAGCCCCATACTATAAACCATACCTGCACTCGATTCTTTGTCATACCAGCCTTTATCAACCTGAGCATAGCCGCTTCCAAACAAAGACACGTCACCATCAGAGAAGCTGTATTGAATTGGTGTTCCTACAGTATAAAGAAACCATTTGCCTCCGACACCGGGCAATTCTGGAATGATACCAAATGGGGTTTGCCCTGGGTTTAATCCTCGCCAATAATGAGCATGCTCGCCATCCCAACGCATCGAGAAATGGAAGTCATTGTAGGTCACTTCAACCGAGTCTTGATTAGCTACGACAACCCCCGGGATTTCATAGTGAAAAAGTGTCGCATCATCAAAACCTTTCATAATGAGTTCGTCACGGAAGATATCGTACTTAATGGTTTTTCCATTGAGTGGAGTAAAAGCAAGGTGAACGTATGCTTTGGGCGTTGGCTCATCAAAATTAGGCGCTATATAGCTCTGGAGGCTGATTTTGAAATAACCCACATCCGGTACCGCAACATTATAGAACCACTGTTCTGCCCAAGTTTTATCTGAGCTTGGTACATGTGGCCGAATATCATCTAAGGTAGTCGCAGACACAGTTAGACTCAACAGAGAAAATGAAGCTGTGACGGCAAGCAAAATCGATTTCATATTCATGGTCTGGAGTTCCTTTAAATCAATAGAGGATGAGTAAAGGGAAATAAGTATTGATGCTAATCGGCCACAAGGAGTTCTCCCTATGGCCAATTGACACTAGCTAGCGACAAATACGAGCGTCGGTGAAATGCAGCCCAGCCTGACATTGCGTTCCAGACTGACAGTGCTCATCTGTCTGACAGTAGCATTCCCCACGGACGTTACATCCTGGCGTTAAATAGTCATCCATAGGGATATCTCCACTTACGCGCTCCCAGAAAGGGTTGGTAAAAATATTGTAAGGATCGAGCTCTGCTTTCGCCTGTAAGAACTCAGGCCACATCGGGAATCGAGAAGGCATATCCTCGAAGATCGCAACAGAATTTTTGCCCCAGTGAGGTCGTGCATCATACTTACGCAATGACATCTGCTCTATTTCCAGATTCACAAAGTAATTCTTCGGTTCCTTTTTACCTTCTTGACGCAAGGTGTATTCAATACCCACAAATGCGGTTTCGCGACCAGCACTCATACCAATATAGCTGTCAGACGCTTTACCAAAGCGGAAATAAATGCCATTGAGAGGGAAACACGTTCTTGGGTGAGCCGCGACTATCTCACGTACGTCACTGATCCAGTCAGGCAAACGCTCAATATCAATGGCCACTTCCTGAAGTGCGATAGGAAGTCTGTCCCAAATACATTTGTTGGGATCTTTACATTTGAAGTACTGCATTTGATCAGAGTAACCAATAGGTTCACTCACTTTCTTGCCAGTATGAGTATCGCGGAAGTAAGACTTCGCTCTGGCGTTATAACGCGCAACGGCGGCTAGACATTGCAATCCAGTGCCCGGAAATTCGTGAGCGGCATTAAATAGCAAACCGAAGAAAAACTCCTCTGCATCAGACACATCCGCCTGAGCATTATACGCTTCACCTTGCGTCTCCAATGGAACAGGGTTGTATAAGGTGGTGGTATAGCGGCCAAGGCCAGGGAACCAAGCTATATTGGCTGAGTAGTTGTTGCGAGCGATGTCCAGAACAACATCCTCCAATCCAGAATCGTCACGATACCCTGTCACTTCTGCTTTAACTTTAAACGCTTCCTCGATAGCCAGCGTGACTTCAACGACGACACCTAACACGCCCAAGTTGACGCGAGCAGCGTTGAGCAAATCGCCGTTCAACACACGAACGTCTCCCTGACCATCAACGACTTTAAGCTCTGTCACATAGTCTGCAAGCATATTGCTAGGTTTTTCCAATGTTGAGCCGTGTGTTCCACTGCCAAGCATACCGCCGACTGTGAAGATGGCTAACTCAGTGACCATGTTGATCGCGTAACCTTGTTCACGAAGAAAGTCATTTAAATCGTTAAACCTCATACCCGCTTCAACCGTCACACGTTTGTTCACGGCGTCGAAATGGACGATCTTATCCATATTCTTGAGCGTAAGTTGAACTTGAACATCACCCGCGCAGGCGGCATCGATCTGGCTGGCAAACTTACGATTACCCGTCATCACTTTCTTGTCGCGTATCAGTGCATCTTTAACGATGGCCTGAACGCCTTCAATGGATTGAGGGTCGTAAATCGCTTCAGGGTGACAGGTATAGGTCCCTTGATAGTTGGAAATTTCGCGTTCGGGCTCGCTCGTGTGAAGAGCAAAGGCTGTTCCTAATGCAGCCGATATTAAAGTAGCGCCGAGCGCGAGAGTTCTTATTCTCATTAAATATTCCTTATTTAAAAGCATCGTGACATTGAGCTTCATCAGCTCGAAATTGAAATTAGGTATCAGCCAAATCGTGGCAATATTTGTTGTTCGATAACGTCCCGAACGGCACGTCGATGTTGAGGAACCCGACTGCGGAAGAACTCGCCAACATTGGCTTTGTATCCATCAAGCGGTCTTGGCCCTATCTCTGGAACCCAAAGCGCATGATTCGTTGTCGCAAAATTGAGTTGGGAATGACCTAAAATGGCAAGCGGGCCTTGAGAGAGGTTTTTCGCATCAAAAATCCAGATTTCTTTACCGTTGCCAATGGTGTTGGTTGGCTCTTTACGAACTACCGCAGTAAAGACGTAGCCGTCATCTTGAGCGTAGCTACCGGGTCTCGACATAAACTGAGGCGTTCGCATTACACAGTCAGCAGGAAATTGATAAGCATCGGTGACTGCCATCTTTTGGCAATCCATATGGACGAGAGCGGAAGGTTGGTCTTCTTGAGGTAACGAGTCATTGGTAAACAGGCGGTTGGGGTATTGCTCGTATGCATCCGCGACACGCTCAACAACATGGTCTTTTCGGTAACCCACAGCAGCCCAGTAGATATGGTCAAACTGCTCAGGGAATTGGAAATGACCTCGGTAAGCGGGATCATTCATATCCCAGAAAAGCTGGTCATCACGAATTAAACGAAAATCACCCGTAATTTCACGCACGGAATCAGGTTGAACCTGAATGCGCGCGCGAACTAGGCCACCCACATCCACTGGTGCGGCAGGATAACCTGCGAGCGAATCACTGACTCTTCCACCGAAGAGCAATCTATCACGAGTATATTGCGGCTCAGATTTATCCATCGCGCCCAGATACTGCCCATAGAGCGTAATTTCGTTTTCATGATCATCGTAATTGCACATGACATCTGAAGTATCAAAGTTAAGCTCAATGTAATCGGCGGTGACAATGTCACGATTTGAGAGTAGGTCTTTCTTGCGGATAACCCATACAGGCGTGCGATGTTGCTGAGCGTAGACTGAACGGATACCAATCATTCTTAGCGGCTCAACTTGTGCCGCTGTTTCAAAGATCAGAACATGATAGCGGGTGACACCCAGTGAATGCGCAGTCGCAGCGATAAATGCTGGTCGGCCATCTCGTCCGACGATATCCCAACCTTGAAGGGCGCTTTTCTTATCCCACTTCAAGAGTCTGATAAATCCATTCTTGGTCCCCGTATTTGAAACGTTACCACCATAGTTGATGGTAAAACACTCGTCTGATTCGAGGTCAAAGTATGGGTGCCCAGTGGTCCGTACCTGAGGAAATAGCCATTTTTCCGGCGTCAGTGCGTCCATCCATGGTGGTAAACTGCTACGCCATTCATCGTAATGACCGATGGGCGTAATAAGATCTAATGTTGTCGCATCAAATTCATAAGGAACGCCGCCCTCGTAACTTAAAGCGAACCGGTTATCACCAAGGTAGTTGGGTGCGGTATTACAGTAGTTCACAAATCCCATAGAAGGGCTGTAATACGCCATACCACCGAGCAATTTGAATCTATCAGGCCAATAGTGGATGTGCTGTTGCATGATAGCAGAGGGGGTGTCGATCATTTTGCGCATAAACGACACTTGCCCAAGGGAGAAATCCAAGCGGGTCAGTGCACCACGACCACTCGGGCTAAGATGATCCCGCTCGAGTGGAATGCCTTCAGCAAAGAACACATGGCCCATGATGTCATCGGGTAATTGCCCGTAAAGCAGATTTAGGTTGCCCGAAGAGGGCGTGAAGTCAGCTTGCATTATAGACTCTGGGAAAAGTGAGTGATTCACAGTCGGTGAAGCAAACAGCTGCCCAGGCACGAGAGTAACACCCGCTAATCCCTTTAAAAAAGTACGTCTTTCCATAGCTCTCATCAATAAGTAATTGAATGCATATATTGGAAAGTAGATGAGATTTATAAAGTGTATTGAGGAATATCAGAAATTATGAATTGTGGCAGAGAAGTGGTGCAATGACTCTAGTTGGTTACACAGTGAAGCATCAATAACATACTGAAAATCTGTTACTTTTATCATTACTCAATTAATACCGTAACCAAGATCACATAAAGCGGTTCAAAGCCAGCGTGAGTGAGCCATTTAGATAAACTTCAAATTGGTTATAAACGCTGGCTATATATAGGGTTGGCGACATCATTACTTCTTTTTAGACTTTTTCATTTTATATTCAATTATTTTGATATGAGAATAAGGCTTCTTTAAACCTATTGTCAGGGAGACAAATATGGAAAATGAAGCAGCCGCAATTATTGCTAAAAGCTCACCTCAACAAATCGCGACTGGCGAGTTAGTTGTCCTCAAAAACACCATCAAGAAATTCTGTAAAGGCCCTATGCGTTCTGAGCTCATGAAGTTAGCTAACTCAGAACTCGGGGCAATCTGTTCTAAGATCACTGCAGAGCGCATGCCGGTTTATCAAGTGAAGATCACCCACCTTAAAGAACTTGCCAAGTGCAACAATCAATTGAGACTAAGAGACGAACTACGAGAAATCAGAAGTACTGGCATTTAACTCAGTTTAATTAAGCAAGGCCGTTAAGCGCCTGATAAAAGAAATATTACAACAATAAATAACCACAACATCATAGGCTAATTAGCATGTATTACGAGAATAATAAGAAAGTCGTGAGAGCGGGGTACGCCCCAGTTGAAGAAGAACAAGATGGCGCTAATGTCCAACCTCAACAACCTGTACAAGAGACACCCGATCCCGAACCAGAATATGAAATCAATGTAAAAATCCATTGCACGAAAGAGGAACTTAATTTTCTCCAGGCTGGCCAATGGTCATTGGGCCGCACTGAGGCTGAAACGCCAGTGTCACAATGGTCAAAAGAGGAGGCACATGAGAAAACAAGCGTTCTGACCGCTCATTGCTTTCAAAGTGAAGAAAAGGTGCTCCACCATGAACTCTTCGCCAAACATCATACGACTTGCTTCGACGTTATACCCAAACCCAAAGGAACCAAACACATTAACGCCGAATTTATACCGGTAAAGTTAGCAATCAAAGCACACGAGAGTAAATTGGCATTTCCGACAAAGGGCTACTTTTATCACTTTGTTAGTGGAAAGCTAAGCCGTGAGTATCGTATAGCTGGAGAAGGGCTTTCAATATTTCAGGCAACCTTGTCTGATGCGTCAAAGCTGGATGACGAGCTGTTATCTAAAAACCAATTAACGAGTGTTTTGCTTCCATACAAACGAGAAGGTACCCCTGTACCCGATCAGCATTTTCTGTATCGCTTGGAAAAACTTAGCCAAGATCAGCTAAATGCAGTGACCAATCAATGGCTCGACGAACGCGCACTTAAACTGGAAATGGACGACATCGTTGCCGCAAGAACGTCAGCATTAGAGAAACGAGCTGAAACAGAGCAGGGCGCTGAAGTATGGCCCCCTTTAAAGCAGTTTAAAGCCGTTCACCCATTTGGCGATATATGGGGTCAATTCAAACAACATCAGCTCAGTGAAACCATGGTTAATGTCATGCAGAGTCATTCTATTCCTGACAATGTTCCTGTATTGATCCTCCCAGTCTCGAAAGAGGAACAGCTACGCCAATACTGTACAAAGTTTGACAACTTTATTTTCTTTTTTCCAAACTCCCCTAACTTTGGTGAGCAAGGAATTAACCTTAGAGCCATTAACGAATTCAAAAGTTACTTCAATCAGCCACCAAGATTTATAATCCTCACGGACGATGACGAGGAAAGTACAGGCTTTACTCAGACTGTGAGCTTCAAAGCTAAATGGAAAGACGACTACAAAATAGATAGTCAGCTAAAATCGTTCTATCAAGAGTTTGGTGGTGAAGGGGCCATAGTCGAGAGAAACGCAAAAAATCAAACCGTACTTAAGCTCGCATCTAACATTGAAGGTTGTCCAACCAATGCGTCTGAACTAGGTGAGGCGCTAACTGCGTTTAGCGAGGGTCAAGCGGTAGTTTACACAATGTCCGATGATACTCACGGCCCAGAAAAAACCGGGTTGTTTGAAAACTATTCGGAATACCCACTTGAAGGCACTTTTACTTTCGTTCTCACTCAAGAAGGTAAAGATACCGCACAAGATAAGTTTAAAAAGCTTTGCCCTGACTGGGAACAGCAGTCGTTTGACTTTGAAAGGCTTATCGATAAAAGAACTCATCAAGGTAAAACCCTGTTATTGTCTGGTGCGAGGGATTCTTATGCACAGGTTGCAGAATATGATTCCGGTGAGATTATTGAGGTACACATGAGGGATAAGGATCACAAGCCCGATAAACGTACAATCTATGAAAATGGCAAAGAAAAAGACTACCCGTGTGGCATAGATGACAACGCAATTTATCGAACACTGATTTCCGACAATGCGATAAAAGAGTCTGAGTTACCTCAAGCTATCCAGCATGGACTTAACTCGATACTAAATAACGATCAATTCTACCTCGTTTACAACTATGGTTACCATCAGGTACCAGCAGAACATCGTCAAGATCTGATTGAAACACAACACTACGCATTCGAAAACTTGAGTAAGAAAGCCGTTGTACTTGTTGTGGGAGATAAACACATCCCTGATTTGGGCTCTTACGATTCTATCTCTATTGATAGCCCTGATCTGATTGAAACTCTCAACAGCCCTTCAAATAAGGCTCTATTTGTAACAGTAGGTAGATTGCCGGCTAGTGTAAATAACTTCCTGATAAAGAAAGTTAACCTGGTTTTAGCTGAAGGAAAAGGTTCAATATCAATAGCTCAAGAGTTTGGTGTCAACTATGTCATTCTTCCTCAAGAAAGCGGTCTAAAGACAGACTACCATTCCTCTGCAAAAGAGTTAGTCGAATGTTCAAATAATTTATATACCCCTTGTGATGGCGCCAAGTTACTTAGAAAAATAGCAGAGGGGGCTTACGCTTCATCATATAAAGCAATGTGTAGCGAGCAAAGCCTAATATTAGAAACCTTCTCGGGCTTGTATCAAAGTAGTTTTGGACCTTTAGACAAAGCTTAATTTTTGAATAACGAACACATTGACATTGCTCAGAGTGTATACGAGGATGAAAGTATGAATAGAGATCTTAAGCGCCACTCAAACCGAATTATCACCATTCCATAGGAATGGTGGGAAGCAGTACGCGTTAGATTTTTAAAACCCACCGAATCGAGGTGGGTTTTCTGTATCTGCCTCGTGGGATCAGTCCTACAATAAGGAGGTAACATGAAGAAAATCGCAGTTTTCGGCAAGCCAGGAAGCGGAAAATCAACGCTGAGCAAACAATTGGCACGCGAGACAGGCATTGAATTGCATCAACTTGATTCGATCGTCTACAAGAAAAATGGTGAGCAGATTGATGCAGAAACGTTCAAAGAAGCCCATAACAATATCCTCGAAACCGAAAGTTGGATAATCGACGGACTTGGACCAATAGAGTCGTTCAACCAGAGACTAGATGAAGCTGACACCTTGGTTTACATCGATCTTCCGTACATCACGAGTTATTGGCTAGTCACCAAGCGGCTTTTAAAAGGATTAATAGTTAAACCAGAAGGTTGGCCTGATGGAAGCTCAGTCTGGAATGGCACAGTCCAAAGTTATCGATTCCTAAAACTCAGCCCAAAGTTTTGGAATGACAAGTTCATGCATAGGTTAGAATCCATTTCGACAAACAAATCTCTACACGTCATCCGATCCATTTCCGAGTTAAACAGTTTTGCGCGTGACCACATCAAGCAATGAATTTAAGAAGATTCGTAATATACAACTTAATCATCGATAGATGGTTAAGTTGTATATTAGGTATTTTATGGTAAATCCAATTATGTTGAATGGATTTCAAAAAGAGAGGAGTAATGGCAATAAAAGAGTCAGATTTCACGTAGATTAGCATTTAATTTAACATAATATACATAATACGCACTAATGGATTGTACTATTAGAGATGATTCGTGGTGCTGAACGCGCGGATTCGAATCTTGCGGCCGTTCCAGCTCCGTTCCAGCTCCGTTCCAGCTCCGTTCCAGCTCCGTTCCCGCTTGTCTGCTCATTTTTATCCTACATGCGAGCATGTAGGAACAAAAATCGAGCCTAGGTTTTAGATAACATCAGGAATCGGCAATAATGGTTCAGCTTCCTGTTCGCGTTCTTCCTCTCTATGCTTGCAAGTTACCAGTCTGGAATTGTCCATATAGTGCAGCTTGAACACACACTCTGACATCTGACTAAAGTCATAACCCAGCTTAAGCAAATCGGTATGCTTCAATGTGAATTGGTAAACTTCATCCAGATAAACATCGACATAGACACGAAAGAAACTCATATCAGGGTCAAGCTTGCCGCGACTGGATGCTAGCTGCTTAGACCATCCGGCCACATAAAAATTGAAACCCTCCAGAACCCCGAAGCCTTGCTGAGTGACATTGGAGGGAACCTGACGAGGCAAACTCAAATGCGCCTCATCTATGACATAAAGTGGACCTAAGTTATCGTCATTACGCCAGTCAGATTGATAATGTTCCACCTTACTAAATGGCCTTTCCCTTGAGTCAAACTGCCCTTCTACCACCTCGATTAAAAAAGAAGTCGCGGAGAACTCGACCGGCGCTGGCAAAGCGACCGGCTACCACGGAAAACTGCTTCGCCTGGGACGCTCCTACAACATCCACACCATTAACCTTTTCCAACGTGGCCAGGAAGTGCCAAAGACCATCATCGATAACTGCGAATATGGCTATGTGATGCTGACCAAGACGCCTAAGAGCCGTCGATACCTGGAAGACCTCACCGGCATATGTGCCTTAGAGCAGGGAAAATTGCAGCGTTTTGAGTATTTCTGCCAGGTCGGTGTCGAGGTCGAAAAAGGCAAAATCCGCTGGTGATGTGTGAAAGCCATCACGCTTAAGGCACATCTAAGCCATATCCGCGTGAGGCATCCAAGGCACTTATCGCGTTACCACTAATACCGCTCACTAACGAGCGGTATTTTTTGGAGAACACATGATTAAAGTGAACGCGAAAAACGTGATGGTGATTGGCCTTGTGGCGTGCGTCGTCGCGGCGGGCGTGGTCTGGGCATCGAACAACGTTGATGCCGTTGAAGACGCAATCGGCGATTAAGGAGCACGCATGATTTCTGTAATGAAACTGAACTCCTTCACCGGCGCGGGTTACGGCGAAAAAGCCTCTTTGGTGCTGCCGACCGGCCCGACCTATGAAGAAATCTTCCCGGAAACCAATTTGCTGCCCGAGCAAATCACTCGAGTAACCATCACCTTAAACGGCGATGAGATTGTCGTCCTAGACGGCAAGCTGATGAAGATGCTTGAAGCCTACAAAGGCAGATGGTTTCTATCAAATCCCACTGGCGGACATCACGGCCAAGACCAAAAACGGGATGCGCTACACCGCTCTGGTCACGGAGAAAGGCGACAACATTCTTCTGGAGGTGGAAATCGCGCCAGCACCGGAGAACTCGCCAGCGGTACAGCTCAAAGGCCACGCCTCTGTCTCACCGGCACAAGCCGCGCGCATTGTCGTGCCGCAAATCAAGAAACAAACCATGCAAGCCACGGCGACCGAGAACGAGTTCTTAGACCTGGTCTCAGGCCCGCTTTTGCATGTATGCCGTATGCACTTTGTCAGCGACAAGATAAAGAGCGTGGAACTCTCTCGCGACTACATCCGTGAGTACGACTCGACAGCCGTAGTCGATGCCATGCGCGCCAAGCGTAACCGCCGTTTCTGGCAATCGGGCTTCTACCATTTCGATCCGATTATGCGCGGCTACTACCTGGATGAGCTGATGCCTACCGTACACCAACACGAGCTGAAGTTCACGGTGAAGACCAGTGAGCCGTGCGGGACCATTCCTATCATTGTCGAATCGGTGAACGTGGTGCGCCCTGCCCTAGTGAATAGCTAAGGGGGCGTCTATGTCATTTTTTGATGACCTCGGAAACTTTGGCAGTGGGATTAGTGCGGACTTAGGGTGATAGTATGAACAACATAACTCAACTGTTGCCCATCATCGTTCTTCTCACAACAAATAATTCCTTTTGTTTATGCGCATTATGAGATTGCTTCTGTTGATAACTGACTGTTATGGCATGTACAATTCACGATGGAAAACTAAAAAGTCTACTCGGTGTTTCACATCGTAGTTTTCCTGTCTATTCGCCGTTGATTTTGTTGGAGCTCTTTAATGTTTAGAAAACTAATTTTTTTGTCGCTCTTGCTATCTATGCCAGTGGTTGTAAACGCTGAAGTTGTAACCTGTGATAACTCGGAAATTGTTCAGGTATATGTACAAGGGAAAAGAGACGACAGCTTATACTGGCAAAATAGTTTAGTCATACAGTATAAAAACGAATGTGGCGGCAAAAATTGGACTCACACAGATATAGATAGTAGAGCTATGAGTGGTTTTTTGTCTGTTGCACTCACCGCCAAAACCACAGGTAAAAAAGTAAATGTTGCAGTAAACACGAGTAATCCCAAGCCTCATTCAAATGAACTGGCTTTTATCGGAATATCTGACTAAAGGGCTTTCATTTAAACTCTCTATCCGTAGCAAATCTCCAAAAAAGGGAGCTCATCGACTCCCATTTTATTTGATAGTCCCGCACCTTTCTCTATCACTATACGGTCAACGTATAAGTTGTTGAAGTCCTGTAAAAATGCGTTGGCTGAACCAGAAATAACTAATAGAAAACTTTTTCATGTATCCAAATACCCCTAACAAAAAACTTCAATTATACATTGTAAAAGTAATTGCCTTAGCTCTATACATAGTTTTTTGTATACGAGATAAGCTTCTAGCCAATTTTATGAGTGTTGCTGTTGTTCTTCTGTCTTGCTCGCATGAAATCTCTAGCAAAGCACTTGAGCCATCTACGACAGTCTGGAGTTGCCAGTTTGGTGCACGGTACCCGCGGTAAGCCTAGTAATAATTGTACCCCCAGTGATTATCGTCAAACTATCTTGGCCCTGGTTCGCAAGCATTATGCGGATTTCGGCCCGACATTAGCGCAAGAAAAGTTATTAGAAAGACCTTGCGCCAATGGCTGATCGCCGATGGTCTCTGGGTGCTACACTCACAACGTCAGCCTCGCGTTTACCAACCTTGTTATCGCCGTGATTGTTTAGGATAACTGGTTCAGATTGATGGCTCACACCACGATTGGTTTGAAGGACGCAGCCCTAAGTGCAGTCTCAAAGAAAGGTAATAAATCATTCAGCCTAATTTGCTAAGTTGGGCTAAATCCCTCATTTATGAAACCAAGCACACACTTTGTTCACACAAACCTCTATATCGCCTCTGAACATTTGATATAGTTCTTGCTTATCATTTACTTAGAAGAACTATTTATAAAATAGAGGTTGTCATGACTACTTCACTTCTTACGTCAGCGGCAGAACACATTTACGGCCGTGTATCTGGCAAACAAGATGCCAATAAATTGTACAAAGTCCTTGTACCTGAATTACGTGAGGCTTTAGAAAGAGGCACTCCTATTACCGATCCGCAAGTTAAACGGTTAATTTCGGCCATCAGTGAGCTTCCTTCATCCGGTGCTAAACAAAGAAACTTTGTTAGACGTTATATGCAGGACAGAGATTCAATGCTGAAGTTACCTCGAGATCCAAACACCATTATGTATGGATATTGGTGGTAAATATGATTAAGTGGGGAGTAAAAATTGCCTTTGTTTTGGCAACTATCTTTATCGTTAACGACGTGGCGTCATTAGGTGATCCAATCCAGTTTATTGATCTAACCAGCTTCTTGATTGTTGTGGTTCCTACCCTATTTTCTGCGGCTGTGGGTTATCTAAACTCTCGTGTGATAGCGATTCGATGCGCAATCTATACAGCGGGAGTCAGCAGTTTATTGGGTGTCCTGATTGGTGTTATCCAAACCTTTGGCAATGCTTTTGGAGATACGGAAGCAATATTTGTGGGGCTAAGCGTTGCGCTTCTTCCACTTTTCTATGGGCTCACCATTGCCCTGCTGCTGCTTCCATTCCATCTTAGCAGCGATGATTAACAGTAAGAAACATCTTAGACACTTAGCATTAGATATAGGGGTTATATCAGACCGCCCAACATTGGGTGGTCTTATTTTTCTTGTTAGTGCTTAGTGCAGCTCTGATAATTCTCGGGGGTACAGTAAGTCATCGGGATATACATCACCTCCTCTACTGGCTGCTCATTGGCAAGCTTATAGAGAGTTAAGATGGCTTGCCTACCCATTTCATAAGGGTTTTGACCTATATTAGCGTGTGCTAAATTATCTTTTAGGTATTCCAATTGCTCTTGAGCAGTGTCAGCCGTGATTATAATGATTTCTTTGTTTAGTATGGCATCTTTGTGAGGTGCAACAACATCTCTATACTCTTCTAGAAACTGAGTCCAGCCTCCTACTGCCACAATTGCATGAATCTTTCTTTCTTGATAGGAATTGAGTACGTTCTTGAGGTCTTCTAATGCTCTATGAAATTGACCAAAATTGTATAGGGGTTGGCTGAACTCTGTCCAGCCATTTTCGCCTTTCAAGCGTTCACCTGGAGGCGTTAAGTACTGCTTTCCTGATAGCGCTGAGCGTACTCCCATCACTCTTAGGTTTAAATTTGGTGAATCTGGACGTCCACTTTGAATGATCACTGTACCACCATTAGGGAGTTGAGATTTCAGTTGCTCACCTAACGCCTCTCCTAAGTCATAATCATTAGTGCCTATATAAGCAGCTCTTAATTCTGGATAACTAGCTAGGGTTTCTTGTGCGAAGTCTGCGTCATAAGTGATTACTGGTACACCGAACTCCTTTGCTTGTTTCATACTATTTTCAAGCATAAACTCCGACTGAGATACAGCGATGGCAATGCCATCTATTCCCTCATCTAACAATTCAGCAATTATCTTATCTTGCTTTCGCACATCAACCGATTTGGGACCTCGATAAATACACTCCACATTCTCTAACTCTTTGGCCGCAGCCATGCAACCTTCCCTACTGGCATCAAAGAATGGGTTGAGCTCTTCTTTGGGTACAACGGCAAAGCGAAGTTTGGCTTCGGATATGCTGATAGTACACAGTAGTAGGCTGAGAGTTATTACGTTTCTAACAAAACCAATCATATCGGTTTGTTCCCTTACAAAACTAATAATTTTACTTGTACTGTAAAAGTTAGCTCATAACGTGGAATTTTGGCGATTTCTCATATCTGTAATGTAAAACTGTGTAAGCATTACTTTTTGATATTCAATTATTTTGATAAGGTTTGCTATTATTGCTTATGCATTAAAGCTCACTCCGTGAGTAAAAACACAAATATAAGGTTGCATCCATGGAAACCATACCTCTTCCAGACAGTAAGGCGATTGCTTGTGAAGATCATTTGATCATCTGGTTTTGGGAAACCCATTTGCACAAAAAAGGGTTGGCACAAAATGTCATTTTGGCTGAACTAAAAAAACTTGGTGACTTGCTAGTCAGTCTAAGACAAGATACTGCCCACTTTTTATTGCCAAGTTCACGACTCGAATTAGTCGTGGACATCGTACCGCATACATTGTTGCTAGGTGATAAATTCTATGAGAAACATTACTACTTTGTTCAGGAAATCCGAGATCTAATAGCCAAACAGGACCAAAGCCAGTTACTGTTTGAATACGCTTAACGTTAGTCCTTTACTTGCAAAATCAAAAGTGACACTGCAACTAATGACAGATCAATCAATATATTTATCCTTCTGTTTTAAGAACACTTCATCTCTAGATGCTTCAATCGCTTCCCATATTTTTTCTGCAAGTTCTGGATTTTTTTCAACAAATTGATGACTCAATACCAAGTAATAATTTTTGGTTGTGATTGCCGGTTCAATTTGTTTAATGTTGTTCATCTTTTGGCTACTCAAAAACTGTTGTGCCATTTTATCTTGTACAGCAATTGCCGATAAACGTTCTAATTGAAGCATGGTAAACAATTGCTCCGTTGTTTTTACTTCATGTACTTTCAATTGCTTTTTCTTTAACTCTCTGACGATAGAAAAGCCTAGGTGGGCACCGACTTTTTGATCTGTATCCGCTAAGCTTTGTCCATCCCATTCCAAGGTATGATTTTGCAATGTATAAAAATAGTAGCCTATGGTTGCAATACGCTTACTGGCATCAGGCTTGTTATCACTCATTGGATAACTGGCATATTGTGCACGCTGTGTATTGAAAGAAAAGATGAAACCCCCATCGACTTTTGCCGCCCCTATATCTTGTAGAACTCGCTTCCCAGGTAGGCGTACATATTCAATGTTCAAGTCCAATTGTAATGCAACATGATTGATTACATCCAATGCTAGTCCTGGAGGATTAGCGACACTAGCCCCATTCCCCATCTGAAATGGATAAGATTCGACATCCGAGTATGCCAGTCTAAGAGTCGTTGAGGCCCAAACGGAAAGAGACATGGAGGCGGCTGCCAAAAATAAACAAAGTCTGCGAGTAAAGTGATTCATACGCTTTCCTTTTTTACCTAATTAAAGAAAGCATAGAGTGTATTGGTATGAATGTCCTGAAATTCTTTACCGTAACAAAATGTATTATTGGGTGCTTTACTGCTCCGCCACAGAGCTGACAACACAAAGGATTTGTTATTCACTAGCACCACCTCCGAGACCGAGCAATATCTCCCAAAAATCTTGCCTCTTTGTCGTGAAATGCTCTCTGTTTGTAACATATCGAGCATGCTGTTCTGGGGCTAAAGAAGGTGAAAGCTTGATACTCCACATTGGGTCAAACTTGTTAGGGATCATGGAATAGCGGACATCAATAACACTCAATTTTTCATTTGGATGTAGAGCTAGATAACCGTTTGAAAAGCGGCGAAAGCGTTCAATATCTTTAGCCTGTTGTGAATTCTGTTTGAGCCATGGAAGATCTCTATTAATATCTAACTTGGCAATTGATTCCCCGCTGTAAATTTTGGTCGAGCTACCTAGCCTAATGGCGTCTACGTGATAGTGTCCGTCTGTTTCATAAATCACTTTCCACACCAGTATATTAGCAAAGCTCGGTTTCACCTCTATTCGGTTTGGAGAATGATTTCGCTCCTGAGCCAATTGCAAGCCTTCGTTGTAAGCTCTTTCTTTTTGTATGATGCCCAAAGATAGATAGGTCAAACCCCATAGCAAAGCAATCCTTGCTCCCCAAGGTGTTCGCTTTCGAAACGTAACGGCAAGGCATATCAAGATCGGAAAAGTAAAAATGGGGTCGACCACAGACACCATGTTCCATGCATACCGCTCTTGAGTAAAAGGCCAAAGCAACTGAGTGCCATAGGACGTACAGGCATCAAGCAACGCATGGGTACTATAGCCAAGTGCGCAATATAACCAACTTTGACCAAACGCTAGCCCACACTTTCTAGCTAAGAGCCAATGCAAGACCAAAGCACAAAGCAAGCTACCGAAAGGGATAAAGAAAAGTGAATGAGTAAACTGTCGATGGTACTCCAGAAACAATAATGGGTCGTTAGAGGAGCGAATCAGCACATCCAAATCTGGTGACATTCCTGCAAGCAGGCCTAAACCACCGGCAACAAGTAAGTGCTTTTTATTGCATACTGACTGAGGCAAAGCAGCCCCAATTAACCCCTGCGTTAGCGGATCCATCTTTCTCCAAGCCTGTATTTTAAGATTGAATCATCAGAAATTGTCCTAGTTTCAATGGGATAATTCTCAGTTAACTTTTGGTTTGCTCGCTTTCTGTTGTTCCTTTGTAGCTAAGTCTACTTGTTGGTCAACAAAGTTGAAAAAGTTATCTTTGCTGATAAAAGGGTTATTGGTGCTCCCTTCTCTCATTCTGTCTCGATTGGCAAACAGGTTGTTTTTATGAGGGTGATTAGACAAGTTAACCGTTACTATTGGGCTGCTCTTGGCAATTTTTTTGATTCTTTTCATGCTAGCGAAGTATTGCTTAACGAGAGCAGGATTTTGGAAATTGACGCCATGCCCACCAACGACAAAAGCGCGATACTCGCTTCCGTTATCTTTAACTAAGAAATCAATCGACAAGTCACCTTCGGTATGCCCTGGGGTGATGTAAAACTTAAATTTTGTGTCTCCTAACAAAACTTCAGATTCATCTTCGGCAAATTTAAAGACTTTCGGTGGCATGAATTTATTCTCACCTTTACTCTTTGCCGATTGCTTTTTAGTTAGCTCTAAGCCCTTTTCTGTCATGATCACTTTGGAATTGTAGATGGATTGCAGAAACTCTGCCCCACCCACATGATCGGAATGTCCATGCGTTACAATAATATAGCTCACCGATTTATCGCCTAATACCAACTTCTGCAAGTTTTTGGGAATCCATTTACTGTATGGAAAATCAAGGGTATCAATAATCACTAAACCTGCTGATGTATCTATCGCATAGGAAGAAACCCACTTATCCCCGATGTAATAAACATTGTCGAATATCTTAAACGGCTCGATATAACCGTTTTCAGCACTCATCTTAGGTATACCCGTTTGAGAAAATGTTGATGCTGACAAAAACATTGTCATCAAACATAGAATTAAGCGCATTCCTGTCTCCCTAATGCCAATCAATAGCCAAAGTTCCACCACATTTACCGTTTTAGAATTAAATGCTGGTGTTTAGTTTGGCAAGACTACCATACTGGATGCACACACAATACGTCATTGCATGCATTTAACGTATGAAGAGTAGCTGCCACCCCCCTGCTCTCAGACCAAGTTCCCTCTCTTTGGTGTTGTTTGTTTTAAGTCTTTGAATTTGGGTCAAATGGCTACTGTGTAGTATCAGGTCAGAACCTGAGATTATCTAGGCATATTGAACTGGATAAAAAATATAATTTTATAATGAATCATTTCCAAGCCTTCTACTTTTGAACTACTACTGAAAATCCTTAAAAGGATGAAAAGGACAAAAGGATGAAGACATTAACAACGGGGCTTAGTGTGTTGAGCATGTGTTTTACGTCACTCACTATGGCTACTACCTTCTATCAGGAAGCAGAGAGCAATTATATTGCATTTGAAGCCGAAGATTACCATCACATCATTCGCCATAATGGTGAAAACGACGGGTTCAATGTAGTAGGAATCAACGAATTTACCTCAGATTTTGGGACGTCTGTTTTACCCGCAGACTCAAGTTATCCACCCTCACAAGATCGCGCTCTGCTTGCTGATTTTCGTTACCAGCTGCCAATGCAGCAATCAACCGTTCAATATCAGGTTGTTTTTAACACACTAGGCACTTACCGACTCTACTATCGACGTTCAATGTTTGAAATTGGTGACGGATCATCTTACGGAAATGAAGATTCATTCTTCTACGCTAAAGCTTTTGATTCTGAAGAATTACTACGTGATGGGAGCCGGCAATCCCAAGATAGTACTAAAGAGTCTCATCCCCAAACTAACCCTTCTGAAGGAAAGTTTTTTTGGTTCCAAATAGACACTAATTTCGTTGTTTCTGAACAACAAGTAGGAAAACCCCTAATTTTTTCAATCAGTGACCGAGAAAAGGGGTTCGCTATTGATCGTTTTGTATTCAGTTTAGATCACAGCCTCGATGTTGCTGAAACACCAAAAGATGGTGATGGTAATCAACTTGACGAATTAGCCAACTCACCAGAGCAAGCGCCTAGCCATAACGCTTATCTATACCCTATGGACTATGTGCCCCACTTTGAGAGTGACGAAGAAATATTGTCTCGTGAGCATCAACTGAAAACTGTACGAGATGATTATATTGCTTATCTTTTTGAGCAGGATAAATCCGGTAATAGTGAGCAGGTTATTGATGACCTCATAGCCCTAAATAACAATCAGGATGATTCCAAAGCCGCACTCCGTAGCATGATCACCTTGATCACGGATGAGAAGTTCTTTCCTCACTGGCGTGACTACGCCGTCAATCGTTTTTATGCAGAAGCAGAGAAAGCCCGGTTAATTGCTGCACAGGTAATCGAAGATAGCGACGGACAAGTTAACGATCTAAGGCAGGTAACGCCAATCCGACGTTATATGGACTACGCTTGGGCACTAGATAGGCTAGATGCCTTCCATAGCAATACTGAGGAAGCTACCGCTTTTAAAGCTCGTTTTGAGGACTTTGTAAACCAAAATTTAGAAGGCTTAGGTCCCTATTACGACGGTCCTTATTACACAACAGGCTACAACAAAGAAGTCTTTGCTATGGATGTCGCCTCTACGGTGAGTTTGCTCTATAAAAACTCCCCCCTATTCCCCAAGATGAAAGAAGCGTTCTCTGCTTTTTGGCAGAACGTGACCCAAACATCTTATGATGGCGATAACTCTCCCCATTACGATGTTAATACCGGGTTTCAGATCATTCTGAATATAGCATTAAGGCACGGCTTAGAAAGCGATGTTATTCAATCTGAACACTTGTTAAGAATGATGGATCGTATGTCGAGAACCATTATGCCTAGTGGACAGTCTGCGAAATGGGGGAAATCGATGGAAAGCATTTCTTCTGGTCAGATCAAAATATCAGCGGGTGATAACCTCCCATGGGTTTTAAAAATGGGCTATCGGCTATGGCGTCACCCTCACTACTTATACATGGCGAGAAAATATCAAGCCTTTATGTATCAAGATCATGGACCATTTACAGGGAAAGAATATGTCCCCGACCTTTGGCCACTGGGTATTGATGCCTTCGATATTGAGCTAGCAAAACCAAACTCTGGCGACTTACTCTCTCGAACGACGCCTCGTATTACCTCATGCTGCGAGTATAACGGGTTACTATTAGGTCGAGGAGACAGTAACTATGTCGATGTACAAGATAAGTTAATTCTATCGACTGGGCATCACCCAAGAGCCCCATACATGTTGATGGACTTGAGTTATACACAACATAAGGCCGCCGCTGATCACCGCTCCGGTATTGATAATCATAACTTCAATGGTGCACATACTGTCACTCGTTTGAAACGATGGTCAGAAGCCAATAAAACAAGTGGGATCTATATTAATCCAGCTCAATACGACTACCCAGAAGCGCCTTACCCTTCCAAGGAAGTTGCTGCATCTGGCAGTACCGATCAATTTGATGAAGTTATGGGGTACAGCCCATCATTTGATTACGAATTAGAGCATTACAATACTCAGCAACTGTCTGAAGATGCCGCTTATGGCATAGTGAAATACCATAAGTACCAGTACCCTGGAGTCACAACTCAGCGGGAAACTGTCCTTCTCCACAACGGCGCTCTTGTCGTTTTAGACACACTTTCCCCTACCACAACTTACTCTGGAGAGCATAAAGGCGGGGCTATTTATCAGGTATTGCCACAGTTTAAATCGCTTGAGGGAGATAACTGGGTTCTTCTTAGAGGTGGACTGAAAATGTTACCAACCCCTTTGCCTACAGGAGAGCTGCAGTACAATGACACTTTGATATTCTTCGATAGCTCAGCTGAAGATATTGACATAAGATCGACAGAAAACCGATGGGATCCTGAGAATAGGGAATGGTTTAGTGCTTCAAAAAACCTTAAAGCAGGTGAATCGTTCAAAATCGTCTCATTAATATTACCTCTAAGAGAGACTCATTCCGTTCAATCTTTCGTTAATACTCTAGATGTAAACTATGAAAGTGATTCAACACAGATAACTATTCCATATAATGCTACACAGAATCTCAAAATTGTTTTTCACTCTAACCAACCGGCGAGTGTGACCTATGAAGAAAGGGATAAGGAAAGTAAGCAGAACGAGTAATAATCTGACCACTTAATCAACGGCCATTTACCTCCACAAATAACTCAGCAGGTAAATGGCCATCACTTCAACTCTTAAGTGATAGCTCTGGCATGCTGGGTTTTCTAAACCTAAAGTCGGAACTTGATACCAATAATTTGAGCCTCTTCGAGATCTTGAAGAGTGAGTTCAAAATCCTCTTTCGATGGGAGTTCGATCTCCCAATTGTCATCTTTATTTTCGATTTTCAGCTGTGAATTATCACTACTCAGCCGCCAATTTCCGACAGGCTGTTCGACAATCACTTTTGAGCCTTCCAGAGACGCATTGATAGAACTGTTTTTAACATTAAAAGTACAACTTGGTTTCAACTCACAATCGACATTTCTCTGTTCATTATAAGTGAGTGTTCGCCAAATAAACGCTGTAATTAAAAGGCTTAACATGATGATTATTTGAGCAAAACGGGAGCGTGTCAGTTTTTCGGCTGCCATTCGGTAGAGTTCTCCGTGTAACAAACTTCAAAGTTTTAAAATAAAAGGTCAAAACCTGACCAGCCGTAAGGTTACTACCCTGTCATTGAATTGTTAAATGCAGTATAGTTGGCGGCTGAAAATGCCACTTTTTTTAAAAATCGGCAAGAAAGTTTAACCGACTGTTTCGGCGTCATTTTCTTTAATGGTTTGGGTGGCATTACGACATGTGTCGTGTTGGAAGTAAAGTGTAGTTAATTAGAAATTGGAAGCATGCAAATGAGCCAAGAAAAGCAGCTTGAACAAAACTACAACTATACGGTCGTCCGTCAATTCACCTTAGTAACTATTCTATGGGGTATTGTCGGTATGGGCGTTGGTGTTTTGATTGCCGCTCAATTAGTTTGGCCACAGCTAAACTTTGATACGCCGTGGTTGACGTACAGTCGTTTACGTCCTCTGCATACTAATGCGGTTATTTTTGCGTTTGGTACAAGTGCTCTGTTCGCAACGTCTTACTACGTTGTACAGCGTACCTGTCAAACTCGTTTATTTGGTGGCCCTCTTGTTGCCTTCACCTTCTGGGGATGGCAAGCAATCATTTTAGCCGCAGCAATTACTCTACCGTTAGGTATGACCTCTGGTAAGGAGTATGCGGAACTGGAATGGCCGATCGACATCGCTATCGCAGTGGTTTGGGTATCTTATGCTATCGTGTTCTTCGGGACATTGATCAAGCGTAATACATCTCACATCTACGTAGCGAACTGGTTCTTCGGAGCCTTCATCATTACAGTAGCGGTTCTTCATATCGTTAACAGCATGGCGATCCCTGTCTCCATGGGCAAATCTTACTCGATTTACTCTGGTGCTGTGGATGCAATGGTTCAATGGTGGTACGGACATAACGCAGTAGGCTTCCTACTCACTGCGGGTTTCCTTGGTATGATGTACTACTTTGTTCCTAAGCAAGCTGAACGTCCTGTTTATTCTTACCGTCTATCTATCGTTCACTTCTGGGCGCTTGTATCTCTATACATTTGGGCAGGCCCTCACCACTTACACTACACAGCGCTTCCTGATTGGACGCAGTCTATTGGTATGGTGATGTCTCTGGTGCTATTCGCACCTTCTTGGGGTGGTATGATCAATGGTATCATGACGCTGTCTGGCGCTTGGCACAAACTTCGTTATGACCCAATTCTTCGTTTCCTAATCGTATCTCTATCGTTCTACGGTATGTCTACGTTTGAAGGTCCAATGATGTCAATTAAGACAGTTAACGCACTGTCTCACTACACTGACTGGACTATCGGCCACGTACACTCTGGTGCACTTGGTTGGGTTGCAATGGTTTCTATCGGTTCTGTATACCACCTAGTTCCTCGCCTGTTTGGTCAAGAGCGTATGTACTCTGTGAGCATGATCAACGCGCACTTCTGGTTGGCAACTATCGGTACGGTTCTATACATCGTTGCAATGTGGATTTCTGGCGTAATGCAAGGTCTAATGTGGCGTGCGGTAAACTCTGACGGTACGTTAACTTACAGCTTCGTTGAATCTGTACAGGCATCTTACCCGTTCTACTTCGTACGTTTCCTAGGTGGTTTCATCTTCCTAACTGGTATGTTCTTAATGGCGTACAACACGTATAAGACTGTCACAGCGCCAAAAGATAGCCTAAAAGCTATCCCACAGCCGGCATAAGGAGATTTAAAGAATGAGTTCTAATTCTAACAATCGCCACGAAATTGTTGAACGCAATGTCGGTTTGCTAGCGATTCTTATTGTTTTTGCAATCAGCTTGGGTGCACTTGTAGAGATCACCCCGCTCATTTTCCAAAAACAAACAACTGAGCCAGTGGATAACCTCCGACCATATACAGCTCTAGAGCTTGAAGGTCGTGATATCTACATCCGTGAAGGTTGTAATGTGTGCCACAGCCAAATGGTCCGCCCATTCCGTTCTGAAACAGAGCGTTATGGTCACTACTCTGTTGCTGGTGAAAGTGTATATGAGCACCCATTCCTATGGGGTTCTAAGCGTACAGGTCCAGACCTAGCACGCGTTGGTGGCCGTTACTCTGACGAGTGGCATCGAGTTCACCTACTTGATCCACGTGAGCTTGTTCCTGAGTCAAACATGCCTGGGTTCCCATGGCTGGCTGACAACGTTCTTGATGGCAAGAACACAGAGAAAAAGCTAACCGTCTTCCGCGATCAGTTTGGTGTTCCATACACGGATGAACAAATCGCAAACGCGTCTAAAGATGTAGAAGGTAAAACAGAGATGGATGCCATCATTGCTTACCTTCAGTCTCTTGGTCACGCAATGAAGTAATAAAGGGGTGAAATTATGGATATCGGTACTATTCATGGTATTTGGACCATAGTGCTTTTCGTGTGCTTTATAGGTGTAGTTTGGTGGGCATATGGCAAGAGTCGTCAAGCCCGCTTCGATGAAGCTGCGAACCTTGTTTTTGCCGATGAAGAGCAAACGCCCTCAAAAGAACAAGGAGTGACTAAGCAATGACGACATTTTGGAGTCTTTGGATCATCATCATCACAGTCGGAACACTGGTCGGCTGTGCTGCACTACTCTTCTGGTGCCTTAAAGATAAAATGGGCGTTGAAGAAGGTGCAGATATGGGTCACGAATACGATGGTATTCGTGAGCTAAACAACCCACTACCTAAATGGTGGACATATCTGTTTGTTGGTACATTCGTATTCGCAGCAGTTTACTTCACGCTATATCCAGGTATGGGTAGCTTCAAAGGTGTGCTGGGCTGGCAGAGTTCTGACCAACTAGTAACAACCGTGGAAGAATCAAAAGCATCTATCGCTAGATCTCAAGAAAACAAACAGCTTGTGCAATACGCGAAAGAGCTAGACGATGCTGAAACTTACTTCGGTGAAGCGTTCAAGCGTCTGGCGTACGTTGATGGCTCTTCTGAGCTGCGCCCTATCCCAGAAATCGCCGCTGACGATGAAGCAGTGAAAGTAGGTCAACGATTGTTCCTGCAAAACTGTTCTCAGTGTCACGGTTCAGACGCTCGTGGTCAAAAAGGTTTCCCTAACCTGACTGATGATGCGTGGTTATATGGTGGTGAGCCAGAAGCGATTGTAACGACAGTAATGCAAGGTCGTATCGGTCAGATGCCAGCATGGAAAGACGCGCTTGGTGAGCAAGGTGTTAAAGAAGTGGTTAGCTACACGCTAAGCCTTTCTGGACGCTCTGTTAACGCACGTGAAGCAGAAGCGGGTAAAGCGCGCTTTGTTGTGTGTGCGGCGTGTCATGGTACTGATGGTAAGGGTAACCCTGCTGTTGGTGCTCCTGACTTGACTGATCAGGACTGGTTGTTCGGTGGTTCTCGCGCTGATGTGACTGAAACAGTAATGAATGGACGCTCTGGTGTGATGCCAGCGTGGAAAGACATTTTGGGCGAAGATAAAGTCCAACTCGTTTCAGCTTACGTCTGGAGCTTAAGCAACTCGGAACAATAAGTTACATTTCAACAACAGCCCCTTACTTTCTATAGATGGTAATGGGGCTGTCTTTCTTTTAGAGTTAACTCCCTGATTCTATTTTATTAATCGAGAACTTTTTTATGGTAAAGCCTTGGTATAAGCAGTTTTGGCCGTGGTTCCTAATCATCCTGCCGTTAACCGTCGTTGTTTGGACAATCATCACTGTCATCGTATTTTCTAATAATTCGGTGTCTCTGGTGACTGAGGATTACTATAAAAAAGGAAAAGGAATCAACATCGACATTTCGAAGATCAATGTTGCAAGAGATTTAGGCTTGTCAGCAAAGGTCTTTTCCGATGGTAATGATGTCATCATTCAGTTTGACAAAGGCGAGCTAGACCATTTTCCTGCGATCACAGCTATGTTCGCGCACCGAACTCTGCCAGATCGCGATTTCAACCAGCTACTGACATCGGATGCAAAGGGTCAATACCGTTTATCTCTAAATTCTGAGCTTCAGGGGCCGTGGTTTATTGAACTCACCCCACATGATAAACAGTGGTTGGTTCAAGGCCGAGTCACCTTCCCTTCATCATCTCCTGTAGAATTATCAAACTGATCAGCTTATGTGTGAATCGTGTTATCACTGCGGTGAAGAAGTACCAGTCAACACGGACTTTAAAGTCGAAATCTTAGGAGAAATCAGGGCAATGTGCTGCCCTGGTTGTGAAACTGTCGCCCAAACGATTGTCGATAGTGGCTTAGTCTCTTACTACCAGTATCGTACAGCCCCCGCGGAAAAAGCCGACTTGGTGCCTGAACAACTTCAGGCACTGATTCATTATGACAACGAAGAAGTCCAATCTGAGTTTGTGAGAAACGCCGAAGACAAAGCCGAAGTGACCTTGTCACTAGAGGGTGTATCATGTGCCGCGTGTGCATGGTTGATAGAGAAACAAGTTTCCACTCGCACTGGTGTTCTTTCTATTCGAGTCAATACCACGACAAACCGCGCAATCTTAGCATGGGATAAAACCCAAACTAAACTCAGCGAACTGCTTTCTAGTATTCATCAGCTCGGTTACAAAGCCGCACCTTTTGAAGCAGACAAACAAGAAGCCGCCTATCATGAATCCATGAAGCAATACCTTTATCGACTGGGTATTGCTGGTTTGGCAACCATGCAAGTGATGATGCTGGCTGTCGCACTTTATTTGGAAGTCTTTGGTGACTTAGAGCCTGAATTTAAAAGCTACTTTCGTTGGGTGAGTTTAATCTTCGCAACCCCAGTAATGCTCTACTCTGCCCTTCCATTCTACCTCAATGCATGGCGAAGCATTCGCAGCCGAACGCTAGGCATGGATGTTCCCGTCTCATTGGCCATGATCTTCGCTTACTTTGCCAGCTTGGTAGCAACCGTCACTGAGCAAGGTGAAGTCTTTTTTGAGTCCATCTCTATGTTTGCGTTTTTCTTACTCGTAGGTCGCTTTCTTGAGATGCGTGCTCGGCGTAAAGCGGCGGCGGCAAGTGGCAACCTTCTAAAGCTTATCCCCGCTATTGCAACAAAGCTGGATGGCGATCAGGTCCCTGTAAAAACACTCAAACTCGGTGACCAAATTCGCGTTCTTCCGGGAGAGCACGTTCCTGCAGACGGGAGAATCATTAAAGGGCGTGTCCATATTGATGAATCCATGTTAACTGGTGAATCTGTACCAGTGGTCAAGAATATCGATGACCATGTGTATGCAGGCACCTTGAATGGTGAAGAATCTTTCGAGCTTGAGGTGATGTCCACAAAAGCAGACTCAATGATTTCCAATATTGTTCGCTTACAAGATGAAGCCCAGCTATCAAAGCCTAAAATCGCGCAAATTGCAGATGTTGTCGCTCGCTACTTTGTCGCTATCATATTGGTCATTGCAGCAGGTACTTGGTTTTTCTGGCATCAAACTAAACCTGACGACGCGTTTTGGATCATGCTGTCGGTTTTAGTGGCAACTTGTCCTTGTGCACTATCTCTGGCAACACCAACCGCATTAACTTGTGCCACTTCTCGAATGGGTAACCTCGGGATATTACTTCGAAAAGGCCACGTCTTTGAGACTCTCTGTAAAGTCAACCATCTTATTATCGACAAAACTGGCACGCTAACACATGGCGATATAGTGATCAGTGAAGTAAACACCTTCTCTGATACCTCAAAAGAAGAAGCCCTAGCGCTCGCGGCCTCACTGGAATCGCACGCAAATCATCCGATCGCGAGAGCTTTTAAATCATATCAAAATGTTGATATTCAAGTCACTGATGTTGAAAACATGATTGGCTCTGGCATTCAAGGTGTCCATCAAGGCAAAAAAGTTAAGATTGGCAGTGCACACTTCATATTAGGCGAACAAGCTCAAGCGGAACCTAACTCCGTTTACCTAAGCCTTGATGATCAGCACATTGCCACCTTCACATACCAAGACCCAATTCGGGCTGAGTCCAAAACATTCATCGAACGTTTCAAGCAGGCAGGCATCAAAGTCACTCTGTTAACGGGTGATTCTGAATCAAATGCAAATGTTGTCGCTAAAGAAATCGGTATCGAAACCGTTATTGCCGAAGCCAAACCTCAAGATAAACTTGAGTATCTGAAAAAAGTGGATGGAACGGATGTGACAATGATGATTGGCGATGGCATTAATGATGCCCCTACTCTTGCAGGAGCACACCTTTCAATTGCTATGGGGGGCGGTGCTGATGTAGCAAAGGCCTCAGCAGATATGGTCCTTCTGGGTGACCAACTTGACCGGATTCTTGAAGCTCGCACACTGGCTTTGCAAACACGTAAAATCATCCGTGAAAACCTAATTTGGTCTCTTGGCTATAACGTGTTGATTCTGCCATTAGCAGTCGCTGGGTTTGTTGCACCATATTTTGCAGTTGTTGGTATGTCTGCAAGCTCAATTATTGTAGTATCTAATTCTCTACGCTTGCTCAAAGAGAAAGGTAAATAAGATGGAAAGCCTTTATATTCTGATCCCAATTGCTATCGTATTAGTGTGTGTCGCTATTGCAATCTTCCTATGGGCAGTTAAAAGCGATCAATTTGAGGATCTAGAGCGACAAGGTCATAACATCCTGTTTGATGAAGACGAGAAGAACAAGAGTCCCCACAAATGACACCCGATTGGCTGGGCGCTCTACTGATAGGGATCATCGGTGCAGGCCACTGTATGGGAATGTGTGGAGGCATTGCTTCAGTGCTTACCATGGGGCAAACCCACAGCTCTAAATGGGTTCCTGTCTTTTATAATCTAGGCAGACTGTTGAGTTATGCCAGTCTCGGTGCCATCGTTGGTGGCGCTATCTCTTCTATTGCCGAAATCAGTTCACTGAACAACGCGTTGACTTG
Source organism: Vibrio sp. Isolate25 (assembly GCF_022398025.1). Taxonomy (NCBI): domain Bacteria; kingdom Pseudomonadati; phylum Pseudomonadota; class Gammaproteobacteria; order Vibrionales; family Vibrionaceae; genus Vibrio; species Vibrio sp. Isolate25. Next base: position 228,771 of record NZ_JAKEUT010000004.1, read on the forward strand.
GTTGAGGCTGGGAGCGGCAGTATTCATGATGATACTCGCCTTCTACATTGGTCGTTGGTGGCAGGGCTTACTTTACGTCGAGAAGATAGGCCAGAAACTGTGGAAATTCATTTCCCCAGCAGGGAAATCACTATTGCCGTTGAAATCCCCTGCTCATGCGCTTCCATTTGGCTTTATCTGGGGGTGGTTACCATGTGGGTTAGTGTATTCAACATTAACTTGGTCTGCCGTGTCAGGTAATGCTGTTAACGGGGCGTTAATCATGCTCGCATTTGGGGTAGGAACTTTACCTGCTATGCTGCTTATGGGCTTTGGTGCCACCTATTTGCACAAACTGCAACAGTCGACGATTTTTCGCAACTTTGGGGCGTTATTGATCTTATCTTACGGGATCTACACAGCTTACGGAGCAATAACTATATTATCATTAACTTGATATACTCCTGTTTTTCTGCGGCTTTTTTAACTACCCTTTAGGATTAATGAGTGCTAAAATATTGATGTATATCAAATCTTGAAGGTTGTTATGATTTCTGAAAAGCCTGCAACAAAACGCGTCCAATCCGGTGGATGTGCTATTCACTGTCAAGACTGCAGTATCAGCCAACTGTGTATTCCATTTACACTGAATGAGTCCGAGCTGGACCAACTAGATCAAATCATCGAGCGAAAAAAGCCAATCCAGAAAGGACAAGAGCTTTTTAAAGCGGGTGACGAGCTAAAGTCTCTGTACGCTATTCGTTCAGGCACAATCAAAAGCTATACCATCACAGAGCAAGGTGACGAGCAAATTACCGCTTTCCATCTCGCAGGTGACTTAGTGGGCTTTGATGCTATCACCGGTGATCTACACCCAAGTTTTGCACAAGCACTGGAAACATCGATGGTGTGTGAAATTCCATACGAGACCTTAGACGACCTTTCAGGAAAAATGCCTAAACTTCGTCAGCAAATCATGCGCTTGATGAGTAACGAAATCAAAGGCGATCAAGAGATGATCTTGTTACTGTCTAAGAAAAATGCAGAAGAGCGTTTAGCCGCATTCCTTTATAATTTATCGACTCGCTTCTCTCAGCGTGGATTCAGCCCTCGCGAATTCCGTTTGACTATGACACGTGGCGACATCGGTAATTACCTAGGCTTAACTGTAGAAACCATCTCCCGCCTATTAGGTCGTTTCCAAAAATCAGAAATTCTCAGTGTCAAAGGTAAGTACATCACAATTCTTGACCACGACACGCTAATGGAGTTAGCTGGAGTTTCAACAGAATCTTAATAACTTCAATGACGTAGCTCAAAACAGAGCTGCGTCATATTTTTTCCACCTTCCCAGCTTTTTTTCTAAAAATCTTCTCCCAGCTAGGCTACATTAGTCATATAACTCTCCCACTCCTAAGGAGTTACTATGAGTATCTATAACAAAATACTAGTGGTTGCAGACATCAATAAAGATGAACAACCTGCCCTAGCTCGTGCTATGCAGCTCGCTGCTAAAAGTCGCTCTCGCAGTCAGGTGACTTTCTTCTTGTCTATCTACGATTTTTCTTATGACATGACTTCAATGTTGTCCGTTGACGAACGAGACGCTATGCGCCGTGGTGTTATTGGCCAACGCGAGCAATGGATGCAAAATGTTGCGAAACCTTATTTGAATGACAATATTGATTTTGAAGTGAAAGTGGTATGGCATAATCGCCCTTACGAAGCGATCATCGCTGAAACTTTTGCGGGAAGCCACGACATTGTCATCAAAGGCACACGTAAACATGACGTCCTTGAGTCAGTAATTTTCACCCCAACAGACTGGCACCTGCTCCGTAAATGCCCTTGCCCTGTATTACTGGTGAAAAATGCGGATTGGCCGGAAGATGCAAGCATTCTCGCCTCTGTTCATGTAGGCTCTGAAAATGATACTCATCTCGGACTCAATGATAGTATGGTTGAGCAGATGAAAAGCTTAACAGAGCGCCTTGGTGCTAAGCCCTATCTAGTTAACGCTTACCCTATCACTCCGGCTAATATCACGATCGAACTACCCGAATTTGACCCTACTACTTACAGTGATGCGGTTCGTGGTCATCACCTCACAGCGATGAAAGCATTACGCCAGAAGCATGGTTATGATGAACAACAAACAATCGTGGAACAAGGGTTGCCTGAAGATGTCATTCCAGAAGCAGCCGAAAAATTAAATGCTGCCATGGTGATCATTGGAACCACTGGCCGCACTGGTTTATCTGCTGTTTTCATCGGCAATACCGCTGAACATGTTATTGATAAAATAAACTGTGATGTATTAGCCCTCAAACCACAAGGTTATATAAGCCCTCTGGACCCAAAAACCGCCGTGTAATTCAGCCTCTTCTCATCCCCTTAAGATAACTTAAGGGGATTTTTTATTGCCTTCTATTTATTAGAACTGGCATCTAATTCATTTATCCGTATCATACCCACTTCATTTTGGTTTCATGATTGATTAAGACTGCAAGCGAATGACTGAGCAAACTCAAGAGCTAACAAAAGCTCAACAATACAACTTCAACAAGTTACAAAAGCGTATTCGTCGTAATACAGGCCAAGCGATTCAAGACTTCAACATGATTGAAGAAGGCGATCGCATTATGGTTTGTCTGTCAGGCGGTAAAGACAGCTTTACTATGCTTGATATTCTGATGAGTTTGCAAAAAAGTGCGCCGATTAACTTCTCGCTAATTGCTGTGAATCTAGACCAAAAGCAGCCAGGCTTCCCAGGCTATATTCTTCCTGAATACTTAGAGTCTTTGGGTGTTGAGTACAAAATTGTAGAAGAAGATACTTACTCGATTGTTCAGGACAAGATCCCTGAAGGTAAGACAACTTGTTCTCTATGTTCTCGCCTACGTCGTGGCATTCTATACCGTACCGCGAACGAGCTAGGTGCGACTAAGATTGCTCTAGGTCACCACCGCGACGATATTTTAGAAACACTGTTCCTAAACATGTTCCATGGCGGAAAGATGAAAGGCATGCCACCTAAGCTGGTATCAGATAACGGTGAACATGTGGTAATTCGTCCGCTGGCTTATTGTCGTGAGAAAGATATTATCAAATTCTCAGATATGCGTGGTTATCCTATCATCCCATGTAATCTGTGTGGTTCTCAGCCAAATCTACAACGTCAAAATATTAAGCAGATGCTGAACGATTGGGATAAGCGTTTTCCTGGTCGAATTGAAACCATGTTCCGTGCAATGCAAAATGTAGTGCCGAGTCACTTAGCTGATCATGAATTATTCGATTTTAAGTCTATCGATAAAGACTCTGGTGTTATTAATGGCGGGGATATCGGTTTTGATAAAGAAGAGATGCCAACACAAGAGATCGTTGACGAAGATAGAGTTCAAGAGTTTGATCCGAATTTACAACTTGACGTCACTAACATCTAAACGCATTGAGTATTAAAAAAGGGTCGTATTTACGGCCCTTTTGTATATTCGAATATTACTTTGCTTTTGGTAAATACGGTAATACTCTTGCTGTTTCCTGTGGCAGCGTCATAAAGCCCCCCTTACCAATATCCGATAAAGCAACCTGAACTTTACCTTCCATGATAGGCTTGCTAGAACCATCAGAGAATTCAACTTTAGAGTTCAGTTTGTCAGCGAATTCCAGTGTCACGCCTTCAACGTCGGGCGTAAACCAACTCGCAAACATTCCCCCCAGATCCTCGAGCATCGTCTGCATTTGTGGCATTAATTTCTCAACGTCTTCATAAGTAACTTTGCCTTTAAGCGGCTCTTTAGTCATCACAACCATTGAGAAATCACAGCGTTGATCTCTTGGAGTTTGAACAAAAACCAGAGGGTTAGCTGATTTAAGATTGTTATCCAATGGAACGATCAGTTCGTGGTAAGGAGAAGACTTTAACTCTTCATAGTGTTCTTCTTTTTCCATCCATGCTTTCTCGATAATGCAGTTTTGTTTTGTATCCACATTGAGGAAAAAGAACCCGACTTTGACGTCTTCATGTCCTTCTTTCACATTTTGCTTCATGTGAGTAAAGAGCTTCGAGTAGGTAAACATGTATTCTTGAGCAGAGACAGGCAGTGCCACCACAGTTGAGAGGGTGGCTGCTAAAAAGGCTAACGGTAGTTTTTTCATTGATTATGCGGTACTTATTCTTTAGTTAGGGGCGCTTCCCAGAACGCCTGATTGTGCCTGATCATCGCTTGTAAATCCTTGACGTAGGCCTCACCCCGCTCAGAGTATTTCAACAGGCCATTGGTCAGAGCAATCGCTGCATCAGTATCTGTGAGGCTTTCGCCACTAAGATGGCGTTGATAACGAATTTCTCGCAGCTCTTCATAAGCAAGATTCCGGTTCACATTCATAAAGTAACCTTGAATCGACTGCTGAACTGAACTGAACTTAGCAACTTCATGAGTCATCCCCTCACCTCTCGCCATAGGAACCAGTCCACAGCCTGTGCTGTAACACCACTGACCGAAGTAATTGTTTGCCTGAATCGCAAAGCGTGAGGTCCCCCAAGCAGATTCATTGGCCCCTTGAACCAAAACCAAGGCTTCCGGTATCACATCAACGCGATGAAACATTTGATCCAGCCATTGCTGGTTTATACCAGAAGGTTCAAGTTCAACGTTATAAAGCTCGCTTAATCGTTTTGCATGATTCGTATCATTACTCGAAAGCTGCCCAGCTTGTAAGCGGGCTTGTATCTTATTTAGGCGCTTTCGTTCATCGAGAATACGTTGGTTCTCAAAGGCGATACCTGGGCGTAAATAATCGAAAAATGCTTTTTTCTTTGCCTTCACATCCGTGATAGCTGAAAATTCTGGCGCTTGACCCACCGAGTGACCGTCAAATGAAATCGAATACTCTGGCATTTGGTCCTGCTTCCTGCGCTCACGTTCCTGTGCTTCATTTTTCTCGTAGCTATAAAAACTACAGCTGGCGATTAAGCCAGCTGTAGCGATAGCAATGAATTCACTTTTACGCATTGAACACTTGTGAATCGTCGTCATTGTCATCCTCATCTTTCGATCTGTCCGTTGTGACAATCTTGAGTTTGATACCAAACATATTGCGATAGATTATGCCCTTCACATGAAAGAAGAACGGTAAAACAAGAATCAAACCAAGACCATAGAACCTGGCTGCAGCAACGAACATTAGCATAACCAATAAGTAGATCCCTGCCAAAACAAAAATCTTTTTATTCACCGCACGTAATGACAGCAGTAAAGATTGCATCGGTGGGATCTGCTTCTCACAAATGAGAAGGATAGAGTTACTGAACGCAAGGGACAGATACATAGAAAGGAATGGCAGAACACCTTGAAGCAATAAGCTAAACAGAGTCGCCAGAATCACAGGCATGGTATGCTGAAGCCCCTTCAAGATATGGCGAGGCTTCGTAGGTAGGCCTGCTGCGTGGCTCATCGCCATTAAGCTAACACCAGCATAAATAGGAGCACTCACCACTTCATAACTGAATTTAGCAATAAAGATGGCTTGGATCATACGAGGCTCAAACGCCTCTGGGTTTGTGAACGCATCAAAGATATTTGTGAACGCATCAAAGATAATAGATGGTTCACCTAACTGCAGTTTAAGCGCGATATAGAAAATCGCTAACTGAACGACGAGTAAGACAACAATAGCGGGAGAAAACGACAAAAAGTTTTTGATTGTATGGCTCCACGCTTCTCTGAGCACTTCGCCTACCTTAAGTTCGTAGTCACCAGAAAGAGCACGCTCAACACTTCCACCTAAATTGAAATCTTTTTCAATATCATTATTCATTATTGAACCCAGCGCTTAATACATCATGCACTAAGCTAACTTGTTGATTAAGAGTTATGTTACGACATCCAGACATTATACTGAAACCTTACCAAGTCCAAAATCGATTCGTACTCATCTTCTTGCTTTATTACCCATATGATTGATAATTGACCATTAACTGCGCAATCAAAGCCTAAATTTGCCATAAGTTTTCTATGTTTAAAGTATTAGAGTCACCTTAAAACAGTATGGTAAAAAATGTTTACCTTAACCTGCAAAATTTTTTGTGTTTCAAGGTAAGAAAATACTTTGATTTCACACTTTTGGTGATTATGATGCGCGCCTCTAATTTGTGTAACTACGGGTCATTTCTGTTGGCCGATTGGGAGAAAGACAGACGTTGAACGCTAAACAACACGCAGGACAGCCAGTTATCCGTTTAACTGGTATAAGCAAAAGCTTTGATGGCAAAGAGATTATCAGAAATCTTAACCTTGATGTGAATCATGGTGAATTTCTAACCATTTTAGGTCCGTCAGGCTGTGGTAAAACCACTGTATTAAGGATGATTGCCGGTTTTGAAGCCGCTGATAATGGTGACATCATTCTTGATAGTCAGAATGTCACTCATGTTCCTGCTGAGCAAAGACACGTCAACACTGTATTCCAAAGTTACGCCTTGTTCCCACACATGACCGTTTTTGACAACGTGGCCTTTGGCTTGCGTATGCAGAAAGTCCCCTCCACTGACATTGAACCGCGTGTCATCGAAGCATTGAAAATGGTGCGTCTTGAAAAAATGGCGCAACGTAAACCACATCAGCTTTCGGGCGGTCAGCAACAACGTATCGCGATTGCACGTGCCGTAGTCAACAAACCCAAGGTTTTGTTACTTGACGAATCTCTGTCAGCTCTCGATTACAAATTGCGTAAACAGATGCAAATAGAGCTTAAACAGCTTCAGCGCCAGCTTGGCATCACCTTTATCTTTGTCACACACGATCAGGAAGAAGCGCTTTCAATGTCAGACCGTATTATTGTGATGCGCGACGGCGTAATTGAACAGGACGGCTCGCCTCGTGAGATCTACGAAGAGCCTAAGAATTTATTTGTTGCTCGCTTTATTGGTGAAATCAACGTATTTGACGCAACCATGATAGAACGTATCGATGAGAAGCGAATTCGCGCTGAAATTGAAGGTGTTGAATCGATTGTTTACTACGGTAACGAAGCTCTGACAGGAGACAAACTTCAAGTCCTGCTCCGCCCGGAAGATCTCCGATTAGAAGAAATTAACGAATCCGAACAAAAAGGGATTGTTGGCCACGTAACAGAACGTACGTACAAAGGCATGACCTTAGACTCAGTGATTGAACTCGACTCAGGGACTCGCGTTATGGTGAGTGAGTTCTTCAATGAGGATGATCCTGATGTTGACCATTCATTAGGCCAGAAAGTGGCGATCACTTGGGTTGAAAGCTGGGAGGTGGTTCTTAATGATAAGCAAAAAGCTTAATCTGCAGAACGCCATCATCACATTGATTGTCGGTTGGCTAGCGCTGTTTGTGCTTGTGCCCAACCTCATGATCATTGGTACCAGTTTTCTGACCCGTGATGAAGCGAATCTGATTGAACTAACATTTACGTTCGATAACTACCTTCGTTTGATGGATCCGCTCTATGCAAAAGTGCTATGGCATTCTTTCTATATGGCGATTGTAGCAACATTACTGTGTTTGGTGATTGGTTATCCTTTTGCTTACATCATCGCAAAGATGCCAGAGAAATGGCGACCTATCATGCTGTTTTTAGTGATTGTGCCTTTTTGGACAAACTCACTGATCCGGACTTATGGCCTAAAGATTGTGCTTGGGACTCAAGGAGTATTGAATAAATCCCTAATGGCAATGGAAATCATCGAAAAACCTATTCGTCTGATGTATACCGAGACAGCGGTGATGATCGGCTTAGTCTATATCCTACTGCCATTTATGATTTTGCCACTCTATTCAGCTATCGAGAAACTTGATGATACTTACATTGAAGCGGCGAAAGATCTGGGCGCGAACAAATTTCAGACGATCACAAAAGTGATTTTGCCACTGACGATGCCAGGTATTATAGGTGGTTGCCTGCTAGTGCTTCTGCCTGCTCTAGGCATGTTCTACATTGCGGATCTACTTGGTGGGGCGAAGAACTTGCTCATTGGTAACGTGATTAAAAGTCAGGTCCTTAATGCTCGAGATTGGCCATTTGGCGCCGCGACGAGTATCGCACTGACTATTGCCATGGCGATCATGCTCTATGCCTACTACCGAGCCGGTAAGTTATTGAATAAAAAAGTGGAGCTAAACTAATGGGACGTACAGTTAGATTTAGCTTTATGGCATTGGTTTATGCATTTCTGTATTTGCCAATCATCGTGTTGATCGTCAACTCATTTAATGCCAATAAATTCGGCATGAAATGGGGAGGCTTTACCACCAAGTGGTACGAAACGTTAACTAATAATGACAGCTTAATGCAAGCGGCTTGGCACTCATTGAATGTCGCGGTTTTTTCGGCGACTGCAGCGACTGTGATCGGTAGCCTAACGGCCGTTGCCCTATTCCGTTATACGTTTAAAGGAAAAAGCGCAGTCAACGGCATGTTATTCGTGGTTATGATGTCACCCGATATTGTAATGGCCATCTCGTTGCTTGCGCTGTTTTTGGTTTTGGGTGCACAACTGGGCTTTTTCACCCTGTTAATTGCGCATATTACCTTCTGTTTACCTTTTGTTGTGGTTACGGTTTACAGCCGCTTAAATGGCTTTGATGTAAAAATGCTTGAGGCTGCCAAAGACCTTGGTGCTAGCGAATGGGTTATTCTCAAACAAATCATTCTGCCACTGGCGAAGCCCGCTGTGGCGGCAGGCTGGTTGCTGAGTTTTACTCTATCACTGGATGACGTCATCATTAGTTCATTTGTGACAGGACCAACTTATGAGATATTGCCACTCAAGATCTACTCAATGGTTAAAGTGGGAATCTCTCCAGAAGTGAACGCGCTTGCTACTGTCATGCTGATAGTGTCACTCATCTTAGTCGTGATTTCTCAGTTACTCGCGAGAGAAAAAGTTAAATAGATTTACACCTTATTTCATGAAACAGAATGGCTTGATGTCATTCTGTTTTTCTATCGACCGCCAACATGCTCAGAGATTTATCCAAAGAGTATTATGGCAACGTTTGGTTTGGAGCTAACGTCAATGAAAAAATGGGCTACTTTTTTAGCTGGTAGTGCATGTGCGCTTTCACTGTTCTCAAGTTCAGTGTTCGCCGATGAAAACAAAGAACTGGTATTTATGAACTGGGGGCCATATATCAGTAGCAGCCTTCTGGAACAATTTACCAAAGAGACAGGTATTAAGGTTATCTACTCGACTTACGAGTCAAATGAAACCTTATACGCCAAGCTAAAGACACACAATCAAGGTTACGATTTAGTTGTACCTTCGACGTATTTCGTCGCCAAAATGCGCGATGAAGGTATGCTGCAAAAAATCGATAAATCAAAACTGAGCAACTTTAATAATCTGGATAAAAACTATCTGGATAAACCTTATGACCCAAGCAATGACTACTCTATCCCTCACGTTGTAGCGATTACCGGCCTAGCTGTTAACGCCGATATGTATGACCCTAATGATTTTCAAAGCTGGGCAGATTTGTGGAATCCAGAGCTTGAAGGTCAGGTCATGCTGATGGATGACACGCGTGAAATATTCCACATTGCACTACGTAAACTGGGTTATTCCGGCAACTCAACTGACCCGAAGCAGATTGATGAAGCTTATGCTGAGCTGCAAAAATTAATGCCTAACGTACTAGTGTTTAACTCTGATAATCCGGGTGCACCCTATATGTCAGGCGAAGTCGGCGTAGGCATGCTGTGGAATGGCAGTGCGGCAGCCGCTCAAAGTGAAGGCATGAACCTCAAGCTTATATTTCCTAAAGAAGGAGGAATTGGCTGGGTGGATAACTTTGCAATTTCATCCGGTGCAAAAAATGTAGATGCTGCTCATAAGATGATTGATTTTCTCCTAAGGCCAGAGATTGCAGAACAAATTTCGCGTGACACTGGGTACCTTACTGCAGTTCAAGCATCCAATGAGAAGTTTAAAGATGTCGCCCCACTCTTCCCTTCTCAAGAAGACCTTGACCGTGTCGAATGGCAAGATGCCGTTGGCAGTATGACAGTAAAATATGAAGATTACTTTATGAAGCTCAAATCAGGTCAATAAGCATTCATTTTCTTCGAAATAGGCAGCATGAGCTGCCTATTTTCGTTATTGGCTGATATAATTCTTCTCTGTATGGTTTGTCGTTACGATAAACATCCTTACTCACGGCTTAATCTCCAAATATCGTCAGGGTTGACGATTGACTGATTCAGCAAAAACAAAACGGAAAAAGAATGAAAAGTAAATTCTATGCAAGTGCACTTTGCGCAGCGACGTTAATTGCTTCCCCTGCAATGGCTGCTGATCAAGAACTCTACTTCTATAACTGGTCTGAATACATTCCAAATGAAGTTCTTGAAGACTTTACGAAAGAAACGGGAATTAAGGTTATTTACTCTACCTACGAGTCAAATGAAAGCATGTACGCCAAGCTTAAGACTCAAGGATCTGGTTACGATTTGGTAGTACCGTCTACTTACTTCGTTTCTAAGATGCGTAAAGAAGGTATGCTGCAAGAAATAGACAAGAAGAAACTGTCACACTTCACTGACCTTGATACAAACTTCTTGAACAAGCCTTTCGACCCAAACAACAATTATTCTATCCCTTATATCTGGGGTGCGACGGGCATTGGTATTAACTCTGACATGCTAGATAAGTCTTCCGTTACTAAATGGGACGACTTGTGGGACAGCAAGTGGGAAGGTCAATTAATGCTAATGGATGACTCACGTGAAGTTTTCCATATTGCGTTGACTAAGCTTGGCTACTCACCAAATACAACCAACCCAGACGAAATTAAAGCAGCCTACGAAGAGCTGAAAAAGCTGATGCCAAACGTATTAGTGTTCAACTCAGACTTCCCTGCAAATCCATATTTAGCTGGTGAAGTGTCTCTTGGCATGCTTTGGAATGGTTCTGCATACATGGCACGTCAAGAAGGTGCATCTATTGATATTATCTGGCCAGAAAAAGGCACAATCTTTTGGATGGATAGCCTAGCCATTCCAGCTGAAGCGAAGAATGTTGATGCGGCACATAAGATGATCGACTTCCTATTACGTCCTGAGAATGCCGCCAAGATCGCTCTAGAAATCGGTTACCCGACACCAGTCGCTACTGCTCATAAACTACTGCCTGAAGAGTTTGCAAATGATCCGAGCATTTTCCCTCCGCAGGAAGTGATGGACAGCGGTACTTGGCAAGACGAAGTTGGAGAGGCAAGTGTGCTTTACGATGAGTACTTTCAAAAACTAAAAGTCGATAACTAAACACGTAAACTTGTTTTCAGTTATATACTTAATAAAGCGGCTCTGGCCGCTTTATTTGTTTCACCTAAGCCGAGGGCACTATGATTGTAAGATACAAAAGGTTCCTATCTGGCTTCTGCGTACTTTCTGCTCTTGCGATATTGGTTACGGCAATCAGTTATCAAACACATCCGGAATCCTATAGTGACCTTCTTTTCGAAACCAATACTCTGCTCGTTCTTCTCTTTATCTACTCTGTTTCTCGGGAAATTTATCGCAATAACAACTTCCTAAAGTGGGGCTTAATACTACTAATCGCTGATCAAGCGTATGATATCTTGACTGAAATACCCGCTCTAGATAGATGGGCAGACAATAACGAGTTTACTCATACGCTGATTGAAGATGGTGGAATTCAGATTGCCTACCTATTAATTGCTTTTGGTGTCACCCAACTGTTTCGTCAAATGAACGAGCACGCTTACACGGATGAACTGACAGGCCTATTTAACCGAAAAAAATTGTTCTCGATTGATCGTAAACAATTCGATTTGATATATATCGACTTGGATGGTCTAAAGCAAATCAATGACACGCATGGCCACGCGAGTGGCGATTTAACCATTATTCGTTTTGCACAAGCCGTTAATGCATCGGTTAATCCAACAGACAAGGCCTTTCGTATCGGCGGAGATGAATTTGTGATTGTGGTTGGCCCTGGAGAAGGTGAAGCTCTTATCGAGCGAATCAAAGAGGAACTTATTGAAGAAGAGATACTCTTCAGCTACGGTATTGAGTCCTCAACACCTGAAACCTTAAAAGAAAACCTGATAAAAACTGATAAAGCTATGTATGAAATGAAAAACTCTCAACGCAAACGCGCCGAGAGCAATTGAGCTTATTTTATTTAACCTCTGATTCCTGCAGAGCCAAAATTTCCTCAACCAGCTTAGGCACCTCTATACTTGCCTTGCCATATCGTTTTTCTTCGAACTCACTCTCAATGGCACTTGGCTCTAAGTTAATCTCTAGCGTATGAGCTCCATGCATCTTTGCATCATGTACAAAGCCTGCGGCTGGATACACTACTCCAGAAGTACCTATTGAAATAAACAAATCAGCTTTCTCTAACGATTCATAGATATCACCCATTCGCAGAGGCATTTCTCCAAACCATACAACATGAGGGCGCATCTGAGCAGGGATCTGACAACAATGGCAAAGATCACCTGTGTTCACCTCTCCTTTCTTCTCAACCACCTGATTTGATTCGCTGCATCTTGCTTTCAATAGTTCTCCATGCATATGGATTACATTTTGACTACCGCCACGCTCATGTAGATTGTCGATATTTTGCGTGATGATGGTAACAGTGCCTTCTAATTCCTTTTCAAGGCGCCCTAGAGCAAGGTGGGCTGCATTCGGCTCTATACCCTTTTCCTGAAGTTTGAAGCGACGCTGGTTGTAGAATTCTTGTACAAGATCAGGGTTGCGTTCAAATCCCTCTGGCGTTGCTACATCTTCAATGTGGTGATTTTCCCATAAGCCATCCTGAGCTCTAAACGTTTGGATTCCTGACTCGGCTGAAATTCCAGCCCCTGTGAGTACTACTATGTTGTTGTAAGGAAACGTCATATCAAATCCCTTTCATTATATTTGATATAAGCTTACCACCTGAGATTTATCAGCAATAGTCGTTCAGATTAGACCATAGTTGTATTTTAAGGGTTCAACTTCCAAAAAATGTGAGGAGGAATAAGTGAAATGCCTCAGCTTAGCTGTGGTAGAAGGTGATAAAAAATTATATTTGCGGCCTTCTAGCTTGCAAAACGCTTCCCTAGTGCTATTAGTTTTATATTCGCATTAACAAAACTGTCATAATGTACATAATTTAAGCGAATATCCAACGTCATCAGGCTACAGGGAGGTGTCCATGAGCGGATCACCTAAATCAGAACAGTTTGCTTTTTCTTTTTCCATTCGCGCTAAGCTTATTCTTATCAATTTAACTTTACTCGTCAGTGTCGGTTTGTACGCTTATTACGAGCAAATCAGCTTTAACAACTTGAAGTCTCTAGAAAACGCTGCCATCGATAACTTACAAAGTTCCGTTGACCTACTCATGTTACGTCGTCACGAAAAAGATTTTCTGGCACGGAAAGATATGAAATACCCACAGCGTTTCGACAAAACATTTGAAGAGTTATCGGAACGTTTAACGGCTCTCACCGCCGTTTTAAAGTCCCACAACCTTGATATGGAAGAACGTACATCAACGATTATATCGACTCTGAATCAGTATCAGGTTCAATTTCATCAACTGGTTGATCAAGTGAATACCATTGAGGGCGTTGAATCCTCCTCGAATTTAATTTCAGAATTGGAACAAGCAAGAAAAGCATTGAAAGTGGCAGCGGCCGATAAAGACAGTTTCGCTTTAGAGGTTGAGCTGCTTGAGTTAATGGAAGCAGATTACCGATATCTCGCGAATACCGACAAGGAAACCAGTGCTGCCCTGCTGGCCGCTATCGATAAGTTCTCTACTAGTAAGCATGTCCCTGTTGATCTTCAGCCTGTATTCAATCAATACCAACGAAACGCCGAAAAGCTCGTTGAAGCATGTGAAGTTCTAGGTCTGACTTCTAGCGACGGGGTAAGAGGCGCACTCAGATCTAACGTTCACAATACCGAAAAAGCAATTAATGGGCTCCAAACCGAGATAAGCCAAGTCATTTCTCAAAAATCCTCAGACATCAAAAATAAGCTTTTCTTAATTGGAGGAGCCATTGTAGTCTTACTTTCCAGTATGCTACTCCTTATCGGAAGAAGCATACTCAGTCGAATTCAAGCTATAAACACACTTATGGAGAACATTGCCAGCGGTGATGGTGATCTCACGGTGCGTATGAATGCCAAAGGGGATGATGAGCTGGCCCAGCTTGCTAACTCTTTTGATCGATTTATCTCCCAGTTACATGGTCACATTAAAGAATTGGCAAACGTAATGACAGTATTGAGTGAAAGCTCATGCAGTTCTGAGCACGCTGCCGCTAAAAGCATGAACAACGCAGAACAGCAAAAAATACAATCTGAGTCAGTAGCAACTGCTGTGAATGAGCTCGTAATGACCAGCAACGAAATTACTGCCAATATCGAGTCAGCAGCACAAAACGCTGAAAGCATGAAGTATGAAGCTGATAGCGCCCTCAAGGTAACGCATTCCACCAGCGAAAGTATACAAACGCTGTCATCAAACATTGAAGACTCGCAAAACTTGATTGAAGACTTAGCTGAGCAAAGTAAGGAGATCAATCAGGTCATCGCCACCATTCAAGGTATTGCCGAGCAAACCAACCTACTTGCATTAAACGCCGCGATTGAAGCTGCCCGTGCAGGTGAAAACGGACGAGGTTTTGCCGTAGTCGCTGATGAGGTAAGACAACTTTCACTGATGACCAATAATTCTACTCATCAAATTGAAACGACTATTCAAACACTAACCTCAGGCATCCAACAAACCGTCGCCAAAATGTCCACCAGCCTTGAGCAAGCTCACCGCACTAACGCGAGCACTAAAGACGTGGTAAAAGCGATAGATAATATGGCGCTACGTATCAATGAAATGTCTGATATGAATACTCAAATTGCTACCGCTTCAGAAGAGCAATCTATGGTATCCGCTGATATTGACCGAAACATCACGGAAATCGCACATCTAGCAGGAGATACGCATAAAGTCGTTGCAGGTTCAGTACGCTGTAGTGAGCAAGTATCCGGTGTTAGCCATAAGTTGGAGCAAATTGTTGCAAACTTCAAATATTAGACGGTATTCACTTTAACAGTGATTATCTTCTAAAAGTAATAAACAGCAGTGTTGTGGGGATGGCATGGAAACTTCTTCCATGCCATGAATCGCAGCGTAATTATCTTTGTACATCCGTTTAAAGCCTTTGTGATCAGAACGCTCATCTCTTCATTTCACCTCATGACTCGTTACCCGACTTGCTTATGTTCAATATTCTATACAGCGTACGACAAAGGTCGATTTTGGCACTAATCGGGCAACTCATTACACTTTCATAACGGTTACGTTTTGTTCTATTCAATATATAACCAGAACATCACACCGTATAAGGCTTAAATACATTGGCAATTTTGCCAGTCATACGCACGCAAGCCAACAATGCATAAGAGAAAAGCCCACGAGCAGTCGTTCTTCAATGAATCAGCTGTCAGCTCGTAAGTTCTACACATTGGAGCTTGCCGTTATAACAGTTGGTTGGAGAACGTCATGAAAACACTATTGGGTATCTTGCTATTACTTTTCAGTATACAAGGCCATACACACTCACTTCTGCCTGTCATTGACACAGGAAACCTTAATATTTCCACTCTAGAAAAGCACAATATCCCGACTCTGATACCAGACGGAAGATTCGTATACAGACCAATTAAATACCCCTTTTCAATGTCTGATCACTTTGCTAAAGGCTCCCAATGGCTAGCATTAGAAGAAGAACTGAACCATTGGAGTGGTGCTATGGGCGTGGATCCTCGTGTGGTCTTGGCCACACTAGCCGCATCTCACGATTGGTCGCCGGCTCATACGTTATCAATATCTGAGTTAGAACACTTTAGAAGTGAAATTCAACATGTAGCAAATCGCCTTTCGCAACTTTTCTATCACGTCAGACAGCAGCCAAACACGATAGATCGTGCTGCCACCTATGCCATCGTGTCATCACTGCAGAATATTGAACAATGGCCTAAATGGCAGGCATTTTATTATCAACAGTTTGGCTCACCAACATTTGTTGAAGATATCTCTTTCGTCTCCCCCCCTGAGATGCAATGGCCATGGAGAGCTGGCTATAACTGGATACCCAATGGTCCACACTCACACACAGGATCAGGGTTTCCGCTCTCATCGCTTGATGTCTCTTATGATTGGCCGCGCTGGGGAGGACAAACTTATAGCGTCACAGCAGCACATGAAGGGTACGTTTCTGTATTTTCTCGTTGTCAACTAAGAGTGACAGCAAAGAATGGATGGGCCACAAACTATTACCACATGGATGGGATCGAAGTACAGGATGGATCTTGGGTGGCTAAGAACCAAAAAATCGGCACCTACGCTAGCCAGAAAAACATCGCCTTATGCCAAGGTGGCTCATCCACAGGGCCACATCTGCATTTTTCGCTGCTGTATAACGGGCGTTTTCAATCATTACAAGATAAGTCATTTGGCCCCTATACTATTGACGTAGGTCGTTATAGCTATGACAGCCATTGCAGCTACACGTGGATGTTAGATGCTAGAACTAACTCAAAACAATGTTTCTGGTACCGTGTCGACAATCCTTAGTCATATATCGCTATCCCTCAATTCTCCTGGGGGATAGCTTTTTGGCTTGCTCAGTTAGTTTATCTAGGAAAGATACTGTTCAAAAAAGTCGATAAGACAGCGTACTGTTGCCGACAAGTGCTTTCGAGAAGAATACAAAGCGTAGACCTTCATTTGTTGAGGTTTCCATTCTGGAAGCACTTCGACAAGTTTGCCACTTGCAAGATACTCATCAGCAAGATATCTCGGCTGAACCGCTAATCCCGCTCCGTTAATTGCCGCATGCAGCAAAACAGTTGCCTCGTTGGCTGTTAACTGACACTGCACTTCCACCGCTCTATGTTCTGCTCCTTTACTTAAATGCCATACATGGCGCTGAAAGTTTTTGTAACCCAAACAATGCAGCTGAGAGAGGTCTTCTGGTTCACTGACTTGTATTTGTTTAGCATAACTCGGGGAAGCAACAATCACAGAATCACACACAGCAATGGGCTTACCAATCAAGGAGGGATCTGGGTTAGAAGCAATTCTGATCGCCAAATCAATTTGGTTGTCTGCCATATCGGTTACTGAATCTTGAAGATCGATATCAATGCTGACTTTGGGGTGCAGATTCATAAAATCAGTAATTGCAGGTACTAATTGAGCAAAACCAAACGACATGCTGGTCGCGATTCTCACCGTTCCGGTTAGCTCATTCGCGGTATCCGTAATAGCCAATAACTTATCAGCCTGGTTTAGCCATTGCTCAACCTGTTTAAAGCACGCTTCTCCTGCAGTAGTGAGAGAGACTTTCCTTGTCGTACGATGCAAGAGCCGTACATTTAGCCAATCTTCCATCGCTTCAACATATCTTGTCACCATTGGCCTCGACATGTCTAACCTATCAGCTGTGGCGGTAAAGCTTCCCGACTGTGCGACATCAATGAACACTTTTGCTGCAGTCACTCTATCCATAATATGCTCGATTTAAGAAATAATGTTGTTAACTTTGTGGTATTTTTCAGAACAGGTCAATGCCCTACTATTCTCCCGTCCACACACAACCATGTTAATGGAGAGAATGATGAAAAAACTGACATTACTTGCGGCTTCAATGCTTATTGCAACTCACACTTATGCTGCAGAACAATCGAACCTCACTTTTGATGTTTACAGTGCTGACCAAAACAGTTTCTACGTCAATTCAACACTCATTGTCGGAGACACAGAAGTGATGGTCGTCGACACTGGATTTACAAAAGCAGATGCTCTTCGCATTGCAGCCAAGGTTCTAGACGCAGGAAAACCTCTGAAAACTATTTTTATTAGTCAGGCAGACCCTGATTACTATTTTGGTGCGGAAGTTCTCCATGAATTATTCCCAGAGGCTCAAATCATTACAACACCTGCTGTGAGAAAAGTCATTGAGGAAAAGCTACCAACCAAACTGAAAGTTTGGGCACCTCGTATGGGAGCTAACGCGCCAGTAAAACCTTACATTCCAGATGCCTATACGGCCTCTAATTTAACCATTGACGATCATACCATTGAAATCCGTGGTAATGATGGCGACATTGCCCATCGACCATATCTATGGATCCCTTCTGAAAAAGCGGTGCTAGGAAATGTTTCAATCTATGGTACGAACCTTCACTTGTGGATGGCCGATGCTCAAAGTGATGATAGCCAAGCGCTTTGGTCTAAACAATTGAATGAAATACAGTCACTAAAACCTGAAATTGTTGTCCCAGGGCATATGCTATCGGGTACAAAGTTAGATGTGAATTCTATTCAATACTCTCAGCAGTATCTAAAAGACTTTAAGCAAGCAAAGCAAACCACTGAAAACAGCGAGCAGCTGATTGAAAAAATGAATGAAAAATACGCTGAAGCGGCGTTACCCGTGGCTCTAAGTATTGGCGCAAAAGTTCACAAAGGAGAAATGGAGTGGTAAAAGTTCACGTTTTTTACGACCCAATGTGTGGTTGGTGCTACGGCGCCACCCCACTAATGGAAATGATTGAAAATCATGCACATTTTGACCTTTGCTTGCACCCTGGTGGTATGGTGTCATATCGCTCTGTCGAACCTGATTTTCGACAACATATTTTACACAGCGACAAGCATATCTCAGAGCTGACAGACGCCAAGTTCGGTGAATCATACCTAAGCAAGGTAGCCAGTAACAAAGAGTTCATTCTTGATTCTTTCTTACCAACAAGAGCTATCTTGCTCGCAGAATCCCTTGGGATCTCATCTTTGAAGAGTTTGAAGGAGATTCAACGGGCACATTATTTCGATGGCAGCGATGTAACTCAGCCAGCAATACTTGCTAAGGTCATGCAGAATCTAGGAGGAAATTTAGTAGAATGGCATCAGGCACTCGCAAATCAAGAGCAGCCAGAAATAGCTAAAATTAAAGCCTCAAAGCAGCTTATGAAGGCATTAAATGTAACCAGCTACCCGACTTTTGTCGCTGAATCGGACGGACAGTATATAAGCCTGCCACACAGTGACTACTACGGGAACCCAGCATTGTGGCTACAACATTTAGAGCATACACTGCTTAATGGAACGAGCTGAGGTCACCTTCACTATCTTAACAACACGTATAAGCTAAACCTTTGGAAGTCTGTGTTTGCGATGAACAATGGCTTCCATTCACACTCCCTCCTCAACGTTTCAGACACACCACACAGAGTCAAGAACACAAACGCAAGTCTGTTGTTAGCTGTTAATTTATGGCGTCAAACGATCATTATTCGATTTTGAAATGAGTGAATTCTGAATTATTCGCTTTTCGATTGCATCATTTCAGTTTACTGTTTATTTCAATTCTTATTACTCAAAAAATGGCTAATTACATGCTCGAAAAAGAACTAAAACTAGAGTATCAATCAGTACAACAAGGCTTTATTAGCTTGCTACCGATCTCAATATTTGTTGTGGTCTTTGGTACAGCTTTTGGTCTAGCTGCCGTTCAAGTCGGTCTAAGTGAATCCTCAGCTTTGTGGATGAGCACTCTGGTATTTGCAGGCGCTTCTCAGTTTGGGGCGTTAGACCTTTGGGGCGTGCAAGTCCCTATTATTCCTTCGGCTATCACGGTATTTGCGATTAATGCTCGCCATCTTCTGATCGGGGCAACGCTATACCCTCATATCAGAACAATGAAAGCTTTACCACGTTACAGCGTAATGCTATTTGCTTCAGATGCTAACTGGGCGATGTCCATGAAAGCGTTTGCTAATAATGACCACTCAAAAGGACTAGGAATTTTGTTTGGTGGAGGTCTAGCGCTTTGGATTTTCTGGATTATTGGTACTTGGGTTGGTGTTTATTTTGGTAACGCAATTCAAAACCCAGCAGCTTATGGTATTGATATGGTAATGGGCTGCTTTCTACTGACTATGGTACTTGAGGGCAATAAAGACCATGGCATCTACATTATCTGGGTATCTGCTGCATTCTCATCGATTATCGCGTATTTGTACCTACCAGAGAATGCCCACGTGATTGTAGGAGCACTGACTGGGGGGATTGCTGGAGTGCTGGTAGGAGATAAAAACAATGAACATTGAGACAACAGAATTTGGCACTTTGGCGATTATTGCCATCATGACTGTGGTAACCATCATTACACGTTGGGGTGGTATATACGTGATGTCCTACATTCCAATTAGTCAGCGAGTACAACAATTTATAGCCGCCATGTCGGGCTCAGTGCTAGTAGCGATTATTGCGCCATTATTTATTACTGGCGACATAGGAGCTAAAGTTGCTTTGCTAGTGACCGCCATTGGCACGCTAGTTTTGAAAAGGCCACTTTTATCAATCACATTTGGGATTTTGTTGGCAGCGCTAACACGGTCCTTGTAGCGTACCTAGCTGAAAAGAGCCTTTTACAGGCTCTTGATAAATTCCACTTAGGTGGTCACTGCTTTCAGACTTCTAAACCATTTTTTAATCGGTTGAACAATCCAGTATCGCGAAATGAAGAGCCCAATCTGAAAGAGAATATACTGACGCCGGCAGTATAGCATACAGACATAATCAAACTTCTCAGTTGGGCCTTCAAATAGGACATGAGGATAAATGTACTTCTGCCTCTCGGCAACTTTAGGGTTACGAGCACCTGACATGAAATAGCGTTTCTTCATGCGATATGCTTCCCAGCTAGCATAAATAAAGACAAACCCACGCTCAAAGTCAGAAAGCGCTCGTTCAACCCAAAGCCCCCCACCTTCAACAATATTTTCCGTTGCATATTGAAGGGGATGCTCCTTCATATCTACTGGTAAGTCAGCCATATAGACCAAAGGGTTACCGCAGTTCACTGAATACCCTGCACACATCTCTCCTTTTGAATCAAAAAATGCACGCACACATGTTCGACTTTGTAGATGTTCGACCCTAGTTTTATTACCTGATATCGATTGATAGTGCTTGGCAAACGCCTGAAAGTCCTCATCACTGGAAATACGTTTGCTCCTTAAGATCATGATTGATCCTCCATCGTAAATGGATAAGACACATCCATTTGGTAACGACCAGGAGAAACAATGTTGTCAGGATCAAATGCAGCTTTGATTCTGCTACGCAGCGTTAATGCATCTTTTTCAAGTTCGTGATCGCGACGGAATGGCATCTCATCGACAGCACGTCGATAGCAAGGCCATTGATAATGCTGATAGAGGGTTCGAAGTTTTTTTACTAGGTCTGTCGCTCGACTCACTTCGTCTGGATTGCCTGCATCATAATAAATGCTGATTATTGCCTGACACATATATGCGTTAACGGCAGTCAAAGTTACACCAAACTCAAAACCTGCTTTATCAAAAGCCTGTTTTGAAATACGCATACACTTTTTTACTTCTTCACCAAGCATAGGTAACGTTGGCGCAACCCAGTAAAAACCCGCTCCGTCTTCTACGGGGTTCATTTTTTCCGGTACGTTGCCACGGTAACGCCAATAACAACCTTTTAAAGCCAAATCTTTTGGGTTCCCCTCTAACATATCCATCATCTCAGTAAACTCATTAAGGCTATTCTGTAGACGCCGATAGACAGGCAAACGGCCCAAAAATCGGTTGGCACTAATAGCAATTTGATTCATCTGCTTCAATGTGGATAGGCTAACCACATTCACCTGTGCAACCGATTTGAGTAGTGCTTTTACACGCGCGGCTTTTGCTTTGGCAATTTTATGTGTTCCAGTAATAACAAAGGCTCCCGACCAAGGAGTCAGCTTGTACTGCTTACACAGTGACTCAATATCCCCCAGGTTAGCACCTTCATCAGAGCTCCACTTGGCGAAATTGAATCGTTCCATCATGGTTAACATTCGATAGGTGTTACCCAAGTGCGGTAGCCCATCAATACTACCTTCTGATTTCAGGCGACGCATGATTTCGATGTAAGCAGGCAAATCATTGGCTGACTTTAGACGAACGAGGCAACGTAAGCTGGACTCAGGTTTGAGCATCAGTTCAAACTTCATTTTGCTGATCACCGCAATATTATTCTGGGTGAACAATTCGTGAAGGTTAGCAGCAAGTCCCGCTCGACCACAGTATCGCACGCTCTGATTAAGCTTCATCACTTCGCCATTGGCTAATATTAACTCGCTGATGGTAAAGTGTTGACTTCGGTTACCCACAGGACCATGACCAAACCCTCTTTCCAGTACATTTCCCATTACACTTGTATCTGGCCCTGCTCCGGTACAATCCAGCATCCATGGAGTGTGCTTAAGATAAGATGACACCTGACCTTGTGTGACACCTGGTTCTATTTCGATGACTCCCAGTTCTTCATCAAAGCTCAGGATGCGATTCATGCCACTTAGGTCGAGTAGTGTACAGCCATCAGTGGCAGGTGATTTATAACCATACCCCCAGTTATTCCCTCTACCGATTGGATAGACAGATAGCTTTTTTACGTAAGCCTGCTTGATGGTTTGTTGTAAATCCACATCGTTCTCAGGATGGAGAATTTGGGGGACGGTACGCGAATGGTGACCAAGGCCACTGCGAAGTTCTATTGGCTGAGGTAAATCAACCTGTTCCACAACAGATGACACGTGTAGCTCCTTTACCGGTGAATAACAAGACTATTGAATTCTCAATCAATAGCTTCTTCTGCTGTTCTTATTGGGTGCAGGATTATCTCAGTAGCTGAAATATCAAACAACACACATATCTGCGGGGTGAATGCATTCAGCAAAAACAAGTAGATAACAACATTCACATTGACTTCACGAATAAAAAGTAAGGATTGGAAAGAGTGATTGATGAAATAGGTGCAGAATAAGAAGAAAAGGCGCTCTATAGATATAGTGAGTCTATTCATGATGCCTTACCACTCATCTAGTATTCAGATGATTCTGAGACAGACAAGTCAAAGGCCTGCTTCTTGCGCTTTTTGCGTTCGCTTTCTTACATTCAGAACTCCACCTGAGAGCTTACGCTAAAGGTAAGAAAATAGTCAGATTCGGAACCATCTCAGATGTCGAGAACGAAGAGCAAGAAGAAAACTCATACAAGAATCACTTTGCTACGGTGTACGCTAGTGTGGCGCTGACCCTTGTCTTTGTTATATTTAAGTTGGTTCAGTAACGACAAAACTAGATTCTCAAAGGAGTACAAGCACCTCCTCAAATACAAAAAAGCCTCACATGTGTGAGGCTTTGATTCATGTGTAAATCGTTAACCATCAATTCCTTTCGACTTTAGGAATTCGGAGTAAGTGCCACGGAAATCGTTAATCTTACCGTCTTTAATTTCCAGAATACGAGTAGCCAGAGAGTCCACAAACACTCGGTCATGCGATACGAAGAACAAAGTTCCTTTGTATTGCTCAAGCGCCGTATTCAATGATTCAATAGACTCCATGTCCATGTGGTTAGTTGGCTCATCCATTAGCAGCATGTTTGGCTTATGCATCATGATTTTACCAAGGAGCATGCGTCCTTGCTCACCACCGGAAAGCACTTTTACAGACTTTTTAATGTCGTCTTGACCAAACAACATACGCCCTAAGAATCCACGAATTACTTGCTCGTCGTCACCTTCTTGACGCCATTGCCTCATCCAATCCATTAAGTTCATGTCTTCAGCAAAGTCATGTGCATGGTCTTGAGCGTAGTAACCAATGTTAGCGTTTTCTGACCATTTAAATTCACCAGCGCGCGGTTCTAGTACACCCGCGAGAGTGTTCAAAAGCGTAGTTTTACCGACACCGTTCTCACCAATAATTGCTACACGCTCACCCACCTCAAAGATTGCATTGAAGTCTGAGAATAAATCTTCATCATAGCCTTGAGATAGGTTTTCAATGATAAGCGCATTACGGAACAGTTCTTTAGATTGTTCAAAACGAATAAACGGGTTCTGGCGACTAGACGGTTTAACTTCTTCTAACTGTATTTTGTCAATTTGCTTGGCACGTGAAGTCGCCTGCTTAGCCTTCGAGGCATTAGCAGAGAAGCGCGCAACGAATGTATTTAACTCGGCGATTTGAGCTTTCTTCTTTGCGTTATCAGCCAGTAAACGTTCACGAGCCTGAGTAGCTGCAACCATGTACTCATCATAGTTACCAGAAAATAGACGCAATTCGCCGTAATCTAGGTCGGCCATATGTGTACATACCGAGTTTAAGAAGTGACGGTCGTGCGAGATGATAATCATGGTACAGTTACGCTGATTCAATGTTTCTTCAAGCCAGCGAATAGTGTCCATATCAAGGTTGTTCGTAGGTTCGTCAAGGAGCATAATATGTGGGTCAGCGAACAGTACCTGAGCCAAAAGCACACGAAGTTTCCAGCCAGGTGCCACTTCGCTCATCAAACCGTAATGCTGTTCTTCTGGTATACCAACAGCTAGAAGAAGCTCACCGGCTTTTGCATCAGCCATGTAGCCATCCATTTCTGCAAACTCAACTTCAAGTTCAGCGACTTTAATACCGTCTTCTTCGGTCATTTCAGGCAAAGAATAGATACGATCACGTTCTTGTTTTACTTTCCACAGCTCTTTATAGCCCATGATAACGGTATCAATCACCGTAAACTCTTCATAAGCGAACTGATCCTGATTCAGCTTAGCAACACGCTCGTTTGGATCGTAACTAACGTTACCCCCTGTCGGGTCTAGTTCACCACTCAAAATCTTCATGAACGTTGACTTACCACAACCATTAGCCCCAATTAGGCCATAACGATTTCCTTCGCCAAATTTCACTGAAATGTTTTCGAACAGTGGTTTCGCCCCAAATTGCTGCGTGATGTTATTCGTACTTATGATGAGAGTATCCCCCTAAATTTCTCTATACTATTCATAAAGATAGAAAAATATTTTTTTGAAACAGATAAAAAATCGAGCAGAGTATAACAGCTTGGAACTGTGAACTACATCAATTGTTGGGGTCAATTACTCTTTCAGGCTGATTTTATAACCACCACTGATGTAGCTCCCAATCTCTAGCACAATAAAAAGGTGCCTTTAGCGAATCACTAAAGGCACCTTTCAACAACCCATTCCTAAAGGACAAAGGACTAAATTGATTCCCAACCACTCAATTCAACACATCGTCCTCGATACAAAACATCACTCTGGGGATCACGACTTGCAGTCACTATCAATTCAGAACTA
Source organism: Vibrio sp. Isolate25 (assembly GCF_022398025.1). NCBI lineage: Bacteria > Pseudomonadati > Pseudomonadota > Gammaproteobacteria > Vibrionales > Vibrionaceae > Vibrio > Vibrio sp. Isolate25. The sequence goes on from NZ_JAKEUT010000004.1 coordinate 254,001, forward strand.
CTCTTTAACGTCTGCCATTCCACTGGCGACATATAACGAACATCTTCTACATTTTTCAGGCTATCAATCAATATAAGCTTGCCCGTTTCTCCCTCTCTCATCCAGACCATTGCTTGGCCCATCGGCACTTCATCCATACCTAGATTACGTTGCATGCGAAGGCTCGATTGACCCGGTTTATCGCCTTGGTATGCCACCAATGCAAAATGATTCTTCTCCGTTTCAGATGACATCATAGCCAAGTAGCGAACTTGAGCAACTTCAATGGGAGCAGAATTGTGCTGTAAAACTGGTTGAAGCCAAACACCAACTAACAGAGACATCGCCATTCCAGTTGGAAGCCACCACCAGCGTATACGTTTAGTCTCACTGCGAGCACTAACGGTATGAGCAGCGATGCGTTTCCAAACACGTTTAGGTGGCGGTTTGAACTCATGCTCTGAGGCACCAGACACTGTCGAAGGGCTCAGACCAGACAATTGCTGCTGCCAAAATTCTACATGCTCCCACCAAGTTGGGTCAGAAAGCATGAGTGCTTCCAGCCTTCTTCTTACTCGAGGAGTTTGAGTTCCCAGCACATATTCACTCGCTAGCTTATCTCTTAACTCAGAGTTTTGATAACGCCTGCTTATCAATCTGTCAGACATCGTTTCAACTCCTGTAAACCACGGCGTATCCAAGACTTGACGGTACCTAAAGGGGTTTCTACGTGGTGAACTATCTCCTGATGGCTCATTCCATGTCGATACGCAAGAACAATCACATTTCTCTTGTCTTCACTGAGCGCGGCTAAACATCGATTTAGCACAGTATCTGGTGTCGTTACGTGGCTCATTTCCACTTCCTCTAGCGACAAGGGCAAAGGCTCCTCCCCTCTCCTGGTGCGTTTTCTGACTTCATCGATAGCAAGATTCCTCATACTCTGGCAAAGCCAAGCCCAAGGGTAATCCACGGGATACCTTCCATCGTTATACCAAAGTTTAACGAAGCCTTCTTGAAGAAGGTCGGCTGCAACTTGGTCGTCTTTTACAACCCCACGGATTAGGCTGTACAATCTTGAACTGGTTAACCGATAGAGCGCTTCGAACGCCTGTTTGTCTCGAAGCGCTACTCTGGAAAGCAGTAAACCTATTTGATGTTTATCTGTACTCACACTTTCCTCATTGGATTACTAGGTGCCAGACGTTTTTGACCCCGTCACCACTGGTTTCACCGGGGGCTTTATCTTTAAACCAACGATAAAGCGGTTTACCCTGAAATGTCCACTGATACGATTGGTCATCTCTCTTAGCGATACCGAACCCACCTGATAACTTGAGGTTTTCAACCCCTTTTTTAGTTAGCTTAGAATCAACATACGCCGGAGGCCATTTCACTTCGCAATCCCCATAGCAAGTTGACTGATTCATTTTATCTTTATCGAAGGTATAGAGCGCTTGGTTACTGCTGTCGACCAAATAGCGCCGTTGACCATCATTAAAGAGCTTCACTGTCACATCATCGGCACGAGCAAGTGGCCATACACCTTTAACGCCTGCACCTGTTATGTCACCCGTTTGAGTATCTTTAAACCATCGGTATAGTGGTTTTCCTTGAATGGCCCATTGGCTGGTCCCATCAGCACGAGTAATTTTACTAAACGCGCTAAGTCCAGCAAATTGCGTACTATCCTCTCCTTCTGCCAATAATGGGGGCCATAATTTCTCACAGTCATCTACACATACGGATTTTCCCACTGGATCTTTAGCAAAAGTGTAAAGGGATTTACCTGCGCTATCGGTGTATACCTTACCGAAGTCAGTATCGCTTGTCTGCGTTGAAGCCATTGTGTAACTACTTGGTAGTAAGATCATCGCTGAAATTAAAAATGTTTTCATTGTCTTTATCCTTGCTATCGAGTCCAACCTTCACGGGCAAAAAAGAGGTTACCTTCGCTACTTTTAACAAAATCAATGAATGCCTGAGTTTGAGGCTCTGCTCCTTTGGTTTTGGCTAAGGTAAGATCACGATAAATCCGGCGTTCTGGCTCAATTTCAACGTAGTCAACCTTGTCCGCATGATTCAGAGGCCAGTGAATCCAGGTAATCCAAGCGTCCGCGTTCTGCTGTTGAAACGCTTTAAAACTGGCACCACTGCCCTTGGCGTACGCAATGATCTTCTCGCGGAAATTTTGAACATCAGCTAGCGAACCCGTTCGACCTGCAACATCTTCCCAGACACCTGTACCTGATGTGTTATAGACACCGAGACCTTCAGTCACCACAATACGCGATGGCTTATCTAATAAGTCTTTTATGCCAGTAATGTTTTTCGGATTACCTTTCTGGACTGCAATAACCGCTCTACGTAGATAGACAGGTTCAACATTTTGGTGGCTAATAAAGGGGTAAGTTTCAACAAAAGCACTCATAGATTGTTCAGAAGACCCAAAGATCAAATCTGCATTTTTTTGTGCACCTAAAGTCCATTTAGATTCAGGCCCAGCGATGACATTAACCTTTACGCCACTTTTTTTCGTAAACGCCTCTGCAGCATGACGCAGTGCGGTGTCTGGTCCCCCAGGGCCATAAACATTAATCACACCATCTCGAGGCTGGTGAACAATATTCGGGTCAAGTTTTGGTGATGCGAATGAGGACGTACTTGCAAACACCATAGCTAAGCTGGTCAAAATCAGATGACGCTTCATGTTTTCTCCTTGAAATAATAAAGATTCAGACAAGAGACGTGCAGACTTATGGTTTGGATGCAGAGAATTGGAATTTTTTTAATGTTTGATTTGTGAACCAGCCAACTCGTTCTACCCCACAAAACAAATCGCATCAGATACAAAGAGACTCACTCAAAGCTAAGCGAACTCAAGGAATTATCACGTTACACGTGGTAAGCTTGGCTAGTTAAGCGGGTGAAGATTCTTCGTTAGCGAAAAGCCATATGGATTCAAGACACGCCGCTACAAGTCATTACAGATACAAAGCAAGAGAACATTTATGCTTCTTCCAACGCAAACGAGTTGGGTTATTTTAGCTGGCGGTCAAGCCAGACGCATGGGCGGAAAAGACAAAGGTCTTATCGAACTCGATAATAAACCTCTGATTCAACATGTTTTTGAAAGACTGTCCAAGCAAGTTTCAGACATTATGATTAATGCCAACCGAAATCAGGAGATCTACTCCAAATACGCCACGGTCATTGGTGATGAAATCAAAGATTTTCCAGGGCCGATGGGCGGAATCCACGCAGGGTTGTCAGCGGCAAACAAGGACTGGGTTGGCTTCGTACCTTGTGATAGCCCGCAGATCAGCATGAATTTGGTTGAGCGATTCTGTGCCGCCGCCCAAGATGACTATGACATACTCGTTGCGCACGACGGGGACTTTCAGCAACCCGTCTTCACTCTCTATCACAAACGTGTGTTGCCAAAACTGACGGCATTTCTCGAGCGTGGCGATAGAAAAATCACTTTACTCTATAAAGAGTGCAAAACACGTAACGTCGATTTTAGCGATGCCAATGAGTGTTTCGTTAACCTAAACACTCCTATAGAGTTGGCACAATTTGGAACGGTAAACCAATGACACACTCGCTCCCTATCCCCATTCTGGGTTTTGCCGCTTACTCCGGCACAGGCAAGACAACCTTGTTGGAAGCATTGTTGCCTAAATTAACTCAAGCAGGGTTGCGCATTGGCATGCTTAAGCATGCCCATCATGACTTCGATGTCGATAAAGAAGGTAAAGATAGCTTTCGATTACGTAAAGCTGGAGCGTCTCAAATGTTGATTGCTTCCCGCAATCGATATGCTTTGATGACAGAAACGCCAGAAGCAGAATCTGAATTCGACTACCTTCTGAGCCGCTTTGATATCAACTCGCTTGATGTCATTCTTGTTGAAGGTTGTAAAAACATTGCTTTTCCAAAAATTGAACTTCACAGAGAAGAGATCGGAAAGCCTTGGCTTTATCCTAACGATGACAACATTATCGCTATCGCAGCAGATACTACTGTGGATAACGTGCTACTGCCTCAAATGAGCATTAATGATATCGATATGATCGCTCGCTTTGTCTATGACTACGTCAAGCGCGATCATCAGCCTCAAAACAATACGTCAGCAACCAGCGGTGACACTCTTTCTCCTGCTTTTCATTCCGTTGAACAGGGTTTAGAAAATGTCCTCTCTTCGCTCAAACCTATTGATCTGTTAGAGTCATGCTCCATTGAACTTAGCCAAGGGCGTGTTCTCGCTCGAGACGTACTCTCGCCAGTTACAACAAATGGTGCAGCCCTCTCTCATGGTCAAAGGCTCGCATCACCGGAAATGGGTATGATGGCTTCCCTTGGCTTGACACAATGCGAGGTTTATCGACGGTTAAAAGTAGCCATGTTCTTCCCTAGTGATGAGACAAAAGGGCCAGAGACCAAGCAAACGTCTAACTCAATGCACCAATCCAATCGCTTTATGTTATTGGCATTACTTGAAAAGCTTGGTTGTGAGATTCTTGAGCTTGGCTTTCTCGAAGGTAATGAGAAAAGCATAACACCTGCTCTACTGTCTGCTTCTGAAAAAGCCGATGTGATTATTAGTATTGGCAGTATTTCCATAGGTGACGCTAGTCCAGTCCAGCTTGATTGCGACAAGTTAGGTAAGATTGACTTCGGCATGAGACCAGGACACCGATGCGCCTATGGACAAGTCAACGATAAGCCTTTCTTTGGTCTTGCGAGTCACCCTATTGCTGTTATGGTGTCATTCATCAATGTTGTGGAGCCGGCACTGCGGAAAATACAGGGTGAAAAAGGCTGGCTGCCCCTCAAAGTTAGCGCTGTTACACAGGAGAATTTGCATTCGCGACAAGGTCAAACTGAATTTCGCCTTGGCAGCTATGAAATAGATTCTAATGGGCAGCTCAGGGTTAGAGGCACAGGCAAGCAAAGCTCTGGAGACCTGCAACCCATTAACGAAGCCAACTGCTTGATCGAGATTTCCCCAGCCGTTGATACTGTCAAGATTGGAGAAAGCGTGACAATCATTCCGCTTCAAGGCAGAATCTAGTGCATCCAAGGCCAGCTCAGCTGGCCTCATTTATCTTAAGAGAAATACATATGGCTCGCACAATCCTGTATACCTATAAGGGTGAAGACAAAACGCTAACTTTTTCGTATCAGCAACATCGTAATATTCATGAAGCCGTAGCCGAAGCTGAAGGTATCGATATTTCCGAGTTCCTAAAGATGGAACAGCAAATTGAAGCCGTGTCAGATACTAAGGCAATGCGCAATTATCGCGACAACCATTTCAGAAAATTGGGATTTGAGAAAATCACTCTCAAACAAAAAGAAAACCTTGGTGTCGGTAAGAAGAACAAGTAGTTATAAACAGGAGCCTAGCGCTCCTGGTAGTTAAGCTCAGCGGAATCGATCCAGTCGATAAGTTGCTTATAGTGTTCTTGTTGAAAGGCGTGCAAAGTCACTGTGATTACCATAAAAAAGAGCCTGCCTAAGCAAGCTCTCAAATTTATGCAATCAAATCAAGATTATTTGATGTTGAGGAAGGCAGCCCCACGTACACCACCAGAATCGCCATGTTTTGCTTTGATAATCTTCGGACACTTAGCAACAGATAGCAGATACTTAGGCACACGCTTTGGCATCTCTTCGTAAATGAGTTCGAAATTAGACAACCCACCACCTAGTGCAACAACATGTGGGTCATTAGCAGTAAAGATATTAGCAAAGCAAATTGCCAACAACTCCATAAAGCGCTCAACATGCTCTGCTGCTTTAGCTTCGCCTTCCTTGTATGCATTGATGATATCAATCGCTTTCTTCGCTTCGCCGTAATAGTGCTCGTATATTAACTCAAAGCCACGACCCGATAAGTAGCTGTCCAAGCAGCCTTTTTTACCACAGCCACAACCTAGTAGTGGCGCGTTGTCTCCTAGGTGGAACCAAGCATCAATCGGTAAACGCATATGTCCAAGCTCACCCGCCACGTGGTTACGACCGGAAAATACTTTGCCGTCGTAAATCAATCCACCACCAAAGCCAGTGCCAAGAATCAGCCCCATAACCGAAGGCTCATCTTTAAGCTCTTCATCCCACGCTTCAGAAAGTGCAAAGCAGTTCGCATCGTTTTCAATTTTAACGCTACGGCCTATTTTGGCTTCAAGGTCAGCGCGAAGTGGCTTACCTTTGGCCGCAGGCACATTGACCGTCAGAACGGTGGCATCATCGGCATCTTCCATTCCAGGTAGACCTAGACCGATCTTTCCTTCGCAGCCGAACTGTTTGTCATACTTATTCACCAGTTCAGCAATCGTGCTCACTAATAAAGAATAGTCTTCCGTTGGCGTTGGTACGCGCTCTGTGGCAACACGCTCTAGTTGTTCATTAAACGCACCAAATTCAATCTTAGTGCCTCCAACGTCAAAGCCGTAGTACATCGTATCTCTCCCAGAAACAAATATAAAAAAGTCAAAATCGGTTCATTATCCACATTGGTACGCCTACAATCCGTGACGTGGAACGAATTTAACCACTACCTAGACTTAACTGTGCAGACTATCGCCAACAAGCCGATTATTTTCAGACTGAATTCTCGTTTTTCACCTTCTGAAGATAATGTTGCAGCTGTGGCCGGTCAAAATTTGGCTTAATTCGGGTTTTGCTTAACAGGTAGCTTTCTTTAAACACGTCAAACCACAGTTTAAGCGTTTGCGCTGTCTGTTCTTCACCTAGCTGTTCAAGTACCAATGTGGCGACTTCCGCCGTAGCAAGGTGTTGCTCATTGTCAGAACGTCTCATGACGTACTGAGAAATTGATTCTGGCGACACTGACAAAACGGGAAGCGCATTCAGATATGGCGACTTTCGAAAAATGCGCCTAGCTTCTCTCCAGCTACCATCAAGAAAGATGAGTAATGGTTTTTTACCACCACACTGCTGGCGAGGATGTTCTCCAAGCAAACGAGACTTATCTTCAACGTACTCATCAGGAAACACCACGATGGGCTGATAATCTTGATGATTGAGCAGCGACAGCATCGCCTGATCAGGCTCTGTGCGACTCCATTGATACACATAACCTTCTTTTACCGTATCAAGGATAAGCCGCCCAGTATTGCTTGGCTTGAAGACTTCGTTTTCAGACACTAGCAGCATCACCGCCACTGAACTGGAGACATCTGGCTGATATGCACAGATACAAAAGTGTTCAGCTACCTGACAGTACTGACAACGCTGGACTTTACAGCCTCTTGCATTGAACGGTTTCGTCGAGTGCTCTAGGCGATGCTGATAGAGACGGTGAAAAGCGTGGATTCTCATGTAAGTTGATGGATAATGATAAAGGGTGCAGAGTTTACCTTGAGACAAATCCGTTGCAAGTTCCATGTGGGAGAAAAACGTCGTATGCAGAATCCAGATCTTATTCGCTTAAGCTTTTTTCTTTCTGTGCTCATGCTGTGTGGATTGTGGGAGTGGCTAACTCCACGAAAAAAGCTGACCCAGAATAAGCTCTATCGCTGGATCAACAACCTTGGTTTGGTCGGCTTTAACTCGCTTTTTCTTAGCCTATTTATGCCAGTATTGGCATTCGAAGCCGCAAACGTTGCTCTCAAACAGCAATGGGGCTTACTCAATCACCTAGATTTCCCCTTATTAGCGGAACTCATCATGTGTGTCATCTTTCTCGATCTGGTGATCTACCTCCAACATCTGGTCTTTCACAAAGCCCCTTGGCTATGGCGATTGCACAGAATGCATCATGCGGATCAGGATATTGACGTAACGACAGGCAGCCGCTTCCACCCGATTGAAATCGTGTTGTCGATGTGGATTAAAATTGGACTTGTGGTAGCACTGGGGGTTTCTCCTGTTGCAATCATCGTGTTTGAAATCGTTCTCAATGCAAGTGCGATGTTTAATCACAGTAACGCCAAGCTACCAATCAAAGTGGATGCTGTTCTACGCAAAGTCATTGTCACACCAGACATGCATCGCGTGCACCACTCAGTAATACCGAGAGAAACCCATTCTAACTTTGGTTTTTTTCTCTCTATCTGGGATCGCTGCTTCGGTACTTATATCGCCCAACCAGAGCATGGCCACAATAAGGTAAAGATTGGCATTCCACTTTTCCAGACGCCAAACGAACAAAGGCTCGATAAGATGCTTACCCAGCCTTTTAGAGAAGAGTAATAAACCTAATACCTATCTTAATAGTTAATGCAGCAGTTTATATTTATGAAGCATTGACTGTTGATGCCCTGCAATGTCTGCCACTTGCTCTGAGTTTTCGACCATAGATTCGAGCTGAAGCTTGGTTTGCTCTCCCTGATCCGATACATGAGTGATGGACTGGCTTACATCAGCAGTTGCCCTCTCCTGCTCTTCTGTCGCTACAGTAATTTGCTCCACTCGAAGACGTATCTGATCCACCGCTTGCTCGATATCTGCAAAGGTATTTTTCACTTGCTCACTAGACTCCAACGCATAAGTCATTTCTTCACGACTGGCTGATACTGCTGTACGTGACTTTTCAGCTGCTGCTACTAACTCATTCATTCGATCACGTATGTTTGATGTTTGCTGGGAAGTATCACTGGCAAGCTTACGAACTTCGTCGGCGACAACCGCAAACCCTCTACCCTGTTCACCAGCTCTGGCGGCTTCAATAGCGGCATTTAACGCCAATAAGTTGGTGTTTTCAGCAATACCAGAAATCATATCAACCATTTCACGAATCTGTTTAACTCGGCTATCCAATTCCACCATAGAGTCTTCATTGACATTGAGTGTCCCTTCTAAAGATTGCAGCCTACTCTGGTTCTGTTCAATGACGCTGACACCATTACTCGACAGTGCAGCAGCTTGCTGAGATTCTGTGTAAGACTCATTCGTTACAGTCGCTATTTCTTTGATCGATGCTTCGAGTTGAGTAACAGTCGCCACCATACTGGCTAAAGATTCATTTTGTCGAGCTAAGCTCAGGTTTGATTGTTCGGCCGCATCATGGCTAATTTCAGCGGTCTGATAAAGCGTTTCGCAATTTCGAGTAACTGTCGATATAGAATCTCGAGTTGACTCAATAACCTGATTAAGTTTTCGGGCAACTTCCTTCATTTCAAAAGGTCCGATCAATTGCACAGCACACGTTAAATCGTGTTCTGTCAGCTTATTCAAGCTTTCTTTAATATTATTAAGACCGCGATTTATCCAAGTGCGTAAAGAGGCCCACGACACTACAATGATGCCAACCAGAACCAAACTACTCACAATAAGTATTGTCGTCATTGAAGAAATAGTGCCATTAACAACAGCTTTACTGTCATCAATTAAGTCTTCCGCAGTATGAGAAATATTGTTAAGCAATGTAATCGTCTCATTTGCTAAGATTGCGGCTTGAGCAATTTGAGCTCTTTGTTTTTTTACCAACTCTAACTTGGTTAATATTTTTTTCAGTACCCCGGATTCAGAAAAACCAGCTTGAACCATATCGTAGGGGGCAATTAAGCTCGCAAACTCTTTAACATCCGGATGCCACTCCGCAAAGTCATCAAACGCCAGATTGATCCCTGCAATTCGACTTCGCATTTCTTTGTATTCAGACATCGCTTTGTTTAAGTCTGTTTGCATCATAAGCACTAAAAATGTGCTCTCCATTGAGCTCGCACTGGCAATGAACCGATTCGCCGCATCCGATGACTCAGGGTTATCCACGGCAAGAAATGAGCTAATACGATTCATTTCTGGGCCAATCGAACTGAGCCCGTATCGAAACTCTGTCACTTGAGCATCAATACTTGACTGCATTGTGAGTAGCGACGACTGTGTCATCAATATATTGCTGGTTAATTTAGACAGCGCGTCAACATTTCCTCTCAGAGCCAACTCCTGCTGTTGTGATATCGCTTGGTTAAAATTTGACGATATTTCAAATACTTGCTCTGCGAGCCCCAAGGTTTCATCTACGCTGCTTTCGGCTTTAGCCTTTATCGCGTTGAGCTCTTCAATGTCACTGGCTTGAGAACCATAACCTAACTGTTTGACCTGCTCCAAAATACTCTGTGTCAGCTTTGCGTTTGTCATGGCTAAAGGCAGGGCTTGATCTGAAAGACTGTTAAATTGGGCACCGACTCTCTCAATGCCTCTTAAGCTAGTGACAGATAAACTAATGACCAGTAAGGTAATCGTTAAAAAAACGACACTGATAGTTTGAATGAGTGAGTAACTCGTCTTTTGTTTGGGCATAAATTTGAACCAACATCATACAAAAGTTTAATCAGTGTGCGATTTTATGTAGACAATATGACAAGCAAATGTCATCAACAAATGGAATAAGCACCATGAATAGAGTTGCTTCGCAATTTTTGAAGGCTTTTTTAATTGTCCTCTTATCGGGTTGCTCAAGCCCACCACCCTCTGAAAGTTTTAATGACTTAGGAGCGACTCAAGTACTCAGCTCTTACGAAAAAAATGTTCAACAAGAATTTCTTGATGTCTATCGCGGTTGGAAAGGTGTCCCTTACCGGTTAGGTGGAAATAGCTACAACGGCATTGACTGTTCAGCCTTTGTTCAAATCGCTTACAAAGAAGCACTTAACATTCATTTACCACGGACAACATTAGCCCAAGTCAATATTGGTAATGAGCTGAATTACGAGCAAGTCAAGGTGGGAGATTTGGCTTTCTTTAAAACTTCAAGCAAAGTTCGTCATGTCGGTGTTTACATAGGCAACAAGCAGTTTATGCATGCTTCGACTTCGAAAGGTGTCATTATTTCAAGATTGGATAACCCTTATTGGGCATCAAAGTTTTGGCATTTCAGACGGGTTGCCACGCCGTCTGCAATTGATTGAAATTAGTCGTATTTAGCGACTGCGGAGTCAAATAAGTTTTTCACCAGAGCGATATACTCGTCAAGGAAAGCAATCTGCTCGTTTGTTGCAGGTTTAGCCCATACACCAGCTAACACTTCGCTCAAATCTTCAACCACCGAATCGGCCTCTTTAAGCAGTTGGAAGCGAACGCTTGAGTGTAGCTCTGGGTTTTGCTCAAAAATGGCCATGATGTTACTTGCTACCATATCGGTAACCACATCTTCGACACTTTCAGCACCTACGTCTCCATCTTCAGATGAGAAGACATCAAGATTAAATGCCAGATGCTCAATAAGTGCTAGGTAGCCATCGGTTTCAACAACCACTGTCGTTCTCCATTCGTTATTCTGTTTTGCGAGTCACTTTCTAATACTAAGACATATCAATGAGTTTTCACAACTCAACTCGACTCGGATACTCATAAAATTCGAACGTTGGTTATACCTCAGTTCACGGATTTGACTTAATTCGCGACTGATGGCTTTGAACTAGGATCAAGTTTTATCGAGCGAAACCATTTTACTCACTAACCCTCACCATATGGATATGACCAAGCTCACAAATTAATAAGCTTAATGAAAACCTCAACTAAATGATTGAATTTTTTGCAGTCTGATTCAGAATTAACCAGCGCCTTATTCTATAATGTTAATACTCAACTGCGAAAACGGATCGAGATATGTGGCAAGCCATCACTAAACAACTGTCTGAAACACTCTTGTTTTCTTTTGATATTGTCGAAAAAAATCGTCTCAGTGGCGGTGATATTAGTGACTGTTACATGATTAGCGATGGTGAGCAGCGCTATTTCGTTAAGATCAATCAAAGAGACTTTTACCCTAAATTCGAAATAGAAGCCGAAAATATCCGCATATTAAGAGAAAGCTCCAGCGTTTTCGTTCCTGAGCATATACTCACAGGTAAGTGTAAAGAACATGCCTTTATTATCTTAAATTATTTACCGACTAAACCGCTCGACGATAGCAGTAACAGCTTCAAGTTCGGTCAACAACTTGCCAAACTTCATCAATGGGGTGAGCAAAGAGAGTACGGTTTTGACCAAGATAATTTCATTGGTTCAACCTTGCAGCCCAACAAATGGGATAGAAAATGGGGGCGTTTTTTTGCTGAGCAACGGATTGGCTGGCAACTCCAACTTATGAAAGAAAAAGGCGTTACTTTAGTCGATATTGGCGATTTCACTCGCCTTGTTCAAGATAGGTTATGCAATCATCATCCCCGTCCTTCCCTACTGCATGGCGATCTTTGGCACGGTAACGTTGCAAACTCAGTTTTTGGACCTATTTGTTATGACCCAGCTTGTTATTGGGGAGATAGAGAATGCGATATCGCAATGACGGAACTATTTGAAGGTTTTCAACCCGAATTCTACCAAGGTTATGAGAGCATCCTGCCATTGGATTTAGCCTATAACGAACGCAAAGATATATACAATTTGTATCACCTACTCAACCACTACAATCAGTTTGGTGGGCATTATCTGGATCAGTGTGAAAGGACAATCAATAAAATATTGACCTATTAATCATGGTAGTTCCTTATTTAACAATTAGTTACATACATCCATTAGCGAAACTGTTAATACTTATTCCAACACCGAGCTCTATCTTGGTGTTTTTTATTAGCCACCTCAAACTTTGAACTTAATTTACGTCTATTACTAACTTAACGACTTAAGATTAATGTGTCGGAGCCACAAAGAATGGATTGCCATACCCCATATTCCACCCACGGGTATGGATGGCTTGGGCATTGATCTCATCAAAGACGTAAGGAAGAGAGCTATGCGAAAATACACTGAAAAAAGAGTTACCTGCCCTCACTGTGGGCACTCGATTGGTATCACTTTAGATGCGACCAACGGGAGTCAAAACTTTTATGATGACTGCCCTGCTTGCTGTAATGCCATTCATCTCAGCATGATGGTTAACGAACAGTTGGACGAAATAGAACTCTCAATTGACGCTGACGACGAGCAAATTTTTTAAAAAAGCGCCGTTAGGCGCCTTTGTACATCTCAACTAAAGGAGTTTCTTAGCCGCTAGAACACGTTCTACCGAATCCACAATAGCCTGTGTTTGCGGGTCAAACTCAACATTCACTTTATCGCCCTTTTGGCGCTGACCAAATAGCGTTCTTTGCAAAGTTTCTGGAATCAAGTGAACTGAAAAGCGATTCCCTTCCACTTCACCAATCGTTAACGAGCAACCATCAAGCCCAATAAACCCTTTAGGTAAAATATATCGCATGTTTTCTTCAGGAAGTTCAAACCACACGGTACGGTTATTTGGTGTATCGATCACATCTGACACTTCAGCAGCTAAAGCAATATGCCCAGACATAGTGTGGCCACCAATTTCATCACCAAACCTCGCCGCACGTTCGATATTGACAGCATGACCAACTTCTAATTCACCCAGGTTAGTTAACCTCAGAGTCGACTGAATCAAATCAAAAGACACATTTTCGCCTTCGATTTTCGTCACTGTCAGGCAACAGCCATTATGAGCAACCGAAGCACCAATAGATAAGCCTTGGCTCATTGAAGAATCTAATCGAATAACATGAGTTTGAAACGACTCTTTCTTTTCAATGGCAATCACTTCTGCCATTCCCTGAACAATTCCAGTAAACATTGCAAATTCCAGCAGTTTTTCGTGGAGGTTAGTGTGACATTTAATTATCATTTAGCACAACAGCACCATGTATAAATTATCGATAATAATCTGGTGCTCTCCTCTTTGATTTTCGAGTTGATTCCATAGTTTGATTCTGCAGAAATCAAAACACTTTTGCTTTCATTGGAGTTTTTACGTGCATCGATACAAACAAGAAGCGAATACCTTGGTCAAACTGGCAACACCGGTATTGATCGCCTCTGTCGCCCAAACGGGCATGAGCTTTGTTGATACCGTCATGGCTGGTGGCGTCAGTGCCATAGATATGGCTGCCGTATCCATTGCTTCAAGCATCTGGCTACCTTCTATACTTTTTGGTGTAGGCTTATTGATGGCGTTGGTTCCGGTCGTCGCCCAGCTCAATGGCTCTGGTCGCCAGATTAAAATTCCATTCGAAATACAACAAGGCATCGCGATGGCTCTACTCATCTCGATTCCAATCATTGGCGTATTATTTCAAACCAAAGCCATCATGGGTTTGATGGATGTCGAACAGCTTATGGCAGAAAAGACCAATGGCTACATGCATGCAGTTATGTACGCCGTACCTGCCTTTCTCTTGTTCCAAACACTGCGAAGCTTTACCGACGGTATGTCGCTGACCAAGCCCGCAATGGTTATCGGATTCATTGGTCTACTGTTTAACATTCCACTTAACTGGATCTTTGTTTACGGTAAATTTGGCGCACCAGCACTTGGTGGTGTAGGCTGTGGTGTTGCGACAACCATCGTTTACTGGCTGATGTTCTTTATGCTGTTGTTTTATGTCATTACATCAAAACGCGTTGCACACATTAATCTTTTCGGACAGTTCCACAAACCTCAACTGAAACCCCTTACGCGCTTGTTCAAACTCGGTTTTCCAGTGGCTGCTGCGCTCTTTTTTGAAGTTACCCTATTCGCTGTCGTTGCCCTACTGGTTGCTCCGCTTGGATCATTGATTGTTGCAGCACACCAAGTCGCCATTAATTTCTCTTCGTTAGTGTTTATGTTGCCAATGAGTATTGGCGCAGCAACCAGTATTCGTGTCGGCCATAGCCTTGGGGAAAACAATGTTGAAGGGGCAGCTATTGCGTCTCGCGTTGGCATCATTGTGTCGGTCGCTTTGGCTCTTTCTACCGCGCTCTTAACCGTGCTGTTCCGAGAACAAGTTGCGTTACTTTATACTGACAACCGAGCGGTCATTGATATTGCTTTGCAATTGTTATTGTTTGCTGCAATTTATCAGGTCACAGATGCCGTTCAAGTTGTCGCGGCTGGTGCATTGCGCGGTTACAAAGACATGGCTGCTATATTCAATCGTACTTTTATCGCTTACTGGATCTTGGGCTTACCTATTGGTTACATCTTAGCTATGACGGATTGGATTGTTCAACCTATGGGCGCGCATGGCTTTTGGATAGGTTTCATCATTGGCCTATCTTCCGCTGCACTTATGCTCGGTCTTCGCCTTCGGTGGATGCATCGGCAACCTAATAACATTCAGTTGGAGTTTGCCTCCAAATAACAGTGAAAGGTCAGCCATGCTGCAATGTAGATCAGATAAGGATCGGTTGACCGATCCTTCTGATGAGAGACAATCGGAAATCTGTTTATAGGTTTCCGATTTTTTATGTCTATTCAACACTTCTTTGCCGACTTCCTTGAAGAAAACCCTGTTGATGTTGCCCAGCTCAC
>NZ_JAKEUT010000005.1:0-239888 GCF_022398025.1 Vibrio sp. Isolate25
GAAACGCTTAAAGAGCCTTCGAGGAGATTTATCTATCCTCTTTATAGACAAACGCCCTAAGCCAAATCGGCCTAGGGCGGTAAAAATATCAAAGACCCGATACCCTGTTAATCGCTACGCAGCTCCTCTTAAGTGAACTACGTTGCAGCCATGCTGACCTTTTTTGCATTTTACACGTAGACTAATAGCAGACCTTGATTATTTTTATTACACAACCAACGTATGCGTTTCTTATTTGTTTTTATATTAACTCTATCCCTGACAGCATGTGATTGGCTAGAAGATCCAATAGAGGTAAGTCTAGACACCTACCTAGAGCGTATTGCGAATATCCAAAACCGCGACGCGCCCTCAATGCCAGCCAACATCAATATTCTGCTCCCCGAGAAGCGAGAGTTACTCATTACGATACCCAGTATCAGCATTGGCTTACTAGACAGTTATGAACTGCGCAAATGTGGGCTATTTAATCTGGTCGCGGAGAAAAATTCAGTTCTTGGTAAGGTACAAGACCAATTTCGTAACTTCGATTATCAAATCAAACTCAGCTACGGTATAGAACGTTGCTTGATGAGCACTGATATTTCACAAGCACTGAAAGCACAATTAACCCCAATCAAACAGCAAAAACTCGATCAATTGCCCGAACATTTTGCAAACTTAGCCTTTACTAGCGAAGCCATGCGTCATCAACTGGAAGCAACGGAATGGCTTTCGATTGAACATGGCAGGAGTAGCACTCAAATAATGCAAGCCATTAATCAGATTGATTGGGGTCATACTGCCAGTAAAGCTTTAAGTGCCGGTGACACCCTAAACGCACTCACACCTTATCAAGAAGCGTTAGAGAAACATCCTGTTCTCGGCCCACTCAGTTATTCAATGCTTAACGCCAGTAATAAACTTAATATTGTCACTCAACAGCTTAAAAATCACGACGGGACTATTCTCTGTAGCCGAGGAAGAAACACTACGAAATTTCGTTATTTAAGAAATGTATTTAATCAATTCTATATTGGTGAAATACAGCCATATCTTGCCAAAATTGACAGTATGTATAACGAACTCAACCCTATGATTGATTTTGTCGAAAGCGGTCATCCCAATTATCAATACCCTATTAGGCAATATCACCAAACGTTCAGGCGCGCGACTAAAGAGCATGTTCAATATTGGCAAGGCTTATTCAAACGTTGTGGAGCGCCACCTACTCGCTGACGTAATCAGGCCTCTCTCTCATATAGCGAGCAAACTTTGGAATGCCATTTTGTGTATAACCGTTGTACCTAAATGTAATGGTTGAACCGAGCTTTGGTGGGTGGCGGCGCTGCTCATCAGTAAAGCCACTGCCGATATAAAATTCCACGCCTGAGTTCAATTGAATGAGTAAGGCCCCCATCTTACCGCTGTACTTCCCCTTACCTACCTTATAACCCACTACAACACCTTCGGCATCCTGATGCTTCTTCATTTTGAGTAAATCACTGCTGCGACCGGCTTGATAACGACTAGTGATTTTCCTTAACATTAGCCCTTCACCCTTTTGCTCACTGACATTGTCGAGAAAGTGAAACAGTTCTTGCTCTGAGTGAATTGGAGTATGTTCAACGAGTTTAATGTGTGAAGTCTTCAGCGTATGGACTAAATGGCGAATATTGTAGTAACGCTTTTGATAGTCACCAGCAGCATAAGGCATATCAAACAACATGAAATCAATCTTCTGCCAGGCTACATCTGACGGCTGTTCATCTAATACCGTTTTTTGAACAATATGAAAATTCCCTCGCCCAGCCCAAAGCTCGCCTTCTACTGCATAATCCGGTAGTGGCTTGATGAACCAGTCAGGCGCATGGATGATCTTACCATTTCGAGTCGTAAGCTGAGTGCCATTCCAGATTGCTCTGATGCCATCTAGTTTTTCACTTTTCCAATAATCTTCGACATTAGTACCATATTCATAAACATTGGCTTGAGTGACAGGAATAAAGCCGTGTGAGTAGTGAGCATCCGCCAGAGCATTAAAAGAAAGCACCACTCCTATCGCAATACGGGTCAATTTTATTTGCATCCTTACCTCCAAAATCTCCATTCAAAGTGATTCTCAGGGCTTGGGACATAAGTTCAATCAATGCCAACTGACATTACGAGCGACCTCAAAAGTTACTTAGACCTATAAAGGTGTCAGTTACAACATCCAGTAAACCATTTTTACTTACAGGCATGATTCTCAGTCTGAGAAAACGTATTTCTCAAATTGAGAATCATAACAAGCCATATCGTAGCTAATTGATTTTATTAGAGATATTTTTTGGCACATTACGTGCTCTTCTTAAGGAAACTGACTGAGGAGATATCGCCATGGAACTACGTAAAATTGAACTCACTAATGAAACTCTTACCCTTCAAATTGATGGCAACTTAGATGCTGAAGGCAGCCGATACGCACAAAAGCACATTGATGAGATTATCGCCGATCAGCATGGCGAGGTTGAAATTGATTTTCGTAATGTTCGCTTTCTTGATTCTTCCGGTGTCGGCGCTCTGGTTTACCTTTACAAACGCTTAGTAGAGCGCGAGCGCCAGATGCGCATCGAGAATGTCACTGGTCAGCCACTGGAAATTATCAACCTACTTCGTATCGACAAAGCTATCCCAGTGAACTCTCAAACTCACTAAAACAACAATTGAGATCTCACCCACTAACTAAGGAAGTTGGCATGATTAACTACATAAAGCACATAGCCCTAATTGTACCCATCGTAAGCGTGATTGGCTGTAGCAGCTACCCTGAAGCCGGACGTGGAGGCATTGCTGAGCAATACATCCAATCAAACTTCACTCCTGTTATGCCAGACGAACCACTCGGCCCAGAGCATGGCTTGCGCTTTGACTGGCAACTGGCAAAACTTCATCTCGATGCACTCGTCCGCGAGGGGGCTCGTTGGTGCTTTCCCGCCGCCGTCGTTCAAGCTATCGAAAAACAGAACAGAATCGCTAGAGAATTAGAAGGTGGTTTGTTGCTAGATGCAGCCAACGATATCGTCATTCAACGCAGACGATTAGACGAACTAGAGCGTCAGCTAGATTACGTCACATCTCAATCTAAATGCGTTCCACCGCATGATGAATTCTCATTCCAACAACAATTGGCCATCATCGACAAACTCTACAATCTGTTAAACGTTGATAACCAATTTGCCTTCAACTCAACAGAAGTTAACCCGAAATACATGGGTCACCTTGCGCAAGCAGCCAACATTTTACGAGAGCATAAATCGCTACATTTGATCGTTACCGGCCATGCCGACTCGGTCGGGGACGAGCTAGAGAATCAGCAGCTTGCAATGGGTAGAGCAAAACAAGTGAAACGTTATCTAACCATTTTTGGCCTAGAGCCGAAAAGAATAGAAACGAAATCTCTCGGTGAATCCCTCCCGCTTTTTGAAGGTGAATCAGATGGCGTTCGACTCACTAATCGCAGAGTCAGCATCGAGGTTGTTGAAACCAACGAGCTTGCAGAGAACAAATTGAATGGAGGCTACTCTCATGTGGAATAAATTTATCTTAATCACCCTAGCTTGTTTGTTCGCAGCCTCTGTTAATGCCGAAATAGAACGCGTGCAGGTTGGTGATATGATTCAGGTTAACCTGCCAGGCGAAGAAACACTAAATAAAGGATTCCAAGTCGACAAGCGAGGCCGAATCAGCCTACCAGAAGTTGGCGCACTCTACGTCGCTGGATACACTGAAAGCCAGTTGCAGCAATCCGTGCTCAACGCGTTAAGCAAAGTCTATCGAGATCTTTCTACTGCATCGGTTTACATTTCAGAGCAACAAGTGCTTATCTCTATCCAGGGTTACGTAAACTCCCCCGGTGAGTATACTTTGTCGAAAAGCGCAGATGTTCAAATGGCAATTCACGCTGCCGGTGGATTACGTTCGGGGGCGCAGTTAAATAATCTGCTTCTTAAGCGCGGCAAAGACAAGTTTCCTTTTAACTACAAACGGTTTTTGGATACGGGCGATGAGTCTCTACTGCCTAAGCTTAAGTCTTTGGACACTATATTCGTTCCTGCCTCACCCTTGGTTGGCAACATTGAGCAACAGTTTGATGCCAGTAAGTTGGCCAACTCCGGTGATAGTGCAGACAACAGAACCGCGATTAAAGTGTTTGGTGAAGTCAATGCCCCCGGCTCCTTCACATTCAAAAATACTGCCGACTTAGTCGATATCCTGATGCGCGCTGGTGGTGTTACCCGGTACGCTTCTGTGGAACAGATTCGTGTTATCAGCAACAACAAGCCTCAAATTTTCAACCTGAAAGAGTATTTAGATAGCGGAGATACCTCTCTTCTTCCTAACCTTCAGCCTGGCACTACGATTTTCGTCCCTAAACAAGAAGAAGAAATTCGTGCAGGCTCAAACGTTATTTACATCATGGGAGAAGTCAAACACCCAGGCGCTTACGAAGGTAAGAAAGGCGCTTCTTTCATGGACATTCTGGCTAATGCAGGCGGTCCAACTCGTTATGCAGAATCTCGCCAGATTCGTCTTATTAAGGCAAATGGGCAGGTCATCAAGTTTGATCTAACCGCCTATACCGAAGGTTTAACGACTCAAACACCTCCTCAGATCCATGCTGGCGATGCGATTTTTGTCCCCGAAAAGACCGATATGAACGAGAAGTCATGGCTCAAAATCTCGCCAGATCGTGCTGTTAATGTCATTGGTGAAGTAGTTCGCCCCGGACGTATCGAATGGTCAGATGAAATGGACATGATGCACCTACTTGCGCACGTTGGTGGACCGACTCTTCGAGCAGACACGTCCAAAATAGAAGTAGTGACACCTAACGGAAAAATGAAAACGTTCAACCTTGACGAGTTTATCTTGAATGGCGCGCAAATGGCTGAGCTGCCTGTCATCAGCGCTGGCACCATCATTCGCGTTCATGACTTACCCCAAGATCCATCTGACAACAAATCCCAATGGGTACGTCAGAGCTCAGATGCATCTATATACGTCTTCGGCCAAGTCAATGCTCCGGGTCGCTACCGCTTTACCAAAGAGATGCATTTTCTGGATATCTTGTCTGCGGCAGATGGCCCAACCAAAGATGCCGACATTCATAACATCAAAATTACCCACAGAGACAAAACGTATTCGAAGGTCAGCAAGCTTAACTTGTCACTGTATTTCGAAACTGGCGATGAAAGCCTGCTGCCCAAAGTCACTATGGGTGACACGATTTATATCCCAGAAAAAGACAAGATCTGGCTGGACACAAGCAAAGAGTCAACAGTACGAGTGTTGGGTGCTGTCAATAGCCCGGGTCGCTATGTATTTGACGACAACATGACAATCCTAGACATTCTGGCGGAGGCAGGCGGCCCCTCTGACAGAGCCTATTTAGAGAAAATCTCCATCGTCAATATGTCTTGCTGCCAAGGACAGGCACGTACTTTTGACTTAATCGACTTCAGTAAAACCGCCAATATTTACAAGCTTCCAGTGCTACGCGCAGGCGATACGATTTACATCCCAGATCGCAGTGAGAGCTTTTTTGAAAAAGCACGAGTAGGCCTTGAAGACATCTTACGCTTGACGACCACCATTGTATTGATAGGAGCACTGTAATGATGATTCCTGCTACGTTAACCGAGGTAGAACATATCTATCTAGCCGCTGAATTGGCCGAGGCACGTTCAATCTGCCTAACGGGCTGCAATTCAGGTGACGGCGTCACGTCAATTGCTTCTGCGTTAGCGGAGCGTTACTTACTCGGTGGGCACAAAACTCTTCTGGTGGACCTGAACTTATTCCATCCTGCGTTTGAGCCCGCTCTTGGCAATGCAGTTCAAAGTGAGGAAATTGGAGTGCTGCTGGAACATAAATCATCCCGACAGCTTTTCACAGGTTTACCTGTGCCAGAGCATACCTCGACTCTCCTAGCCTATAAAGATCCAAGTGTTTTGAGCAACTCGGTAAATAAATGGTTGCAACACTACGATAGAGTCATCTGCGATACCTCGCCTTTGCTGCATGTAAACCGAGGGAATATCCCCGCTCAGGTCGTCGCCAGTGCCTGCGACCAAACAGTGTTGGTCGTCATGGGGGGGAAAACATCAACTGGTCAAATCCAAAAATCGCAACAGCTTCTCCAAAGCCCGAAAATCTCACTACTAGGCTCGATTTTGAACTTAAAGAACCAGGCAACGTTAGGCCAAGAAATGGCTCGAGAGATCCAGAGGTTGAGATTTATTCCCCAGTCTTGGAGGGAGAAATGGGCACAAAAACTCCTCACCAACGAGTTTCTCTCTCACTCAGCCTAAGGAGCCATTATGAAAAGCTTTACTTTACTCCCTATGCTGACACTCCTTTCGCTGCCCTTGTATGCTGAGTCACTGACTTTTGGCATCGTTCCTCAACATTCAGCGAGCAAGCTTGCTGAACAATGGGCTCCTATCATTGAGTATCTCTCAGAGAAAACAGGGCAAAAGATCGTATTCAGTACAGCGCCTGACATCCCCATGTTTGAACAGCGTTTAAGGAATGGAGAATACGATCTCGCTTATATGAACCCCTATCACTACACGATCTTCAGCGTATCACCCGGTTATGATGCTATTGCAAAAGCCAGAAACAATCGACTTAAAGGCATTATTGTCGTACGCAAGGACAGTGGCTTTTCGGCGCCTAAGCAACTCAACAATGCAGAAATAGCGTTTCCTTCACCTGCAGCCTTTGCCGCCACCGTACTCACTCAAACCTATCTAAAACAAAATGAGGTTAACTTTCAACCATCCTATGTGTCGTCTCATGACTCCGTTTACCTATCTGTCGCCAAGGGTTTTTTCCCTGCGGGAGGCGGCATATTAAGAACGTACCTGTCTCTATCGGATGAGATACGTCAGCAACTGACGCCAATATGGACCACCAAGGGATATACCCCTCATGCAATCGCAGTTCATCCCGAACTTGATGGGAAGTTAAAAAATAAAGTTCAGCAAGCGCTTATCGAGTTTGACCTTTCCCCAGAAGGACTAGCGCACCTAGATAAACTCAAGCTCAAAGGTTTTGTTACAGCCCAAGATAGTGACTGGAACGACGTTCGAGCACTCAAGATTACAGTATTGGAATAATCAGCAACGGGAGTGCCATGCTATGTCATTTAGAATGAAAACCATACTTGGGATCGCCTTTATTGAGATCGTTATGCTCGTAGCGCTTACATTGAGTGCAATGAGTTTTCTCTCCAACTCAAATGAAAAGCAACTCATCCAGCGCGCAAACTCGACGGCTTCCATGTTCGCGCACGCTGCTAAGGACGCAATGATTACCACCGACATTGCGACTTTAGATGATTTGGTCAAAGAGTTCATGACCATTGAAGATATTGCTTATATCAGGGTAATGCGCGATGAAAAAGAGCTGTCATGCGATGGAGATAAAGCATTATTGCAACGTACTATGTCGATTGATGACGACTTAAATTCTGTCAATGATGGGATTTTCGACACTCAGGTACAAGTCAAAAGTGGCAATGTAAGTTACGGCACTATAGACATAGGTTTCGAAGTATCTGATATCAACTCTATGCTTACCAGTGCTCAAAAAACAATAATAGGAATAGCTTCCATTGAGGTCGTTCTGGTCGCTATATTCTCTTTTTTCCTCGGAACCTACTTGACCAAAAGCTTAGTAAAACTCATAGAGGCAGCCAATACGGTCAGTCAACACGGTCCGGGATTTCAGCTCAACGATCACTCCAAAGGCGAGCTGGGAGAGGTAGCCAGAGCGTTTGACGACATGTCGATGAAACTCGAAAAAAGCTATCAAGATCTGAAACACGCACGTTTCGAAGCCGAACAAGCAAATGACTCAAAAAGCCGCTTTTTAGCCTCGATGTCACACGAAATCCGCACACCAATGAACGGCGTTTTGGGTATTTTAAATATTCTTGAAGAGTCAAAACTCACTCGCGAGCAGAAAAAATTGGTCAATACCGCCACCGAGTCAGGACAATTTCTTCTCAGTATTATCAATGACATTCTGGATTTCACCAGAATGGAATCCAACACGCTGCGACTTGAGCATAAGCCATTTAATTTGCGTCATTGCATTGAAAATGTCGTTGAGACCTTTCAACCATCAGCGAAAGTACGTTCTCTTGATTTGAACTGCCTCATTGATGGTTCTGTTCCCACCAATGTTCAGGGCGATGAAAACCGCGTTAAGCAAATCCTGCATAACTTGCTCGGTAATGCGATGAAATTCACCAAAGAAGGCAGCGTAACTATTCAGGTGGTAGCTGAGATTGATGAAGGTCATAAAGCCAAGATCGTTTGCAGTGTCATAGATACGGGTGTCGGCATTAACCACAACGCAGTGGAATATCTGTTTGATGAATTCACTATGGTTGACCAGACCTATTCAAGAAGCCAGGAAGGCTCTGGGCTGGGTCTCGCAATATGCAAACGCTTATGTGAGTTGATGGACGGTAACATTGAGGTGGAAAGTACACCTTCTATTGGTAGTACCTTCTCCTTCTCAATCAAATTGGAACTCGCAGACCAGTTGATCAGTGCATCTCATCAGAGCCCAAACAATAATGAGTTACGGGTATCGGATGTCAGCATATTAGTGGCTGAGGACAACAAAGCCAATCAGCTGGTCATAAGCGAGATGTTTAAGCGCATGGGGATTGCAATGGACATCGCTGAAAATGGCCGCCGTGCTTTAGAAATGGTTGAGCAATACCATTACGACCTTATCTTTATGGATATCTCTATGCCAGAACTTGATGGTATGGAAACCTGCAAAGCTATTCGCTCGATGACGGATGAAACGGCTCGGCAAATCCCTATCGTTGCATTGACCGCCCACTCATTGTCAGGTGATAAGGAGCAGTTCCTCAATGCAGGGATGAACGACTATTTGTCAAAACCGATTCGCTTGTCACAACTAATTGAAAAAATTAATCTATTCTTAAGTGGTGATGCGAACAACTCTGCTGAAAAATCTGATAATTTAAAGATTGAATCGCATACGCTTACGCAGGGTATTAACAACCATTCTATAAATCAGGACATACAAGTGGATTTAGAACTCGTCGACGAACAAGTGCTAGAGCAAATGATAGAAGACACCAGTGCTGATGTTCTTCCTATGCTAATTGATCATTACATCGAAGAATCCAATGAGCGCTTGAGTAAGATTTATCAAGCCATGGAAGACCGAGACAAAGAAACGCTTGAGTTTGAAAGCCACACGTTAGGCAGCTCCTCTCTGGCTTTAGGAAATAGAGTGTTATCCAACCTTGCGAGAAAGATTGAGCGCATGTGCTTAGAAAATCATGAACAGCAAGCCTTTGAACTTTCTGAAGAACTAAAAGAACTGGCTGAGAAGTCACTTGCCGCTCTTGAATATAGAAAAACGCTGGGCTTCATCGAACCAGCAGGCTAGATATAACAAGGATGACGTCACATGAGAGCAAAAGTACTACTGATTGAAGACTCCACTTCTCTGGCAGTCCTTTACAAACAGTATGTAAAAGATGAAGCGTTTGACTTGTTTCATGTTGAAACAGGTCGTGATGCCAAAGCATTCATAGAACGAAACGTACCACAACTTGTGATTTTAGATCTCAAGCTTCCGGACATGAACGGCGAAGATATCTTGGACTGGATCAACGAGAATCAAGTACCAACCTCGGTCGTCGTTGCAACCGCACACGGTTCCGTGGATATCGCGGTAAGCTTGCTCCAGAAAGGGGCGAAAGACTTTCTCGAAAAGCCGATTCAGGCAGACCGCCTCAAAACGTCGATAAATCTCCACTTACAACAAGCTAAACTCGAACACTTAGTCGAAGATATCGAAGCGAAATTCGACAGAAATCGCTTCCACGGATTCATCGGCTCGTGCCTGCCTATGCAGGGAGTTTACAAGATCATTGACTCTGTTGCTCCGACTACCGCGAGCGTTTTCATTATCGGAGAAAGCGGCACCGGTAAAGAAGTGTGCGCAGAAGCAATTCACAAAGAAAGTAAACGAAACGATAAACCTTTTATCGCCATCAACTGTGGTGCTATTCCTAAAGATCTTATGGAAAGCGAAATTTTTGGCCATGTAAAAGGTGCATTCACAGGGGCAACTACGGACAGAAAAGGCGCGGCATCTTTAGCTCATGGAGGAACCCTTTTCCTTGACGAGTTATGTGAGATGGAGCTGGAAATGCAGAAAAAACTGCTACGTTTCCTACAGACAGGGACTTTCACCCCACTCGGGGGTTCGAAAGAAATGAAGGTCGATGTGAGAATAATTTGCGCGACCAACCGTGACCCATTGCTAGAAGTTGAAGAAGGCCGATTCCGAGAAGACTTGTACTACCGCGTTCATGTTGTGCCGATTGAAATGCCGCCTCTAAGAGAACGCGGAAATGACATCACAACGCTAGCGACTCATTTCCTTAAGCTGTTCGCTAAAGAAGATAGGAAGAAATTTAATGGCATCAACCGAGATGCCGAATCGTTGCTCAAGCGTTACTCATGGCCGGGGAACGTAAGACAACTGCAGAATGTCATTCGTAACATTGTTGTTCTTAATGATGAACCCAAACTTTCTGTGTCTCACCTACCTGAACAAATTTCAAAAAATAGTAAATCTTCAAGGCCTAAAGTTACACAATCGACAGTCAACCATGAAGTATCAGCTCAAACAGACCCCATCACGCCAGTCGAAATGCCAGCACAAGAGACCGGTCGAATGATTGAGAGTGAGAATCCACAAAATACTATACCAGCTACGATACGCCCGATGTGGCAGGTTGAAAGAGAAACCATTCAACAAGCCATTGATTTTTGCGATGGTAATGTCCTCAACGCAGCAGTATTACTCGAGTTGAGCCCATCAACCGTTTATCGTAAAAAACAGGCTTGGGAAGCCGAAGAAGATGAGCAACAATACGCGGATTGATGTTTGGCTAGTCATCGATAGCCTGACGTTTGGCGGTATTGAAACCTACGTGCTTGAGCTCGCTAGAGGGCTCAAGCATCATGACATAAGTGTTGAGGTGTTGCTGGTAAAACGGTATCAACAGCGTTCCCCCCTCGTAGAAAAACTGGAAAAAGAAGCTGTCCCTTACCAGTACTTATCTGACCTAGCCACTCAACCTTTGTTCGCACTGATCCAAAAAATTAAACATTCACCAACAACTCTTATCCATGCTCATGGGTACAAAGCGAGTCTGCTGTCTAAATGTGCACGAGTTTTGACCGGAGTAAAACAAATAACAACCTATCACGCTGGCGAAACACCAACAGGTAAAGTCTGGGCTTATGATTTTGTTGACCGCTACACGGCGTTTATTTCTACGCTCTCACTTGCCGTCAGTGATGAAGTGAGCCAAAAGATCCCAGCGACTACCCTTAGGTTGAATAATTTCATTGATGATTCAAAAGCCTGTGTGAGCACAGGAGAGCAGATCGCCTTTGTTGGTCGCCTAAGCCATGAAAAAGGACCAGACAGGTTTATTCGATGCTCTAAAAGCCGCCCAGATTTATCCTTTCACATCTATGGCTCAGGTCCGTTAGAGGCAGAGATCTCTCAATTAGCGCCGCAAAATGTTCAACTCCACGGTCATCAAAGCAACATGGATGGGGTTTGGAAACACATAGGCGTACTTATCATTTGCTCTCGATTTGAAGGTTTGCCTATGGCGGCGCTTGAAGCCATGTCCAGAGGGTGTATTGTCATCGCGTTAAGGGTTGGAGACCTTCCTAAACTGATTATCAGTGGTCAGAATGGATATTTAGTTGATACGGCTGCTCAGATTGCTGATGTTTTACGAACTCTAGAACAGTTAACAGACGACGAAAGACAAAAGATATCTCAGCAAGCGATTTACACAGTTCGAGAACAATTTTCCTCTTCTGCAATCATTCCTAAATTGCTACAACTCTACAAAAAATCTGGTCGTCAATCTGCTTCTCATATTGAGAAAAACACTCTCGTAAAATAGTTAAATTATTTTTTATATATTTTTCATACAGTTAGCCAACCTTAAATCTTGGCATCTCAATTGCGTTGTTCCTCTTATAAATGGCAAAGGGGAATAACAATGAAGAAAAAAATACTGTTTGTTCACTACGGAAATGACTGGATTCGCGGAAGCGAGCAGTGCCTCATTGACCTAATGGAACAGTGCTCTGACCAAGGGTTCTCTGTACATCTATGGACCAATAACTCTTCTTTGCATCGTTACGCCTTGCGCAACAATATCTCATCCGAAGCTGACGCATTCCCTCTCCTACTTGGCTGGCTCGCCCCCAGATTCAATTTTCTAGGTTGGGGCTACCTGGTCCGAAAAGCTTGTAAAATCCTCCAAAGAGAAAGCATTGACGTCGTTCATGTCAACAGTGGAGCTCCATGTCAATGGATGGTACTCGCAGCCCGAATCAAACAGGTTCCAATGGTGACTCAGCTACACAGCTCCTATCCTGCCAGAGACCGATTAACACTAGGCCTGCATTTATCCCCACATATTATCTCTGTCAGTGAATATGTTGCCAACCAGCTCAAATTTGAGGGGTATCCTCGTGAGCATTTGTCAGTCATTCATAACGGATTGCATGTTTCTAAACTCGACGCGCAACAAACTGTCGAAACGAAAAAAGTACTCGGACTTAACGACGACGACTTCCTTTATGCGACAGTCGGCTCTCTAATTCACCGCAAGGGTATCGATCGGCTTATCGTAGCGTTAAGACATTTGAACTTTGAATATCCGAACACACACCTTTTAGTCATTGGCGACGGTCCACTCAGAAACGAGCTAGAGAAACACGCCAAGAAGTTGTATTTGGAAAACAGGGTTCACTTTGTCGGTGAACAAAACAATGCAGTAGGTTGGTTGAAAGGCTGTGATGCCTTTGTAAGCGGTGCTAGAAGCGAAGCTTTTGGACTCGTTATTGCTGAAGCCGCTGTCGCTAAGATTCCAGTTGTAGCACCTTTTGAAGGCGGTATCCCAGAGTTTGTTCAACATGGTGAGACCGGTATTCTCTACCCCAACAGGGGTGTTGGTCCATTAAGCAAGGCCATGAAAGTATTAGTCGACAACCCTGACTTTGGGCGACAACTCGCCAGTAATGCCAGTGAACACATCGGTAGCAAATTCAATGTTTCGCTATCAAGCCATCGTATCATCGGTGTTTACAAGAAAATTATGGTATCCCACCAACCCTCCGTCTCTTTCTGGCGCACGTTTATCCCGCTAAAAACTTATTTGGCAAAGCGCATTGCCATGGGAGGTCAGCATGGTTAATTCAAACGTGACAAAAACACTGGTCTTCGATCCAATAACATTCAAAGGCGGATCAAAAATCGCCACTGTCGAAGCGTTAAGTTTGTGTCGGGCCGATATCAACCACTTTGTTATCGCCACAGCTGATGTGGAATTCTGGAAGATCTGTAAACTTACAGCATCACACTCAGTCGATATAGTTGCATTGCCTCTTATTAAACCATTGGCTAAGCAGCATTACGGCCTCCTATATTGGCTAAGCCAGTGTTATACCGCCTTATGCCTTCTATTTTTCTTGATCAAGTACAAGAGCATTGACAGAGCTATCGGTGCATCTGGGCCCGGTATGGACATGCCACTTTACATTGTAAAGTTATTAAAAAACATTGAATTAGTTCAGTTTATTCATGGACACGTTGGAAATTCAAGGTCTATCGGTTACTGCTTAACTGTTGCTGACAAAGTGTTTTATCTGCCCTCCTGCAGACCAAGTATTTCTGTCGCGCTGAGAACATATCTGGAGCGCAAAACGTCCATAGAAGACTCAGGTTCCCTTGTGGAGATGTATTTGACGTCTCGCAAATACCATACCTTCGTTAACGGTTTACCCGAGGACAGATGGCCAACACGTTGCCAAACAGATTTCCCCGTCTGCTTTTGGGCTGCATCTTTATTAAAATGGAAAGGACTGGACTTGTTTGTCGAGGCACTTAAACATGCTGCACATATCAAACCAATCGCATCTAACATCTGTTACATCAGGCCCGTTGATACAGCCATTCCGACAAGTACCGCGCCCGTTGTAATTAAATACACGAATTGGTACCAAGACCCGCAAGAATTAGACACGATTAGAAGCCAATCCAACATCTTTGTTTCCACCAGCCACAAAGAACCGTTTGGTTTGTCCATTTTAGAAGCCTTAGCTGCGGGGATGTGTGTCGTTATCCCTCAAGATGGTTCTTACTGGGATAAACGCCTGACACACAATCTCAACTGCATCAAATATTTACCTGATGATGCTAACTCGTTGTGTGATGCCCTATTATATGCCGTTAAAGATCGCACCAACTTCAAACGCTGTATTGATAATGGAATGATGATTGCTGAAGAGTACAGAGCAGAACAGCGCTACTTAGACTTTGTTAAAACCATAGACCCTAATCCGTACCTAAAGCTATCTCGTGAGCCTAAACCTCAGAGCCACTAAGGAACATGTTATGCGACATAGAATATTGCAGTGGTTTAAACAAGACAACGTCACCAGTATGGCGCTCTATGCTCTGAGCCTGCTTATGATGAAAGGGACATCACTACTCATGCTCCCCTTCATGGCAAGTTACTTAAAACCATCACAGTTTGGCCACCTTGAATTACTTTCAATCACCACTGTTTTTTTCAGCCTGATGGTCGGTTTAGCAATGCACGAAAATCTTTATCGCTTCATTGGTACGATAAAGGATGCATCAACTCGCTTTGCTCGAGTATGCGAATTGTACTCCAGTTCTTTTTCGACATCCTTGCTACTCGCAGGGGTATTATTCGCAGGTTATTTTGCCGTGTCTCATGCAGCGTTAACCATCAACACTGAACAAATGGCACTGACAACGATCGTAGTAATAGTTGAGGCCCCTCTCGCAATCTGCTTAGCTTGGTTAAGACTAAACAACAAGGCGGTAACTTTTTTCAAAATCAGTTTTGTTACTTTGCTCATTCAGGTCTCTCTGGTCATTTTGATACTCACCAACAATCCAGATGTTACTTTATTATTTAGCGTTGGCGTTCTGTGTGCTGTACTCCAGGTAACTTATCTCCATTTCCACAACAAGCTTTCTTTCAAGCTGCCTACACTTGTTCACTACAAACGCTACGTCCAATACTCGTTCCCTTTGATGTTATCAGCCGCAGTCGCATTTGGACTTTCTGGTGCCGAACGATGGATCATTGCCGAAGCGCACACATTAGAAACCTTAGGTATCTATGCAGTTGCCGCTAAATTTGCCCTTGCGTTGGGGATTCTGATTCAACCCTTCCATATGTGGTGGATGCCAAAGCGCTTCGGAGTACTTGAAACCCTCGGCAAAGAAAAAGTCGCGCTTAACACTCAACACGGCATTATCGCTTTGTGTTTCCTGAGTGTCATTGTTATGTGGATGAGCCAATGTTTTATCAGCCTTGCGCTACCCAGTGACTACCAATCCGCTGGTCAGCTTGTTGTTCTGTGTATCGTAATAATGTTGCTCAAAGAAATGGTAGAAATGCTCAATATCGGAGTGTTGTATGCAAAGCAGACAAGCAAGCTTTTTGTCATCAATATTGTTGCGACAGTAGTGGCACTCGTCAGTGCTTGGCTGACTAAAGAAACAGGCGTGACAGCTATCCTACTCTGCCTGTGTATGGGCCAATTTATTCGCCTTACTTTGATATACCACCTAAGCCAGTCACTATGCCATATTCCCTATAGATATGGCGCATTGTTGGCGTTTGTCCTTATTAGTTCAATATTCACGATCAGTGGGTGGTTCAATCATTCATTAGAAACGGCTGGGGTAATGCTTGTATTGCAACCTATGGCGCTAATCGCATTGCTGCACAAACTAAGATTTATTTCACTTTCTGCAAGTTCTGTCCAAAAAACTCATCGTCATAATCATGTGGAGCGTACGCTATGATGCATGCAGATAAGCTTTATCCGGCCGTCATTACCTCTGGAGTGTGTATCTTCATTGCACTGGTTTGGAAGCTCGTCCCTCATCCTGCTGTTGCCGTTGTGCTTAGCATGATACCTCTTGGGATACTTTTCGTGCTAAACCAAACTTTTTGGTTGGTCAGCTTATTTGTCTTGTTTTCATTTTTCAGAATTCACGAAGCCATCCCTGCTCTTTACTCGCTAAAAATCCCTTTGTTACTTTCAGTCGGAGCCTTAAGTGCTCTGTTGTGGCACAGTTTAATCAGCAAAAATCTTCAGATGTTCTGGCATCAGAGCCTGACTTGGTTCGCAATGTTTTGGCTGTTGGTGCTTGTTGGCGCCGTATTATCATCCAATCCCGGTTTAGCTATTACCTACTTCAAGTCGATCTATTGGAAGATCATCGTCATGACTCTGGCAATCGCATGGCTCGTAAATAGCGTTCAAAATGTCAAACGCATTAGTATTCTAATCGTATTAGCAGGAAGTCTGATTGCATTTGTAGCCCTATCCAATTCCATTAATGGCATTGGCCTAGTAGAAGGAACACGTGTCACCATTGGCCGTCAACTTGGTTCAGTTTTGGGTGACCCAAATGATTTGTCACTAGTACTTATGTTCCCCCTTGCCTTTGCCATCAGTTTGATGACCACAAAAAACCTTGGCAGCGTTCGAATTCTGGGTTTAGTCGCTACGATATTGGCGTTGAGTGCTGTTATCGCAACCCAAAGCCGAGGTGGATTACTCGGTTCAATCGCGGTATTCGGAATATTCGGCTTGCGTATTATACGTTCCAAGTTTCTACTCGCGTTGATTGGAACTATCGGTTTACTTGTTCTGTTTGCAGCAGCGGGGATTTCAGACAGACAATCAGGAGGCGCCGCTGAAGAGGGCATTGATGCTTCGGCGATGGGTCGACTCTATGCTTGGGAAGCGGCTTTTGGTATGGCTGTCGCCAATCCTTTAACAGGCGTTGGACTGAACAACTTCTACGCCAATTACTTTTTCTATAGCCCCCACTGGGATGGACTAAACCATGCCGTACATTCGACCTGGTTTGGTGTGCTTGCAGAAACAGGTTTCCTTGGCCTGTTAGTATTCATTGGGTGTATCTACTCACTGGTCAAAACCAGCAAACAAACGCTGTCACTTCTAGATGCCGTGCCAGATAATTACTCTCCTTACCTTCATGCAACAGCCGCAGCAGTATACGCTGGCATTATGGGGACAATCGTGTCGGGCACATTCCTCACTCAAGGCTTTACCTGGCCTATTTATATCCTTGCCGCTCTATGTATCGCCCTGAATCGTATTGTTCAAAACCATTCTCAAAATGAGAATACGCAGAAGAGCGACAAGGTTTATACATAACCAACTGTTTTTAATGAAAATAATTTTTGGCACGTTACGTGTAACACCTCCTATTGAATTATAAAAATGCGGAGGCGCTTATGCTGGCTACACACATTAACGAGGTCAAGATTTGGTTAAAAGAGAACCCGAGCCCTGTTTATCGCAAATTGTTTGTCATTTTGAAAAACATTCGCGCTTGCGACCTTCCAACTCCAAGTATCTTCAATAAAACAACTGCTTTTCTGTACAACGGAAGCAAAACCCTCTTTGCCAATATGGTTAGAATTCTGATTCACACGCCAGCCTTTAAAGGCCGCCTCACTCAATTTGGCAAACGACTTTATCTATTTGGTGGCGTACCACTCATAACCGGCCCCCTTAAAATTTATTTGGGAGACGACTGCAGGATCTCAGGACAAAGCACATTCAGCGGTCGCACCCAATCATTAGAAACAGAGCTTATCGTTGGCAATAACGTCGACATAGGATGGCAAACTACAATAGCGGTTGGTAAACGCATTGTTATTGGCGACAACGTAAGAATGGCCGGTAGAGCGTTTCTCTTTGGTTATTCTGGCCATTCTTTACACGCGGGGAAAAGAGCCTTGGGGGCTGGCGATAGTGAAAGAGACATTGGCAACATCACCTTAGAAAGAGACGTTTGGTTAGGCACAAATGTTACCGTCTGCCCGAACGTTACTATCGGTCAAGGTACCATCGTAGGGGCTGGCAGTGTCGTAACGAAAAGCCTTCCTTCCTATGTTGTTGCAGCTGGCAACCCCGCCAAAGTGGTTCGTAAACTAACGAGTAAGGAGATGGAATAATGCGTGATCTCATCGTATTTGGCGAAGACTTTGGAGGCTTACCTTCAAGTACACAACACATCGTTTCTCGACTAGCTGCGAATAGAAAAGTGCTTTGGGTTAACTCAATCGGCCTACGTCAGCCTAAGCTTAATAAAAAAGATTTTGCTCGTGCTTTCGCCAAACTACTAGGCCAAAGCAAAAAAGGCTACTCGTCGAAGAATGAGCAACTGAGTACAAATATCACTGTCGTAAACTTAAAAACTATCCCTGCTCCAAAATCTTCGTGGGCAAGGGAAATAGCAAAGTCCATGCTATTAGCTCAACTCAAGCCCATCATCGAAAAGCTGGGGCTAACAAAACCGATTTTGTGGACTTCTCTTCCGACTGCTGCGGATTTATGTGGCAACCTAGATGAAGCTGCGGTTGTTTATTACTGTGGAGACGATTTCAACTCGCTTGCTGGTGTTGATCATGAAACAGTGAGTAATCATGAGAGAAGGCTGGCTGAGAAAGCTCACCTTATCTTGGGTGCAAGCGAGGAAATCTGCAAAAAGTTTGACGGATTAAAAACCGCGCACATCCCTCATGGCGTAGACTATGAATTATTTAATGCCCCAGCAAGCCGTGCCCTAGACCTTCCCTTAGACGGTAAGCCTATTGCTGGTTTTTACGGCAGCATATCCCAATGGCTGGACTATAAATTGATAGCTCAAGTCTGTTTGGATAATCCTCACTGGAACTTCGTTTTTATCGGGCCATTGGAACTAGATCATAATCCTCTGCCGAATTTTCCAAATGTATTTTACTTGGGCCCAAAACCACACCGAGAGTTGCCTCGATACAGTCAGCACTGGGATGCGAGCATGCTGCCTTTCTTGTTCAATGATCAGATTCAAGCCTGTAGCCCTTTAAAACTGATGGAGTACCTAGCAGCCGGAACACCT
Organism: Vibrio sp. Isolate25; assembly: GCF_022398025.1. Classification (NCBI taxonomy): domain Bacteria; kingdom Pseudomonadati; phylum Pseudomonadota; class Gammaproteobacteria; order Vibrionales; family Vibrionaceae; genus Vibrio; species Vibrio sp. Isolate25. The sequence continues at coordinate 19,093 of NZ_JAKEUT010000005.1, forward strand.
GTAGTTACAACGCCGTTTCCAGCACTTGCTCCTTATCGATCACACGTCAATATTGCCAACGATGCGAAACAGTTTAGCCAATCACTTAATCAGGTTCTCAGTATAGAAAACACTGATACCGAGATTGTTCGTCGCGACAGCTGGGATGCTCGAAGTCGAGTTGTCAATCAGCTTCTGGAGTCACTATGAATGAACTGAAACTGCGCTTTATCATTATCCTTAATGCAGCTTGGAGACAGAGGTACGTAATTGTTCTACCAATGCTGATCATGCCTTTTGCTGGATACTTCGTCGGGAAAATGGCTCCGGAGAAATACGTTTCCCATACCAGTATGCTGATTCAGGAAACGGCAAAAATGAACCCGTTTCTGGAAGATATCGCAGTTTCAACCATGCTCAAGGAGCGTTTGGCAGCTCTGAGTACCTTGCTCAAGAGTCGACATATTTTAAGATCCGTTGCCAAAGAGCGTGGACTGATTGACGATTCAATGTCCCCTTTTCAAGTGGATCAAGTTATCGCAGAGCTCGCAGCAAGCTTAACGGTTACCCAACCTGGAAAGGATTTCCTTAAAATCCAGCTTTCTTCTGCTCAACCTCAAGGCATGAAAGAACTATTAGAATCTGTCAGCGAGCACTTTATAGAGCAAATGCTGGCCCCAGAACGCTCTTCAATCAAAGATTCAAGTGAGTTTCTCACCATGCATATTGATAAACGAAGAGAAGATCTCGACTTAGCAGAAACAGCGCTTGCTGATTTCAAGAACAAAAACGCCTCCGTTACGCCTGAAATGCAGAGCCAGAGTCTTGCGAGGCTTGCTAGCCTGAAGCAAAACTTAGCCGAGAAAGAGGCGGAACTTGCTGGGGTTGAGCGGAGTCTGGGCTCACTCGATCAGCAACTGTCTAAAACCAACCCCGTCCTTGGTAAAATTGAAGATCAAATCATAGAAATTCGCAGTGAGCTAACTTTACTAAGAGCTAAATATACTGATAGTCATAGCGCTGTACTCGGCAAACAGCGGGAACTTCGTCGACTTGAAAACGAACGTTCGGAACTTCTTAAAGTTGAGCAGCCAAATATCAGCAGCGACCAGCTTTGGGATATCGCGAGTAGCAACACTTTATCTGACATCAGCCAAATTCAACCTTTGCTCGTTACCCAACTACACAGCCTTCAGCTAGTGCGAGGAAGGTTTGAATCCCTGAGTGAAGAAACCAAAAGCTTGCGTAAAATGATTGAAGAGCTTGAGCAACAAGCGAACCGCTTCGGCGACAACGCAAAAGACATGTTCCAGTTGCAGAGAGATGTTCAAATCAAAAGACAACTCTACGATGAGTTGATTCAAAGGTATGAGATGGCTCAACTTACAGGCTCATTAGGTATCTTTGAGCAAAACAAGCGAGTCAAGATCATTGATTTACCTTATACGCCAAGTTCACCAGCTAACCTACCCATAGTCATATTTATTATCGCAGGGTTCGTCGCAGGCATTGGCCTAGGCTGCGGTATCGCTACGCTCATTGAGCTTTTTGATACTTCGGTTCGAAGCGCGAGTGAGTTGCAGTCTCTAACAGGCAAACAGGTGATCACTGCAATTCCTAAAATAAAACCGTTTCAATCATAAAGAATCTCAAAATAAAACACCTCACACATGAAAACCTAACATACTGTTATATAGGGACTTTTTTTTGGCACAGGTTATGCAATTTCTAATTTAAACCATCGCACACCAAGGAAATCGCATGACCAGTCAACCGAAAACAACCATACATGTTGTTCAGCATTTGGCACCAGGTGGATTAGAAACATTAGCCATCAACATGCTCAAGTTTGCTAAATCAGACGAGAACGTTTTCCTGATCAGTCTCGAAGGAAGTCGCTGCGAAACATTGGCAAACTGGCCTAGCTTAAAGAACGTTGAAGATAAACTTATCTTTCTAACCAAGAAGCCCGGTTTTGATTTCGAGGCGATATCTAAACTGCGTAAACTATTCAAACAAATTAAACCTAGAGTCGTTCACACTCACCACATTGGGCCTCTGATTTATGGAGCGACTGCAGCTAAACTGGCAGGTGTACAACACATAGTCCACACAGAACACGACGCTTGGCATCTTAACAACCAAAAACATCTTCTGTTGCAAAACCTTGCCTTGAAACTATCCCGTCCCAATCTGGTGGCAGATGCTGGGCTAGTTAAAGAGCAATTAGATGAGAAACTCAACTATGCCAATATCACTGTAATAAAAAACGGCATAGACTGTGAAAGATTCAAACCGGGATCTCAGGCACAGGCACGCTGTGAGCTTGGCCTACCTACGTATGGAAAAATCATAGGCTCCGCTGGACGCCTCGAAAAAGTAAAAGGTCACGATATCCTACTCAAGGCACTCCCTCTCATTAATAGCAATGTGACTCTCGCTATTGCAGGCATAGGAAGCCAAAAGGACGCATTAACACGACTGGCTGAAGACTTATCTATCTCTCATCAAGTACGGTTTCTCGATTTAGTTGAGGACATGCCAACCTTTTATCGTGCTCTCGATGTATTTTGCATGCCATCAAGATGCGAGGGTTTCCCCCTTGCTCCACTGGAAGCGCAAGCGTGTGGCGTTCCTACAGTCGCGACAAACGTTGGTGGCACCAATGAAACGTTATGTCCTATAACAAGTCAGCTCGCGGAAGCAGAAAATAGTAGTGAGCTTGCTTTAAAGCTATCCCAAATGTTGCTTGAGTCCCCTCAATCCTCACCACGCCAGTTTGTTGTCAACAATAACGACATTCGAAAAATGGTGGATGCCTATAGCGCAATAACACAGGAGGAATACGCATGATTGATCTGACCATTGGAATTTTCTTCACAATCTGTGCTGGGCTCATCGTCTATCACCATGTCGGCTACCCTCTTGTGCTTGCTTGGTATTCTAAGCGCCACCCAGTGGAAGAAGTAAAGCCAATCGAACGTGGTTACAAGATCGCTCGTTCAGATAGACAATGTGCTGACATCACCATTCTTATCCCTGCATATAACGAAGAACAGTGGATCGCAGACAAAATTCGCAACTTAGCCTGTCTGGATTACCCGAAAGAACATTATAACGTCATCGTCGCTTGTGATGGTTGTACCGACAATACTGCTCAAGTGGCTCAGAACACGATTCAAGAAGCCATTTGCTGTGATACACATTTTGAAATTCGAGTATTTGAAGAGAACCGCGGAAAGGTTGCACTAGTGAATGAGCAGATGCTAACGATATCAAGTGACATTACAGCATTGAGCGATGTGTCAGCTCTGATTTCTGTCGATGCCCTGCTGGTCGCCAACCAACACTTCAAAGATAAAACTGTAGGTGCTGTTAACGGACATTACCAATTACTTTCTAGTGGCAGTGAAGGTGAAAGCAAATACTGGCAATACCAAAGCAGAATGAAACTGCATGAGGCGAGTTTGGGCAGCACACTTGGCGCTCATGGGGCTTTCTATTTGTTCAGAACTCACTTGTTTGAACCGCTCAAGCAAAACGTTATCAACGACGATTTCATCATTCCAATGGAGATTATTCGTAAAGGATATCGAGTGGACTACGACAAGGACATGATCGCATTAGAGCTTGAAGCAACCAACACCGACAACGACTTTAAACGTCGACTCAGAATTTCTGCTGGCAACATGCAGCAAGCCCTGCAATTGGCGGAATTGTTTTTGCCACGATACAAAGGCGTCGCATTTGCTTTCTTTTCAGGCAAAGGTTTAAGACTAATAACACCATACCTCATGATTCTGTGTCTGGCGCTTTCTGTCGTACTTATTCACCATCCACTATTTTTCATCGCGACCATTGCACAGCTCGCCGTTTACTCAGTTGCGATTCTGGGGCATGTGTTCCCACACATATTTAGCCATAAATACTGTCAGTTAATCACATACATAGTAGCAGGACACTTTGCCAACCTAATTGGTGGCTTACGCTATTTGTTCGGTTTCGAAGCCACTCGTTGGACAAGAATTCAATGATAAGGAGCATCTTATGAGCAACGTATCTTCTTTATATTCAATCTGGTTAGCAAAACGTATCTTCGATTTTCTATGCGCTGTAATCGGGCTTTTGATGCTTTCACCCATCTTGCCCGCGATTGCCTTAGCCATAAAACTCGATTCCAAAGGGCCCATTTTCTATAAGCAGTTGCGTGTGGGCAAATCGACACCAGAACAAATGATGTTCTTTGAAATCATTAAGTTTCGCACCATGTATGTCGATGCAGAAACGCGTACAGGTGCAGTCTGGGCGACAGAGAACGACCCACGAATTACTCCAGTTGGTCGTTTCCTGAGAAAGACACGTCTAGATGAGATCCCGCAGTTGTTTAATGTAATCCGAGGCGATATGTCATTGATTGGCCCACGCCCTGAACGCCCTAGCTTTTATAATAAGCTAGAAACGGCCATACCTTACTTTGCTGATCGTACCTATGGAGTAATGCCAGGCATCACAGGGTTAGCGCAAGTTAACCAAGGCTATGACACCTGTATCGATGACGTTCGCAGAAAAGTCGGCTTTGACCATAGTTATGCCTTATCACTGCGTTCGCTAAAGTCTTGGATTCTGATGGATATCAGCATCATTACCAAAACACTCATCGTCATGGTCGACGGGCGAGGACGATAAATTAAGCACTTAGAGGAGAGCAATCCCGCTCTCCTTTTCTATTTTGGTATAAAAAAGCGCCAATTCGATTAGTTGTGAAGCAAACAGTTTAAAAACCAATAATTTGCTCTTGCACGACCCAAAAAGTCTCGGTAATATCCATCTCGTTCTTAAGGAATGGGTCCGTAGCTCAGTTGGTTAGAGTACTACCTTGACATGGTAGGGGTCGGCGATTCGAGTTCGCCCGGACCCACCACTCCTTGCTTAAATGCACTAAGAACGAAAATTTGGGTCCGTAGCTCAGTTGGTTAGAGTACTACCTTGACATGGTAGGGGTCGGCGATTCGAGTTCGCCCGGACCCACCAAATTTTATAACAAAGCCCGCTTATAGCGGGCTTTGTTGTTTTTGGAGTTTTCATTAAACCATCTATGTCTAATGCGCTTCCTCTAGCCGTTTTTCATTACCGAGTATCGTGTACTCTTGGCTAGCCTGCTCTAGCGTGTTCTGATATCCATCATATGAACACTCTCCAATATCGTTTCGCGGACATATGGAAACATGATTCTTGTCGATCATCTCTATTCCACAGTTCGGGCAATATCTATCCATGGCAACCTCCTGACGTTGTCTGCCTTGTACATACAGGTTCATACCCTGCACTAGTCACTCTAGCCTTTTTCCGCTTCGAAACCAGCGATACTGCTCTCAGGTTTTCAGCTTTTTACACTCTATTACAGTATTTGCTGTACCCATGTTCAGGTTTGCATAACAAATATGATTTTCAGCACAAGCTAACTTTGTATAACTAATTCAGGCTTGGCTTGTAACGTTCTTGCAATATAGGCAATGATCAAGAGATTAACGATAAGTATCACAGCTCCAATTATACCCGGATGATGAATCAGGCCATACACTTCGAAAGGCACGTGGATGACACAGCCGATCAGTGCTAGCCACTCCGTCCAACGAAGCCCTTTCCATAAGCCTAAGCCCATCGAGTAATCGTGTATGCCAACGCCCCAGCATAAGCCCTTGGACAAATAAATCCCAAAAAACAAAAAGGCCGTAACACTTTATTTTACGGCCCTTATAGTCTGTTTGATGCTTTAAGCTTCTTCTGCGACTTTTTCTGTTTCAAAGTTGGCAAATAGCGAGTCAACAATCTCTTTCGAACGTACTGCCAGAACAGAAAGCAAAGTATCGCTCAGACCATGTGATGATTCACAGCAACCTTGAAGGAATACATTCACTTTGCAAGATTCCTGCATTGGTAGACGATAATGACGCTCAACCTGCTTGTCCAACATTAGTGGTTCTAGTTTGTTCAACATTTGGTTGAACTGGTCGTAACGATAGCCAGTAGCAAGGACAACTGCATCGTAGTCGTGCCAGTTTTGCTCGCTATGAATGCGATCATTATAACGAAGCGCAATCTTACCTTCTTTCTGCCCTACTTCTTGAATATCGTGACAGCGTAGATGTTGGTGCTTGCCTTCGCCAGTCACGCGCTGAAGGTATAGACGCTCATAAATAGCGCTAAGCTCTTCTGTATCTACAACGGAATAGTTTGTGCCATTGAAGCGAGAAAGGATGGTTTTACGCTCTTCATCAGTGCTCTTGTATACGTGATCCGTGAACTCAGGATCGAAGATCTCGTTAACGAATGCACTGTCATCTGCTGGGTGTAGAGCAAAATTACGGTTGACGAGGTGAACTTCACCTTCTTCATAACGGTTTGTCAGGTCAACGAAGATCTCGGCAGCACTTTGACCTGCACCGACAACCGCAATCTTAGGCGTTTCCGTACCAGCATTAAACTGTTCACGCCACACCTTGTATTTCGATGAGTGGATCACCTTCTCGTCATTCAGGCCACTAAACAGATCTGGAAGTTTCGGCATACCACCCATACCAATCAATAGGTTTTTCGCAATACGTACTGTTTGGTTGCCATTGATATCCGTTGAAATAACGCGAACTTTGGTAATTTCGCCATCAACTTCAATCGGTTCGATGTCGATAACGCGTTGTCCATAAGTCACGACAGAATCAAACTGGTTTGCCACCCAAGTCAGGTAGTCATTGAATTCGACGCGTGAAGGGTGCAAAGAGCCCAAGTTGATGAATGAACTTAAGCGGTCATGTGAATGTAGGTAGTTCACAAAGGAATAAGGGCTGGTTGGATTGCGCAGCGTCACCAAATCTTTCAAACAAGAAATCTGCATTCGAGTGCCATCTAGCAACATGCCACCATGCCATTCGAAATGAGATTTTTGCTCTAGGAAGCAGTAACTTAATTCTTGGTTCTGCGCCGTTTCTTCTAACGCAATCGCAATTGATAAGTTAGCAGGGCCAAAGCCCACGCCAAGCACATCATATTCCTTAATCTGGTCTGTCATTTTTGTAACCTCATGTTTTTCCGTTGAGCTCTTTGGCTCTCTATCCCCGAGACACCCTAAAACTGGGTCGCGATACTAAAAGCAATCGCTAAAGAAGGTATCTCTCAACTGACACATTAGAGCTGCCCTCTTATGAGGGAAGTCGAATTCTTTTAATTTGGCGAAACCGAATTTCTGCAGATAACCAATCATCTTGGCGTTATCTGCTCTTGGTTCGCTGACAATTTTCTCTGTCCTTGGATCGGACAGGTAAAGGAAGTGGCATACTGAAGGAAGCCAAGCGGCGACCTTGTGACTGCCACGGTGATGCTCTTCACCAACAAGCATGTGAATACCGCGATCGTAATCGCCTGCTGCATAATACGGCGCGATGCGATCTTCTTTTGTCCAATAGGCTTCAATGTAAGCAAAGGGCTCGTTATTGAGGCACACAATCAAGAGCTGGTTTTTATCATTGACCAATTGCTCCTCTAGATAAGCTTTATGCTCTTCTAAAGTGCCTGTCTGCTCCCAAAACGCAGCCACTCGTCCACTGTTTTGCCATTTTGAAAACAGCTCAGCATGCTGCTCTACATCAAACCCAACCAGAGACAGCGTCTGCTCTAGCTCAGGAATGTAGCGGCTGTACAACTCACCTTTTTGAGGTCTTGGACGAAGAGGATGATAGCCATTAGAAGCGAGAATCTGCTTATGTGGGATAGCGCGACGCTGCTGCTTTAGCCAAAGTTCTGGCAACTGCAGTAAAGTTTCTCGCCAAACCAGACGAATACCTTCACCTGTGACATGAGTGATGTCGTTTAACGATGAGAAAGTAAATTCGCCAAGATCAATACAACGAATATCCGTACGGTGCTCAAGCATAAGGACAAAAGCTTGAACCACTTCCTTATCATTGATGGCACTGCTGGTCACACGCCAATAACCGCCACTTTCCTTGCTAAGTGTTAACTGACCACTTGGCATCTCAACGCAACATGTATCCCCTTGTTGCTGAACACTCTGCCCAAAGGGCAGAGTGTCGAGGGTATCACGGTTACCAGTCATAGCTCAGACTCGCGATAACATTGCGGCTGTCACCGTAGTAACACCAAGTATTACCCGTACAAGTTGCTATGTATTTTTTGTCAAAGATGTTCTTCGCGGCAACTTGGAATTTATAGTCATCAATTCGGTAGCTAACCGTTGCATCATAAAGTGTATAAGAAGGGACAGTATTTGCATTATCATTTCCAGCATAGCTATCACTTGTATAACGTACACCACCACCTATACTGAGACCGTCAAAGGTACCACCAAAGAATTGGTATTTAGCCCAAGCCGAAGCTGTAGTATCCGCCACCTGCTGGGGCTGATTACCTATTATGGACGTGTTTGTATCATCTTTGATTTCAGAATCAACGTAAGATAAGTTACCAATCAAAGTGAGAGCCTGAGTAACATTCGCTACCGCACCAAGTTCCATACCTCGGTTACGTATTTCCCCGATTTGCTTGATTTCTGAATTAACCGATTGGACAACATCCTTTTTAGTGGCTTCATAGACAGAAAAGTTAAAGTAACCATCAAAGCTTCTCGGTTGATACTTAACACCGGCTTCTATTGCTTCGCCCCGTTCTGGTTTAGCAGCTTGATTGTCCACTGTCTTAATGACTGGCTCGAAAGATTGCGCGTAAGTCACATATGGAGTAAAGCCATTGTTCATAACATAGGCAACAGCCGCACTTGAGGTCCATTCTTCGTAATCAGCTTTGTAAGTTTTTCCTGTGGACTGATTGCTATCTTCGTTTGACGTGTCGTCATATCGTAGACCTGCTTGGAACACCCAGTTGTGATACTTAATCTGATCTTGTACGTATAAGCCAAGCTGGCTGTTCTTAGTACTTGTTGTTTGCATATCGTCTTCGGTGACTTGGGTTACACCGTTGAGTAATACAATATTATTTGTATAACTAGGGTTGAAGATATTGAACGTTGGGTCGGGGATGCTTCCTACGCCAGGTATGGTTTTAAATTCATTACCATTAGTTATAGTTGGATCATTTGCAAACGTTTTGCTGTCTATATCTATACTCTGATAATCTATTCCTGTTAGTAAGGTATGGCTAAAATCACCAGCTTTAAACTCATAAACTAACCTGTTGTCAATATTGAAAGCATCTGATTGTCCTTTTTCAATAGATGCACCTCGTGAAATAGTTTGACGTGATCCAGTGGGATCCAATAAAGCACCGATACTATTACCGTTAAAAGTAGCATCCGCTGAATAGCCAGCAAAATACATCTGACGCAAGTCGATATCCATTCGGCTGTAGCGAGCAGATTGACCGAAACTCAAAGCACTATTGAATTGGTGTTCGAACTCATAACCCAAAGAAAGCTGTTCTCGTTCAAACCTTTCCCAGTCTGGGTTTCCTACTGCAACATCATCTGAGATTGTGCCATTAGGGTTACTCGTTAAGGTCCCTTCCATTGGTAAAAACTGTAGATACGGATCAGAATCATCTTTTTGATAGCTAGTTAGGAAGGTAATGCTACTGCTGTCGTTAATGTTCCACGCTAGAGACGGCGCTATCAAAATACGCTCGGCATCGACATTGTCGACTTTGGTACCATTCTTTCGGCCCATAGCGACAAGACGGAAAGCAACATCTTCATTGAGTTCACGGTTAACATCCAAGCTAATCTGAGTTCTATCATACGAACCATACTCAACCGCAACTTGACCTGAGCCGCCATCAAATTGAGGACGCTTGCTTACCGTATTGATCAAACCACCCGGTGGGTTTTGTCCGTAAAGTACAGAAGCTGGACCACGCAGAATTTCTACACGTTCTAATGCAAATGGGTCAATCTGCCAGCTGTAGAAGCCTGCCGAATATAGACGTGTGCCATCTTGGTAAAGCCCATTATTTGCTTGCGTGAAACCACGAATAACAAACCAATCTTGTTTGTTATCCTCACCATAAAAATTAGCTTGAATACCTGGCGTATACTGAAGTGCGTCTGAGATGCTGATTGACGCGCGGTCATCCATCTGCTCGCGAGTAACCACTGAAACCGCCCGTGGTGTTTCATGGATTGCTAAATCTGTTTTAGTCGCTGTACGACTTTTTTGGCCTAGGTAACTAAAATCTGGGCCTACAGCACTGTCGTGCTCTTGACCGATTACCACTACTGTTTCGTCTTCTGCTGCGTTTACTGCACCAGCAGATAGAGCGAACGCGACTGCCAAACAAGCTGGGCTCAGCAAAAACTGCCGATTCATGTCTCTCTCCTTAACTTTCGGTTTTACCGAATATTATATTAATAATTATGATAACCATTATCATTAGCATTTCGAATGCGAATGGAGTTTAACGAGTTTTATAGAAAAATGGAATCTATAAATTAGTCGTTATAGATCTATAATGTATTGATTATTAATAAGTGACGTAATTTCTCTATCAGGACACTATCTTGCACTATCCCTAAATGATCTGTATCCAGCACTTCACTGCTTAGCTGGGTGTTAACTTTTGACAGCTCCGAACTCAACAGCTTGTGTCGGCCTTCAGGTTTCCCAGCCCAATATGCGGTTGGTTTGGTATTAATTTCTGGTAACTGATACTCATGACACAGCGCTCTCATGTGCTGCTCTACCGCCCAGCTATATAGCATTTGCTGTGCACTTTCAGATAGATAGTGATCGAAGTTTTGTTCAGCCAACCAAGATGAGAATACGTTTGGCCATTTATCTGGTGTCGATTGGTCAAACCCTGCAAGGCAGGTTTGCCTTTGCCCTTCCGATAAATTACCCAAGAGCAATTCTAGATGCTCAATCAGCTTAGCTTTTGCTTTCGGTGATTCCCATTGATCTTCGGCAATTTCAGTGCCCGGCACATAGCAGTCCAACAATCCGAGGAAAGCGACACTTTCACCAGCTGCTTCAAGGCGGGCTGCGACTTCCTGACAGAGCGCGCCGCCAAGCGACCAACCAATCAATGTGTAAGGCCCTGATGGCTGTATTTGACGAATAGTCGCGCAATAAGTATCAGCCATTGCGCTAAACGAAGTGTCAAAGCGATTTGGATAGACGAAGCTCTGAGACTGAACACCATAAACGGTGCGTTTGCCCGCCAATGCTTGAGCTAATTTTTGATAACCAACTGTTCGGCCCGTCACTGGATGAATACAGAATACAGGTGAAATCCCGTCAACATTGGTATTAAGCTTCTCGATCAATTTAAGGTCAGCTTTGGCTGCTATCGCCTCGCCTTTACGCGATTTAGATGCCGAGTGTATCAATTCAAGCTTTTCTTTCCATATAGTCGCTTTGGTCTCGATATCTGATTTCGAATAATGACTCGTTGCATATTCAAAATCAGCGCTCAATACACCATCCACAACTTGGGCATTGATGACCAAAGGCGTCAACATGGTGTTATCATCTGCTTGATCACGCGAGTTTGACGACACTGGTTGGCACCAATGAGCAAAACTATTGCCTTGATACTGCCCCAAGTAATTGAATGTTAGCTCCACCGTTTGCTCTTGAGGCTCATCCTCTAAGTAGCGCAGTCCATAGCCAATGCCTGAGTCTTGGCTCAATAGTGCCATACGCTCGGCGATATCATCTCGAGAATCTGAGGCATTCAAAGTCATCGGATAGAGGCTCGTCATCCAGCCCACCATGCGGCTTAGATCTAACCCTTCAAAGACAGACTCGTCACGACCATGACTTTCTAGATACACGCTTTGACCATCTTCGTTGCTTCCCACAATTGCTGCCAAAGCAGAAACAAGTTCAACTGTGATGTTTTCAGAACTCAGTAAAGCCGACGTCACCTCACGGCTTAGCTCAACCTTGAGTGAGCGCTTGTTGCCATAGATTGCTTTAGCGTGTGTATTTTCCACATGGAAAGCTTGTTCGTTCCAAACGGCTTTCCTAGCTTTGCCCTGTTCTGTTGATGCCCAGTTGTTGAGGCTATCTACCGCCATATCCAAAGAGGTGTAAACAGGTGGTAGCTCAACTGTTTTCTTTGACTTTTCGTCACTTGAAAGCGTTTGCTGATAAGCACGCCATAAGTCATCCATCAGGACTCGCCATGAGACGCCATCTACAGCTAAGTGATGAATTACAATCATCAAGCGAGATTTCTGCCCCTCGATTTGAGCGTAGCCTGCTTGAATCAGTCGGCCTGCTTCGATATCAAGGCTTGTTTGCAACTCGTGAGCAAACACTTCGAATGCCTCTAAGCTGTCTAGCTGAGTTTTCCATAGAAGATCATGGGAAACATGCTCGACGTATTGCTGCTGCCATTTACCTTCAGTTTGAGAAAACGACAATCTCAACGCGGGATGATGCTCTACTAACCCTTTAAGCGCAGTAGCCAGTGCTTGAATATCCATATCCTGCTTCAACTCAACACACACATGCTGGTTCCAGTGGTTTGGCTGATCAAAGTTTTGCGCCATGAAATGAGCCTGAATTGGCATCAGACCAAATGGTTCTTTTGGCAACTCTCTTTGCTCTTGCTCAACCGCTGCTTCAAGTACTTGTGCTAACTCGCTCAGCACTGGCGCTTGGAATACTTGCTTTGGAGATACGTTGAGACCTGCCAGTTTCAATTTGCTCACTAGCTGAAGGCTCAATATAGAGTCTCCACCTAACGCAAAGAAGCTATCTTCTCGGCTAACAGAATTAATACCCAGTAGCTCTTGCCAAATCTCAGCAAGGAGAGTTTCTTTCTCACCTTCCGGTGGCAAACCTTGCGACAGCTCAGATTTGAACTCTGGTTCCGGTAGCGCTTTTCTATCTACCTTACCTGCTGGAGTTAACGGCAAATAATCTAGCACTACGAGATGCGCTGGTACCATATACTCCGGCAGATGCTCAGCAAGCTCAGATAATATCGAAACGCTATCAACCTTGTTTGCATCAGCGCCATGCAGATACCCCACAAGGTGGGCCATAGAACCATGACGATGCGCCGCAACCACACAAGTCTCGACGCCGGATATTTGCTGAAGCCTTGATTCTATCTCACCCAGTTCAATTCTGAATCCACGGATTTTTATCTGTTGATCAACACGGCCAAAATATTCCATTACACCGTCTTCCCGCCAACGAACTAAATCACCAGTGCGATACATACGCTCGCCATTATTGGTAAATGGATCCGGCATAAACCTTTCTGAGGTCATATCTGGCTTACCCAAATACCCACGTGCGAGGCCGACTTCTTCACCAATGTACAGCTCCCCGACTGCGCCTTCGGCAACTTGGTTAAGCAACCCGTCTAACACATAAAGTCTACGAGCGCCAACAGGTTGACCGATAGGTGCATAGGCGCTGGTTAGCTTATCCTGTGGGTAAGCACGCCAGATCATTGGTGTCACCACAGTTTCTGTTGGCCCATAGCCGTTGATAATACGTGGTGGGTTTACAACAGATTGCAGGCGGTCATAGGTTTCACGAGTAAAGGCTTCACCACCCAAAGTCCAAGAACGTACATTCAACTTAGGCTGAGTCGTCTCTATCCAATCCAGCAACGGGCCAACATAACTTGGAGGGAAACAGGCTATCGTAATCCCTTCCTGCTTGAGCACATCACAGGTCTTCTCCGCACTCCACAGTTGCTGATCGCGAATCACCAAGCGAGAACCAAACGCCAATGGCACTGTCCAGCGCTCTACTGCCCCATCAAAACTGATTGAAGCAAAGTGCAGTTCAACGTCATCTTGCGTCATCCCATACTGAGCACCTATCGTCTGCACATGCATACTCAGGCCATCATGGGCAATCGCCACACCTTTAGGTTTACCCGTCGACCCTGATGTATAGATGATGTAAGCCAACTGCTCTGGCAAGAGTTTTACTTCTGGTTTGGCTTTTGAGAGACCTTGCCAATCTAGCGCATCCAGATAAAGCGGTGAAACCGAAGCCGCCTGATCCGCATGTGAGAGGACGTGCGAATTAATCTCTTCCCAACGTGAGCGCAATGATTGCTCGCTGATGACCAAGCTCGCAGCAGAATCCTCGATCATGTAAGCCAATCGGTCGGTCGGATAATCAGGGTCAAGTGGTAGAAACGCCCCACCAGCCTTCATAATGGCGATCATCGCTATGATCATATCGTTGCCGCGCTCAAAAAGAACGCCCACAGCTTGATCGCGAACGACACCCTGTTCCACTAACTGATTCGCCAGCTGGTTCGATTTTTCTTCCAGCTGTTTAAACGAGACACTTTGCTGACCATGTTTTAATGCAATGACTGACGGTTGCTCAATACCCTGAAGATCGAACAACTCAGTGACGGGTTGATAACGCCACTCACCTTCTGGCTGCGACAGTTGCGATAATCTGGCGAGTTGATCCTGATCCAGTGAGTTAAGCGCAGCCAATGGTGTATTCAGGTTTTGTTCTGCTTGCGAGACCAACAGGTTCAGAGTGCTAGTAAGCGAAGCCATCATCTCGGGGTCGATACGATCTTTTGCGTAAGTCAGCGTTACCTGAGTACCACTCGAAGATTCCAACACATCCAAGGCAACATCAAACAATGCGAAGTTGCCTTTAAGTGCCAGAGGCTTTGCTGCCACACCCGGAGCAAACTCGACCGACTCGGTTTGATTGACCTGATGATTAAACAACACTTGAAAGTAAGGCGTTTCGCCAACCAACCTTTCCGCCAACAATGAAGAAACCACACGATCAAACGGCAATAGCTGGTGTTCCTGAATCTCCAGCACTTTGTTGTGAGCTCTAGTCATGATTTGACCAAAGCTCTGTTCAGGCTGTACGTCTTGCGCAACCACATTAGTGTTTACGAAAAAGCCAATAACGTCAGATACTTCTGGTCGGGCGCGGTTAGCCATTGGCATACCAATGTTGATATCGTTACGTCCTGTCAACTTGAACAGCGCTGCCTGCCAAATGGCTAGCCAAAAGCTCGACGTGGTGACGTTATTTTGCCTTGCAAGGCGTGCAATGCGTTCAGAAACATTACCATCAAATTTTAGGCTTACCTGCTGTGCTTCTCGACGCTGATTAGGTTCAATATCGCCCGTCCACTCAAACAGTTTTTGCGGCTGCTTCTCACCTAACTCTTGCTGCCAGAATTGAAGATCCTCGTCCCCTTTACCGGCTTTTAGTAGTGCATCCTGCCAGACAGAAAAGTCACTGTACTGAATGCTCAATGGCTCTAGAGACTCACCCTGATAGGCGGAGACCAAGTCCCGCATAAACAATCCAATTGACCAGCCGTCAGACACAATATGGTGCATCATGATGATCACATGGGTTTTGTCTTCAGATGCACGAATACACGCCATTCGCACTGGCATCTCATGAAGTAAATCAAACGGCTTGGCAATAAATTCAGCTGTCCATTCGCCCAGCTGACTTTCCGTTAAGTGCCTAGCATCTTTAAACTCAACGTGAGCAATGCAGTGCTGGTCAACATGTTGCTTCGGCTCACCTTGGTCCGAAACAACAAAGCGTGTTCTCAAGGCGTGGTGCTTGCTCATGACTTCAGCAAGCGCCAGTTCCATTTTATCGGTAGATAGGTCACCAGTGAGCTCAAAACCACCACTGATATGGTAAGCACTATTACCAGCATCAAGCAGGTAGATGTCCCAAAGCCGTTTCTGCGCCGGAGAAAGAGGCACATCGCGCACCTCTTCTGCTGGGACAATCGGTAGCTTTTCAAAGCTCATTCCTTTGGCGTCAAGCAGAGCGATAAATTTCGCCTGCTCTTGCTCGCCAAGGTTTAGAAAACGTTTTGCTAATGCAAATTTGTCTATTTTTGGTTTTTGTTGTGCTTTTGAATTTGATTCTTGGGTCATAACAATTCCAACTCGTCCATTAGTGCTGCCATGGCATCGAGTTCATCCTGTTCTTGTTCATTGTTTGCCTGATACTGAGCTTGAAGCGCATCCGTTAACGCCTGTAGCGTCCCAGCGGCAAAGAAGTCTTTTAATGAAATCGCTAAGTCGAGCTCTTTTTGTGCTTGAGCGACGATACGTGTAGCCAACAGAGAATGGCCTCCGAGCGCAAAGAAGTTATCGTCTAAGCCGACTTTTTCTAAGCCAAGGACTTGCTGCCAAGTGTTGGCAAACCAAATTTCCAGTTCACTCTCTGGGGCGCGATATTCCACCTGACTCCACTCAGGAGAAGGCAGCGCTTTGCGATCACGCTTGCCATTTGGTGAAAGAGGCATTTCATCCAGTGCAACGTAGATGGCCGGAACCATGTAGTCTGGAAGGTGGTCATTCAAGTGCGCTTTAGCAGCGGTTTCTTTTTCTGAATTCCACTCACCGCAAACCACGTAAGCGACAAGCTGCGTCCCTGTTTGATGTTCATAAGCAATGACTGCCGATTCATCGACGTCATCGTACTGGTTGAGAACATTTTCAATTTCTTCCAGCTCAATACGAAGTCCACGAATTTTTACCTGATGATCCAATCGACCCAGATATTCAAGTCTGCCATCTGGCATGCGAACTACTTGGTCACCGGTGCGGTACATACGAGAACCAATGTTCCCATCTTGCTCGCACCCAAACGGATTTGGCACAAAGCGATCGGCGGTCAAATCCGGTCTGGATAGGTATTCACGCGCGAGACCGTCCCCCGCTAGGTATAGCTCACCAGGCACACCGACTGGGACTGGATTCCAACAATCATCCAATACATGAAGCTGAGTGTTGCTAATCGCATGACCAATCGGGATGCGCTTACCGACAGGTAAATCACATTGCCAGTAAGTCACGTCAATAGCCGCTTCAGTCGGACCATAAAGGTTATGCAGCTGGCAACCTGGCGCGCCCGTCAACACTTTTTCAGTCAACTCAGCAGGTAAAGCTTCACCGCTACAAATAATGCGGCGCAGGCTGCTGCACTCTCCAATATCCGTTTCACTTTCAAAAGCATGAAGCATCGAAGGAACGAAATGGATCGTCGTTACGCCCTGCTCGCGAATGGTGTTATGCAATAACTCAGGTTGTCGGTGATGATCTGGCTCAGCAATCGCTAGTCTTGCACCATACATAAGCGGCCAGAAGAACTCCCATACAGAGACATCAAAGCTAAACGGTGTTTTCTGGAGAACACAGTCACTGACATCTAACTGATACTCGTTTTGCATCCAAGCCAAACGGTTGTGCAGTGCCGACTGGGTATTTACCACGCCTTTTGGTAACCCTGTAGAACCGGAAGTAAAGATGACATACAGCGACTGTTCAGCCTGCCAATTTACAACTGGAGCCTCAGTGCTCTGCTCGTTGATTTGCTGTAAGATCTCAGGCTGATTTAGCGCCACATACTGACATTGAGGATTTTCTGGCCATTGAGACAAGGTCTCACTATCGGTCAGTAAGATGGATACGTCCGCAGACTCAAGAATGTAATTCAAACGTTCTGCTGGATAACTTGGGTCTAATGACACATAAGCACCACCGGCACGAGTAATCGCGTGTAATCCAATTACTAGTTCAAACGAGCGTGGTAAACCAAGGCCGACTCTGGTTTCTTCACCCACACCTTGTTGGCGTAGCCACTGAGCCAACTGATTAACTTTGCTGTCGAATTCAGCGTAAGTCATTGACTGCTGACCCATGGACAAAGCAATCGCCTCAGGGGTGAGCTGTGCTTGAGCTTCAACAGCGACTGGCGGAGGGAGCATTTCACCCCATGATTTCTTCGTCGCGTTGAATGCTTCAATTTGTTCAAACTCGTCAGAATCAACCAACTTGAGTTCAGACAACATTGCGTTAGGATTCAATGCAACTTGTTCAAGCAGCTTGAGCCAGTGACCAAGTAACGCTTCGACAAACGTTTGATCGAATACTGGTGCTGCATAGTTAACAAAACCACTCCATTCGCCGTCATCATAAGCCTGAACATCTAAGCTCAACTCTAACTGAGCCGCGACCACTCCCGGATCAAACGCTTCTGCTTGTAATCCTCCCCATTCAGCAAGAATTGAGCGCTCAATACGTTGGAAGTTGAAACTCGTCTGGTACAACGGATGGTGCTGCAAATTACCCGTCACACCAAGAGACTCTACCAATACCTCAAATGGCACATCCTGATGCGTCAACGCCTGCTCAGTAAAACGTTTTGTCTCTTGGAGCAGATTGTCGTAACTCATTGCTGCGTCTAACTGCGCAGGGATCACCAAGTTGTTAATGAAGCAGCCTTGCATCAGCTGAGTGTCCGGCTGTGTTCGGCCCGCAACAGGGATACCGACTCGAATTTCATCACGCCCAGAATACTTGTGCAGCAATAAGTGCCACAGGCTTAACATAACGTTAAACGGAGTCGTTGCGCTTTGTGCAGCAAGAGTCTCAATCGCGTTGACCTGCTGCTTGGTCAGAGTAAAGTGATGACGCTGACCGGTGGTTTCGAGCTGGTCTCTCGCGACATCGCTATGGAGAACAAGCGGCTCAATATCTTTCGCTAACGCCGCTTTCCACCATGACAGTGATCCTTTGGCATTATCTGATTTTAACCACCCTTGCTGCCAGCTAGCGTAATCGGCGTAATCCAGCGCGACAGTATCTACGCTTGACTCAAAGTGTCCAGAATGACTGTACGACGAGTAAACAGCCGACAGCTCTCGCATTAGGTTTTGAATCGAAATACCATCAGAGACGATGTGATGGACAACCAGAAGTAATTCAAATTCCTGTTCTGAATGCTTGAGCAAGTAAGCTCTTAGCAGTTCAGGCGATGACAAATCAAAGGTTTCACCGATCCAGTTTAGGCGCTGAGCCTCTAAGCTAGAGAAATCATCAGCTGAGTATTCTGCTAATGCGAATTGACTTACATCGTCATCAGAATGGATAGACTGCATCAGCTCGCCATCTACCTGCACGAAGCTGGTACGCAGAGCCTCATGGCGGCCTATCACAGTGCGCAACGACTGCTCTAACCACTCTCTATTCACTGCGCCTTTTAACTTAAGGCCAAGCGGCATGTGATAAGCAGAGCTTTCAGGCATCAGCTGTTGAACAAACCACAAACGTTTCTGTGAAGCGCTCACTGGCATGTATTCCATGCGCGGCACTGCTTTGATCGTGACTGCGGGTTCTTTGAGTGAAGTGCACTGAGTTGCCATCACATCTAGTCTTGGAGAATCAAAGACACTCTGAAGTAAAAGGCGAATCTGGTGTTTTTGCTGCAAACGTCCAACGAGCTGTGTAGCGAGTAATGATTGTCCACCCAGAGCGAAGAAGTCATCATTACGACTCACCTTCTCTAGCCCGAACAAGGCTTGCCATTCTTGTGCCAGAAGCTGCTCAATCTCACCTTCTGGCGCTTCATAGGCTTTGTGCTGAACATGATTATCAGGCTGCGGCAGTTTTTTCTTGTCGACTTTACTTGCTGGCGTCAATGGCATCGAATCCATAACCACAAGCTGTGAAGGCACCATGTAGTCAGGCAGTACTTTCACCATTTGAGCGAGAATATCATCGCCGTTTATTAGGTCAGTCTGACCTTCTACGTAGCCGACCAAGTATTTTCCAGCTGAACCTTCAAAGGCGGTGACAGCACTCAGTTTACTGCCACTGATGCTCTGTAATCGTGACTCGATTTCACCCAATTCGACACGGAAGCCTCGAATTTTTATTTGGTCATCTGCCCGACCCAGATACTCCATTACGCCATCTTCACGCCAGCGAACTAAGTCGCCAGTGCGATACATACGCTCTCCATTATTCGCGAATGGATCGGGCACGAAACGCTCGGCCGTTAAGTCTGGACGATCAAGATAACCGCGAGCTAAGCCAACTTCTTCACCAATGTACAATTCGCCACTGACACCAGACGGAACCGGACGAAGGTCGCCGTCCAATACATACAGACTACGTGCACCGACAGCAGTACCGATAGGTGCGTAAGCACTTTCTAGCGGCGTTTCAGGATAAGCCTGCCAGATCATTGGCGTCACAACAGTTTCCGTCGGGCCGTACCCATTGATAATACGCTTAGGATTCAGTACCTGCTGAAGCTTAAAATAGGTTTCTCGTGTAAAGGCTTCGCCGCCCAGAGTCCAAGAACGTACAGCTAATGTTGGCTGTTCAACCTCGATCCATTCTAGCAGTGGTCCAACGTAGCTTGGCGGGAAGCACGCGATGGTCACCGCTTCACGCTCGAGTACTTCACATGTCTCTTGTGCACTCCAAAGCTGCTGGTCTCGAATCACCAGTTTTGAGCCGAAGGCCAGAGGGACAGTCCATCTCTCAACGGCACCATCAAAACTGATCGAAGCAAAGTGCAGCTCGATGTCTTGTGGCGTCATGCCATATCGTTGGCCAATAGTTTGAACGTGCATACTCAAACCTGAATGAGAAACACACACGCCTTTAGGCTTACCCGTTGAGCCAGAGGTATAGATCACATACGCCAGCTGCTCTTCCAAAATTTCAGGGCGATTTACAAGAGGTTGCTGAAGGTCGATTTCAGAATACGCAAGGATGTTATCTGGCTGACAAATCTCACGTGCCAATTGTTGCGAACTACCGTCAGAAATCAGCCATTGAGCATCGCTATCTTCAACCATGTAGGCCAGTCGGTCTTGAGGGTATGAAGGATCTAAAGGTAGGAATGCAGCTCCGGCTTTCAACACACCGATCATTGCCACCAGCATGTCTGCGCCACGGGCAAACATTACACCAACTCGCTGATCTCGTTGAATACCGCGCGCAATTAGCTCAGCAGCCACACCATCACTGAAGTTATCCAGCTGTTGGTATGTCAATGCGATCCGTTCAGTGCCATTAGTTGATAAGGCCGTTCCCCCAAGAGGATTCGCCACAAGCGCTTCACTATCTGGTAGAGCGTGCACCTGCTCTTCTAACAGTTCAGTGAAGGGCTTGTAAGCCCAAGGTTCCGACGCTTTTACATGACCAGACAAGCGAGACTGTTGCTCGGCGTCCAATACATCAATATCACTCAGGCTATGAGTCAGCTTATCGACAAGCTGCTCAAGATAATGAGACGTCGTTGCGGACAGCGCATCAATATCTGACTGTGAGAATTTCGCTGAGTCGTACGCAAAAACAATGCGTAATGATTCACCTGGCAATACCGCCAGCGTTAACGGGTAATGCGTAAACTCATAACTGTCAGGCTCGCCAATTTTAAGGCCGGTTTCACTAAACAGGCTCTCATCCAATGGGTAGTTTTCAAACACCACCAACGAATCAAACAGATTCTCACCAGCCAGTGGAGATTGTGCTTGTACCTCTGACAAAGAGACGTGGCTGAATTCACGCTGTGCACTCGCCTGCTCTTGTATATCGGCAAGCCATTCACCGGTTTTCGCTTGCCAGTTCACCATTGATGTAACAGGCAAGGTATTAATGAAAAGACCAACCATGGCTTCACTGTTTGCCAATGACGATGGTCGACCTGCAACCGTATTGCCGAAAACAGGCTGAGACTGACCCGTGTAGCGTTGAAGCGTTAGTAACCATGCGCCCTGAATGAGAGTATTCAGCGTGATGCCAGATGACTTCAGTTGAGACTGCCAACCACTTAGTACCTCAGCACTGAAGTCCACGTTGTGGCGCACATGCCCGAGTTTATCTGTGTTCGAACCGTATTGTTCAACCAACATTGTTGGCGCTTCTACACCATTCAGATAACCACGCCAGTACTCTTGAGCACTTTCTGGTTCTTGCTGTACAACCCATTCCAAATAATCAGCAAAATCATGACTGACGACAGGCAGGCTCATGTTTTGATAGTGGGCAAACAATTCGCTGAGCAAAACACCGGTGCTCCAACCATCCATCAGAATGTGGTGAATCGTGAAGATACAAGCGATCTCATTGTCGCCCGTTGTCACTAGATCTACTCGCCACAAAGGTTTTAGCTGCTGTACGCTCGCATCTTGTTCCAGTTCGAAACCTTGTTCAATGAGCGAACGTTTATACAACTCTAGTTCAAAGCCTACTTCCTCTCGCCCATCAAAGACTCTGCTCGTGATAGGAAGGTCATCCCAAACATACAGGTGTGCCTGACCTTCTACTTGATGCAGCGTACTACGTAGAATCGAATGACGCTTCATCAAGGCTTTCCAACCCTCTTCTAACTGGCCAGCATCAGCGCCAAATATTGGTAAGGTAATTTGGTTGACGTAGGTACTTGTGTCTTGCGATAGCTGAGCGTGGAAATACAAACCTTGCTGTAGCGTAGACAGCGGTAGTATTTGATTCGGAAGTTGATGAGCGTTATCACTTACATGGCTTAGCGTAGCAAGACTCAGGTTAGTGTTTAGCGCATCAGCTTGTGTCAAAATGGCTGAGTTAGACGTGCAATGTTCCGTCACTGCTTTGATTGCCGCTTCTAAGTGATGAACATACGCATCACACTCAGATTCCGACAGAGCAGAAAGTGAAAACTCCAATTCGACGTCAAAGCCATCATCAGTTTCGCTGATATTCAATACAATTGCGGCATCCGCTTTGGCATTTTCTGGTCGCCATAAGCCGAACTCACCCAGTTCAGCCCCTTTCACGTCAGCTTGCGTTGCTCGGCCTAGGAAGTTAAATAGCACATCAACATTGTCTTGATACTGCCATTGCTGCTGAGCTACACCCGCTGAGTAACTCAAACCGCCATCGGTGATTGCATGAGAGCCATCTTTTACACTCGCTAAGAGTTCACTAATACTCTCACTTAGCACAACTTTTTGCGGGAACAGCGCAGTATGCCAGTTAACACTGCGTGAAAGATCCAACCCAAACGACTCACTGAATCGACCATGGCTTTCACGATGAACAACGATCTCGTTTGCAGAGGTTATTTGTTTTACAGCAAGTGCAGACAATGCCATTAACGTCTGCTCCTTGCTCATTCTGGCAAAGGCCTGAGTCGATGCAAGCAGTGTCTCGGCGAGCTCTTTGGTTAAATGGTAACTGTGTTTATAAATTCCTTTGCTTTCGCCTTCCTTAGCTGAACCTTCAGCAAAAGCAGGTTCTGCTCGCTGAGCATTCCAGAATTCGGACTGTTTATGACTGATATGAAGATTCTCTAGTGCCTCATACCAATCAGCCTGATTGTGAGTTTTAGAGGCAAACGCATAAGAGTCAACACCCATTTCTTGCTGGTAACTTCCCAGCAAATCTTGAATTAGCACAGGCCAAGAAAGCGCATCAATGACAAGATGGTGAACGGCAACCAGCATTTCGCCCGTCTCAGTATTCAAGCCAACCGACAATTGCTTACCAACAGGCGGATTAATCGCACTCTGCACAGCATCGATGTCTATCTGCTCGGCATAAAGGTGGAATGCAAAATCTGCGGTAGTCACATATTCAGCTAGATACTCTGCTGCATTAGGTGTTGTGTTATTGGGAGCCTCGAAAGAAAGGCGCAAACTATCATGATGTTGCACCACTTGCTTAAGTGCTCGGACAATCGCGTCTGCATTAACCGGAGCTGGCAAGTTGAGTTTTGCGTACTGGTTGCACAGTTCAAGCTGGCCATTTTTATCTAGCTTACTTTTATGAGAATAGCCTCGTTCAACGAATCGCTTCTGCATTGGTAGCAAGGCTACTTTGCCCTTCTGCTCACCTTGTTCAGCTGGTTTGATTTGGCTATCGAGAACACACAACGCCATTTCAGCGAGTACTGGATGGTCAAACACTTGCTTTGGTGTCAGCATCAAACCTCGTTGACGAAGCTTCCCTACCATTTGCAAAGCGGTAATGGAGTCTCCACCAAGTGCAAAGAAATGGCTGTCAGAACCAATAGACTCAACTTTAAGTAGCTCACGCCATATTTCAGCCAGCTGATGTTGGATGTCCCCTTCCAGCGGAGCACCCGCTTTCTGTTCTTCATCCCAATCCGGTGCAGATAGTTGCTTGCGATCCACCTTACCAGCAGGTGTCAGAGGGAGTGTTTGGCTAACAATGATACGTGACGGCACCATATAATCTGGCAACTGGGAGGCTAACTCAATACGCCATTGAGATTCAGATTTTTGCTCTGTTTCACTCAATTGAACATAACCGACTAGGCGCTTTCCTGTCGGCGACTCGTGTGCGACAACCGCACAAAACTCAGCATTAGCAAGCGTCTGTAGGCGGGACTCAATCTCTCCAAGCTCAATACGGAAGCCACGAATTTTAACTTGTTGATCGGCACGGCCAAGGTATTCAACAACACCATCTTGTCTGAATCGAACCAAATCACCAGTGCGATACATACGTTCGCCATTAGCGGCAAATGGATCCGGAATAAAACGCTCAGCAGTCAAGTCAGGACGTTTCAAGTAACCGCGAGCAAGGCCAGATTCCATACCAATGTACAGCTCTCCAACCGTTCCAAATGGTACCTGCTTAAGGTTCTCATCCAGCACATACAACTTACGGTCACCCACAGGCTGACCAATCGGCGCGTACGAGCTTTCCAGTTTATCTTCGGGATAAGCACGCCAAATCATCGGAGTGACGACGGTTTCTGTCGGACCATAACCATTGACGATGCGAGGTGGATTGACCACCCGTTGAATTCGTTCAAACGTTTCTCGGGTAAATGCTTCACCACCTAGAGTCAATGAGCGAAGAGCCAAATCTGGCTGAGTTTGTTCAACCCAATCTAGCCAAGGTCCTGCATAACTTGGCGGGAAACAAGCGATGGTGACTTTCTCGTCTACCAATACTTGAGTCGTTTTTTCTGGTGTCCACAACTGTTGGTCTCGAATGATCAGCGTTGAGCCAAACGCCAGTGGAACAGTCCAACGCTCAACAGCGCCATCAAAACTGATAGAAGCAAAATGCAGCTCTGTGTCTTCAGGCGTCATGCCATACTGCTCGCCAATCGTCTGGACGTGCATTGTCAGTCCGCGATGACTCACTGCCACGCCTTTAGGCTTACCTGTGGAGCCAGAGGTGTAAATCAAATACGCCAACTGGTCTAGATTGATCTCTCGATAGGAACACTCACCAAGCTCAGGAACTGGAGCCTCAGTTGCTAACAAAGATTCAATAGCAATACACTCTTGAGCACTTTCAGAACGGGTGAAAAGATCTTGAGCCTTACCCATCAGGTGCTGCTGAGTCAGTAACTGCTCAGCTTCGCTGTCTTCAAGCATAAAGCTAATGCGTTCCGCAGGGTAATCCGGATCAAGCGGCAGGAATGCGCAGCCTGCTTTCATGATACCCAGCATGGCGACCAACATATCGGTGCCACGCTCCATCATCACACCGACAACACCTTCTGATTGAACCTTTCTTTGACGCAGTGAATCTGCGACTACATTCGATTGAGCCTCTAACTCAGCGTAAGTCAGCGTTTTATCGCCATGTTTTAAGGCAACTTTTTCAGGACGCAGTTTTGCTTGCTCAGCCACCAGCGCCATAAAGGTCACTGGATTCCATGTTTGTTGAACCGCTGAGTGCGTTTCTAAGGCCACTGTATCTAGGTAAGAAAGCGCGTTCGTCTGTGCTAAAGACTGCTGAGGAGATTGGCAGATCTGGTTCAGAACATTTTTGTATGTGCTTAAAATGCTGTCAATTTGAGCTTGAGTGAACTTCTCTTGTGCATAGACAAGTCGGAGCGATAGTTGCTCTCCTGCAATAGCATCAAGGACAAGTTCAAAGGGTGTTTCGGTCACTGGGAATTCTTCAAAAACACCTTTAATTGTGTTGCCATCCTCGCCGATGCTTTTCACAGCGAGCTTATGCCCGTGACTACGATAATTGAATGCAACAGTAGGAAGCGGCGTCTGGCCTAAAAGCTTCTCAATAGGTAAATGAGAGAACTTCAATGAGTTGCGCAGATTGCTTTTCACCTGCTGCACAACTTCTTTCAAGTTCAACTCTGGATTTGCCTGAACACCCAAAACCGCATTATTAACGTAAAAACCGATATTCCTCCTGTTCGCAGAGTCTCGATTCAATGCTGGCACGGTGATCGTTGGTTGAGAATTGTTGGCATATGAAGACAGAGTCAACAACAACGCACAAGACAACACCTCGAATTTAGTCACTCCAAAATGTTTGGCAGCCTTTTCGACCAAGACTGATTCATCAATACCCAATGACTCTTCTATATGCCCAGCGGTATAAGCGCTCTGCTCCTGAGTCGTCTTGCCTTGAAGAATACAGGGCTCCTCACCCATTAACTTCAGAGCTTCCCAGTCCGCTTTCTCTTTTACAGGATCGAGGTCATTTTGACTTTCAGAAAAATCAAAGTAACTGGTCCCTTTTGGGCTTTTGGGTGGCTTTCCTGATACAAATTGAACAATGGAGCTTACAAACAACTGTAGTGACCAAGCATCGGTAATCAAATGATGCGCAGCAATGCTTAGAGCAAACCTATCTTCAGCTAACTGGTATAGGTGGAATCTACACAGTAGCTCATTTCCTAAGTTATACGGCTGATAAGTCTTAGCTTTGGCTTCTCGCTTTACAATGTCAGCAGCATCGGCTTCATCGGTCAAATCAACAAAAGCCACTGGGATTCGGTCATAATACGCAAACTGCTGAGGTTGTCCGTCCCTTTGTTCGATCTTTATACGCAAGACTGGGTGCATTTCTAATATTTTAGAAAGTGCGCCTAGGACTTTTTCTTTAGTGATCCCCTCACCCGATAACCATGCAACACCGCCTAAGTTATACGCAATACTTTCTGGCATGAGTTGATGGAACAACCATAGACGTTGCTGAGAATGAGAAAGTGGACTCCAACCACCATTGGCCGGAGTCATCGTGATATCATCCACTGACATACATATACCTAAAAACTGTTAAATGTCAGGTACCTAAACAGCAGGTACCAAAATTAAACAAAAGCGAGTGATGTTACTCAGCTAACGCTTCTCGCAGGCTTTTCGGACGCATGTCAGTCCACACTTCATTTATGTGGGCAAGGCAAGTTTCTTTGTTGCCAGTAACACCAACGGCTTTCCATCCATTTGGAATTGGATGATAAGTAGGCCAAATGCTGTACTGTTCTTGTGGGTTGATAACGACGGTAAATTCTGTGTTTGGGCTGTCAATACTCATAATATCCTCAACTAGATCGTTGTTGTTATTGTTTTGATTTTCTGGATTGTTGTTTCGTTAAGCGACGACACTTTCTACTGCTTGTTGAGCTTGTGATTTATCCGCAGTATCCAGTTCTGTCAGTTGCCCACTGTCCATTTTGAAAATGCGATCTGCCGCATCGAAGTAACGGTCATCGTGGGTAATAGCGATTACAGTCACGCCACGCTCCTTAAGCAGAGGCAGTAACTGTTGGTAAAAGACTTTTCTAAAGCGAGGGTCCTGATCTGCCGCCCATTCGTCGAGAAGCATGCAACCTCGCTGTTCAGCAACGGCCATCAGTAGCGCAAGACGCTTACGCTGCCCCTGTGAATAACGAACATCCGACAAGCGACCATTCTCTTGAGTCACTTTGTGGCTCATTTCCAGACGCTCCATCCACTCTTTGATAGCGGCCTCTGGAACATC
Organism: Vibrio sp. Isolate25; assembly: GCF_022398025.1. Classification (NCBI taxonomy): domain Bacteria; kingdom Pseudomonadati; phylum Pseudomonadota; class Gammaproteobacteria; order Vibrionales; family Vibrionaceae; genus Vibrio; species Vibrio sp. Isolate25. The sequence continues at coordinate 46,586 of NZ_JAKEUT010000005.1, forward strand.
CTGACCTTGTCCATTGGTTATCTGATGGAACAAGTAGAAGTCACTGAACACCGTAGAAAACTGCTGGCGATAGTGAGGCCAGTTGAGCTCAGTCATAGGTTGACCGTTCAAGAAAACATTACCTGTATGCGGGCGATAAAGGCCGGTCAGTAAACGAGCAAACGTTGATTTTCCGCTGCCATTACCACCAATGATGAAGATCATCTCACCTTTCGAAGCTTTAAAATTGATCGGGCCAACTTTAAACGGACGGTCATCGCCATCCGCGCGGTATTCATACGTCACTTGCTGGAGATCGATGCCTTCAAAGACTTCTGGTTGTTCATTAGCCTCAACAAGGTTTTCATTGCCACTTAAATCGAGCGATTCAAGCTTGCGCATAGAAATATTGGCGCTAATAAGACCTGGCAGCGCACCGACTGCCGCCATAAGCGGCATGCGCATAAACAAAATGACCAGAGCAAAGGTAGAGGCGACGTCAAAACTTGCCCAACCTAAACCCAACGCCAGATAAAAGTTGAGACCAATCAGTGCCAGTACAATCGTGTTAGCCATGTTGGCTGCAAAACCATTGTAGATGTCCGCTCTTGTGACTTCGTCTCTATAACCCTTAGCATTTGGGCTGAACTCATCCTCGAAATAACGACGAGCACGATTTGGGTTAAGTGATAGCTCTTTGCGACCGTCAATCAATGCCTGATAATCGTGATAAAGCTTGTCTTCAAAGTCACGAACTTGACGTACATGGAAAGTGATTCGAGTCACCAGTCCATAACCAATAATACCAGTCGCGCCTAACATCAGCAGGCTTACACCAAATAATGGTAGTGAGAGGAACGCGAGATAGGATAATGCCACTACGGTAAGTACCAAGCCATAAATCATTTCCGGCAAAGTAACGAAGGCAATAGTAATGTTACGAATGTCAGTGTTCAGTGATGCCAGAACCCCGGCACTCCCGACATCTTCTATTTGTTCAATATCCGTGTTGATCAATTGCTTAACCAATTGACAGCGCTTCGAATAAACGAACTGGTGACCTAACTTGTGCAGTGACACCTGCGCAACGGTTGCGGTGATCAACAAAAGTACCAGTAAACCAGCAAATTGCCAGATAGCGCTATGAACACTGGTTGTCTGACTCAATAGTTCATATTGAATAAAAGCAATCACGCCAATACTGAGAAAGGCACTTGCTACACTCAACAAGATAACCAAAGCGAGTGCTTTATGTTGTTTATGGGCCAACTGAAAAAGTAATTTCATCTCAAATCCATGTATTAATTATTATTGTGATTATCATTATCAACAAATTTTAAAACAGCATTGAGGAAAGCTGAGCATTGCCTCCCTCATGACTAAAAAATTAAAGTCTGCGAAGTCCCCACATCAGGTACATACCGCCAATCAAAGACGCCACCAAACCAGCCGGGATTTCTTGTGGGTACAACATTTGGCGCCCTAGCCAATCAGCGAAAAGCATTAGTCCCATACCGACAAGCGCTGAACAAATCAGGTGCTCTCTAGCTCGACTAAAACCAAACAAACGAGCGAGATGCGGCGCCATCAAACCGATAAAACTCAATGGGCCAACAACGAGAGTGGCACTCACTGTCAGCAATGCCACCAGCAGTAATAGCAAACCTCTCGCCTGCCCGACTTTGACTCCAAGTGCTCGAGAACTGGCCTCTCCCAACGGTAGTATGTCCAGCCAGCGCGCCGTTAAAAAACTGCCCCCTACAAGCACTAAAGTCGCAACAGTTAAAGGAAGCAAGGTCGCCTGTGTAACAAAGTAAGTGGAGCCAGAAAGCCAAGCTAGGACTTGGTAGCTCCTAGGGTCACCGCCCGCCAATACGAAACTTTGTACTGCGTTCATAAGAGCTGTGATAGCGACACCGGTCAGCAGCACACGTTCAGGTTGGAACCCAGACTTACGGTTCAAAAGAACAATCACGGAGAGCGACGCCATTGCGCCCACTAGTCCACCTAAATACAAACCAACGAGACTAACGCCAATGCCAGAGAACATGGCAATAATCAAACCCAAAGCGGTACCCGAGCTGATGCCGATCACTTCAGGGCTCGCCATTGGGTTGCCACTTAAACGCTGGATCACAGTACCTGCGGTAGCCAACATCACACCAGCCAAGGCGGCGGCAACAAGCCTAGGCCAACGCCACTCAAGCAGGTTCCACTCGCCTGAGAACACTAGCCACTGCCAGCCAGAGCTTTGGATTGAAATGGTACTAAAGATAAATAAAGCTGCTGGGATGACGAGCGTAACCAATGCAATGGCATGACGATTCAGGCTCTTCACCTGCTCACTATGACGTGTCATGACCGTTTGCGTCTGGGTTTGACTACGCATCGACAACCTTGGCAGTAACCACAATAAAAGAGGAGCACCTAATGCAGCAGTAGCGGCACCAGTTGGCACAATCATAGCGGCAATACCTGGGAGCTGCTGGATAAGCAGATCCGTAAGCGTTATTAGTAAGCCACCTAACAGCATGGAGACGATTAACTTAGGGACAAGACGGTGCACACCAGTTGCGCGAGCAATCGCTGGGGCAGCGAGGCCTACGAAGCCAATCACGCCAACTTTAGCAACCACCCAAGATGTCAGTAACACTGCAAGACCAAGACATACTACGCGCAACTTCGCCAGAGACACGCCAAGGCTCTTCGCACCTTCTTCAGATAATTCCAACAAGGTTAGCGGCTTAACGAATAGAAATGAAATACCAATCGCTAACCCGAGTCTTGGGGCGAGATAAGCAATATCTGACCATCCGGTTTGGACAAGTGAGCCCGCCCCCCAAATCATTAAGCCTGCCAGCTTATCCTGATTCATCATCAACAGAACTGTGCTGACAGCGCCGAAATAAAGGTTAATCACCAGACCCGACACCACCACAACTGTCGGTGAAAGTGCGCGACGCCATGACAGGGCAAACACCAGTGCCATTGTCGCTACGCCACCTAGCAAAGCAATCAATGATTTAGAAAACGTCATTAACCAAGGGGCATACAAGGTTGCCATCATCAGGGCAAAACTAGCACCACTTGCCACGCCCAAAGTGGAAGGTGACGCCAAAGGGTTACGCAATACTTGCTGCATCAGCACACCAGCAGCAGCCAAAGCCGCACCTGCAATCAGCGTCGTGAAAAATCTAGGCCACCAAGTTAGATGCAATCTAACCGATTCTGGCGACATCCAGTCTGCTTGGAAAAGGCTATTCACGCCTGCTAAGAAATTGCCAGAAGCATTTAATTGAAAGCCTGCAATGGTCAGCATAAATGCCGCGAGTGTCGCGACAAGACTCAAAGATAAGATTCTCATCGGGTGAACTCCTCAGTCAGTGCAGAGGTGACCAAATTAGCGAAACGCATCGCTGACGGTAAACCACCAAAACTCCATGTCGGTTTTACAGTGATTACCGGACGACCCGTTTGCTCAATCAAGTACTGCCAATACTGATCTTGCGTTAAATGTTCCTTAACACCCGCCGGGAGAGGCTCAATGACAATAAACTGCGCATCGATACCCTGTAACTTATCAACGCCTGTGAGGGCAAAACCCCAAGCGTTAGTCGCTTTGTCCCAAGCATTCTGAATGCCCAACTGATCCAATGCCACTTTATAGATGCTGTTCTCACCAAATACTCGAACATGTTTGGTATCCATAAACTGCACTAAAAGCACTGGAGCTATGTTGTCAGGCAGTGTTGCTTTTAGGTCATTCAATTCAGCTTCACTATTGGCTATAAGCTGTTCAGCTTGCTTATCAGCGTTAACCTCTTTTGCCATGCGGCGTGTGAAATCAGTGACGGCTTCCCAGTTAACCTCACCCACTTTATACAGACCAAGGATTTTTACGGGTGCAATACGAGATAACTGAGTCTCCAGCGAAGCAAAACGAGGAGAAAGGAAAATGGTGTCGAGGTTTAGCTCAGATAACCTTTCTAGGTTAGGCTGAGTGCGCAGACCAACGTCCACAGTCTCATCCGGTATTTTCGGATTTCTGACCCAGTCGTTGTAATCCGATTGTTGAGCCGATGCCACAGGCGTAACGCCAAGAGCGATCATGGTTTCCGTCTGAGACCAGTCAATCGACATCACTCGCAGTTTATCTTGTGAAACCTCTGATCCAGCCATGGCAGGCATTACTGCGGTCAACGTAGTAAGACAAGCGATTGTCATTCGTTTGATGTTTAGCATGGCATTGCAACCGGGTAACCTGCAGCGTGGTCGGTGATCTGCATTTCGATACCATATATATCGTTTAGCTGCTGTTCGTTAAACACTTCAGAAACAGAGCCCTGAGCGATCATTTTCCCGCTATGAAGTGCCACTATGTGGTCGCAAAAACGAGCGGCCATGTTGATATCGTGTATCACGATAAGAACGCCTAATTCGAGTTCAGTGGCCAGTTTCTTTATTAGTTCAAGCATTTCTACTTGGTGAGCGATATCCAGAGCAGACAAGGGCTCATCCAAAAGCAGATATTGAGTTCTCTGAGCCAGAAGCATGGCTAACCACACTCGCTGACGTTCACCACCTGACAAAGTATCAACCAAGCGGTCTGCATACTTTTCTGTATCTGTCATCTGCATCGCTTGTTGAATGAACTCTTTATCTTTCGCACCTAAACGTCCAAGTAAGCCGTGCCACGGGTAGCGTCCAAAACTCACTAGGTCTTTTCCTGAAAGGCTATCGGTAGGTGGTAAATGCTGAGGAAGATAGGCGATTTGCTGAGCGAATTTCTTATCTGACCAATCGGAAACTGATTTGCCTTGTAGCAAGACATCTCCGCTGGTGGCATTTTGCTGCTGTGCGAGAAGTTTAAGTAACGTTGATTTACCTGAGCCGTTGTGACCGACAAGCGCATAAATCTTGCCAGGCTCAAAATTCATATCAAAATCTGACAACAAGTTTCTGTTGCCAACGCTAAATGCTAGTTTTCTAGCTTCGAGCATATTATTTCCCTTAAACTCTCTTTTTACATAGGGTTAATCAATAAAAACTATCAATTAACAAGGTGGGATTTATATAACAGTAAATAGATAAATGCAAACCATTTTCATTTGCAATACTATTCACAAATGATATGGTACCCCCTATTTTATAAGGGTTAAGCTTAAAGATTTAAGAAATGAACACTCTGATTAAAAGCGAACAAAATTGGCTTCAAAGTCTTCCACACCTGCCATTTACTGTTAATCAAATGGAACTGGTTGTTTGCATGGTTTCATACGATAAGTCTCTGTTTACCAAATCACTTTATTCAATTCGTGTTCTGCCCAATTCAATACGAAAGGCACATTTTTCACGTCAGGCTGAATTTGTCGCAGGCCGCACTGCAGCTGAAAACGCCATGGCACTTCTTGGTGAGTCGCACAAGATAGGCATAAATTTAGATCGCTCTCCCAATTTCCCATCTCACTTGACTGGCTCAATTTCTCACTGTGAAAACTACGCGCTTGCCGTCGTAGAGAGGAAGACAAAACTAGCGGATCATCACCTAGGCGTGGATATCCAACGTGTTCTTTCAGATCAGGAAGTACATGATACTCAGGCTTTTATTGCGAGAGAAGAGGAAATAGACTTGCTTGTTCAAACAGGTCTAAGTCGAAATGAAGCGGTCACATTATTGTTTTCAGCGAAAGAGTCACTCTACAAAGCTATCTACCCTCAAGTTCAGGAAATCCTTGAGTTCGATGTCATTCGTTTAGTGAAAAGTGGTGAAAATAGTTTAAGGTTCGAATCGAACCAATATCTGATTTCGAAGGGAATTTCTAGGACTTTGGAGAGTCACTATACGTGGTATCAACAGTGTGTGATTTGTCTATCTAAAGTGGCCGTATAAAGACGGCAGTGCTATCCACTGCCGTATTCGCTGAACCTAATGACTGATCTGATAAGTCCGAGCTACGTTTTCTGCAACGTTGGCTAGGTTAGTAGCGGCTTCATCAAATGCTTCTTGCAGCGACATTGGCCTAGGTAAACAGGCATAGACAGCATCAATACCATGCTCATAGACCGCTTGGAAATTATTCCCTGTGCAGCCCGCAATCGCAATAACAGGAAGATCAAATTGCTTAGCTAGCTTTGATACCCCTACGGGAGTTTTGCCATGAACCGTTTGGTCATCAATTTTACCTTCACCAGTGATCACTAAATTCGCACCCATCAGTTTCGACTCTAGCTCAACCGTATCCAGAACAATCTCTATACCCGGCTTTAACACTGCATTAGCGTAGCCAAGTAAAGCAGCGCCCATTCCACCAGCCGCACCGGCACCAGCCGCAGTAAGCACAGCAACGCCAGCACTTTTTTCCGTTACTTGGCCAAAAATCTCTAAAGATTGATCCAGCAAGGCCACTTCTTGCTCATTTGCCCCTTTTTGTGGTCCAAAGACAGCAGATGCACCTTTATCACCACAAAGAGGGTTATCTACATCACATGCGACGACCACTTCACATTGTCGTAGCCGCGGATCCAGATTGGAAGTATCAACACTTTCTAGGTTTGCTAGGCTTGCACCGCCAACAGGCACAAACTCTTCGCCTGTTTTATCTAAGAAAGTAACACCTAATGCGGCAAGCATCCCAGCGCCAGCGTCATTAGTCGCGCTGCCACCCAATCCGACAATTAGCTTAGTTACACCTTGATTTAACGCGTGCTTAATCAGCTCCCCAGTTCCAAAGCTAGTTGTGATCTTAGGGTCTCGTCTTTCTGCTGGGACAAGGTGTAAACCACTTGCTTCAGCCATTTCGATCACAGCGGTTTTGCTGTCACCCAAAACACCATAGAAAGCTTGCACTGGTTGACCTAATGGTCCTGTTACCTCAGTGAAGACTTTCTTCCCAGCACTAGCATCAATTAAAGACTGAACCGTCCCTTCCCCACCATCGGCAACTGGCACTTTGACAAACTCAGCATTAGGCCATACTTTTTCCAACCCTGTCTGGATTGACTGAGCAACTTCTATTGCGGATAAACTTTCTTTAAATGAGTCTGGAGCGATAACAATCTTCATATTGGCCTATTCCTTTCCACTGAATCACTGTAGACATTATGGAACAAAACAAGAGCCACAACATTGTGCAAACTAACAAAACACAAGCTAAATAAAACTTAATTATTGTATATTTGCACAATTTAACTAAGCTTACCAAGTTGAATAGCCAGATAAAGCTGCGCCATATGAGAGAAATCTGTTGTCTCAAATCCGGTGATTTCAGTGATCTTGTCCAAACGGTATTTCAGAGTATTTCGATGGATAAACAATTTGGAAGCCGTATCATTTGCGCTGCCATTAGCATCAAAGTAGGCCTCCAAGGTCGCGACAAGCTGGCCTGATTTATCATGCTCGGTCAAGGTTGCTATCATTTGTGACAGTTGCTCTCCCTGCCAAGTACCATGCAACGGTGCTAATAAAACTGGCAACTGATACTCTTCAAGAAGATAAACCGCATTCTTAGGGCGAGCCGCTTTGCCTATTTTCATTACCTGAAGTGCTGAGTGATACGCGGTTTGCCATTCATCTAGACTGTGGGCAAACTTTCCCGTTGAGATCTTTAGATTTCGACATGGTATTTGCTCTAACCAATGAAGCCACTCGTTCACTTTGCCTACGCTCAAAGGCTGTTCAGTTGGAACAAATATAACTAAATGGCGAGCAGACAAATGAGCGCAGAGATGATGTCCCGACTTTTGGTACAGATGCTCAGTAAGAGTTGTGGTTGAGCTATCTTGATTTGGCATCTCGACCAGCAGTAGCTCCCATGAATCACTCGGATTCACTGATATTTGTTCAGCACCATCGCGCATTTCCGATGGAGTCAAACGCCCTGTTAAACAGGCTAGGATAAATTCATCTTTATATCGCCTGTCACGTTGAACTTTTTCCAGCAGGTCAGCTTGATCAATAATCAGCTCAGCCGTCATTGCCACAAGTTCAGCTACACCACGAATCTCACTAGGATCCCCTGTAATCCCCACCACACCAAGGATCGCATTCTTATGCTTCAGTAACAGGTTAACACCGGGTTTAACCCCAGATAAGAGTTTGCAGTCTTCTGAAGAGACTTCAACTGACGCTTTTCGGTTTAACGCTAGCAATGCCCCGTCATGGGTCTGGCCAATGCGTGATTTCTCTCCACTCGCGACGACCATACCAGCATTGTTCATTACGTTAATGTTGTGACCAATAATCGGCATTGTGCGATCAACAATTCGTTGAGCAAGCTGAGCATCTAACATGATCTTCCCTGAACTCTTTGATTTTTAAACTTTAGAGAGTCTGACAGATCTCTACTCCTGCTCCTACAAGATTTTCATTGTTTTGCATAAAAGTGACAATAGAAGAAAATGAAACATATACCAGTGGCATCAATTTAACCAATGGCTCATGAAGCATCCACTTCAGCAGAAAAAGCAGCGATCAAGTGCTCCAAAAACAGTTTGAGACGTTTAGGTTGATATTTACGGTCACGGTAGACGGCATAAAGCTCAGAGTCATTCATTGAAGAAATGGGCTTAAAGTCGACGCGAAAACCTGGTAATAACACCTGCAATGCACCCATTTTTATATCAGTCTCAACATCTAACCTTGATTTAAGCGCAATTCCCATTCCTTCCCTAGCCCAATGACGTATTACCTCACCATCATCTGAACAGCGAAAACTCCACACTTGCTGGGATGAATTACTCTTAGACTCTCTGTGCTGAAAGTACCACAGCTTCATCTCTTGCTCATTTCTCAGCAGAGATAAGCCTTGGTGTGTTTGGAGTTGTTCAGGAGAATTGGGCCGACCATGGCAGTCAATATAAGCGGGTGATGCGACCAAAACACGTTCACTCACTGCTAGCTTTCTGGCAATCATGCCACTGTCGGGAGGAGAACCATAACGTATCTGAAGATCAAGGTTACTTTCCGACAAGCTAGATAAATTATCATGCAGTAATAGATGAGGCACAACTTTGGGATATAGCCGCTGAAAGGTATCGATAACTGGCATCACAAATTGCTTCCCAATATCTTTAGGTGCTGAAATTCGTATTTGCCCCTCTATTTGAACAGCGGTGTTCTGCAATTTCGCTTCTGCTTCACGGACGCTTTCTAAAATCTGTACACACGACTCGTAATAGCTGAGGCCTGAATCTGTCAGCGCGATATGTCGCGTACTGCGATTGAGGAGTTTAACACCGTGTCGCTCCTCAAGCCCTTGTAACCTTGCTGTTACGGTGGCAGGTGATAATCCAAGCTCTCTGCCGGCACTTGCCAACCCTTGATGTTTGACAATCAGAGTGAACAATTCCATATCCGCTAGTTTATCCATATACCTTTTCACACCATTGTTCGGGATAGCTAAATTATAAGTTTTACTTTCACTCAATTATCAATTAATAGCAAACAAATAAAATGCACTCATCGCCCGATAAAGTGAAAAAATGAATGATGGCCAACCTCTTAAACCACGTGAAAACACTTTCTATATCGATGTTCAGCCCAACAATTCATCTAGGCGTATTCGAATTGTTTTTTGCATCTCTTCAAGCCAAGCGTAACGTTTTGTGTAAAGGCGTCGCTTGGCTTTTTTCAATGAACTTGGATCTTTACGAGCAGGACAAAGAGGTATTTGATACAAATATTTTGATACCTCTACACCACCATATTCTGCCCACAATTCAGAATAGTTATACGTGATGCTTGAGCGCTTAGAGCCCGTATACCTTAGTGCTTGGTAGACATGGCCTTTGTTGGTAATACCATAAACCGATTCAACACCCCACTCACGTGCAAGCATCAGAAGTACCTCTAGCATAAGCGCTTTGGGGCGAAGCCCATGCATTCCGCGCGTCAGGCTTTTAATAATTTCACCACGACCAGTGATATGATCGCCTGGTCCTTGCAAGGCTCCAATGTGGATTTCTCGTTTTGGTGACGAAGAGATATTGAAGGCTAAAGTAAATAAATCCTGTTTATTTTCATCGACCAACTTCAAAGCCAAAGACCCTTCCCTTTCTGGACCCGCACACAGTATAAGACTGCAATCCTGAACATCCAGCAACCACCACCCTGCTTCCGAGTAAAAATCGAGGAATGCGCGTCCGTACATTTGGTGTAGCGTCTGAAAATGCTCATATATTTTTATGGCGCGTTGCTTAGGGCGCCACTGTAGACAAACAAATGGCTTTAGAGGCTTTTCAAACATCCTTGGATTTGTCTCTGTAATTGGACGAAAGTCAGGGTGTTCAAATAACCGCTGCATTTGTTTAAGCGCATTGGGTTTTAACATTGACCACAAACAGAAACGAACGTTATATCGGACTTTCTTTAAACCATGGATTTCAGGATAAACCCTCTGTGCGACAAGCGGCAGAGATCGTATAAAAGTAAAATAATCGGACAGCATGGTTTCACTTAAATTCAGAATGGTGTGGGACTTGAAGAACGAAGGTATGTAAGCCTGACTAATACAGTCAGGCTTCGAGCGGAACTTTTGATTAGAAGTGATAAGCGACGGTTGCACCCACCATCCATTGATTAGCACTATCAACAACCGGAGAGTCTGAGATATTGTCACCTAGGCGAGTGTAAGCTGTCGTTTGGGTAACTTCCCAACTGTCATTAATTGGCATGATCAGTTTATAACCTAGGTTATAAGAGACATCGCCACTTCCTTTATACGCCTTACGTGTTTGAGTCGCTTCTTTATCTTTAACACCAAAATAGTAATCGACGTAGTCTTTGCTCTGATAAGTTAAGCCCGCAAATGGAACAAGGTCCATGCGTCCTACACTCATAGGTAAGAAGTAAGTGACACCTGCAAGGTAACCATCATAAGTATCCGTCACGTCATGCTGAGCGTAAGTAGAGATGGTACCTTGAGATAAGTGGAAATCAGCATTAATACCCAAATCCAAACTCGCTTTGCGCTTATCCATCCCCTTTAGGAAGTCAGAGGTGTCATGGTCATACATCAAGCCAGAAGTACCCAAGTAACCACTCATATTGAACATGTCACCGGTATTCCCAAGGAATCGGTAGTTGACCCCTTGCAGGCTCGCATTGAAGTCTTCGCCTTGGTAACCAAAGTTACCAAGAAGCGTCGCATTATGTTTTTGGTCCTTGTAAAGGTCACTAACGCCAGCAACACCTAACTCAGCAATCCAACTATTTTCCTTGGTATAGATATTACCGTTGCGAATGTAAGTATCGCCTGCTGCATGTGCCGCAGTCGCAGCAACAAGCGTGGAGATTAGAATGGTCAATTTTTTCATCATTTTGTCCTTGTGTTAACTTGTTATGAACACTGTACAAAACAATTCAAACTGACAATATATTGACTTTGTATTACGTTTGTCATCGTTTGTCAGATTCCTCTGACAAACGAGGTAAACGTAATACAAACTTGGCTCCACCTAACATACTAGCCCCCACTTCTGCGTGTCCACCATGGCGTTCAATGATCAATTTTACGATCGCTAACCCCAAGCCAAACCCTGTATTGGTCTTATTTCGAGAAGGGTCCGCACTATAAAATGGATCAAAGATGAAATTCCAATGATCAGTAGGAATACCTGGACCGTCATCTTCGACAATGATCAAAACGGCATCGTTCTCTAACATGGCGGAAAGGCGTATCTTCTGTTCGGCATAGCGCAGCGCATTAGACAACAGGTTATTAATAGCACGCTTAAGCAACGCACTATCGCCTTCAATGAATAAGCTGTGCTCAACTTCTACTTTAACCATCTCAGCTTTTACATCGGGCAGTTTATTGGTCAGCGCATGCATAAATTGGTTGAGATCAATTGCTTCAATGTTAAGCACTGAGTCCGGACGCTCAACTTTAGCGAAGTAGAGAAGCTCATCAACCATTTGCTCCATCTCTTCCGTGTCTTCAATAATACTGGCAACCTTTTCATGTTGATCTTGAGTGAGGCTCTCGTCTTGAAGCATTTCAGCCTGCCATTGAATACGAAAAACGGGAGTTCTTAAGTCATGAGCAACAGAATTTGTCAGTGAACGGTTACTGGTAATCAGATCGGATATTTTATCTGCCATATAGTTGAAACTGTCGTTCAGCGATCCTACTCGATATCGACTGCCTGTTGGCGCTCTTGAGTTAAAGTCCCCTTGTGCGAACTTCATCGTCGCCTCCTCAAGAGTACGGACTCGCCGGCTTAGGAACCAGATCAATCCAGAGGTGTAGATAAAAAAGCCGCCTAAAATAAACCCCCAGAGAATGTCATCGTCAAATTCAATGGCTTTACGAAGATCGGACTCCACATCAGGTTGAACTCTATAAATAACATCAGGAGACGACAGCATGAACCAAAAGTCACGCTCACCATCGTAGAAAGTGAATGGGTGAATACGATCATTGTCGAAGTAGTTTTTTACTTCGTCAGGCACATCAGAGCTAGGAAAAACAGTCAAAGTTTTTGCGGTATTATCGATGAATTCTTTCAAAACGGCCAAGGCATTCTCCTTGCCCTGATGGTCTGAAATCGTCATCAACACCTCTCTAAATGCAGCTCCTTCTAGGTCTTCTAAAACAAAGTCATAATCTGTGTTCAATTGATAGATTATGATTTCATACGCAAACAAACTTAGGGTGAACAGCACCAATAATCCGAAAAATGCCTCAATGTAAATTCGGCGCATACACCCTTACCCTCAAATTTATGACCAGCTATCTGGTACGAACAAGTAACCTTTGCCTCTAACAGTGATGATGCGTTTCGGTGTGGCAGAGTTATCACCGAGTTTTTTTCTTAAACTCACCACTTTGTTGTCAACCGTACGATCTAAACCATCATACTCAATACCACGTAATCTCTGAGTCAGGACATCACGTGATAGCACTTCGTCTGGTGAGCTGGCCAATATCCACAACAGATCAAAATCACTGTCAGACATACTGACTTGGCTGCCTGCTAACGTGCAGATCTTACGCGCATGATTCAGGCTTAACTGACCATAAGTCAAGGTATTCGCCAGTTTTGACTCACTCTCTGTTGTTGATTCTCCAATAGGGGCTCGTCGCAGTAACATACGCATTCGGGCAAGTAAGACACGTGGCTTGATTGGTTTACTCACAAAGTCATCCGCACCGATTTCAAGCGCCGCAACATGGTCAAAATCATCATCACTTGCTGTCAACATTAATACTTTACCGGAGTATTTCGCTCGAATCTGTCTACAAATTGTCAGGCCGTCCATTCCCGGCAGCATCAGATCAAGCAATAATAAATCAGGTTGTCGCTCGACAATTGCATCAATAGCGCTACTTCCATCTTCAAAAGTCGTGACATCAAAATCTTGTTTAACGAAGTATTCTTCCAACATAGAACGTAGCTTTACATCGTCTTCAACTATAAATAGGGATTGCAAAGAGCTCATCAACCATTTACCAGAATTCTGAAATTTGAGGTGAGATAATATTAGCGCAAGGCTATCAAAGTTGCACTTATCAAAAGTGCGCTTAACAAACTTATTTTGAACACAGTTCAATTATGAGACAGGCCTTGATTCATATAGACAGATACAACATAAGCCATACGTTTGAAATTAGGTTAGTGGAAGCTTAAATGAAGGCTAATTTTCCTTCTAAACAGCGCTACTTTGAGTTTAATTTTAAAGCGCTAACTTTCTAAAAAGCATAAATCATCCTTAATGACTAATATTCATCGCAACAAATCGGTAGGGTGAATTGTGCGAAGTAACAGTAAATTGCTCACTTACGGCGTCCTGTAGTTTGTTGTTACTTCATTCCCTACAGAGCTAGCTTGGACATTAAGACGTGATTAGCTGTGTGTTTTTTTGGGGGCCCTTCTCGCCCCCGTTTTTTTGAGCTTTCATTCCCTTTCCCCACCTATTTTAATAAACCCCATGCCAAAACAGATCAGATGAACCAGTGGGGCCACGTATCCAAATAGGAAAGATGAAGAGTCAAACAAAGTCTGTTACTATGCGCGCCCCTCTGAATACTGGGCGACAGTGATGAACCGTAAGAAGAAAATTAACCAGATCCTAAAATCGAAACAGAAGAAGCAAAACGCGAAGCTACATAAAAGCAACAAACCTCGCTACATTTCTAAAGCGGAACGAGCGAAGCTTGAAGCAGAAGAAAAAGAGCAGCAAGCCGCTGCACAAGCGGAAAATGAACAAAGCGCAGACTCAGGTTCGTCTGAGCAATAATTCTTCTTCAATCGGGATGAACTTATCGCACACGTCGATTAGTGACTGTGCGCTAAGGCCCGGCACACCAAACACATCCACTTTGGTACCAAACCTTTCCTGGACTCGTTTGACTAACACGTCAAAGTCACCATCTCCAGATAACAGAATGACTCGGTCAACCTTGCTGGCAGCTTCGTACACATCCAAAGCAATACCCACATCCCAATCGCCTTTGGCGCTGCCATCTTGTCGTTGAATAAATGGCTTCAGTTTAACGTTAAAGCCAATACCGCGAAGGATATGATGAAACTGTCTTTGTTTCGGGTCATGTGAAGCAATCGCATACGCATGAGCCTCAGTGACGTCTCGACCTTCCGTTGCAACGTACCAAAACTCATTGTAGTCAAAGTTTGCACGGTACTTTTCTCGTGTTGTGTAGTAGATGTTCTGGACATCAACGAAAATGGCGACTTTTTCCATCAGGAATCCTGTTTAATCAATAACGCAGGCATAGTAACAGTTATTGAACTCAAGCAGTTGGTTTTCTATGGATTCTGATGCGAAAGGCAAAGACTCTTTAATTAAACCATTTCAGCTTATCGTGCAGCGAGGTCACGCTACCAACAACAATAAGTGCAGGGCTGACTGCTCCCTCTGCCAGCTTGGGTAAGTCTTTTAGTGGCCCAGTGAATACACGCTGTTCGCTGCGTGTTCCGTTTTCAATAATGGCGCAAGATATCTGTTCATCCAGACCATTTTCGATAAGCTTGGTGGTAATTCGCTGGCTCTGCTTTAGACCCATATAAAATACCAGTGTGTTGTTAGATTGGGCCAGTGATTGCCATTCAATTTCTCGACCATCTTTTTGCACATGCCCCGTAATAAACTGAACGCTCTGAGCGTGGTCACGGTGTGTCAACGGAATGCCAGCGTAAGCAGTCGCGCCAGCTGCCGCTGTTATTCCCGGTACCACTTCAAAGTGAATTCCGTGGACAGCCAACTCTTCCAGCTCTTCACCACCACGACCAAAAATAAATGAGTCCCCACCCTTGAGCCGAACAACACGTTTTCCTGCCAGTGCTTTTTCCACCAAAATCTGGTTGATTTGATCCTGAGGCACGCAATGAAAATCCAACTTCTTGCCGACATAAACCATCTCAGCTTGAGGATTGGCTAACGCCAATATTTCTTTAGAGACAAGGCGATCATAAACAATCACTTCTGCTTGCTGTATTACTCGATAGCCTTTCACGGTCAGTAAATCTGGGTCTCCAGGGCCTGCGCCCACAAGAGAAACAAAACCGCATTTTGGAGAAGAATTGGGATGAGTAGTCATAGCTGGGCCTGTTGATTCAAATTTGGATATAAGAAGTAGCACTCAATCATCAATCGCGACTTTTTATTGCCAAACTCACAATAGCTCTAAAAAGCCCCACGGTATGTCATGGGGCCGTATCAACTTATTTCGCCATTACTGGCTTAGCTTTAACTTCCTGCTCAGAATCAATGGCAGGGGCAGTTTTCGCGTGAGTCAGGTAAAGAGGAATACAAGTGAACAACAAGCCACCGACAATGTTACCCAGAATCGTTGGGATAAGGTTGAAGTTCAGCCAAGTTGCAATACCAAAATCGGCACCAAGAATCATACCCAGTGGGAACAAGAACATGTTCACAACAGTATGCTCAAACACCAAGGCAAAGAAGATGAAAATCGGTAACCACATGGCTGCGATCTTGCCAGCCACACTGCGAGCCGTCATATTACCAATCACACCAAGGCAAACCATCAGGTTACAGAAAATGCCACGGACAAAACAGGTAATCCATCCGTCCATTCCCATATTTTCAAAGCCAACTGTACGTGCTGTTGATACCGCGATAAATTTCTTAACTACTGCATTCGGGTCCAACGTGAAGTTACCTGTTAGAGAGATAGCAACCAGATAAGCGACAATCAGAGAGCCGATCAAATTACCTAGGCCAACCCAGCTCCAACAACGGAAAACGCGGTGCCAAGTGATACCTGGTCGGTTGTCAAACTTGGCAAGAGGTGCGAGGCCAAAAACACCAGTGACCAAATCGTAGCCCATCAGGCTGAGAATACAGAAGCCAACTGGAAACACTAGCGCACCGACAATACCAATACCTGTCTGTACAATAGTTGTAATGGCAACCACAACGGCCAAAGATAAGATAATACCCGCCATTGTGCCGCGTAAAACCAAATCACGTGTACTGGTTTTAGTTTTCGCTTCGCCAACATCGATCATAGTTTGTACGAATTCGGCAGGTTTTAATGCAGAAGACATAGCTGCGTCCTTATTAAAATTGAAAGTTAAAATTGAATAGTGAAAGGTTCGTTGCTTTACCTGTTCCCAAAAGGAAAGCAACAAACCTTTAAGCTATTAAATCTCGTTTAATGCCTTGCTAAGCCGATACTTCAACCTGCCCTTTAACAACCCGTGTTTTGTATGCTTTAACACTGAACTGTTCATCTTCCATACATACACCCGTTGATAGGTTAAAACGCTGCTTTTTCAGTGGGCTAGCGACCCACAACTCTTGGTTGTGCTCGACGATCAATCCACGAGAAAGCACATTCGACTGATAGAATGGATCGGTGTTGCTAATTGCCATCACTTCTTCAGCATGGGAAGGGCGAAAAATGGCAATCTGCTCCCCAGAAACCAACGCACACACGCCAGTGCCCGGGATGATATCTTCAATACTGCATACTTTTGTAAATGCCATGATGTCGTCTCCCTTAGACTAACTCGACATGAAGGATGTCACCCTTCTCTTCTGGATGTTTTTCTGTGTACGTCGCCGGACGGTGCTGTTCACGCTCTTGGACAAAGACAACGTTGTCATCGCGCTCATCACTGTTAATGAAATGTGCGAAGCGTTTTAGCTGGGCTTCATCGTTGATGGTATCAGTCCATTCGCAACGGAACTCTTCTACTAGCTTGGCAACATCAGCTTCCAGTTGAGCATTGATACCGAGTTTGTCATTGACGATGACTTCTCTCAGGTAATCAACACCACCTTCCAGATTTTCCATCCACACAGAAGTGCGTTGCAGTGGCGCTGCCGTACGAATGTAGAACATCATGAAACGGTCGATGTATTTGATGAGGGTGTCCTTATCGAGGTCGCTCGCTAGAAGGTCAGCGTGTCTTGGCTTCATTCCTCCATTACCACACACGTACATGTTCCAGCCGGCGTCTGTCGCGATGATACCTAAGTCTTTACCTTGAGCTTCTGCACATTCACGCGTACAACCCGATACACCGAACTTCATCTTGTGCGGAGTACGAATGCCCTTGTAGCGGTTTTCGATCATCACACCAAGGCCAACAGAATCTTGAACGCCATAACGACACCAAGTTGAGCCTACACAGGTCTTTGCCATGCGAAGCGCTTTGGCATAGGCCTGCCCTGTTTCATAGCCTGCAGCGATCAGCTTCTTCCAAATCGCAGGTAGGTCGTCTTTTTGAGCGCCAAACAAGCCGATACGCTGAGCACCGGTAACTTTAGTATAAAGGTTGTACTCCGCAGCAACTTCAGCCAATACCTTAAGTGCCTCAGGCGTCACTTCACCACCCGCCATACGAGGGATCACAGAGTAAGTACCGTCTTTCTGCATGTTGCCGAGGAAGTTATCGTTGGTGTCGTGAAGCTTGACCAGTTCAGGCTTTAGAATGTGCTCACCCCAGCAGGACGCGAGGATTGAGCCTACCAGTGGCTTGCACACTTCACAGCCGTAGCCCTTACCATATTTTTCCAACAGCTCATCAAACGTTTTGATTTCTTCAATACGGATAAGGTGGAACAACTCCTGACGAGAATAAGCAAAGTGCTCACACACATCATTTTTTACTTCGACACCCGCTTTGGCTAATTCAGCGTTGAGTACAGAAGTCACCAGTGGAATACAACCACCACAACCCGTACCTGCACCAGTTACCGCTTTGATATCGCCGATAGTGTGATGACCTTGTGCCACGGCTTCAGCAATCTTGCCTTTTGTCACATCAAAGCAAGAACAGATAACCGCTGATTCTGGAAGCGCATCAGCGCCTAACGTTGGCTTTTCTGCCCCAGCGTGAGCCGGAAGAATTAACGTATCAGGATGCTCTGGAAGCTCGATTTCATTGAGTTTAAGTTGCAGCAAATCGCCGTAATCTGACGTGTCCCCTACCATAACAGCGCCAAGCAGCTTTTTACCATCTTCGGAAACGATAATTCGCTTGTACACTTCCTGCTCTTCGTTTTGATAGACGTAGCTCTTGCATCCCGGTGTACGCCCATTTGCATCACCAATTGAGCCAACTTTCACACCAAGCAGTTTGAGTTTCGCAGACATATCTGCGCCTTCAAACTTGCTGTCGTTTCCTAATAGGTGATCAACGGCGACTGTCGCCATCTTATAACCTGGAGCGACAAGGCCGTAAAACGTGCGATTCCAAGATGCACATTCACCAATAGCGTAGACATTTTCGTCAGTTGTCTGACAGAAATCATTAATCTCAACACCGCCACGTGGTGCTATGCCTAACCCCATTTGGCGAGCAAGTTTATCTTGTGGGCGAATGCCAGCAGAAAACACAATAAAGTCCGTCTCCAACTCGCTACCATCAGCGAATCGCATGACATTTCTTGCTGTTTTGCCTTCTGGTGCAATCTCTAGAGTGTTTTTGCTAACGTGCACCGTTACGCCCATACGTTCAATTTTCTGACGTAATTGATCACCACCAGCCTGATCTAACTGTTCAGCCATCAATTTCGGAGCAAACTCCACCACATGGGTTTGCACACCTAGTGCTTTCAGTGCACCTGCGGCTTCAAGGCCAAGTAAACCGCCACCAATAACGACACCAACTTTGCTATTCTTGGCACATGCTTCGATCGCTTTGAGATCTTCGATTGTACGGTAGACAAAACAGTCTTTGCTTTCGTGGCCTTTAATTGGTGGAACGAAAGGAAACGACCCTGTGGCCATGACAAGTTTGTCATACTGAATTTCACGCCCAGTGCTTGAATAAACCGTCTGCTTTTCTCGGTTAATATTGATGGCACGCTCACCAATCAACATGTTGATATTATGCTTTTCGTAAAAGCCTTCTTTTACAAGAGAAAGCTCATCAGCAGTATGATGGGAAAAGTAAGAAGAGAGATGGACACGGTCATAAGCGACGCGAGGTTCTTCACAGAAGACAGATATTTCATATTGAGAAACATCCGTCTTCTCAACAAGGTCTTCTATGTAACGGTGCCCGACCATGCCGTTACCTATAATGACCAGCTTCAACTTGCTCATAGTACTTCCTAAGGGTTAGGTTTTTATCACTATGTGCATTGTTAAATGTGAAAGAAAATTAATACATGATGTAAATCAATTACAAAATCAAACTACCCTAAAGGGGTAGATTAAAGACTAAACCCATAAAAATGTGTATATAAATTACATTAATGAATTAATGTTCCCATAGAAAATCAAGTAATATCTCTTTCTGCTAACACGGCTTTACAAGCCGCTGCTTGTCTATCAAAGCAAAGAATAGACTTGTTACTCTTTATTACCAGGAGTTAACGACAAAGAAATCACGAAAAACTGGTCTATTTGGCCTATAAATCTTATTAATGATACAGACTTCGCCTCAATCTAGCTCACAATTAGTATTTATTCACACTTTGTCGCATTTTTGTGACTTCAGTAAGAAAATAAAATCATTAACAACAGTGATATTAGTTCCACTATTTAACAATTTCTTGATTGAGTTTAGAATGGGAAAATAAAGATGAAAACTGATTATTTTACCGGCAATACATTTACTTGCGCACATTTTACTCGCATAGTTTTAATAAACAGTGTCATCCATAGTCTTAAAAGTGTGATCTTTGTTCAACATTATGCTTGATTCCACATGTGAAAAGCATACTATTGTTTGATATTCATACTTGGGCATATTCCTAGACAAGGCTACTCAGAATGGAGCTAGACATATTTAACCCTTCCAGACAGTTACGTCGTGCAGTCTTGTTCTGGCTGAGTATGCTTCTAGCCCTAATATCGCTGATTATTGCCACTATAAATGTGTTTTTTGGCATTTATCACCTTCTTGCTATCGTTCAGAGTCTTTTTTGTAGCTTTTCTCTTTATATCGCATTTAACAGTTATCGGAGTTCTGCATCTCTCCTGCTCTCTAACTGTTATGTTTACTGTATTATCGGTTTGATTTATTTCACCACACTGGTGTATCCCATTGAGCACGGCTTGTTTGTTTGGAGCTTTCTTTATCCCGTTCTGTTTTATCTCATTTTAGGTAAACGCTATGGATTCCTAGCCACCTTAGCAGGCTTTATCAGCCAGCTGTTTTTGGTCGCGGATAAATCCATCTCTGGCCATGTGACCGCTCACTATGAACTAATCATCAACTTTGCCCTCGCCTACCTTAGCGTCTGGTTAGCAAGCCACATTCTAGAGGTCAAAAGAAAAACATCGGAAGCCTCTCTTGGCCAACTCGCTTCTCGTGATGCGCTAACTAGTGTGTACAACCGCCATGCCCTCATCCACAACTTCGATCGATATCGCCAAGAAAGTGAAACATTGCCTTTGTCACTATTGGTTCTCGATTTGGATTATTTTAAGCAGGTGAATGATGAGTTTGGTCACGATATTGGCGACAAGGTCTTAGTACAAACAGCCGCCTTGATCGATGGGTTAACTGACGAACATTTGGTCTATCGTATTGGCGGTGAAGAATTCTGCATTGCTCTACACAACACGAATATCCAACATGCGATGATCAAAGCTGAACAGATCAGAATGGCGATTGAACGCTATCGATTTAACAGCAATGACCAACCTATCTCCCTTACAGCAAGCATTGGAATTTATCAGTGTGATCTGTACAACGACCTAGAAAGCGTGCTTAAAGAAGCGGATAAAGAATTGTATAAAGCCAAAAAGAACGGGCGCAATCAAGTTATGGTCTGTAATCAAAAAAATCAAACCGTCGCGACTTACTCTTAATATCGATCATAATAAAGCCTAGGTTCATCGGCAAAGTGAATCTGTAAATACCAGAATCATAACCCAAGAAAATCCGACCCTAAACAAAACAGCATTTTACGTCATAAGCCTTGCATTTATTGATTTAACTCAGAGAACCATGCCATATGGCAAAGATATGGTAACGACCTCTGTTCCCGAAAAGGTCATACAATAATGAGTGAAATTAACCGCGAACGTCTGATTGAGCATTTTTGTCAACTCATCAAAATCGACAGTGAATCACGTAACGAAAAACAAATAGCTGAAGCACTTTCAGAACAACTGGGTAATATGGGGTTTACTGTACATAAACTACCGGTCCCCGATGAGGTGTCGAATGGTTTTAACCTCTATGCCCGACTCGATGGCAGCATAGAGGATAGTGTTGTTTTGAGCAGTCATATGGATACAGTCACACCCGGTATAGGTGTCGAGCCTGTTATCCAAGACGGCATTATTCGATCCAAAGGCGATACTATTCTTGGCGGGGATGACAAATCTGGCATCGCTGCCATTATGGAGGCTGTACGCTGTATCCAATCTTCTGGTTCAGCCCACAAAACCATTGAGCTTGCATTTACTGTCCATGAAGAAGGTGGGCTATTTGGCTCCCAACATTTTGATATGTCATTCATTACTTCAGATAAAGCCATTGTGCTGGACACAGGAGGCCCTATCGGCACAATTGTCAATGCCGCACCAGGTCAACAGAAGATAATCGCGACAATCAAAGGCAAGCCTGCTCATGCTGGATTAGCCCCAGAAGAAGGGATAAGTGCTATCCAAGTTGCAGCAGAAGCCATCAACAATATGAAATTACTCCGCATTGACAATGAAACAACTGCAAACATTGGCATTGTAGAAGGAGGAAATGCGACTAACATCGTTATGCCAGAACTCAAAATTGTAGCTGAAGCACGTTCACTTAATGATGATAAGTTGACGCACCAAGTTTCTCATATGATTGAAACATTTGAGCAAGCCTGTCAGCAACACGGTGCTGACGTAGAGATTAAATCCACCCGCGCATACAATGCATTTGTTATCGCTGACGATCATCCGCATATTGAGTCCGTTAAAGCATCATTCGAAGCCATCGGCGCCACACCTTACACCAAAGGCACAGGCGGTGGCAGCGATGCGAATAACTTTAACGCGAAAGGGTTAACAACAATCAACGTTTCAACAGGTATGGCAAAAGTGCATACTACTGAAGAATATATCGCAGTTAATGATATGGTAAAGATATCTCAATTTGTCAAACACTATCTTACTCATTAAATATCACTAAATTAGAGCCAGCTTATATTACTGGCTCTTAACAGACCTTTCTTGATTAAATATCACTCAGTAAAGTAGCCATTAATATCTGATTACTTTCTCTCCACTATTTCTCAGATATTTTATAGTCAATAATATTGATAGCATAAATATAGCTTGTTAAACTGCACCGTCTTAATAACAATACATGCATAATAATGTTTATAAGAACTGCATTACTCACCGTCATTTGTGCTTTTTCTCCGTTGTCATTCGCAGAATCCTCAGAAAAAGGAATAACTGAGCAAATCTATCACTCTGGGAGCAATTACTTATCTGAAAGCTATGATGCTTTCTCACCCAATAACAGAACTTTTGAACTTGTTTTGAAAGATCAAGGTTCCGATAAAACCGTGGTATTTCAGAAAAACGAAAAGTCCGATTTAGTGCGGATATACGCGACTAACTTAAACAAAAGTCATTACGTTACTAGGCCTATATCAGGCAAGATTCAGATTCGTTTTAGCCAAGACCCAGACGTCTATGATCTGACCACCAATCGTCACTACATCAGGCCCACGCTAACTCGTCTAAGTAAAGAAAGAGATGCCAAGCTGTTCGCGAGTTTAAAATCTCGTAAGGTAATGTTCGTAAAGCTCGACGTGTTAGGTAAAGAACACGTATTAAAAATTAATATTGATAACCTAGAAGAACTCTTAAGAATGGGAACTTTTATCTAATATCTATATTCAAAAATTCATTAATGAGCTTATGTTAAAGTTAAAAAGTAATATAAGCTCACTAATGGCTATTTTAAATAGTCTATTCTCTACCAGTAATTACTCAAAAATTAATTGATAGATTAGAAAATTAAAAACTAGAAAATAACCGTGTAACGAATAGCCTGATAAACAATATGCACCCGAAAATATTGACAAAAAATCAGTTTATTCTCTACAGCCAGCCATTTACTCCCTACACGGTATCCAGTACCTTGCCAAAAGGTTGGGAAACACTTTACCCATAACAATGTTTTCTAATTGACCACCATTCGCTTCAATCACTTTTCGGGATGGCCAATTATCATCATCTGCAGTCACAAGTGCGTTGGATATCCCCAGCTTGCGGGCTTCCACCAAGGCTAACTTCAGCATCAGCTTACCGTTACCTTGACCTCGGAAACTAGGGGCGATGTCATACCCGATATGACCGGCCTCAAAAGAAAGGAATTCATTTTCAATATGATGACGAACCCGAATAGCTCCTCGAATGCTCTTATTTTCATCAATCAACCAGAAATGACTACAAGGGACGTAACCCGGTTTTAAATCGATACCCAAGGATTCATTGGAAAGTCGACTTACATAGCGTTCGATATCACTCTCACCTTCCTCATAGTAATCTGCGTTCTCAGGATCATTGTGCTTGAAATCTTGGTAGAATCGAGAAAATGCCTCTTTGAATTGCAATGAAGGGGGGATTAATCTCATCAATTCTATTCCTCACTCTCAGAGTTATTTTTTAGATCATATTGATAGAAAACCACTCGATGTTCATTCGTGGACTGTTTTACAAAGCCAAGCTTTTCTAAAAGTTTCAACGATGTAATGTTTGACTCATCAACACCAGCTACGAGCTCTCTCCAGCCACTTTTGTTCGCAATAGAATCAATAAACCCAGTGAGCAGCTCACTAGCCAACCCTTGCCCCCAATACTCTTCTGCGAGTAAATAGCCGATATGAGCACTACCGCTGTCTTGATAGACAAATACGAACCCTGCTAACGCACCATCGTTAACTCTCACTACGTAAAGCATGCTTTCATCATTCATTTTGCTTAACCAGCTATCTGCTGATTCATTAGACCTGACTTGGTGAAAGTACGGTGGTAAATTCTCAACAACCTTTTCTGTCAAGGTTGCTTGAATTTCAGATAGAAAATGAGCATTGCGGTCACCATCTTTAAACTGCTTTATGGTTAACCTGTTTGTACGATATGCTTCCACCGGAACCTCCCTTACTATTAAACTCATCTGTGTTTATGGTGCTTTTTAGCTAGCCTTTCGTTGCCCCGTTTATAGTTGCCAGTTACTCTTGCCATCAGTTGCTGTTGGTCATGATTTGAGAGCGCACTGACCTTAGAAACGAATTCAGATGCCTATTTTCCACGCAATATGGTAACAATCTTACCGTTACGCAAAATCCTTAGTTCAGCCCGATTCTCTTCAAAGGAAAAACCTAGGTTAGATCCCATATTAGTACTCCTCAACTTCAAACTGGTAAGCGACTCGTCTACCCCACCCGTTTGCCAATTGCTGAATATCCTCAACACCATAGGGTTGACCTTCAATCATGCGTAGTGCAAGTTCGACACTCTGTGATTCTTTTGGATAATGGCGTAATACGGCTTTTGCACACCACTTTATCTCCACATGCCAACTTTTGTCCTTTTCTGCGATCAAGGTGTAAGCGCTACGGAGGATCTTCTTAGCCAACATTTTACCAATATACTTATGGTTAGACTCATTAAGCTCATCACATGCTTGAGTAATGAAAGATAAGAGATCACCGTTGAGAGCAAAACCGATTTTTCGGTTTGGTTTCAACAGATTGAATTTCAGGGACAAATCATCACCTGACACACAACAACAGCAGTGCTTTAACCAAAACTGCCAGTGATAAATTTCATTTGGAGAAAGGATTGCTTCTAGATGGCCAGGATCGAAGTCTATCTTGCTGAAAATAGTTAGCTCTTGTTCTAATTTTAATTTGGTGGCCTCAAGTTTTCGTTCGGTTTCAAGATCTAAAGGCTTAGTGAAAACAATAGATAAGTCTAAATCTGACTCAAACTCAACCGCAGTACCCCTAGGTACACTCCCGTATAGATAAAGGCTATGAATTTTTCCTGAAAAAGTGTCACATAAACAGCTAACCACACGATCAACTGACTGCCTAAACGCGGGCTGAATATAGGCGACTGAACAATGATTGAGAATGTAACCTTGCTCGTCCAACCCGTTATTCATTGGCTTCATCTTCTAGCGACATGTCTCTGATAACAAGTCTTGGTGTTTCTAACCTAAACAATTGCTTTCCCTAAAGGTGCTTTTCCATAACAAAATTGGTCAGTACCTGACCACGCATCTCAACCTGTTGCTCTTTCACTACTTTAAACCCCATCCGCTCATAGAAAGGACGAGCAGTAATGCTCACCTCCGAGTAGAGGCGGCTGATACCCTTGTCGTTCGCAACCTTTAGCACATGCTCCATAAGCGCCCGACCAACGCCCTTACCCTGAAAAGCGTGATGACAAAAGAAATGATCAACTAATCCGGAATCTTGCAAATCTGTATACCCCGCGACTTGACCGTTCATTTCAGCGATGTAAGGGTTAATTTGGGACATTGTTTTTTTCCATGTTTCAATGTCCCATCCTTCTGGCGCCCATGCTTCAACCTGATCCTGACTGTAATGCTGGCGATTTACATTTCGGACTGTATGGAAAAACACTTCCCAAAGCGCTTTAGCATCTTCTGGCTGATATTGACGAATAGTGATCATAACGCTCCCCTTAGATTACAGGTCTTTGTTATAACATAAAAAAAGCTCGCTAATCATTAGCGAGCTTTACCTTTAAATAGCAGCCTGTAGCTTTTCTTCAACCTGTTTTAAAATTTGGTATTCTTCTTTATCACAGCCACGAACAATCGACACCCAGTGATCACCCGTTTCATCAGTTCCTTTAAACTCCGCACGCAATTCATACTTACGCCACGTAACAAAGGCCATAACGAGGGTTAACGCTAAAGTATACAGTCCGAACTGAGGAACAAATGCCCATGTAGCTGCAGACAACACCAATGCCAAAGATAACACTCGAACAATATTTTCTTTGATACCTAATCGACGAACTTCAAAACGCTTGATTTTGCTCAACTTATAAGCGTCAGACTTAACCACTAACTCGTTAGAAGTAAGCATGAAGTCTTGCTCGCTTACCGTTCTGCGAAAACGAAAAAAATCCACTAGCTTTTTACTATGAGTGATTTTACTCATCACTTTTCTCCATGTTATGAAAAATGTACAAAAACTACGATATACATGGAGTTACTTATGAATGCAGAGAGATTTATAAATCAAGAAAATACAAAAGGCAAGAATAATTGTGCGAATCTGCTAAAGATAAGTCCTATGTTACAAAGAGTTAGCTACATCAGACCTTAGAGGGCTCTCGACAAATACTCTCACTAAACCATTCAGCAATGGCACGAGCTCGCCCAAGGTCTCCTTCTTCGCTAACAGGAAGATAAGCAAAGCCTCTAAACTCAAGCTGCATGTAGCGAGCAGTAAGCTTAAAAGGTTCAATAAAACAATCTGGTAATTCATGATTGTAGCCAGTCGAGATAACAGATATTTCCTTACCTTTCAGCTGGCGTCCAAGTGGTTTTTCTATGGTCAACAGATCTGACAAGCGATCGAAGAACACTTTCAGTTGTGCCGACATGGAATACCAATAGACGGGCGAAGCGAACACAATGTGATCATAGGTGGTAAGCATGCGAATCAAAGGAATAAAATCATCGCTGCGATTTTCGTGTAGATAGTCATAATAAGAGAGCTGGTAATCCGCTAAATCAAACACCGGAGCATTTGTCATCTCAACAAATTTATTCACTAAGTGACGCGTATTACCATCTGTTTTCGACGTCCCCAAAACCACTGCTACCTTCATTAGAATTCCCTCTAGTTTAGTAAGCTAGGCCGTTTTTTCGGTGAAATGTCCGCAATCGCTACATTTATAACCGTGTTTATAGAAAAACAGCGGAAAGCCTAAAAGAATAAAGACTAAAAAAGCGGGTCGCTTACCTTTGGTAAACGGCTCTAGTTTTAGGCTACCACAGTTAGGGCAATGATCTTGTGAAGTGGAACTTTCTTCAGAGCATAAAGCATCAGAATAGTCGGTATTAAGGATAATGGTCGCTTGCTCGGCATCCTCTTCCTGAACCATTAAACGAACTCCGCCAATCGCATTTGAATAGAGCCACTGAGTGTTAACGGTATGTTCGTCAGCAATATTGCTTTCAATTCCAGCGGCTTCCAAGCTCGCTTTCGCAATATGAGCCTCATGAGGGAAAGAAAAACGAGCTACAACTACCATATAACCTCTCCTGCGCTAAACCATCACTCTTCGCCTGTCATTTTGCCAGCAAGGACTCTGTTGCAATCAAGTGGGATTCAAGCGAACCATTTAAATGCTTAAAATCACCGGCTCCTAGAGATTTCAATATTGCAAAATGTTTATTCATCAATAATACAGTTAACTGAGCTAGCGATGATTTTAGACATATTATAACCAGTAACCACAAAGCCTAACTCTTCATAGAGTTTGCGTGCCCGCTCATTGTTGAAGGCAACGCGCAATTTAATCTGTTTAATACCGACGTTTTCCATTTTTTCTTCCAACAGCTCGATGGCTTTGCTACCTATCCCTTTCCCTCGAAAAGCTTCCATAACGTAAAAGTCGTAGATAAATGTCGACCCTTCTTTTTGATTAACGCAATGCCATAAGTAGCCAGCCAACACGGGGGCGCCCTCTTGTTCAGAGTCAATACACAATAGTGACTGCCCCTTCGATTCAACACCATCGGGAAAACAACGCTTTAAAGCCTGATGAGAGAGTTCAAGAGATTTTTCAGCAGCGTGGCCTTGATTCTCTGCAATATCCTGCGCATAGGCCTCGGCCGCATAGTGATAAAAATCCGCAAACTCTTGCGTTCGCATTTCTCTTAGCTTAACCATACTTATCTTCTAACCTCGACCACAAACGGATGTCATCATGATATGTTGAGGGCCAACAGGACCACCCAAATAGAGTTCTTCAGTATCGGTAAAACCACTACGTAGATAGCATCGATAGGCGGGCTCGTTTCGACAGTTTACTGTGAGATAAAGCGAGTTGACTTGTGGATAGACTTCACCAACATACTGGGGAAGCAATTTAAGTGCATCACGTGCAATACCTTGCCCCTGTAGATTACGATCAATCAACAATGCTCTGATTCCAATACCGTCTTCCGGGCAGAAACTGAATTTCTCAGCATAGCCTATATCAAGAAGAAAGAAGCCGACGGGCTGATCACCTTTCATAATCACGTAGGGATGTTCACTTTCTTTCAGTTCGGGGATCATTTCACCAATGTTATCAACGGTAAACTGAGCTTGTTTAGGTGTAACGCTTAATGCATGTATAAGGTGTGCTTTTTCAGCACTGTACTTTTCTATAGAAATCATAATTATCCAAATAATTTTTCCAGCCAAACGGAACTGATATAGCGTCCGTTTTTCTTTGCATGCGAATTAAAAATACCTACATCAACCGGCATCAATATTAATCATTCCATGAGCAACATACTCCTTAACCCGAAATAATTAATTCGAGAAAAGAGTAAACTCTGCGTGATATATACTTAGCGACGTAGATAGCCTGAAGATATCACTCCAGACTGCCATATGAAACACGTCTATTGATAAAGAAAACTTAACGCACATTCTTCACATATCTTTATTTGCAGGCCCCGTCCCTATAAAATACGCAAAACATTTATCAACACGGATACCCCATGGCAAAACTTACTCTGCAAGAACAAATGCTGAAAGCTGGTTTAGTGAATGAAAAAAAACTAAAGAAGGCCAAAAAAGGTTCAAAAAAATCACGCGTACAAGCTCGTGAAGTAAAAGCCGCGGTCGAAGAACAAAAACGTCAACAGCAAGAGCGTGATAAAGAGCTAAGCAACCAACAAAACGAGCAGCGTCTGAACAAAGAAATTCATTCGCAAATCAAACAGTTGATTGAGATGAACAAAATCGATCAGAAAGATGGTGATATTAAATACAACTTCACCGATGGAACACTCGTCAAATCCCTTTACGTTGAATCGATTATCCGCGAACAACTTATCAAAGGTATCCTTGCTATTGCCCGTCATGAAGATGGTTATGCGGTGATCCCCGGGGTTGTTGCAAACAAAATTGCACAGCGTGATGACCAGGTGATCATTGAGCTCAAAGAGCCGGAATCAGACGTGCCAGCTGAAGACGATCCTTATGCAGACTATGTAGTCCCAGACGATCTGATGTGGTAATGATGAAAGCCATTCGAGTATCGAATGGCTTTTTATTTTAAAGTCCGTTAACTGGATGGTTGGAGAGTTTTCCCTTTAGCATCAGCTATATATACCTAGTCTAGTTACTCGCTCATGTCTTCTTCATCAAATATAACGTTGTAGTTTTCTGTATAAGTACACTGTGGCTGACGACTACAAGTAAAGAAGCGTCGACCTTTAAACTCTCCTTGTGATGCGGTTTTAATCACCATCGGGCTACCACAACGTTTGCAGAAACGCACCTCTTTATCAGGTTCGATAAGATCAATATGAGAAGCCAAAAGACGTCTAAGCTTCCCCACTTGATAGCTATGCTTTACGGATGTACCAATCAAAGGAATCCCAGACGATTTACAGACATGCATTAACAGCTTCTGGCGCTCTATTTTGCCTTTGTCCAATGCCCGACCATCATCGAGCTCAATAGCGACACGAACTTGCAATGTGCGTGGATCACAAACAACATAATCAAAATAGCTTTTAGCAATCCTATTATTGGCGATAAACCATTGTTTTTTATCCGTAGCCAACGGTGTCACAACATTAGCCATATTCACCTTTGACATCACCACACCATGCTGGCCAACTGCAGTAATTAAAGCGTTGTAAAACGCCGATTCCTGCATATTCATTAATGGCCCTTTTTTCTTATAAGCACTGTCTTTCAGCTCGTCCTGTTTTAGATAACGCTTTTGAACAAAAACAAAAAATAAAACCAACAAGACGACAACGATGAAAACACTTTCCATTTCGCTTTAACTACTCCCACTGGTGAGAAAACGTATGAAACTCTTAAAGAATTTATACGCTAACTTAAAGTATCTGTCAGTTTTTATATAGGAATAGGTTACTGTTTGTGGGATCCAGCCTCAGGTAAGCTCAAATTAATCACAACTCGATTTTCAGGTTTAATCTGCTCAAACGTCAATCGCCAGTATTTCTCTAACAAGCGATCCATAAGGCCACTCTCTCTTGCCCGAGTTAAAGCCTCTTCCAAAATGGGTTGGTAATGTGCTGCATCATCAGAAAGGTAGAAATAGAAGTCGTTTTCGTATGTTAATAGTAAACGTTGTTCTATCGCTAAATGGGTATTCTGAGACGCCTCTCTAAGGATTTCTGTCATTCCTCTCGGAAAATAATTGACGCTCCCTTCAGGGGTTAGTTTGGAATACAAAGAGCGCCATTCACCGTCTTCCGTATAGACTGGCAATTGATTGGCTTTCCAGACCTCAACATCGTACCATTGCATCCCTAAACCAGCGACTAACCCTGACTCTTTTAGATCTTGTAGCGTATTAATGGTATCGAATTTATTTTGTAGCTGAGGGGGAATAAGGAGCACTCTTTTACCGATCAATCCATTCGTTAACGGCACTCGAACAGGGATGTATTTTTTATTTCTCTCTTCAGTAGCAATCAACCAAGTTAAAGATAACTGATTTCTTGCCACCATTTTTGTCGACCTTTTTTGAGGAATATGCTCTTGAGGCACCTCAATTGTGACCTTGTAACCAAGTTCAGATAAAGATTTATGCAAAAGTTCATGATAGAAGACGTGCCCCCCATCAACTTGAGACGGCAATACAAGTTGCACTGCTTGATGAGCGAATGCACCCTGGCAAAATATGAATAGAAAAAAACCGATTAGACGCATCTATACTTGTCCTGATACTACTGTAACTATTCCAAATCAGCGATAGATTTCAACAATCTCCTGATACCTTGATATACTGGCCTCATTGATCGTTTTCTTCATTTGATCGATACCGCGCTGCAGTTTCTCAGTCAATTTTTCATCAACCGCTAAATTAAAAGCATAGTAGAGTTCACCTTCGCTGAGCACAAAGACAGGTTCATAATCGTCCGTATCTTGGCCAATTTTCTTTAACCACCATTTAGCAACATTTTCTTCATATGCCCATAAATCAATACGCCCTTTCGCTAATTGTTTGGCCAGTGTTTCAGCAACAGAGTTTTCTTGCATAGAATCTCTTGGAACGCCAAGTTCCAGCATTAACTGTTCACCGACATCATCGCGAATGACACCAATACGATATTGAGCAAAGTCCATCGCATTCTCAATACTAATATTTCGGGACTTCTTGGCCATAACCACAATTCGTGTGGTACTCAAAGGGCCAACCCACTGAAATAAGTGTTCACGCAGCCGAGTGCGGGTAGTGGCAAAAAGCACGGCATTAGGCTTAATCAAAGCCGTTCTATATGCTCGCGCCCATGGCTGAACCTTGATCTCTTCTTTATTGATTTCAACCCCTTGAGACTGTGCAGCCGCTATCAGCAAGTCAATCGAGATGCCTTTTACTTCACCATCTTGAGTAAAGTTATATGGGGGGTACTCTTCGGTCAAAAAAACAAGTTCATCGAGCTCTACCGCTCCAATCGGTAGTGAGAAAACAAAGAGCGATAAAGACAGGCTGAGTATATATTTCATAGCCGCCTCTAGCAGTTTTAATATTTTATCTATCAATAAAACTGTAGAGGCGGATAGTACATCCGTCTAGGCAGTTAGGAGAAGAAAGTTATCGTGATGCACGTTTATAGCAACGTTCTGGCCTTCCGACAGTCCCATAGTTAAGATCTGCCACCAACTCTCCAGCACTGTTCAGGTACTCAAGGTAGCGTCTCGCGGTAGTCCGACTAGCGCCGATACGCTCTCCAGCTTCATCTGCTGTCATACTCTCACAGCCAGAAAACAATGCGCGTATTTTGTCCAGCGTCACGCCGTCGATACCTTTTGGCAGCCTCTGCACATTTGTGTCAGCGGGTGAAGCAGTTTGCATCATCTTATCCACTAAGTTTTGATCCAAATCTAGTGCACACGTTAGCTGATGCTTTTGAGCTACATACTTTTTCAAAGCAGCCTCAAGTCGAGGGAAAACTACCGGCTTTAATAAATAGTCAACCACTCCACCACGCATCGCCTGTTGTAAAGTATCAACATCACGAGCTGCTGTGATAAGAATGACGTCACAGCTCTGATTTCGAGATCGAAGCGTCTGGAGAAGCTCTAATCCTGTACCATCGGGAAGATACACATCAAGCAGCAATAGATCTGGGCTAAATACATCTAGCTGAATTTCTGCTTCCACTTTGGTTGTGGCAATACCAATAACATCGTAGCCATCTATTTGTTCCAAATATCGCTGATGCAACTGAGCGATATTGAGATCATCTTCAATGATCATCACTCGTGTTACGGATGTCATATCTGTTCTTCCTTTGGTAGATATACCGTCATTCTAGCTCCATAGGGAGCGTTATTTGTGATTTCTAAAGCGCCGTGATAACGCATGGCGAATTCATTCACTAGATGTAAGCCTACCCCACGGGTGCTTTCATCTTTGGTAGAGACGCCACGCTCGACTAATTGTTCTGAAGAGAGTTGAGAAGGCAGCCCACAGCCCTGGTCGGTAACTTCTAAGATCACTTCATTACCAAAGTCACTGATGGACACCTCTATCTGGCGTCGAGTAGGAGAAAAAACAGGGTCAGTTGTGACGGCACTGCGCGTGGCGTCAAAAGCGTTATCAATGAGATTACCTAATATCGTCACTACATCTTCTGCGTTGATGCGCTCAGGTAATGGCTCAAGCCGAGAACCATCTTCAACCACTAACTCAAGTCCCAGCTCTCGCGCTCTTTCTGTTTTTCCTAACAACATGCCTGCGATTAAAGGTTCCTTAATCGTTTCTCGCAAGAATTCAATCAAAGATTGATAATGAGCCGTTTCCTGGCCAATAAGATGCTGCACCGCATCGAGTTCCCCCATCTGTACCATTCCACTGATGGTATTTAACTTATTACGATGCTCGTGGGTCTGGGAGCGAAGCATTTCTGCGTACTCTTTCGTTTTTGCCAGTTGCTCTGAGAGTTCATTCAACTCATCCCTTAATCGAAAACTCGACACTGCACCTACCACTTTACCATCGACAATAATTGGGCTTCGATTCGCGATCAGCCTTTGCTTATTCAGATAAAGATTTATATCGTGATCAGTCCTAGCACTCGTCAGAACACTATGCAAATCACTTTCTGGCAGCACATCGTTCAGCGGCTTATTCAAGCATTGATTCTTGTCGAGGCCAAGAATTTGGCAAGCACTCTTGTTGATCGAACGTAGTCGGCCAGATTGATCGATACTCAAGATCCCCTCTTTAAGAGTCTCCATTGTCACATCTAACTCGACATATAATCGGCCTATTTCTTCAGGCTCGAAACCAAGAATGGCTTTCTGGAAGCGACGAGAAGCATAACTCGATATGATAGCGTTGGCGGCCACAACCAATAACGCCATCACTATCAAAAAAGCAAGAAATGGTTCAATACGATCCTGAAGGCGATCAATCAAATAGCCGACAGAAACCACACCAATAATATTTCCGTTTGAATCAAAAACTGCCGCTTTTCCTCGAACGGAATAGCCTAATGAGCCTTGAGCAAAAGAGATGTATTCCTTTCCTTCAACCAGAGCACGATTGTTATCGCCCCCTTTCATTGGTTTACCAATGCGATCGTCGATAGGGTGGATGATTCGGATACCCTCTTTATCACCTATGACGATAAAAGCGGCACCAATTAACTCGGTAAGATTACGAAAACGGTGTTGATATTCTGAGCCTCCGCCCTCTTCGATCATATTGACCACAAAGGGAGACTTAGCAAGAAATGAAGCCACTCCTAAGGCTTTCATTCCTACTTCCTCTTCCTGTGCCTGCTTGACGTAAAAGAAGCCAGCCGCTGTCAGCAGCAATAACTCTATCAAACCAGAAAGTGTCATGATAATCAGCATTCTTTTACGAAAGCTGATACTGCTCCATTGCATAAACTCTCCCTTATCGACCAACGAGGCTAACACCCAATTAACATTTATACGAGTTAATGAGCTGTATTTTGTGAGGCCTACAAAGCAAAGCATAGTTGGAGTGGATAGCCGGCATCTACCCATTCACTACAAGCGTGAGTTGAGAGTATAAATGCCCATTCATATAAAACCAGTGGAATAGTTGATTTTGATCACAAGAGATTTAGAACATTTTTTGTACTGGCAGCTCAATTTGACTGTATAATTATTGAGCATAAACGTGTAGAAACACTAGATGTAGACAGTAGGCAACAGACTAAAAAAATTATAACCCACTGTCTGCGATATAATGTCAGAAGGAAAGACAATGAAACGGGATATGTTTGGCATCTGCCTGTCAAAATCTATGCTGTCACACAACTTGTCCAGCACCTTTACTCATGTAAGGGCTTACGAGCAGTCCAGTCATGATAACGAAGTGAAAGTGATGCACGCCTTTCCACAACTATCAGGGCAAGAGCTGCTCACGACTATTAAGTCTTCCAAGCGGTTACTGTGGCGAGCTGAGTATGTCTGCTTAAGCCAAAAGTAATAAGCTAGACAAAATCAAAGGGAAGCAAATCGCTTCCCTTTTTTAATGGCTCAGCCTGTAGTCTGCTGCTGTTGTTGACTGACTTCCCTTAATTGAGAGAGGTATTTAATCCAACTTTTCGCTTGGCTTGAAGGTTCAATATTGTTTGCTCGTTTTGCTTGAACCAACGCTTTATCCAACTGGTTCAGTTTATACAGCGCCCTCGTTTTTGCCAGTGCGACGTCTGCATCACGGCCTTTCACTTTGTCCAACACTGATAATGAATCTTTGTAATAGCCTTGCTGAACCATCAGTTGAGCGACGCTCCAGTGATACTTAGCATCTTTCTTAGCCGCCAACTTCCAAATAGATAAAGACTTATCCCACTCTTTTGCCAATTGCCAGTAAGTCGCTTGCTCTGACAATAGCTGTACATCCGTATCTGCCTCATCTAATTCGCTGATCTCTATCGCTGCTTTTTCGGGGATGCCACGTTTAGCGTACATCTGAGCCAACATGCGCCTGTCACTTTGGCTTAAAGGCAAATCATTAAGCTTTGCTAGTGCTAATGTGTCCAGTGCCTCTTTGTCTTTACCAATGCGCATTTGCAAACCAACCAGTTGACGCCACCAGCTTAGCTTGTCGGGCTGAATGGTAATCATTTGTTCCAGCGTTGGAATGGCTGCACTCCAGCGTTTCAGTTCCAACTGAGCCCCCAGCTTGAGAGATAAAGACTGAAGGAGCCTTTTCTTTTCCACTTTCATGTACTGGTCAGCAGCAGAGACAACTTTCTCCCATTGCGACAACTGATAATGAGATTGCGCGATTCGCAGCCATAAGTCCTGCGCTTTTTGAGTTTCCGGTACCGACTTAACCAATGGGTAATAGTGCTTAAGCGCTTTGGCAAACTTTTGATCATTTAGATAAAGGTCTGCCAACATACGCTGGCTTACCCACGCTTGCTCATCTCGAAGCAAACCACTTTCAACGGCATACTCCATTTTGGAAATCGCTTGCTTGGTATTTCCATCCTGCCAATAAAAAACTGCCAGCATACGAGCGACGAATGCTTTGTCATAATCACGTGAGGTCTCGATGTCTTTAAGCACAGCAATCGCCTCTTTCAATTGTTCTTGCTGCGCCAATTCATTTGCTTTTTGAACACGAACAGCAGTGTATTGAGTCAACTCCTGTGCCAAAAGCATTGGCGAAGCAAGAAGCAAAACAGTAAGGACGAATCGTTTCATCATTTGTCTAACTTAAACTCCACTCTAGCCGTTTTATTCGGTTGAGAAACGGCCGCTCCATCAACTACTTTAGGTTGATACTTCCACTTCTTAAGCGCTTGAATCGCATTGCGTTCAAACATGCGCTTCGGGCTGGCTTCCACAACCTCAATATCTGTCGGGCGACCTGTAGGATCGATGGTAAATTTCAGCACTACGTACCCTTCCACTTGGCGCTTCATAGCTTTCGTCGGATACTTTGGCTCAACACGGTATAGAGGCATCGCCTCCTGATTCACGCCAAAATCACCAAACGTTGGCGCACTGATAGCCACACCTTCTATGCTCGTATTTAAGCCAAGAGATGGCTGAGCGATAGGCGAGATTTTCGACAGCTCTGTGTTGGCTTGCGATGTAGGCATCTGCTCAGGGACTTCTGGTGCTTTAGGTTGCTCAGGTACCGTGCGCTGACGACGCTGAACATCTTGCTCGTTTTCCACCATCACCATATTGAAACTCAACGACTCATTAGACTCATTTATTTTGCGGTGTTCGCTATCAACCATCCAAGCCATAAAACTGAAGATAGCTAAAGCACAAGTAATAGCAAAAGGCGTAGCAATGAACAAACGTCCCACTACCTTTTCTCCGCAGCTAATGCAATGTTCTTAACGCCCGCACCTTTTGCCGCATCCATCACTTTCACCACTGTACCGCTATAAGCATGCTCATCGGCCTGGATAACAAGGGACGCGTCTGGCTTATCAAGTAACAAGTGCTCAAGTGTGGCTTGTACACGTTCAATATCAACATTGCGCTTATCAATATAAATATCGTTTGCCGAAGTGACCGCGACAAAGATGCCAGCGTCTTTTTGGCTAACCACATTCGATGCCTGAGGACGATTAACTTCCACACCAGATTCACGAACGAACGAACTGGTAACGATGAAGAAGATCAACATGATAAAAACGATATCAAGCATAGAAGTCAGATCGACCTGAGCTTCATCTTGTTTATGGTGGCGTCGACCGAGTCTCATCGCTGACTCCTTAAAGATTTTTCTAGTTTAATTTCTCTCAATTGACAGGCTTTGATCAACCGCGCATGGAAAAACATTCCAGTCAACGCTGCAACCATACCTGCCATTGTGGGCAAGGTGGCGAGTGAGATACCTGAAGCCATCAATTTAGGATTGCTACTACCTTGGTTAGCCATCACATCAAAAACAGAGATCATCCCCGTTACCGTACCGAGTAAGCCCAGCATTGGACATATCGCCACTAGAACCTTAATGATGTTCAGGTTTTGATAAAGCTGACTGCGTGCTTGTGAAAGCCAGCCCTCTCGGATAGAACGAGCGTACCAAGAGGTTTGGTCGCTCCTCTCGCGCCAAGCTTCAATCCAACTCACTCTCTGCTTTGGAAACTCAACAAGCAGATAAAGGATACGCTCCAGAATCAATAACCAACACAAGGCTACCACACCCAACAACCACCACAGCACCTGACCACCCTTCTGCATAAAATTTTGCAGTGTGAGTAGCCAGTCACTACTAGCCAAGGATTCAGGTAACAATGCGAATAGTGCATCCATTACGCAACATTCCCCAACGCATCCTGAGTCGGTTTCAGATCTTTCTCTGCTTGTTCAGCGACAAGTGAAATCCCCTGCTTCTCAAGAATGTTGCGAATCGCTTCTGCTTGCGAGCTCAGAATATTGTGAGCTAGCAGCAATGGCATCGCTGCAATCAAGCCAAGTACAGTGGTCACGAGCGCCATTGAGATACCACCCGCCATCACTTTCGGATCACCGTTACCAAATTGAGTGATCACTTGGAATGTTTCAATCATGCCTGTCACAGTGCCAAGAAGGCCTAACATCGGTGCCAAAGCCGCGAGTAGCTTAAGCATGGACAAGCCTTTTTCTAGCGTTGCTTGTTCATCAACGACCGCTTCAAGTAGACGCAACTCCAACGCTTCAACGCTACGGTTTTTCTCTTTGCAGTAAACAGATAAAACACGTCCTAGTGGATTATTACCTGGGTTTTGCGGTGATTTAAGCTGGGCACGAATCTTCTGGCGTGCAATAGATAGGCTTACACCGCGAACAACGGCAATGATCAAACCAATCGCGAGCAGCCCAAGAATGATTTTACCCACGACACCGCCTGCTTGCAGTCTATCCACAAAGCTTGGGTTGTGAGCAAGTTGTTCAAGCATGACACCACGAGATGGGTCAAGAACCACAGTCTCAACCTCACCATTTATGAGAGAAGATAAAGAGGAAATCGTCGGCGCTTTTTCAGGTTGCTTGATATAAGCCTGCGCTTCACCTTTTAGCGCATTCCAGTTCAGATACCCTTGCTCTCCAACCAAACCGATAGAACCAAGTCGAAGTACAGATTCAGTCTGGGCAATACCATCACCATTCACAAAACGAACTTTCGTGAGAGCCACTTCACCACTAGCAGTGATTTGCTCTTCCAGCGCTTTCCAAAAACCATTTAACTGAACCATAGAAGGCAATGTTGTGGCTGCGACAATCTCTTTAACAACGTCAGAATGAGTCTGTGCATCGACCGACGTGACTGAGTATTGCAACTCAGATTCAAGCTCTTTCGCGTTCTGACGAACAACACCAAACACTTCCCCTAAGCTGCCTGTTTCTAAGCGAAGTTTTTCTTCCAACCGAGCTAGAGTGTTCTCATTGTCACTGAATGTGGCAGCTAGCTTGTCATTTTGCTTTTGTAAATCGTCGCGCTGTTTGATTAACTGTGCTTTCAGGGCTTTGAGCTCTTGTTCCGTTTGTTTAAAACCGGACTCTCTTTCGATGTTGTGCTGCGCTTGCTGCTTGTTCTCTGCTTGTGCTTTATTGACTAACTCAGACGAGGCTTGTGCATTGAACGCTAATCCAGATAACGCAATCAAGGTAGCAATTAATGTACGTTTCATTTATTTCGCCTCCGCAACGTTAAGAGAAACCGGAAGCGTAATCAGGCTTGGTGCCACTTGTTTCGCCGCAACGTTAAAAGCCTTGTCTAGATCTGACTTCATTGAACTGTCAACACTCTGCCATTGCTTTTCTGATTGATTCCATGACCAAAATTTCGTGCCATTTAAACTGCGTGCAACCAGTGAAACTCGACCCAGATGAAGAATATCGACCTCACGCTTGCCATCATTCACTGCAATCTGGTCTTGATACAAGCCAAGCTTAGTGCCGTAATCAAGTTCTATCTGATACGCCTCTAAAATACGACGATACTTCTCTGCATCACTAACATCCGCACGGGTCATCATTTTTTCTAACTTGGCGACACGCTCCTGACGTTGTGCTTGTTTGATCGGCACATCATCAGCGATTAAAGCTTGTAAGCCCGATAGCATTTGATACATCAATGGGACGACTCCCTGACGAGTTGTTTTGATCTCATCTATCTGACTTTCAAGACGATTTGCTTCTTGCTGCTGGCTTTCTACCAATGCAGTTAAGTGAGATCGATAAACATCAAGATTCTTGACTTCTTCCTGAAGTTGCTCGATTTCAGCTTGAAGGCTAAGCGTATTTTCAGCACTGACATCAATGCGCTTCTGGCTCGCTGCGGATGAAGAGTGGGTTTTACTTTGAATAGATTGAGCACGGTCAAGGCTCGAGGCCGCTGCACTGAAGCCTACAGCCGTAACCATCAACGCCAAACTGGTTTTAAATAGATTCATAAAGGGTATTTTTCAATGCTGTCAAACAGATTAGTGAGAAGCAATCTCATTTTCACTCGACCGACATAGTAACGCGATTAGATAAAATTTCAATAAACCATATGCTCAATATGCATTTAGAGGTAAGTTGAGCCTTCTGCACTAAGTACTATACAGGGGATACTCAACGCTTTTTCTTCAATCCAAACGCCCAAATCGCCCCCAACAGTCCCCGTAATTTAACTTTGGTTGCTCTCCAATGAGTTGCAGGGGTGCGTGGAGCCACCTTGAGTAGGTGATCATAAGCGTTTTGGTCAAATTGGACTTGCCCACCATGGGCGAGTAACAAAGTTTGAGGCGCCATCTGGTATACACGATGTAAAGATTCACGGTATTTATTAGGATGAAAGATCGGGAATGGAGCAATCAAACGTTTTTTAACTTCTACCATTAAGTCCGCGACATAAAGAATATCTTGCTGCTCATGGTGAAGGGATAAATCGCGATCAGTATGACCTGGTGTTTCCAGTACTTTCCAGTCTTCAAAACTGGGAATAGCTTGCCCGTCAGTAAGCATGATATCGGGGTGCAGATGCCTCGAATACCATAATTTACGCTTAGGGCGTTTCATTCTTCCCGCAACCCAACCAGCTAACGCAAGATCCGTCCAGTGCATTAATACGCCATCCAATCCAGCATACCACTGCGCTTCCTTCTTAGCAGAAACGATTTTACATCCCGTCAGCTTCCTTAGTTTATGCGCCGCACCCGCATGATCTGGGTGCATATGAGTCACAACAACAACTTTCAATGTATGAAAAGGCTGCCCAATCGTTTCGGTGATGTAGCGCTCTAAATAAGGGATGTCTGCCCTACTCGCTCCGTCCAGTAACATTAACTTATCCGGATATTCAGCGAGATACATTTTCTGAATATAACCATCAATAGTATGTAGCTTCATTTCACTGCCATTCTTAACAATTCATTTACATCTGCCAATGTAGCAACAAGCCTAAGAATAAACAGAGTGAGCGCTTATAGGTGTGAAGTCGGACCAGTTACTGAGTTATACGGATTAGCGTTTTAGTCTGAAAAGACGACCGTCTGTCCGATAGAAGAGCAGAGCAAGCAAAATAAGACTGCACCCTAATAACTTATTAGAAGATAGCTGCTCACCATACCAAAGGATACTCAAGATAACAGTCCATATAGGCTCAAGTAACATGATCAATGCGGCATTGCCCGGATTACTGTGCTTTTGACCCAGCGTCTGCATCACGTAACGCAGACTCGTCGCCAAAATAGCGCTAGCCGCAAACCATGCCCAAATACTCGAATTAACACTAATAGGAACAGTTTCAAATATTGCCGAAGCAACCAAAGCAATAACTCCAGTGGTAAAGAGTTGGAGACAAGTCAGCATCAGCACTGGCATACTTTGCGCTAAGCGACTATTTACATTGAAATGTAGCGCGAGCAAGCACGCATTAGCCAAAAACCACAATTGCCCAGCGGAACTATTCCATTCCCCTTTGAGTGACAAGAATGCCAAGCCTGATACCGCAATCGGCATCGCAATCCAAAAAGCACGCTTTGGGCGTTCTTTATACAAAGCCCAAGCAACAATAGGCACAATGATCATAGATAGACTAACGATAAATGCGCCTTCCCCAAGGGTTTCACTAACGGCAATAGCGTGTACCCAAGCCAAAAGAGCCAAGGCAAGAATACAGCCACCACCCATTGCTTGAGCAAGTAGTCTGAGATTAAGTTGTTTGAATGATTTAAAACAGAACGGGAGTAAACATACAGAAGCAACCAAAAAGCGTAAGCCGACAAAGCCAAATGGTGGTAGCCCCTGAATCGTTTCTTTCGAAAAAATCCAGCCCAACCCGGCCAGTGCAGTGGTAACAACAAGAATCCAAGCAGCTTTGCTTTCTGAGTTCAACATAAATTCTCTTAATTATTATTCTGTTAATTCATGAATTTCCGATAGTCTCAGATTTATTCAACAATTACCAAGAAAAGTCTTATTACATTTTTGCAGTCAATAACATGCATCTTTAAACTATTCATAATACCTATCAGAACCGTCTATGAGACTAATGTTAGGCAGAATTAACGTGTATTTTCACCATTGCAGCACCGCAAGCAGACGGCCTGACATTTAGAAAAATACTGTATAACACTGTATAGAAAATGATGTTTCAGATCACACTTTCTCATCCTTCCCTTGCATCTGGCCACCAGACCAAAAACAAAAATTACTCTTATAAAACAGAGATATAAAACAATTCAATCAAAAGAACAACGTTGTTAACGTACAAAAACACAGCAAATATTGCTTGATCAGTTCACTCAATCAAACTACTGTATACATATACAGCATGTATGTAAGGACAGTAACTATGTTTCAGATACACAGAACAAATCGCTCAGTTTCTAAATTCAATGTTTTGGCTCAACCTACTCAGCCAATGAACATTGCAGACTCGACACTCAGCCGTTTAGCAGGGCTGTCTAACCAGAAGCAATGGATACTGTTCACCGCTGAGTGTCCTCGACCAGACTATGATCAGTTTTCTTCATACAATGTCAGCTGTAAAAAAATCATTCAGATGAAGCCTTCACAGACCCAATCCGAATTTGAGATCGTAATGAAAGCAATCAAATCCGGTAACGCTAGCGCTGTTGTCGCATCAGATAACATTGAACCCGTAGAACAATCTATGCTCCGCGATTTAGCTGTTCAGCACCGCTGCGAAGTCTTCTTTGTTGCAAGTAAACTCTCTCGATTTCACTAATTACATTGCACTGCCTTCTGCCTCTCTTCATTGAGAGGCTTTTTGTTTTACGCTATTTTTAAGTTTCCGATAAGATTTAAAAGCAAACGTTTGCTTTTTC
Organism: Vibrio sp. Isolate25; assembly: GCF_022398025.1. Lineage (NCBI taxonomy): Bacteria > Pseudomonadati > Pseudomonadota > Gammaproteobacteria > Vibrionales > Vibrionaceae > Vibrio > Vibrio sp. Isolate25. Next base: position 89,486 of record NZ_JAKEUT010000005.1, read on the forward strand.
TCTGGAAGGTTCATCTAGTTCTGGTATCATGCCTTGCAAATTGATTGCCTCTCACGCGCAATCCCCCATTTTTGACAAAGATAGGAATGTCTAAATGAGTCTTGCTGATCAAGTTCTTGCTGTTAATGATGATCTTCCCATTCGTACCAACAAGCCAGTTCACAGTGGCAAAGTACGCTCTGTATACTGGTTAACAGAGGAAGACAGTAAACGCCTAATCAAAGAAAAAGGCTACGATGTTGCTGAAGATGCGCCGCTCGCCATCATGGTCATCAGCGATCGTATTTCTGCATTCGACTGCATCTGGCACGGACAGGGGGGACTGAAAGGTGTTCCCGGTAAAGGCGCTGCACTCAACGCGATCTCCAATCACTGGTTTAAACTCTTCAAAGAGAATGGCCTAGCTGACAGTCATATCTTAGATATTCCTCACCCCTTAGTGTGGATTGTGCAAAAAGCCAAACCTATCATGATTGAGGCCATTTGCCGACAGTACATCACTGGCTCAATGTGGCGCGCTTATGAGAAAGGTGAACGCGAGTTCTGTGGTATTGAGTTACCAGAAGGACTCGAAAAAGACAAGGCCCTCCCTCAATTGCTAATGACCCCGTCTACCAAGGGGATCTTAAAAGGTATTCCCGGCGTTCCTGAAGCAGATGACGTCAATATCACTCGCCAAGACATTGTTGATAACTTCGCTGCATTCAATTTTTCTAAAGCGGATGATATTGCCCAATATGAAAAGCTACTCCGTGAAGGTTTTGTGGTAATTAGTAATGCTCTAGCCGAAATAGAGCAAATCTTCGTCGACACTAAATTTGAATTTGGCTACGTACATGATGCGGCTGGAAATGAAAAGCTCATCTATATGGATGAAGTAGGCACACCAGATTCTTCACGCATTTGGGACGAACGCGAGTATGATGCTGGAAGGATCGTTGAAAACTCAAAAGAAGGTTTCCGTCAGTTTTTGCTTAATCATTTTCCTGACCCTGACATTCTCCTTAACAAAGAGCGTATGGATGAACGTGAAGCATTAGCTCGCGATAATGAGCTTCCACTAGAAGCTCTTATGGATATTTCCACGACTTATACCGGGATTGCAGAAAAAATCACAGGAAAACCAGTCAGAATGGGCGATAACCCCAAACAAGAAATCATCAAGGTACTGAGTGAAGAATACGGGTTGATCGACTAAATGGAATACGCCCAAACATAAGCTTGGGCGTATTTCTCAACGGTTTGAGTTACGATTTAACCTGGCACTTATTTATCTTTACCTTTACCTCCTTTGTCACTTCCGCCTTTATTTCCGCCACTATTGCCTTTACCACCGCTGTTTCCTTTGCCATTACCACTATTACCTCGAGCTTCAGAGTCAGCGTCATCTGGTTTATTTTTTAAGTCACCTGTACCATTACCGGGGTTTGAGTACTTCGCATGGGCAGCCAGCTCATCTTCTGAAACAAAGCCATCCTTGTTTTTGTCAAACGATGCAAAGGCACTCAAGCCACTTTCGTTCTCAGATTCCTCATCACCTTCAGAGTCCTCCGACTTACGAAATTGATCGAATTCTTCTTTAGAAACTTGACCATCTCCATCGGTATCCATCGCTGATAACTCAGGGGGAGACTTCGTTGCATTATTTCCTTCACTTTGCTCATCTTCCTGCGCCAAGACAGAGGGGGATAAAAATAGCAAAGCCGCTAATATTATGCTCAAAGAATGCTGCATGATTGGCTCCTTGTATCTCACTCTTCTCATCTAATAGTTTAGCTCAGCGATTGAAACTTCGAATTAGAGATGTAAGTTCAAGAAGAAGTTTTGATCAGGCTCGTATCTAATTGGGGCCATCAAAGGTATAACTACTCCATCTTGTTTATTTGGCCTTTTCATGGATTACCTTGCCCTTTCTCGAATTAGCTTAAAGCACCTGACGGTATTGCAAGTATTATTGAGCACACACAGTGTCAGTGGTACCGCTCAAATTTTATGTGTAACCCCTTCCAGCGTAAGTAAAACGCTCAGTCAACTGCGAACACAGCTTAAGGATGAACTGTTTTATCGAGAGAAAACTTCGTTAGTTCCCACACCGTTTGCATTATCTATTGCCACAGACGTACATAAAATTCTTGCTTGTATGAACGGGATCCTCCACCAAGGTGAATTCGAGCCTGAGAATTTTATTGGAACAATAGCGCTTTCGATGCGTGAGAGCACCTTCGAGCTATTTTCTGGGAGAATTACTGAGATCAACGCTCAGTTAACGTCAGCTAACATCCAGATTTTCGCCAAGGAGCAACTTAGCTTTGATGCCCTGCTGCGTGGACAAGTTGATTTTATGATTTTACCTCACGATATCAGCCAACCACCAACGAGAAGCCGAGAGCTTGTCTGGGAACAGATTCAAGACGATGAAATGGTCTGCCTGATGAGTCCACAGCATCCTCTGGCTAACCAATCGCTAAACACTGAAGAATATCTCGCTTACCAGCACATTGGTATTTTAGATAAAGACCTCTCTACGCCGTACTTTGAACAAAACCTTACTCAGCAATACTCGTCGAGAAACATCGCCATCTCCGTCGCTGATTTTGGTTCTGCTGCAGTCATCTGCCATCAGACTGAGTTCTTACTTACCTGTTCAAAAATGTGGGCTGAGAAATCATTGCAGGCACAGTCTCTGATCCAAAAGCCTCTGCCGTTTTCCTATGGGAAAGTGGCTTATAGCTTGGTCTGGAATCAAGCCAGCTCGAATGACCCGGCCCTAAAATGGCTGCATTCTCAACTGATTAAACCTATTTAGACATACACGCTAGGTAGCTGAATGTTTTGGTGAATCAGTGGCCGTAAAGCATCATGAAACTGCAACATTTGCGATTCAGTGCATTTCGGCCACTCTAACGCTTTACCCATTACTCCATGATGCTGAAACGCATTAAGCCGCACATTAACGCTATCAGGCAGCGTATTAATAAGACGTGCGACTTCTGTGACTTCTTTGTCCAGATCGCTTCGGTTCGGGATATGGAGTAAGCGAAGCTCGTGCAATTTCTGCTTCTCAGCCAAATAACGTATTGATTGAACCACCTTGTGATTATCACGGCCAACCAACCAGTGATGTGTCTCTTCCTGCCATGACTTCAAGTCAATCATTGCGCCATCAAGATAAGGAAGCACTCGATCCCAGCCCGACTGACTTAAGTACCCATTACTGTCTATAAAGCACGTTAGATGGCTAAGTTCCGAATCGGCTTTGATGCATTTGAATAATTCTATGATGAAAGGTAACTGCATTGTTGCTTCACCACCCGAGATCGTGATGCCACTGATAAACCATTTTTGCTCATTTATCAGCTCAATGATTTCTGATACCGAGTAGTGACTTACTTTAGGGCTAGAACGATGTGTGCACACATCAATGCACTGATCGCAATGCGTACATTTACTCTCATCCCATACAACTTTCTGGGTCGTGTCGAACGACAGAGCATTTTCCGGACACCCTTCAACACAATCCCCACAGTGATTACAATAATTAATCGTATGGGGATTATGGCAGTTAATGCAGTTAAAATTGCACCCCTGTAGGAAAAGGACCAGTCGGTTACCTGGCCCATCCACGCACGAGAACTTGAGGATACGGCTAACGATGGCCTGCCTTTCGCTCATATGCTTACCCTATTTGTAAACAGGCTGACTTTCCATACTCACTACTCGTGGAGCCCGATCTAGGATCCCAGTATTGTTGGCGGCTTCTGCGCCAAGGAAAGTCGTATTCTTGCGCGACCCCTGATCTGAGAACTTCTCTATATCTGACAGTTTGATCATATAGCCAGTAACTCGCACCAAATCATTCGAAGCAACATTAGCCGTAAATTCCCTAAACCCTAGATTCAATGCTCCCTTGCACAGATTAAACATGGCTTCTGGGTTTGATTTCACCGTTTCGTCTATTGTCAGGATGTCACTTATACCAGAGATGTAATGCTGATGGTGCTTTGCGGTCGCTTGCACATAAGCGACAGGGTCTGGCTCGGTGCCGTATGGAATGCGAACTCCCGGAGTCACTCCTTCATCAAGGCTTATTCCCCCTTGAGCATGTAGAAGCGCCTTGCCTTCAAGGCCGTATTTCACCTCTGAGCCTTGCACGATCTCAGCCAGTTTCTCAGAAATTAGATGGCCTAGCTGGTTCGCTTCTAAATCGTGCCCATAGCAACCCTTTTCTCCCGACTTCTCCATAAGAAGATTCACCGCTTCAGCCATGCCGTAGATACCAAACATTGGCGCAAAGCGCGCTTCGTCAATCAAACCTTCTTTGGTTAAGAAACCTTTAAAGAAATTCGATTTCTCATGCAAATGTGAACTTCGTGAGTCCATCAACTCGACCATTAATTCACTGTAATAAGGCAACAGTTGATTGAGAAAGTCTTCAGTGTCTGATGCTAGGTTCGCCAACAGCTTAAGGTTCATTCTGACTAGAGTGTTCGACCCACCAGCCAAAGGCAGAGAATTGTAGCAACTCACAATACCAAATCGCTTCTCGCCGTAGCTGCTTGCGTGCATTGGGTAGTTAGCAATATGAGGTTTACTGCATTCACAAATGTTACTCGTTGCCTGACGTAACAAATCATCCGGTGTCACGTTCGGGTCATACATAAAGGTCAGATTTGGTGCAATTTGCTTGAGCTCAGCGTCTATCTTCAAGATCGTCCGACAAATAATATTATCCGAGGGGCCAATATTAACGTGCATAAAAGCATCAGGCAGAGTTCGGTCTAGCATGATCCAAAATCGTTTGAGCTTCTGATAAATCGCCTGCTCACTTAATTCACCCACGTAAGGTAACAGTACATCATCAAGCTGGCCTAGATATACCGGGATATTGGTCACTGACGGCACATGATGATAAATGATGGTCAGCAAGTTGATTGCATCGTCAAAATCACTCGCAGGTTCAAGCTCTAAATACTCAGAGCCTTGCTGAAGAAACTTGGCATAATCAGGCAAGACATAGCGTGGTTTAAATGGTGCGTGACCTTCAAACATGTCGCATAAAATGCCTTCTTCCATTGCAAGACGAACAGGCTCTGAGACAGGCATATAAGGGAGGCTTGCCTCTGCTTCTATGGCTAAGAATTGATTCTTCTGTTTAGGGTTTAATTTGGCATCAGTGACAATTTCTTGTACACGTTGTTGGAAAGAGTTGAGAGCTTCAGACATTGTCTATTCCTTATTGTTTTTAAGGATTTTAAACGTCTACTCTCCATGTCGACAATTGAAATATCTTTCAACCTTCTTTTCCATTTTGGAAATCAAAGCAAATAAAAAAAGACTCAGTAGCAACCGAGTCTTTTGTTTTTTAATTAGGCACTTAAAGCTTAAATCGACCAATTTCTTGTTCAAGCTCGTACGAAAGCTCTGAAAGCTGAGCGGCTTGAGCTGCAGCATCATGAGCTTCATCCGCAAGCTCATTTGATACGTCTCGGATACCCACTGTGTTACGTGTAATTTCAGACGTTACCGATGCTTGCTCTTCTGCTGCAGACGCAATCTGTGTGGCCATATCGCTGATTTGCTCAACCGCTGATTGAATTTGAGTTAAGCTGACCGCTGCTGAATCCGCGTCAGTCACACTGGTGTCTGCAAGCTGGCGGCTATCACCCATAATGCTTACCGCTTTGCCAGTGGTACTTTGGAGTGTTTCAATCATCTGTTGAATTTCTTGCGTCGAGGCATGTGTGCGCTGGCTTAGAACTCGAACTTCATCAGCAACGACTGCGAAACCACGACCTTGTTCACCAGCACGCGCCGCCTCAATCGCCGCATTCAGAGCAAGCAGGTTCGTTTGCTCAGCGATATCTTGGATGGTCGAAAGAATCGTACTGATGCTGTTACCGTGAGTTTCCAACTCTTGGATCACATCCGTTGCAACTTGAACTTCTTGTGCCAGATTCTGAATTGAAGACTGAGTCTGCACAACCTGCTTGCCACCATGAACACACGCCGTCACCGCCTCCGTTGAGTTTTGTGCGGTATTGTCTGCATTGCCTGCGATTTCTTGGGTTGCAGCGGCCATTTCATTAATCGCAGTCGCAACCATGTTAATTTCATCTTGCTGGAGACGAATACGTGCGCTGCGCTCTTCGGCGTGCTCTGCCGTCTGCTTAGCTTGTTCAGACAGTGACGCTGATACATGACTTAGCTTAGAGACCATGACATGCATATTGCCAACAAAGGTGTTGAAGTTCGTCGCTAGCTGGCCGACTTCATCATCGCTGCGTGGCTCAAGGCGCTGTGTGAGATCCCCTTCACCAGAGGCAATTTCTTCAAGTGCTTGAGAGACACGTCCAAGATCGCGGAACAAGAAACTCACTAGCCAAGACACAACAGCGATAACAACGATTGTGATAATCGTTGCCGTCAGCAGTAAGTTTTTCAGTAATGCGGTGTGCGCTGCTTCTTCTGTTTGACGGTCCATTTCAATAGCAAAAATCCACTGTGTGCCCGGAACCTTTTTGAAGAAGTAGAACTTTTCTTGCCCTTTACGTTCAATGATTTCCATTACACCAGAATTCGCCGCTTGCTCGATAGCATTCATGGTTAGCTTTTTAGATAGCGTATTCACCGGCTTTAGGGAAAGATCTTTGTTCGGGTGCGCGAGGAATGTACCGTTTTGCGTGTCAATCAACATCGCATAGGCATTTTCACCGGCATCTAAGTTGATAACGTCGTCGATCAGCTGGTCAATCAATACATCCGCACCAACAACACCCACCAATTGGCCATTACGACGAACGGGCTCGGCAATGGTGACTAAGAGTGCATTGGTAATCGCATCTTGATACGCTGTAGTTATGATCTGGCGACCAGCTGCATTCGCATCTTTATACCAAGGGCGAACTCGCGGATCGTAGTCGGCACGGTTACGCTCAGGGTGAGAGCGGAACATCTCACCTTGTGGCGTACCTAGGAAAATATCGTCAAATCCGCCCGCTTTACGAGCTTGTTGAAGAAAAGGCACAACCTCTTGCTCTTGGCTGTAATCATTGAACGCTTTGGCAATATCTTTACGAATGGCAATCCAGTCAGAAATTCCTTCCGAAGCAGCAGTCGCTAGACTCTCTGCTCGGGCATTAACGCCGTTACGAGTTTGTTGAAAAAGTTGGTCGGCAGAAAGCCAAGTAAGTGCACTCGCCATTAGCACAACGGCTAATAAGCTGGCACCGATGAGTTTTTGTTTCAGTGACAGTTTCATAATAGTTAATAATATTTGTGGAACAGACAGAGACTGCGAATTTTATAGACTATTTATCATTCATGCACGTAATATTATTGAAATATTATTTAGCTGTAACTGACTGTATTAACGCTATTTTTTTGGCGTCATACCTTTGTCACTAATGGTGTTATCAATAATTTATAAACAGCCTACTTGCTCTCTAAGTTTGGCTGTATATTTTAAATAATGAGAGGCCCATTTCACCTTTACTATTGGTTACTTAACTAAAACTCTGGATATAAAAAAGCCGGGTCACGGCCCGGCTTTGAAGATAATATCAACGATTATTCTTGTTCGTCTGTATCCGTTTCTGAGGTTGATTCTGGTGCAGCTTGAGCCGTTTCCCCTTCCTGACCTTCCATTTCCTCACCTTCTGGTAAGTCCACTTCTTCAACTTCATCTATACGCTGCAGACCTACAACGTTCTCGTCTTCGGCAGTTCGGATAAGAGTGACACCTTGCGTATTACGACCTACTTGGCTCACTTCCGCAACACGTGTACGAACCAGAGTACCAGCGTCGGTGATCATCATCATCTCATCGCCTTCTTCTACTTGTACCGCTCCGACTACAGGACCATTACGCTCAGATACTTTGATGGACACAACGCCTTGAGTCGCGCGGCCTTTCGTTGGGTATTCCGCAAGTTCTGTACGTTTACCGTAACCGTTTTGTGTCACAGTCAGAATATCACCTTCGTTCGAAGGAACAATCAGTGAAACCACCTGATCATCTTCGGCAAGCTTCATACCACGAACACCGGCAGCGGTACGACCCATAGCACGGACTTTGTCTTCGCTAAAGCGAACGACTTTACCTGCTTGAGAGAACAACATGATGTCACTATCACCGTTGGTGATATCAACACCAATGAGTGAATCATCTTCACGTAGGTTGACCGCAATCAGACCATTAGAACGTACGTTCGCAAACTGATCTAAAGACGTCTTCTTAACCGTTCCATCACCGGTGGCCATGAAGATGAACTTCTCTGGGCTAAATTCTGAAACAGGTAGAATCGCGGTAATACGTTCGCCTTCTTCAAGAGGAAGAATATTGACGATTGGCTTACCACGCGCAGTACGACTTGCTAACGGTAATTGGTAGACTTTCAGACGGTAAGTTTTACCGCGAGTCGAGAAACATAAGATGTTGTCGTGAGTATTCGCGACGAGAAGACGTTCGATATAATCTTCGTCTTTCATCTTAGTTGCACTCTTACCTTTACCACCACGACGCTGAGCCTCATAATCGCTTAGGATTTGGTACTTAACGTAACCTGCGTTCGAAAGGGTCACAACCACATCTTCGCGCGCAATCAGCTCTTCCATGTCAATGTCATGGCTTGCTGCTGTAATTTCAGTACGGCGTGCATCACCAAAACTGTCACGAACGGTTTCTAGCTCTTCACGGATGACTTCCATCAAACGCTCAGTGCTTGCAAGAATGTGCATTAGCTCTGCAATTTCATCTAGTAGAGCTTTGTACTCATCAAGAATCTTCTCGTGCTCAAGACCGGTCAATTTGTGTAGACGTAGGTCAAGAATTGCTTGCGCTTGCTGCTCAGTTAAGAAGTACTGACCATCACGAATACCATATTGGTCTTCTAGCCATTCAGGGCGAGCTGCATCGGTACCTGCTCGTTCAAGCATTGCTGCAACATTACCCAAATCCCATCCACGAGCAACAAGGCCAGCCTTCGCTTCTGCCGGTGTTGGCGCTTTACGGATAAGGTCAATGATCTCATCAATGTTGGCCAGTGCTAAAGCAAGACCTTCAAGGATGTGTGCACGCTCACGTGCTTTACGCAATTCATAGATAGTACGACGAGTCACCACTTCACGGCGGTGATCAACGAAGCACTTCAACATGTCTTTCAGATTGAATAGCTGCGGCTGACCATTGTTCAGTGCAACCATGTTGATGCCGAAAGTCGTTTGTAATTGAGTGTTAGCGTATAGGTTGTTTAAAACCACTTCACCTACCGCATCACGCTTACACTCGATAACAATTCGCATACCGTCTTTATCAGACTCGTCACGTAGTGCGCTGATGCCTTCAACTTTCTTATCTTTTACAAGCTCTGCGATCTTCTCAATCAAACGAGCTTTGTTCACTTGATATGGAATCTCGGTAACAATAATGGTCTCTTTGCCATTCTTGTCTGCTTCAACTTCCGCTTTAGATCGCATGTAAATTTTACCGCGACCAGTCTTGTACGCGTCTACGATACCTTTACGGCCACTGATAAGCGCCGCTGTCGGGAAGTCAGGACCCGGAATGTAGTCCATAAGCTCATCAATAGTGATATCTTCATTATTGATGTATGCAAGGCAACCATCAATCACCTCAGTTAAATTGTGAGGAGGAATGTTGGTTGCCATACCTACTGCGATACCAGAAGCACCGTTAACCAGCAGGTTAGGAATTTTTGTCGGAAGAACCGCAGGGATTTGCTCTGTACCGTCATAGTTAGGTACATAATCAACGGTTTCTTTATCTAGGTCAGCCAGAAGCTCATGGGCGATCTTCGCCATGCGAACTTCGGTATAACGCATTGCCGCCGCTGAGTCACCATCAATGGAACCAAAGTTACCTTGGCCATCAACAAGCATATAACGTAATGAGAACGGCTGAGCCATACGTACGATAGTATCGTACACAGCGCTATCACCGTGCGGGTGATATTTACCGATTACGTCGCCAACAACACGGGCAGATTTTTTGTATGGTTTATTCCAGTCATTACCTAGCACATTCATCGCGAACAAAACGCGGCGGTGTACAGGCTTTAGGCCATCACGCACATCAGGAAGAGCACGACCAACGATAACGGACATCGCATAGTCAAGGTACGAACCACGAAGCTCATCTTCAATGTTTACGGGCGTGATCTCTTTAGCTAGATCGCTCATAGAGCCAATATCCCTCTATTTATAGATCGTATGTACAATACGTTTAAGGTGCAAAAATATAACACACAAATCAACAGTTCGGCATTACTTTCCCTCTCCTTTTATCAGGTTGTGAGCTTGGTTGTGAATCAAATGCTGAGAAATTGCACACTCTAGTTTTATCTTGCTGATTAATGGTTATATTTTCACCACCTCAAGAGAAAAGTGATCCTGTCTATGGAGTGTTGAGAGTTAGGAGTTATAATGCCTTCCAGTTTCAAGGAAGCCGGTTGCTAAGTAGAGTAGTTATGACCCAGTCACAAAATGTCGATCCAAACGAAATTAAGAAGTTTGAAGAAATGGCCTCTCGATGGTGGGATTTGGAGGGAGAATTCAAGCCACTCCATCAAATTAACCCGCTACGTCTCAATTACGTTCTGGATAATGCCGATGGTTTATTTGGCAAAACCGTCCTCGATGTTGGCTGTGGTGGAGGTATTCTTGCTGAGAGTATGGCGAAAGAAGGCGCAACAGTGACTGGACTTGATATGGGTAAAGAGCCGCTAGAGGTGGCTCGATTGCATGCACTGGAAACCGGTACTGAGCTGACTTATATTCAGAGTACAATTGAAGATCACGCTGATGCACACCCAGAAAAATATGATGTCGTGACTTGTATGGAAATGCTGGAGCACGTTCCAAACCCTCAGTCAGTCATCAGCGCATGTGCAGCTTTGGTTAAACCCGGCGGCCATGTCTTTTTCTCAACATTGAATCGCAATTTTAAATCGTACCTATTCGCTATCGTTGGCGCAGAAAAGCTATTGCGTATTGTTCCAGAAGGTACCCACGATCATGAGAAGTTTATCCGCCCAGCGGAGTTGATAAAAATGATTGACCATACCGACCTAACCGAAATGGGAATTACTGGATTACACTATAATCCCATCACGGACACCTATAAACTCGGTAACAAAGTTGACGTCAACTATATCGTTCATACGCAAAAGTTTTAATATTTAGACATACTATTCATGTGACTAACCTATAGAAAGCGGTGGTATATATACCCCGCTTTTTTTGTTGTTTTTCGCCCATTTTTGGGGCTCTGATTCCAAAATATACAGACTCAAAATCACGCTCAGAATGACTGAAAGATCAAGGAATTTTTTTTTGTTTGTGGTTACTTATAAACCGATCCTAAAACGGTAATTTTATACAATCAATTAGACTCTAATCCCATCGGTTAGTATCCACTTACTGAAATTTTCAATTTTGTTAGTTATCCACAAGTCATCCAAGATCTGTAACTTGAAAAGCACCATAGATAGCACTATCTTGTAACTCGCACAGCAATGCACCCCTATATGTTGTGTTTGGACTACAATATATAGATAGACTTTGATCACAAAGCCGGAACAATTTTTACAAGAATTACACGAAAACACGGCTTTTATCAGTTTTGTTAGGGAAATTAAGCAGAATGAACCAACAACTAACCGTTACCAAACGTGACGGCCGCAAAGAAAATATTGATCTAGAAAAGATCCACAGAGTCATTACTTGGGCTGCGGAAGGTCTAGATAATGTGTCTGTCTCTCAAGTGGAACTTCGCGCTCACATTCAGTTCTACGATGGAATCACAACAACAGATATCCATGAGACTATCATCAAATCAGCGGCCGATTTGATCTCTGAAGAAACGCCAGACTACCAATATCTAGCGGCTCGACTGGCCGTTTTCCACCTGCGTAAAAAAGCATACGGCCAGTACGAGCCACCAACGCTTTATGACCATGTGGCGAAGCTCGTCGATAAAGGCAAATACGATCAGCACATTTTGGAAGACTATACAAAAGCTGAGCTGGATGAACTCGATGCGTACATAGATCATAAACGTGACCTAGACTTCTCATACGCTGCGGTGAAACAGCTGGAAGGTAAGTACTTCGTCCAGAACCGTGTATCAGGCGAAATCTACGAAAGCGCTCAGTTCCTGTATATCCTTGTAGCTGCCTGTCTGTTTGCTAAGTATCCAAAAGAAACTCGTCTTGATTACATCAAGCGTTTCTATGATGCAACGTCAACGTTCAAGATTTCCCTACCGACACCGATCATGTCTGGTGTGCGTACTCCGACCCGCCAATTCAGTTCGTGTGTCTTGATTGAGTGTGGAGACAGCCTAGATTCCATCAATGCTACAGCAAGCTCTATTGTGCGCTACGTTTCACAACGTGCAGGTATTGGTATCAACGCTGGTCGTATTCGTGCGCTAGGCTCAGAGATCCGTAACGGTGAAGCTTTCCATACAGGCTGTATCCCTTTCTACAAGTACTTCCAAACAGCAGTAAAATGTTGTTCTCAAGGTGGTGTTCGTGGTGGCGCAGCAACCGTATTCTACCCTCTATGGCATGGTGAATCTCAGGCATTGATGGTGCTTAAGAATAACCGTGGTGTAGAAGAGAACCGTGTTCGTCATATGGATTACGGTGTTCAGCTAAACCGCCTGATGTATCAGCGTTTGGTTGAAGGCGGAAATATTACCCTATTCTCTCCGTCAGACGTGCCGGGCCTATACGATGCGTTCTTTGAGAATCAAGACGAGTTTGAACGTCTGTACGTTAAGTACGAAAACGATCCGTCAATCAAGAAAGAAACCGTTAAAGCTATCGAGATGTTCTCTATCTTGATGCAAGAGCGCGCTTCAACTGGTCGTATCTACATTCAAAACGTAGACCACTGTAACACGCACAGCCCATTTGATTCAGAGGTGGCGCCTGTTCGTCAGTCGAATCTATGTTTGGAAATTGCTCTTCCAACCAAGCCACTGACTAACGTAGAAGATGACTCTGGTGAAATTGCTCTATGTACGCTTTCAGCGTTCAACTTGGGGGCCATCAAGTCTCTTGATGATTTCGAAGAGCTGTCTGAGTTGGTTGTTCGAGCACTTGATGCTCTGCTGGATTATCAAGACTACCCACTTCCAGCGGCATACAAATCAACGATGAACCGCCGAACTCTGGGTGTAGGTGTGATTAACTACGCTTACTACCTAGCTAAGAATGGCGTGAAGTACTCTGACGGCAGTGCAAACGGCCTAACACACCGTACTTTTGAAGCGATGCAATACTACCTGCTCAAAGCATCTGTTGCTCTGGCGAAAGAACAAGGTAAATGCCCTTCTTTCCACGAGACCAACTACGCGAAAGGCCTGCTTCCAATTGATACGTATAAAAAAGATGTTGACCTAGTTTGTGATGAACCTCTTCATTACGATTGGGACGGTTTGCGAGAAGAGATCATGACTCATGGTCTACGTAACTCAACACTGACTGCTTTGATGCCTTCTGAAACGTCTTCTCAGATCTCGAACGCAACAAACGGCATCGAGCCACCACGCGGCTACGTGTCAGTTAAAGCATCGAAAGACGGTATTTTGAAACAGGTTGTGCCTGAATTCACTGAATACAAAGATAACTACGAGCTTCTTTGGAACATTGGTTCTAACGATGGTTATCTACATCTGGTTGGTATCATGCAGAAGTTTGTCGATCAGGCAATTTCAGCTAACACTAACTATGACCCTAGCCGTTTTGAAAGTGGCAAAGTGCCAATGAAGAAACTGCTACAAGATCTTTTGACTGCGTATAAATATGGTGTGAAGACACTTTACTACCATAACACTCGTGATGGCGCGAGTGATGACCAAAAAGACGCAGTACAACCACAAGATGACGATTGTGCAGGCGGCGGTTGTAAGATCTAATCACTAATCCAACGATTGGATTAGCAAGGCTTAACAGATTATTTGCCCCTCTGAGAGGGGCTTAAAAGGAATTGAGGCATCATGGCTTACAGTACTTTTAACCGAAACAAAAATGACCAGCTAAAAGAACCAATGTTCTTAGGTCAATCCGTAAACGTAGCTCGTTATGACCAGCAAAAATTCGAAATCTTCGAAAAGCTGATCGAGAAGCAGCTGTCTTTCTTCTGGCGCCCAGAAGAAGTTGACGTATCAAGCGATCGCATCGACTACAACAAACTTCCAGAGCATGAGAAGCATATCTTCATCTCAAACTTGAAGTACCAAACTCTTCTGGATTCTATCCAAGGCCGTAGTCCAAACGTCGCGCTACTTCCATTAGTCTCACTACCTGAAGTAGAGACGTGGATCGAAACTTGGTCGTTCTCTGAAACAATCCACTCGCGTTCTTACACACACATCATACGTAATATCGTAAACGACCCAGGCTTAGTATTTGATGATATCGTCGAAAACGAGCACATCCTAAAGCGTGCTGAAGACATTTCGCAATACTATGACGACCTGATCCAAATGACGAATGACTACCATCGCTACGGTGAGGGGACGCATAACATCAATGGTGAGGAAGTGAAGGTGTCACTTCATGAGCTGAAGAAAAAGCTTTACGTATGTCTGATGTCCGTCAACGCATTAGAAGCGATTCGTTTCTACGTAAGCTTTGCTTGTTCATTTGCCTTTGCTGAGCGTGAGCTAATGGAAGGTAACGCGAAGATCATTAAGCTAATTGCTCGCGATGAAGCCCTTCACCTAACGGGTACACAGCACATGATTAACTTGCTGCGTAACGGTCAGGATGATTTTTCCTTCATGCAAATTGCTGAAGAATGTAAGCAGGAATGTTTTGATCTATTTAAAGCAGCCGCAGAGCAAGAGAAGGAATGGGCAGAGTACCTTTTCAAAGATGGCTCTATGATTGGTCTAAACAAGGACATTCTTTGTCAGTACGTTGAGTACATCACCAATATCCGTATGCAAGCAGTAGGCCTAGATGCCGCATATCCAGAAGCGACCTCCAACCCTATCCCATGGATTAATGCGTGGTTATCTTCCGATAACGTACAGGTTGCTCCACAAGAAGCAGAGATCTCCTCTTACCTAGTCGGTCAGATTGATAGTGATGTGCGCGCAGACGACTTTAAAGATTTCGAGCTGTAATGCCCAACATAAAAATCAATGGGATCACTGCGATTCAATCTAATCCTTCTAACACCATTCTCGAAACAATGGAAAAGGCAGGAATTGAACCTGAATACAACTGCCGAGACGGGCATTGTGGCGCTTGCCGCTGCAAGCTAGTCAAAGGTGCAGTGGAATACGTTGGTTTTGCAATGGCATATACGCAAAGTGATGAGATATTACCTTGTATTTGCAAGGCTAAATCCGACATTGAAATTGAAAGCGTAAATTATGCGTTAAAAGAAAAACGCGCATAACTATGCAAATTATAAAAAGCCCGGCCTGTTATGCCGGGTTTTGTTTTATTATTTAGGCACGAATCTGAATACCGGATAAGAACTCATCGGCGGTCAACATGGACACTGCTTTGTCGGCAATCTCTCGTCCGTCATCATCGAATAAAGACAGGCGGTAGCCTAATGAATTTTCTTGATTTTTTTCTTCCGGAGCATGGAGCCACATAGAAATAACGTCCTGATTATCATCGCTAAGTGCCTCTCCTAAAACAACTTTCTGACTCGCCACCTGATACCAAACCATTATTTTTGAATGATGGAACATGCTTACCTCCCTGAGCAAAACCCGCAACGAACTATCATTTTAAGCACAATTGAAGCAAATGCACGTTGCAAATAAGCGACAAAGTTGGCATCTATTTAAAATCATCAATTTAAGTGATAGATGATTTTCTTCTAAGAAATATTTATGAAAGCATGCGAGTAATAAGAAACATATTCATTCACTTATTACTGCATGCTGCTCGGTAGGAGTTTGACAGTTTTTTAAGCTTGTTCTAGCCAGCAATAACACTTTGAGGGACATACATTTCTTTTTCCCTGGTCAGTGAACTGTAATTCGGAAACATGGTTTTTCCTGAGAGATAGCGTCTCAACATGTCCGCTGCGACTGTCGTGATAATGGTCGTTTGGTCAGTTCTAGAAAACGTTCGGTTAAAGGTGAGTGTCTGCCCCCACTCCCCTTCTCTTGCCGACATAGCCACTGAAAAAGTTCTTTCTGTTACTTTACCTGTAGCGATGGCTATATCGGTCGCACATTTATCTTTGGTCGCACCTGCAAGTGCAAACGCAGCAGCAAGTTCGTCGTTATCACTGTTCCCGACATCCACTTTATTACCGAGTACCCACCCATGGCCGCAGTAATTAGCCGCTTCTTCGTTTGAGTGAAGCCATTGCGACAAACTACCGTGAGTCGATTGCTCCGCAGTCGAAATCGACAGCTTTTTCTCGAGAATCAAATGGCCGACATTCTCTTGCATTGATTCATCAACGCTCACCACGTTACTTTCTATCAAGTTGAAAACCAGCTGAAGTAACTTAACGCGGTTATCTAAATCACCTTTAGGGCCAAATAATTTGACTTCAATATAAGGCAGATAGGAACGGTAACCTAAGAAATAACCTTCGGGTAGCTGCACTTTATCAAGTTTATCTGACAACGCGGACTCTGAGGTCCCAAAAGTATGAAGTTTGCTACATTCATAACCAGTAACATCAGCATACTTCTGTTTCAGGTGTGGCAAAATCTGGGACTCTGTCATCAACTTAAATTCGCTTGGTACGCCAGGAGTAAAGTAAAAATCACAATCGTTAAAGTTCAACAAGAAACCGCAAGCAGTACCGATTGGATTATCCAGAATTACCGACCCTTGTGGCAACATAGCTTGCTTACGATTACTTTCTGGCATTGCAACACCGCGAGCACTAAAAAACTGCTCCAACTTCTCTAGCCATTCAGGATAAAGCTCTAACTCCTTATCCGAGGCTTGCGCTGCTGCTTCTGCACTAAGATCATCCGTGGTTGGGCCTAATCCACCATTTACAATGACAACATCACAGTTAAAGCTCAACATCATCAGCTCTTCAACCAGCGCTGACTGGCTATCACCAACCGTTGAGCGTTTCGATAGGGAAAAGCCTTGTTGAAAGAATTTTTCTGACAACCAAGCCGCATTAGTATCAACGATATCGCCGTGAAGGACTTCTTCACCGGTACTTAACATCGCTATTTTCAACATAATTATTTTTCCTTTCAGGAAGCCTTTGGTTTTGTGTCACAAACAAAGACAATCAAACTGCATGTTTTCATTGTTTGAGTGTAATTAAGAAACTAAGTTTCTTAATTAAGACAATTTCCGGTTTCCATTCCTCTTGCTTTAATGGATAATTGTGAGCCTGATCATAATAAGATATAGACTGTGGAGTTTATCCGTGTACAAAAAACACATCACCGCTTTGATGTTGTTGGCTTCTGCTTGCGCCAATGCCAATATCTACGATTCTCCTCAACATATTGAGTTCTCTTATACCGTAGATAACACCGAAAACTACAGTCTTTTCAGCAACTCTTACTCCTATAAGCCTAGCAATAGTTATGCCTTAGGTTTAACAGAAAGTGAATTAAAACTTGAAGAGCCAGAACTCCCTAGATATCTCACTGTACAAAGTGAGAAAGATTGGGATTACCTCAAAGGCCAAACTTACACCATTTTAGGTCTTAGTGTTGCGACAGTTGGCTTGATGACACTACTGCCGGAATCCATAACAAAATGGGATGAAGAAGATCGTGATTTGAGTGGTTTAGGTACAAAATGGAAAGATAATGTAACCTCAGGACCGGTTTGGGACCGAGATGACCATTTCTTAAACTATGTCATGCATCCTTATTTTGGTGGTGTTTACTATACAGCAGCCCGTCACGCTGGGTTCAATGAATTCGAATCTTTTTTATACTCTGCCACTCTGTCGACCTTCTTCTGGGAATATGGTGTTGAGGCTTTTGCTGAAGTCCCATCATGGCAAGATCTCTTCATAACGCCCTTCTTTGGTGCCGTTGTTGGTGAGATGATGTTTGAGGCAGAACAAGACATCGTCGCGACTGGCGGTGAAGTTTGGGGCTCTCAAACCATGGGTGACGTAACCTTGTTCTTCCTTAACCCTGTTGGGCACATCCACGGCTGGGTAAGCAATGCTTGGGGCGGCAGCGCTGAATTTCAATATAATAGTAAACCTTGGTTTGGTAATCAGGATGCCGCGAAATTTGCAATGGATGCTGGTGCCAGCTACGACAGCGTCTTCTATGGCGTAGAAATGAAAATCAGCTTTTAACCTGAACTCAACAGTCATTGAAAAAGCGGCACTCAGTTGCCGCTTTTTTATGCCTGCTGCACAACATTATCCCCATAACCTAGGAGACAAGGCTAAAGTTTGACCTAAATCAAACCTAACTTTTCTGCGACTCCTACACTCAATTTAGTTCTATAAAAAGAAATGCTTGCATTCAGGAGGCACATTATGAATTGCACATTTATCGTCAACTTTGTTGGTAAAGCAACCCCTGCCACGATCAAGCAGTTGGCGGCGGTCACTCACGAGAATGGAGGTAAATGGTTAATCAGTAAAGTGAACTTTATTGAGAATCAGGTCGCTGCAGTCATCAAAGTGGAACTCCCTGAGGAGTCAGCGGATGCAGTTAAAGCGGCCTTTCGCAGCAACGATGAGTTATTGGTCCAGATAGTCGACTCTGAAAGTAATACGCACAATGCCGATGCCATCTATCAGGTCCGCTTAGACTCCAATGACCGAGCGGGTATTGTTAATGAGATCACCCATGTTCTGGACAATCAAGGCATTAATATTCTAGATATGGACTGCCAGCGTGTGTTTATCGCGGGTGGTGGAGGCGTTAGCTCTAGCTTGTTCACGGCGAATATCGCATTGAAGTTACCGACCGAAGTTCAGATAGACGATGTAGCTAAAGAGCTTGAAGCCTTAAGCGAAGATATTCGAGTCATGGTGGAAGCATAATAAACACAAAGAGCAGCGATTAGGCTGCTCTTTTAGGTTATTCGACACTCCACTGTGAGAGCGAGCGTTTGAAATCTGAATAATCGAATTCATTTAGCTTCTGAATTTCATCGCCTGAGCGTTCACAGTACACAGAAGGCATTCTTAAGCCGTTAAACCAGTTAAGCTTCACCATTGTATAGCCCGCACTATCTAAGATATGAAGACGCTGACCTATTTCCAATGGTTTATCAAAGCTAGCTTCACAGAACTGATCACCCGCCAAACATGAACAAGAGCCAATCACATACCCATGCTCACCTTTATCCGAAGCTTCTAGAATAGAAGCGGGTTCATTGTAAATTAGCGTATCCAAGCGATGAGCTTCAGTTGCAGAATCAACAATCGCTGTTTTTTTAACGTTCTCAACGATATCCACCACGGTCACAACCAAGTCTGTTGTCTTGGTGATGATAGCTTCACCCGGTTCAAGGTACATTTGAACACCGTGCTTCTCAGAAAAGGCTTTAAGCGCTAAGCCAAGTTTTTCGATGTCGTAGCCCGGCCAGGTAAAAAACACACCTCCGCCCATACTCACCCAGTCAAGCTTATCCAAGTACTGACCAAATTGCTCTGAGATGGAGCCAAGCAGACCGATAAACGCGTCGACGTCTTTGTTCTCACAATTCATGTGGAACATCACACCGTCAATATCTTCAAAGACTTCTGGATCAATATGGTCCGCTTGCACACCAAGACGAGAAAACTGACGCGCTGGATTCGCTAAATCTTGCCCGGCATAACTCACACCTGGATTAAGGCGTAAACCAAGCGAAGCCTTGCCTTCAACAATGTGACGGTACGCAGCCAATTGATTTTGTGAGTTAAAAATCATTTTGTCGCAAATATCAGCCACATCACGTACATCATCCTCACTGTATCCGACACTGTACGCGTGAGTTTCACCACCAAAAGTTTCATGCCCCAGTTTAACCTCAAATGGGCCAGAACTCGTTGTTCCATCCAAGTAAGGCTTGATGATGTCGAAAACACCCCATGTAGAAAAACACTTCAACGCCAATACCAGCTTCACACCCGAGATTTCTTTGAGTTGCTTGGCTTTTTCTAGATTTTCGACCAACTTATCTTCATTGATCATAAAGTATGGTGTTTTCAGTTCGTTTTTTTGCATTTTATATTCTTACCCAATTAATACCGTAAAAATCGAACAAAGCCGACACTAGTGCATCGGCTTAATCTTATAAATCCAAATTAAGAACAATAAGTGCTTACTTTAGTTTGTGGATAACAGGTTGACCCGGCTCTAGTTCCTGAACATGCCAATCAAGACCAATGCTTGGCATAGTCTCAAGGAATGGGTCTGGATTGAGCTGTTCCATATTGAACACACCTTTACCCGCCCACTCACCACGGAAGAACTGAAGTGCAGCGGTGATCGCTGGTACACCTGTGGTGTAAGAAATTGCTTGATGCTCAACGTCTTCGTACGCGACTTCATGATCAGCGTTATTGTAGATAAATACGCTACGCTGCTTGCAATCTTTCGTCCCCTGAACCCAAGTACCGATACAAGTTTTACCTGTATAACCCGGAGCAAGAGAAGTTGGGTCTGGCAGCAGTGCTTTAAGTACATGTAGGGGCTGTACAACCGTACCATCGTGAAGCGTCAGCGGATCTGGGCTTAGTAGCCCGATGTCACGCATGCAGTTAAAGTAGTTCAGGTATTTTTCACCAAAGCCCATCCAGAACTCGATACGTTTAGCTGGAATGAACTCTTGCATAGAACGAACTTCATCGTGCGCCATAGAGTACACTTTGTGCTTACCCACTAGCGGGAAATCGAATTCAAGCATACGTGAGTGACACGGGACTTGTTTCCACTCTTCATTTTCCCAGTAGAAAGAGTCCCCTTGGATTTCTAACATGTTGGTTTCTGGGTCGAAGTTGGTCGCGAACTTCTTACCGTGATCACCTGCATTTACATCCATTACGTCAATGGTGTCGATTTCATCAAACAGATGCTTCACTGCGTAAGCTGCAAATACCGAAACCACGCCCGGATCGAAACCAGCACCCAAAATACCTGTGATGCCCGCTTCAGCGAACTTCTCACGGTAGCCCCACTGCCAATCGTAAGCTTGAGGAACTTGCTGGCCTTCAGAACATAGGTCAACAGCAACAGAGGTATCTAGGTAGTTCACTTTTGCTTGGTAACAGGCTTCCATGATCGTCATGTTAACCCAAGGAGGGCCTGCGTTAATGACAAGGTCAGGTTGAACTTCTTTAATAAGAGCAACTAATGCATCAACGTCATCCGCATCAACAGCACGCGCTTCCAGCTTCTTCGATGGGTCTTTCAGGTTGTTTTTCTTTTGAATAGATTCGATGATTTTTTCACACTTGCTCACTGTACGTGATGCAATAGTGATGTCACCCAGTACTTCGTTGTTTTGCGCCGCTTTATGTGCAACTACCCAGCCAACGCCGCCTGCACCAATCTGTAGAATTGCCATAGTTTTCCGTTACCTTAATTACGCCAGCTCAGCGGCTAGCTTATTGATTTTAATTAGTAAAGATTCAAAATCAGCCATCGTCAGGCACGGATTCAGAATCGTAAATTTCAATGCGGTTTTACCATCAACAATGGTTTCACCTAATACCGCAACGCCACGAGTCAAGGCTTCCAGTCTTACGACTTTGTTCAGCTCGTCCAGATCTGCTACCTGAGCATTCGCGACGCGGAATAACACGGTCGACAATGATGGCTCAGTCAGCAATTCTAAGTTGTCGTTGCTACGAACGAGCTCCGCGACTTGCTGAGTTTGTTCGAGAAGATGGTCATACATTGCACCCAATGTATCTGGGCCAACATTCTGCATCGTCATAAAGACTTTCAATGCGTCGAATCGCTTCGTCGTCGCAATCGACTTATCCACCAAGTTAGGCAACTCATCATGCTCACGATTGAGGTAATCCGCATGATGCAGCAGATACTTAAAGTTGTGTTTGTCTTTAACTAACAAAGCTCCACAACTGATGGTTTGGTAGAACAACTTATGAAAGTCGACGCTGACTGAATCTGCGCGCTCGATACCCGCTAGGCGCTCTTTGTGGCGGCTTAAAATCAGTGCACCACCGTAAGCACCATCAACATGCATCCACATCTGGTGTTTTTGCGCTGCATCGGCAATCACATTCAAGTCATCAATAGCACCATGGTCAGTGGTTCCTGCCGTCCCAACGATGGCAAATGGAATCAACCCTTGAGACTTCGCCTCACTAATCACTTCATCAAGCTGAGCAACATCCATCGTGCCATTACTATGAGCGTCAACGGTTAGCACCGCTTTCTCACCCAGCCCCATCCAAGACGCTGATTTTTGCACCGTGAAGTGAGACTTCTTCGAGCAGATGATACGCAGTTTGTCGGCATAATCCGGCAATCCAAATTTCTGGATAGAGTGTCCTGACAGCTTGTCTGCAATCCAATCACGAGCCAGCATTAAACCCATTTGATTACTTTGAGTACCACCGCTGGTAAATATGCCATCAGCCTGTGTGCCAAGCTCGTATCTCTCACACAGCCAATCCACCACTTTCTGCTCGACATAAGTTGCAGAAGAAGCTTGATCCCAGGAATCCATTGACTGGTTAAGAGACGCAATCATCGCTTCTGCTGCAACGGCAGACATTAGCGGCGGAGTGTGAAGATGAGCGATACAGTTTGGGTGCTGGGTGAAAATAGCATTCTTCGCCACTAGCTCAGCGGTATCACTAATCACATCGGTTAGACAGGCATTTTTGTTATTCAGATCAACTGCATTAATAGCTTGTTCTAACTGCTTTGGTTCAAGACCTGAATAAGGCGCATCGACTTGTTCAAAGACTTGTTTCATTGCCGCAGTTGTGTGATTCATGACTTTGCAGAACTCATCACTGCCAGACTCACCGGTATGAATGAAATGCTGTTTCCATTGCTGATTGGCGTCTTGCGGCTCTACTTGGCTTCCACCAGCGACCAGAATCGCCTCTTCCAGCACTCGAAGTGCAAAGTCGATCTGCTCAAAGGTGATGATCAATGGTGGCAGGAATCGAATCACCGAACCGTCACGTCCACCTTTTTCAACCATCAGCCCGCGTTCAAGGGCTGCTCTCTGAATCGCCAAGGTCAATTCACCATCAGCGACTGGCTCACCAAATTTATTACGCTCTGTACCGGGTTTACGGATTTCCACACCAAGCATTAAGCCCTTGCCACGGACTTCAGCAATACAGTTGACTCGTTTTTGAATCGACTCAAGCCCTAAACGCAAGTACTGACCAGCAACGTTCGCGTGCTCAACAAGATTGTCTCGCTCGATGATTTCCAGAGCTTTCGCCCCAGAGACCATCGCCAACTGATTACCACGGAATGTGCCCGTGTGCTCACCTGGCAGCCAAGTATCATGTTTCTTATTGATGACCAGGAGCGACATTGGCATACCGCCACCAATCGCTTTCGATAGGCAAAGAATGTCTGGCACTATGCCCGCTTCTTCAAACGCAAAGTTGTAGCCTGATTTACCTACACCACACTGAATCTCATCAAAGATCAGTAAGATACCGTGCTCATCGCAGATACGACGTAGTTCTTTCAACCAAAACGCAGGCGCAGGTACAACACCGCCCTCGCCCTGCACAGGCTCAACAACTATAGCGGCTGGTTTCATGATTCCAGCTTCATCATCATTGAGTAGACGCTCAATGTAACGGATACCGGCTCTTGCACCTTCATCACCACCTAAACCAAATGGGCAGCGCAGACTGTAGGGAAATGGCATAAAGTGCACATCTGACATCAAGCCAGTACGACGCGCTTTTGTTCCTAGATTACCCATCATTCCCATCGTGCCATTTGTCATGCCATGGTAAGCACCACGGAAAGCAAACATGGTATTACGGCCTGTGGTTTGCTTCGCCAGTTTGATTGCAGCTTCCACAGCATCCGCACCTGACGGACCACAAAATTGGATCACGCAGTTTTCGCTCAGCTCTTGAGGAAGAAAATTCTTCACTGAGCGTATGAAATTTGTTTTGGCTTCTGTTGCGATATCCAGTGTCTGATAAGGAAGACCAGAGTCGAGCTGATCTTTGAGTGCCTGGTTGATTTCTGGATGGTTGTAACCCAGAGCCAACGTACCCGCACCGGCAAGACAATCTAAAAATACTTGACCGCGAGTGTCTTCAACCAGTGCGCCATAAGCTTGCTTAATCGCAATAGGAAGGCGGCGAGGATAAGAACGTACCGCTGATTCGTGCTCGGCCTGATCTTGTAAAACCCGATCAGGTGTCAGATCATAAACGCCTTCTACAGCAGGAATCTGGGTGGAAAATGGTGTTGCGATAACAGTGTCGTTCACTGGATTATCGACTTCAAAGGCTGTGCTCATGATTTAATCCCTTTGAAATGTAATTCTCCTGCCATACGTGAAATGCAAATAGCAGGTACAGTTATCCATTTCGTGTTAGCAACTCAAATAGCGCGTACACGAAATCGCTCCATCATTTCGATGGACTACATGTTCAATCGGTAAATCAAGGTTCAGTAATGCTGCTGTTTTGCAAAACAGGGCATTTAGGAAGAACTAAGCTGATTAATGGTTGTTTGTTATGTGAGTTCAATGTTGGGTTTCCCATAAACATGCCGCTACAGCGACAACAGTATCCCGTCTATCGACAAAAGGACTTGCCGATACCTACCCTACGGAGTGTTCACTCAGCCTGAATGCTCACTACGCGTATCCCCCAGAATGTCTTTTTGCGACTCACCTCCGAGATTGCGCGCGAAGTTATCACAAAATGAAAACAGTTCGCAACATTTTTTGAGTTGGAACTTATCAAATACCAACTTGTGTAAAACTAAAGTACATTTCCTTCGCTATTCTGCATACTTGACGAAGTACCTCTACCATTGAAAACTCGAACCCTTTTTCAATCTTCTATTAAGAATGTTAGTTCATCAACTAATCACAATAAGTGAAGCTTGCAATTTGAAGGCTCGCCATATAGTGCCAATTTCTTCATGATAATTTCTCCTTTTTAGACATTTATGTACTACGATTTTAATAACTTACCACTAAATACATAATTGCCTTTCAATAAGGAGGACGATGTGTCTACAAACAAGTTTGCACCAATCGTTGCTCTATTTGCCATTTATCACAGTTTCACTTTCGGTCAAACCCTCGAGCAAGCCGTCGCTATTACATTAGCTAGCAATCCCGAAATAAAAAGCGCTTTCAATGAGTATCAAAGCGCTATAAAGCAAGCAGATGCGTCCAGTGGCGCTTATCTACCGTCAATAGATTTAGATGCTGGTATAGGTTATGAAGGAATCGATCCCGCCGATTCAACAGGTCAGAATGATACGGATTTGACTCGAAAGGAAGCAACCTTAAGCTTGACTCAATTGTTATGGGACGGCAGTTCCACCATCAACGATATAAATAGAACAGCAGCTGATGCTGAGTCGATAAGGCTTCAGTTACTAGCAGATGCTTCAGACATAGCATTAAGAGTCACTGACATTTACTTAGAGTCAATTAAAGCCACTGAAGTATTAAAACTATCTGAAAAAAACCTCGCGGTACACAAAGACATCTATAAAGATATCAAAAGGCGAGCAGAATCTGGAATAGGTTCCACCGCTGACGTCTTCCAAGTTGAAGCAAGACTCGCCAAAGCCCATGGTAATCTACTCGCCGCACAAAACAACCTCATCGACACCCACACACAGTTTAGACGCCTTGTTGGACAGGCCCCTCTTAGCCTTATTTACCCGAGAGCGGATGAATCAAAGATTCCACTCTCTTTAGATGAAGCAATCAAAGTGGCTTTTGAACAACACCCTGTAATTCAAGTATCAAAAGCAGATGTAGATTCCGCAAGGTATCAATACAAACAATCGAAAGGTAACCACTACCCCACTTTATCTGTAGAAGCGAGTCAAACTTGGAGAGATGATGCGGGTGGTGATGTTGGAAGTAGTAATGAATCTCTCGCTATGCTGAGGTTGAGGTACAACTTATTCAATGGAGGCTCCGATAGTGACTTGTCAGAGAGAGCAGCATACCAGCTCAATAAAGCTAAAGACCTGAGAGACAATTCCTACCGCCAAGTGGAAGAGAGTTTACGCTTATCATGGAGCGCACTTGATTTAACGTTACAGCAAAAGAAATTTTTAGCCGATCACGTTGACTCGGCCTCTGCGACAGTCATTGCTTACGAAAAGCAGTATCGTATCGGTCAGAGAACATTGCTCGATCTCCTCAACACAGAGAATGAACTATTCGAAGCTCGTAAAGATTATCTAGACGCCCATTATTCGGAACAGTACGCCAAATATAGAGTCATGAATGCGACAGGAAATTTACTCAACGCTTTACTTGTTGATATCCCTATAGAGTGGACTGAAAAAGTGGAGTACTGATTATGAAACGCCCCATTCTTTATTCATTGCCATTTTTAGGCGCCTCATTGTCTTTTCACATTCTCGCTTATGATGATCAGTATGAATACATTCAAACACCAAATGCCGAACAGACATCTGATTTAACCGATGATGATCGTGATGGTGTCGTCAATGCACGAGATCTCTGTCCGGACACACCAATAGGTGCTCAAATCGACAATGATGGCTGTAGCTTGGAAGTCCTTAAAGAGGAAGAGCGGCAACTAAGGATTTTATTTGCCAATGATTCCTATGATGTAAGCCCAGTTTTTTCAGATCAAATCCGTGCGATGGCAGATTTTATGGAGAAATATCGTTCGGCTTCTATTGAAATCCAAGGCTATGCTAGTAAGACTGGCAACCCTGACTATAATTTTCAGCTATCTAAAAAACGAGCTTTCGCGGTAGAACAACAATTGCTTTCTTATGGAATCAAACCAGAGAGGGTGACTATCGTTGGTTTCGGCTCAACTCATCTAGAGTCTGATGGTCAAGAAGAATTAGATCATGCACTGAACAGACGAGTTACAGCCACTGTTGTGGGACTAACAGAAAAAGTGGTTGAAGAGTGGACCATATTTTCAACAATAGAACGCTAGAAAGATTCATAAGTAAAAGCCCCGATGTTTTCACAACGGGGCCTTTTTATACTAGTAAATAGGTCTAGTGATTAGCTTCAGTCGCTGGCTTATCTGCCAGCGCTGTCTTTTTTGGTAAAGAGATATGCAGTAGTACGTAGCCTATTATCGCGGCCGTCGTTGAGCCCATCAATATCCCGAGCCTCGCATAAGTATCAAACTCTGCGTTAACTGGGCCAAATGCCAGTGATGAGATAAAAATCGACATCGTAAATCCAATACCACACAACACAGAGACCGCAAAGATATGTCTGAAAGTGATCCCCTCTGGCAACTTCGCCACTCCCGCCTTAACGGCAATCCAACTAAAGCTAAAGATTCCCAAAGGCTTACCAAGCAGCAGACCAAGAGCAATCCCTAGAGGTAGCATTGAAGTCAGTCCTTCGACAGAAATCCCTTCAAGAGAAATACCTGCATTAGCGAAAGCGAATACTGGAAGGATACCAAAGGCTACGTATGGGTGGAGTGCGTGCTCCATATGTTTGAGTGGAGACCTCTCACCTTGTTTTCCTTTAAGAGGAATCGCAAAACCTATGACTACACCCGCTAACGTCGCATGCACACCAGACTTGAGCACAGCAAACCAGAGTATTGCCCCGACGATCATATACGGTGTTAACTTAGTGACCTTCTTCGAGTTGAGCATAAACAACGCTGCGGTCATAGCAAAACCAACTGCAAGCGCAGAAGTTGATAAGTCACCTGTGTAGAAAAGCGCGATAATGACAACAACACCAAGGTCGTCAATGATAGCCAGTGCCAGTAAGAATACCTTCAGGCTGACTGGGACACGCTTACCCAGCAATGCCATAATACCTAACGCAAAAGCAATGTCGGTTGCAGCAGGAATAGCCCAACCTTGAATGGCTTCAGCATTACTGTAGTTAAAGGCAACATAGACAAGGGCTGGTGCGAGCATACCGCCTACAGCAGCGATCGCCGGGAAAATCGCGGTCTCACGAGATTTCAAAGCCCCCTCAAGAAGCTCACGCTTAACTTCCAGACCAATAAGAAGGAAGAATACGGCCATCAGGCCATCATTAATCCAATGTGAAACCGACATGCCAAACACATAAGAATGCAACACTGTTTGATAAGTATCGTTAAGTGGCGTGTTAGCTATAGTCATTGCGATTGCAGCAGCGATAACGAGAAGAATTCCCCCTGCTGACTCCATTTTGAAGAAATCGCGAATAATATCACTCATGATATCGTCCTTTTATTTATTATGTTAATAAACGATGAACAAAGAATAGAGCTGAGTTTATAGATATCGATTCTTCAGGAAAAATCGCTTGTTTGGATGTTTAACTTCGGAATTTTCGATATAAACACTCTAATGCAACGCTTATTCCTTAAGTAATTATAGGTAAATTAAAAAAATTACCAACACCAACAAAAAACGCAGTTCCTCAAATAGTGAGAAACTGCGTTTTAGTCACTTAGTCGTTCGTTTTTACTTAGTAACCTGTCAACTGCATAAAACCTTTCGCCTTATGAGTGCCCGTCGTTTGAATTGGCCCCTCCCAATAAGGAACTACGAACGGTAGCCAGAGCTGTTGGTTAAGCGCCTGAGTTGTCAGTTTAATATCATATCGAGGGATATGAATATCCCAATGTAGCGGGATGCGTTTTCCGTTGCTAAATAGAGTCGATTCATGAGGTTCGATAGTTATATCTTCTGCTGATAGATTAACCACCTTTCCATCATTACGAGACAGTGTGCCAAATAAATAAGGTAATTGCTGGGCATGGCGATAACGACTAATTGATAACGTCGTTTCATCATCAAGATGAAAGACAAACCAATCCCAGCCTTTTTGCCCCTCAACAATGAGACCACTACCCCATTCCTTGCTCATCCAAGCGCTACCCTCAACAGGAACCAACAGACCTGAATCTAATTGAAGAGCACCCTTTACTTTAATAAATGGGCTGGTGAGGTTGTAAGACGCAATCGGCAGAAGATCGTGTTTTTCAACGTAGCCTTTATCACCCGGTAATACATAAGGCCCATGAGCCACGGCTTTTAGCTGAACATTGAAACTATCGCTCGCGGCACTCAACTGTCCCGGGAACGGAGTTTGCCCTAGCGAGCGCCAAGACCAGTTATCAATCCAGAGACGAAAAGGCCGATTAGCCATACCCGCTTGACCAATACCGCCACGAGCGAGCCTTTGCTCTTTCCATACTTTGTCTTTATCCGATACAACAACGTGGGATACATAAAGTTGAGGGTTTTGCCAACCCATTCCTTCTCTATCATCCATCGCCACTCTGAAGTAGCTCCATTGAATGCCGTATTGTTTGCCATTGATATCTTCAACATTAGCGAAAAAGTGCCACCATTCATGCTGATACTCATCATGAAAGCGAAAGTCTTGGGGTATTTTAACTGGGATATTTGGTAATACGGGCTCAAACACCTGGGTCGATCTAGATTGCATCACATTCTCAACAGAGCCCTGCTGAGTAACCGGAGGAGCAAGATAGAACCAAAGGTACACTCCTCCAGCAATAACACCTGCAAAAATAAGCAGCATCAATACGCCAATCACTTTGGCTTGGACTGATTTTCGCATTTATAACGCATCCCTTAGCGATTTCATTGGCGTATTTCGAATCATCCTCAACACAGGTAGCGCTCCTGCCAACATCAATGAGCCCATCGCCATTAAACTGGTCTGGAAATACTCTTCAGGAATCATTTTCAGTTCAAGTGTCCAGCCGAAAGATTGCTTTATAACAATATCCACAACCAAGTTGGCTAAAGCGAGTCCGAGCGGCAATGCGATTAATATAGATATGGCACCGAAGACAAACAACTGCAGCCCTCCCATTACAACTAGCTCCTTACCAGACATGCCTAAACAACGCAGTAAGGACACGTGCCTTTGCCTCGATACTTCGCCAGCTACGGTCGCAAAGAAAATACCAAACACAGCAATAATCAATGTAATATTGCCGAGTGTATCTGCAATGGAGAAGGTTCGGTCAAACACTCTCATTGCCTGCTTATGGATGTGGCCATTATCGAAAATACGCTCTGAATTCAAACGGAATACAGATTCCATACGTCGTTTAAGACCAATAGAGTTAACACCATCCTTGAGGACAGCGCCAAGTGCTACCGTCCCATTTCCTGCAAACGCATACAACCAATTTCGGTGGGAAAGCAGTACTTGGTTATACGGGTTACCGTAGTCGTAATAGACGCCAACCACTTGCCAGCCTTGTCCCAACTTGCCCGATAAATCAATGTAATCACCCGGACGGATACCAAGCTTTAACGCCATCGATTCACTGATCATCACGCCTTTAGAATGATGGAGATGATACCAGTAATTAGGAATACCCAGCTTGACCGTAAGAGAAGCCAACTCGCCTTCTGAAGCGC
Source organism: Vibrio sp. Isolate25 (assembly GCF_022398025.1). Lineage (NCBI taxonomy): Bacteria > Pseudomonadati > Pseudomonadota > Gammaproteobacteria > Vibrionales > Vibrionaceae > Vibrio > Vibrio sp. Isolate25. The sequence continues at coordinate 120,012 of NZ_JAKEUT010000005.1, forward strand.
CAGTGCTGACTACTTGAAGTACACCTTTGTTGGAGTTGACTTCTTTCTCCCAGCGCCACCAAACAGAATCCACTTCCGGTTGTTTAGAGAGCCAGCCACTCATGCGTGCAGCCGCACTATTATTGGGGTAGATATATAAATCAGCAGCTAGACGTTGGCTTAACCATTTATCAGTGGTGTCACGAAAACTCCCCACCATGGTTTCAACGCCGATATTAGCAGCCATTGCTAACATAAATGCCATGGTTGCCACTCCACGATAGCTCATGCTAGCGGCAGCATCGGCAAAGAACCAACGAATCTTCACCCATTTAAGAGAATAAGAAAGACCATCGAAAACTTTCCATATCAGATACGGCGTAAATAAGGCGACACTCAATAGCATTAACCCAATGATTGCCAAGCCAGACTCCTGAGTTTGAGGAGCTTGATAAATCGCAATTGCAGCAACACATAATGCGCACGCTAATAAAGCCTGAATGGCAAACTCAATGCCTGCAAAACGAACCAATGATAGACGAGCAGTTAATCGAATTGGCTGCGCTCGTAACAAGCGTACCAGCGGCCAGGCACAGGCAACAAAAGCACCAATCACTGTCATATATAGACTGTAAATGCTCGACTTCCAACTCCACGCGATGAGTAACCCAACGTTGGCATCATAAAGATCACCCAAGCTGGCTGATACCGATGGAATCAACTGGTTGGCAAGTAAAATGCCAAGGACACTTCCACAAAGCCAACTAACCAGAATGAGAACCAAAAGCTCCATACACAAAGCTTTCGCCAACTGCCACCCCGAGACCCCAGTCTGGCGCATCGCACCGACCAAAGGCTGTCTTTGAGTCAGAGATAATGACATCGCTTGATAGAAGATAAAAAGACCAACTAAAAACGCCAACATCCCCATTGCACTTAAATTCATGTGGAAAGCCTTCGTCAGCGACTCCAACTCTGCACGAGAATTACGCATGATACTCATGCCATTAGGCAGGTACTCTTTCAAACGAGCAAGCTTTTCAGGGGGCATCTCTCCGCATGCAATGACAGAAATACCTGAACTTCTTTCTAGCATACGTAGTAAAGAGATATCAGCAATAATTCGAGTACCATTTAACCGCTCTTGCGTATCAACAACGATAGGGCCTAATTTGCTGCCATCACTCAAGACGATAAAATCGTTATCTTGCCATTTCATATGTGCCGCAAGATCTGAACTCACCATAATTGGATATGGGCTGTTCATTAACTTAAGAGAAGAGAAGTCATTTATGCTGGTCGCCGGATGGAACTGCAGCATCGCAACTGGATCCACTCCCACTAACATAAGGTCTGTACCATTGGCCATGCTCACGCGCAGACTTTCAAAGGGAGCACATTGGTTGAACCCATCACGGCGAAGCTGAACATAAAAGCCCTGTGGGATTTTATTGGTCACATGTTTAGGGCGTATACGATAAGGAAGAGGATTAGAGAAAAGTTTTTCACCGTGCTCATAACTTTGTCTAGCGTGTTCATTGATAGAGGTTACTCCCACTAACAGCGATACACCCAACGTAAGACCAAGCCAGACAAGAAGAATTTGAAAAGGATAGCGTCTGTAGTGCCCAAGCAGTGCTTTAACTACGGGCCATAACATGAAGCTGCCCTCCTTGAAGACGAATTCTCCCTTCCATATGTTCGGCAACACGCTCACTGTGTGTCACGAGCAATAATGTGCATTCCAACTGGCGAGTCAGTGTGGTAAGAAGGCGCATAACCGCTTCAGCATTACGCTCGTCAAGGCTTCCCGTTGGTTCATCGGCCAACAAAATCTTGGGTTCCATATAAAGCGCACGAGCAATAGCGGCTCGTTGCTGCTGGCCACCTGAAACTTCTTCAGGGTAACGCCCAAGTAATGGCATTAAATCGAGAGCAGAGAGGATCTGGCGCCATAGCCCTTTGTCCTCAGGAAGCCCTTTAAGCTGTCGACAGAAGCGAATATTGTCAGCGACATTAAGGGTGGGAAGCAGGTTAAACTGCTGAAAGATAAGACCAATATTATTTCGTCGATAGGCCGTACGTTTCGTTTCAGCGATTTCATGCATGGAGAAGTTAGGAAACCATATTTCTCCTGAATCGACCGTATCCAAGCCCGCGATCAAATTCAGTAGCGTACTCTTGCCAGAACCACTTTCGCCCATCAAAGCGACTTGATCACCTTGTTCTAATGTCAACTCAGCACCTTGTAAGACAGGGTGAAACTCACCACCATCGACATAGCCTTTACATAGGTCTGTTAGCTGAAGCATTAAAAGTCTCTTAATCGTTCAAAATTGGACTGTGAATCTACACTAAAACCACGCTGGGAGAAAGTATTTTGGATACTGGATCACAAGATATGCATCAAAACACATCAGATGAACGATTCATGTCTAATTTTCGATCAAATTCTTCATCCAGCGTTGGGTTTTCATTCTATACAAAGAGCCGCCCCATTTAATGGCTTCTTCTGTTAAAAAGAGTAGGAAAACCCACTCAGGCTCCCAACCTAAGCCAATGGCCGCAAATGCTGCTAGGGGTATGCCAATTAGCCATTGAGCAATCAAGTCTTGATAGAGGCAGAACTTTACATCTCCCCCCGCTCTGAGCACACCAACGATCACCATCATCGGGACTGAACGTAAAATGATGCCAAAACAGAGAATCACCATAAACTTCTCGGCCAGTTCACGAGTCTCATCGGTCAGTGCGCTAAAAGCATCGAGCACCACGCCTTGACATAAGTACAAGATCAAGGCAACGACAATGCCAACCATCAAACTCAGTATGGTCATGCCAATCGCCTGATAGTAAACCGCCTCATAGTGCTTTGCTCCGATTTGGTTACCGACCAACACCGCTGCTGCATTGGACATGCCGATCAGTAATGCCAAAGCAATGGACTCAACGGGAGACATCACAGACAACGCAGCAAGACCTTGAACACCGGACTGACCCATAATGGCGTGATAGGCAAACAGCCCACCCGCCCAAGCAAGGAAATTAAACGTGGTGGGCAGAGAAAGCTTTAGAAAACGTACAACTCGCGACCACTCCACTACTGCTTTTAGGTCTTGAATTCCAAACGCTAGAAGATGCTTTTTCGCGTAGATATAACCAAACAACGTGGCTACTTCAATCGCTCCGCTCATCACAGTTGCTATGGCGGCACCTTTTATTCCCATTGCAGGGAAGCCCAACTTACCGAAGATCAACACCCAGTTAAGAAAAATATTGGACACAATACCAATACCACTGAAAAAGGTACTGATACCGGGTTTGTGCATCGAACGCAGACCGACAGACATACTGGCCACACAGGCTACTGCAAACATGGTCACTGCTGTGATCACCAAGTACTGACTACCTAACTGATTAACTTCCTGAGATTCGGTGGTCAAAGACATAATTTCGCTCGGGAACAGGATGAAAATCACCACAGTAAACGCAGCAAAAATCATTGCTACCAGCCAAGTTAGAGCGGTACTTTCTTTGACGCCTTGCCGATCTGCCGCCCCCCAGTATTGAGCCGTAAGCAAAGCCCCACCAGTCGTTACTCCTACTAGCATGATAGTAGTAACAAACGTAGCTCTGGCTGCTACGCCGACCGCAGCGATCTCGGCTTCGCCTAATTGGCCAAGCATTAATACGTCCACTAGGCCACGACTGGAGAACATGATGCTTTGAAGCGTAATGGGTAAGGCGATAGCGATCATTCGTCGCAAAAACTCACCGCGTGTATGGAATAGAATCTGTGAGACCGTGCTCAATTACTCACCTCAAACGACAACACTATGATAGAAAGGGAAAAATATACCGTTTATTATATGATCAGCCTTGCTCATAAACCATATTATTAATAAGGGGTCGAGATGAAAAAAGTGCTAGTACTGGGCGCATCCGGCTACGTGGGTTCGCAATTGCTACTTCAATTATGTAACAAAGGCTATCATGTAACAGCAGCGGCTCGGCAAATTGAGTATTTGAAAGCACGAGTTACTCCCCACCCCAACCTTGAACTCATTTATCTTGATCTCGCTGATCAAGAAGCAACACTGCGTACTGTACCAGAGTTTGAGATCGTGTATTTCTTGGTGCATGGGATGGCACACGGCCATGACTTCCTTGAATACGAACTCTCCCTCGCTGAAAACTTCAAACTGGCCTTAAAAGACAGCCATATCAAACACGTTATCTATCTCAGCGCAATTCAACCTCAGACAGGTAATTCCGAGCATCTCAAAGCACGCCGAATGACAGGCGACATTATTCGCAAAGCAGGCGTACCCGTGACTGAACTCCGAGCTGGAGTGATTATAGGCCCCGGCTCTGCCGCATTTGAGATTATGCGAGACTTTGTCTATAACATGCCTCTACTTATCACTCCGAAATGGGTCGACTCTAAAGCCAACCCTATCGCTTTAGAAAACCTCAATCACTACTTGCTAAAGCTGGTCGAAGAATCCCCTACCAGCCATGCGCTTTACGAAGTGGGAGGGCCGGATACTCTTAGCTATCGAGAACAATTTGAAACCATTAGCGCCGTAATTAGAAAACCTATCAAGCTCTGGTCAACATCATTGCTGACGCCCCAACTCGCATCACATTGGCTGGGCATTGTCACTTCAGTTCCATCAAGCATAGGTGCCGCGTTGCTCTCTGGTCTAGAACACGATTTTATCGCCGAGTCAGATGACATTCGTCAACGCTACCCTCAAACACTTATCGGCTACGAACAAATGGTTAAAAAAAGCATCGACGAAGAAGGTCATTTTGTTCGCAGTGAAGTCTGGGGCTTCGATCCTGCTGCATTGACCCGCTGGCAAGCAGGCTACGGCTATTACCCCAAACAAACTGGCGCCAGCATAGAAACAGACTTGAGTTTTGAGCAACTATGGAAGGTGATTAAGCAAATTGGCAGCAGAAAAGAGGGATACTTTTTTGCCAACCTAATGTGGCGTACAAGGGAGTGGCTCGATCTGTTTTTTGGCGGGGGGCGACCGGTGCGGCGCTCTCCTCCTGGGCCAGAGTTGCAAGTGGGTGATTATATTGACTCTTGGAAAGTGATTCGCTGCGAAAAAGAGCAATTTCTGTCACTATTGTTTGGTATGAAAGGCCCTGGCCTAGGGCGCTTAGAGTTCCTATTAGAAGATCTAGGAGAAAAGCGCAGGCTAACCGTAACGGCCTGGTGGCACCCGCAAGGGCTACGAGGCTTACTTTACTGGTTTGCCATGATGCCTGCACATCTGTTTATATTTAAAGGCATGGTGAAAGCCATTGTTCGAAAAGCAAAAGAGCTTCCTTAACGGAAGCTCTTTTCTAATCCAAAAGCACAGCAAGCTAAACTTGATAACCGATTGGAATCTCAGCCAAATGATTTCCTTGGTTACCTGGATAAACCAGATACTCGCCATGGTACTTAACGTTTGATTTGTAGTCGGTAATCTTGTGTAGCATGAACCCTGCGGCTGATGCTTTTTCAACAAACTGCGCGTGGTTACCACGAACAAACCAACTCATTGGCTTTATCAGTGTTTCGCCGTCAAAGCAGTCGTCACACTGGTTAGTGCACAACGCGAAAGAGTTTGGACCTTCAGTAAAAATCTGAACTTTACCGCAGTTAAGAAGCGGCTCTGACGTTGACACTTCCCAACCATCTTCTTCCATCTGATCAAGAAATGTGTTGATTTCACTGTCCTTAATCACTCGCTCTGCTTCCCCTTGAGGGAAAAAGTCAGCATAAAACTTAGAAATACGCTGGAAGGTAAACATCAGCCCAGCTTCGTTACCTTTTGAGCGCCCCGCTTTTTGCCAGCGAGTGAGATCATCAACCACGCAGCGATGGAAGCGTTGTGATTTGAGAGCACGAGTCACCCAACGCACCAGATAATGATTGTTCGCCACAGGCGCATCCACGGCTTTACCTGATTTATGATCGGCGGCCAATTCTTCTAGAGCGCTATTGACCAAGTTTTGAATTTCAACAGTGTACTGAGACATTACGCCTTTGTTCCAAATATCCAGTAAAATGCGGCGGACAGAATTGAACACGCCGTCATAACAGTAATCATTGGCCAAGTGACGCCATCTGGCAACACAGCAACCACAACCCCAATAATAGAACCTGTGCCAAAGCGAAGCGTTCCTGCTAGTGAAGAAGCCGTACCTGCCATAGCTGGGTATCCACTGAGTAATAAGCCCATGGTATTACTACCAATGGTCGACAAGGTACCAATGAAAAGGACCACGAAAGGTACAGTGCCCCACAGTCCTAGGTCAAGCATCCAACCCAAAAATAGTCCCAATCCAGCGATAAGTTGTACCAAAAGAGCAAATCTGAGCATGGCATGGGAGCCGACCTTCTTCACCAGACGGCCATTAATCGTTGTCATAATGATCATCGCCACGATGTTCAGTGCAAACAAATAGCCGAAATGATTAGGTTGCACGCCATAAATATCGATATAGACAAACGAACCTGCGGTGAGAAACGCAAACATACCTGCAAACGAAAATGAACCAGACAGAATTAATCCCATGGCAATCGGGTTTCGACATAAGCGGACATAGTTACGCATTGTGGTAGCAAATCGAAACGGTTGCTTATTCTCTTTACTTAACGTTTCTGGGATTTTCCAAAGGACTAATGCAATCACTACCGCAGCAAATGCAGCTAGAATCCAGAAAATCGCACGCCAGCCAAACCAAACCGCCACATACCCCCCAATCATAGGGGCTATCAAAGGGGCAATGGTAATAACTAAGGTCACAAACGACATAGCACGAGAAAAATCCTCGCGATCAAACATATCGCGAACCACAGCCTGAATGATGACAGCCGCCGCTGCGCCCGCAAAGCCTTGTGCTGTACGTACCCAAGTTAGGGCTTCTATGCCCGTTGTGGTGGCACTCACTACAGATGCAAGTCCAAAAAACAAAACACCTAAGATCAGAACGGGCCTACGGCCATAACTGTCAGCGAGTGGACCATGAATCAACTGACCAATGGCAAAACCTGCGGTATATGCGGTTAAAGTAATTTGCACTGCCCCGTCTGCCACGCCTAGGTCACGGGCGATGGTCGGCATCGCGGGCAAGTACATGTCGATGGCTAGTGGCGTCAATGCGCCGATGGCACCCAGAACAAGAAAAAGAAGAAAAGTGATTTGGGGTGCTTTGGTTTGCTCTAATGCAGTATCAGACATAAATCTCCTACTCGGTTGCGTTAGATATGCAGCTTCCGTGCTGCAACCAAACAGAAAAGAGAGACTCGCATCCACGAGTCTTGTAGCCGATCTATACTGAGCGATATCTCTATAAAAGACTAGTTCCTAGTAGGAACTAAACTATTTCCAACTTAGATGATTAGTTCCAGACTGATTCAATTTCTTCTTGCGTTAAGTAGCGATATTCACCAGGTTCCAACTCGTCATCCAGAATGATATTGCCGATACGTTCACGGTGTAGGTGCTCTACTTTATTACCCAACGCCGCAAACATGCGTTTTACCTGATGGTATTTCCCTTCGGTGATGGTCAGCAGTACTTCTTTTTCTTCTTCATCAACAATTTCCAGTTTCGCTGGCAAAGTGGCCGCCTTTTCATTGCGAAGTTCAATACCCTGCTCAAACTGTGCCACATAATCAGCCCCAATCGGGTCAACCAGCCAAACGCGATAAGTTTTTTCACACTTGTGTTTCGGCGAAGTAATACGGTGTGACCACTGACCATCATCGGTGATCAACACTAGACCTGTTGTATCTACATCTAAGCGCCCTGCAAAATGAAGATCTTCCATCTTCACTTCGTCGAGTAACATAAAGGCTGTTTGATTAAATCCATCTTCATGCGAACAGACAAAACCATCGGGTTTAAACAACATGATGTAACGAGGACCCGGTTTCTGAATCTCACGTCCTTGCCATTCGACAATACAGTCGTCCGTCACTTTCACTGCACCACTTTTCTGCACGATATCGTTGACGGTGACGTCACCACTTTTAATGATTTTTGTTGCTTCTTTACGTGTCGCACCCAGTGCATCACACAAGTATTTATCTAAACGCATGAATACCTCATCTTAATCAGGTGAGGTATTATAGAGCCACTAGACTAAATAGTTGAGCTATTTCACACAATTTATGTATACACTCCGCCCATACCAAGCCGACTCGGTGAAAGCCGTTATCCACTATTTCCGTAAACACTCGAGCCCAGCCGTCCTTGTGCTACCAACAGGAGCAGGAAAAAGTCTGGTTATTGCTGAGCTCGCCAGACTGGCTAAGGGACGAGTGTTGGTCATGGCGCACGTCAAAGAGCTGGTGGAACAAAACCACGCTAAATACGAAGGGTACGATCTCAAAGGGTCAATCTACTCTGCGGGTTTAGGCCGCAAAGAAACTGACCAACAAGTGGTGTTTGCATCAGTTCAGTCTGTGGTCAGAAACCTTGATGACTTCAAAAACCAATTCTCGCTACTGGTGATTGACGAGTGCCACCGCGTTCCGGATAACAAAAACACCAGCTACCAGAAAGTGATTTCTCACCTACGTGAGCTGAATCCGGGCATCAAAGTGCTCGGTTTAACCGCCACGCCTTACCGACTTGGCATGGGTTGGATTTACCAATATCACACACGCGGCCTAGTCAGAACAGAAGAGCCTAGGTTCTTTCGAGACTGCATTTTCGAGCTGCCTATTCGTTATTTGCTTGATGAAAAGTTCCTCACCCCTGCTCGCATGATGGACGCTCCTGTGCTTAGCTATGACTTCTCACAGCTTAAACCAGCGACGACAGGCCGCTACAAAGAAGCGGAGCTGGACATGGTGATCGACAAAGCCAAGCGGGCGACCCCTCAGATTGTCGAGCAAATTATTCACCTCTCGAAAGACAAACAAGGCATTATGGTTTTCGCGGCAACGGTTAGACATGCTCAAGAAATCTATGGTTTGCTTCCTGAGGGCCAAACTGCTCTTGTGATTGGCGACACCCCAACACCTGAGCGCGACACCATCATCCAAGATTTTAAAGACCGTAAAATTAAGTACTTGGTGAATGTATCCGTATTGACCACAGGATTTGATGCTCCTCATGTCGACCTGATAGCAATTCTGCGCCCAACAGAGTCAATCAGCTTGTATCAACAAATCGTTGGACGAGGGCTGCGTCTTTCTCCGGGCAAAGAAGAGTGTCTGGTATTGGATTATGCAAGCAACAGCTACGATCTCTATCAGCCTGAAGTGGGTGATGCCAAACCTGACTCCGACAGCGAAATCATTACCATCCCCTGCCCGGCTTGTGGCTTTAACAACAATTTCTGGGGAAAACTGGATAACAATGGCTTCTTAGTTGAACATTATGGCCGAAAATGTCAGGGCTTTTTCGAAGACGAAGAGACAGGTGAACGAGAACACTGTAACTATCGTTTCCGCGCCAAATACTGCGGCGAGTGCGGCGCAGACAATGACATTGCTGCGCGAATTTGTCACGAATGCGATGCCACCTTAGTGGATCCCGATAAGAAGCTTAAAGAGGCGTTAAATTTAAAAGACGCCTTGGTATTCGAGTGCCTGTCGATGGATTTGAGTGTTCACAAAGATGATAAAGGCAAAAGCAGCCTCAAGGTTTCCTATGTGGGAGAAAACCAAGCTCAAGTGCATGAATTCTGGTCTTTAACGACCAAGAAACAGAAACAGACATTCAAGGATATGTTTGTTCGCCCGCATCTCGCTGATAAACATCGTCCTTTTGATGAGACTTCTCCGGCCAAAGTGGTCAATAATCAACATCGTTTCCGCCCACCCCAGTTTGTGATCGCGCGTAAAGCTGGCCGGTTCTGGAAAATGCGCGATAAAATCTTTGAGGATGAGCTGACCAACTAAGCGGCTCCGTCAATATTATTCACTTTGTATTCAGAAAAGATTTATTATACTCAGCCATAGAATTTCCGAGAAGGTAACACTATGTATCATAAGCAGTTAGTCTGCGCCCTTGCCGTCACATTTTGTGTTGTGCTTGCTTATCCCTCCTATGCGGACAAGCACCATGATGGGCACGCTCTCGTGCAAGATGTCCATAAAGCCGGGACAGAAATTGAATTCGAAGAAGATCAAGATGAAGTTTATGACGCTGTTCGTAAAGGTTATATTCGTCCCTTTTCCGATCTTTATGCTGCAGTAGAACAAGACCTTCGCGGACGCATTATCAAAGTCGAACTTGAAGAAGATGATGACATCTGGATTTACGAACTAAAGTTAAATTACAACAACAACATCATCAAAGTTGAGTACAACGCGAAAACGCTCGAGATGATGCTCATCAAAGGCCGCAATTTCAAACAAGCTCTTAAGAACTAAAAGAAGAACACCATGAAAATACTTGTAGTGGAAGATGAACCTCGTCTTGGAGAACAAATCATAGAAGCCCTTGAACAGAACGGTTGGGTACCTGAACTGTCAGCAGATGGCATTGATGCACTCTATCGTGCGACGTCCGAAGAATGGGATGCGATTGTACTCGACCTTGGCCTACCAAAGCTTGATGGTTTGACCGTCCTAAAAGGTATCCGAGATGAAAACATCAACACACCCGTCATTATTCTGAGCGCGCGTGATACCCTAACTCAACGCGTTGAAGGCCTTAATGCAGGTGCAGACGACTACCAGACCAAACCTTTCGAAATGGTTGAACTGATCGCTCGCATTCGCGCCCAGCTTCGCCGAGCCTCGGGTAATGCCTCACCGGTTATGCAAGTCGGCAACCTCAGCTTAGATACACGCTCATCTAAAGTCATGTGGCAAGGCCAAGCCGTTGACCTAACCGCACTCGAATACAAAGTTGTTGCTTACTTTATGCATAACCCTGAGAAGGTTATTTCTCGTACCGAGTTGGTAGAGCACATCTATAAACAAGACTTTGACCGCGATTCAAATACCATCGAAGTGTTTATTGGCCGCATTCGCAAAAAAATAGCCCCTAAAGTCATCAAAACAGTACGAGGGCTGGGGTATCAGCTTAATGCCGAATAAAAAAACGCATTTACTCAAACGGCTCAGTCTAAAGAGCCGTCTAGTGCTGGCCGCTGTTGTCTGGCTAACAGCCATGATCATCGCAGCAGGTGTTACAGTACCTTCTCAAGTTTACGTCTACATGGAAGATGACGCTAAAATTCAGCTTGCTACTTACATGGATGAGATCGCGGCTACGATTGAGGCGGATGAGGAAGGCAATGTAACCATCACCACTCCTCTCTCGGACCCAAGGTTCAACCGCCCATACAGTGGACTTTACTGGTCCGCCAAAACAGATAAAGACTTACTGCGCTCTCGCTCCCTATGGGATAAAGTGCTAACCCCAAAAGGCAAGCATGATTTGCTGGGTGCACGAGGTGAAAAGCTCATTTACATTGAGTCCACACTGTACTACCCAGATTATGATGGCCCAATTGAAGTCACTATCGGTATTGATGAACAACCGATAGAAGACACGGTACGCAGTCTGATGGGCCAACTTTGGGTTATACTCGCCCTACTTTATCTTGGCATCCTGACCCTTATCATTATTCAAGTGCAGTGGTCTCTGAGCCCACTCACCAAGATGCACAAAGAGCTCTCTCAACTGCGTTCAGGTAAAAAGACCCAGCTTGAAGAAGATTATCCGCGTGAAGTCGCTCCTGTCGTTTCGGATTTAAATGCCTTGGTTTTCCACTATCAAGAGTTGTTAGAACGGGCTCGTCACCATGCGGGGAATTTATCCCATGCACTGAAGACTCCACTTTCTGTCCTTAAAAATGAGGTCGCCAACAAAGACGAACACACAAAGCAACAGCTTCAACCTTCGCTCGATCAAATTCAAAACCAGATTGACTATCACTTAGGCCGAGCTCGAATGGCGGGCTCTAAGAACATTTTATCGGTTAAATCCTACCCTTCTAAACGTGTGGATGCGATCTCAATGGCTTTCGACAAAGTCTATGCAGAGCGTGATATTACTTTGATCAACGAACTGGACTCAGAGTTAGTTACCGCCGTAGATAAAACCGACTTGGATGAAATGATAGGTAATATTTTGGAAAATGCTTACAAGTGGTCTAACAGTATCATTCGCATTCACTCCGCTCAAAATCACCACAATACAGAAACCATCGACATCATTGTTGAAGATGATGGTAAAGGCATCCCTGATGAAAAACTCGAACAAGTCACCAAACGCGGGGTTCGTCTAGATGAAACGACTCCAGGTACAGGGTTAGGCTTGAACATTGTCAGTGAAATGGCCCACAGTTATCGCGGTAAATTGACACTAGATCGAAGTTCTATGGGAGGGCTGAAAGCCATATTATCGCTAAAAATCACCCACTAAAACGACTAAAAACTCAAGAGCAGGCTCCTGCTCTTTTTCATATCTGAACCGATTTCAGCCGCCACATCTTTATGTACGTTCGCTCTAAACGGCGCCTTTCATTTACATCATTTGAGAACAACAGCACTGAGACAAATCATTATTCATGATGATTCAGTTAACATTTTCAGGTGGGCAAACATAATGAGCAAATATTGTTCAAGAACTGTTTTATTCTCATGAAAACAAAGTTAATTATTGCTCTTGCTGCCGCTCTAAGTACGAGTACAGTTAATGCGGAGGTTGAAGAGACACTTCCTAAAGACCCTTTTACAGCTCAAACAAAACTGGGCTTTATCTACACTGAAAACACCAGCTCCTCCCTGTCTTACAATACTGCGTTGAATTTAAAATACAGTGAGAACCAATGGGAACATAAAGGTGGATTTGAAAGTTACTATACAGACGCTGACAACGACGATGATGGTGCCAATCGCTATACGATCAACGCGGGCTCAACCTACGATTATACCAAGACGAGCTTCTTAAAAGCTGCCACACGATTTGAGAATGACCTATACGGAACATATCGCAAGCAATGGGTTTTAATGAGTGGTCTCGGTTTCTATCTGCATAACACAGAGACAGCCAAACTGTCTGTATCACTCGGTCCGGGTTATCGAATATCTGAACGTCAGCCAAACGACAGTGAATTCCCTTCTTTACGCAACTACGAAGTGATCGCAACCTCGAATATTGATGGCTCAGTATCGTTTTCAGAAACCTTTTCTGTAGGGGCCGCCGTTGACGTCGCGCACGGTGAAGAAAATACCCATTACAACACCAAAGCGTATATGAAGAATATTCTCATGGGCAGTTTGGCGTTGGTTTTCGATGTGGAATATATCTACAACACCACAGTGGCTGACGACCAATCTAACGATGAAATCTACTCAACCATGAGCCTCAGTTACGATTTTTAAGGTTATTTCATTTATTAATTAGATTAACACTCCGTTAGGTTTGAGTTATGAAACAACATCAAAACTGATAAAAACAAGAGGCGAGACAAGGATGATCGAATGAATAAAGCCCTATTGGTATTAACTATTACCGGCATCACTATAGTTGGTGGCAGTCTTGTCACCAGCTACCTACGCGTGACTCAAGATAAACGCATAGACGAACAGGACGTGCTAACCGCGATTCAGAATGACAATCAGCTCACAACACCTGAGCGTATCGTTCAGACTTCGGAGCTGTTTATCGGAGTCGACTATGAAACCAACACTCTCACTTCCATCAACTCAGAGAAGGAGGAGTTGGTTAAAAACTTTAATCATGTCGATTGTTTTACCCTACTTGATTACGTGACTTCCCTCGCCTTCTCGGACTCCTTCAACCAGTTCGACCAAAACCTTAAACTGGCACGTTATCTCTACGGCAACGTTGATTTCATTACACGTCGCCATTTCTTTTCTGACTGGTTAGACGACAGCGCATTTCATGTTCAGGATGTCACCCGTCAGCTAGATGCGAGAGCCGTTACGACGGTCAAGCAAATCAACCAAAAGACCCCAGAGGGTGAACGTTGGATCCCTTCTGTACCCATAAAGTACAAAGATATCAGTTTTATTCCGCGTGAATTTGTCGATGACGCTTTGATTAGAGAACTAAAAAGTGGCGACCTGATCGGCATTTATAGTCATAAGCGAGGATTAGACGTATCCCATACCGGCATTTTCATAGAAAATGGAGACACTCCTCTTTTGAGACATGCTTCATCTAAGGAAGGGAAAGTCGTTGATAGTCCGATGCTGGAATATTTAGGCAATAAACCAGGTATTATTGTTTATCGATTCTCTCCAGATACAGCCTCAAGCTAAAAAAAACGGCAACGAAAAGTTGCCGTTTTGTGCCCATTAAAGCCCGTGATTAATAAGTCATATGCAAAACGACTTTGTGCCCCACCAGAGCAGCACTATTTTCACCCAACTTAGCCACTTTCATATGGCCGTCAAAAGAACCAGGCCTGACAAACAATTGTTCAACCATGCCTTGACGTAAAGGTTCAATATCCAACGGTTCATGCTCTTCTACAGCAAAGAACACACCATCACTATCAAGTTCATAACGACCCGAACCTGTGTAACCCACGCGGCTTTTCGGTAAAACCGCGTACACATCGTAACGGCTGTTCTCTTTTAAGGTAAGCTCAAGACGCAATGGCAACGTGGCAGAGAAATTATCATCTGGATCACTTGAAGTCACATGTGCCACCGTGTGGCTTATCATATGACGATTCAGTTGGTTATCGTCACTGTAAGACACCGCTGCTCCGACAACCGCACCAGCGATAAGAGGAATGATGGTCAATAACTTATTCACAACTCACAACTCCACTCTCTGCACTGAAACTCAAAGATCGACCTTTGCTATCCACTAACAAGGTGAGTTCACCAAAATCATATAGCGTCGCGTTCTGGTAGCTCACTTTCGCTCCGTTGTTTTCGGGCGTGAACCAGCAAGAAGCAAACTCTTGCTGTTCGAAAGACGTGTACGCTAATGGCGAATGCGAGTGTTCGACGATCAAGTAACTCGATACAGCACCGAAAGCAAACAAACCGACGGCCATTAATTGGGTACGGTACTGCGCAATTCGACTGCCTAACGTCTCTTTAGCTGGCGCCAAAGAAGCAGGCACCTCGACAACCTCAGGGGCTGCGGCCTCAGCAGGTTCTGGATTAGACTCCGGTTGATACTTTTCAACACGACCAACAAACTCATAACCTGTTCCACGAACCGTGCGGATGATTTCACCCGCACGATCTTCCAAGGCTCGTCGGCAGTTTGAGATACAGTGCAGCAGGCTACTGCTCTCAA
Organism: Vibrio sp. Isolate25; assembly: GCF_022398025.1. NCBI lineage: Bacteria > Pseudomonadati > Pseudomonadota > Gammaproteobacteria > Vibrionales > Vibrionaceae > Vibrio > Vibrio sp. Isolate25. The sequence continues at coordinate 135,254 of NZ_JAKEUT010000005.1, forward strand.
CCACAATACCTCTCTTCAACCAAACCTCATGCATCAGTTCATGCTTGGTTAACGTTTCTCCGACATGATCAATCATGTAAGTCAACAACGCAATTTCATTGATTCCAATTGGATGGCGGACATTGCTTCCCTGACTATGGATATACCCCTGTTCAATATCAAGAATATGACTTTCATTAATGATTAACACGTCTTAGCCCTCCACAAGCTGCTTACGCGCCAAGCTTTTTTCGCGGATTTTAGCAACAGCGACATAAGCCATAGGCACAAAGAACAAGGAGAAGAAAGTACCAATTGTCAAACCACCCACCAGAACAAGGCCAATATTCACTCGACCTAATGAACCGGGGCCTTCAGCTAAAGCAAGAGGCAGAGAGCCAATGATCATCGTCAGAGACGTCATCAAGATAGGACGAAGACGAGAACGCGCACTCATCAATGCCGCCTCCATAACTTCCATCCCTTCTTTACGCTTAAGGTTGGCAAACTCTACCATCAAAATACCGTGTTTGGTTACTAAGCCTACCAAAGTCAGCAAACCAATCTTGGAGTATAGGTTCAAGCTCTGCCCAAATACACTGAGCGTTAATATCGCACCAACCAGACATAGAGGAACAGTGATCAGAATAACCAGTGGGTCAACGAAGCTTTCGAACTGTGCAGCAAGGATCAGGAAGATAAAGATCAATGCCAGACCAAATAGCATCTGCATACCCGCAGAGGACTCATTAAGCTCTTTAATGACACCGTCATATTCATAGCTCTGCCCCGCTTTTAGCAACTCTGGCAACTGAGCATCAATGAAGGCTTGAACATCATCTGCGCTGTAACCAGGGACTAAGTCCGCCGTAATTTCCGCTGCATCCTTACCACCATATGTTTTGATGTTCGATTCTGCAGTTACTGGTTTGATTGAGACAAATTGAGACAATGGCAACCTCTGACCCGATTCAGAGCTCACATAAAGCTTATCTAAGACTTTAAAGTCCCCCAGCGCTTTACGGTTAACCTGAACCTGAATTGGGTAAGTAAAACCATCATCGGCTTGTAAATCCGCGGCTTTCACTGAACCTAAGAAAGTTGAAATCGCATTAGTAACGTTAGCGTAGTCAACACCGGATAATACAATCGCATTACGGTCAATTGACAAATCGAACCTTAACTGGTCACGATGCGTTGAGTTATCAACGTTCGATAGGCCTTCATAGTCTTCAAGCAGCTTCACCACTTTTTCTGCAGTATTAGACAGTTCATCCAGATCACGGTTGACTGTTGTGATCTGCAGAATCAGATTGTCCGCAACATCAAGGTTATCTGCAGAACGTACTGAAAAAGAGGTCGTGTAAGCGGAGATAATTTCACTCGCTCTAGCACTCATCTCTGCAATGACTTCATCTGCACTCTTATCGCGCTCTTCCCAAGGCTTCAACAATACATGGTTAGTTGGAGCGGTTTCGATATAAGCAAGGTTGGCTTCAATCGCATCATTTCCTCCAAAGACTTCATTGATTTGACCAGCATTTTCAAGGTCATATAGACGACCAGCGCCAGCAGGTCCATGAGAAGTGACTTCTATAAAGCCAGTATCTTCTGTTGGCAGAAGGACTTTAGGCATGAACCAGACCGCGACAATGGACAAAGCAATCAAAGCCGCCGTACCTGACATCACCATACGTGGACGTTTAAACCAAGCATTCAGATAAGCCATATACTTATCTGTCATTGCATTGAGCTTAACTTCAACCCACTGGAACCATTTTGGTGACACCGTAACAGAGCGTAACATGTACGCACTCATCATCGGAGATAAGGTTAAAGCGACAAATCCTGAAATAATGACGGCCGCTGCCAGCGTAAAGGCAAACTGTCTAAATAAATCCGCTGTCAAACCAGACATTAAGCCAATTGGAAGGTAAACCACTGCCAATGTTAAAGTCATCGCAATAACGGGGAAAACGATCTCTTTACAGCTTTTAAGCGCCGCTTGGAAAGGAGACAACCCTTCTTCAATATGACGGTAACAGTTTTCAACAACAACGATAGCATCATCGACCACCAAGCCGATGGCGAGAATAATGGCAAGAATGGTCAGTACATTAATGCTAAACCCAAGTAAAGCCATCACTGCAAATACGCCAATGACACAAACTGGAATAGTGATTAGAGGGATCGCTGCAACGCGTAACGAGCCTAAAAACAGCACCACTATCGCAGATACAAGGACAATTGCTTCGACCAAAGTCATCAACCCTTGGTCGATAGCCTCTTCGATGAAGTCCGCTTGGTTGTAAACCATCTTCATCTCAATGCCTTCTGGCATTTCCATCCTTGCCATTGCATCTTTTACGCGATTCGCCACTGTCACTGGGTTTTCAGTCTTCAAAGGAAGAACCTGAAGAGACATAGCCACATCGCCGTCAACGTGCAGCATACTAGGCTCTAAACTCTCTTCTCCCATCTGAATATCAGCCACATCGTTAACGCGAATGATGTTGCCATTATCGACACGAATCACTAAGTCACGAACATCTTCGATAGACGTGACCTGATTGACAGGGTTGATTGAGAAATCACGAACTTCGCCTTTAATCGTACCAGCAGTAAATGTGGCATTATAAGTACTCAATGTCCCAACCACATCTGACGCACTAACATTCAACGCCGCCATACGCTCAGGCTGCAGCCAGACGCGAATTGCTCGATTAGAGCCACCATATGGACCCCATACACCACCCACGCCAAGTACGTTCTTAAATTGAGGCGCAAGCTGTTGGCTGATGTAATCAAACATTTCTTGTTTGTCCATCGAGCTACTGCGATTGACAAAGGTAATGATATTACTTGGCATCGATGTCTCAGAAGAGTCATCGGTAACCGTTGGCTTGTCAGTCATCGCTGGAGGGAAATCAGAAATACCATCCACTTTGCTTCGCAAGTTATTCATCAAACTTGCGTACTCAACATCACTGATCCCATCTTCAAATTGGATTTTGAGAGAACAGCTGCCCTCTTGGCAATCTGTGGTCATGGTTTTAATCTTATCCAGACCAGTGACAGCAGTGATTAATTCTTCTGCCACATTTTGCGACATAAACTCAGCACTTGCTCCCGTAATCGAAGCACTTACTGACGCAGAAGCAGTTTGACGTTCAGGAAAATATTGAATAGCCAGTTTCTGATAAGAAACAATACCCAATAAAACGATCGCTATACTTAAAACAGATGCAAATACTGGGTGTTTAATACATATCTCAGGAAGCTTCATCCGTCACCTCTTCAGTTTTGGTATCCGTTGGTTCCACGACCGCTTGTGATTCTTCTGTCTTAACTTCAGCGGCCTCTGTTTCTGGAGTTTCAGAACTTACCGGCGTCTCATTTTCCGCTACTGTTTTTTCTTCCTCTACCTGTTTTTCAGGTTGGGCTGGTAGAGTCCGAGAAGGCAGTGTGAGCTGTGACTTGGTCTGCTTAACCGCTACGCGAGAGCCTGAAGTTAGGTTTTGACGCCCCGTAACAACCACTGTTTCGCCTAGATTCAAGCCAGACTCGATCACAACATAGCCATTGTTGGTATTTTCACCGAGTGTGATAGGACGCTTGATGGCCTTCTCATTTTCAACAACCCAAACAAAGCGCTCATCACCGTCTGTCTCAATTGCCGTTTGAGAAACGACCACTTCTGCATGTTCCTCACTAACGGTCTGGGAGACCTTAGCAAACATGCCAGGGACCAACGCATTATCAGGGTTGTCCAGATGCGCGTGAATTTCGACACGACCCGAGCTTTCGTCTACAAGTGGTGCGATGTAATTAACGGTACCAGTGAAAGTCTGGTCTTGGTAAGCATCCACGGTTAATGACACTGTTTGACCTAGCTTAGCTTTACCAACTTCTGATTGGCTGATCGAGTAATGCACTTCAACCGGATCAAGTTTAATAAGGCTAACCAGTGCTGTTGCTGCTTCTACACGGCTACCGACAGAATGGGTAAAGTTCGTTAACTGGCCATCAAAGGGCGCAATCAACTGATAATTTTGCATATCGGTTTTCTTTTGGCGAAAATCAGCACGCGCTAGGTTGGCCTCCTGCTTTAATTCTTCAACATCCTGCGCAGACATGGAGTCAGGCTGCTTCTTTAAGAGGGCCAAAACACGATTCAATTTAGACTCGGCGAGTGCCAACGAGCTCTCTGCTTTATCCAGTTCAGCTTTTGCTTGATCATCATCAAGCTGAGCAATCAACTCTCCTTCCTTAACAACATCACCATCACTGAAGTTCAATGCTTTCAGCTTTTCACCTGCACTGAAAGTCAGCGCAGCTGAGTCTGTAGCTTTAATTTTCCCGACTTCATTAATCGAAGCCGTACTGGATTGCTCAGCAACAATCTCTACGGTCACCGGAGTGGCTGGAGCTTGCTCTTCTGCTGTCACGTTCACGGCAAACACGGAGCTAGCAGTACATAAAATAGACAGTGGCAACGCCTTGTAATTTTTCATGATTTGTCTCTAATTGATGAAACTTGCCGCTTGTTATACCTAAGATTTTTCTTGCTAAGTTAGGGCTTTGTCAGGTGAATGATATTTAATCATGAACCATTATAAAAAAACCTCAAAGCCATGTTTTTAAAGAAAAAATAGCATAAAAAAAGCCAGCATCAAGATGCTGGCTTTGCACTGTTTTTGTACATTATTTTTCAGCGGTTACAAACAGGTAAGAATATCTCGGCGCCACCAAGATCGTTTGCTCTTTACCAATCCGGATCACTTTTAGCTCTTCCATTGAATGCATTCCTCGTTGACTAAACATCGTTTCCATTAAGTTCAGTGTTTTTCCTTCAGGGATCACTCGTTCTGCAGAAGTGGGCATCAGCGATAAACCATAAGAGTTAAAATCGTACTGACCCGTCGTATTAAATCCAATCATGTTATCTGTTAAGAAGTACAACTCGTATTGGCCAGAGCGCTTTAAATTCAGTGAGGCACGCATCTTAACAAGCTCACTCCCTTCTCGATCAGGCACCACAATTTGCGTATGACTATCAAAGTTCTGATTCATTGTAGGTGAATTGGCGTATGCCGCCAGTCCACCAATAAGTAGGCCTGCTATCACACTAAAAAGGGTTATTTTCTTATTCACACACCACCTCCACTTCTTCCGGAAGGTAGCTGACCGACGTCCCATCCTGATCCACCAGTATCACCTGATTTCCTGTTTGAAAGGCACGTACGTTAGCTAAAGTAATCGGCTCATCCGTCTGTACGGTGCACCCTAAGTAACGCGTTTCTATATACTCAGCTTCTACCCAAGGTGAGCGAATAGCTGAGATAAGAAGATAGCCCACCAGAGCACTCAAACTAAACACCACTAAATAGCGTGCATTCTGCTTCCTCAATACTGATGACGCTGCATCCGCCTCTCCAGAAACGTTCAATGATGTAGATTGAGCTGACTCATCACTGTTTTCCTCAGGCTCATAATCTCTGACATCACCATTAAATTGATAACCAACACCACGTATGGTGCTGATAATTTCACTGTTTCTGTCTTGAAACGCTTTTCGGCAGCTTGACACACAATGAAGCAAGCTACTTTCTTCGACAATAACCCCTTTCTTGTGCCAGACCTGTTCCAAAAGTTCTGACTTAGATAAAGGTTTATGAGGGTGTTCGATCATGTATTGAAGCAACGCAACTTCATTACCGCCAAGCATAGTTTTTTGTCCGGATTCAGCATCTTCCACTGAGCCCGCAAGCAAGTTGAGAATATGATTATCATTAATTATCAGCATCGTAATAGACTGAATATAGGTAATTTATATACCTTAACCATATCTTAAAAATTATAAAAAAGAAAAACTCAGCTTCAATCAGCTGAGTTTTATTAGAGATTTTGCTAGCGAGATTCCAGTCTAATCGCGTAGAGAGGTACTCCGCCTCCCCACCCCCTTCATTACGCGCCACTTTAAACGTGGCTATACCCTGAGTCTTACTGCTCTTTATAATGGCCGTACTTATTTTCCATCTCTTGATTACGCATTTCACCGAAAAAGAATCGGCGCACATTGGCTTTGAAGTAAGTCATGCCCACTTTGAAAATACCCTCTTGTTCTAAGCGGTGAGGATCAAAACCGAACGTCAGATTCAAGAAGCGGAAGCGCCATGTTTTGCTAGCACGCTTCACGTAATCACAGCCTTCACACAAAACGACTTGCTCATCAAAGCCATTCAACTGCTCGTGAACACGTTTGGTCGAGAAAATACACGCCCCGACCGCTGTGGGAAAAATATACTGGGTCGTAAACAGACCTAAATTAAACAAACCATAACCTAGCTTGTGTACCACAGGCAGAGCTTTGGCGCCCATATACACACCCGCAACCTCAAGCTGCTTTTCTTCTAACTGGCTGACGGCGTTAGCTAAAAAGTTTGGCGCTAGTCGCACATCGGCATCGAGAAATACCAAACGCTGATGCTTTGCCATAGATGCGCCCGTATTACGCCCTAGACTCACACCGCGTGTATCCATCTTATGCACGGTCAATGAAGGTAAAGAAGCCTCATACGCGCTCGCCACTTCTCTTGTCGCGTCTTCACTGTCTGAGTCGACAAGGATCACTTCAAAATCGCGATGTGTCTGCTTGCTCAAATCTTCCATTAGGCGGCCAATTCTCTTCTCTTCATTCAACGCGATAACCACAATACTTACTGGACTCATAAAAACTCCTCAGTCGATCTATCATTTACGATATGAACAATACTGTGGTGAGACTTAATCAGGCGTGAGAAAGATATTCAGATTCGGTTCATTTGAATACTTGTTTGGAGATAACAATATAGCTATCTTGCATTTGGTCCAATCGACAGTAAGCGACTGAAAATATTTACTCAAAAGATACCTTGTTAAGCCGGTTTTCTATTGCGAGAAAAACCAGAGAGTGATAGTATCCGCGCTCGCTTGAAGAGTTACTACCAATTACTCGAAAGCGCTTACCACATTCACGCGAGGTCGCATCGCAGAATGTGTCGTTATTTTTTCATATTTGAGAGTAAATACTATGAAATTTGAAGCAGTAGTACGTACTGAACTAGGTAAAGGTGCGAGCCGCCGCCTACGTCACGCTGGTCAATTCCCTGCTATCGTTTACGGTGGTGAGGCTGCGCCAGTATCTATCGTTCTTAACCACGACGACGTTGTTAACCAAATGGACAAGCCTGAGTTTTACGAAGGTATCGTTCTAGTGATCGATGGCGCTGAAGTAAAAGTTAAGCCACAAGACGTTCAACGTCACGCTTTCAAGCCAAAAGTTGAGCACATGGACTTCATCCGCATCTAATTCCCTACCAAGGAATTAAATAGGATTACATCCAGCCTTTTGCATAAAGAATATCGGCCTTACCAACCGAGACTTCTAAAAATTCGAAACCCCGATGCTACCAACATCGGGGTTTCACCGTTTTAGTGCCCCAAAAACAATATTTACTCATAATCATAATTCTATGATTACTTTTGTTTTGTGTGGATGTTGGTGCACTACGATTAAAAAACACCTCGCAGCTCTCTTGTCACCTGTCACCTGTCACGGTTCACGATCGCAACGCATCTGACATTTTCATGAGCTGTGTATTGTTAGGTAATCTGCACCTGTCTTTTTGGTCAACCGACTCCCTTTCCTACACTTTCGGCTTGAACTGTGCCTCTCTTTGGCTCAAACTAAGCACTGTGTATTTAAACAGTACTTAGTTGTATGCATGTAATCCCAATCTACGCAAGTGCAGGTGTATCAGGTTTTGAGTCACCTGCCGCTGAATACGCTCAACTTGGTTGTGACCTGAATGAATTCCTTATAGATCACCCAAGCTCAACTTTTATCGGTCAAGCTAAAGGCGATTCGATGCAGGGGGTTGGTATTTTTGATAATGATATTCTGATTGTAGACCGCTACCCTACCGCTCAACATCTAGACATAATCGTTGCAAACATAAATGGTGAGTTTGTATGCAAGCAATTCGACTTAACCAAGCGATTACTACTTTCTGCCAATCCAAAGTATCGTCCTGTTCCGATTATGGAATATGACACATTTTCGATAGAAGGCGTCGTTATACGCTCCATTCGCTGCTTTAGGCCTTGTTACTTGTTGGACTAATATGTTTGCTCTCGTTGACTCTAATAGCTTCTATTGCTCTGCAGAGCAAGTGTTTCGGCCAGAATGGAGAGGAAAACCTGTCGTTGTTCTATCAAACAATGATGGTGTGATTGTGGCGGCAAACCGACAAGCAAAAATAGCAGGTATTCCTAAATTTACGCCCTATTTCAAAGTTAAAAACCTTTGTGAGCAAAAAGGGGTCATTGTTTGCTCATCTAATTATGAGCTTTACGCTGATTTATCATCAAAGATGATGGACGTAATAGGACGCTTTGCACCTCAACAGTATGTTTACTCAATCGATGAGTCGTTCCTTTCATTTGAGCGTGTTTACCCTGCAATTCCTGACTTAAAAGAGCATGGCTTAAAACTGCGTAAAGCTGTTTGGAAAGAGTGCCGTTTACCTGTTTGCGTTGGTATTGCACCTACCCTCACCCTTTCAAAAATCGCGAACCACTGCGCTAAAAACATTCGTGATCATCAGGGAGTGTGCGTATTAGGAAATCAGCAAGATATAGACAAGGCTCTGTCTTTGTTCGAAGTTTCTGACGTCTGGGGTATTGGCAGGCGCTTAACTACTCACTTTAAACACTTAGGCATTACTACTGCCCTGCAGTTAAAGAATTACCCTGTTGGTCTTGCTCGTAAAAATTTTAACGTTGAAGTCGAACGAACAGTGAGAGAATTAAATGGTGAAAGCTGTAAAGTATGGGATAACGTCCAGCAAGATAAAAAACAGATTTACTCAACTCGCTCTGTGGGTGAACGAATCAAGACACTTGATGAATTGACTCAGGCACTAAGCCAACATGCAAACATCGCTTCCCGTAAAGCACGTAACCAAAAGTCACTTTGTAAAGTGGTGCTTTGTTTCGCTGCAAGTAGCTCTTATGATGAAAAAACATTTTCATATAGAGCTATACACCGCTTCGCTTACCCGACTTCTGACGTGAACCAGATAACTAAAGCTTGTGTTGCCATGGCTAAAGAAATCTATAAGCCTGGTGTGCCTTACTATAAAATTGGGGTGGGTTTGCTTGATTTGGTTGATGGTAGATATGCTCAACCTGACCTTTTCAACCCTGAACCAAATAACGATAAGCTTATGTCTGTGTTTGATAACATCAATGACCGATACGGAAGAGATACTGTTTTTCTTGGCGCTCAGGGAATACAGAAAAAATGGGCGATGCGTCGAGATTTGCTCACTAGACAATACACAACGAACTGGCAACACATACCTATTATTGCGTGTAAGTAATACTCTATATGTTGTAGAACGTCTATCCTACAAGATAGCCATGACTTAACTCACGCATTCACTTACATCATTGTTGTCCAGAAATGAGCCTATACGTGACCAGCTCAAGCCACATTATGTATATCAGAACGCTCAAAGTACGTATGTGCCCTTACAACTTAAAGGGGAACTTTTCGTTACGCGTCACCCCTTGCTGACATGAACTTTCTATTGAAAATGGGGTTTCAGCGATTTGTTTTTATGGATGTTTATTGGTAACTTGTTCGAATGAACAGTATTTCTGCACTCACTTCATCTTTCTTCTGGTGGCGCTCTAATTAGAGCGGCACTGAATTCTTACATTCTTTAGCTGCTGGAAGGTAGCTAAGTATGTCACTTCTTTTATCTCCAGTAGCAACCTATTTAACTAGGAGATAAAATCATGCTGAAAAAGCAATCAACTGAAATACGGGAAGTTATCTTAACCGGTGACAGAGCGACCGGCCCATTGCACCTCGGACATTATGTCGGGTCTTTAAAACAACGTGTCGACCTACAGAACACTCATGAGCAAACCATTCTTGTTGCGGATATACAAGGCCTTACTGATAACGCTCATAACCCGCAAAAGGTATCTTCGCATATCCTAAATGTAGTTGCAGATTACTTAGCAGTCGGTATAGACCCGTCTAAAACGACCATTTGTCTACAGTCACAACTACCAGCTCTTGCCGAATTAACTATGTATTACAGTAATCTCGTTACTATCAGCCGGCTAGAGCGGAACCCAACGGTCAAAAGTGAAATTCAAAACAAAGGATTTGAACGTTCTATTCCAGCAGGTTTTCTGACCTACCCTATATCTCAAGCTGCTGATATCACAGCTTTTAATGCCTCTCTAGTTCCCGTTGGCGATGACCAGATACCCATGCTAGAACAAACCAATGAGATAGTGAGGAAAATAAACTCATTAGCTGGAAAAGATGTCTTAAATGAATGCCGTCCTTTACTCAGTAACGTTCCCCGTTTACCTAGTACAGATGGTAAAAATAAGATGTCTAAGACGATGGGCAATACCATTAATCTCGGTGCCAGTGAAAAAGAAATCTCTGTAGCGGTCAAATCCATGTATACCGACGCCAATCACCTGAGAATAGAAGAGCCAGGGTCCATCGAAGGCAATGTCGTGTTTACCTACCTTGATGCTTTCCATCCAGATAAGGATTATATCAGCCAACTCAAAGAACATTATCAACGCGGCGGGCTGGGTGACGGTACAACAAAAAAAATACTAGAAGAATGCTTACAAGAGCTACTTAAGCCCATCAGAGAAAGAAGACAGATGTTTCTTAATGATCGCGCCCAATTAATTGATGTTTTGAGGAAAGGAAGCCAAACATCTAGAGAGAAAACAGAGACCGTTCTTTTTGATATTAAAGGGAGCTTTGGACTAAATATTTTCTGAACTGATGTATTAATTCAGACCTGATCTGACAGTTACTCCCTTTTCGACTCGTTCCTGTCAGATTAGATCTGAGCCATTTCCTTTTCACATACTTTTACTCGCCATTCATCATTGTTCTAAAGAACCATTTTTCTATAAATCAGCACTAAAGTAGCTTCGCCAGCAATGTAATCCACGAGTGATATGGGCTAAAGGCTAATACCCTTGTTTATTAAGTTGATAGAATAGATGTCTCCGCATCGCCCTAATTGTTACAGTGACAAGAAATTCATATTAAACATAGTTCATATGTGATTCATATCCTATCCTTTTAAATCATTTACTTTAAAGTTGGCTCACCTTTGTCAACTCACTCAATCTGCTTAATGAAACGGACACTACTTTGGGTCGTGCTGCATGGCTTTGCCATGCTGTGTGTTCTGATGAATCTTTTAACAGGCTTTCGCATTGCAACAGTAAGCCATCCGCAATGGCTTTTCTTCTCAGTGTGGCTTCCTCAAGGGCAATTGCATTCAATCCACATATACTCTGGCATCGCGTTAAGTGCATTGGCGATCTCATATTGTCTTTATCGTTGGAGACTCAGGCCGAGTGTTCAATCGAGCCAGCGTCGAGGCATAAACGCATTTAATCAACGCTTCATTAAAATCAGCTACGTGCTCTTCCCTGCATTAATTGTGACTGGATGGCTGCTGCTTGGCGGTTACGCAGGTGATGCAAGCAAGCTTCACTTTTATCTTGCACACGGGGCACTACTTTACGTATTTCTGCACGCTGGCGGTTACTTTCTCCAATATGGTGTGGCGGCATTTCTCACTATCTTTTCAACTCGAATAACCAAGCATGAAATACTGCAAATATTAGCAGTATTAACGCTTACCCTTCTCCCTTGGGCGGGCATCTTTCTGACTTCCTCTGCGGTGCTGACGGCCACAACCCTACCTTCAGAGCAAGTTATCAACATTGATGGCATTGCCGATGAGGACATCTGGAAAAATGCACCATCGACCTACGTAGAAACCTATGGTGGAGAAGGGTTTGAAAATGGGCATACTCGCATCAGCATCAAAGCGCTCCACAACCAGCAGGATATTTTCTTCCACATCACTTGGGATGATCCAACCGAAAGTCTGGATCACCTCCCTCTGGTTAAAACAGACAAAGGTTGGCAAGTCCAAGAAAACGGCTTTTATCACTTCGACGAAAAGCAATTCTATGAAGACAAACTTGCAATCATGATCTCCAATACATGCAACCTAGGCGCCGATGGAACCGCTCACCTTGGGCCTAAGCCACTAGAGGGAAAACCTGCCAATTGGCACGGCAAAGGTTATCACTATTCGCCAGATAACAACCTTCGTGATCTATGGCATTGGAAGGCTGTACGAACCAATGGCATGTATCAGGCGGATGACAATTCGTTCACTATTCCTCAGCAAGTTGACCCAGCTAAGAGGCGCTATACCGCAGGCTATATCACTGACGGCAAAGAGTCTGGGGCTTACGTCATGAATTGGCAGTGGTATTCACCTAATGGCGTCACCCCGAAACGACTGCCTAATACAGACCTAACCAGCTCTTTTTCGTCTATCAACCAATCTACGAATCACGGTCCTTACCTGAGCTGGCACGACACTAAGGTTTACTCACATAACATTGACCAATCTCCCCTCAAGACGTCCCTTCCTTCGGTATTACACAACTCCAATCAGTTTGAAGGTGACCGAGGTGATGTCCGTGCATTTGGGCAGTGGAACAACGGAGCATGGTCACTCGAAATCGCTCGAAAATTAGATACAGGATCAGCGCAGGATATTGCAATACGTGATGGTGTATGTCTTTGGGTTGCCGCTTTTGACCATTCCCAAATAGCACACACGCGACATGCTCAAGGCATACGTTTAGCACTTGAGGTAACACAATGATCAAACGACTGTCGATACTCGCTACTTTGATTGCAAGCTTAGTAGTCATCGCTTACTTCAACCCTATTGAGCAAGAAGAACCACAACCATCACGATGGCAAAAGATAACTATGGGAGGTCAACCCATCGATATCTGGAGTGGACCTTGGAGCTGCGTGTTGGATAAGCAAACCGGATTACTCTGGGAAGTAAAAACAGATTCTGAAAACATCCATGATTCGTATTGGTCGTACTCATGGTTTGATGGCACGCGAGGTGTCCCAGATCGCGGCGATTGTTTCTTTGACGATGGTCGCTGCGACAGTTTCGACCATGTCACTCGAACCAACGCCGAATCCTTGTGTGGCCGCAGTGATTGGCGAGTCCCTACAACGGACGAGCTCTCCACACTGATTAACCTCTCAGCGCCGAATGGACAGGCCAAAATCAGTGGCGGATTTTTTCCTAGGGTGCGCAAAGGTGATTACTGGACAGCAGACCATTCGATTCCTTTAAGCGGCTTTTACTCTCGATTGGGCGAAGGGGCAAACGCCGTTGACTTTCGTGATGGGCAAGTGAAAACCCTTCCCTATCGAAATGCCGCCTTTTTAATCTTGGTCACTCAAGCCCGATAGTCGAATTTTCATGGTCAGTTTAGACCGACTCTAACCCATAAACTATGGACTTTATTATGATTCGAAGGATTGCAACACTGTCACTTTTAGCCGTAGCCGGGCTCACCAGCCTGAATGCGGAAGCCGCGACACAATATCATCGAGTAGTCTGGGACGGTGACCCTGCGCGAGAAGCGGTCATTGGATTCTCTCCTAACGGCGAGAGTGAACAACCCTATGTGCAATATGGAACGTCAACCGATGAAGCCACATGGCTAACCAAACAACCTAGCTACGATCATGTATTTGCTGGCGACTTACTCAGCTATTTTGTCCGATTGGATAACCTGACGCCGGATTCCCCCGTTTACTATCGTGTCTGTGACCAACAAGGTTGTGGTGAGCGCTTTTGGTTCCGCACCGCTCCTATAGACAATAGTGAGTTTGTCATGATCGCTGGGGGCGATACTCGCACAGGGTGGACCAACCGAAGAATGGGGAATCAGCTAGTAGCGAAGGTTCGCCCCTTATTTATTCTTCACGGCGGCGATTACACCAGCCAAAACAGCGCGTCGCAAATGGCTCAGTACTTAGACGATTGGGCATTGACCTTTTCCAGTGATCAGATAGATGGCAAAGCGTACAAACGTACCTACCCATTCATTCCAACCCACGGCAACCACGAAGATTACGATTACTCAACACTGTGTAAAGTGTTTGGAGTCGATGCTGACGGTAATGGCGAGTGTAATCCTTTTGATACCTACAACGTTGTTAACATTTCGCCATTACTTCGCGTCTATACACTGAACAGCCAGTTTAGAAAAAGTGGCTGGTCAAGCTATGCATCCCAAATGAACGAATGGCTAGAACAAGATTTGGCCACTCATGGCGAAGAGAACATCTGGCGCGTGGCACAATACCACAGACCAATGTTTCCTCACGTTTCATCCAAGTCTGATAGCCCAGATTTGTTTAGCTGGTGGGCAGAGTTGTTTTACCAGCACAGTATGAATCTCGTTGTCGAATCAGATAGTCACTTAACCAAAGCGACCCGAGAACTAAAACCGGACGGTAACAACTTTGTTAGTTCGCCAACCGGAGGAACAGTGTACATCGGTGAAGGCAGTTGGGGGGCAGCAGCCCGCTCTGCTAATGACCCTAAAAGCTGGACGCTAGATGCAGCAAGTATTCAGCAAGTAAAAGTCATTCAAGTGTTGAAAGACTCCATGACCGTCCGAACTGCGCAGTTTGATGCTTCAGCTTCAACGCTGACAAGAGAGGAGAGAGAAGCGGATAGCCTCCGTTTACCAGAGAACGTGAATTGGTGGTCACTCAACGAAGTCGGAGAAACGATGGAATTGGTTCAATCCGCGGATCGTCTCTCGATACTTAAAAATCAAGATCCTGATACCTCCCCTTCGTTCATTCGCTTATCCGCCACACAAGATGTTTTTGTCGTACAATCACAGCCAGACACTAACTTTGATGGACACGAAGATGGCTTGCTCGCCGATGCATCCGATTCTACCTACGGCCGTACTATGAGCCTAATAGCCTTTGACGTATCTTCAATTCCAACTTGTGTCGATATAGCCGGTGTTAAGCTTGAATTGCAAGTCACCAACAAATCTTATGGAGAGTATGGCGTTCATGTCGCTGCAGAGGAGTGGAAAGACTCATCGGCGACCTGGAATTCAGTGGATGGTGAACAAATCGCCGGAAGAACACTGACCCACTTCATACCATCATCAACGGGAACGGTCGATGTTGATCTAACCGACAGCCACCTACTCGACTTATGGGAGCATGATGGCAATTTTGGCCTAGTCATCGCGTCAGCCGGTACGACAGATGGCCTTGACTTTGATTCAAGCGAAACAGGTACACCACCAGCACTAGTCGTGAGCTACAACGAACGCAAAGACTGCGAGACACCTGTTAACTCATTATCGTTACCAACCAGCGACGATACCTTTATCGCCTCCAGCAAAGCTTCTGAAAACTTCAACAATCATGCAGACGGCTTACTTGCAGACTTGCTTGATACCAAATATGGAAAAACCAATGCGCTGATGAAGTTTGATGTCTCTGCACTACCTGAAGGCGTTGAATTCGATTCAGTGATATTGGCATTACACGTGACCAATGCTTCGACTGGCAATTTTGAATTGTATCGCGTCAATCAAAATTGGAATGAGCAGACGGCGACCTGGCAATCGATTTACGATAATGGCGGTTCTGGCGACTACCTAACCACCTTCTCACCAAAAGAGACTGGTGTTTACCGTATCGATTTGACCAACTCGGACTTACTTCAATCTTGGCTTAACGGAGAAAACACTGGGCTTATCATTGTACCCAAGAGCCTCAATGGTCTTGATATCAGCTCCCGCGAACTGGGAATGGGCCCCGTGTTAACAGTCACTTATCATTAGCGACTACGAATAGCTCGGCTTCAATCTGGGCGAAAGTTTCAACGCCCAGATTGAACGCTTTCACAGTTATTGTACGCTGACGTCTTTCTCACGAATTTGCTGGCTGTTGATATGCGCTGCCGCTTTTCTAGCAGCCGATTCTATATGCGTAAGATCAGCTTCCGTTTGAATAGAGAGATATTGGTGGCCTCTGAAATCTAAATCAAAATACCGAGCGGTCATCACAAATGGTTCAATAAAACACGATGGACACGTAGATTGATAGCCCGTAGAAATGACCGACATGCTTTTTCCTGCCCATCGGCGACCTAAAAGCTTGTCGTTCTCCGTCAAGTCCGACAACCTGTCAAAAAACACTTTCATCTGAGCTGACATCGAATACCAGTACACAGGGGACGCCCAAACTATATGGTATGCATCCACCAATGTACGCATCAACTCAAGAAAATCATCGGATTCGTTCTGATGTTTGTAGTCGTAATATGTGATGTCATAATCTGACAAGTCAAACACGCGACCCCCGGAAACCGCAGCAACAGCTTCAGCGAATTGATGTGTATTGCCATCTGCCTTTGACGAGCCAAGTACAATCGCGATTCGCATATCTCGAGCTAATTTTACATGCTCTAAATTGCCCATTACGCCTCCCAAACCTGACGCTGCAATACAACGCGGTAACCATCGATGTCTTCAAAAGTACATCCAACGTTTTCCCAATAAGGATTGAATGAGGTCACTTTCTGAAAACCCGCACCGAGCATATTCTGACAGCAACGCTTCCAACCACTTTCGTCGGGTACATAAAACACCAGCAAATTATCCTGACTTGGTGCAGGCCCTACATGGCTGCCGTAGTGGTGTGTAAATTCTATATGATAGGGATGAGCTGGATGACCGATGATGGTTCCGCTAAAACCTTCATGGTCGGTAAAGCTGCTCAGCAAATCAAAGCCTAAGCCGTTGATATACATATTGGTGAGAGTATCGAGATCGTTCGTTGGTCGAGCGACACGCAATGTTGAGTTCCTTGGGATCATAGTTGCTCCTTATCGAAATCCTGTGCTCAGCGATGGCCCATCTCTGGGTATCCTTGAAACTAAGAAAACGCAGGATAAAACCTCGACCTAACTTGAGATCAAGAATCAATTTCTTAAATGCACCTTGTTTACGAAAGAGTCCAAATTGCTCACTCGGCCTCTAAAGACTCTGTGTCACTTTTCCATTCCCTGCAATCCCGAAATGCACTATGCTAAGGCCGCCCATAACAATGGGTACTTAATACATATATTTATTCTCAGGGCGGGGCGAAATTCCCCACCGGCGGTATATCTTTAGCAAGATGAGCCCGCGAGCGCTCGATTCGTCGAGGTCAGCAGATCTGGTGAGATGCCAGAGCCGACGGTTATAGTCCGGATGAGAGAGAATTGATGCACACCAGATGTTTCATTGCGAAACGCTGGTGCATTTTGCGT
Organism: Vibrio sp. Isolate25; assembly: GCF_022398025.1. Classification (NCBI taxonomy): domain Bacteria; kingdom Pseudomonadati; phylum Pseudomonadota; class Gammaproteobacteria; order Vibrionales; family Vibrionaceae; genus Vibrio; species Vibrio sp. Isolate25. The sequence goes on from NZ_JAKEUT010000005.1 coordinate 152,530, forward strand.
TGTCTTCTATCCCATATTGCCCTGATTCTGGTAAACAATAAGGAAACACCATGAATCAGACATCTTTACTTGCCGAATTTGGCACTCCTATCGACCGCGTCAACGCGGCTCTTGATGCTCTAAAGCGCGGACAAGGCGTTTTATTACTTGATGATGAAAACAGAGAAAATGAAGGTGACTTAATTTACTCTGCTGAACATCTCACACCCCAGCAAATGGCACTAATGATTCGAGAATGCAGCGGGATTGTCTGCCTGTGCTTAACGGATGACAAAGCCACTCAACTCGATTTACCGCCTATGGTTAGCCGTAACGACAGTGCGAATCTGACGGCATTCACAGTTTCAATTGAAGCTAAAAAAGGCGTTACCACCGGCGTCTCAGCCCATGACCGCGTCACCACTATCCAGACCGCTATTGCGCCAGATGCAAAACCGCAGGATTTGGCGCGCCCTGGGCATGTATTTCCCTTACGTGCACGCTCTGGTGGCGTTTTAAGTCGCCGCGGCCACACAGAAGGAACGGTCGACTTGATGACTCTAGCGGGCTTAGCTCCTGCTGGCGTTCTATGTGAAGTAACAAACCCTGATGGCACCATGGCTCGCGCTCCACAGATTGTTGAGTTCGCACGAGAGCATGGGATGCCGGTATTAACGATCGAAGACATCGTCGCCTATCGACTACAAAACACCAGCGCTTTAGCCAGCTGATCGTAAGGAGTAACACCTATGTTTACAGGAATTGTCTCCTCCATCGCGACGATCCAACGGATTGACGATCGCGGAGGAATTCGAACCTTTGAGCAGTTTCTCGCTGCGCAAGGCAGCAGTCTCAATGCTCTGACTCATACAACAGCACATCCTCTGCAACGACCTTAAGCTTTATGCCGCGTCATCGCTTAGCAACGGCGCGGCATTATTACTGGTTTATCAAGAGTCTTACCCTGCTCTTTTAAGTTACACCACTCTTTAGCAGTAGATCATAACCTGCTAGAAAAGGCACAACATTGGAGGAGACAATCTATTTAGACAAAGGTGAAGTCTAGAAATCAGACACTATGATACAGATCACTTATGAATATTGAGTTTTCTATAATAATTAGCTTTCAATATTAATCTCAATTCATATAACACCAAGGAAGGATTCAAATGAATAAGGGAATCATAGTCGCAGCTTACCTTGCCAGCCTATCCGCGTGCAGTAGCTCAAACCAACTGACTGTTTTTGACGGACTAACCTACACCGCCAAAAACGAAGGAGGGATTAACGACCCGATACGTTTTTATCCTCTGCAAACGACTCAAATAAGCCTAGATGGCCAGCTCACTTATCAGATTGGAGATTTGTGCTATTCAGACAGAAATCGCTCGCCAATGACTTCAAACTGTTTTAACCAATCATCAGGTAGTAACCCAGTCAACGCAACGGTAATTCAACATGAGTATAAATCGGATAGCGAAGATCCAATCGCGATTTCAACCCTCGCCTTTAACCTCAACCAGGCCCTCACAAACGCTACATTAAATTTAGCCACATGTAACGAAGAAGAATGCCAAAAAGCGCTCACTTCAAGTAGTAAGAGCATCAATAAAGCCGCCAATACTCTTCAGGAAGAATTGAATAGAACAAACGTAAGGGTCTACAACTGGAGTGATACTATCAAGCATTCCGCCGACAGCGGTTCGGAAAGCCTAAAAGCCTCAGGAGAATCCGCCACTCAGGGGATCACCATCGTTAATGGCTACAGCATCAACGAACTCAAGATCTCATGTATCAACAGCAAAGCGATTACTGCAAGCAAATCGGATCATTTGAAAGTCGTCACTAAAACCATTGCCGCTGATTCTATTTCTTTCATCAACACCCAATCAAAAATATCAGAACTCGCCGCGACGTTGGATGCCAAAGAAATTGCGCAAGATTTAAAAGGGTTTTCGAAAGAGTTGCTCGCTTTAGAACTTTCATTAAAATCCGCTAGTACAATTTCTAGCATGGGAATGCTACATAAAACAGGTACGGTCCTAGGCCCAGCAAACAACTCCAAAGCTTCGACTTACCTAGCCGTACTAACCGATCTTGAAGATTTAAGGGAACATTTTCCAGAGTGCGAAAAATGATACCAGTGATCTGTCAGTTCTAAATTGACAGATCACTCCCCAATCGATGACATATAAGCCTCATAATCTTGACCATGAGTAAGATAAATTTGTTTTAGCTCACCAGACTGGATGAGTTGTGGCATGCGAGTATCAAACATCTCGATGAGCTTGTTTGATGACTCGGTGTTAGAAAATACGACGTAAAGTTTCTCCCCTTTCTTGGCAACTTCAGTAACAAACGCGTCTGTCGTTAACAATTCTGAGCTAGCCATACTTGAGGGATAATCTATTAGAGCGTTCACTCTGCCCTTTTTGAGAAGTTTCATCCCTTGCTCGGCGCTGTCTACCTCAACCAGTTCAAGCGGAATATCTTTAAGGAAGCCCTTCTCAAAACCATAACCCCGAACCCATGCGACTTTCTTATTTACCAGTGATGAAAGCTGCTGCTCTTCCCAATCAAGCGAGCCTCGAGCAAACACAACAATTACATCTTCTTCCACACTAAGGTGCCACTGTGGATATAGAAACGCATCCGCGTTTGGATAAAAGTAATCGCCCAAATAAGCGCTGGCTTCCTGTTTTCGGACAAGATGCTTGGCTCGTTTCCATGGCAATACTTCTAGGGTAAGGGGAACATTCAAAGGTTGGAAAACGGCTTTAACAATCTCCCAGTAAAGGCCTGTACCGTCGCTGTTGGTGTAACCGGACCATTCCTGACTAACTATTTTAATTCGTTTACTATCACTGGCGTAGGAAACTGAAGTAACCATCAGTAGTCCCACACTAACAAGCCAAGACTTCAACCTCATTCGCAGACCTTACCTTTAACAATCCTTTTAAATAGAGTCTAGTCCAGCAGATATAACAGAGGCTTACGAATTTGTCTCACCCGCGTGCAGCAAGGTCTTTACCGAATGCCTCTAATAAAAAGTCGATAAAGACCTTTTTACGTTTCGGCATGAGTTGCCTATCTGCGTAGACCAAGCTCACAAGCACTTCTGGCATCTTATATTCAGGAAGCAGTTGGGTAAGTCGCCCACTAACAAAGTGTTCACGGCAAATGAACTCGGGTAATACTGCGATACCAAGCCCGTCCAGACAGGCTTTCAGACAGGCGGTAATGGTGTTGACTCGCAATCGGTGTGGCAGGTCAATTTGCAATGAGTCTCCGTCTTCCGGGATCAAATGCCATTTAGGTAACCTCACCGCGCGGTTATACACCTCAACCATTTGATGCGGTGGAATTAAGTCACGATGAGACTCAATTCCGCCATGCTCCTCTAGATACTCTGGGCTGGCAACCAATACACGCAGTGATTTCGTCAGTGGACGAGAAACCAAAGCAGAGTCTTCTAATTCACCAATTTGCGCGTACAAATCAATGCCTTCAGCGATGATGTCGACTTCTCGATTCGACAGCTCAAGGTTTATGGTGACGCAGGGGTATTCTTTGAGAAAAGCGTTAATGTATGAACCCATGATTTGATGACCCAGCTCTACCGGCAACACCACATTTAAAGGCCCACGAATCAAATCCTGATTGGCAGAGACTTCAAGCTCAGCCTGATTCATAATCTCCAGCATTTGCAGGCAGGATTGATAAAACCGTTCCCCTTCTGGCGTTAACATTAGGCTTCTCGTTGAACGAGTGATCAAACGCACACCTAGATGCTTTTCCAGCTCAACTAACTTTCGGCTCACAGTTGACTTGGTCATATTCAGAGCATCTGCTGCGTGAGTAAAGCTTCCACAATCAACAACTTGTGCGAAAACGGTAATCGCATTCAAATCCATCTCATCACCTTACGCTTCAATTAGTTAAATTTTTGCAACAGTGTTTCTCTTTTTTCCTATCTTATCAATCAATCCAGATTATTTACAATTTGTAACATCCGCCGTAGATGAAAACTGAATACGAGAAAAATAATGACAGATACACATACTGAGACGAAGCTGGCAAAAACCAGAAAAGCCCCTCTTATCGCAACAGCCATTATGCTTTCACTGGGTTTGCTAGGCAGTGGGTACTGGTTTGGATACGGTCAGTACTTCGAATCCACCGACAACGCCTACCTTCAGGGAGAGATCACCACGATTAGCCCTAAAGTGGCTGGCTACATTGAACACTCCTTTGTCAGTGACAACCAAAAAGTCAAAAAGGGCGATCTGTTAGTCCAAATTGATGACCGTGACTACCGCACTGCTCTCGAACAAGCGAAAGCACACCTCACCGTCACACAGTCCAGCGTAGAGAATTTAAAAGCACAGCAAACCTTGCAACAAAGCCAAATCCATCAAGCAGAAAGCCGCGTCGATTCAGCAAAAGCGGAATATGATCGCGCTGTTCAGCAAGTACAACGTTCACGCAGCCTTCTTAAACGCAACTACGCTTCGCAAGATGAAGTCGACAACATGCTGGCTCAACAAAAAGTCACTCAGGCAGAGCTAGATGAAGCGAAAGCGAGTCTGGTTGCTGCTCACGATCAGCTCACGGTTATCGATAGCGACATTAAACAAGCTCAGGCATCCATTGTTGAGTCTCAAACAGCCGTCGAGCAAGCTCAGCTCAACCTCGACTACACCAAAATCTATGCGCCGGTCGATGGTATCGTGGGCAAGCGCAGTGTGCGTGAAGGTCTGTTGGTTCAAGCTGGTACACCATTAATGAGCTTGGTGCCGACGAGTGACGTCTGGATAGAAGCTAACTTCAAAGAGACTCAGTTGAGCGGCATTCATCAGGGACAAAAAGTTGAGATCGAGCTGGATGCCTTTCCAGGCCAACCATTAGAAGGTGTCGTAGACAGCTTTTCACCTGCCACTGGCGCCAAGTTTGCACTATTACCTCCGGAGAACGCGACAGGTAACTTCACCAAGATTGTTCAGCGCGTACCAGTTAAAATCACCATCCCCGACCAACATGCATTGAAAGGCCGATTACTACCGGGGTTATCAGTTGTGGCAACCATTGATACCAGAGGTTAATCCATGTCGGAAGCAACCTTAAACTCACCTGCCGTTCAAGAGAATGAAGTGTCAACACGCCACTGGATCGCTTTATTTGGTGGCTTGATTGGCGCCTTCATGGCCATTCTCGACATTCAGATCACCAACTCGTCACTGAAAGACATACAAGGTGCGTTGTCTGCGACTCTGGATGAGAGCTCATGGATTTCGACATCCTATTTAGTCGCTGAGATGATTGCTATTCCACTCAGTGGTTGGTTGTCTAAAGCGCTGGGCAAGCGTCGTTACCTGACTTGGACAACAGCAATCTTCACACTGTCATCACTGCTTTGCTCTTTTTCATGGAACATGACCTCGATGATCGTATTCCGTGCAATGCAAGGGTTTAGTGGCGGTGCATTAATTCCTCTCGCCTTCTCTCTGGTTATTCAGCTACTTCCGATTAACAAGCGAGCCGTTGGTATGGCGTTGTTCGGTGTTACCGCTACGTTTGCTCCGTCCATTGGTCCAACGTTTGGTGGCTGGCTCACAGAAAATCTTTCCTGGCATTACATCTTTTATATCAACATTCCACCAGCGCTTCTGGTGATTACAATGATTCGCTATGGTTTGGATGACGAGAAGCTAAGTCTAAATACCCTCAAAAAAGCCGATTGGTTCGGCATTGCGACCATGGCGTTAGGTTTAGGCTGCCTCGAAGTAGTATTGGAAGAAGGAAACCGTGAAGAGTGGTTCAGCTCTAGTTTTATCATTACGCTAAGCATTATCTCCGCCGTGAGTTTAGTGTACTTCGTTATCAATGAGCTACAGCACAAGAAACCACTAGTGAACTTGAGATTACTGCGTGATGGGCAATTTGCCATGTCGTGTATTGCTTATCTGATTTTGGGCATGGCCTTACTAGGTTCAATCTATGTGCTGCCTCTCTACCTAACTCAGATCCAGCAATACAACGCGATGGAGATTGGTGAAGTCTTGATGTGGATGGGCTTTCCTCAGCTCTTGATCTTTCCGCTGGTTCCGAAGCTGACTCAAATCATCAAACCTAAGTCCTTAGTTACCTTTGGCTTCGCGATGTTCGGCTTGAGTTGCTACGTCAATACTCACATGACGATAGATTTTGGTGGTCACCAGTTGATTCTGTCGATGATTCTACGTGCTATTGGCAGCCCGTTCATTATGGTGCCGTTATCTCTGGTCGCGATGAAAAACATCAGCAAGCTAGACACTCCAGATGCCTCAACACTGACCAATGTTATGCGTAACCTTGGCGGTGCTTTTAGTATTGCTATCATTGCGACCTTGCTCGACAACAAGACCTGTGAACACCTCGCACATATTAAAGAATCTCTGCCGTCGGTGAGTACATTAGGTTGGGACACGCTGCACCAGCAGCAAGCCTTCTTTATGCAATCTGGAAGTGACGCCGCCACAGCCATGATGCAAGCTGAAGCCAGTTTACTCAGTACCATGCAACGCGACGCCGCGATCATGGCCTACAACGATGTCTTCCTGATGATGACCGCCTTTCTAGCGTTAGCAGCGGTACTCATTCTTAATATGAAGAACTAAATTCATAGCGAAGGTAAAAATCTGGGCGCGATGTTACCAAGTCACCTCGCGTCCATTTTCCACCACGAAGCCTGAACTTAGAATCGTTGTCATAACCAATACGTTTTTGGGCTCGACAGAAAAACTCTCTGATAAGGCTTTTGCCAACCCCAGCTGTAGCGCGCTCACTGACTTTTCTGACCAGACTGACGGCAAACAAAGGTTGGCAATGATTGAGTACGACTTCCCCTCTTGCCGCTCAGCCCGAGCAAAATTAATGGTCATATCTGTAGTAGGCTGCTCAGAAAAACTACCCCAGCGCTCAATAACTTCAACGGTCTCTGCTTTGGAAATCAAATCCGGCGAGATTGTACAATGTGCTATTAGCATATCAGCCCCCTGTTTTTTCCGATTTAAACAGATATAGGGCAAGCAGCGATACTCCCACTTCTAACATCAGATAGAAATACATCGTACTGTTGGCTTCACCATCGCTTACCAAGCCGATGATTCTCCCTGTCGCCATACTTCCATTGACAAAAATGACGGCCAGCAAGCCTGTACTGTGTGTTGACGTTTTTTTCGAAAGCAGGAACAGGACAAGTGCGACACCAACAGACATACCCCCATAGGTTGCCCGCATATCAACCAGCATGGATGCAGAAGTCGCATACCCACCAGTTGCATGACTAAGCATACTGTTCGGGGCAATAGCGAACGCCAGACCATAGAAAAAGAATACGGCAGAAGTCAGTAGAATGAGGCCTTTTGACATTGGGAAGATTCCTCTACCTGTAGATCACTAGTTTGGCTTAACCTGAGCGAGCTTGAGATATGAGTGTAGCTCACCGTTTTTGTATTCGATGGCAGAATGGATATTGACGGCTTGGCAGCCTACCACAGCAAATGTGTAGCAGTTATCCGCTTTATAAATTTCCACATGCAAAGTACCGTCGTGTAGTTGCCAATGACCTTGAGTCGGAAATCGGTCAAACAAACGGTACTCTTCTAACGTTCCATCAGCGTGAAAGACAACTTCCGTTATGTAACCACCTGTGCAGGACTTAATCCAATGCGTCTCTTGAATATCACAAAGAATGAGCTGCCGTTTTTTATCTAGCCACGCTTCATAGCGGTCACTAGCCTGCACCGTTTCGTCTATATTTTTAAATTCACGCAGCTCTTCATGGGATTCACGCCAGAAGAGAGGTAACAATGCCTCAGCTTGGTTCATAGTCCCCCTCCTAACTAACAAAGATGATGATTCACTCGTTTGAATTCTTCTATCGCTCGCTTATCTGCCTCAATCGAAACTGAATCTGATTCAAGCTTCTCCCAACTTACGCTCTCTGCTTCCAATGCTTTAATCTCACCTTGCCACTCAGTCACCACGTAATAATGTAGAAGCTGTAACTCAGAGGTGGGATGGTAAAGAGAACACAAGTAATGATACTTATTGGCGGTAAGATCCAATTCTTCTTTTAGCTCACGGCACAGGGCTTGTGGCTGAGTTTCGCCATCTTCTATATGTCCACCGGGAATACAGGTTAAGCCAGGGTCACTCGCTTTATGTATCGATCTCTTTTCCAGCAGTATCTGGTTGTTATCGACTAAAAGAAATGACACATTCAAAAGGCTGCATTAATTACACTCCCTGTATTTATCATTTTGTCACGTTTAGCTTGCCATTGTTTTGATGTGTTTTTTCACTTTTTTCAATGCCATACGCTGCTTTAATGGAGAAAGATAGTCGATAAACAGATTACCTGCCAAGTGATCGATTTCATGCTGCATGACAATCGCAAGAAAATCATCACTTTCAATCCTCACAGGTTCGCCGTGTCTATCTAGAGCTTCAACGACAACGGATGTGTAACGCTCAACATCAGCATAATAATCCGGGACGGATAAACACCCTTCTTGTCCCATCGCTCGATTCTTACCCTCTACTACTTCTGGATTCACTAATATCAGTGGCTGATCTCGGCTCTCCGACAGATCAATAATCACGATAGCCTCACGGTGGCCCACTTGAGTTGCCGCCAAGCCAATTCCATTACTTGTGGCGTAGAGTGTTTCCAGCATGTCATCGATTAGGGTCTGAACGGATTGAATGTCCGATACTTTTTCAGCTTTTATCTTTAGCTTTGGGTCTGGTGCGGTAAGAATCTTTAAGACAGCCATTAGGTTCCTTATATGAAAATTAAATTGCGTAAATAACCTATCACTTAGGTTATATAAGTCACTGTAAATAATGAATATATACGGAAACGCTCAAAGTTATTAGCTTTGAGCGTTTCTTCTAACAGATTGAGTGACGACAAACCGAGACTTAGAGCGTCATATGCAAAATTGGAAATGGTTTTCCCATATCATCAAAAGGCGAGCGCGACTCAACATGGAACCCCATGTGTTTATAAAAGTCGATCGCCATTGGGTTTTGCTCATTCACATCTACTTTGTTTACACCGAGATGTTCAATGGCATATTGCAATAATGCTTTCCCTATTCCCTTGCCTCTCGCGGCGTCTAACACAAACAGCATTTCTACTTTTGCTTCATGAACACCCACAAAGCCGAGAATGTTGCCGTTTTCGTTTTTTATACACTTCAGTGTGACGGCCGGAAAAGCTTCTTCAATGATAATAGGTTTAAAAAACTCAATATCTTCTTCTGTTATGAAGTCATGAGTCGCTCGGACTGAGTTTTCCCAAACATCCAGCATCTCTGCGAAATTTTCAGGAAGCACATTTTCTACATTCATAATGAGTCACTTAATTCGTAAGTTGTATCCATGTGCAGCCGCGAATGCGGATCCTAACAACCGAAAGGAACAAAGTATAGATTGGAGAAAGGAAATGACCGGATGCTAACTTTTCCCTTCCAGATTCAACCCAAGTTCACTTTGCTTACGTTTACTCAAACCTGAAGCCACCAGCCGATAAGACTCTCGCAGGTAGTACTCCAGCTCTTCATCGAGTTCACCTGACGTTTCCACTTGCTGAATCCATTTCATTCCTCGGTTCGCAAAGTAAGGTGCAGGAATATACCCGTCATGATCGCTAAGAAAATCAAAATTTAGCGGGGAGGTTTTAAACGTAAAGGCGGGTTTGTCCGATTTGCCCCAACCGCCGACGGCAAATACCTTACCCCCTACTTTCCAAACATGAGAATCCCCCCATTGCACAATATGGGTAGTGGCGGGAAGCTCAGAACAAAACTGATTAAACTGCTCGTAAGTCATGTTTATCTCTTCAGTCACTTATAGATTGAGGTTAACGAGAGCTTAGCGCATCAAGAACAAATCGTGATCGTTGCTCAACGCTACCTTTTGGTACTTCCGTTAAGGTGTAGCCAAACAATTGATACGCTTCGCGCATTTTTTCATAAGTGGTCACGGCTTCGGCAAAGTCTTGCTTCCTTTCCGCATCGTTGGCAAATATCTCTTTCCAAGGAGGGAAAACAAACACCTGTAGGTGATGTCTGAGTTGATAGCATTGCTGCGTGAGACTCTCAGTGAGGGCCAAGTCCTCTAATAAGCTGTAACCGTAACTATCAACGATGCTTCGATCGAAAAATACAAACTCTCCCCCAACACCAATTCGACGATATTTGTCTATTTCTGCTGAAACCATGGCGTCACGAAAAGCAGTTTTATCCAACCATGGAAGGGCATTACCGCCGCTCTCAACCTGTTGTTGAATCACTCGTCGACCAACTTCGTCAGCGGTCTTGTACCCCAGACTTTGCAGGTGCTCTATAACCGATGTTTTCCCTGAACCGGGCCCACCTGTAAATACAATAAAACGTTCCATTGAATTCCTATTAACTGAAGGAAAAGGCGGATGACCAGCCAACCAATGCCATACCGTTCACTCCTTCAATTACAAGAATGGCGTCACGGTTGATAGGCACTTTATGACCGTTTGTTCTTTTTCTCCCACTGGCGCGACATAATGGATAGCACTCTCTGCTTGCTCTACTCCAGCCAATTTACTAATAGTCCAGCAGGCCAAGTATTGAGACGCCAAACAACCGCCTGCGGTTGCGAGATTTCCATTGGCATAAAATGGCTGATTTAGGACTTCCACACCAGCTTCCAGCACCCATGGTCTGGTGGTCAAATCGGTGCATGCGGGCGTGTTATCTAAAAGCCCCAGAGCAGATAACAATAAGGTTCCTGAACACTGTGCTCCAATCAATTGCTTACTTGGATCCAGCGATAATCTGGATAGCACAGCACTGTCTTTAGCAATCTCTCGGGTCAGGCTACCACTACCAAAAAGCACCGCATCCGCTTGGTTAGCAAACTCTAAAGGTTGCTGGGCAGCAATGGACACACCGTTCATTGATGTGACAGTTTCACTTGGGCTGGTAATTTGAACATTCCAGCCAGCACTTTTCATTCGGTTGAGGATCCCAGAAGCAATAAATGAGTCCAACTCATTAAAGCCTTGGAAAGTTAACACAGCAATGTCCATATCATTCCCTGACGACAGTGGTTTCACGTTTTTTCATCTTATCAAGATGACAACGAGATAAGTACCCAAGTTTGGCAAACTAACGTCAAGAATAAGTCTTAATTTATAGCAACTTAATAAAACAGGCGAATGGTGCAGCAATGATGTGATATTAAGAAAGAAGTGAGAAGAGCTACCTTGAAGAGTTTAGGCGGGATAATTCTATCCCGCCCAGCAAGAAAAATCAGTCGATTACGAAGCGCTTACCACCAAGCTTCTACCTGCATACCAACACTGATTTCTGTGTCCTTACCTGTACCAAAAGCATTATCATTTTCTGCATCATTCAGATATGTAGCAAATACGCGAATCTCAGGTCGAGACCAAAAACCCGCTTTAGGTACCCAAGCTTGTGCAACAGTAAACTTGCTACCTGCACTATCTATGTTATTGATCTTTTCTGAGAAACCACCAATTTCCAGAATGGTACGCATTCTATCTGTCCATTTGTATAGCGGACGAACTACCACGCTGAGTGTGGAATCATCCGTTGCAGTACCATCAACATCTGTGGCTGCGGCATAACGGATAGAGTGACCAAATTCAATTTTGTCTCCAACAGAAACAACACCCCAGTTGATCAGGCGGTAACCTTTCGCATCATTGTTTGCAGCATCACGCACCAGACCATTACCATGACCAAATGTCGTCATTTGCTCCGCGTAACCAGAGTTCGCTAACTGTAGGATTGTTTTGTTGAAACCATTGTCCAGTGATTGTTGAAGGCTTGCCGTAAACATCAGGCTGTTGTCGGCATCCAGTGATTGACCACTACGTTCGTTACCCGCGTGATAATCCAAGCCCACTTCCAGATCTGCATTTTCCCACATTGGGATACCAGCGTATCGAACATCGGCAATAACAGCCGTCGTTTCCTGACCATCATCTAAGTCACCAGCCACAGTATCTTGTAGAAGCGCAACGGACAGCTTACCCGGCCCCATATTAATGTGTTCAACACCCCCACCGATACCGCTGACATCCCAGTAGTAGTTATCTACGATATGAACATCGTGACGCTGGTAGTAACGTTCACCCGCCCAGATAGTGATGTCTTTATCTTCAAATAAACCTGTTGCCTGAACGTTCAGCTGTGCTAACTCAACACTGCGATCTTTGGAGTTTTCATCTTGCCCTTCCCAGTATTTAAGCATCGAGTCAACCACAAAGGAGACTTCGTCTTCTGCATAGACTTCTTTTTTCAGGCCAAACTCACCATACAGATCATCTTCGTTACCAAGACGACCGACCTTGTTCACTTCCCATTTGCTGTTAGAACCGCCCTCATTACTTAGCCCGACTCCACCACGCATGTAGCCGTAAAATTCGACGGGAGAAGTGGCGGCTAACGTGCTGGTTGATAGAATGGCAACAGAAAGTGCACTGGCAATAGGTAATAGTTTCATAATTCTTTCCTTGTAGCGTAAAGCTCAATTGATTCACTCAAGTTTGTATATTTTATGATTTATGGGAACAATCCCATGGGATCGATCCCATACTGAAGTGATAAGTAGACCAAGGAAAGCAATCACTGTAATTATTGTGATCACATTAACTATTAGAAATATTAATAAGTGAGCTGGTTATCGGTTTGACAATAGAGCGGCTGAATAAGAAAACCGCTCAAATTCATTCAAAGAGAAATAGAGGACAATGGAGAAAACAAGGAGAAAAACCAATTAAGCATTGATTTTAAATAGAAGAGTTTAAAGCAAGTGAATACTATTTGTGCTCAACAAAAATAAGCCGGTTCGTGTCAAACCCTTTCTCGTTGGCCATAGCAACAAACTTGTTGATGACATCTTGCTCTACTGAAGCGGTGCGAGCTAACAACCATAGGTAATTATTATTAGGCCCAGACACAAAGGCGTAATCGTAATTTTCTTTCTCAAGCTCAAAAACAATGTATGAGCCATAAAATGGCCCAAAGAATGACACTTTTAGATAGCCTTGATCTGCGCTTCGAACAAAATACGCCTTGCCTTCCGCTTCTTTCCATTCGCTAAGCTCTTCGGAAAAACCGCGGTTAATCACTTTAATGCCCCCATCATGTTTTAAGCGATACTCTGCGGTAACTTGGCTAAGCCCTTTCTCGAAAGAATGATCGAGCCTTGCAATCTCATACCATTTTCCCAAATACCTATCGATTTTAAAGCCTTGTACAGGTTTCACATCTTTCGGCATTCCTAAACAGCCGCTGATAAAAAGTACCGCTAGCAAAAAAATTACTCTGTTCATCATATCTCGCAGTCGTCTATAACCTTGTTGTAAAAATCAAAAACCTTTTAGTGCCAATAAAGGATCACTTAGATATGAAAGGGAATAGGATTAAAAAGTTCACATGATACATTCTTGTGACAATTTGGCTTGTTCAACCCCATTCTCAATCAAAGCGATAGCATCTTCACTATTCACCGACGACAACAATTGATCTACTAGTTCAGAAGCGGTGGATTCAGAGGAAGTTTCAACCAAGCAGCTGTATGCATTTGCAATATGCTCCTTAGCTTGGGTCAAAGCTTCTGGGTTATCAAAATCAATGCTGATGGCCTCCTCTATAGATGTCGCCATTTCTTTAGCAGACTCAGTTGCAGCGCCAAGCTGATCAAGGTTTAACTTATCCAAGTCAATTGACTCCACTTGCTGCTGAATATCATCCACCGCTTTATTGGCGGCTTCTTGCGCTTGATCGATGGCTTTCGTTGCATCATCACAACCAATTAGAGCCCCTAGCATCACAATTAAGCTCACTGTTTTCTTCATGAATAACCTTTTTAGCCTTGTATGTTGTTAGACAATCTTAAAACAACATGAATCTCGAGCAAACAGGAATAAGGTAACGGATTGTTGATGAGTTTTTCTCTAAGTAGTGTGTTTAATCCATGGTCGGATTAAGCCTTCTTAACAAATTGCGCCGTTACCATCATTTCCCCTGCACCATCGACTTTACAGTCCAGTTGATGATCCTTGCCATCGACAATACGTCGAATCACTGCTTTCGTACCAATTTTTAAGACCAGTGAGCTTCCCTTCACCTTAAGGTCTTTCGCTAATGTCACCTTATCCCCTTCAGCGAGGAGTGTTCCATTGGTATCTTTCACATGCAAAGTTTCAGCTTCCAATACTTCGGCTGGATTCCACTCATAAGCACACTCAGGACAAATCAGATGATCTTGGTCTTGATAAACATACTCAGATTGGCAATTAGGACATGGGGGAAATGACATCTTAAAAGACTTCTCTACAATTATTTTTCAATATGATACTGCGAGTTTTAGCTCTAAGCGAGCCATTACCTTTAACAACGAAAAGGCTTTTTAAGTACCCCAAAAGGGGATATTTAACACATTGATAGTCCTCTGAGATGCTTATTTTACAAGCCAGGCCAGAATAGCTCTACTCGAATACCACTTGGGTCGTAACACATAAGATGTTTGGCAGGGCCAGATTTAACAAGCTCAGGACCAAACTCAACCTCAATCCCTGATTTGAGGAACTGCTCTCGTAATTGATCTAATTGCCCTTCACTTTCAACAAGCAAGGCTAAATGATGTAAGCCGACATTCGTTTTTCGGTCAAACGGAGTAGGATTAGCAACCTGAGAGGACCATAGCGTCAGCATGATATTGCCATCACTAACAAATATGGCTGGATAATCGGGGTTCCTCTTTACTTCATTCCAACCTAAGTGCTCAATAAAAAACTGAGCACTGGCTTCTAAGTCAGATACGGTTAATCCTACGTGATGTATACCTTTTGTTAATGCTGCCATTTCATTTCCTTATTATGTAAGTTATTGATGAGAAATCATAAAACAACAAAAATTTGCAACAACACACATATTTAAATCAAGTCATTCAATATTTTCGAACAAAGAAATAAACGCTAGCCAGTAAAAAGAGCGCCAACGGGCGCTCTCCATTTAAGTGAAAAGCCCTTAGGCAACTTCTGTCTCTTCTTGGCTCCGCTCATCTACTGGCTCAATCTCAGCATCTCTTAGCTTTTGAATGAGCACAGGCAGATCATTACGATAAAAGCTGGCATTGTAGCCTTGAGCAGCAGATGGTAGAGACTGAACAAACTGACACAATGGCTCGCATGTCACAGTAACGTCATCACTATTATTAGGGACGAGCAACACCTTTTCATTAACCGTCAATAACACGCTTTCTAATGACTGTTCGTAATGTTCTACGTTTTCAGGCGTTATCGGCTGAAAAACAAAAAAATAGTTCGGCAATCGAATCATCGTGCTCTCATCCTGCTTGGACAAGGCTCCAGAAAACATCCATTGCTGAGCTTCTGACTTGAATCGCTTTTTCATTTTTTCGACACGCACGGTCAGTGCTTTTTTCGCATCTTGTGCTTCCTTTTTCCGTTTAGCTTCAAAATAGAAGTACAAGGCAAAGAGGGTTAATAAAACAAAAAGGAGCGTAATAAGAATAAAAAAAGGCATGATGATTAGCTTAAAATTAGGTACTGAGTATCTGAAAAATAAAAGGAATTATATAGAATGATTCCACTTGGAATCAAAGGTTATTACTCAATTGGTAACATAAAGAGGATATACATAGATAACCAGTATCCAACCACTTCATTTCTTCATGAACAGCTCTACATGTGAACGTCACTTCAAGTACAACATTCTTAATCTTCACAATAAGCCAAAAATCACACTTTTCTGTTCACGGAAGTCGCTATAAAGGTACAGGTCTAAACGAACCGAGGATGATTCAATGCCTGAGAAAAGCCCGTTTCTTAGAGAGGTATGTGAGTATATGAGGTTAAGTGGCTACAGTATTCGTACTGAGAAATCGTATCTGTACTGGATTCGTTCGTTTATTTTCTTTCACGATAAACGACACCCTCAAGATATGGGCGCGTATGAAGTAACTCAATTCCTATCCTACCTCGCGAATTCTCGTAATGTGGCCGTAAATACACAAAAGGTGGCACTTAACGCGCTGGTTTTCCTCTATCAGAGCTATTTAAAAATTGATTTAGGGGATTTGGGGTTTAGCTTAGCCAGTAAGCAGAGACAATTACCGATTGTATTAACGCCGAGTGAAATTAAGCAAATCCTTTCTTATCTAGATGGAAAAGAAAAACTGATTATTGAATTACTTTATGGAAGTGGGTTAAGAATCTCAGAGTGCCTAAGGCTTCGGGTACAAGATATCGATTTAAACAACTTGTCTATTACCGTGAGGGATGGAAAAGGCAAGAAAGACCGTCAGACATTACTCAGCCATCAGTGTGTTAGTCAGTTACACCAACAAATAGATGCAGCTAAAAAGTTACAGCTAGCTGACAACCAGCATGGTATTGGCCCATCTTTACCAAATGCACTGCATAGAAAGTATCCTAACGCGTTTCAACAACTCGGCTGGATGTTTATCTTCCCCTCACCTTCTATTTCTCACAACCCACACAATCACCGCCCTTCTAGGCACCACCTTCACAGCAGTGTCGTGAGAAAAACCTTGAGTCGAGCTGTAGCTAAAGCCGATATCAACAAAAAGGTATCATGCCACACATTTCGCCATAGCTTTGCGACACACCTACTGCAGGCTGGCAGAGACATTCGCAGTGTTCAAGAGCTGTTGGGTCACAACGACGTTAAGACGACACAGATCTACACACATGTGATAGGCCAGCACTACGCGGGCACAATAAGCCCATTAGATCACCTCAACTAGTTCGCTCATAATACGTCTAGAGCAAACCGAGCGCTACGTGCTTCCGACAGAGAGCATCCGGTTTGCTCCATCAATTCATTTAAGGTGATAGCAGAGTTAGAACGCAATAAGTACTCAAGCTGTGCAGCAAGAGACTCACAAGGCGGTGCATGGAAATCAATAAACGCTTCTAGTTTGTTCAACACAAACTCTAAATTCGATGCATGCTGATATAAAGAATTGACCAGATCACGTAACGCTTCAGGTTCGCCAATCAGTTGCCAATCTCTAGACCGACGAATGCGCTTTAGCTCACAGTGATGTTGTTTGGCGATGACACGTAACTGTTTGTTCTGTTCACTACCAATCCGACGAATCAGCGAAGGGAGGGGAATAATCAGCTTATCGGTAGGCATCTAGTATCTCAATTGGATAACACTGGGGCACTGTAACCTACTCTGATATTTATGCCGAGGCTTTATTAGCACTCACATTAAACAAAGAGAAAAATTCTTTACCAGACAGGGGCTGAGAAAACAAATAGCCTTGATATTCATCACATCGCTCCTGACGAAGAACCTCCAGTTGATCTTCATCCTCTATTCCTTCTGCGACCACTTTAATGTTTAAACTGTGCCCCATCTGCACTATCGTTCTCAGCAACATTCTGTCGGAATCGTGAATTGCACAATCATCAACAAAACACTTATCAATTTTTAATACATCAACCGGAAGTTGCTTCAGATACTTCAAGCACGAGTATTCTACACCGAAATCATCAATCGCAATTGAAATTCCCAACGCTCGCAGTTGCCCACAAATATCCGTCACACTCTCAGGATCTTTCATCAATGTGGACTCCGTGATCTCAATCTGCAATAAGTGGGAAGGCAGTTGCACTTCTCTAAGAATTTCACAGATCACTTTAAACAAATCGGTGTGAGCAAACTGTACATTGGACACATTTACCGACACACAGATATCAATCCCCTCATCATGCCAAGCTTTAATTTGCTTACAGGCTTCACGTAAAATCCAGTGCCCTAAGGGAACTATCTGCGCTGTTTTCTCAGCAACCGGAATAAATTCCGCTGGCGTTATCGCCCCTAACTGTGGGTGTTTCCATCGAATCAGAGCTTCCGCACCAACCACTTCCGACGTGGTCGTAGAAACTTTCGGCTGATAACAAAGCACAAATTGATCTTTGGCTAACGCTTCTTTAATTTCTGTTTCTATCTGATGCTGGCGAATCGTCTCATTCAGCAAGGCTTCATCAAACCAGCACACTGTACCCGCTCCTTCCGAACGCGCTTTGTACAATGCAAAATCGGCATTTTTAATCCAAACATCGGTACTTTCAGAGGCGTCTCTCGCAAAAGCGACGCCAATGCAAAACCCAAGCCTATGACTGGTATTATCTATGTTAAATAAGGTTTTTTTGTGCCTCACAAGAATCTCGACTACTTCATCAAGCACCAGTTCCACCCCAGTGGACTCAACCATAAGAACAAACTCATCTCCCCCCAACCGATACAGTTTTCCATAGCCACCAACTAATTGCTTAATATGATTAGCAAACGCCACCAACAACACATCACCATGACGATACCCCAAACGGTCATTCACATTCTTAAACCCTTCAAGACCAATATGCAGCAAGCCAAAATGGTCAGCATTGCTGGCATTGACTTGTTTAATATCACTGTAAAAAGCGTGCAAGTTTGGCAGTTTAGTTAGATAGTCAGTGACACTCTCTTTCTTGTAGGTAAGTGCTTGTTCTCGTGCTTTAACATAGAAATATGACATCACGGTCAATGCAATGGTAATAGCACTGACTTCGGTAGCCACTTCGACGAATAACTCGAAGTCAGTGGTCGTTAATTGGTAAAGATATCCATTGATGAGCGCCGCTCCCACCGCGATCGGCCACAAGGAGCCTGGGAACAATACGATGTAGCACAAAGGAATGAGCATTAAACTATCTCGGATGGAAGCCACATCAAACGGTTCAATCAGACCGCCGACTAAAAACATAGCCACACCAGAGAATGAAAATAAATGTCGAAGTGTTAAATCAGACGAGATTAAAGACAGGATCATTAGTATTGGGAATAAGAAGAAGATCCTCGACCAGGTGTGATCCTGATTGACTAGGCTATAAGACACAACCCCTACAGCACAAAGGAAAGCAAGGTTGGCAATAATTTGAAACCACTCTGTACTGTTATTCTTATGCACACCGCTTCCTTACTGCATTAGCAACGTTAACTACCTCACCTCTTAAAATTAGTAATAAAATGTTTTCTTGCCCACTTTAGGCGTAAAAAAACCTCTCATAAGAGAGGTTTCATATCAAGTTCGTTAGACTTCACTATAAGCCTAACTCGTCAGTCAACGCTTTCATCTGCTTGAGATCCATTTGATGTACCCTGATCATCTGATTGACCTGACTTAAACGAGAGTTGGCTTCATCTTGCTTGTCACATGAGTCAGATTTTGCTTCCCAAGACGTCCCCGCCAGATACAAATCACAGTCTTTTTTGAGTTGCTTGATTTTAGGCTCCAGCTCTTCCCGTTCTTTTTCTAATGCTTCCAGTTCCTGCTTAACTTTGAGCTCTTGTTGGAATAACTCTCGTGACCGCTCAAACATCGTGGCTTGCATATCAGCCTGTCGATTCAGTTGATTATTCTCTCGGTTCGCTTCAGCAATCTTCTGCTTCTGCTGATTCAGTTGTTCTTCAAGAGATAAATTGACTTTCTCAAGCTCCGACACTTCAGAACGTAGCGCTGCCAGAGCCGCTTCATGCTCTTGTTGCTGCTCATCAATGGCTTGCTGAAGTTTAACGGCAATTTCATCATCGACTTTCGCAACCTTAACTTCGACTTGGTTCACGAGTTGTTTCTTATCTTCAACCAGTGACTGATACTTTTCTTCCAGCCCATCATATGCTTTTTGCCATTTATCAGCCGTAACAACGGCTCCGGCAAGGCCGCCTAACGCTAGCCCTATGACACCTGCAATGACAATATACAAATAGCTGCGCTTGTCCCGTTCTTCGATGACCACAACATCATCATTCTCAACTTCAGACTCGTTGTTCAATTCTTTGCTCCTACAGATTTAGCGCATGAGTTCCGTAACCACTAATGTCGTGGTATAAACTAAAAAGCCAGAGACCAGTGTTATGACGACGTATTTTTGCAGTTTTTCATTGGTTCTATATCGTATCAGCACAAACGCTAACGCCACCAAAAAAACTATAGCAATCAATCTTGTCATACCCTCTCCTTAGCCAGACTCTGCGAGAACCTCAATAGCCTGTTAACTCATTCATTTATACCATTTTTTAAGAGCGTTGGGTCAGAGTTCAGTTTGTTTTACACCCATTTGATTCAATTATATACATTCCCATTCCAGTTTCGTTATGTGATATCAAGCTAATCGTAACAAAACACAACCTTTTCAGTCTAAACGGCTAAGACTAGGCTTTAACAGAATTAAATTTGGGCCTGCATCAAATATAAGGTATAACGAACTATCTCGAAAGTTTGAGGCAAAATAGTGAAACCATATAAGTTAGAAAATAAGAAACGCCGTATCCAGAAGAAGCTATTTTTGGGTGAGTTCGCGATGCTTGGCTTTGAAATCAGCTGTGAAACAACGATCACTGACTTTGATAGCTACGACGCGTTTGTTGACGAGTTCATTGATTACATCGATGCACTTGGATTGAGTTTTGGTGGAGGTGGTCTAGAGTTGTTTGAAGGCTTTATTTGTCACTCAGAAAGATATCAAAGCGTAACAGAAGAGCAGCAAGCCAAAGTTGCTGCATGGCTTGATGCGCGAGCTGATGTGAAATCAGTGCAGGTGAGCAAGCTGGTTGACGCGAACTACTTCTAAGCTTTGCAGTAGCGCCCTACTCAGGGCGCTATTACTATGTCATATCTATTTCACTTCCAAACCTAGATTGTATTGCGCCAAGCATCGGGTGACATAACTCACTTTCAAAAACGCAGCTATTACGATGGTACTGATATGCGCCGCAATTTGAGTATTCAGGCTGAAGGAGTTAGCGTATGGATAAGAAATCAGCACGCTGACCACCAGTGCGAGAAAAGTGACAACCAGTCCAATATTTGAAACAGTCAAAAGTGTTTTAAATGCGGTGCGAGTTGGTTGAGCAAACATAGAGACCTCACTAGATTATTTTGTTTTTCTCTCTACATAGCATTCTTCCTGCCAACTTGAAAATCTCTATATAATCAATAAAATAAAAATGCCATCAAGTTAATCTGAGTCAATAAGACACAACAATAACAAGGTCAAAAAGACACTAAATAGTCATTTTATTTAAACTCAATTTAAAACCCTCAACACACTCCATCCAATAGTTTTTCAACCAAATAAAACTCAATAATTTTAATTAGTTAAAATTTTATATATATCAATTAGTATAAATACTCGAAATGCTATTGATATGCCAATTGATTTATATGTAGTATGGCTTCTTCAGAGCAACGAGATCTAACTTTTCTCATGCTCTGATATTCATCGAGAGCTTAAGTTAGTCCGCAGTCAACTTGTTGTAAGTCTCATTCCGCCATGAATTCCTACTTCATTAGTGAGGAGAGACCTCCATGCGATATTTAGCCTTATTCGCTGCCTTATTTTCATTAAGTACAAATGCATCACCCAATTTTCCTGATTTATCCGATTATCAAAAAATCGACAAAGTAGCAGGAACAACATCACTTTCACGTAACGTCGGTGTCATCGGAAACCAAATTATTTTTAAAGATTTTGGCGTTTGGAAGTTTGGCCCAAGGCTTCCGGTTACCGGCAGTGGATATACCGATAAATACGTCTACAACACAGACCGCTTTGTTGCTATCGGCTCCAACTCTGAGCACAAAGTTTGGCTGTACGAGCGCGAGAACGCATTCAAACCGAACTGGACGTTATCTAGTACAATCGAATTGCCAGACGACGTTGATCCACAACTTTCTCTATTTGGTGAGTCTGTTTACCTCGATGACCAGCTACTCACAATTTCCGATCCCAAACAAAGAAGCGTTTACGTATACCTCAGAAACTCTGGGGAATGGCAACTGGTCGATAAACTAGACGTCAATAGCTTCCCCGACCCTACTTTTCGATCTTTAGGATTTACTGTTCGCCGTCATGCGAACGAGTTGTACATCAGCGAATCTTCGGCTGAGCGTATCTTTATTTTCAGAAGTAGAGATCTTAATACTTGGCACTTAGGTGATGTCATTGAGTCACCAGATAAAACCCCGACTCAATCCAGTCAGTTTGGCTTCGCGTTTGACGTGAATAAACACTTTTTAGTCGTAAGTAGCTACACAACGTCGTACGTGCATATCTTCATGAGACGCCACCCCTACGAATCTTGGAGCCTACAGCAAACAATCAAGCAAGCGGATATCGATACCGAAACAGGCGATTTCGGTCATGATGTGGAGCTAGATCGTACCACCTTCATGATCGGTGATGACGCGCTAGGTAAAGTTTATCGTTTCGATATCCAAAAAGGTAAAGAGTTGTCTTGGCAATTGGCTGACATCTTTCAGACTGGAGACGGAAGCAGTCGATATGGATCTAGTTTTGGGTTTGTATCTGGCACGTTATTGATTGGTGATATCCGTAATGCACACCTATTTACGCGCCCTACATCAAAAGTGAACATTGAAGGATATGTGTATTCTCAGGCTGGTATCCCTGTTAAAAACGCAGACGTAAGGGGTTACTTCTCCATCGCTAAAACGGATGCTAATGGCGCGTACACTTTACCTGTACCAAGAGGTTGGAGTGGCAACCTATACGCGGAAAAGTTTGCTGGAGCAGTTTACACCAGCCAAACCATTGATCTCAGTCGCACATATCAAGATGTCACACTCGAAGACTTTACTATTTCAGAGCCGATTATGTTTTCTACCACTATTGCCATCTCAGGAAACTGCCGTGATTCTGAAATGTACATAGAGGAAATTCCTAGAGGAGATCAAGACAATGTCTTTAGTCGACGTATTCGATTTGATCTTCGCCATGGTACTAGCGGAACCTTAACCCCTATCTCTGAAATCTGTGACGTTACCCCTACGCAAATTGAGTATGACTTCGTGGATGACAATGTAAGCTATAGCGTCAATGCACGACACAAAGAATAATCCTTTAACTGAGCCTCTAAATTTATTAGAGGCTCTTCCATACCTCACATTTCCAATCGTTTCCTCACCTTGTAAAACATGCAAAATAATTATTGAATTACACAAAAATAATGATAGAGTTCACACGTTGACAGCAACCAGTACTATCAACCAACTTTTGCTTAATTTACGAGCAATCGTTCCAATGAAGACTGCAGGAGAGTGGTTATTTACCAAGTTTTAACATTTGGACAAAATAACCTACCGAAGAAGTAAATCTTTCAGGTGCTGTGAAAACAGCGAGGACTGTAGTTGGAGGAACCTCTGGAGAGAACCGTTAAATCGGTCGCCGAAGGAGCAAGCTTCATACTATCAATGTGTGTAGTGAAACTCTCAGGCAAAAGGACAGAGGAGTGAAAAGAACAACCTAGCTATGATCGCTTTTCTGCCTGTAGCGTTTGTTGAGACTTGTCGTCTCTACCCTTTCACTCTTCTCCTTAGTAATGCTTTATCAATTAAGGGGAAATCATGGATAACCTTCAATCTTTACTTAAAACTATCGACAGCTTTGTCTGGGGCCCACCACTGCTTATCCTGTTAGTGGGGACCGGTGTCTACTTTACTTTTCGCTTAGGCTTACTTCAGTTTCGACACCTACCGACTGCACTGAAAATGGTTTTCAGCAAAGATGATTCCAAAAAACCAGGTGATGTTTCAAGCTTCGCCGCTCTTTGTACCGCGCTTTCTGCCACCATCGGTACAGGTAACATTGTTGGTGTCGCAACCGCAATAAAACTTGGTGGCCCGGGTGCACTATTCTGGATGTGGCTTGCTGCTCTGTTCGGAATGGCGACTAAATACGCGGAATGCTTATTAGCTGTTAAATACCGTAAGGTAGATGACAATGGCCAGATGGTTGGTGGGCCAATGTACTACCTCCAATATGGGGTGGGTTCTCGTACACTCGCTTCGCTATTCGCCTTCTTCGCTTTGGGTGTTGCCTGCTTCGGTATTGGTACTTTCCCTCAGGTAAACGCAATTCTAGACGCCAGCCAGATCTCTTTTGGCGTGCCGCGAGAAGCATCCGCAGTGATACTGACGCTACTAGTAGCGTTTGTCACGCTGGGTGGCATTCAGTCGATTGCTAAAGTCGCAGGAAAAGTCGTTCCAACGATGGCGCTGTTCTACGTGTTGGCTTGTTTGAGCGTGATTGTCATCAACAGCGATCAACTGTTCAATGCTATCGAGCTGGTTCTGGTGTCTGCTTTCACACAAACGGCGGCAACAGGTGGCTTCCTTGGTGCAAGCATCATGTTAGCTATCCAATCGGGTATTGCTCGTGGTGTTTTCTCTAACGAATCTGGTCTTGGTAGTGCTCCCATGGCAGCAGCGGCTGCGAAAACCGATTCGTGCGTGAGACAAGGTCTGATTTCGATGACAGGTACCTTCTTCGATACCATCATCATTTGTACGATGACAGGCCTTGCACTGATCCTGACTGGAGCCTGGCAAAGTGACTTTGCCGGTGCAGCGATGACGACTCACGCTTTTGCTGTTGGCCTGAATGCTGAAACGATTGGCCCTATTCTGGTTTCCGTTGGTTTGATCTTCTTCGCCTTCACAACCATTCTGGGCTGGAACTACTATGGTGAGCGCTGTGTCGTATTCTTGTTCGGCACCAAAGCCGTTCTGCCGTACAAGGTTATCTTCCTTGCTTTGGTGGCATCAGGCGCTTTCCTACACCTCGATATGATTTGGATTATCGCCGATATCGTTAACGGCTTGATGGCGGTACCTAACCTGATCGGTTTGATCTTGCTCCGTCATGTCGTGATTGAGGAAACGAAAGCGTATTTCTCAGCCGCTGTCGATAACTTAAAGCAACCTCAGATGCAGAGCTAATCAATAAAAAAAACAGCGGCTTAAGCCGCTGTTTTTTTATTCTTCTACCATTAGTTTCACGCCTAGACCCACGAGAACCACTCCCGTTGTTGCTTCCATCCGGCGCATAAACTTAGGACTTTTAAGTAGGTTCTTCGCTGAGTTTAAAGTACCTGCCAAGCCACATTGCCAAATCATGGCAATCACAAAGTGGATAGCCGCCATCATACTGGATTGCAAAAATGCCGAGCCCTCAGGATTGATAAACTGCGGCAAGAACGCGAGATAGAAAACTGCTGTTTTCGGGTTGAGAATATTTGACAGAAAGCCTTCTCGGAGAGAGCGTTTCATATCCAGATTATGCGTATGAGACTCCATATTCGACAGAGCCACATCACCTTTCCAGACCTCTCTTAAAGTTGTCGCCCCCAGCCATATAAGATAAGCGGCACCAACCATCTTTACTGCATTAAACAGTTCTGCCGACTGAGCCAAAATGGCGGAGATACCAATTGCAGAAAACGTCGCGTGGACAAACAGACCTAAACAAATACCTAGACTGGTGGCTACGCCATCTTTCACTCCACCTCGGGAAGAATTGCGTAGCACCAGCGCAGTGTCCAGACCCGGTGTTAGCGTTAAAATGGTAATGGCGATCAGAAACGCTTCCATATTGTTAATCACATCTACTCCTTTCTATGCCTCTTCTCGAATTCATCGAGGTCATTTGATAACCCTCTTCTATCATCAAAACGTCAGTGAATAAACAACGAGGCGGAATTCTTTTTCGCCATACCAATAACATTTAAATCACTAAATGCTAGAAATAGTGTGATTTAACTGAGACCCCATCCAAAGGATGCAACCGGATAGTGCTTGGTCTGACTACGCGAGGTTGATACACTTTCCTTCTCCTAAATAGTCACGGAAGGCGACCCATGAGCGCATTCGAAAAACTCAAAGCACATTCTAAAAAAATATCTCATTTCAGCCACCTTGCTTCTATTTGTGGTTGGGACCAAGCAGCGGTTATGCCTAGCGGCGGTAACCAAGCTCGCTCTGAAGCCATGGCGGAACTCTCGGTTCATATTCACGGCCTTCATACTCAGCCTCAATTGGCAGACTGGTTTGCAGAAGCCGAAGGTGAATCACTCAATACGGATGACAAGGCGACACTTCGCGAGTTGAAACGCCAGTGGCAGCAAGCCAGTCTTCTCCCAGAAGAATTGGTGCAAGCTAAATCTCTCGCAGGTTCTAAGTGCGAACATGCATGGCGTACACAGCGTGGTGACAATGACTGGGTTGGGTTCGAGAAGAACTGGGCTGAGGTAGTGAAACTTTCTCAGGAAGAAGCGCAAATCCGAGCAGAAGCAAACGGCCTCACTCCATACGATGCCATGTTGGATATCTACGAGCCCGGCACCAGCTCTGCTTCCCTAGATACCTTGTTCAGCAATGTGAAAAGCTGGTTGCCAGAACTTATCGATGAAGTGCTTGAAAAGCAGTCTTCTGAGCAGTTTATTCAACCTGAAGGTAAATTCGCGACAGACAAGCAGAAAGCACTCGGTCTCGAAGTGATGAAGCTACTGCAGTTCGACTTTGAACATGGTCGTTTGGATGAGAGTGTGCACCCATTCTGTGGCGGTGTGCCATCGGATGTACGAATTACGACTCGCTACGATGAAAACGAGTTCGTTCAGTCGCTGATGGGTATTGTGCACGAAACGGGTCACGCTCGTTATGAACAAGGGCTACCAAAGTCTCTTGCTGGATTACCTTCTGGTGAAGCTCGCTCTATGGGTATTCACGAGTCACAATCGCTATTTTTTGAAATGCAGATCGGGCGCAGCGACGCCTTTATCGCTCATCTGGCAGGTTTTGCCGCCAAGTATTTCGATGGCCATAACCCAGCGCTATTCTCGCAGGAAAATTTCCACAAGCTCTACACTCGCGTGAAAAAAGACTTCATTCGTGTTGATGCCGACGAGCTTACCTATCCTGCTCACGTTATTCTGCGCTACGAGATTGAACGTGACTTGATCAACGGTAAGATCAAACACACTGACGTTCCTGAACTGTGGAATGAAAAAATGCAGGCTTACCTTGGACTGTCGACCAAAGACAACTTTAAGAACGGTTGTATGCAAGACATCCACTGGACCGACGGCGCATTCGGCTACTTCCCATCTTACACATTAGGGGCAATGTATGCCGCGCAGTTTATGGCGGCAATGAAGCAAACAGTTGATGTTGATGCGGCCATTCAAGCTGGCGATTTAACGCCAATCTTTAGCTGGCTATCAGACAATATCTGGAGTAAGGGAAGCTTACTCACAACAGATGAGTTAGTGAAGCAAGCAACAGGCGACACTCTCAACGCGCAATTCTTTAAAGATCACCTCAAGAATCGCTATTTAGGCTAAACGCTAAGGCTGGTGAATTCACCAGCCTTTTCCTTCTCAACCTGCCAAAAGTCTGAAATCCCAGCAACGCCGTGCGCACCGTAGCTTTGTGCATGTTCTACGTTATGGGTACTTTGCCCACCGAGGGCAAAGGTTGGCATGTTCGCCAATTTGGATAGCTCCGCAAAGCGCTGCCAACCAATCGGAGTGGCATCAGGATGAGAGTTCGTCGCTTCCACTGGCGAAATAGTAATGAAGTCACACCCCGCTTGATTCGCCAGCTCAATCTCCTGCTCATTGTGACACGATGCCGCCAAAAATTGCGCGCCGCTGTGACGAACTGACTGAATCAAAGCCTTATCTGAGAGGTCTTTTGAGGTAAAGTGCACGCCATAAAAAGGAGCTACATCCGAGCCGTCATAGGAAGCAGAATTGACCAACACAATCCCTTTCACATAGGGACCAATTGCTTGCTTTAGAGACGATAGACTGTACGACTTGGCTCGTACCTGGCACAAACTGTCAACGCCTTGCAAAACAAGTAATTGCGCCAACTCATCTAGACTCTTCTCATTACGGGTAATGGCGTACTTTGTAGGTAACAACATTGGCGACTCTTTTCTCTTCAACAAATTTTGCGAAACAGCCGAAATGTTACTACTTGAGCGCTAGGTTTTCACTACAATCGTCATCTGAGCAGTTCAAGAAAATACAGACTTAAAAATAGCGACGCACAGTATCGCTATTTTACTAGCCCTATAGTTCACTGCTTTGGAAGCCAAGGTCTTGACCTTGGCTTTTTCAGTATTAGACCAGCTCTCCGGCACCCTGCCTTGAACGTTCGCTATTCTCGACCAGAAAAACAGTCGCGGTCTGCTTTAGTAATTCCCATTCTTCGTCTTCAACGAAAATACCCTCTCGCCATGAGGACTGCTGTGCATCGACTAGCTCCTTAGCATCAACATACACGTTGTAGCCTTGCGAACTAGCACTGACATCAAAATCACTTACCGCTAATTCAATCGTCATCGAGTGTTCACTTTCTATCGAACCACGGCTCTCCTCTGAGAAATACAGTTCCGGTGCAATTTGGCCTCGATTTAACACGTACAATACATTTTTAGGGCTGGTTCCATTGGTCCAGCGGGCACGACACGCGATACCTTTAGCTGCCAGCTTCACTAACTCGCTATACGCCAGCCAACGGTTATGGCACTGCTTAAGCTCAATAGTAATGGTTTTAGATTGGACCATTTTCTCCAGCGCAAAATCCAACACGGCAGGTAAGTGACAAGCCACACTGCTATTGTGCAAATCCACCTCTAGGCTCTCATCAGAACGTTGTGAAATCGACACCGCGCAGTCAGAGTCTAAACCGAGAAAACGACTGGCATTATTAAAGTGACGAACACCATGCAGCCCCGCCATTTGTAAATCGGCCACCATATTGGCAATAACATCCGCTTCACCACACATACGACGTGCGCCTAAGAACGCTTTATTGACTGCTGCAACCAGCTCATTGTGTGACACGATCATAATGCGTTTCCCCCTTGAACCTTGTTCGACTGACGACTCTGGATCTCACTTTCGGTTGGCATCAAAGGGAAAATCCAATTGTCGTTGTACTCTTCTGAGCCGATTTCGTCCAGCAAAGGCGCACCTTGAAAAAAGGTCACCCGTACCCAGCGATCTGAGCGGGGATCAAATTTCGTCGCACCAAAGAAAGCCAGCTTACAGCGCAGCAAGTGCATAGGCAGTGCATCTTGGCGTAACACATTCATCTGAATATCGCCCATCTGGCGATGCCCCAAGGTCCAGACTCGACGCGCCACAGAGCGATATTGAGGATGTTGTAATAGAAACTGAGCCAGTGACATCTCACACGGCTGTTGAGAGACTGCGTTAAACAGGCGGTTGACCTGACGACCGATATCAAGCGGCAGCTCTCGGTCTTCACCGGATTCCTCTCCGCGAACCCCAAGTCTCGGTTCTTCTTTATCCTGAGAGCGATACCAGAACCAATAGTTGTTTTCTGCCAGCGAGTAATCGGCGTCAATCGCCCAGCGATACTTATCGTTTAACACACTAAGCAAATCACCAACACTTTTGCCGGTAGCAACAGACAACGTTTCGTCGGTGTTCATCTGCTCTTCAAAACGGTTAACCAGTTCTGGGTAAAGCTCAATCAAACAAGTAGTGACAATCTCTTGAGTTTCCAAACTGTAGGTCGTCAAACCCTCCATCACACTCTGCCAGTTGGGCTGCTGTGAGGTGATGTTCGCCAGATCTTTATGAATAAGAGTCAGCTCAGCAAGCGCCTGTTGATTCAACGTATCCTGATGCGCATTGATGGTCACGACCTGATCTAAATGTTTGATGGCTTTATTCAATAGCTGACTCAAAGGTTCAAGCATATCCGAATCGCATGGGCTTGCTAGAACCTGCGCTAAAGCACTTTCACGCGCCGTCATCCATTGATCAACGATACATGGGTGATTAATCAAATAAGGCGCCATACCCAACCCAGTGGCATTGCCGACGCCAAGATAGCGTTGCAGCCCTCGGTCTAGCTCGACTGCATTATCGCCACCTTGCTGACGTGCAAGATAATGCACCCAATCGAGACTGAACTCACGTAGCAGGTACACAGCACACATCTGCGCACTGAAGGACAGACTGAAGTCCGGATTGTTCTCCAGTAGCTTGAAGTCCGCAATCCCAAACTTACCGTTGCCATACACGGCTGTTGTTCTCAGAATGTAGCCCACCTGAGCCAGCTCTTCGCCTTGTGGTTGAAGGCCTTTAGCCAGCGCCGAGACAATATGTTCGAACACTCGTACACTTTTGTTTGCTCTTGCCAGCACCAACACATTGTTCGGGTTGCGCCCAGCTTCCTGAAGCGGAACATTGGCACGCAACTGTTCAAGCAAACTCACATCAACATCACCGTAAACCAAGGCAAACGTGACATCCCACCTTTCCGCGATGACTCTGTCATTGCGCTCTTCGTCTGCAATCTGATCACAAAACACCACGAGATGATAAACATGGTGTGGGGTGTTAAGTCGGTAAATGACATGGCCAAACCCTTGCGGGCAAAGTTGCCAATCATGACGACTCACCTGCCATTGTTGTCTAGCCATTTTACGAATCAGACTGCGTACAAAACTGATTCGATTCTGGTGCATAGCTCCTAGCCTTTCTGGCGCCATGACCACCTCTGCATTGCGCAGCGATGTTTCAGTGTAAGTAGAACGATGTGCATCCATTTTGCTCACCACCTGTTGTTATTGTAAGAATGGTTGGAGTGTGCGGACAATTTCCGCACACTGTTCACGTTATTAGTTGTTAATAAGTAGTCACTAGTACCCTTGCGCCTTCGCCATCTTGATTGCGATTTGTGGCGCATTCCAAAGTGATGGCAGCAGTATCAATGACACCGGGACCGCAGTGATCACGATAAAAGACTGCAATGCGGAGATCCCGCCTGAACCCAGTGAAATCAGAATCAGCGCCGTCACACCCATGGCGACACCCCAGAATGTACGCACGATGGCATTAGGCTCAGTATCTCCACTGATCACTACGCTGATGGTGTACGTCATGGAGTCACCGGTTGTAACGATGAAGATCGTCGTCAGAATAAGGAACAACACTGACACAACCATAGGTAACGGTAGTTGTTGAGTGACCGCCAAAAGTGCGCCCGGCAGATTGAAACCTTCGAAGGCTTTACTGACACTACCCGGCTCGGCAATTTCAAATGCCAGACCAGAACCACCAACAATGGTGAACCAGAAACAAGTCGCCAGTGGTGCCACAATGCTAATGGTCGAGATTAACTGGCGGATACTGCGACCGCGGGAAATACGCGCAATAAAGATCGCCATCATAGGTCCATAGCCAAGGAACCATCCCCAGAAAAAGACCGTCCACCAGCTAAGCCAACCTTCATCCCCACGATAGGTCGCCATTGGGATGAAGTTATCGAGCATGCTGCCCACACCCTGAATGTAGCCGTTGAAGATAAAGTTCGTTGGGCCAAATAGCAGAATATAAATCATCAGAGCGATAGCCAAAATTACGTTGTAACGGCTAAGCATCTGCATTCCGCGATTCAGACCACTCAGAGCGGACAAAGTATAAAGTGCGATGGCAAACAGAATAATGATCAGCTGAGTGGTAAAGCCGTCGGGAATATCAAACAATGCGTTTAACGCATAACTCACCTGTAGACCTAGGAAGCCAATTGGACCTATCGTCCCTGCAGCAACCGCGATGATGCAACACGCATCAATGCTCGCACCCGTATGGCCTTTTAATGCACGTTCACCAAGAACCGGATAGAGAAGAATACGAGGTTTCAGCGGCAGACCTTTATCGTAATGAAGGTGCATCACCACAATAGCTGTCAGGCTGCCAACAATGGCCCATGCAAGAAATCCCCAGTGCATAAAGGATTGCGACAGTGAGTTGACGGCTAACTGTTGAGGGTTATCTTGTGGACCATAGAGAGGCGGTGGGCTAACGTAATGGGCGATTGGCTCTGCCGCAGCCCAGAACACACCACCACCAGCGAGTAAGGTACAGAAAATGATCGCAGTCCAGCGGAAAGTATCCATTTCGGGTTTGGTTGTGCCACCGAGTATCACCTTACCTGTTCGCCCTGCAGCGAGCCCAAGGCCAATAAGAAAGGTGAGAAGCAGTAGCAACTGCCAGTATGGACCAAACACTTTCACTGACCAGCCAAATCCTGCATTGACCAGATTAGACAGCAGCTCGCCATCATAGAGCGCTAAAGCAACAAACAGAGCGATGAACCCACCGCTATACCAGAAAGCGGGATTGCTCAGCCCAAGCTTGTCAGGCGAATTTTCATTGGCAGACGTATTGTGCTTAGCTTGTGATTTGTCAGATGCCATGTTCATTACGGCAGCTTTCATGCTATTGGTTAAATCAGACATATGCTGACTCCAGAAGTTTTTCGGTAGTGGCCATCAGGCCAGCTACACGAGTGTATTCAACGACCCACCTTGTTTTAGTTGTTGTGGTGGGCTGCTCCATGTTTGGGTTAAGGTTTATGAAATAGGCTCAAGTCCTTCTTTCAGAAAGTTAAACCAGTTATCACCCAGTATTTGTCCCGCCTCGGCCTCACTGAATCCATGACGAATTAATCCGTTGTAGATGTTCTCCATCCCTTTACTTCCGCTAAACCACGGCAGCGCATCCGGCCAGCCCGAATTGCTTGCAGAGCCTTCACCATAATCCATCGCCTTAGACCAGCGCCCATTGCGCATCCACTCCAACACTTGTTGTGGTTGGTTGAGGCATAGATCGCTGCCAATACCAAGGTGTTCAACACCGAATAGCTCGGCCGTTTTCGCCACCATCTGGCAGAAATCCTCTAGTGAACATTGGCTGCCGTTTGGTAGGTGAAATGGGTAGAGGCTGAATCCAATCAAGCCACCACGTTCGGTGAGCTCTTTAATCACAGTATTGGATTTGTTACGAAGCGCATCGTGAGCAAAAGTCGGATTCGCATGGCTAATGCAAATCGGGCGAGAAGAAAGGTCAATCGCTTCCAGCGTCGAACGTTCTGCGCTGTGGGACATATCAATGATCATCCCCACTCGGTTCATTTCTGCGATGGCTTGCTTACCAAAGCGAGTAATGCCCATATCGTTTGCCTCATAACACCCGGTCGCAAGCAAGCTTTGGTTGTTGTAGGTTAGCTGCATAATCAGCAAACCTTGGCGGCGCATTACCTCAATCAGACCAATCTCATCGTCAATTGGCGAGCAGTTTTGCGCACCAAAGAAGATGCCGACCTTGCCTTGTTGCTTAGCGGTTTCCACATCAGCCATTGAATAAATAGGCATGATGAGATCGGAGTTTTGCTCAAAACGTAAATTCCACTCAGCAAATCGGCTCAGGGTTTCACGTGCATTTTCGTGATAAACAATGGTCGCATGTACTGCGGTGATTCCACTGGCCTTGAGAGTTTGGAAATACTCTCTGTCCCAGTTGCAGTACTGAAGTCCATCAATGATGATTCGTTGTTGGTACATAACCATTCCTCAATAATTCTTAGAACCGCTCTATTTCGGGCAGCGCAGCGGCTGCCCAATGCAGACTTAGTACGGACGTTGATATGCCGTTTTCACTACGGTGTAGAACTCTTTGGCGTATTGGCCCTGCTCACGAGGACCAAAGCTAGACTCTTTACGGCCACCAAATGGAACGTGGTAGTCTGTCCCTGCAGTTGGTAGGTTGACCATCACACAGCCGGTCTGTGCTTGCTGTTTGAAGATGGCACTCGTGCGCAAGCTTTGCGTCACAATCCCGCCAGTCAGACCAAAACGAGTATCGTTGGTGACAGCAATCGCTTCATCTAAGTCAGCAACTCGAATCACGCTCGCCATTGGCGCAAACACTTCTTCCTGATTTACTTCCCAGCTGTTTTGCGTGTTGAGGAATAGCGTTGGCGACATGTAGTAACCATCATGTTCGAGGTTTAAACGCTCGCCACCAAACGCTAGTTCAGCACCACTTTGACGCGCTTTTTCAATCCACTCGAAGTTTGCCTCTAGCTGATTGCCATCGACGACGGGGCCCATAAAGATACCTTCTTCCAACGCATGGCCTACCTTAAGTTCGCTCATGCGTTTGATCAGCGCTTCTACGTAAGCGTCATGGATCCCGTCCATCACCACTAAGCGTGAAGAGGCTGTACACTTCTGACCCGCACCGGAGAATGAACCCGCGATGGTTGCTTCAACTGCAATTTGAATGTCTGCATCATCGGCAACAACTAGGGCGTTTTTGCTGCCCATTTCAAGCTGGCAGCGAACAAAGTTTGGTGCTGTTGCCGCCGTCACTTTGCGCCCTGTATCGACGGAGCCAGTAAAGCTCACGCCATTCACGTCTGTGGAATGAATCAGTGTGTTACCGACTTGAGAGCCGCTACCCAATACCAAGTTAAATGTGCCTGCTGGCAACCCTTGGCGATGAATAATTTCAGTCAGTGCCACGGCACTGGCTGGCGTCAAGTTGGCAGGTTTCCAAACAACGCTGTTACCAAACGCCAGTGCTGGCGCAATCTTCCAAGCGGCGGTAGCAGTCGGGAAGTTCCAAGGAGAAATAATGGCGATAACACCTACGGCTTCGCGAGTCACTTCAACAGAGACCCCTGGACGGACGGAGGCAGCGTTATCGCCGATCTGGCGCAACACTTCAGCAGCGAAATATTGGAAGAACTGGCCTGCACGGTAGATTTCACCGCGACCTTCAGCAAACGGCTTGCCTTCTTCACTCGATAGTAGCTTTCCTAGCTCATCGCAACGGGCAATCAGTTCATCACCAATCGCTTGCAGTACCGCCTGCTTGCGCTCGATGGGTGTTTTTTCCCACTCAGGTTGAGCCTGCTTGGCCGCCTGAATAGCTTGTTGAACCTGAGCTTCGCTTGCCTGAGCAAAATCACCCAGATTCTCGCTGATGTCGGATGGGTTAATGTTGGCAACGGTATTGATGCCTGACTGCCATTCGCCGCCAATGTAGAGCGATTTTTCGGCCTGAACCTTGTTTAATGATGTCATGATTGCTTCCTTTGTTCTTGCTGACGGCCTAACTCGCCATCAGGCTGTTATTCGTAATAAGGGGTTACTGGGCTTAGTTCGCAGAAGCGTAAACGACAAACTCCACCAACATCTCTTCTCTTGCCAGACCAGCAACGACCATGGCAGCGCGATTTGGGTACGGCGCGTTGAAGTACTCGGCGTAAACTTGATTAACCGTTTTGAGATATTCGCGGTCAGTCACGTAAATCAGCACTTGTAGAACAGAGTCCAGTGACTCGCCTGCGCATTCTAAGGTGTGCACCAAGTTGTTAAATGTCTGACGGGTTTGCGCTTCAATACCCCCTTCCACGACAGCACCAGTGGCATCAATCGGGATTTGCGCGGTATAGAGAGTGCCATTATTAACAATCGCCCATTCCAGAGGAGCCTTAGAGGCGAACAGTGATGTTTTGACTGGGTGTTTTTGAGTTTGAGTATTCACGTGCCTTCAACCTTTTGTAACAAAATTGTTTCGCAATAGTTAAATCTTGCACTTTGACAGACGATAAATCGAACGGTAAATTTCTTACATTCGATAAAAAAAACTTATCACCTTACTGAGACTATGGTGAATAAAGGGATGGTAAGGAGTCCGAGTTGAGCATCAAATTTCAACAATTAAAGCATTTTGTGATGGTGGTCGAAGAAGGCGGTTTTCGCGCAGCATCACATCGCGCCAACCGTTCTCAGGCCGCATTATCCACATCAATAAAAGAGCTGGAAAAGATATTGGGACAAGCATTATTCGAAGCAGGTAACAAAGCCAAATTAACCCCATTTGGCGAAATCTGTTTGCCAAAGATCATTCAGTTTCTCAATATCTATACGGCGCTAGACAATGATTTGCGTGCTGCCGCAGCCGGCCAGCAAGGGCGGGTAAAAATCGCCAGTGTGCCTTCTGTTGCCGCTAAACTCATTCCGAGCGTTTTAGGGGCATTCTGCGAGCAGCACCCAAACGTAGAAGTCAGTTTGATTGATGACAATGCCGCAGGGGTCGAAGCAAGATTACTCTCTGGCGAGGTTGATTTAGCACTGGGAAACCCATCTCACCTCGATGATAACAACATGACGTTCACCCCTTTATTGTCCGACCCGATTGGTGTGGTGTGTTTGAGTGATAATCCGATTGCGACTAGCCAAGAAGGTATTGAGTGGCAAACACTGCTCAAGCAGCCGTTTATTCGTAACGGGACCTGCACTTTACTTGATCCAACGCCTGCTCGCGCTCTAAGTCAGCAAGCCCTTTACTCGGTAGAGAACATCACCTCGCTGTTTTCCGTATTAGAATTGGGCATCGGTGTTACAACCCTGCCGAAATTGGCCTTCCCTACCAATGAAACCCGATTGGTGTGGATACCACTTATCGATCCGCCATTGGAAAGACAAATCGGTATCTTCACGCTCAGCGACCGAACCATTTCTCCGCAGGCACAAGCGTTTCACGATTTATGTGTGGAGTACTTAAGCTATCAGGATCATGACTGTCAGGATTGATTGTTTGGTCGATAAAAGTAACCCCGCCAAAATGAGCGGGGTCATGGCTAAAGCCATTGTGGCTGATTGAGTGTCAGCCAGTCGGATATGCGCCGTGCTACGGCGTCTGGCTGCTCCATGCTGGAGAGGTGACCGCAGCTTGGTAATACGTGCAACGTCACATCTGGGACGTGCTTAGCCATCAGTAAATGATTGTCGATAGGACACAGCAAATCATCTTTGCCGGTAATGACGAGGGTTGGAACCGAGATGTCTGCTAGAAGTGGCCGAGCGTCAGGCCTTGTCGCCAAAGCATCAGCATGAGCTCGGAAAGCTTCAAGGCCAACATTGAGCGCCATTTGCTCGATTCTCGTCGTCAGCTCCACCTCGTTAACACGACTTGGATGGATCAACACCGACATCAACACTTCAGTTGTAATCTGGTCGAACTCACCATTTAACGCCCTATTAACCAGTGCATAGCGTTTCTCTGAAACTTCCGGTTTTTCATCCGCCGAGTTGGTATCCATCAGAATCAAACCTTTGACTCGCTCCGGCGCCTGACGATATACCTCAAAGGCTAAAATACCTCCCATAGATAAACCACCAAGCACAAACTCTTGTGGGGCTTTAGCCAACACATCAGCCGCTAGTTGTTCCATGGTAGGCAAGGCACCCAGTGAAACGCACTCAGGCGCTACCCATTGAGGCAGTGCCTGATTCACATCTTCAAACAGTGCACCATCACACAGTAATCCAGGTAACCAGATCAAAGGTAGTGGTTGTGTCATGTTGCACTCCTTACAGTTTAGCTGGCTTGTCAGAGCCAAGTACACAATATGTGAAGCTGTTACCGCGTAAGTTCATCAGTGAGTATGAGGCACCTTCCGGTACACTAAAAACATCACCTCGAGTAAGGATAAGGCTGGCTTGTTCGCCTTGATGGTTCACAACCACTTCGGTGTCACCATCAAAGTTAATCAATACTTGCTTTTCATCACGGCTATGCTGAGGAATGGAACCACCCTCTGTGAGTTCATACGCCATGATGCTAACCTCATCTTCACTTTTCACCTGAAAATCGTAATCAGCCAGCGGATGACCAGTTAGCGCGTATTGTTTGACGTTCGGCGCGGAAAAATCATTCTCAATCGGGCGGTAGTCTTTCTTTAGCGCCACAAATGGTTTCATCTGCTCTGCGGTGTAGTTATCAAAGGAAGCCATTTCCTCTTTCGTCAGCAACGGCATCAGCTCTGATTCTTGTGGGACAGGGTCACCGTCAACAGTATCAACTAATGTGCCATCCGCTTTTAAATACAAGCCATAGCCCTGACTGTCTTTGATCACATTAGGATGCCAAACCACACCACCGCCTGAATCATCACCACCCAGTACGGAATACATGAAACCATAATCACGGCCGACAACTTCAAAACCACGGAAAAGATTGGTCGGAATTGAAATCACATCACCATAAGACAGTACCGCTTCATGTTCACCCTCATTTCCCCAATAGAAGCGGAATTGTCCCTTGAATACAACGAACAGCTCAGCGGTTCGGTGAGAATGAAGCGAATTCTTAATACCCGGAGGCTGGCCCGCTGCACCAATATTGAAGCCCGCCGTTTCGCGGATGTGGACATGCTGACGGCTGCTTTCAGCGACGCCTGCACCTATGATGCAGAAGTTGTCTTTCAGGTCACTGCCCGGAGTACGTGCATCGATAAACGCACTGGTTCCCGGTATCAGCTCCATGTAACGAACAAGATTGTCGTTAATTCGATTTTGTAGAGTCATAGATAATCCTAGTAGTTGTTCTTTTCTTGGGTATCAAATCACCGCAATCAGGCACCAAGAGGTCTGCCACCATCGACAGCAATCGTATTGCCCGTTGAGAACGTCAGTACTTCCGCGGCGGCGTAGACTGCACTCGCCACCTCTTCATCACTGGCAAGACGTTTCAGTGGTGTCGACTGCTCCTGCTGATTGCGCCAGCTGTCATCGAGCCCTTTAACAAACTCGGTGTCCACCAGCCCCGGAGCAACTGCAAGGACGCGAATATCCGGTGAAAGCGCTCTTGCCAATGAGCGAGTCATATTCTCTGCGGCGGATTTACTCGCACAGTAAGCAATATTACTACCCATCGCGGTTTGCGCGGCGATGGAAGTAATGTTCACCACGCAACCTTTGGCCTCACGTAGCAAAGATTCACAGGCGCGAACCATGGCAAACGGTGCGCGAACATTGACTTGGAAAATTTGGTCAAACAGCTCGTCGTTCAAACCACTCAAATCTGAATGCGCAACAAACTTTGTCATACCGGCGCAATTGACCAGTAAATCCAGTTGACCGTTAATTTCATTGACCTGACTGGCTAACGCATCTATAGCTTGCGAATCCGACACATTGAGCTGAAAAGCTAAATGGCCATCACCGGACAACTCAGACAGTACTTTGTGCGCCGACTGTTGATTGCTGTTGTACGTTAAGACAACTCGGTAGCCGGAATCGGCCAGCTTGTGACATATGGCGGCCCCTAGACCGCCACTGCCGCCTGTAACTAAGGCAAGTTTCGACATAATTAGGCCTCTTCTACTTTGCCTTTGTAACGGCGTACACGAATATCCGCCTGTTCTTTGTGCCCAGCAAAACCTTCCAGTGCACACAAGCGAGAACAGTATTCGCCCACCTTCAAAGATGCCGCTTCAGTGACACGTTGATACGTACAAGTTTTGATGAATTTACCTACCCACAGACCACCGGTGTAGCGAGCTGCTTTCTTTGTCGGAAGCGTATGGTTAGTACCAATACATTTGTCACCGTAAGAAACGTTGGTCTCACGACCTAAGAACAGCGCACCATAGTTAGACATGTTGTCGAGGAAATACTTTGGATCTTCCGTCATCACCTGAACGTGTTCTGAGGCGATGTCATCTGCAACTTCAACCATTTCTTCATAGCTGTCACACACGATCACCTGACCGTAATCTGCCCACGCTTTACCCGCAACTTCCGCCGTCGGCAGGATTGTCAGCTGGCGCTCAATCTCTTTGATCGTTTCCTCGGCAAACGTCTCGCTGTTTGTTAGAAGAACGGCCGGAGAGTTGTAGCCATGCTCAGCCTGACCCAATAAGTCTGCTGCTGCCAGTTCTGGGTCACAGCCCTTTTCATCAGCAATAACCAGCGTTTCCGTTGGACCAGCAAACAAATCGATACCCACGCGACCAAACAACTGACGCTTGGCTTCAGCAACAAACGCGTTACCTGGGCCAACAATCATATCGACAGGGGCAATGGTTTCAGTACCCAACGCCATTGCACCTACCGCCTGAACGCCACCAAAACAGTAAATTTCATCAGCGCCAGCCATCGCCATCGCCGCGACGATGGCCACATTTGGCTGGCCGTTAAATGGCGGGGCACAAGCAATCACTCGTTTTACGCCTGCCACTTTTGCAGTGAGTACACTCATGTGAGCAGACGCGACTAGCGGGTACTTACCGCCTGGGATATAACAACCTACGCTGTTAACCGGAATATTCTTATGACCCAGAACCACACCCGGCATGGTTTCAACTTCAACATCTTTCATTGAATCGCGCTGAATTTGAGCAAAGTTACGTACTTGCTCCTGAGCGAATTCAATATCGTGGCGAGTTGACTCATCTAACGCGTCGACACATGCCTGAATCTGATCTGGTGTTAAACGAAACTGCTCTGGTGACCAGTTATCAAATTTTTCTGAAAGCTCGCGTACGGCGCTGTCACCTTTCGATTCAATATCAGCAAGAATGTTCTCTACGATCTGACGCACTTTCGCGTCATTTGATGCTGATGCTTCTTCAGTGATTCCGTTCTTTAAAATGCGTGCCATGCGATTTTCTCCTTGAGGGTTTAGACTGACAATTGCTTCTTTGTGATTTTGGATACGAATGCAAAATTAGATTAAACATAAATTTAACAATTTTCAAGATAATCGTACGCAAGCCCAAAAAACTCTCTAATCGCTTGTTTTAATAAGGCTTAAAGGCAGAACAAAGCATCATAGACACAATCAATCGATGATTTAATAATCAAAAACGGTATTTGGATCACATAAAATTCACTGATCATTTACATTTGTTCGTGCTAATTTTTGCATACCTTTGCAATGGAGTGTTTTCATGACTAATTTCAAATCTACGCTAACCCAGCCTTCCTTACTGGGAACATTTGTTAAAACCCCTCACCCCCACATTATCGAAGTGCTAGCACTGTCTGAATTGTCCTTCATCATTCTCGATGCCGAGCACGCTCCGTTTGACCGTCAGTCTCTCGACCTGTGTGTCCTTGCTGCTCGTGCCAATCAATTACCCTGTCTGGTTCGGGTTCAAGACAGCCAGCCGGCCACCATTCTTAATGCTTTGGATTGTGGTGCGACAGGTGTTCAGATCCCACATGTCTGTAATGCAGAACAGGCAGAGAAAATCGTTAAGACATGTCACTACGGTGAAGGGGGACGCGGGTATGCGGGCTCCAGCCGCGCTGCAAGCTACGCAACCAAACCTATGACTCAACACCTAGCTGACAGTAAAGCGAATACTGTGGTCGTGGCTCAGATAGAAGATCCCGAAGGTGTCGACAATGTGGAAGCCATCGCTCAAGTTGATGGTATTGATGCCCTGTTTATTGGTCAGGTCGACCTCACCGTGGCGTATGGCGCTAAAAGCGTAAATGACGATCAGGTGCGACAAGCAAGCATCAAGATTATTGAAGCCGCCAAAGCCTGTGGCAAACCCGTCGGTATGTTCGTTGCCACAGCGCAGCAAGCAAAAGACTGGAGCGAGCTTGGTGTTAATTTCTTTGGCGTCGGGTCAGAGCACAAAATGATCATCGATGGCTTCAGGCAAGAAAGAAATGTGATGAATTCCTGAGTTTTATCCGATATTTAATCTCTATCAATGCACAGCGCTAGACAGAGAAATCCCCTAACCCATACACTCTGGCAGATAAAAGGGTCAGCAAACCCACGGAAAGGAGTATCACCATTAAAGCGAAAGTAACTTCTATAGACGTCGCGAAAATGCTCGGCGTCTCTCAGTCGACCGTATCAAGAGCGTTCAGCCCGACCGCTAGCATCAGCGAGAAGAAACGTAAGATGGTGATGGATGCCGCCGCTAAGCTCGGTTACACCCCCAACGCTATTGCTCGTAGCCTGATCTCAAATCGCTCTGGTCTTGTTGCCATCGCGTTAGACAGTGAGTCAAACCCGATGTATGACCTGCAATCACGTGCGTTAGCAATGGAAATCCAAAAACGTGGCGGTCAGGTGGTTCTGTGTCCAATCGACAAAGACGATCTTGATCTGGCAATTTCCCGTGCGATTGAGTATCAGGTTGATGGCCTGATCATCGCCACCAGCCGTCTGACTTCACGCGCTTTTGCCCAGTGCGAAAAATTTGGTGTTCACCTGAGTCTTATCAACCGTTATACCAATGGCATCAATGCTAACTGTGCCGGTGTCGACAACCGCCAGGCCGGCCAAGAAGCGGCCGAGTATCTGGTGAAAAAAGGCTACAAACAACTGGCGTATGTCAGTGGCGATTCAGGTTCAATGACCAGCGAAGAACGCTGGCTTGGCTTCTCATCAAAGCTCAAAGAGTTAGGTGTTCCGACCCCTGTATTTATTCAAGCTAAATACTGCTTCGATGCGGGGATGGAAGCCGCAACAGAGATTCAGTCGCATGCGGTGAAGCCGGAAGCGATTTTCTGCGCCAACGACATCATCGCCCTGGGCTTGATGGATGGACTAAGAAAAGCAGGCGCATCGATACCGGAAGATTATGCGGTGATGGGCGTCGATAATATCCCGATGTCTGGCTGGCCAGCTTACGACTTAACCACCGTCGCCCAGCCTGTCGACAAGATCGTAAGTCGCGCTGTCGAAGATTTAATGGATCGTATCAACAACAATACCGACGCGTCTGGCGACTACCTGCTTGAACAAGGCACATTGATT
Source organism: Vibrio sp. Isolate25 (assembly GCF_022398025.1). Lineage (NCBI taxonomy): Bacteria > Pseudomonadati > Pseudomonadota > Gammaproteobacteria > Vibrionales > Vibrionaceae > Vibrio > Vibrio sp. Isolate25. The sequence goes on from NZ_JAKEUT010000005.1 coordinate 194,883, forward strand.
GAGCGCGGTAGCACCACTCGTTAACACACTATTCAACTCCACTAAGCCTTGTCTCCATGACGAGGCTTTTTTATGTGACCCCCACTGTATTTTCGTCATTTTTTACTGAATTCCGTATCAAGTTGCGCATCTTGTTATTGACTTGTTAATTGCATGTTTTATTTTTGGATTCGTATGCAAAAGGATATGAATTGCTCAACACGTTAATAAAACAAACAAGCCTGTATGATCTCAAAAATGAATGCTCAAAGGTCATACCAGATACAAGGAAGAACAATGAAAAAAGCAATCATCACATCATTAACCGCTTTTGGCCTAACCATTAGCAGCATGAATACGTTTGCAAGCAATGTCATCCGTCTCGGCCATGACAGCCAGGAAACATCACCTGTTCACCAAGCAATGCTCTACTTCGAACAAGAGTTGGAGTCTCGTTCAAACGGTGAACTGGAAGTAGAGATTTACCCTGCGCGCCAACTTGGTGATGTACGCGAAACAACAGAATTGGTTCAGCAAGGTAACCTGCAAATGACGTTTGGAGCCTCAGTTCTCCTCGCGCCCTATGTACCAGAATTCAACGTTCTTGATACCTTCTATCTGTTTGACAGTGAAGAGCAGGCACACCGAGCGCTAGACAGCGATAAAATCGGCCAGCCTCTGCTGAAAGCAATGGAGTCAAAAGGTTTTCACGGTTTAGGCTTTATGGAGCTAGGCTTCCGTAATGTCACCAACAACAAAGCCCCAATCAACACACTCGACGATCTTCAGGGCCTGAAAATTCGTTCAGCACCTAATCCAAGTCAAATCAACGCTTGGAAATCCATCGGTTCAGCGCCAACGCCACTGTCTTGGGGTGAGATTTTCACCTCGCTACAGCAGGGTCTGATCAATGCTCAGGAAAGCTCTATTTACTCCATTTATGCCGAGCGTTTTTATGAAGCGCAAAACTACTTGTCGCTAACCAACCACATCTACAGCAACTATGTGTTGTTTATGAATAAGTCCTTCTGGGATTCACTACCTGCAGACCAGCAAGCACTTATCAATGACATCACCAAAGAAACCATCGCTAAACAACGTGTTTTAGCGGCGCAGCAGAATCAGGATGTGATTGAAGACCTGAAAGCAAAAGGCATGACAGTGAATGAAGTGCCGGAAACCGTGCGCGAGCAGATGAAGAACAAAATGAACGCAGCGGTTTACCAAGACTTGCGCAGCAAGACAGGTGAACAGTTGTTTGACAGCGTTATCGCTGAAATTGACCGCCTGTAATTCTCACTCTGTGTTTCCGGGGAGCCGAGGCTCTTCGGAAACGAACTGCTTTGGGAGGTGAACATGAAGTGGTTTCGCTTACTGGATAAATATTTTGAACCTAGCCTGATTGTCATTGCCATTACGACCATGACGGCTCTTCTCTGCTTGCAAATCGCTTTGCGCCTGTTTGACGCCACCATTGCTTGGGCTGAAGAGCTGTCACGATACCTATTTGTGTGGGCGATGTACCTCAGCATCAGCTACTGCATCAAACATGACCGACATATCCGAATTCGCGTATTCGTCGATAAATTACCCGGGGTTTTGCCCAAAATCAGCCTGATCATTTCAGACGTCATCTATCTAGTATTCAGCAGTGTCGTGGCCTGGTTTGGTTTTAAGGTCATTAACCGCAGCCTTCAACTCGGGCAGATTGCGCCAGCAATGGAGATCCCCGTGGCCTGCTTGTATGCCTCAGTGCTGGTGTGTGCGATTCTGAGTATCCTGCGTTTAATCGTCAGTATTTATCAGCGCCTCTGCGGGCTGTCGGCACCCTCTCAGCCAACGCGCTTTTGCAGTGATAGGTATCGCCAGTTAAAAGCGAAATACAAAGCATCTAATCGAATGCAGGAGCTTAACGCATGACATCTGCACTCTTATTCGGCAGCTTCGGACTGCTACTCTTAATCGGCGTACCGGTCGGCATTGCACTGGCAACCGCCAGTATGATTGCGATCATGAGCCTGCCTTTCCTGAACGTTGAGTTCTTAGTTCAAGGATTGGTTACTGGCCTAGACTCTTTCCCCCTACTGGCAGTGGTTCTGTTCACTCTGGCGGGTAACCTGATGAGTCAGGGCGGTATATCCAAACGTCTTCTTCATGTCGCCGAAGTCTTTTTCGGTCACTTCACTGGCGGGCTGGGTATTGTTGCCATTGTTGCCTGTATGTTCTTCGCATCGATTTCAGGTACCGGTTCCGCTACCGTTGCCGCCATCGGCCTGACGATGATCCCATCGATGGTAAAAAAAGGCTATGACCGCAGCTTCGCTGGTGCTCTGATTGCTTCATCAGGTGGTATCGGTGTGATTATCCCTCCTTCTGTAGTCATGATTGTTTACGCGATTACCGCGGAAGTTTCTGTCACTAAGATGTTCATGGCGGGAATCATCCCAGGTCTGGTGGTTGGTCTGGTATTGATCGGCTACTGTTTGATAGTTTCCAAAATTCGTGGCTATGCTGGAAATGATCACAAAGCCAGTTGGGGCGAACGTCTGTCTGCGCTCAAAGACGCAAGTTGGGCCATGTTACTGCCAGTAATCATTTTAGGGGGGATCTACTCAGGCATTTTTACTCCAACTGAATCAGCCGCCATTGGCGTTCTCTATGGCTTGTTCTTCGGCATGTTTGTCTACAAAGAACTGAACGCCAAGCAAGTTGTCAAGATCATCTTAGAGTCCTCACTTTTGGTCGGTGCCGTTTTGGTTATTGTCGGCGCTTCCGTCACCTTTGGTCGAATTTTGACCCTAGAACGCCTACCGACTGAAATCGCTCAATTCATTCTAACCATTACTGAGAACAAACTGTTGATCTTACTGTGTATCAATATCTTGTTACTACTTGTTGGAACGTTCATGGAGACCTTAGCTGCAATCGTAATTCTGACTCCTATTCTCCTGCCGATCACCTCTGCGTTGGGCATGGACCCTGTTCATTTTGGTATTGTAATGATTGTGAACCTAGCGATTGGTTTTGTTACCCCACCACTTGGAGCCAATCTATTTATGGCAAGTCAAGTTGGCAAGGTACCAATTGAGTCACTATCTAAAGCCATCATAGGCTGGATAGGTGCCATGATTGTTGCACTCATGCTGATCACTTTCATACCGGCTATTTCTCTGTCCTTGCCGGAAATGCTCTCGTAACTCTCCGAACAGATTTCACCACCTAGTGCAAATCACTAGGTGGTGCTACAAAGAATTCGTATGCAATGCAAATCTTGTTGAGTTAGGTTAGAAACATGTACGATTATTGCCACCCTATGGAGCTCTAGCATCCACTTTTTCTTCTGAACACAAATCCTCCAATACCCATTTTTAGTTTCCTTAGCCATCAACATGATAAACAGTAACTCTCTGATTATCATCCTTATATATCATTTAAAGTCAGTTATTACCTCTACCGCGACTCGATACATTGGTGCGTATTAGAGTAATTAACCTGAACAAACTTCGAACAAATGTTAAAAACCCGATCTTTAGCACGATATTGAAACATTACATTAACAACTCGTTGACAACAACGCCCCAAACATTCACTTTGGATACGTAACCAAAACAAACAACCAGTTTAGGAGGTGAGGTATGGCCATGGTTGGCTTTGATGAAAAATGGCGTGATTTTCCCGATTATATTTTGGGGATTACAAAAGAGATTTGGGAGGATCGCGGCCTAAATACCCTTGAGCACTATTACTCACCCGATATTGTTGTGCGTACACCTTTGTCTATTGTGCAAGGTAACGATGATGTTATTAGCGCGACCATGGCCACACTGGCCGAGTTCCCTGACCGTACGCTTTACGGAGAAGATGTCATCTGGTCTGGCTCGCCAGAGCAAGGCATGTTGTCCTCTCACCGTATCATTTCGACTGCCACACACAGCAGCGATGGTTTCTATGGCAAAGCAACGAACAGCAAGTTGCGTTTTCGCATCATCGCTGACTGCCATGCCATCAACAATCAGATTAATGATGAGTGGCTAGTACGCGACCAAGCAGACATCGCAAAACAGCTCGGCATGACGTCAGAAGAGTTCGCCCGAAAACAAATTGATTTTGAAGGTGGCGTAGAAAAAGCCTCCTTCCCTTTTACTCCAGATGTCGATATGCAGGGCCCATACACTGGCGTTGGCAATGACAATCAATATGGTCAGCAATACGAAGCCATTCTTAACAGCATCATGAATGCTGAGTTTTCCGCCATCCCACGTGAATACGACCGAGCTTGTATCGGTGAGTACAGCGGCGGCCGTACCGCTCTATCACACAGCGAAATTGATCATTTCTGGATTTCACTACGTTCTTCATTCCCAAATGCCGAGTTCAAAGTTCACCATCGCATTGGTCGAGAAGATCCAATGATGTCTCCACGCGCCGCCATTCGCTGGTCTCTGCATGGTAAGCACGAAGGTTATGGCGCATTTGGTAAACCAACAGGTAAAGACGTTTACATCATGGGCATCAGCCATGCTGAATTTGGCCCATGGGGACTGCGTCGTGAGTTTACGCTGATCGACGAAACCGCGATCTGGAAGCAGATTCTGATTCAGCAAGGCTAAGCCGCCCAGTCATAAACCCACATTCAGTAAGGAAGCAAAATGTCACTCAATATCATTGAACACTTTTATCAACGATACTTCAAAGCCAGCCCTAGCGAGCAAGCAATCGTCGCTCAGCAAGCGCTGAACCCTGATGTAAAATGGTGTGTCGCTCACCCAGTCAATGACCTGAACGGCCCAGATGCTGCACACACTTCGTTTCTATCACCTTTGGTCACGGCAATGCCTGATGTTGAGCGACGCCCAATGATCGTGATGAACGGTGAGTTTGAAGGTCGTACTTGGTACAACTCAACCGGTTACTTTGTCGGTACTTTTGAACAACCACTGTTCGGTATTCCGGCAACAGGAAAAACCCTGTATCTCAGATATACGGAAATGGTGTGTATCGAAAATAACCAGATCACTGAATCTTACATGATCCCAGATTTTATCGATGTCATGAACCAGTCTAATGTTAATCCTCTGCGTAAAAGTCTAGGTCACGATGGATTGATTCCTTCTCCCGCTACTGCTGACGGCATACAAAGCTCCGAAGTGTGTGACGAGGCCAGTGCCAAAAGTGGTCAACTAGTCAATGATATGCTGGCATGTCTTGGTCGTTTTGACGGCAAAGATCTCTACTCTATGGATCTGGAAAACTACTGGCATAAAGACTTTATGTGGTATGGCCCAGCAGGTATCGGAACCACACGCGGCATCAAAGGCTTCCGCAACCACCACCAAGCTCCTTTTGTCTTCGCCTTCCCCGATCGAAGTGTTGATATAGAGCTCAATTTTTTGGCCAAAAATGACTACGTATCCACTGGAGGCTGGCCTCACATGCATGGTACTCATACGGGTCACAGTGGCTGGTTAGGCCTTGCTCCAACAGGAAAAAATATCGAACTTCGCGTCATGGATATCTGGCGACGAGAAGGTAACTTGCTGAAAGAAAACTGGGTAGCGATTGATATCATCCATATTCTGCTTCAACTTGGTTATGACGTCTTCGGCCAAATGAAAGAACAATTAGAAGGACCTAATTATGCATGAGTTTGGTGTACTGAACTGGACCATTCTTGGCGGTTACATCGCCCTAACCTTAGTACTGGGCGCTGTGGTCGGCAAGAAAGTGACTTCGGCGAATCAGTTCGCGCTCGGTGATAAAAATATCCCATGGTGGGCAATAGGTATTTCTGTTGTCTGTACCTATGTCAGTGCGATGTCATTCTTGGGTGGTCCTGCATGGTCATACAAAGAAGGCTTGTCGGTTATCGCGATTCACCTTAACTACCCATTGGTGATCTTCTTTATCGTTGCTGTATTTATGCCATTTTTTTACAACAACGGGCTGACTTCTATCTACGAGTATCAGGAAAGACGTTTCGGCAAAGCATCACGTGTGACTTTATCGTTTATTTTCCTGATTAAGCAGGCGTTAAGCTCCGCTGCGGTATTGTACGCAACAGCGATGATACTGGAGTTCATCACAGGTATAGACGTGGTGTACTGCATCATGATCGTGACTGCCATTGCGCTGATTTATACCGTCATGGGTGGCATCGCCGCCGTTATCTGGACCGATGTAATTCAAGCTGTGATTCTGTTCATCGGCGCCTTCATCATTATCGAAGCCGTCTGGAACGGCATGCCACAGCCGATGACCGAAGTCATGGCTGGATTAAAAGCGAAAGGCATGACAGACGCTCTGCAAACCAGTATGGATTTGAGCCAAGTGACGACTATCTGGGCTGGGGTAATCGCTATGACGATGTTCCACACAACAGTCTACGGTGGTAGCCAGATGATGGTTCAGCGCTGTATGGCAGCCAAAAGCATGGGTGATGCGAAGAAAGCCATGCTAATGATGGGTTACGTCGCCTTCTTTATCTACTTCGTGTTCATTTTGCTTGGCGTTTTGTTTAACGCGTATTACGACGGTAAAGAATTCGAGAATGGCAATACTATCATTCTTCATTACGCCACTGAGTACGGAATGCCGGGACTGATGGGTATCATTGCAGCAGCGATTCTGGCAGCAAGCATGTCGAGCCTTGACTCGGCATTTAACTCGATGGCAACGGTGTCTGTCGCCGATTTTTACAAGCGCTTTTATAAGAAAAACGAGTCAGAAGAGCACTACCTGAAAGCATCTCGCGTCTTCACGGTTGCATGGGCGATTCTGGTCATCATTCCCGCTCTGATGTTCGCAACCAGCACAGGCTCAGTGCTAGAAGTGTTGAGTAAAGCCGGCTCTTACTTCGTGGGTGCGAGCTTTTGTATGTTTGTATTGGGTTTCTACTCAAAACACATCACTGAAAAGGGCTTGCTTATTGGCGTCGTCGCAAGCTTTATTGCCATCTGGTATGTCGCGGTGGCGACCGATATCGCGTGGCCTTGGTACTGCGTGATTGGTGTCGTCGTCAACGCTGTTGTTGCTTATGTTGCAAGCTTGCTTCTGACAGGAAAGCAGCAAGAGATGCACCTATACACCATCAAAGGGCAACAGGCGGAATACGCTCGTCTGAACAAACCAGTTAAAGAAGATGGCTGGTACGTTATCCCTGGAAAAATAGACGCGCCATGCTATGGCTTGTTGATCATGTTCGTCTTCTCACTAGTTCTACTGTGGGGAATCAACACCTTCACCGATAACGCACCAATGCTTATCAACTTTGTTCGTGGCTGTTCAATCGTGGTAGCAATCAGTGTTGTCGCTTACGCTGTCTATTCACTACGAGGCTCTAAAGCGGCCAAACCGGAGCAGGTTGAAACGGCTGAATAGATCTGGGTTGTACCCAATCAAAGTAGTTTAATAAACCAAAAGCCTTATTTTAACTTAAGTAAGGCTTTTTTCTCTTTATGACTACGTACCTATTTATGTTAGGCTTGCTGTGTTTTTGTCACTAGATGAACGATAGCCCATGAACTCCACTAAGCAGACAGTCACGTCAAAAGATGTCGCAAAACTCGCCGGTGTTTCTCAATCAACCGTTTCTCGTGTTTTCGTTCCTGGCAGCTCAGTGTCAGAGAAAACAAAACAAAAAGTTTATGAAGCTGCTAAAGCGTTGAATTACCGTCCCAATGCGTTTGCTCGTAGTCTAACAACCAACGAGTCCAAACTTATCGGTTTGGTTTTTCCTGATGCCGATTATCCGATTCATATGAAAACCCTTCAGCTTATTTCGTCAGAACTACAAAAACTGGGTTACTCAGCAGTTTTGATTCCGTGGCAGGTTGATGACAAAGAAAATCATTCTATTCCTAATATATTCCAGTACCGCGTGGATGGTGTGATTGCCGCTTCGGCCACGTTCAACAAAAGCCTCTATGAAGAGTGTGAAGAGTTCAATATCCCCATTGTTCAATACGCGCGTGTCGTCGAGGGAACCAAAAGTAGTTACGTGATCAGCGATAACTATGAAGCAGGCCAACAAGCCGCACAATTATTAGTTGAGTGCGGCGCGAAACATCCCATCTATCTAACAGGCGAAGTACCAACTTTCACCAATGATGAACGCCAAAAAGGCTTCTGTAGTGAGTTTGAAGATTTGACAAGTACGCTCCCTCAAGTTGTTGAAGCAAACTACGACTATACCGCCGCGCTTGACGATATTCGTCAGCTGCTAAAAAGGACAGAGCGCCCTGATGCAGTGTTCTGCGCGACGGACAATCTGGCGATGGCGTTAATGGATGTCGCTCGCTATGAATTTAGCTTACGTATTCCTGAAGATTTACAGGTGATCGGTTTTGATAATATCCCTCAAACCGAGTGGCTGAGCTACCAACTCACAACATTCAGGCAGGACTTCAAGCGCCTAGCCAGAGAAAGCGTCAAAATTGTGGTAGATCAAATCAACGAGCAAAACACCAGCATGGTCAAAATGATGGTGCCAGTTAAACGGATTGAACGACGCACGACCAGCCGTGAGTAAGTCGCGGCTCATGCTTTTCTAGAATGATTCTGAATGCTAATGGGTAAAGCTGAGGTTGGGTAACTGAAGTGGTACCTTTACCAAATAAGATACCTACAATATGAGGGATATTAAGCGATTAAGAAGCTTCTAATTTGCGTTGATGAAACGTTCAGCACTTGCGAACAAAGTCTCACACTTTTTTTTCTGTTTAATATGCTCAGGGCTGCCTTCGGCCATAGAATCAAGCACTTCTTTCGCTTTATTATATTCGGCTACCATGAGAGAAAATCGCTCTTCGAAGTTACTTTTGCGAAGTTTCTTACTTGATTTTTTTAAAGGTTTTTTCATTTTCATCTCACAGTTCCCATAGCTTTTTTTGTTCTCGTTCTAATAAAATATTCTCAATCTTTTTTCTAACTGTGTGAATATTTTCTTTACGATCACCATTGGCATCGCTTTCTAAATTTTCTGTTTTCGATTTACGACCACTTGCTTTTTTCAAAGCCTAATCTCCTTTGCCTGATGAAAGATAAAAGTGTCCCAAGACCATACCTTGTGAACTTTTTATTTCCCCAGTATTTTCGAATTCACAGAATGTGAAATTCAAGTCAAGGCAGTGAGTATGTACTCTCGGGAGGATATGACGCCTTAAAACGTCGCTATTGAGTTGGTTTATGGTCGATGACCAAGAGTCTTTATTGTGATTAAGGTAATATTTAATTTGGTACAATTAGCTTTTCTCTTTAGGTATTCTCTGCTCACGCAATACGTAATACCAATATGTTTTTCGATTACTTCTTCTATTCATTTCACTCCTTAATAAGTGATTAAAGGGAGAGATCTCGCCATAACTAGGAAGCTAGCAAGATCTCACCAAAATTCTTACAGTACTGTAACGTTAGCTGCTTGTGGGCCTTTGCCGCCCTGCTCTACGTTAAAAGATACTTTTTGGCCTTCAGCTAAAGTTTTAAAGCCATCACTAGCAATAGATCTAAAGTGAACAAATAGATCAGCACTTCCATTATCAGGTGTGATAAATCCGAAGCCTTTTGTTTCGTTAAACCATTTTACTGCGCCAGTTGTTTTATTTGACATGTATATCTCGATAGATTGAGTTGAAAATAGAGCTACTAAATAAGGAATGAAGAAAAAGGTATCGCAGGATAGATATGACGAGTCAAATCGAAAAAAACTGAGAAGATCTTGAACTAAATAAGTTATCAATAGCTCACTGTTTTGAGCTGGTAGCCACTATACACTGTATGAGCACAATAGATACCTATTTATTTGATTATTTTTAATATCTTTAAAAATCAACAAGTTAAAAATAATCACAATCTACTTAAAATGATGATAACTTCTATCGACTCAGGTCTGCATCTCGACCACTATTGCATGGCGGCCGAGATGCACACTTATTAAGACTCTACAAACTGCTTTCCCATGATCCAATCCGATACTTTTATAAAGTTAAGCGTATCGACGTTGTGCTTCTTAAACACTTTCACTACTTTCTCATGCATCATAATATGAGGGGTACTGCTGAATTTAGGCATAAAAACCAAGCGTTCTTCTTCTGGTATAGCTTCTAATTTTTCATCACTCAAACAGTATTGTTGAATTTTTCTCCTCTCTATATTGGGGTTTCTCCTAAGTTCGACCATCAATATGTCCATGACGATTTTGTTGGAAATCGTCTAGATTGGCAAACCAGCGCGTGCAATAGCCCCAATAGTGGTCTTGCTCCATCAGCTTTTTCAGGCTTTGATGTTCAGGAGCAATATCATAGTTCACTTCTTCGACGCCTTTTTGTTGCCAACGCTCAAGTAAGGATTGGTGGATAAAAAACGTCGATGACGATTGATTGAGCTCAATACACACCAATAAGCGCTGTGCGCTTGGTATGTGGCGAAAACGAGTTTCAAAACGATGGTGAAACAATACCTTATGGAATGACAGCACCGTGAAATCAGTGTGCAAGTGGCCCGCTGCATCACGCACCTCGGCTGCTGAAAACGTAATGCCTAGTTTGTCAGAAAACTCGAGCTCGGCGGCGAGTTCATTGTCCAACAATAACGTGTATAGACCAGAACAGGTTGAAATTTTGGGCATCCGAAGGGGCTGACCACCTGTGCGTCGGTTTAGATTTTCAGCTTTATCTTGGTCACTTTCAGGCTCAAAACACACCACTTCTTCACCAAGAAAGAGATGTGGATGTGAGCAGTTGTCGCTAATCGGCTGCCAGATGAAGTCATACTCATTTAACCACGCATGGGGGTCACCGTCTTTGTCGGCATACACATCACCAACATGGATCAGTTGAAGTGGCAGATACTCACTCAAAATGCCCTGCATATCTATCATGGTCATTTCCTCCTGTACGGATTATAGGTGTTTGATTTTGCGGGCCATTTGTCGCTGATATTGATGCCAATATTCGAGCCATTCTGGCGTCAAATCGTCAAGTTCGATCGTTTGGCGATCGGAAAATGATAAGGCATCTTCATGCAAAAGCTGCTCAAAGAACACCTGTTCTAGCAGTTGGGTTTGCAACGGGTTGTTGTGTGTTGAGTGACGACGGAAAAAGGTCAACCCAATGAATTTTAGGGCCGTGGACTGACAGCAGAACAATTGTATCCAACGTAGCTGGCTGGTGAGATCGGGGTCTACAAGGATCTGCGGCAAAATCTTAGGCGCGTTTTTTCTGTAGCAGTACGGTGGAAGATCAAACTGTTCAACATCCACGTACTCATAAGTGAGGCGCTGGTAGCAACGAAAGCTCAATTCACCATCTAAGAAGCGAAGCGCGGCATCAGCAAGGGTGTGGACATCAACATCATGTCCGTCTTTGACCACAACAGACATAAGCTCACGGACAACCGTTGGGCGAAAATCACGTAATGGCGTGCTAATCTCCGAGTGTAAGCGATGGACGTTAAGATAGAAGTAATCACGCTCATAAGAGCCAAGCTTATTGATCGCCAAGTTCCATCTGTTTCTTTCACTGTGGTCGCATTCCACATACTGGTGGGCCAAGGCCTCCAACTCGCTTTCATCATATTGGACGGCGATACTGATGTGAAACGCACTAAGGTCAGCATCAGGTACCCCCACCTCATGTAAAGTCGTAAAGAAAGTACACCGTAGTTCGGGTAAGGCAAACCCTTGGAAACCGTTTCGATAAAGGCGAGACATGCTCTCGATAGTCGCCTGTGGCGCTAACTCCATACTCAGTAGAATGACGCGTTTGGCAAACGAATCCTGATTGGCCTTATAGAGCCAGTAACAGGTCGCTAGCATTAGGCGGAATGGACCGATTGACGAGAAAAGATCATATTTCGGCTGGATAACGCCGAGTTCAGATTGAGCATCTCTGTCCATCTCGTGCTTAAGTATTGAGCTCAGCTCCTCAACAAGCGCAGTAAACCCATTATTGCTTTCGTTGATTAGCCACGCTTGCAAATGCTCCGGTTGGCGACCACAATGACGCTTAATCTCACTATAAACATCCTGATGCAGGCCATCACTGACCCATTTAAGTAGCGCATCGGTATCACCATCAACCAGCCCTACATCGTGATTCAAATTGAGTAAAATCGCGCCGATTAAACGACATCTCGTTTGCTGTTCTTCCTCGTCGCGCTGCCACTGCTGGTGGTCAAATGCATGACGATTTGAGCCAAATACGCGCTCTATCTCTTGATATTCGTCGTGATCACACGTATAGAAATGATCCAGTGAATCAATGATGCGATCAATATTCCTTTTGGTCCTCGGGCAGATCGCATTATCTAAAGCGTCACTTGGTTGCGTGTATCTACGCTCAAATTCTAAAACACTGAGACACGCCGTTTCTTCGTCTTTCGTCAGGATCTGCCGCCAAGCATTTGGCAAGTCTTGCTGGTCGAATAGGTGGAAGAAAATATCCAATACACGTAAAAAGCAGTCTTGATGATGCTGGTCGTGCGGTGCAGCTAACAACACTTGGTACAGCGGTCTTAATATATCAGTCAAACACCCCAAGATCTCATGCTGTGGTGGCACACTATCATAATCACAGGTGCGTAGGAGGTGGCGGTAAAAGCTAGGACTATGTTTTTTAGCATGTATGATCACTAAGACCGAATCCAGCTCAAGTAGGCACTCTTCTAATGGAATTGATGCATCAAACTCTCCGGTTAACACGTAGTGCCATAGCGCTTCTCCCTGAGGGAGGTGAAGGATGAAAGGTGATAGCTGTTGCAAAGGAGCCACTATTGACTCACCGTGAGAAGCAGGAGAAAGAACACCCTCCTTAGCTTCCCCTTCTTCTCCAATTAGGCGAGCTTCTCGGTCTGCGTAGATGTACTGACTGATACCTTGCCAATGGCGAGTATCGCAAAAATCATTAATCGCAACGAGATCGTCTGTTTCCAACAGTGCCAGCAGTTGAGTAACGTTCCATCGGTAAGTGTCTTCGGGCTCACAGAGACAATGATGTCGAAACAGCGACACTTTGGCTTGATAGCCTTGCTGAGTCAGAATATCAGTCAAATCAAAAGCAAAAAAATTGGCGTTTTGGTAATTGCAGAACAGGTGACAAAAGCGAAGACGCTTCTCAAGACCAATCCAGTTGGAAGCTTCACAACGGTTTTGTTCTAACACTTGTTGAGAGGCGGCATTGACCACCTCTTGTTCGGCATCGCAATACAGTAACACCAAACATGGTTCGTCGTAGCTGTTAAACTGTTTCAGAACGGTTTTCACCGCCTCTGGTATCTGTTGCATCGGGGAGGTAATAGTGACATCTTTCATTGAAAAGCTCGTCATACATTAGCGGTTTATGTTCGTTCATGCGGCGAACGTGATATGTTCAGGTAACGGTAACTTTCTCTAACAGGTTAGGCAATCTATCCCTTGTTTATAAAGGAACGTTATTCAAACTCCATCCCTTTACGGTAATCGCTCAGCTTAAAGAACTGAAAAGCTTCAATATCGAACTTAGCTAGAGCTTTGACAACCTTCTCATGGAACAGTAATGCCCCCCCTGTCACACCAGCTAGCTTTATCATTAGCCTATTTTCTTCAGGGATCGCGTCTAGCACATTTTCATCAAGTTGGTATTGTAAAACCGTATTGTTCCTTTTAGCTGGTGAGTAATTCCTTACAACACTGTTTTGAAAATCAACACAATCTATATCTCGATAAAAGTTGAAGAAATAAAACCCCTCATACCACTTTCCATCATCACCTATAATGACTGCCGGAAACAACTGAAGACCATGTGTGTCATATTGGTTCACTACTGAAGTAACATCCTCTGAGACTACTGGATATATACTATCCATTTGAGCATTAGTGAGATGGAAAGGAATCTCACCTTTATACGCATTCTCAAAGAAAACAGGCCCATCTCCGTTGTCAAGTTTTTCATAAGTATGATTGCGTGCTCCAGTGTTCTCTGTTGCTCTAAGAGATAAAAATATCTCTCGAAACTCAACACGCTTTAAGATGTAATACTATTATTCGTGCTGTTTCATAAAAACCTTTTAGACAATTATTAACTTTGGAAGTGTGATTATCACATTTGAGCAAGCGGATTAGGTTTCTTCAAAAGCCGCCTATAAAGCTATGGTTTCAACAAACTGACTCCAACTTGCCAAAATGCAATTTTAACTATATTTGTCCCCTAATTTGTATTCACTCAGTCTGAAGAACTTAAACGCTTTGGGGTCGACATACTTACTAAGCTTGGTCACAATGCTTTCGTGAATGAGTAAGCCACCGCCAGCAACTTTACTTGGGCGTACAATCAAACGATTTTCTAATGGAATCGCATCTAACACTTCATTTTTAAATTTATATCGGATGACTTCATGCCTACTGTCTTCAGGTGAATAATCGAGTATTTCACTGCTATCAAAGTCTATACAGTCGAGGTTGCCATAGGCATTAAAGAAGAAAAAATCTTCATGCCACTTCTCATCATCACCAATCAATACTGCAGGAAACAACTGAAAACCATTAATGTCATAAGGCGTTATCATTTCGGCAATTTTCTTAGAAACTACAGGGAAAAAACCATGGAGCAAAAAATCACTGACTATGAATGGCATTTCGCCTTTATCTGCATTCGTAAAGAATATGGGGCCATCGCCAAAATCTAATTTAGTGAAGCTATAGCGACGGCGACCTGTATCCTGTGATGCCTTCAAATGAAGGTAAGTCTCTCGAAATGGTACTTCAAACACTTTGTAGTATTGTTGTTCGTAATTACTCATCAACTCCTGCTTTTATTACAACAGATATTAGGGTACTCGGCATAACTCCGTTGCATGTGCAACCTATTCAAACTCCATCCCTTTACGGTAATCGCTCAGCTTAAAGAACTGAAAAGCTTCAATATCGAACTTAGCTAGATCTTTGACAACCTTCTCATGGAACAGTAATGCCCCCCCCTGTCACACCAGCTAGCTTTATCATTAGCCTATTTTCTTCAGGGATCGCGTCTAGCACATTTTCATCCAATTGGTATTGTAGAACCGTATTGTTCCTTTTAGCTGGTGAGTAATTCCTTACAACACTGTTTTGAAAATCAACACAATCTAGAGAACGATAGAAATTAAAAAAGTAGAACTCTTCATGCCATTCACCGTCGTCATCTACAATCACTGCTGGAAATAGTTGAAAACCATCAATATTGAAGTGCTTAATAACTGACGCAATTTTCTCTGAAACAACAGGATAGATTCCATCTAGCTGAGCGTCAGATAGATGAAATGGAACTTCGCCTTTGTAGGCATTATCAAAAAATGCCGGGCCATCCCCATAATCAAGTTTCTCAAATGTATGATTACGCCTTCCGGTATTTTTAGAAGCCTTTAACTCCAAGAACTTTTCTTGAAAAGGTACGCCTTTTAAAAGGTAATAAACATCGTTGTAGTTATTCATATTTTTCTCTCAAGAGCCCAGCTTTGCTTGAAGTTAATTGGTTCATCTAGATTACTGCTTCTACCTGGGCGAGTATCAACTTCGCCAGAATGGTTACCATTGCTTTGGCAGTGTTTTTCATGAGCGTTAACTTGACCTACCTTTTCAGCTTCGCCACATCCAACATAAGGCTTGTTTTTGCGGTTAAAGTTGGTGTGTTTCGCGTTATCTAAGTCTTCCAGACTGCCTAGTCCCACTTGATAGCGCTCTAATACCAACACCTCGTTGTTTTCCAACACATCCAGTCTTCTCAGCTCAATATCAAGTAGTTGCTGATTGACGCTGATTTCCAACCAATTACGCATGATATTGGCCGCCAACAAATCTTTTGCTGATTGCAAGCTCGCCTGAGAGGCCGCAACATCTTTTCGTGCTGCCTCGCTGCTATCTGCCAGTTTTTGCCATAGATCCAGCTCCCAGCTCACGGTCACCTCACCGGTATAGCTGTCGTCGGTATCTTCTTGGGATTGACCTGTAAAGCTGGCATTCGCCGTAGGTAGCTGGTCTGCCACCGTGATTCCTTGCTGGGCATAAGCAATTTTCAGTGCAATCACGCTTTGTTGCAGACTGGGACTATGAGCAAACGCGGCTTGCAAGTATTGATCAAGCTCAGGGATAGAGATCAAATCCGTCAGTTGAGTCGGAGGGCTAATTTCGTCAGCTTCCAGTGAAAGTTGTCGCTCGGCTACCACCTGCCCCAGCAATTGTTCTACAGACTGGGCTCTATTCAGCTCAGCCTGTCTGACAAAGTCTGCACTAGTTCCCGACACACAACCCATAGCGCCTACTAGCGTCAGTGCAAGAATAGAATATCGCAATGTCATCGTTGTTATCTCCCGCAAATCTACAAGCAAGGTAACAAACGAAGGGGTTAAGATAGGGCCACCACTACTAAAGTAGTAATCTATACTTTTTACTGGCTTGATATTACTTCAAAAATAGTATGCAACTAGACTTTGAGTAAGGCTTACAGGACGAAGCTTAGATCTAGTACAGCGGAACATAAAATGAAAAAACGGACATTACTATGGTTAGGCTTATTTGTCTCAGCAGCAATCGGTTTACTACTGCTGGGAAATGTGCGTTCCTACTCAACTCACTCTGATCTCGGTGAAGCTCATACTCACTCTTCTCAGCCAGACAGCCATGATGCTGATGAACCTAAAGAAGAGGCGGTAGACTATGGTTTGATTACTCCAATCCCCCAAGATGTCGAATTCAATCGGGAGAAAGCCAAAATTGGCTGGGTGCTGTTTCGCGATGCCAATCTCTCTTCCAACAAGAAAGTCAGCTGCGAGTCCTGTCACAATTTGCGAACCAATGGCGCAGAACTGACAGCAGTTTCGACAGGCGTGAACGGGCAAGGTACCCGCAACTCTTTAACTGTATTCAACTCCAGGTTTAACTATCGATTTTTCTGGGATGGACGAGTCAACAGCTTGCATGATCAGCTTGATGGCCCTATACATGATGTCGTTGAAATGGATTCAAACTGGCCTGATATTATCGCATATGTCAGACAATCTCCGGTTTACCAACAATATTTCACAAAAGCGGATTTGGAAATCAACGAACACAGTATCAAGACGGTTCTGGTTGAATTCATACGAGCTTTGAACACACCAAATTCCGCCTTTGACCAGTACTTGAAAGGCAATGAGAGTGCACTAAGCGCAGACGCGAAACTCGGCTGGGAAGCCTTTCAAACTGAAGGTTGCATACGTTGTCACCAAGGGCAAAATGTAGGTGGCGGCATGGTCATGCGCTTTGGCTATTTTGGACAAGACACCATCGGCAAAGGCCGTATTGCAGACAAAGGGCGTTTCAATAGCACTAAAGACTCAAATGACCTCTATCTCTTCCGTGTGGCCAGCCTGAGAAATGTCGCTCTGACTCCACCCTATTTTCACGATGGTAAAACACAGCACTTATCAGAAGCGATAAAAATTATGGGTAAAAGTCAATTGGGTAAAACATTCGATGACCAGACTGTTCACCACATAGAAGATTTTCTCCATGCCTTAACTGGCGACAGGCCAAGTATTTTGCAGGAGTTTGAAAATGAATAAAATCAAACTCCTTTTTGCGTTTGCAACCCTTATCTTTATTGGGTCGTGCACATATGTTTATCTGGCCTATGTCGAACTCAATAAGCTGGCTCAATATGATAAACGAGTACGAATTATGGGCCATGAAGTCATCGAGTTGAGAGATGAAATCATCAGTGCCTCCATCCAAGGTATCTCTGAGCCCTACCAAGTCACAAACCAACTGGTTAACCTAGAACGAGAACTGCAGCAATTTCATCAACAACACCAAGCCACCGCTCTACATTCTACTTGGTTTAAACACTTACCGACGGAAGCTCTTCTCAATGATTTCCACACTTCAGCCACCAGCCTGATAAAAATGCTCGATCAAACCATAGGTTTAATTGTGGCTAGGGAGTTTGTATTACATTCGTTAAAAAATAAGTTAGCTAATGAAGGTGAGTTCGATACCAACAACCAACCACTAGATCAGCTTCTCACCTATTTATTGGATGAAAACGTCATCGCTGCCGATGAAGAGGTCGCACGTTTTACCCGAACCTTTATCCAACTCAACACCCAAAGAGAAAACTTACTCTCAAAACTCTTGTCACACGACAGTATCAAATTTCTTGAACAGACAGAGTTTGGGTTAACAACCACTTCAACGCAGCTTAGAAACACGATATCACAAGTTTTAATCGGTATTGCCTTACTGTTTTCAGCACTAGCTACTCTTGGGTTTATCGCACGTATTGCTGAACTCAACCGTAATAACCTCGCTTATCAAGTGGCCACCGAGAATGCCGAAAAAGCCAATGAAGCCAAATCGATTTTTCTTGCGACGATGAGCCATGAATTGCGTACGCCAATGAACGGGGTTTTAGGTATTGCTCAGATCATCAAAGACGAATCTCAAGAACTTGAGACAAAGAAGCAGGCTCAAATACTCATCGACTCGGGGCAGCACCTGCTGACTATTCTTAATGATATTTTGGACTTCTCAAAAGTTGAGCAAGGCAAACTTGAGTTGGAAATCCATCCATTCTCTATTGGCGAGCTGATTCTTAGCCTTGAGAAAACCTTAGGTTCTCAAGCAATAAATAAAGGTTTGCAGTTTGTCATTCGTAATCAGATTCCACCTAATATCGAACTTCACGGCGACCTCTCTCGAACTCGGCAAATACTCTTTAACTTGGTCGGCAACGCAATAAAGTTCACTCATACTGGTAAAGTTGAAATCGAATTCTCACTCGATAACGAGACGCCTGCCAATGTTTGTATTCGAGTTACAGACAGCGGCATTGGTATTGAAGATGATAAACTCGACGCCATTTTCACTCCGTTCGAGCAAGCTGAGCTTTCAACAACACGCCAGTTTGGTGGCACAGGTTTAGGCCTTTCAATTGTGAAGCGGTTGGTGGAAATGATGGGAGGAGAAGTCTCGGTCTCCAGTCAAGTCAACGTAGGTACTCAGTTCAGCTTAGTTATCCCTTTTGAGGTCAAAGAGCTTGAAATCAACGAGGAAGAAGCGCCCGCTCCCAGTAACGATATCCGGTTAGACAACTTCACCATCCTGCTGGTTGAAGATAACCGAGTGAATGCAATGGTAGCGAAAAAATTCTGTGAATCTATGGGGTTACTCGTCGATCATGCCAATGATGGGTTAGAAGCGATTAGCCGCCTTAAACACTCCCACTATGATTTGATCATCATGGACAACCACATGCCAAATATGAACGGCCTTGATGCGATTGAACATATACGCACCAAACTCAAACTCAACACCGTCATTTTTGCCTGTACCGCCGATGTATTTAAGGAAGCCCACGACGAGTTTATTCGTCGTGGGGCAAACTTTGTCCTGACGAAACCATTGCAAAAAAGCAGCTTGCAAAACGCTATCCATCAATTTTTGCAAGACTTTATCTCGCATCGTGAAGTGGCGGACGCCCTGAAGCATCTTCCACAAGATACCAGCCATAAAGTGTCGACGCTGGTTCGTACCTCAGTTGACAAACTGCCACTTACGGAAGAAGAAGTCTCTCAAAGCCCTTTATTCAACCAGCTTGAACTGCAAGATATAGAAAAAATCGAGCTACTTGAATCCTTGATATTTGAACTGGATACCAAAACAGATTCACTCATCGATACTCACTCCAATGCCACACCAACAGAACTTCATGCCATTCTTCATGCCATTAAAGGTATCGCACTTGAATTCTCTATGGGTGAGGTATTAGTCCTGACAAAACAGGCAGAAGATATGGCGAGGCAAGGAGAAATACCAGAGCTCGAACTGTTGCAAAAACTCGTCAACCGACTCATGGTAAACCGCCATGAAGCCAGTCGATTGATTGCTAGGTTACGTCCACATAACAAGACTGGCTAGGTGACCAAAAACGGGAGTTGCATTTTCATGCTACTGCCGTTCATTATCTCTATAAACTTGCACTAAAATCAGAACTTAATATTCATACCAGCAAAGACGACATCGGACTCAAAATCATCAGCCAACACAAACTTCCTATACTCTAGGTTTAGACCAAGGGTACTAAAAAATATCAGCTCAGTACCCACTCCATAGTATGGGTGCAATCCGGTGTGAGAATCCGTTCTTTCCGTCCCGCCGGAAGGCGTATAAGTTTTCTCAACATCGGAATAATTCACGCCTCCAACCGCATAGAGGTTAAGGAAAGAGATAGGAGACACACCCGCTTTCAAACCTGCAAACCCCGTGGAGTATGTCACTTCTTGCTTGGTTGTCCCCAACACGGTAGTAACGATGTTACTGGTCATTCCCTCAACCGCAGCGTAACCAAACTCCGCAGCAAAGTTCGGGTGGAATTGATACGCGTAATCAATCTTGCCCGCAAAACCTGAGTCACTCCAATCGTTAGGACCGTCCGTACCACCTCCTCCAATCCCAAATCCAATTTGGTGATTCCCTGCAAATGCCGTTGAAGACAGTAATAATGGCAATAATAAAAGCGCTTTTTTCATAACTGATTATTAATCATAGACACGAAACAGGAGCGGAAAATAACACAAAAACTCAACATGTTGTATATTCTTTTTGTATGACTTTGTCATTATATTGTCTTCGGTTCGCAGCAGCCTACATGTCCTCTGACGCTGTGTTATTTAATATAGAGCGATATTTACACTCTAGCTCTTTCAAGGCAGCTTCTATACTTGGCTCTGGTTTACTCAGGTGAGTAATCAAAGTCATAAAATAGCAGTCTAAAAATAGGGGTATTTTCTCTGCTGGATTGGCAGATAAGTTTGAGTATGCGAACACTGCATCATTGTAAGACTGGTAATAGTCCATATCCCAAATCACCTCTTTAAGCAGAGCTCGACTTAGGTTTATATTGGAAAAATAATAACCATAATAGGTTGCCGCAAACTGCATCCCCGCTTCCAACATGCCATTAACTGGCCTGGACTGCCCTTGTTCAGCAAGTAGAGTAAGCTGATTGAGCATCCCTTCACGTAAGATCGCTAACTTGTTTTCAAAATGACTAAAGACTGTACCATCAGCAACGCCTGCTTGCCTTGCTATCTGGCGAGTAGATGTTTCCTGATACCCCTGCGTTTCAAACAATTCCCATGCAGCGCTAAGAATCCGCTCTTTTGTTTTTTCTCTCTTACCCATGCTTTTTTCATCCCAAATATCGCTGTGAGATCATACCTATACCCAAACGAGTTGACAAATTGAGCGCGCTCACTTGATAATTGAGCGTGCTCAATTATTTTTTGGAAATCGTAATGAAAGAATCCCTCAAAGAAGTCATGACTCTGCTATGCAGATGGACAGTATTTATCCCAAGCTTATTTTGTTTCTCTTACATATTAAGGCCGATACTGATGGCAATATTGATACCAGGCGGCCTTTTGTTTCTTGCTATCATTGGAGGTTCAGAGGTAAGAAAAACAATGAAAAAAATGCTATTGTCGTCTTTACCCTAGTGGGTCCTCGATTTGCTATAAAAAGTGGCATTGATGGTTCACTGCCGCTTATTTCTTCTTTATACCTACCAACGTCAAATCATTGGGCCAAGTGAGGGTTTGATCACTTATTTTTTACAATTCAACGCCTCTAGCTCCTCACTTATTATGTCATTTTTGGAAAAAGACAATGATACTTCTTCCAAGAATCGAAGAATAACCCTAACTTAAGTGATTGATATTTGGTGATTCAGCTTCCAAAGCGTGTTTTATTGACCAAGAAAACACACAAGTGTGAATTTCTGCTTCTGGTTCGAATTGAGTTTCGAATTTAAAATATGCAAAACCAGAAAATAACAAGCACGTCACAAAGGAAGCAAAGGGACGCCATGAGTAATCAAGCGCTAATTCAGACATTCATCGACATTGTCGGCCAAGACCATGTATTAACCGATAACAAAAAAACCGAATATTACCGCTCAGGCTTCCGCTCGGGTAAAGGCAAAGCACTGGCCGTTTTGTTTCCCGGTTCATTAGTTGAACAGTGGCGCCTGCTTCAGGCCGCGGTAGAAGCGAACTGCATTGTGATCATGCAGGCCGCCAAAACCGGTCTGACTGAAGGGTCTGCACCAAGTGGTGACGATTACGACCGTGAAGTTGTGGTGATCAACATCATGCGTATTAACTCGCTGCATTTGATTGAAAACGGCAAACAGATCATCAGTTTACCGGGTGTGAGTCTTCACCAACTTGAGAAGAAGCTTAAGTCCGTTAACCGTGCGCCTCATTCCGTGATTGGTTCTTCTTCAATTGGCGCAACAGTTGTTGGTGGTATTGCCAACAACTCCGGTGGTGCTTTAGTCAAACGCGGCCCTGCGTATACGGAATTAGCGCTGTTTGGCCAGGTCACCAAAGAAGGCAAACTGGAGTTGGTGAATCATTTAGGCATCGAAGGACTTGGTGAAACACCAGAAGAGATTCTGACCAATGTTGAACAAGGTAACTTTGACCCTTCTAAGATTATCCACAGTGACGCGATGGCATCAGACAAAGAGTACGAGGCTCGCGTCCGTGACGTCGATGCAGAAACCCCTTCCCGTTTTAATGCTGATTCCAGACGCCTGTTTGAAGCCAGCGGCTGTGCAGGTAAGCTGGCAGTGTTTGCAGTCCGTGTCGATACTAACCCTGTAGCTGAAAAAGAGCAGCTTTTCTATATCGGCTGTAGCGATCCAGCAAAGATGACGATGCTACGCCGTGACATGCTCAGTGGCTTTAAACATTTGCCAGAAATGGGCGAATACATGCATCGTGACATTTTCAATCTGGCGGAAACTTACGGTAAAGATGTCTTCCTGTCGATTCATCACCTAGGCACTGACAAATTGCCTAAGTTCTTTGCGCTAAAAGCAAAAGTTGAGTCGATCCTGAAACGCATTCCGTTTGTGTCAAAAGATTTGCCCGATATTACGCTTTACTGGCTCACCAAGCTGTTCCCACAGCACCTTCCTAAGCGCATGCTGGAATTCAGAGATAAGTACGAGCACCATCTGATCCTAAAAATGAGTGATGGTGGTATCGATGAAGCGAAAGAGTATCTGGAGAACGTCTGGTCTAAGCAGGACGGGTGTGAGTACTTTGTTTGTGATGCTGATGAAGGCAAGAAAGCTCTGCTTCATCGCTTTGCGGCTGCGGGTGCTGCGATTCGCTATGAAACCATTCACTCCAATGAAGTCGAAGACATTCTGGCGTTGGATATTGCTCTGCGCCGAAACGACATTGACTGGGTAGAACAGCTACCAGAAGAGATCACCAAAGACTTGGTTATGGGTCTCTACTACGGTCACTTTATGTGTCATGTTTTCCATCAGGATTACATCTTCAGAAAAGGCGCGGATACGAAGAAGATCAAACAGAAAATGCTTGAGCTTTTAACTCAGAAAGGCGCCAAATACCCAGCAGAGCATAACGTAGGCCACCTCTATGAAGCCGAAAAGCAGCTTCAGGAGTTCTACCACTCATTGGATCCTACTAATACCTTTAACCCGGGTATCGGTAAAATGAGCAAGTACAAACGTAACTGCAGCTGCTGTGGCGGTTAACAGGCTTATTTAAAATCAGACCCACTCTGAGCTTTTTCAGTTCTTAACTCAAAGAGCTCAGAGGCCTTCTCACGCTCACTCTGCTACATTACCCCAAAGCTACATTATTCTGGCTCCAACCAAATTTGTCGCACAGCACTTTAAGTTGGTTCAGCTCATTTTGAGTCTGTTCGACCAACCAGTTCAGGATTTCACTGATCATGGGAGAATGATTACGTTGATAACAGTAGTACTGCCAATCGCTATGTTGAAGTGAAAGCTGTTCAGGGCATTTGAGAAACTCACGCTTGAGTTCAGGTAATACCAACAGCAGATCCGTCACTGTCACTCCCTGGCCGGATAGGCAGGCACTTAGCGCTAAATCCAAGCTGAAGAACACAGTATCCCTGCCCTTTTTCGCCCCTTTCAGATCAGCGTTGCTTAACCAGTTTTTCCAATCCTGATGATCAAGGGTGGCATGCAGATGTGGCAACATCAGAACGTCACTTAACTGAATATGCTGCTTAGAGAGGGATTCAGCGTAAACCGGCGCCATAAACTCATCACGAAGAAAGGTCACATCTGAGCGATTCTGGTATCGCTCACGCTTTCTCGTGTTCACGATCAGCAGGTCGCAGTCTTCAGAATCGAGAGGTGGATCTTCTTCAATCGATGGGATGATAACAATCTCGTGCTCAGGGTATCGCTCGTTGAGCATCGCAACCTTAGGCATCAGAATACGCGTGGCGTAACTGAGCGCACTTTTGATCACAATACGCTTCTTATTCGGCACCGCCCACTGAGCAATCAAGCTGTCTAGCGCAACGTAGTTTTTGCGCAGCACTTCATAGAGATCTTTCCCTTGCGTTGTTAACTCAATCGCTCGATGTTTTCGGATCACTAGAGATGCTTTTAGCTCATCTTCAAGTTGTTTTATCTGACGGCTGACTGCACTTTGGGTAACATTAAGCTCATCAGCCGCTTTGGTAAAGCTCATAAGGCGCGCCACAGATTCAAAGACTTTCAATCCGTTGTGTGAATAAGGGAGACGGTTATAAGGGGACATAATTCACTCGCATGATCTGAACTCATGTAAGAGTGGCATAAATGTCATTTGAAGGCCAGCCAGTAAACTCGTACCTTATTGTGATAACGATCACGAGGCAAACAATGAAAAAAATTCTCTCTCTGGCATTTCCACTGATAATTTCGCAGCTCATCGCAATGGCACTGGTTCTGACTGATGTCTGGATGATGTCGCGACTCAGTGTGTCTGCGCTAGCAGCTGGAGGATTGGGTGCGTCCATCTACAGTTTCGTCTTTATTGTGGCGAGCAGCACCGTGGGTTGTGTGGCGAATTTAATTGCGATTGCTTATGGTCAACGTATTGCGAGGCCGGAATACGGCAATCAGCAAATCCGCTTAGCAGTAAAAGGGGCTGTACTACTGACGGTGATCCTGTCTGCGATCTTAACCTTGTGTTTTGCATATGCACCGCAACTACTGGCACTGGCGAAGCAGCCTCAAGAGCTCGCTGGCCCAGCTATGGAATACCTAGGCGCATTAAAATGGGCCATGCTACCGTCTCTGATGTTACTAGTACTACGCGGCTTAACCAGTGCGCTTGGTAATGTTCGCTCGATCATGGTGATGTCATTACTGACCGTTGCGCTCAACGTACCTATCAGCTATTTGCTAGCTTTCCAGCTAGAACTAGGTCTAGCTGGACTTGGGGCGGGTACCGCTTTAGCAGCATTCATTGTGATGCTGGGCTACGGCTACTGGGTGTTTAAACGCCCTGAATACATGCCGTTCGCACCATGGAAAAATACAGAAGAATACTCGCTTTCATTGCTTAAACCTTTACTGGCGATGGGCTTGCCTATTGCACTGGCTGCGCTGCTTGAACACGGCCTGATTTACGGTGGCACTTTGATGGCAGGCACCATCAGTATCGCCGCGCTCGCATTGCACCAAATTTTGCTGCAATGCCTGAGCTTCACCTGGAACATCAACTTTGGTTTCTCGCAAGCCGCAGCAATTTTGGTCGGTCAGGACTACGGTGCGGAAGACTATGATGGTATTAAGCGCACAGCCCTGCGTAGCTTTGGCCTGACGACAGTGATCAGCGTAGTACTAGCAGGTGTGTTCACGTTATGGCCTGAGCTGATCGGCTCCATTTTCAATCTGGACGCTGAGCTTTCAACACTGCTCGTCGCCGTTCTATGGGTAGTCGCGCTCTCTTTCATTGTTGATGCATGGCAACTACTGGCGATTAACCTGCTTCGCGGCATGAAGATCGTTGTTGGCCCGACTGTAGTGACGGCTGTCGGCTACTGGCTGTTTGGTCTGCCTGCTGCATGGCTGCTACTGCCAGACTTTGGTTTAGGCGGCATCTGGGGCGGTATTGGTATTGGTCTAGGTGTCACAGGTGTGCTGTTACTTGTTCAGCTTCTGCTAGCGATTAAGAA
Organism: Vibrio sp. Isolate25; assembly: GCF_022398025.1. Lineage (NCBI taxonomy): Bacteria > Pseudomonadati > Pseudomonadota > Gammaproteobacteria > Vibrionales > Vibrionaceae > Vibrio > Vibrio sp. Isolate25. Next base: position 220,870 of record NZ_JAKEUT010000005.1, read on the forward strand.
ACAACGCCATACAGATTCTCTTGCCGTAGCCATAGGTTAGTCGGTAGTATCGCTTCGACCATGAGTGAGAGAAGCGATGACAGACCTCGATATTGAATTTGAACATATTTTTCTGGAAGTAAAAGCCGAACGCTGGCACAGCATCGAACGATTCTATTTCAGCTACTTTTGCTTCCGGGAAAATTACCTCACCAAAAAAGGCAAGCCAGATTGGGAACTCGCCCGCCAGCAGTGCCCTCGTTCCCGCTCTCTCACTATTATTAAGCACGCTGAGCTTGAGCCGCTGGTTCCGCACGAAGTGATCACCGGAGAAATCAAACGTTACTGGCGTGATGGCAAGCTAACACCCCATTCCCTGAAGCGCATCCTCGATAGTTTGCTTCACTATGCAACTATCTCCCAACACGAGCTCATAGCGCTTAAAAAAGCTGGCTTGCAGAAAGCAATGCCAGCTTGTTGGTATGACAGTAAAACGAAAGACTTAAATACAAGATTTGAAGCTCTAGATATCTGCTTTGAACATCACACTAAATTGCGATTAGCTTGAGCCGTGAGAAAATTGAACTTGCGTAATATCTACCCAATTTTGTGTTCCAGAATAGTCATCTACTGAATCGGCTAGACTCCCACTTGTTTGTTGACTAAATATGCCGTTGCCAGGAGCATAATCTACACTTGGCGATGTTTCAGCATCATCTATCGTTACATTTACGGGAGTTGATGGGGTGATTGCTTGAATTTGTTGCTTCATCTCAGCCCACTCACTACTGTTACTTGCTACACTTAAATCTTTGTTAAGCCTAAAACCTAGTGTTCTTTCAGTAACAACATTATCCTTAGTCAAGGTATAAGTTCGAACCCCACCTAAATCGTTTGAAAAAATGTTAGTCGCACCACCACCGATAATTATTCCATCGTCTTCTCGAACACGATATGTAGTACCTGATTTGGTATATTCGACGAAAAAATCAGCACTAGATGTCCAAGATCCATAACTGCCTATACCAGACCCATTTCCTATTAAAAATCGAATATCACCATCATCATATGATCCACTGTTGTTAATATCGAAGGTAGCAATTAAAGTTGATTTACCAATACTATCCAGCCAGCTGTTATTCATATATACCTGAACCTCAAACCAGCTTGTCACCGATGTTACATCAAAATCATTGGTATACTCGGCTTCTTCAATTGCAGTGTTTGTATCCGAACTCCCCCCTCCACCGGAGCCACCACAGCCAAACAGCGATAAGCCTAGACAACCTAAAAATGTATATTTTTTATATGTATTAATCATTATTTGAACAACTTGTAAATGTTGAATGTACTGAAAATGAATCAGGTTTTTATAAAACATTTTTATAAATGTCAATTAACAAATAAAAATAAATAATAAAATTCTCATGTCTGATTTCTTGATAAAAAACAGTGATAAGTAACATTTATTATATATAAATATTATGCCTAATATTTCGACGATAATGAATTCTGGCGGGCAATACCGTAATTCCTGTTTTCATCTCCGGCTGCTTTAGAATGGCTTGTCCGTAATCAAATAGTGTCTGAGCAATCAGCTCACAGTCCTGCTCAACCGAGTCAATTTTCACAGGTAAGCAATCCAGAATGTCGTAGTTATCGAAGGTCGCCAAGCGAATATCTTCACCCAGCAAGTTCTTTTCGGTCAAAAAACGCAACACCCCTTCCAACAATGAATACGAGGCGGTATACACGGCTTTAGGTAGACGCCCTAGATCTTCTACAGCCAGTGCCATGAGCTCGTAGCCTGACTCAGGTTGGTAATCCTTGGTATACACGTAGCGATCATCAAAACGCACACCTGCATCCTTAAGCCCGAGCTGATAGCCCTTAAAACGATCTCGGCTCGTAGACAAGTTAAGCTGACCACCGATATACACGCACTCTTCACCACTTAAGGCTAATTGAGCCACCACTTCCTTTGTCGCTTTTTCAGCATTGGTTTTGATATTGATGAAATCGCTATCTTCTAATATACGGTCAAAGAAAATTACTGGAGTGCTTGGGCTGATAGGTTGATAAAAGGTGTCATCCATCATGCAAGTTGCCACTAGCAGGACATCCACCTGCCGTTCAATCAAGCTCTTTACTGCCTGTTGTTCCTGCTCATGATCATCGTCGGACGAGGCGATAAGTAGCTGATAACCATTACTCCGAAACAGTATTTCCAACCGTTTAGCAATGTTCGCAAAACCCATGTTCGCAAGATCCGGAATGACTAAGCCTACGGTATAGGTCTGCTTAGACTTGAGCGCTCTGGCGTAGATACTCGGCTTATAATGATACTGTTCAGCAATAGCCTGTACTTTCTCCACCGTGTCTTCATGAATACGGTGCTTTTTTGCGTGTCCATTGAGCACAAAACTCACTGTTGACTTGGAAACACCCGCCAATGCAGCGATGTCTGCCAACTTTAGTTTTTTACCTGCCATTATTCTCTTTTCCTACTCGGTGTCTTTATCAGCCTGCCTTGCTGCTAGCTCAATCAACGCCACTGCGCTCTCATGTTTAGACTCTGACAATGATCACAATTTGATCTTTATCGTGATAAATGATCTCTGCAAACCTAGATCGCTAAACCGTTTTAGCTATACAATCAGCTTAATTTAGTTAAGTAAGAGATGCAATGATGAAGAACAGAGTTTGGGTAACAGGAGATGCAGTTGTAGACCTGATTCCAGATAGCGAGTCCAGCTATTTGAAATGCCCAGGTGGCGCGCCTGCTAATGTGGCAGTCGCCATCGCCAGATTGGGCGGTGATGCTGCTTTTATTGGTCGTGTCGGGCAAGATCCCCTCGGCCGTTTTATGCAACAGACACTCAAGCAAGAGCAAGTCGATACGCAGATGATGATACTCGACGAAGCACAGCGCACGTCAACCGTTATTGTTGACCTTGATGATTCTGGCGAGCGAAGCTTTACCTTTATGGTAAAGCCTAGTGCAGACCAATTCCTTGAAACCAGTGACCTACCGACCTTCACCCAGGGTCAGTGGCTGCACGTATGCTCAATTGCACTAGCGAACGAGCCAAGTCGCAGCAGCACACTGGAAGCGATGCGTCAGATTAAAGCCGCAGGTGGATATGTAAGTTTTGACCCTAACTTAAGAGAAGAGGTGTGGGCAAATCCAGAAGAGCTCAAACCTATCGTACGTGAAGCAATTGCGCTGGCTGATGTCGTCAAGTTTTCGGATGATGAGCTGCTGTTTTTGACAGGCAGCGATACCCTTGAACAAGGTGTGAAAGCACTAAAACCGTTTAAAAATACACTAGTCTTAATCACTCAGGGAGCGAAAGGTGCGTTAGTCCTGTTTGGAAAAACACAACAGCTTATTGCCAGCCAAGCAGTATCACCCGTTGATACTACAGGTGCAGGCGATGCTTTTGTCGGAGGCTTGCTCGCTAAGTTGTCTCAATATAATGACTGGCAGCAGCTTGAGGTCATTCATTCTGCGGTAAAATGGGCTAATGGCTGTGGCGCACTTGCTACTACGCAGAAAGGCGCTATGACTGCTCTACCTTCCTATCAGGCTCTAGAGGAATATATTCAGAGGTGATTGGAAGGAAATTCTGGATAAAAAAAGGCAGAGAGTTCTGCCTTTTTAGTTTATCAGCCATAACCACTAAAATTGACAAAGTAAGTTAGTCTGAAAATAGAGTGTTCTGCTTTGTTAGCTTCTAGAAAACTAAAACTGCATCTATGTAAATGAGCTCACTTAGCTTCCTTTTACTATAGGTATTCAGTTAGTCTTTTTCCGGCTTGTTCTAAAGCAAGGTGTACAACTTTTGTGATTTCAGGATACCCATTATCAGGATCATCCCAGTCAACATTTTCAGGTAAAGCAACCTGTTCATTAATTTGGTGATCCATAACAATCTTGTTGTCCGATAAGTCCACCAGCTTTACCTGAGCATAGACATAGCCTCTAGGTTGACTCAGCGGTATGAAACCATAATAGTCACGAATGGTACCGGATGCTAAAACCTGAATGACAAGCAAATGGCTTGCAGAGTATTGCTCTTGTAGCTCAGTCAAGTCATACCCAAAAAAACCATCTTTTTGCTGAGCCTTTGGGAGTTTAGTGGCATCGGAGGCTTTGTAATATTCTGGAAGTACTTCACTGCTACCGCCTCGCCGTTCGATTTGTTGCGCTATAGCCGACTTACTTAGCTCAAATTTGTCATGGGATAAAGTATGAATATGCGATTGAACACCACCAGTGACGATCTCATTGATTGCCATATCAAGTAAACCTTGCCCGCCCATACGATGCGCATTCATTTCTGGAGGCTGAACAAATGCGATTGCGATATTTTTCTCTCCCCCTGTTTCCCAAAAGTTTACTGGTATGTCCATTGCTTTCTGAGATACACATCCAGAAAGAAAAAGTACACCAAACATACAACTGATCAGCTTTACAAGTCTCATTGAGTTATTCTCTTGATTGTTAAGAGAGCGCAAACTAATAACCAAGACATATTGAAGCAATTGTTAAAACACACAATTGTGACCAAGATCGATATTTTGGGATGTGTATTAGATACAAAAAAATGATAAAGGTTATTGTGTAAGCGAAGTTGCGCATTCCAAACAAATGCGGTTACAGAGCGTCGTGAGAAACAATAAAGTAATACATTTTACTCAAACACAGGTTGGGAGAAACTCCTTTAGCAGCTGAAGGCACACTCTGTCTCTTCGACAAACTTAATTGCCTTCCTACACGCTTCGTCTTGGGAAGATTCACTACGATACTCATCATAAGCCGTCAGACGTTCAAAATTTAACACCGGTTACGCCAACTCACCGCCGCAGTCAGTTACCTAATCAAGCAAATGGCGGTCGTGCTGCTTTGAGTGTTTTTAATCTGGCGGTCTGACAGCCATGCAACAGTGAAATACCTGTCGCTGCCTGCTCAACGAAAACTCGTGATGTCATCACTGCCTGGCCATGGTTTACAAAAACTTCTATTGAGGAAGTATCGGCAAGAATGCGCAGTTGAATCTTATCAGTATCGAGCTTGAGTTCTCTTTGAGCATCTACCGCTCGATTCAGTGTCTGGCTGCGGTCCAGTATAAGTGTTTGGCGATCTTCATCTGCGTACAAGACAACTTTGTGCTGGCTACTTTCAAACAAATTCAGGCTCTGCCCCCACTCCAGCTCAACTTCAAGATCGAACGAGTTACGCTCCAAGCGATACGGCTCATCGGTTAACTCAATGTGGCGTTGGCTATGAACGAGTTCTTCGAGTTCCTTAACAGGCCATTGGTACAGCCGTCCGTTTTGGTAACTGAGCTCACGCATACAAGTGAGCTGATGCACCCAACCATTTTCGCTGCTTGGTTGGTCAACTTCATCTGGTAACCCCATCCAGCCACACATCACCCGCCGGCCATCCGGTGTTTCAAGTGTCTGAGGGGCGTAAAAATCGAAACCATAATCCAGATGTTCAAACTGCGACAAAGATAAACCATTTTCCAAACAAGCTTTAGCAATCCCGTTGTGATGAGGAATGGTGTTGTGCTTAGAGAAAGATTCAATCCCTTGTGGCCCGATGACGACAAGCATCTGCCCATCGAGTTCAAACATGTCAGGACACTCCCACATGTAGCCAAAGTCCCCCAGCTCTTCACCATAAAGCGTATCAAACTTCCAGGCCCTAAGATCTGTTGAGGTGTAAACAGCCAGGCGTCCTTTTAGGTCCGTATTTTGTGCACCTAACAACATAAACCATTGGTTTTGATGTCGGACGATTTTAGGGTCGCGAATGTGTGCGGTAACTCCATCGGGTAACTCACTGATAACCGGCCCATGTTTATCGAAATTCACACCATCTTTGGATGTGGCAAGACACTGAGTTGTGTGACGTTCGCGATTCTCGCCAATACGAACATTACCCGTATAGAACAGCATCAACTCAGAGCCATGACTGAGTGCGTGCCCGGAGAAGGCACCATGGCTATCAAACCAATCAGACGGTGTGAGCGCAACTGGTTGCCACTGCCATTCAATCAAGTTTTTGCTGATTAAATGTGCCCAGTATTTGTCTTTGTGGGTACAGCCATGGGGATACCATTGATAAAACAAGTGATACTGCCCGTCATGGTAAACAAAACCATTAGGATCGTTGAGTAACCCCTGTGGCGGAGAAATGTGCCAATCGGGTCGAAACGGACAGTTAACCGCGTCGAGCGCGTGTTCAAGCTCCAACCTTTGTTTTTCGCCGATACGCTTTCCTATAGACAGCAGATCTGCGGGACTTAATGAGTCTGGAATTGGGAACTCTACTTGATATTCATCTAGTACAATTTTGATTTGAGAACCTGACACAGTGCTCGCCACTCGCGAACAATCTCTGATTGCAAATATCAATCGACCTTGCGGCATCAGAACTCTTGTTATGTTTGTCTCACCACCACACTGGGTGATCAGGCTTTCAACCGACATCTTTAAAACCTAAAAGTTGGGAACGTTTGCAAAATACACTATTTGTTCTATTTGAACAAGATCAGTAGATACTCACCTTCACTATTCAGGTGGTGACAGAGTGTATAGAAACGAAAATAAATACGCTGAATCCGGTGAGATTCAGAAATTGAAAATGGCTTCCGGCACTAAGCTAACACCTGACCGGAAGCCTTTTTATCGAGCAATGATTCTTTGAAAACTCAGGGCTAGAACCAAGTTTCCATTTGTAGGGCAAACAAGGTTTCACCACCTTGTCCCATTGTGCTGGCACCTGAATCCAAGCTTACTGAGTAGTTGTCCAGATCTTCACTCCAGTCAACGTAACTTACAGCAAAGCGAATTTCAGGGCGGTCAAAGAATCCAGCTGACGTCGCCAGCTTCACAGTCGGAGCCACCGTTAACTTGTAGAAGCTACCGTCTGCTTTTTCCACGCTGTTATCTAGATCCATGTACTGGTAGGAGCCTTCATAAACCATCTCAAAGTTCGAATTTAGCTCTTGAGCCAATCGAACGTTAACAGATGCCCATAGGAATTCATCGTTATCTTTAACACGATCTTTGCTCATCTCAGCCATAAATGCGGGTGCGATGCGCCAGTTATCGGAGAATTTAGTGACGCCATAGCTAAAGATTCGAACTGCCTGAGCATCATCATTCAGATCACCATCAGAGCCAATACCTTTGAGTGATGCACCAAGGCCCTGGCCAATCAATACACCAGACTTCGAGAAGCCATCGCTGACACCGAAAAAGTCATTGCCATGGTAGGCTAACATTGCATGTAGGCCGTCTTCTGCTCGCTCTGTGGGTGATGATGAGCTGGTCGAGCGGTCTGCATTATCGTTTGATTTCATCGCGTTGAGCATTAGCTGCCATGAGCCAAAGTAGTTGTTCATAGTCGCAACATAGTTCTCCACATCAGTACTTGAACTATCGATTTCGCCAAAATCGCGGCCATAAAGAGAGAAGTTTGCTTTCCAGTCCTCACCTAGTTTCACGTCATACAGACCGGCGCCCGTACCAGAGAGAAATACGATGTCAGAATCAAAGAAATGGATATCGAAATTGTCTCTATCAAATCTCTTACCCGCCCAGATTTTCGCATCTTCAAACGCACCGCTAAACCAGGTTAAATCAGAGAACTCTGTGTACACCTGTCGAACGTTTAGCTGACTATCGCTTGCCGTCCATTCATTGTTAGTCTCGACACTGTCTGCCAGCATGATTTTGTAATACGCTTTTGAACCATCTTCAGCCACGCGATTATGAACAAGGTTGGCTTCCAGATAGTTATCATCTTCAAGGCCAAGACGTCCAACCGGAGCACCTAAGGTTCCTGCCGCCGTCATGTATGGGCCACTTCCTGTCGCACCATTCAGGCTATCATTAATCAACAATCCTGCTCGCGCATAACCGTGGAACTCAAAGCTTCCGGCAGATTTTTCAGCTTCTTTTGCTACTTGCTCTGTTTGAGCTAGGCGGCTTTCTAGTTCCGAGATCCTTGCTTCAAGAGAAGCCATATCGTCTTGAGAAAAGGCATTAGGTGTGATTGCCAGAGTGACAGCACACGCAAGTAAAGACTTCATATTGTTCATTCTAATTCTCCATTGAGAAAATAACTTGGATTCAGCAGCAAACGTTCCCAGTTAATTCACAACCAATGCGAACCGTCGAATTTTAGGTCTATAAACCTCAATACTCGTTCTCGATTTATTTACTTCACCTCAGTGATAGTGAGTGGACTATAAATACATTTTCGGTAACGTTCCCGAAAATAATTATAAAAACAGAATACTCATCACGAATATCTATAGAAGTGTGATCTTATATAATGAGAGGATTTTCATATGTAGGAATAAAAACGCCTGAAACGAAGTTCAGGCGTGGAAAGGCTAGCAGGTTTCGCGCTGTATATTCTGAAAAGTCAGTACAACTTTACTCATCACCTGAGGTTTACCCTCAATCAATTCAAGCAGCACATCCGCACCACTTTCTCCTGCTTTATCAAATGGATAACTAAACGTCGATAAACTTGGAGACACAACAAAGCCAAGCTCATCATTACCTACTCCCAGTATTTTAACTTGCTCACCAACCACTATGTTTTCTTCCTGCAGTGCTTTAATTGCACCAATGGCAATTCGGTCAGTTGCACAAAAAACACCATCAACCTGAGGATATTCTTTAATGAGACGCCGCATATTGGCGTAACCAGATTCAATGCTGAACTCTCCGTGACAATGGAACAATAACTCTTGTTCACTGTGCATCGTAAGCGCTTGCTTCAATCCATCAGAACGCTGTTTATCTACGGCGAGGTCTGAATCCGCTACTCCAATAAATCCGATATTTTCGCATCCAGCATTGAGCAAGCGCTTTCCTGCTTCGTACCCTACACGCAGATCATCATGGACAATACTCGGGATATTAAACAATGAACCATCCTGGCCAATTAGAACAATCGGAGCTCTTGACTGAGAAATGGCTTCAACCAACTGAGTGCCAATGTGTGTCGCATACAGAACAATACCCTCCACTCGCTTTTGATTGAATAAACGAATGAACTCGATCTCTTTCGAATCAGATTGCTGAGTGCTAGCCAGCAAAACATGCTTTCCTGCCTTTTCAAATATGCGGCTTAGGCCATCAACACCTTGAGACGTGGCATTAGATGAGACTCGCGGCACAATGACACCCACCAAATTGGTTTTCTGTGATTTGAGATCTTTCGCCACTTGATTGACCACATAGCCCACTTCGTCGACAGCTTTCATGACTTTCAACTTGGTCGCTTCTTTTACACCATACTCGTTGTTGATCACACGAGAGACTGTGGATTTAGATACTCCGGCCAGTCTGGCGACATCGTGCAGGCTTGCCATGTCTATGCCTTCATTAAGTTATTGGGAATGTTTGCAAAAGTTACCAGAATCTGACGGAATTTCCACTTCGCCCAATCGGTTTAGCAAAAAAGTTTAGCCGATCCAACTCACATTACCTTTTATTAACCTTTGACTGACACTGACAGATAGAGAAGAATTCATTTTTGCAAACGTTCCCATAAAAATTTACTGCCTTTTTGAACTATAAATTATTAGCAAAATAATAATCGGGGTTTGGAATGAATTATCCAAAAATTGCCAGAGAGCTGCTGGAGTTACTTGGAGGTAAAGACAACCTTCAAGCACTCGCCCACTGCGCGACGCGACTGCGCCTTGCACTGAAAGACGATTCAATCATCAATGAAGAAGCGATCAGTAACTTAGATGGCGTCAAAGGCCAATTCAAAGTTGCTGGACAATATCAAATCATTTTTGGTTCAGGCATTGTGAATCAGGTACACGCTGAAATGGCGAAGCTGACGGGCATGGCAGACATGTCGACCAACGATGTGGCCAGTGCGGGTGCACAAAAACAGAATATCATTCAGCGTGCAGTGAAAGGTTTATCCGACATTTTTGTACCTATCATCCCTGCAATTGTTGCTGGTGGTCTGTTGATGGGTCTGTTCAACCTACTGACAGCGAAAGGCCTCTTCATTGACGGTCAATCTCTGATTGATGCCAATCCTGGGCTTGCTGACCTCGCTAGCATGATCAACACATTCGCTAACGCACCTTTTGTTTACCTTCCTGTTTTATTAGCGTTTTCTGCCAGTAAGAAATTTGGTGGAAACCCGTTCCTCGGGGCTGCTCTGGGTATGCTGATGGTGCATCCAGATCTGCTGAACGGCTGGGGATTCGGTGGAGCAAGCGTAGCCGGGACAATCCCGACGTGGAACATCTTTGGTTTCGAAATCCAAAAAGTCGGTTACCAAGGTTCAGTTCTACCTGTATTGGTTTCTGCCTTCATCCTTGCCAAGGTTGAAAATGGCCTACGCAAGGTGATTCCTTCTGTGCTGGATAACCTCCTAACGCCGATGCTGGCGATTTTTATCACAGGTTTCCTGACCTTTACATTGGTTGGCCCAATCACGCGTGATATCGGTTTCCTGCTTGGCGATGGCCTGAACTGGCTATACGATTCTGCTGGTTTCATTGGCGGCGCACTGTTCGGCTTCATCTACGCACCGTTTGTGATTACCGGCATGCACCATAGCTTTATCGCAATTGAAACTCAGTTGCTCGCCGATATTGCAGTCACTGGCGGCACCTTTATTTTCCCTATCGCTGCCATGTCTAACATCGCACAAGGTGCTGCAGCATTGGCGGTTGGCTTTACCACCAAGGACAATAAACTTAAAGGAATTGCAATGCCGTCGGGTGTCACTGCCCTACTGGGTATTACCGAGCCAGCCATGTTTGGTGTCAATCTTAAGCTGCGTTATCCGTTTATTGCGGCGATTATCGGAGCGGCATCGGCCAGTGCATTTATTACTCTGTTTAACGTCAAAGCTCAGGCATTAGGTGCTGCGGGTCTACCTGGCGTGATTTCGATTGTGCCTTACAAGCTAGGCTACTATGTCACAGGCATGGCTATTTCATTCGTTATAGCGTTTGCTCTAACACTAGTTCTTGGTGCTCGCTCCGGCCAAGAGTCAGGCAACGCTGCAACAACATAGCTGAAAGCAGTCCCCCGTAGCTAAAACATGGTTTTGGCTCACTCCTACCCCGCCTCAGGCGGGGTATTTTACTTTTTGGTGTTCCCCACTCGAATATCAGTTAATGGGACCACTGAGCCATCTATGTACATGACTAAACGCTAGCTTTCATAAGTTAGAAACTTTAAGGTTATTCCTAATAAGACTAACACGTTTCATATTCGTTTAGCTTCATCATGGAGTAGCCACTACTAAAATTGGGGTACTGCTAACTCACATTTTAGAACCAGAAAATGAAAAAAGCCCACCAAAAGGCAGGCTGTGATTCCAAACAATAAGAATACAATTGGCAATAATATAATTATTTCCCGATTAAACAGGTTGCGACTTCAATCAGAGCAATTAACTGATAATTAACTCTGGATTAATAGCCTAAAAACATTTAGATTCACGGAAAACAAATAAAAATTACACACTACATTAAAATAAATCAAAATAATTTATTTTAATGAATTACAAGCATGAATTAAATCACGTTTGGCTGGCTATTAAATGATAAATAAGATAATAAAGCTTATTACAGAGAGTAAGCATGATACAGGCGGTGTAAAATTCCTCGCTCAGGAAATGGGCATAAAATACAGTACACTATACAGCCTGTATTCAGGAAAAAACAGTAACCCCACCATTGATACAGTCGGAAAGATCTGTGATTACTACAACATCACCTTTTCTGACCTTTCAGATGAAGTGACTTCATCTCATCACTTTGACTCGTTGCAATCTGAAATTGTTAGACTATCTCAACATGAAGGTGTCGATGTTTTTATTAAAAACAACCACCTTATTGACAGTTTACCCAAAAGTAGCCAGTTGATTTTTGAAAAGTTCACTCCCCCTTTGAAAAACAAAAATCATTATATTTGTCTCACAGAAACTGGTGAAATTGTCTTGAGAAAAGCCATTGAAGAAGATAATAAATTTCTATTTATCTCTTCAAATAGAATAATTCATAAGAATGATTATCCAATAATGCAACTAAAGAATGTCAAAATATAACTTCTTCAAAATAAGGAAAAAACGCTCTCGACTCTATTCCATCGATGGATTGGTGGGATTTATTGACAAGGAGATGTTTAGGCACGCTTATATCGATAAGCACGATGTTAACCTTCACAAAGGACAGTATTCCATTACCGATAAACGAATTCGTGCGATCAATGTAAAAGAAAAAACTGTCGAAATGGAAATTTCCGATATTCCGGTAACCGTAACGATGAAAAGCTTACTTACCCCTTCAATCAGGAAAAAACTCAATATAAGTAATGAAAACTTTGTTGCTATCTATCACCAAATGGAACAATAACTAATGAACGTACTAGAAAAGTCAACCATGCTCGCGACTCTAGGGCTGTTCTGTTTCCTAACTGCTTCAAACATGGCCGCAGCAAAAGCTGTTGAATTCTTCGGTATCCATCTTACGGCGGGATTCTTCACCTACCCGTTTGTTTACCTCTTCTCTTCCATCATCATGGCGACGCGTTCTCCAGACGTGTACTTCAAATGTATAACCTTTGCCTATTTCGGTTATCTGTCGTTTATCAGCCTGATGTACATCGCAGCGATTCTGCCCGGCGTCAACGCCGAGTCGACTTACAATAAGAGTTTTGACCTAATCTACAATCTCAGTAATTACCGAATTTACTTATCCTCATTGTGTGCCTACTTCGTATCAATGTTCCTGTTTGGTGTGCTATTTAACTCATTAAAGATTGAAAGCATCGCAATCAGAATTGCGTTGGCAACACTGATCGTTGCTCTCGCTGACGTTAACCTCTTCCTCATCCTGGCTTTCTGGGGTGTAAAAGCAAGCAGCCTACTGATGGACATTATGTTCTGGGCGAGCATTAAAAAGCTGGTTGCACAGCTGGTTCTGCTGGGGCCAACCCTCTTAATAATTAACCTGATCAGGAACAAACATGAGTACTGTGTTTCAAATTAGCGATTGCCATTTGAGCGATGAGTCGAGCTTTCAAAACCTTGAGAAGGCGCTGAATGTTGCAAATGCTGATAGTGATTGCGACACAATTCTGCTGACCGGTGATATCTGCTGTGGTCCTAAATCAGGCGACTATACAAAGCTGCTGAGTTTTGTTTCCCAGCACGTTGATAGCAAAAAACAGGTTTATGCCATTGCAGGTAACCATGATGATATCGTTTTGATGAAAGATGAGCTGAAGGGCTCTTTGATTCAGGTGGTGGATCAATGTGAGATTGCAGGGCGTGATTTCATCTTCCTCGACTCAAGTCAGAAACCTATTGATGCTCAACACCCTCTCGGCTCAGGCAGAATAGACAATCGCGGTATCGCTCACCTGAGAAAGCAAATCCGTAAGAAAAAAGACCCTATTGTGGTCGTACATCACCCTGTCATTCGTGTTGGCTCAGAGTGGATGAAGGCCATCTGCCTTGAGAACGACCAACAGATATTCAACATCCTTAAGCAATCTGGCGTCAGAGAAGTTATTTGTGGTCATGGCCATGATCATATTACCTGCACCAAAGAAGGTGTTACGCAGTACATGGCGCCAGCAACCGCTTATGGATTTGATCACTCCATTCCTGAATACAATCGAAGTGAGCGTATCGGAATGAACAAATTTACTATTTCAAAACAAACAATAACTGTAAATGAGGTTGTGCTATGAGACTGAGCTTGGTTCTCGATATTTCGAAAGCCGTTGTCGCGATGTATGTGGGGGTATTCTGCGTACTGGTCAGCTATAACAATGTGATTGACTACAATACAAACTTCCAATTTGTGCAACACGTATTGGCCATGGACCAAATGAAGGCATTTTTTACAGGTGATAACCTGTATGGACGTGCGATCACTTCTCCGACACTTCACACTGTATTTTACAATCTGATCATCGCACTTGAGTTCCTTGCGGGCGCTTTGTGCGTTATCGGCGCGGTAATTATGTTCTTCAAACGTGAAGCAGCCGGATTCTCCAAAGGTCAGGCTTTCTATGTAGCCGGTGTTACTGTTGCTTTAGGTGTGTGGTATTTCGGTTTTGGCGTGGTTGGCGCTGAGTGGTTCTCGATGTGGGCAAACTCATGGAATGGCCAGATGAAGGCATACACCTTCGCTATGTTTATCATTCTGACGTTGATTTATGTCCTGATGCCGAGACCAAATAACGACTAGTTCATTACCAATAGTAATAAAGATCTACATTGCGATTCCTGCTGGCGCTTTGCTAACGGCTCTGTTTTGCATCATCGCCGCAATTTGGGGCTACCCAATGGATTTTGCGATCTGGCAACCTGTGCTTTGTGTTGCGCTAATCGTTAGTGTATTCGTCCCATTGCTAGAAGCTGGCATGGAAATGACGCGCGAAGGGAAAACCATTCAATCTGCCGCAATCGTTGTATTTTCATCAGCGCTGGTAAACCCTGCATTTGGTTGGTCGCTCACTATGCTGTTAGACAACTTAGGTTTAGTCGGTTGTAAAGAACGTTGCGTTGAACTGAGTAAAATGAGCCGTTGGGTGTTGCCGGGCACTATGCTTGTGGTGCTAACCAGTGTGATGGCGTTGGTTGGTCTTCTGCCAGGGATACCAGCGATTATCCCAAGCTTTCGCTAACCGCTAAGTACGGGGTGAAACCAATGGCTATTTAGCCTCTCGGTTATACTTGTAAAAACTAAGGCCTCGCAATTGCGAGGCCTTTGGTTTCTGAGGTGATGACCAGCCAACTCATTTTTGCCCCAAAGCTTGTCAGCACTAATCGCTCCCCAAACTTGCACATGAGGCTTTTGCAATACTTTGAGTAATGCCATGCAAAAAGCAAGGACTGAATCAAAGGTCTCTACAGTTTTTGGTAGTGTACCTTGTATGAGCCAAGCCAAATTCTGTAGACCCTTTCGATATAAACGTTCACATCCGTAGTGCGTTGACTTTCAAACTCCTCTAATTGCTCCTTAGTAAATAAGGTCAAAAAGAAGTTGATGTATTTATCAAACATTTGAGCAGAGACATCACTCCAGTTATGTGTGATAAAGCTCGTTAGAAAGGAACGGGCTAAATTATCATTCCAATATTTATTATATAAAGCCTCTAATGTCGGATAGTACATATGGTGGGAAAGAAAGTATGGTAGATACTTTTCCAGTTGTATTAAAGGCATGCTTGATAAATTATTTTTAAGCAAGTAACTTACTTCAGAAACTCTAACAGAATCATCTTTTATTTGTTCTGCATAATTGTCTAGTGTGGTTCTATCTATTTTATTTAATATACTATATTTTGACAAGGCTATATCAGCCATGTGTTCACTGCATACTAACAGGAACTTTAGTGACATCTCTATGGAGAAATCAATGTCACTCACGTATTTAGATAGTATGTTAAAGATTGAGGCGTTTGGGAAATCAAATGAAATATATTGTTCTCTAGTTATCGTTTGGGGATCAAGATTACCAAATGTGCTATTAAATTCGTCAATAAGCAAGCTCTTTGCTAAATCTTTTGAACCATGTTTAAAGTAGTAGTGGATGTAGTTGTGATAAATGCCTTTTAGTTCTCTATCTAGTGATTTAAAATAATCGTCTATCTTGTTTTTTAACTTTTGACTTATATCAAGAGAATCAAGCTTTGCTAGATAAGCGATAGCATTATTTATCTCCGAAGAATTATTTCGCAAATAAGCGGACTCTACCAAGGGCATAAATTTATCAGATTTAGTGGAATTAGCGATATACCAAAATAGATTGCAATAATAAAAATCACTTGAAAAAGTTAGTTTTCTATACGCACTAATGAGCTTTTCAATATGTTCATCAGTTATTTTATTCTTGCAGATGAACTCAACGAAGCTATGCATTCCATACATATAGCTCTGGTCACTTAGTTCTTCTTGAGACTTTAGCCCTTGCTCAATAAAAAAAGTGATCTCATCATCAATATTACAATTAAAATTAAGTGCTGTGAGGTTTTTCTTTGCCCAATATGACTTGTCATTTGAAGGTTCTGCCAATAGTTCTAGCGACTCTATCAGACATTCATTATCTATACTGTAAAGAGTTGCGGCAGCATCATTAAACTCTTGCTCCTTTGATGTTTCCTGCAATATAAGTTTGATGTTAGAAATATCAGAATTATCACCAAAAATTCTCAAGGTTCTTAGGCTCATACAAACAGGAGTGGTTTGATCATTTTTCCAAGTATTTAGACGCTCTCTAGCGATCTCAGTAATAAGAGTTGGAGGACACTGAAACCAAATCTCATATTCACCTCCTGATATCTTTATAGGCATCTGTGCCTTGATCTCGTTATCTGCGAGAATGCTAATCAGTGTGTCACGGTCGCCATTGATCGCTAGCGCTCTTCGTCGCTGATATTGGTGATGAGGATCAAGTAAACCTTCACTAGATTTGAGCCGTTCAATACACTTTTGAGTCCCCAAAATACCAAGAGAATATATAGCATCACTTCTAGTTATTACTTCAAAGTTTTGTTCTAGTTCGAGTATTCTTCCTTCAACAAACTCTATAAAATCCCCGCCATATTGTTTAGCGACCTTGGTCGCTAGTGAAAGATCGCATTCGAACATAAATTCAATAAATTCTTGTTTTTCTTCATTGTTAATGAATGTGCTGCAATATAACCAAATATCATATTCAGAGTGTAGGTAGCTATTTTTATGGCTTCTCCAGTTTTTGCTTAACTCAATCGACGCTAAGTATTCTGAGATTATCTTATGAGGCGTGGAGTAAACACCATCATTGTCCTTGACATATATTTCATGCTGTTCAAGCAACTCCAAGAATGACTCAAAGCTCAACATCTTCGCTACAGATAAACCTTGATTAGTCAGCTCATTATATGTTTCCCCCAAAAGCTCCCAATAATCAGCTTCTGACAGAGAGGTTAAGCCCTTTTTAAATATGGCTTTATATGTAACAAGTGAAAAAGCTTCTTTCACTTTAAAATAGGGTAGTTTATTTACAATGAGAGATGCATTCTTGATCCTACACTTATCAAGTTTAACTTTAGAAGAAATCCAGTTTTCAATAATTTCGTTTAAATTTTCAGGCAATTTCCTATGATCTTGGTAGTATTTAATCGAGAGTGATAGAGCAAATGGAGAGAATAGAAAGTTAAATCCAACACTTCCTATTTTGTTTTTGTATAGATTACAAAATTCACTTTGCTCACTTTCTAGCATTGATTTTGAAGAAATATTTACAACATCCCGATAGGATAGAGGCTTGATCTCAAGACAGTAATCAACCTTTTCAGCAAGAGTTTCTACGGAAACACCTGTGTTTCTTGATGATAGAATAAAAGAATTATTACCAATTATTGCTGATAATTCGTCAAAAAAAGCCTGTGTATCGCTTTGAATCATTTCGTCTAATCCATCAAGAAGTAATATACATTTGTAGGGTAAACTCCTCCATGAACCATAAGAAATATCAAGTGATTGATTGATGGATTTTTCTAAGTTACCTCTAGAGTAACTTCTTAATTTTATAAGTACAGGCAAAAATTCTATATCGAATGCATCTTTAACTAGCGTACTAGCTAAGTTGATTAAAGTACTAGACTTACCGCTGCCACCCAATGATGAGAGAACGACGTTGTTTCCACTTCTCAATAGATTAGCAATGTCTTCGGTTGACAGGAAACCGTTTTCTATTGTCTCTACACGTGTGTTGCTAACCAGATTATTCGGTAGGTTAGTATGGCTATACCAAAGCCCGACAAGTCGAGTTCCTTTATTAGCTACTTTTTCACAATACTCTACTGTATTAAAGTTAGGCGTAGGTGAATCTTTTAATACTCTTTCAACAGAATAGTGTTTTTCAATAATATTAGTTAGCTTATCCCATACGATTAAGAGGTTATTTGTAAAATCGGTACCAGACCAAACTATCAGTTTTTTAATGTTGTCCAAGTAGTCGGAAACTAAGGTATAACTTGATAACCCTAGCTCTTTTACTTTGTTGAGCAAACTAGGCTGAAAATCACCTTTGGAAATGATTTCTTTACACTTAGATTTAATATCTGTGTAGTTGCCCTGCCTAAGAGCTATTCTTAAATTACCAGCTACTGTTCCTGAAGTGATAATGTAGTGTTGCTCAACTGTTGAACCGTTGATTGCCGCATCTAATGCAGCTTTAATGATCTCTTTAGCCGTAAGATCCACACTCAAGCTAGTGCTTGAGTATCGTTTGCACTGTATGCAAACGATACTGTTGGTATCCAGAGTTTTTGCAACGCAATCAAAACCTTGATCAGCAGCAGGCTGACGGCCACTTTGCATTTCGAGGCCGATATGCTCGCTCAAGATGGTTAAGCATTGATAAGTAAAGTCTTCAAAGTCCTCAGGCGTAAGTTGATTTAATGAAAGAGCGTGGCCTTGATATAGTGGTGGCTTAGTTACTGACTTTTTATGCATAGGAACCAACTTGAACTTTATAGATTGACTAGTTTGACCTCTTAATAAAGGCTCTTTCATATTACCAGAAGGACAGCAAATTTCACTCAAGTAGTAGAAGTAAATCAGATGGTTACTCCATCAAAATTTACTTGTTATTGTGTGCTTTTTCCAATAAACGTAACGAAGTCGCTATTGCTGGGAAGGTTGCATTCTGATGCTTGGCTAGTAGTAGATGAGTGAATTTGGCCAATAGGTAGAGGTTTGCAGTACCCCATATAATCCGTTAAATGCTAAATTAGCAAATCCACTAGCACACTTCTGTCCAATAATGAGTTAGCATCCGTTTCCTGATCTAACAAAAAGGCCTCGCAATGCGAGCAATGTAGATCAGATAAGGATCGGTTGACCGATCCTTCTGATGAGAGACAATCGGAAATCTGTTTATAGGTTTCCGATTTTTTATGTCTATTCAACACTTCTTTGCCGACTTCCTTGAAGAAAACCCTGTTGATGTTGCCCAGCTCAC
>NZ_JAKEUT010000006.1:0-199263 GCF_022398025.1 Vibrio sp. Isolate25
TTCCCTGACCCCTTGAGGGTCCTAAAGGGTTGTTCGAGACTAGAACGTTGATAGGCAGGGTGTGTAAGCGTTGTGAGGCGTTGAGCTAACCTGTACTAATTGCCCGTGAGGCTTAACCATACAACACCCAAAGGGTTTTGATGGACTCARAKWAGAACATTGAATGTGTATGAGAACGCATTAACAGCTTTCCGAATTATTCGATTTGCAAGCAAATCTCACCCTAAAGGGCCGCACTAAAGTGCGTTTGAATTTGCGAGCAAATTGATAAAGAATTTGCTTGGCGACCATAGCGTTGTGGACCCACCTGAYTCCATGCCGAACTCAGAAGTGAAACGCAATAGCGCCGATGGTAGTGTGGGGTATTTGCGAGCAAATTGATAAAGAATTTGCTTGGCGACCATAGCGTTGTGGACCCACCTGATTCCATGCCGAACTCAGAAGTGAAACGCAATAGCGCCGATGGTAGTGTGGGGTTTCCCCATGTGAGAGTAGGACATCGCCAGGCTTTAATTTCGTTATTCGTTTAAACGGGTAACAACATCATCAGTGTACTAATCTGACGATGACAATTTGTGGAGAGATGGCTGAGTGGTTGAAAGCACCGGTCTTGAAAACCGGCATACGTTAATAGCGTATCTAGGGTTCAAATCCCTATCTCTCCGCCACTATTAAGAAGCCCGTTGCTAGCGCAACGGGCTTTTTGCATTCCAAGAATTAAAAATACATTATCCTGATACATACTGTTTCTCAATAAAGAGTAGCCTCTGGAGGCGCAAGCACTGAGTACTGCACCCTCTATATCTTGCTTCTGAAGATACAAAAAAGCCGACATTGAATGTCGGCTAAATAAAAGCGAGTAAAAAGATTAAGCGCGGTTGGCGACTTTATCCTTAAGTTCTTTCTTCTCCGCATCTGAGATGAATGCCAGCTCTAATCCGTTGATCTGTGTCTGACGAATTTCATCTTGTGATAGACCGGCTTGAGGCGCTGCTACTTCGTATTCGTATGGTAGCTCAATGCCTTCTACCGCTGGATCATCAGTATTTAGACAGGCTAGCACGCCGTGATCCAGGAATTGTTTAATAGGGTGGTTGGCTAGTGACTCTACCGTACTTGTCTGGAAGTTAGAGGTTAGGCATGACTCAATACCAATGCGGTTTTCTGCTAGGTAATCCATTAGCTTAGGGTCGTGAATAGCTTTGACTCCATGACCAATACGAGTGGCTCCCAGCTCTTGAATTGCTTGCCACATGCTTTCGGCACCAGCAGCTTCACCAGCATGAACTGTCACATTCAGACCCGCATCTTTAACTTGAGTGAAGTGTTTAACAAAGCGATCGCCAGGCTGACCCAATTCATCTCCAGCTAAGTCAACAGCAACGATTTTATCTCTTTGAGTCAGAATTGCATCTAATTCTTGCTGACAAGCGTCAGTGCCAAAGGTACGGCTCATGATACCAATCAGGTTCGCTTTGATACCAAAATCACGTATACCAGCTTCCA
The DNA here is from genome assembly GCF_022398025.1 of Vibrio sp. Isolate25. Classification (NCBI taxonomy): domain Bacteria; kingdom Pseudomonadati; phylum Pseudomonadota; class Gammaproteobacteria; order Vibrionales; family Vibrionaceae; genus Vibrio; species Vibrio sp. Isolate25. Next base: position 1,507 of record NZ_JAKEUT010000006.1, read on the forward strand.
CGCCATCAACAACCGCTTCGACCACGCCTGCAACAGGCAGTTTGTGTTTCATTGCCATGTAATATGGAGAGAAGCGTAGCTCCGCATAATCGATCTGTGCATTCAGTGCGTCTTCAACGTTTTCGTAAGCAACGCGACGACAGGCATCCAGGTCACCAAGAACTGCCACTCCCCAATCGAGCTTTGAAAGGAAGGCTACCAAAGATGGTTCTGCTTCAACTATCTGTACATGCGGAGTGAGTGATTCGACATCATACGCTGGAAGTGCGACGCCAAACTGTTGACCAAGCTCTAAGATTGTCTTGGTGCGGATATTTCCGTCAAGGTGACGGTGCAAGTCTGTAAGTGGTAAGTTCTTGGTTATCATTATTGTAATTCCAGTTGTCTGAATTGCACTAAGTATAAGAATCAATGCCAGAAGTGTCAGTAAGCATTGCGCGTAAAACCGACTAATAGTGCTGATATTTATTTCATGTTCACTAGATCTGTTGGCCACTCTTCGAACGGTACTGGGTGGCTAAATAAGAATCCTTGACCTTGTGGGCAGTTAAGAGAGACGAGCATTTGTGCCTGCTCTGCGGTTTCGATGCCTTCAGCGACAAGATCAACTTTCATTCCTTGAGTCATGTTGATGATGGCAGCGACAATGGAAGTGTCGAGGTGCTCTTTTTCCATTTTCTGGACGAAAGTGCGATCGATTTTGAGGCAATCAAAGGGCAGCTTGTGTAGATATGCCAATGAGCTGTATCCGGTACCAAAGTCGTCGATAGCAATGTGAATACCAAGGTCACGTATTGATTGCATGTTATGAATAATCACCGGATCATTATCCACAATACGCGACTCTGTGATTTCCAACGTCAAGTTGTCGGCATTTAAACCTGATGACGTAAGTATTGAACGCAGTGATTCCCCTAAATCGGGGTTAGAGAGCTGTTTCACTGATAAGTTGACATGGAGGTGAAAATTCTTATCCCATTTGCCTTCTTCCATACCTTTCACGGTATCTTCACAGGCCTGAGTAAGTATTTGCTCACCAATTAAGCCAATTAAGCCACTCTCTTCTGCAATAGGAATGAAATCCAGAGGGGATATCAAGCCAGAGGTAGGAGATAGCCAGCGAGCCAGTGCTTCCGCGCCAATTACCTCGCCCGTGTTGAGATTGACGATTGGCTGATAAAATGGCACAAACTCGTTATGTTCTAGAGCATCCTTAATTTTGGCTTGCATCAGCGTGCGTTTGCGCGAAATATCGGCCATTTCAGGCTTGTAGTGACTGACCTGATTGAGGTCTTGCTTGGCGGTACTTAAGGCTATACTACCGTTGCGCAGCCATAGCGTCATACTGTTGTGTTCGCTCTCGGTTACAACACCGATCGCTACACTGACCACCACACTTTCCTGTTCCATGACGAAAGGTGCGGCAAACATTTGTTGAATTCTATGTGTAGCAAATGTGATTTGCTCACTATTGAGATGGTCAGTGAAGTAGATTGCAAACTCATCCCCACCAATTCTGGCCATGTAGCAGTCTTCATCAAACAGGGCTTTAAGTCTTTCTGCGATAATAACGAGTAGCTGATCTCCCTTGTAATGACCTAAGCTATCGTTAATATCACGAAATTTGTTGATCCCAATAAGCAGTAAGCAGCCATTCATTTTTGGCAATCCATCACAGGTATCGATAAAGCCTTCTCGGCTATAGAGTTTAGTCAGTGAATCAAATAACAATTGAGAGCGAAGGGCACGAAAAGACGCTTTGAGGTTGTTGGCCATTTCGTTAAAGGCGAACACTAACATGTTGGTTTCATAGATATACCCCGGTTTTGGCATGGTGCTATCCCAGTCACCTTTAGCCAAATGCTTGGCCGCAGCGGCTGTAGAAGTAATTGGGGTCACTATGCGATTAAAAGCGACTAGGCCAATCACGATGCCGATAAAGCTGGCAATGACACCAATGATCCAACTGTCTCTTTGACTTTCGGGCAATTGACCAAGTAGATCGGATTCAGATATAGCGACGCCGATGTACCACTTGAGGCCGAATTCATCGGTATAGGGCGTGATGTGATTGAAATAGCGTTTTCCATTAACATCCAAGCTGAAGCGATTGGTTTTTGGCGAGGAATGGAATTGGTGATTAAATGCATATTCTGCACTTTTTTTGACGATGGGATTTGAGCTTTCTGTTGCGAGTAGACGTTGGCCTTTATCACTTAATGGCGTTCCCCAAGAGACCACATTTCCCCCAGTTGAGTGAGCAACGAGCCTGCGTTCTTGATCAAATAGATAAATTGCTGCGCTGGTTTTTTCTTGTTGCTTCTTTAGGAACGTGTTGAAAGTGCCAATTTTGATATCGGCAACCACGACCCCCTGAAAACGTTGTTGCTGAAATACCGGAGTTAAGGCTGACAGGGTAATCTCTTGACGTTCATCGGCATTAGCATAAATTGACGACCACATAGGGACGCGGTTTTTTGCAACTGGCGCATACCAAGGGCGAATGCGAGGATCATAGCCTTCAAAGGCTGAACGAATATCGTCACTGACAACTTGTCCTCGGTATATAACCAATTTTTGTTCTGTGCGATCATCTTGAATCATCAAGGTGTAATTTTGGTTGGCTTCTTTGCGAAAACCAATGTATTCGGCGCCTTCGCCACCGAAGCCAATCACATCAAGTTGAGGGATTGAACGATACAAGTCATGGAAGCTAGTGAGAAGAAATTTCTCAATTACAGAGGTGTTCCCTTTCTCGTACAATTGGTTGAAGCCTATGTTGTGACTGAGGGATAAACTGGCCTGAAATGGTCGACTCAAAAAGTTATCTAGCTCTAGAGTAACGTTATCGGTGAGCGCAGTCAGTTGCTTGTCACTGATGTCCAAGACCATTTCTTCATAACTGCGCTTTTGCACAGTTACGATAACGCCAATTGTAAAGAGAAAAATCATTACAAAAGGGAGAACGACTGCGGTTCTTAATGTGATTTGCGTAGTTGACGACATGCTGTCCTTAAATACTTGAAACTAAAATCCGTATAGCAGGTTTGAGTCTGCAAGCAAACAGCCATAGTGCACTGGTGCTGACCCATAAAGCCCTAAAATGCTTACCAATTGTACAATGCGACAGGCTTTATGGAATACATTAATTGAGCTAGGTGTTAATAAAGCTCTTTTAGTTTTCGGGTTAACGTGTTTCTTCCCCAACCGAGAACTTTGGCTGCATCTTGCTTGTGGCCGTTGGTATGCTCTAAGGCTGCTTCCAAAAGTATACGTTCAAATTCAGGAAGTGCGTAGGTCAGCAATTCGGTATCCCCTTGAGAGAGAGACTGTCTTGCCCAGCTAGAAAGCTGCTGCTGCCAGCTCACATCTGTATCGAAGTGAGCGTTGGATTTCTCTTCCAATAATTCAGCTGGGAGATCAGCTGGGAGGATTTCACTCCCGCTTGCCATCACAGTGAGCCAGCGACAGATGTTCTCCAATTGCCTGACATTGCCTGGCCAGTTAAGCCTATTGAGCGCTTCAATTGCAGAAGGGTGAAGCGTTTTGACATCCACCCCTAGCTCCTCTGCGGCCAAGGCAAGAAAATGTAGAGTGAGTTTTTCAATGTCTTGTTTGCGCTCACGCAATGCTGGAATTTGAATACGTATAACGTTTAGGCGATGAAATAGATCTTCACGGAAATCGCCTTGATGCACTAATCTCTCTAGGTTTTGGTGAGTCGCAGCGACAATTCGGACATCCACTTTGATCGGAGAGTGACCACCAACGCGATAAAACTGGCCATCAGCAAGTACCCGTAGTAATCGAGTTTGAATGTCGAGTGGCATGTCACCAATTTCATCAAGGAACAATGTGCCCCCGTTCGCTTGTTCAAAGCGCCCTTGTCGGATGCTATTGGCTCCCGTAAATGCCCCTTTTTCATGCCCAAACAATTCAGACTCAATCAGGTCCTTGGGTATTGCCGCCATGTTAAGCGCAATAAATGGTTTGCTGGCCCTCGGGCTGTGTCGGTGTAGTGCATGAGCGACCAATTCTTTACCCGTTCCTGATTCACCGTTAATCAGGACTGAAATGGATGAACGAGATAACCGACCTATCGCACGAAAGACTTCCTGCATCGCAGGAGCTTCACCAATGATCTCTGGTGTATTGTAATCATTGGAATCTGAACTCGCTTGGTCGCGCTTTTGCTCCTGACTGTGCGCAATAGCACGTTCTACTAGTGTGAGCGTTTCATCGACATCAAAGGGCTTTGGCAGGTATTCAAATGCGCCTTTTTGATAGGCATTGACGGCGGCATCTAAATCGGAGTGTGCAGTCATGATGATCACCGGTAATTCGGGTGAACGGTCATGTACTTGTCTTAGTAGTTCGATGCCATCGATACCCGGCATACGAATGTCGGAGACCAGCACATCGGGCGTTTCACGTTCCAGTGCCAGTAAGACACTTTCAGCGTCGGAAAATGTATCGCACTTAATATTTGCTGACGAAAGGGTTTTCTCCATGACCCAACGGATGGAGCTATCATCATCGACCACCCAAACGTATCCTTTACTCATAACGAACTTATCCTTTCAGCAATGCAACTTACGTAAATTTAAATGGGCAGATATATGGTGAATGTGGTTCTGCCTGGCCAGCTTTCGACATCAATTTTGCCTTGATGCTGGTCTATTAGGTTCTGAGCGATTGATAAGCCCAGTCCTGTACCGCCTTCTCTTCCACTGACCATTGGATAGAAAAGGGTGTCTTGTAATTCTGCGGGGATGCCCGGCCCGTTGTCGATGATCTCTACCCGCGCAGCCAGCTTGCAGCGCTGACCATGAATATTGGTTTGATGCACTGTTCTGGTGCGAATGATGATATTGCCATTGTTATGCTTCTGCAGAATTTGCCCAGCATTACTGACAATATTTAAAAGCGCTTGCTCAATCTGATCCGAATCCATTAAGAATTCCGGCAAACTAGGGTCGTAGTCACGCTCGATGGTGACGGACCGATCGACTTCTAACTCGACTAGTTGACGTACTTTCTCCAATATCAGGTGGAGATTTTCTTGTTGTTTTTTGCCCGGCTTTTGTGGACCAAGCAGGCGATCGACTAAGGAACGTAATCGGTCCGCCTGTTCGATGATGATTTGGGTGTATTCCGTCAGGGATTGATCTGGCAGCATGCGTTCGAGTAACTGCGCCGCGCCGCGCAAGCCACCTAGCGGGTTTTTTATTTCATGAGCGAGCCCACGCACCAGTAGTTTGGCTGCTTGCTGTTGTGCGTGTTGATTCAATTCTTGCGATAAACGCCGTTGTTGACCAATCTTGCGCATTTCGACCAACAGCATGAGTTCTTTTTGCCAAGAGATCGGGCTGACCGTGACTTCGAGCATAAGCGGCTTACCATCTACCACAAAGGTGACGTCACTGTCGGTAATGCTTTGGCCGCTTTGTAGCGGCTGAGACAGTAGTGCTAAGTCCATAGAAGCGTGCTGGATGAGCTTGGACAACGGCTGGTCAACGATGCGTTTGGCACTTTGTGAAAACAACTGCTCCGCAGCTGGATTAGCATAACGGACTTGCAGTGATTCATTCATGATCAGTACAGACGTGACCTGATGATTGAGTATGATGTTATCGAGTTCGCTGCTCACTGTCGTCCCTCATCCTTGACCTTAAAATGTGCAATGCACCATTTTGGTGCGGTTACATTCCAAGTATGGCGCAATAACTCATGCAGAAGAAGTAAAAAGTCCATATATCATCGCTTTTAAGCACCATCATTGCTGATTGCACCGTCATGAACTGAATAATGCAATAAGCTTGCCGAGCATAAGATATTGAATAAAAAGATTTTTGTTAGTGGGTTAGATATAAAAAAGGCTCACGTTATCGGTGAGCCTTTCTAAGGAAGGAGTTAATCGACGGAGCGATTACACAGAGTAGTAAAGTTCAAACTCAAGTGGGTGAGTTGTCATGTTTACTTGCTCTACGTCCTGAGACTTAAGGCCGATGTAAGAATCGATAAAGTCGTCAGAGAATACGCCGCCAGCTGTTAGGAACTCACGGTCTGCATCTAGTGAATCTAGTGCATCTTTCAGTGAGTAAGCCACTGTTGGGATTTCTGCTGCTTCTTCTGCCGGTAGATCGTATAAGTCTTTATCCATTGCTTCACCTGGGTGGATTTTGTTCTTAATACCGTCAAGACCAGCCATTAGCATTGCTGCAAAACATAGGTATGGGTTAGCAGATGGATCACCGAAGCGAACTTCGATGCGACGTGCTTTCGGGCTTGGTACTACAGGGATACGAATAGAAGCACTACGGTTACGAGCGGAGTAAGCTAGCATTACAGGCGCTTCGAAACCAGGAACAAGACGCTTGTATGAGTTAGTCGACGCGTTTGCGAATGCGTTGATTGCACGAGCGTGTTTGATGATACCGCCAATGTAGTAAAGTGCCGTTTCAGATAGACCGCCGTACTTGTCACCCGCGAACAGGTTAACACCGTCTTTCGCTAGAGATTGGTGCACGTGCATACCAGAGCCGTTGTCACCAACTAGTGGTTTCGGCATGAAGGTCGCTGTCTTACCAAATGCGTGAGCAACGTTATGAACCACGTACTTGTAGATTTGGATTTCGTCTGCTTTTGAAGTCAGTGTGTTGAAACGAGTCGCGATTTCGTTCTGACCTGCAGTCGCTACTTCGTGGTGGTGCGCTTCTACAACTAGACCCATTTCTTCCATGATTAGACACATAGCAGAACGGATGTCTTGAGATGAATCGACAGGAGCTACTGGGAAGTAACCACCTTTCACGCCAGGACGGTGGCCTTTGTTGCCTTCTTCGTAATCAGAACCTGTGTTCCATGCTGCTTCCACGTCGTCGATCTTAAAGAAAGAACCTGACATATCAGTCGCGAATTTCACGTCGTCGAATAGGAAGAACTCTGGCTCAGGACCGATAAGTACGGTATCAGCCACGCCTGTAGAGCGCATGTAATCTTCAGCGCGTTTAGCGATAGAGCGTGGGTCACGATCGTAACCTTGCATCGTTGCAGGCTCAAGGATGTCACAGCGGATGTTTAGAGTTGCATCTTCAGTAAATGGGTCAAGTACAGCAGAGGATGCATCTGGCATCATAACCATGTCTGACTCGTTGATGCCTTTCCAGCCAGCAACTGAAGAACCATCGAACATCTTACCTTCTTCGAAGAAGTCTGCATCGATTTGGTGAGCAGGGATAGAGATATGTTGCTCTTTACCTTTTGTGTCGGTAAAGCGTAGGTCAACAAACTTAACTTCGTTTTCTTGGATCAGCGATAGAACGTTTTCAACTGACATCTTGGATAACCTCCAGTGTTATTAAAGCGGGTTAGCTCGATTGGTTTAACAAATCCAGCATTGATTAATTTCATTTCAATCGTATTAATCGATGCTGATTTAAATAAAGCCAAAACCGTGCCAAAAAAATTATTCCATTAATTTCAAGCAATTAATTGTTTAAGTGTCAGATTGGTGCAAAGTTCTGCACCAAAATGAACTAAGAATGCACCTTTGTGGTGCAACGTGCATGTGTTGCACCAATATGTAACAAAAGCGTATTCCATTCAGCCGCTATTCGTCATCTATGTCAACGCATAATTTCGTATATTCAGAGCGATATTGAGTTCGATCAAAGCACATTCATCAGAAAACCAGCGTATCAGATCACATATTTCTGGGTTTTTCGCTAAAATCTGGTACATTATGGCCGTTTTTTTAATCAAGTAAGCTCGCTTCATTCATCGACTATGTTTGAAGCGAGCTTCTACTATCGAGTGAATCAAATCCATGGCTACTCCACAGATTGATAAATTGAGAAATATCGCGATCATCGCGCACGTTGACCACGGTAAAACAACACTGGTTGATAAACTGCTACAGCAATCAGGCACTTTAGAGTCTCGCGGTGAAGCTGAAGAGCGAGTCATGGACTCGAACGACATCGAAAAAGAGCGCGGCATTACCATTCTTGCTAAAAACACAGCAATTAACTGGAATGACTACCGCATCAACATCGTAGATACTCCGGGACACGCGGACTTCGGTGGTGAAGTTGAGCGTATTATGTCAATGGTAGACTCAGTGCTGCTGATTGTTGACGCTGTTGATGGCCCTATGCCTCAGACTCGCTTCGTAACACAGAAAGCATTTGCTCACGGTCTTAAGCCAATTGTTGTTATCAACAAGATTGACCGTCCTGGCGCTCGTCCTGATTGGGTTATGGACCAAGTATTCGACCTATTCGACAACCTAGGTGCCACTGACGAACAGCTAGACTTCAAAGTGGTTTACGCATCAGCGCTTAACGGTTGGGCTTCTCTAGAAGAAGGCGAAACTGGCGAAGATATGGAACCGCTATTCGAAACCATCGTTGAAGAAGTGACAGCACCGCAAGTTGACCTAGACGGTCCACTACAGATGCAAGTTTCTCAGCTAGATTACAGCTCTTACGTTGGTGTTATCGGTGTTGCTCGTGTCACTCGTGGTAGCGTTAAGCCTAACCAACAGGTTACTGTTATCGGTGCGGACGGTAAGACTCGCAACGGTAAAGTGGGCACTGTAATGGGCTACCTAGGTCTTGAACGTCACGAAGTCGATCAAGCTAACGCAGGTGACATCGTTGCAATCACTGGTCTTGGTGAGCTAAAAATCTCCGATACAATCTGTGCACAAAACCAAGTTGAAGCGTTGCCAGCACTTTCTGTTGATGAGCCAACGGTAACCATGACGTTCCAAGTAAACACGTCTCCGTTTGCTGGTAAAGAAGGTAAATTCGTAACGTCACGTAACATCCTTGAGCGTCTAGAAAAAGAGCTAGTACACAACGTAGCACTGCGCGTTGAGCAACTCGATGATCCAGACAAATTCCGCGTATCAGGCCGTGGTGAACTTCACCTATCTATCCTGATCGAAAACATGCGTCGTGAAGGCTTCGAGCTAGCGGTTTCTCGTCCTGAAGTTATCATCAAAGAAGAAGATGGTCAGCTAATGGAACCGTACGAAACGGTAACTATCGATGTGATGGAAGAGCACCAAGGCGGCATCATGGAGAACATCGGCCTACGTAAAGGTGAGCTGACTGACATGTCTCCAGATGGCAAAGGTCGTGTACGTATGGACTTCATCATGCCTTCTCGTGGTCTGATTGGTTTCCAAACTGAATTCATGACGCTAACATCGGGTTCTGGTCTTCTTTACCACACATTCGATCACTACGGTCCACACAAAGGCGGCGAGATCGGTCAACGTATCAACGGCGTATTAATCTCTAACGGTATGGGTAAAGCGCTAACCAACGCATTATTCAACCTACAAGAGCGTGGCCGTATGTTCATCGGTCACGGTGTAGAAGTATACGAAGGCATGGTTGTTGGTATTCACAGCCGTGATAACGACTTGACGGTTAACGTACTTAAAGGTAAGCAGCTAACCAACGTTCGTGCTTCTGGTACTGATGATGCGCAGGTCCTTACTCCGCCAATCATCATGACGCTTGAGCAAGCACTTGAGTTCATCGATGATGACGAGCTAGTAGAAGTAACTCCTGAAAGTATCCGTATCCGTAAGAAGTTCCTAACGGAAAGTGATCGTAAGCGAGAAGCGCGTAACGCTAAGTAATTTCACTTAGTCGTTCTTTAAGCTATAAAGCCCTGAGTTGATACAACTTAGGGCTTTTTGTTATTACAGAGCAGTAAAAATGAAACCCATTATCGTTACTGGTGGTCCGGGGGCGGGTAAAACGACCTTAATTGAAGCGTTAGCTGAATATGGTTATGCCACTTTTTCTGAAGGATCACGTACGTTGATTGAGCAGCAGAGCCAACAACCAGAAGGGGTATTGCCTTGGACTGATCTGCCTGAGTTTGCCCGTTTATGCTTAGAGCTGATGGTGGAGCAAAAACTCACCGCTCAGCAATCGCAAGTCGCTTTTATGGATCGGGCTATTGCTGATATTGTTGCCTATCTTAAAGTGGGTGGCTGTAAAGTGGAGCAAGAGTTTCTAGCTCAAAGTGCTGGGTACCATAGTCAGGTGTTGAGTTGTCGACCTGAAGCCTCGATTTACGTTCAAGATGATGTGCGTCCTCATAGCTTTGAAGAGGCCATCGACATTCACGACATGCTAGTTAGAACCTATTCTGAGCTGGGTTATCAAGTGATAGAAGTGCCATGGGGAACCGTAAAAGAACGGGTAGCCTTTATTCGTCAGGTCACTGGTTTAGTGACTGAGGTGACAAACTAACACCTCCTCACTTGGAGGAGGTGTGAAAGGGCTACTTTTGATTGAGCTTTTTCAGGAACTTGTCTGATTCTGCGATCGCTGCATTCATGTCGTTGATCGCGTACTGGATATCTTGTTCTAAACTTGCGAATTCGCCTTGCAAAGACCCAATCGCACTTGCATTAAGGTTGTGCTTCAAGTAAAGCGTATTGTCACGCAATGTATTGAGCACTGGCGTCATTTTATCTTCTGCACGCTTCATTGCACTTAACATCGCCTTGTATGAACGCTGTGTTTCTTTCAGTTTCTGCTCACTGGTGCGACGAAGTTTGTCGCTGGTATAGAGATCCAGTTCGCTTTGCCATTCTGTAAAGAGTGCGTCCGACACATCTTCAATTGCGGCAATGCGATCACTCACTTCTTGCGCGGCTTGCTCGCTGTCTTGGTATTTAGCGTTGATTTTATTGTAGACGGCTTCTAGTTCACCACCGTTGAAGTTGGTCAGTGTCGACAGTGCTTCTAGTGCGCTGGTGAATTCTTGCTGGGCTTCTTGTTGTGACTGCTTGGCATCTTCAACACGATCTACCATGATATCGCGTTTGTGATAGCCTACTTGTTCCATAGCTGAGTAATAGGCAGATTGGCAGCCCGAAAGGGCAAAAATGGAGAGCATCAGCACCAGTAAGTACGGCATGATCGTGTCCTTTCCTTTAAAATGATGATGTTAGGATGGCGTAGTTGATAAGGAGATACAAGTTGAATATCGAACAACTGAGTAAGCAGAGCCTAAATTTCGGGCGCTATCTGTTCATTCGCATGGGACATGACAGAGTAAACGTTAATGCGGGGTATTTGGCTTACATTACCTTATTATCGATCGTCCCTATGTTGACGGTGTTGCTGTCAGTACTGTCTTCTTTTTCTGTCTTTGCCAATGCTGGTGACGTGATTCAAGATTTTGTTATTACTCATTTTGTTCCCGCAGCAGGGGACGCAGTTAAATTGGCTTTGTTTGAGTTTGTTGCCAACACTGGAAAGATGACCGCTGTAGGTGGTTTGTTTTTGTTTATTGCAGCGTTAATGTTGATTTCTAACATCGATAAAAATCTTAATTATATCTGGCGAGTACAACGTAAGCGCCGAGCGGTGTTCTCCTTTTCTATGTATTGGATGGTACTAACACTTGGTCCCATTTTGGTCGGTGCGAGTATCGCTGCAACGTCTTATGTGACGTCCCTTAAAATTCTTGACAGCGAAGCCATTTCTGGCGCTTATGATTTGCTACTGCGTTGGCTGCCTTTCTTATTGTCCTTTTTTGCTTTTATGGGCTTATATCTCTTAGTGCCAAACAAGAAGGTCTATGTGTCTCATGCAGTAGTTGGGGCGATTGTCGCAGCACTATTGTTTGAAGCGAGTAAGAAAGGCTTTGCCGCGTACATCACTCAATTTCCTTCTTATCAATTGATTTATGGCGCGCTAGCGGCCATTCCAATCTTGTTTGTGTGGGTGTATTTGTGCTGGCTGATTGTATTGGTTGGCGCTGAGGTAACGGCAGCGTTAGGTGAGCGAGAGCAGTGGAGTGAGGACCAAGAAATGGTACACTCTGCGCAAACGATGCAACCTCAGCAACAAGGAGTGGATAGTGATAGCGCTGATACAAAGAGTGAGTGAAGCCGCGGTACGTGTTGATGGTGAAGTGGTTGGCGAAATCGACCAAGGTCTACTTGTCCTGCTTGGTGTAGAAAAGGACGATGATGAAGCCAAAGCCAAGCGTCTGATGGAGCGTGTAACGACTTACCGAGTATTTGGTGACGATGATGGGAAGATGAACCTCAACGTGAAACAGGTTGATGGTAAAGTGCTGGTGGTGTCTCAGTTCACTTTACCTGCGGATACGAAGAAAGGTACCCGTGCGGGCTTTTCTCGCGGTGCACATCCCGAAGACGCTGAGCGTTTATACCACTATTTTGCTGACCAATGCGCACAGGTTCTACCAACTGAACGGGGGCGTTTTGCGGCGGATATGAAAGTATCTTTGATCAATGATGGCCCGGTGACCTTCTGGTTGCAGGTATAATGAGAAAGATAGGCTAGAAGGGTAACGTACAATTGTTACCGTTAAAAAAGGATTTTTATGTTTAAGCTGATCACGCCAAAAACGGAAAACCAACTCAACAAATATTATCATTTTCGCTGGCAGATGCTGCGCGAACCTTGGCGGATGCCGTTAGGTTCCGAGCGTGATGAATACGATCCTATGAGCCATCATCGTATGATAGTGGATGGCCGAGGACGCCCTATGGCGATTGGTCGACTTTATATCACGCCAGATAACGAAGCGCAGATTCGTTATATGGCGGTCAAAGGTAACCGTCGTAGTAAAGGCATGGGCTCGCTGGTGCTGGTGGCTCTGGAGTCGCTGGCGAGGCAAGAAGGGGCTAAGCGTCTGGTGTGTAATGCGCGTGAGGATGCCATTTCTTTCTACGAAAAGAACGGTTTTGAGCGCCGCGGTGAATTAACGGATGAGCGTGGCCCTGTGCGTCACCAGCAGATGGTCAAAAAGCTCGACCCGATGGCTAACGTACTACGTAAGCCTGAGTGGTGTACTGAGCTGCAAGAGCGCTGGGAGCATCAAATCCCTATTAGCGACAAGATGGGCATCAAGATCAATCAGTATACCGGCTATCAATTTGAGTGTTGTTCTCAACTCAATCCGAACTTAAACCCACATAATACGATGTTTGCGGGCTCAGCGTTTACCCTTGCGACCCTGACAGGGTGGGGGATGACATGGCTGCTGATGAAAGAGCGAGGTTTGAGTGGTGATATTGTGTTGGCTGATAGCCAGATCCGTTATCGTCACCCAGTGACTCAAAACCCGGTTGCTTCAACGTCTTTGGATGGGATCAGTGGCGACTTAGACCGCCTTGCCTCAGGCCGAAAGGCACGTATTGTCATTCATGTCACTATTCACAGTGGTGATACGGAAGCAGTAGAGTTTATCGGCACTTATATGCTGCTACCGAATTATAAATTGATGTTGGATTTGCCTGCGTCTTCATCTTCAGAAGAATGATTTTCTTCGCTGGCGGGTAAGGTAGATTCGACCTGCTCGCCACACACATCCTCAATTATATTGGTACGAGTGAATATATCGGACCACAATCTTTGGCAGTGATGCTTACTGGTAAAAATGAGTGTGCCAAATTGAGGTTTAGTCAGATCAATTTGTCCGGCAAGCTCTGCGCTTTCCCCGTCTGAAGAGACTTTAATTCGACCACGATCAACGTCTACTGCCACTTTATCAAGGGGCCAAAGCTGGAGGTGATTGGTTGCTCCATCTACGGTTTTCGCTTCCAAGGCACCATCATGCAGATAAGCATTGATTGAACCTGTTAAGCTGTGCGCCAGCATGGCGTAGTCACCTGAGAGTCCACTCAGTTCCAATTCGACTTCTGCCAGGCCCGCTAGTTTAAATGGCAGCTGTGCTTGAAGAAGTGGTTGATTGACCTGAAACCCATCGGTATGCAATGAAAGCTGCCAAGGTGCACTGGCTGATTGCCTTTGCCATTGTCCGCTTGCTTCAATATAGCCCTGATCCAACGGCACGAACGCGCGTTGTAAAGTAATGTCACCCTGCTGTGCAGTGGCGGTGAGTACTGCTTGTGTCGTCATCAGTTGCTCAATGCTGGCGTTGTTAACACTGACTTCTAGATGACCGTTGTGCAATCCTACCTGATTTTGATGAATCAAGGTGAGATTCTCTCCTTCGATATTCAAACCGGACACTTGCCAATAGGGTGAGCGTTCTACTTGTATCAGTTGTGCATTTTCGATGTCGAGATCAGCGATACTCAATGAGTGAAGTGGCTTCGACACATCGGAGAGTGTGCGGAGAAGCTGGTCTGTTTGTTCTAGCCATTTTACTCCGGAAACCTTGAGTTGATTCAAGGCTACTTTGTTTGGTGTGATCTTGCCGTTGAACTGGATTCTTCCTTGTTTGAAATCGGCATCAAACTCATCTACGGCGATTTGGTTAGCACTCAAGCCTAACCTTGCAGTTGGCGAAATGAGGCGAATTTGTTCGAAATCGGCACTTTCAGCATCAAAGGAGATGTAGCCATTCTCCTGTAACCAAAGCGGACGGTCGAGATAGAGATTTTCGAGGGATGCATCGAGCTGATTAAATTGCCACCCAGCATAGTGGATGTTGCTGCTGAGAAGATCGAGGCTATTTATGTGGTACACCGGTAGATTGAGAGATTTCAAGCGCGAGAGCAATTTTTCTGCTGAGGTGCTTGACGGCATTTCAAGCTTATTGACGGTGACATTGATCAATGACCAGCCTTGAGAAAATTGTTCAGCTTGACCTGAGATGTCAGCGCCGTGCCATTGGAAAGAGGCGCCATAGATGGTGCTGTCTTGGGCTTGATATTGAGCGTCGATCAGCAGGTTATCTAGAGCTTCTCCTTTAATATAAAGCTGTTGGGCGGAAAGCTGAACATCCCCATAGGGTAAGTACTGCTGTGCACTGCTCCATTGAGGTTGTGTGACTTGAAGGTTGACATCGCGGGCAGACCAGCCGGGAGCGGTGATATCGACGTGTTGTAGAGCCAGCTGTTCTAAGTTAACCGATTGTAGCAAGGGCGAATTGAAATCAGTCAGGTCGACAGTGGCCCCCTCAATCAAAACTGAATCCAAGCTGGCTTTATTGTTTTTCCACAGTGATGGGCTTAGCCAAAGTGTCAGTTTAGGAATGTGCAGTGCGTTTGATTCAGCACCGATTTCAACATCTTCTAATGTCAGTTGATACGGAGGTGTGTAGGATGCGCGTTGAGTAGTGATGGTATAGGGGGTTAGATTTTGTAGCATCCCGTTGACTACTTGGCTCGCATAGCTAGTGTTGAGCAGAACGAACAGGGCCAGTAGCGGTAAGCTGATCAGGCTGACAATTGCAATGGCAGTTAGCAGCAATGCTTTCTTCAAAATCTCGACCTTTCCTCTAAGTAATGTTGCTAGCTTGGAACATTTTTTCTTTTCAGGCAACAAAAAGCCCCTCCCAAGAGGGGCTTAGCTAAGCAATTGGTGGCGATATCACTAATCTAGCTGAGGTCCAGCGGCAACCAGTGACTTACCTTCAGCGTTATCGGTGTACTTATCGAAGTTGTTGATAAAGCGCTGTGCCAAATCCTTGGCTTTGCTTTCCCACTGCAGCGGGTCAGTGTAGGTATCGCGAGGATCTAGGATTGTTGGGTCAACGTCATGTAACGCAGTTGGAACTTCCAAGTTGAAGATAGGAATATGCTTCGTTTCCGCTTTCTCAATCGAGCCATCTAAGATCGCATCAATGATGCCACGGGTATCTTGAATAGAGATACGCTTACCACTGCCGTTCCAGCCAGTATTGACGAGGTAAGCTTCTGCTCCTGCCGCTTCCATACGTTTCACCAGTACCTCAGCGTATTTGGTTGGATGCAGGGTCAAGAATGCCGCGCCAAAACACGCTGAGAAGGTTGGAGTGGGTTCGGTAATGCCACGCTCTGTACCAGCTAGTTTTGCGGTAAAGCCCGATAGGAAATGATACTTGGTTTGTTCTGGCGTCAATTTTGATACCGGAGGTAGCACGCCGAACGCATCTGCAGATAAGAAAATCACCTTATTTGCATGGCCGGCTTTCGATACTGGTTTAACAATGTTTTCAATATGTTCGATGGGGTAAGACACACGCGTGTTTTCTGTTTTTGAGCCGTCATCGAAGTCAATGGAGCCATCACTGCGAACTGTTACGTTTTCAAGCAAAGCATCACGACGAATTGCATTGTAGATGTCCGGTTCGGCTTCTTTCGATAGCTTGATGGTCTTGGCGTAACACCCTCCTTCGAAGTTGAAGATACCATCGTCATCCCAGCCGTGCTCATCATCACCGATCAGCTCGCGCTTAGGATCAGTAGAGAGTGTGGTTTTACCTGTCCCTGATAGGCCAAAGAAGACTGCAACATCACCATTCTCTTTACACTTATTGGCGCTGCAGTGCATAGAAGCAATGCCTTTGAGCGGGAGGAAGTAGTTCATCATAGCGAACATACCTTTCTTCATCTCACCGCCGTACCAAGTGCCACCGATCAATTGCATGCGCTCAGTCAGGTTGAAAACTGTGAAGTTTTCAGAGTTCAGGCCGTGTTCTTGCCATTTCTGGTTGGTGCACTTCGCGCCATTCATGACGACGAAGTCAGGCTCGAATGTTGCTAACTCTTCCTCACTTGGGCGAATGAACATGTTCTTAACGAAGTGTGCTTGCCAAGCGACTTCAGTAATAACTCGGATGCTGAGGCGTGTATCTGGGTTGGCACCGCAGTAACCGTCAATCACAAAGACACGTTTACCTGAGAGTTGGTTAGTTACTTGTTCTTTGAGATCATTCCAGATTTCTTGAGTGATGGGTTTATTGTCGTTTTTGACTTTATCAGAAGTCCACCACATGTGTTCTTCTGTTGTTGCGTCTTTAACGATGTACTTATCTTTTGGTGAGCGTCCAGTAAAGATACCCGTGTCCACGGCGACTGCACCGAGCTCTGTGACTACCCCTTTCTCGTAGCCTTCCAGATCTGCGCGCGTTTCTTCTTCGAACAGCATTTCGTAACTTGGATTGCGGACAACCTCTTTTACGTTGTGAAGCCCGTGTTTGGTAAGATCAATTGTTGCAGCCTTTGCATGTTCCATAACGGTCATAGGTGCTCCTTGTAGGAATATTTTGTAGGGATTTTGTAATAATGTTTTGATGGTTATCTGCTCACCATGCTAGCAACGGGTCTCTGTGAAAACAGGGATATAGCTCAAAATTTATCCATGATTTCTATGGGGTTTTAAGCGACTCATCACATATTGGCCGAGATAGTGTATCGTGCACGCAAAGGATTGCGCTAGAGCAAGAAGGATTATTAATTGACTAAAATTAAGTGGTTGTTTTATTACGTTAAAGTCTAATGTTAACGGGGCTTTGATCACAAAAAGGCCAGCGATATGCTGGCCTTTTGACTGGTAAATTACGTGCTTCTTAAATTATAAAAATTAATGCAACGTTTTGTTGCCCGAATCAGTCTGATCGAACAGCTCTGCAACTTGAGCTTCATCAAACGTGTAATTCGTGCCGCAGTAATCACAATGTAAAGAAATTGAGCCAACCTCTGCCAAAATGTCATTGATTTCTGAGCGCTCGATAGTGACGATCGCGGCACCGCTGCGCTCGCGTGAACAGCCGCAGTGGAATGTCACTGGCTGTGGTTCAAACAGACGAACTTTCTCTTGGTTGTATAGACGGTAAAGCAGATCGTTGGCTTCAAGTGTGAATAGCTCTTCGTCTTTAACGGTATCTGTCAGTTGCTCTAGATGTTCAAAATCTTCAGGCGTTCCAGTACCATCTGGCATAACTTGGATCAGCATGCCAGCAGCATGCTGTTGACCTTGGTGTTCACCGAGGCGCAACCAAATACGAGTCTTTAACTGCTCTGAGTTGGCGAAGTAGCTTTCAAGAATTTCAGATAAGTTGTCACCATCTAGGCCAACAATACCTTGGTAACGTTCACCTTTCTTAGGATCGATAGTGATGACTAAGTGACCTTTGCCCATCATGTCATGAATGCTAGCGTCGTCAGCAATATCACCTTCCCAGCGCGCGACACCGCGAACTTTCTGGTCATTATCACCATTAATGACAGCCAGAGAAACTGGGCCATCGCCTTGCAGCTGCATAGTAATAGAGCCTTCGAACTTTAAGGTTGCAGTCAGCAGGGTTGTAGATACTAATAGCTCACCCAGTAGCTTCTGAAGTGGGGCTGGGTATTCCTTGCTGGAGATAATACGTTGGTAAGCGTCGTCCAATTGTACCAACTCGCCACGTACAGACAGGTCTTCAAAAAGGTAGCGATTTAAAACATTGTTTGCCATGTAAGCATTTCCTCGTACGTATGGTACTGATATCAGGCCAGTTTGGGCTGATACTTATTGATGTTTGAATTTGATGATGTCGCGACGCTGCTTTTTGTCAGGGCGACGATCTGGGCTTGGGTTATGGGCGTGAAGTTTGCGACGGGAGGCATTTTCTTCACGTTTAGCAAGGCTGTCTACCGTCTCTGTATAAAGAGTCTGAGCTTCCGGTGCGCCACGACGCTGATCGGAAATCTTTTCAATGATGACGGTTTTTTCCTCATGCCCCTGACGAAGCGTAATCATTGCGCCAAGCTCTACAGCTTTACTCGGCTTGCTGCGCTGGCCATTATAGTGAACTTTGCCGCCGTCGACCATATTTCGAGCAATGGAGCGAGTTTTGTAAAAACGTGCTGCCCATAGCCATTTATCAAGTCTAACTGCTTCAGTTTGGGAACCCATTGTGGATACTCGCCTCTAACTGGTGGTGAATCTTGTGCCAAATTATTGGTGTAACAATGGTGATGAAGCGCGCATTTTTCAAGGTATGTGGTAAAATTCCGCCGCTTTACATGTTAATCAGGCCGTTAGCTATTTAGCCTATTTCATATTTTGGTAGAATGCTTGGTTCAAATAAAAACTCTAATTATAGAGTACTTTGCTTGGTAAACAGTACCTTGCATGGCTTCGTCAGCTGGTGATCAAAAGGATTGTGAGTGAACATACGTGGTGTAATTCGACAGGACAGTTTCATAAAAAATCAGGACCGCCTGAGCTCAATGGCAACAGTGTTATTGTTAGGGCTGAGTGCTTGGGTGGCTGGTGCGATGATCTGGAAACCGATGGAATCGCAATCTGTGACGCCATGGCAGCCGACATTGGTTTCGGGCAGCGTGAGTAAAGGTTCAGGTTTGAACATTGCTGATCTGCAAAATAGTCACCTGTTTGGCCGTTACCAAGCACAACAAGCCCCTGTTGTGAAAAAGCCAGTGGTGACAGAAGCCCCAAAAAGTCGCTTGAATGTAATTTTGGTTGGTGTTGTGACGAGTACCGAGCCGGATAAAAACCTTGCAGTAGTTGCCAGTCGAGGTCAACAGGCCACTTATGGTATTGGTGAAGCACTGGAAGGAACTCGAGCGACGGTTGTACAGGTGTTGTATGACCGAATTATCGTCGATAACTCAGGTCGCAATGAAACAGTCATGTTAGAAGGGCTAAAATACACCAAAGATCCGCAGCCACAACCAAAGACCAAATCAATAAAAGCAGACGTTTCCGCAGATAAGCTGGAAGAAATTCGTTCTGTTATTCGCAAAGATGCCAAACAAATTTTCCAATATGTTCGCATGTCTCAAATAAAAAGAGACGGTGAAGTTATTGGTTATCGCTTAACCCCAGGTAAAGAGAAAGAACTATTCGAATCGGTTGGCTTACAGTCAGGGGATATAGCAACACAAATCAATGGCCAAGATCTCAGTAACCCTGCAGCGATGGGGGAGATCTTCAAAAATATGTCTCAACTTACCGAACTTAATTTAACGGTAGAGAGAGATGGCCAGCCTTATGAAATTTATATTGAATTATAAGAATGATGCAGATGCGTGAATCATTCCGAGGAGTAGAGAGTGAACCATTGGCTTAAAAAAAGCGCTTGGCTTTTAGCAGGAAGCTTGTTGACGTCACCTGCCGTTGTATTCGCGAATGAATACAGTGCGAGCTTTAAAGGCACAGATATTCAAGAGTTCATCAACATTGTTGGTCGGAATCTGGAAAAAACCATCATCGTTGACCCGTCAGTACGTGGCAAGATTGATGTTCGTAGTTACGATATGTTATCAGAAGAGCAGTACTACAGCTTTTTCTTAAATGTGCTCGAAGTCTATGGCTACGCTGTTGTTGAAATGGATAACGGTGTTATCAAAGTCATCAAGTCGAAAGACGCCAAAACATCAGCGATACCTGTTGTCGGTGATGGTTCCGTTCAAGGTGACGAAGTGGTCACTCGTGTCGTAGCGGTTCGTAATGTTTCGGTGCGTGAATTGTCCCCTTTGCTGCGTCAATTGAATGATAATGCAGGGGCGGGTAATGTGGTTCACTACGATCCTGCCAATATCATCTTGATTACCGGCCGTGCAGCGGTCGTTAACCGATTAGCCGACATCATCAAACGTGTTGACCAAGCCGGTGACAAAGAAATCGAAGTGGTTGAGTTAGACAATGCTTCAGCGGCCGAAATGGTGCGAATTGTTGAAGCGTTGAACAAGACTAATGACGCGAAAAGCACACCAGCCTTTCTTCAGCCAAAGCTGGTGGCCGATGACCGTACTAACTCCATCCTTATCTCCGGTGATCCTCAAGTTCGCCAGCGGTTGCGTAAGTTGATTAAGCAGCTGGATGTCGAGATGGCGACCAAAGGCAACAACCGTGTGGTGTACCTCAAGTACGCTAAAGCAGAAGACCTTGTTGATGTACTCAAAGGGGTGTCGGATAACCTTCAAGCCGAAAAGTCCTCAGGCACTAAGCAATCCTCCAGTGCCCAGCGCGGCGAAGTGATGATTTCAGCTCACCCTGGCACCAATGCGCTTGTTCTAACCGCGCCGCCAGATATTATGAATGCGCTGCAAGATGTCATTTCTCAATTGGATATTCGCCGTGCACAGGTGCTGATTGAAGCCCTGATTGTCGAAATGACAGAAGGTGACGGTATTAACTTAGGTGTCCAGTGGGGCTCGCTCGAAACTGGTGCGATGATTCAGTACGGTAATACCGGCACACCCATTGGCCAAGTGATGGTTGGCCTCGAAGAAGCCGAAGATCAGACAAGTACAGAGTATTACACTGATAATAACGGTAATCGAGTACCGTATGATGTGACTGAACCTGGTGATTATTCCACGCTAGCTTCCGCGCTTTCTGGCGTTAACGGTGCGGCCCTCAGTGTAGTAATGGGAGATTGGACTGCACTGATCAGCGCAGTATCAAGCGACACCAACTCTAACATTCTGTCTTCTCCGAGCATTACTGTGATGGACAACGGTGAAGCGTCCTTCATTGTCGGTGAAGAAGTGCCTGTCATTACGGGGTCTGCTGCAGGGTCAAACAACGACAACCCATTCCAGACGGTGGATCGTAAAGAAGTCGGTATCAAGTTGAAAGTTGTACCTCAAATCAATGAAGGCAACTCAGTCCAGCTCACCATTGAGCAAGAAGTGTCTAACGTGCTACCGGCAACCAGTAATGCTGCGGTGGATGTCAGTTTTGCTAAACGTCAGCTTAATACCTCGGTTATGGTAGAAGATGGCCAAATGATTGTTCTGGGTGGCCTGATTGATGAGCGTGCGCAAGAAAGTGAGTCTAAAGTACCGCTGCTTGGTGATATCCCGTATCTTGGCCGCTTGTTTAAGTCGACCAGTTCACAAATGCAAAAATCTAATCTGATGGTCTTCATCAAGCCAACCATCATTCGTGATGGTATGACGGCAGACGGTATTACTCAGCGTAAGTACAACTTTATTCGTGCTGAGCAGCTTTACAAAGCGGATCAAGGCCTGAAGCTGATGGAAGATGCTCGAACACCGGTACTGCCTAAGTTTGGTGAAGAGATCAGTCACCCAGCAGAGATTCAAGCCTTCCTTGACCAAATGGAAACTCAGTGATGGATGAAATAGCCACATTTCGTCGCTTACCATTCAGCTTTGCCAATCGCTTCAAATTGGTTCTTGAGCCAACAGAACAGGGACTCACTCTCTACTATGTTGCGCCATTGGCATTTGAAGCCTTGATTGAAGTGAAGCGCGTGGTGGGTGAACAGTTTGAGTTGCGTGAAGTGTCGAAAGATGAGTTTGACTCCAAACTGACGGAAGCCTATCAGCGTGACTCCTCAGAAGCCCGTCAGCTAATGGAAGATCTTGGTGCAGATAATGATGACTTTTTCTCGTTAGCGGAAGATCTCCCACAGGATGAAGACTTGCTCGAGTCGGATGACGATGCACCAATCATCAAACTTATCAATGCCATGCTCGGTGAAGCGATCAAAGAAGGGGCGTCGGATATTCACATCGAGACCTTCGAAAAAGCGCTTTCCATTCGCTTCCGAGTGGATGGTGTGTTGCGCGATGTACTATCACCAAGTCGCAAGCTTGCACCGTTATTAGTTTCTCGTGTTAAGGTCATGGCCAAGCTGGATATTGCGGAAAAACGTGTGCCTCAAGATGGCCGTATTTCACTGCGTATTGGCGGGCGAGCTGTTGATGTGCGTGTGTCAACCATGCCGTCTTCTCATGGTGAACGTGTGGTTATGCGTTTGCTTGACAAGAACGCCACTCGACTGGACTTACACAGTCTAGGCATGACGCCGGCTAACCATGAAAACTTCCGCAGCATGATTGAGCGTCCTCACGGCATCATCTTGGTCACTGGTCCTACGGGCTCAGGTAAATCGACCACCTTGTATGCTGGCCTTCAGGAGCTTAACAGCAATGAACGTAATATCCTGACCGTTGAAGACCCGATTGAATTCGATATTGATGGTATCGGTCAGACACAGGTCAATCCCAAAGTAGACATGACCTTTGCTCGTGGTCTGCGCGCTATATTACGTCAGGATCCAGATGTTGTGATGGTCGGTGAGATCCGTGACCTAGAAACAGCGCAGATTGCTGTTCAAGCTTCTTTGACCGGCCACCTAGTAATGTCGACCTTGCACACTAATACGGCAGTGGGGGCGATTACTCGCTTGCGTGATATGGGGATTGAACCATTCCTGATTTCTTCTTCATTGCTTGGCGTGCTTGCCCAGCGCTTAGTTCGAACACTGTGTCCAGACTGTAAAGTGCCTTACGAGGCAGATAATGAAACCAAAAAGTTGTTTGAACTGTCGAGCGATGATGAGCTGACACTATACAAAGCTAACGGCTGTGAGCACTGTAACCACAAAGGCTACCGTGGGCGTACCGGTATTCATGAACTCCTAGTCGTGGATGAGCAGGTGCAGGAAAAAATTCACAGCGAAGCGGGAGAGCAAGCGATAGAAAAAGCCATCCGTGAGTACACACCAAGCATTCGTGAAGATGGTTTGAGCAAAGTGCGTCTGGGTATTACGTCTCTCGAAGAAGTGATTCGGGTGACTAAGGAAGGCTAATGGCAGCGTTTGAATATAAAGCCCTCAATAAGAAAGGCAAAACCCAGAAAGGGGTAATTGAAGGTGATAACGCTCGTCAGGTCCGAGCTAGGCTCAAAGAACAAGGGCTGATGCCCGTTGAAGTGAGTGAAACACGCCAGAAAGCGAAAAAGCAAACGGAACAGGCAGGGTTGACGTTTAAACGTGGTATCAGTACGCCTGATTTAGCATTGATCACTCGTCAGCTGGCGACTTTGGTGCAATCTGGCATGCCTTTGGAAGAGTGCCTTAAAGCCGTATCGGAGCAGTCGGAGAAACCGCGTATTCGCACTATGTTATTGGCGGTACGTTCTAAAGTTACCGAAGGTTACACCTTGTCGGACAGTCTGGCGGATTTTCCGCACATCTTTGATGATTTGTTCCGTTCTATGGTGTCTGCTGGTGAGAAATCGGGCCACTTAGATGCGGTGCTAGAGCGACTAGCTGATTACGCTGAAAATCGCCAGAAAATGCGTTCCAAGTTGCAGCAGGCAATGATTTACCCTGTTGTGTTGGTGGTGTTTGCGATTGGTATTGTCGCCTTTTTGCTCGCGGCAGTAGTACCGAAAATTGTAGGTCAGTTTGTGCAGATGGGGCAGGAATTGCCTCAATCGACACAATTTCTACTCGCGTCTAGTGAATTCATTCAGAATTGGGGGATTCAGATTCTGGTGGCTTTGACTGCCGTTGTATATCTGTTTAAGTTTGCCCTTAGCAAACCGAATTTGCGTCTGAGCTGGGATCGAAAAATCGTTCATATGCCTATGATTGGCAAAATCTCCCGCGGCCTCAATACATCGCGTTTTGCGCGTACGTTGTCGATCTGTACTTCCAGTGCGATTCCGATTTTAGATGGCATGAAAGTGGCGGTGGATGTGATGTCTAATCATTATGTTAAACAGCAGGTGCTGAGTGCGACAGATAATGTTCGTGAAGGGGCAAGCCTGCGTAAGTCACTTGAGCAAACCAAACTCTTCCCGCCGATGATGCTGCATATGATCGCCAGTGGTGAGCAAAGTGGTGAATTGGAAAGCATGCTGACTCGCGCGGCTGATAACCAAGATGCTAACTTTGAATCAACGGTCAATATCGCCTTAGGTATTTTCACTCCAGCATTAATAGCACTGATGGCTGGCTTAGTACTGTTTATCGTAATGGCGACCCTGATGCCAATTTTAGAAATGAACAACTTAATGAGTGGATAGTCATACTGAGAGCAGTTTAATCTCTCGCTATGAATTTTTATTTGGAGAATATAATGAAAAGAAAAATGAACAAGCAGTCTGGCTTTACGCTTTTAGAGGTGATGGTTGTTGTCGTCATCTTAGGTATTTTAGCGAGCTTTGTTGTTCCTAACCTTTTAGGTAATAAAGAAAAAGCGGACCAACAGAAAGCCATCACTGACATTGTTGCCCTAGAAAATGCACTGGATATGTACAAGCTAGACAACAGCGTTTACCCAAGCACTGACCAAGGTTTGGAAGCGTTAGTTAATAAGCCGTCCAGCCCAGAACCACGCAACTACCGCGATGGTGGTTACATTAAACGTCTGCCTACTGACCCTTGGGGCAATGATTACCAATACCTGAGCCCAGGTGACAACGGCAATATCGATATTTTCACTCTTGGTGCCGATGGCCAAGAAGGCGGTGAAGGTGTCAATGCTGACATCGGTAACTGGAATATTCAGGACTTTCAATAAGGCAGAGGCGGCATAAGCCGCCCTCTTTTTCCCATGCGTCAAAGTTATCCGACTCTTTCTCGAACCGGCTTTACCCTGCTAGAAATCTTACTGGTTCTGGTATTGGTTTCACTCGCTTCGGTTGCAGTGATTTCCACCTTACCGACCAGTTCAAAAGATGTGGCAGAAAAGCAGGCAAAATCCCTTTTTCAGCGCGTTTTGTTGCTGAATGAAGAAGCGATGCTCAGTGGTCGTGATTTCGGTTTACGTGTTGATGAAAAAAAGTCGGCCTACTACCTAATGTCTTTGGAAAGTAAAGGTTGGCAGAAACTCAATATCGACCAAATTCCTTATGAGACAGAGCTGAACGAATCAGTGGCGATCACTCTCACATTAGGTGGAGGGGCGTGGGCAGATGATGATCGCTTGTTTAAGCCGGGCAGTCTGTTTGATGAAGAGATGTTTGCTGAACATAAAGAAGAAAAAAAGCTGCGCCCACCACAGGTGTCTATTGTCTCTAGTGGTGAAGTGACGCCATTTTCTATTGCCATTTATCCCCAGCAAGGTGATGAAGAGCAGGATGCTTGGAAAGTCGTGGCAAAAGAAAATGGCGAAGTGGTGCTATTGGCTCCGGGAGAAAGCGAAGATGAAAGCTAAGCGGGGCATGACACTGTTGGAAGTGTTGGTGGCGCTTGCGATATTCGCAACGGCAGCGATTGCAACCATTCGTTCTGTTAGCCAGCACATTAACACGCTGAATTACTTGGAAGAAAAAACATTCGCGGCGCTGGTTGCTGATAACCAGATGGCGAAAGTCATGCTAGCAGGCAGTAAACCGAGTAAGAAAAAAGGCAAAGAAGAATTGGCAGGGCGAGAATGGTTTTGGTCAGTAGAGCCGGTGGAGACTGCAGGAGATATATTGCAGGCGTTTGATGTCAAGGTTGCCACCAGCGAGAAAAGTTCGCCAGTAGTCACGGTGAGAAGTTATGTGCCGAAATAAGCAGTCAGCTTTCCAAAGCGGTTTTACTTTGATTGAAGTCTTGGTCGCCATTGCTATCTTTGCCAGCTTGAGCGTCGGTGCTTATCAGGTACTCAATCAAGTTCAGCGCAGCAATGCATTGTCGCTTGAGCGAAGTGAACGATTGAAAACACTGCAACGGGCTCTGGTATTTATGGACGGTGATTTTCGCCAGATGGCATTACGTCAAACTCGCACCAATGGTGAAGAATCGAATGGCCTATTGCTGCACTGGAAAGAGTATCTACTTGATTCCGATGCGAAAGGGATCATGTTTACTCGCTTAGGTTGGCACAATCCTCAGCAGCAATTTCCCCGTGGCGAAATCAGCAAGGTAGGTTACCGAATCAAGGATGATGTGCTCGAGCGTGTCTGGTGGCGCTATGCGGATACGCCCGCAGGGCAAGCGGGAATAACGATGCCACTGATCGATAAAGTGGAAAAGTTTAATGTGAAGTTCTTTGACGGCTCAGATTGGAAGAAAGAGTGGGATCAGAAAGCCATGCTGCCTCAGGCTGTGGCCGTTGAACTTGAGCTGGAAGATTACGGAAAAATTGAACGCATTTATATGACAGCGGGTGGTGGCATAGGTGGTGCTGAGGAGAAAAGCAATGACAGCTAAGCGTCCTCAGCGCGGTGTTGCTCTGATTGTAATTTTACTTCTCCTTGCCGTTATGGTCAGTATTGCCGCCAGTATGGCCGACCGTTTGTTCAGCCAGTTTAAGCGCGCTGGCAGCCAAATCAATTATCAACAAGCGTACTGGTATAGCTTGGGGGTTGAAGCACTAGCAAAATATGGAATTGAGCAAAGCTATAAAGACAACGACGACAGTATTAATTTATCGCAGCCTTGGGCTCAAGAGCTGGACAGTATGCCGCTGGACTATGGCACGGTAAGCGGTAAGTTATATGATGCTCAGGCATGTTTTAATATCAATGCGTTGTCTGAGTTGGAGCAAACCGCAGGGTCTGCGCAGTTACCTTTTCTCGTGGAGAAGTTTCAGAACCTACTAGAAGAGCTGCAAGTGGATAATTATGAAGCAGAAACCGTTGCTCAATCGCTGTGGGAATTTGTAGACAGTAATGATTCCGTTAATTCATCGTCTGGTGTCGAAGACAGCCATTACGAGGGGCTGTCTCCCGCTTATTTGAGTGCCAATACCTTGCTGGCTGACAGCAGCGAGCTGCGAGCGGTGAATCAGGTGAGTGGTGAAGTGATGGAAAAAGTCAGCCCAATGATCTGTGCGTTGCCGACCTCGGACTTTCGCCTCAATGTGAACACCATTATGCCGGAACATGCCGCTTTGTTGGCGGCGATGTTCTATCCGAACCTGAGTACATCTCAGGCCAAACAGATTTTGGAAAACCGTGGCCCCGATGGCTGGGCATCAACGGATGACTTTTTCGCTGAATCCGACCTAAGTGGTTTGAGTGAGGATGTTAAAAAGCAAGTCAAAGGTTACTTGAGCGTCGATAGCGTCTATTTCGAGCTGGACGCTGAGGTGCTAGTGGATAAATCCAGGGTGCGAATTCGCAGCCTGTTGTTTAGTAATAATCGAGAAACTGCAACGGTAATACGCCGTCGCTTTGGAGGGATCGGTGAACGAGTTTCTAGTCGTTCGGCTGAGCAAAAGTAAAACAGCAGCGATTCAATGGCTGGTTTGGTCAGAAAGCCAAAAGGAAGTGATAGCGAGCGGCGAACTGCAAGATCATCAGGATTTAGCTGAGCTTGCCAATTACGCTGAAGGGCGTCAGGTCGTTGTGTTGGTGTCAGCCGCTAATTTGGTTCTGACTCAACTAGACGTTCCTGCAGGTGCCAATCGTCAATTTGACTCTATGCTGCCATTTATGTTGGAAGATGATGTGGCTCAGGATGTTGATGAGCTGCACTTTACTGTATTAGCCAAAGAAGCTGGTCAGGCCTATGTCTGTGGGATTGACTATCACTGGTTGGAATCCATCTTGGCAGATATGCAGCAGTTGGGTCTTGTGGTGCGTAAAGTCATGCCAGATGCGTTGGCATTGCCACTTGATGACAACTGCGGTTTGAGTGCGGTGGAGCTTGATGGTCAATGGCTGGTCAAGAAAGGTCGATTTAGTGGAGTGAGTGTTGAACCTGCTTGGCTGCCTCTTCTCGTTCAATCTGATTGGGTAAAGCAGGGGGAAGACTACCTACCACTGCAAGCATTTTCACCATTACCAGAACTGCCTTATGCCGATGGACAAGAATGGCGTAATGAAGAGCCGCAACTAGTGATGCAGTTGCTTGCTGAGCAAGCGGTAAAGAGCAAAACTAATCTGCTGTCTGGTGAGTTCAAGCCTAAATCTTCCTTGGGTCGTCACTTGAAAGTGTGGCGTAAAGCCGCGATTGCTGCAGGTGTATTGATTGCGGTCTTAAGCGTGGATAACTGGCTGCAGATTCAGAGTGCAGAAACACAAGCCAATGCTTATCGTCAGGAAAGTGAGCGTATTTTCCGCCAAATGACGAATAAGAATAAAATTCCGACTGTCACCTATCTCAAGCGCGAAATGGAGCGAGAGGAAAGCAGGCTGTCCGGGGGCGGTAGTGGTGACTCGGTACTTGAGTGGATGGTGAAGATGCCACAAGTGATGAAGCAGGTCCCAGGCCTTAAGCTGACCAGCTTCAAATATGACAGTACTCGTGGCGAAGTAAGGCTTCAAGCGCAAAGCAACGACTTTCAGACATTTGAAAAAGCGCGTGAGCTGATGTCGAGTCAGTTTACGGTTGAGCAAGGGCAACTGAGCAAATCGGGCGCTCTCGTTAATGGCACCTTTGTGCTTAAGCGTTTATAGGGGAGCCGTGATGAAACAGTTAATGACTTCACTGCAAACGTGGTGGATGGGAACGAGCCAGCGTGAACAACGCTTGCTCATTGCGTGTGCTATTTTACTTCTCCTTGGCGTGATTTACTGGGGCGTGCTGCAACCTGTCAGCCAACGAGCAGAAATGGCGACGAACCGAATTCAAAGCGAAAGACAGCTACTGAGTTGGGTGAAAGACAAAGCCGATAATATTAGCCAACTGCGTGCTAAGGGGGGTGTCGCTTCCTCGGATTTGCCGCTTAACCAGTCGATTTCTTCTACGGCAGCTCGTTTTGGTGCTGAATTGGTGCGAGTGCAACCAAGAGGGGAAGAGCTTCAGGTATGGATTCAACCGATGCCGTTTAATCGTTTGGTGGAATGGATGACTTTCCTCAAAGAAAAGCATGCTGTTTCTGCGACCTTTATTGACATTGATAAAGCTGAGCAAGAAGGTATGGTTGAAATCAAGCGCTTACAGTTTGTGAAAGGGTAAGATTAAGTGAGAAAAGTTATTTTACTCAGTCTGGCTTTGATTATGGTGTTTATCACCAGTGCGATAGTCCATATTCCTGCTCAGGTGGTGTTGAGCTATGCACCATTACCACAACAGTTGGTGATCAATGGTGTCTCGGGGACGGTCTGGGAAGGAAGAGCCGCCAGTGTAATTTGGCAAAAACAGAAGCTAGGTGCATTGCATTGGCAACTGGCACCGTTGAAACTGTTAACGGGCAAAGCTGAAGCGCAAGTTCGTTTTGGTCGTGGTAGTGATATGCAGATCACAGGCCGTGGTATCGTGGGATACAGCACTTCTGGGCCTTATGCGGAAAACTTGATTGCGTCTTTGCCGGTTGAAAAAATTCTTGAGTTCACGCCTCCGATGCCGATTCCCGTTGAGCTGACGGGACAGGTCGAACTGAGTATTAAATCTATGGTTTATGCGTTGCCTTACTGCCAAATGGGAGAAGGCTCGCTGGTGTGGAATACCGACAAAGTGGTGACTCCGCTTGATGAGCTGTATGTTGGATCTGTGGTTGTGGACTTTAGCTGTCAGGACAGTTTGATCACATTGAAGGGTGCCCAGAACAGTGAGCAAGTCAGCAGCGCTGCAGAAGTAGTGCTTGAGGCAAACCGTAACTATCAGGCATCAGCTTGGTTTAAGCCGGAAGGGAAATTTCCCAGCTCACTGGCTGAGCAGTTAAAATGGTTACCATCGCCAGATGGAGAAGGGCGCTACCAATTTACCTATCAGGGGCGCCTGTAAACACAGATACATAATAAAAGAGCGGCGTCATGTCGCTCTTTTTACTTGGCTTACTTTCCTTGAGTGGGGAAACTGATTTGGGCGCGTAAACCGCCACCACTGCGATTATTAATGATCACGCTGCCGTTGTGCTGACTGGCAATACGCTTGACAATCGCTAGCCCAAGCCCTGTGCCTTCACTACCTCGCGCGGCATCGCCACGGGTGAAAGGTTCAAACAGCTTCGCTATCTGGCTTTGTTTAATACCTGGGCCGTTATCTTCGACACAAACCCAGACCAGCTTGTTATCAGCGGTGACA
Source organism: Vibrio sp. Isolate25 (assembly GCF_022398025.1). Lineage (NCBI taxonomy): Bacteria > Pseudomonadati > Pseudomonadota > Gammaproteobacteria > Vibrionales > Vibrionaceae > Vibrio > Vibrio sp. Isolate25. The sequence goes on from NZ_JAKEUT010000006.1 coordinate 31,930, forward strand.
CCAGTGCTGACTTTGACCCAGCCATTTCCATAACGGATGGCATTAACAACCAGATTACTCACTGCACGCTTGATGGCGATCGGGCTGCCGCTGGTCAATTTTATCGGATGCTGAAGCTCGGTTTCTATTTGGATTTCATAGCCGCCCTCAGAAGTGGCGATATCATTGGCGATTTCATTCAGATCAACGTCGATAAACGATTCTTTATTGACCGGTTTGAGGTAGTCCATAAACTGGCTGATGATTTCATTACACTCTTCTGTGTCGCTGATTATGCCTTCCGCTAAATAACTATCCTCTGGTGACATCATCTCAGTCGCGAGGCGGATGCGTGTCAGTGGTGTCCTTAAATCATGACTGATACCCGCCATCAGTAGTGCACGGTCTTCTTCCAATGCTTGAATACCTTTCGACATTTGGTTAAAGGCTCGGGTGACGGAGCGGATTTCTGATGTGCCTTTTTCTGGTAAGGGGGGAGGGATTTCGCCACGGCCAACGCCTTTAGCCGCCTTTTCCAAGGCGATCAAAGGCCGGTTTTGTAAACGAATGAATAACCAGCCTCCTGCAACGATCAATAATGCCATCACCAAGCTGTTATGAAATAAGGGAGCGAAATCTTCTTCCTGTAATTCAGACAGTGGAATGCGCAGCAGCGAGCCGGGTAGAGAGTCAATTTTCATCCATAGAATGTAGCTGTCGGAACCGAGCATCATGCGCACATCGGTGGCTGAGCCGAGCTCTTTACTCATTTCCTCGCTCATCAAGTCGATACTCACCGCATGGTAGTACTCATCTGCTATTGGGCTGTCATCAGCATGAATGGTTACACCTAATTGTTCCAGCACACGTCGACGTAGAGGGGCATCCATAGGTAGGCCATCTTTAAATGCGGCCGAGTCATCAAGCATCAGGTTGATTTCATGACCGAGGATCTTGTTGAACTGCTGCAGGCTTGGCATCAGTGCATAGTTAAACACGGCGTAATAAGAGTAAACCTGACTGGCAATTAGTAGGGTGAGAAAAATGAAAATAGACTGGGTAAACGAGCTGCGAATACGCATATATTCGACCTTGTGAACGGTGAAAGCAAAGAGTGCGAGACATTGTCTCGCACTCTTATTGAATTAGCTATTAAGCTTCTTTGCCATCTGGCACAAATACGTAGCCTAGCCCCCACACGGTCTGGATATAGCGGGGTTTGCTAGGGTCCACTTCAAGCATACGGCGCAGACGGGAGATTTGAACGTCAATCGAACGCTCCATGGCAGAATATTCACGACCACGAGCCATATTCATCAACTTATCGCGTGACATCGGCTCACGGGCGTTAGTGACCAGCGCTTTCAACACAGCAAACTCACCGGAAGTGAGAGGCATGGCTTCATCTCCACGGAACATCTCACGTGTGCCTAGATTAAGGCTGAATTCACCAAATTCGACAATCGACTCCTCCGCACTCGGTGCCCCAGGCAGCTCTGTGGTTTGGCGACGTAAAACAGCTTTGATGCGAGCAAGTAGCTCACGAGGGTTGAACGGCTTTGGCAAATAGTCATCGGCACCGACTTCTAAGCCGACGATACGATCAATTTCATCCCCTTTGGCGGTGAGCATTAGGATGGGTAATGAGCTATTTGCATTTCTCAGTCGACGGCAAATGGATAGGCCATCTTCACCTGGCAGCATTAAATCAAGCACCATCAAGTGGAAGTTTTCACGGGTTAACAGGCGGTCCATCTGTTCACTGTTAGCAACACTGCGTACTTGGAATCCTTGTTCAGACAAGTAACGCTCTAGCAATGCACGCAGGCGTGCATCGTCATCAACGACTAAGATCTTGTGATTTTCTTGCATGTAATGATTCCACCTATTAAATAAGCTTAGCGCTTTGACAGAGCCGCTGTTCAGCCCTTTTTTCACAAGTCAGAATGTAACATTGTTCTGAGGAAAGTGGCGCAAAGAATTGTTAACGATTATTACCTTTTTCACTCCTTTTTAGCTAATGTATACGCCATATTCAATTCACTAGCGTCAGAAATATGAAAACAAACCTAATCACACGCGAAGGCTTTGATCGACTTAAAGAAGAACTCGATTTTTTATGGAAAGAAGAACGCCCAGAGGTGACTAAAAAAGTGACGTGGGCGGCGAGCTTAGGTGATCGATCTGAGAATGCGGATTATCAATATAACAAGAAGCGTCTACGTGAAATTGACCGTCGTGTGCGCTATCTACGCAAACGCTTAGAGCAGGTAAAAGTGGTGGATTATGCGCCGCAGCAGGAAGGTAAAGTGTTTTTTGGGGCGTGGGTTGAAGTAGAAAATGAAGCGGGAGATGTAAAGAAATTTCGTATTGTTGGTCCGGATGAGATTTACGGTGATGCCAAGGATTACATTTCGATTGATTCCCCGATGGCTCGAGCGTTATTAAAAAAAGAAGTTGATGATGAATTCAGTGTCAGGACGCCAGAAGGCGAGAAAGAGTGGTTTGTGAACAGTATCCGCTACTCAGAATGACACCAGTGCCGCGCTGGTGAGCGCGGCACTGAGTTACTATTTTTCGTAGTCAGGTTTATCCGTCACGATATAGGCTTGGTCACTGCTGACGATCGCTCCGTATTTGAGAAAGTTCTCTCCTAAAATCATGCTGTAATGGAAACGGCCTCTATCTTGCAAATTGACGCGAATCGTTTGGTCTATCTCTCCTAGTCTGACTCGCATCTCGACCACAGGGCGAACGTTGTCTTTCTCGCCTTTCTTGGCTTTAATTCTCATCACATCGACCACTTCCCGTGTGAACTCCTGTTTCATGCCGACATCATTTTCGTAAGTGAAAGTGACCATATCTTTGCCGTTTTTCTGAAATTGTTTGATGTTTTGTGCGTTTATCGAGCTGACATCAGCGCCAGTATCGAGTTTGACGGGAAACGACAACTCTTCCACTTGGGCAACTTCGATGTACCCTGCTTTGAACAACGGGTGCGGTGTGAGTAGGTTTTCAGTTCTGGTATTTAACAGCACACCATTTTTAGCCATGCTATGCCCCATGACGAAGAAGGGTTGAGCATCGCCTTTCCCTAGTTTGTCGATAGCGAACTCCAGTTCGCGTTTTTTGTCCCCTAACTCGAATACGCCTTCGACAACCGGACGAACGGATTTACCAACTTTGAGTTTACGCAGGACACGCTTAGTCACCGTTTTCATTTCACCTTGGCTGTTTTCAAGAGTGAAACTGACCTGCTCTTTGCTATTTTTATTACTTAGCTTGAACTCTGTAACTCTCAGAAGCGGTGTTTTGACGACAAAGCTCGGATGAGCAGGGAGCTGGTAATCTTGATCTATGGTGATGGTTTCCTTTGGTGAGATCACCAAAGGGTCTGATTTAAGAGCGCTTTTAAAGCTGGTGTCAGCGTCTTGGAGAAGGTTTTCTTTCTCGGTGTTGATCACAAAGTGTTCGCTGGCCACATCGCGCCCGAGGCTAATCTGGCTGTCTAAATGGCCGCGATCACGAAGATAAACCAGCCAGTGTTGAGTTTGGTCTTGATTAAGTTTGACGGGTAAGTACACCAGAGGGCGCTCAGCTTCGCTTGTTTTCAAAGTGCGAATCAGAGGCAATGTCATGGCTTTTCTCTCACCGTTCTCTCCCTCCAGTTTGAATGAAACTAAGTTGTTCTTCTTATCGATGTTGACATCCAGTGCATGAGCATTGGAGTAGCGGCTGGTGGTTGCTACGCTGACCTTATAAGGTAGGCCATCGACTTGCACCGTTTCTTTCTTGCCGATTACCTGAGCGTGAGGTTGTTCTTGCAGATAGTCATACCCAGCCATGACCCAGGCATTGTCTTCTAGGAAGGTTTTACCAATCAGAATCGGTGCGGAAAATTGACTGCGTTTGGTGAGATTGATCATGGCCTCGACTGTTCGTCCGCCGATGGTCAAAGGCATCTTGACCGCCGGACGGAGAATTGGCTTTTTGCTGGTTCGACTGCGAATAATGCTGATGCGTTCTAGATCATCTTTAATATTAATATTTTCACCTGTGTATGGGTGACGGATGGTGAAGGCAATGGTGACCTGATAAGACAAATAGGTTTCCGTTGTACGTTTGAGTTTCTTCTTACGTCGGTCGTTAACTACCGCCCACAGCAGATCGTTGTCGGTCAGGTGTTTAAAGTCAGGGTGTGTGCTGGATAGATGAATGTTTTCGGCGTGAATCGAGGTGGTATCGGCACCAGTATCGATCTTACCCATAAAAGGAACATCTTTTAGCTCTGGAATATCGTTGTAGTAGACGTTTTCTATGCGGCCTAGAATCAGATCGTTATCCACCTGATAAGCTGGTTGCTGTGTGGTGGCTGAAAGGGACTCTGACCAAGCGTGTGGAGTGGTCAACAGAACGCTGGTTAACGTCAAAAATAAAGAGAGCTTTTTCATGCAATAGTTTCCAAACAAATCAAGGTATCGATATAAGTAAACGATTTCACGTAAATATAACTGACTTAAATATAATGAATAAATGCACAATGCGACTGCAGTTTTGACACAAATGTGCACCGTGTCTATCAAGGAACGGTGATTTTTTCAGGGTAAGATTAAAAACATTGCAAAATCGATGAATTGCCCCAATGTCTAGGGCTGAAATACTCCTTCACATTATAGAATTAAGAGAATCCACGGATGAGCCAAGCTATCTGTCAAATGATTGCTCAAGAACTGAATGTTCGAACTGAGCAAGTTACCGCTGCTGTTAATCTGATCGATGATGGTAATACGGTGCCATTCATTGCCCGTTACCGTAAAGAAGTGACAGGTGGTCTGGACGATACCCAATTACGTAATCTCGACAGCCGTTTAGCGTATCTGCGTGAACTAGATGATCGTCGTCAGACGATTCTGAAATCCATTCAGGAACAAGGCAAACTGACGGCTGAGCTTGAAACGGAAATCAATCAAGCGGATAGCAAAACTCGCCTTGAAGACTTGTATCTGCCATACAAACCTAAGCGTCGCACCAAAGGCCAGATTGCGATTGAAGCTGGCTTGGAGCCGCTGGCGGACAAACTGTGGAACGAACCGCAAACGGATCCCGAACAGGAAGCAACGCATTACATTGATGCTGAAAAAGGGGTTGCTGATGTAAAAGCGGCTCTTGATGGTGCGCGTGCCATTGTTATGGAGCGGATTGCTGAAGACGCTAACTTGCTAGAGAAAATTCGTCTTCATCTGAACCGTAATGCAGAGATTATGTCTCGTGTTGTGGAAGGTAAGGAGCGAGAGGGTGAAAAGTTCAAAGACTATTTTGAGCATAATGAAGCACTGAGCAAGGTGCCTTCACACCGCGCACTTGCAATGTTGCGTGGGCGAAATGAAGGCTTTCTGACATTGGCGATGAATGCTGACCCTGATCAAGAAGAGGGGGCGCGTCAATCGTATTGCGAAATCCTGATCGCGGACCATTACGGTATCTCGCTGAGTCAGGCGCCTGCTGATGGTTGGCGTAAGCAAGTGATCAGTTGGGTGTGGCGCATCAAAGTTTCGATGCACATGGAAACCGAGTTGATGGGCGCGATGAAAGAGCGGGCTGAAATTGAAGCGATTGAGGTGTTTGCCACGAACTTGAAAGATTTGTTGATGGCGGCACCGGCTGGCCCTCGTGCCACATTGGGGCTCGATCCTGGTCTGAGAACAGGCTCAAAGATCGCGGTTGTAGACTCAACAGGTAAGGTACTGGCAACCGAGACAATTTATCCTCACCCACCACAGAACCAGTACGATAAGTCGGCACAAGTGGTGGCGAAACTGGTGCAACAGTTCAATGTGGACCTTATTGCTATTGGTAATGGTACCGCCTCACGTGAAACCGACAGCTTCGTCGCCGATCTGATAAAGCGTAACAACCTAAAAGTGCAGAAGATCATGGTGAGTGAAGCGGGGGCATCGGTTTATTCCGCTTCTGAATTGGCCGCGAAAGAGTTTCCACATCTTGACGTGTCATTGCGCGGCGCAGTCTCCATTGCTCGTCGTCTGCAAGATCCTCTCGCGGAGCTAGTGAAAATTGACCCTAAATCGATTGGTGTTGGCCAATATCAACATGATGTCAGCCAGTCAATGTTGGCTAAGCGCTTGGATGCCGTGGTTGAGGATTGTGTAAACGCCGTGGGTGTGGATGTGAACACGGCATCCCCTGCTTTGCTGACTCGTGTTGCTGGCTTATCGAGTACCCTTGCTCAAAATATCGTTGATTACCGCGATGAACATGGCCGCTTTGAAGCGCGAACCACATTGAAGAAGGTGGCACGCCTTGGGCCTAAGGCATTCGAACAATGTGCCGGATTCCTACGTATCATGGATGGTAAAAACCCGCTAGATGCGTCATCCGTTCATCCAGAAGCTTACCCAGTGGTAAAAGCGATAGCGGAGAAAAACAGCAAAGACGTTCGTGCTTTGATTGGTGATACTCAGTTCTTACGCGGGCTTCATGCGGTCGATTATACTGATGATAACTTCGGTGTTCCGACGGTCAGTGACATTATTAAAGAGCTAGATAAACCGGGGCGGGATCCTCGTCCAGAATTCAAAACCGCGACATTTGCCGATGGGGTGAATCAAGTGTCAGATCTTGAGCCAGGTATGGTATTGGAAGGAGTGGTTTCTAACGTGGCCAACTTTGGCGCTTTCGTTGACATTGGTGTGCATCAGGATGGCTTAGTGCATATTTCAGCATTGACGGATCGCTTTGTATCGGATCCTCGCGAAGTAGTGAAAGCCGGTGATATCGTGAAAGTGAAAGTGATGGAAGTGGATATCCAGCGTAAACGTATCGGTTTGTCGATGCGCCTTACCGATGAGCCAGGTCAGGATAATCGCTCGCAACGCTCTTCAGATACTCGCGCTCAGCAGCGTCAAAGCCATGGTAGCAAAGGTGCTCAACGACGTCGTGATGAACCTGCTAATGGGGCGATGGGCGGGGCATTTGCTGCTGCCTTTGCCAAAGCGAAAAAATAACCCCTAGAAAGACAAATCCCCGCCATCGCGGGGATTTTTTTCGGCATTTCCTAATCATTTGGCTTAGGAACTACAACACCGCAATGACATCTGAAGGTGTATTGGGTGCAACCGCATCACCATAGTGAAACTTAATCACAGTTCTGCGTTTGGCCATTTTGCCTTCAGTTATCGCCGCATCGATTATGTGCCTAGGTAACCGAAAGCGCATTGCGTAGCCTTTGCCCTGATCTTCGCTGTAGCTATCCAGAGCAATCAGCTGGAAAATCCGTTCGAGTGTATCTTTAGGATCTTCCTGATAAGTAGCTTTGACTTCTTCTTGTTCACCGGTTTCATAGCTTGGATGCTCTGCCGGATCCCAAGAGGATTGCCTTCGCCTTTTATCATCGGCTTTAACTTTACGTTCAGCGTTACTTTTGGTTAATGCCACTGTTGGAGTGACGGGTTCGCGAACTTTATTGTCTCGAGCTGCCTGCTCCGTTTGCACATTAACCGATGGGGCGATCAGCGGTACACTTACATTGGTAGGTGATACGATCATTTAAACCTCCTCACGCCCAGCCAGAAAATGCAATAAAACAGCGTTTTCTTAGCTCGATTATTTATCGGCCTTGATAGTCAAAATTTTAGCGTATTAGGCAAAATAATTTCTATTTGCTGACTGAAAAGCGAATAACTTGCTGACAAAACTCGCTAAATTCGGTCATGAAAGGGGCGTGAGAAGAGGCGTCAAACATATAGCTTTCACTGCCGGGCATGAGGTTATCGACTTCAGCGGCGACTTTAGCTGGAACTAAGCCATCAAGGCGTCCGTAGAGGCGCAGAGTCGGTGTAGAAATCTCCGTGAGTGCTTGGCGGTAATCGATATCGGCTAGTAATTGCAGACCTGACAGCAAAGATTGAGGGTTCGGTTCAGGGCGAGATAATACCGCTTGCTTGAGACTTTTGACATCCTGACGCGCAGAGGGGCTCCCCATAGCTTGCAAGGCCATAAAGCGTTCAACCGTCACGCGAAAGTCTTCGACCAATTGCTCGGTGAATGCACTCAGGACTTGAGGCTGTATGCCGCGCCAGCGTCTTTCAGCGGAAAACTTTGGTGAACTGGCCACGGTGATCAGTTTGGCGATCCGTTCTGGGTGGTGAATCGCGATATGCGTTGCCACCAAGCCACCCAAAGACCAGCCTAGCCAAATCGCCTTGTCCGGTGCGTTTTGCAACACTTGCTGCGCGAGCTCTTCCATCGTGTCGAAGTGTAATTGATGGCTATGGCCAAAGCCCGGTAGGTCAACGACGTGCACACGAAAATGCTGGCTTAATTGCTCAACGGCTTGATGCCAGACCGCACCATTCATACCCCAGCCATGAACCAAGACCAAATCCTCACCCTGACCGGTGGAGTGCCAGTAAGGCGTTTCTGGTTTGATCTCATTGTGTGCCACGTTTTTCATCCTTTACACCCGAGCTAAAGCGATAAGCTGATTGCTAAATTCGTTGATACTTGGCCCCTATGTTAACTGATTGGATTAAGAAACACACAACCTACCTGTTTCCGAGTCATTGTGAACTGTGCCATATGGTGATAGAGCCTGAGGCCTTTCATCCTCAATTTTGTGTCACTTGTCAGCTGAGGTTTGCGCCAACAACACGTTGTCGTCGTTGCGGCTTAGTGACGCCAGATGCGACTGAGATGTGCGGAGAGTGTTTAGTTTCACCGCCATTATGGATGCGCTTGTATTGTGTTGGAGACTATCAGCCCCCTTTGTCGAGTTATGTTCATCGCCTTAAATATGAAGGGCAGTATTGGCAGGCAAAAACTTTGTCTGGGCTCTTGGCTCCGCGAATCGACACCCGACCAGACTTGATCACTTTTGTGCCTGTGCATTGGCGCCGTTATTGCTATCGAGGCTATAACCAAAGTGAGCATTTGGCGTGGCAGATCAGCCGAGAGTTAGCTATTCCTTGTGATGCGGTGTTTAAAAAAGTGCGTTCAACACCAAGACAGCAAGGGATGGATAAGAAGCAACGTAGGAACAATGTGCGTCAGGCTTTTTGCCTAACTAAGGCAATCGAGGTAGAGCATATTGCTATTGTCGATGATGTGTTAACCACAGGGAGCACCGTACATCAATTATGTAAATTATTGCTTGGTAACGGGGTAAAAACCGTTGATATTTATTGTATTTGCCGCACTCCTGAACCGTCGAACCGTTAAAGTGACGGTGATTTGATCTAAAAGGCTAGATCTTGAGGAAATCAGGAGTAAAATGGTGCTTAAATAGCCTACAAATTTACTCAGGTATTCGTCGTGTCAAATCCTATTACTATTACAGAAAATGCTCAAAAACACTTTGCTAACCTTTTGAGCCAGCAGCCAGAAGAGACAAACATCCGCGTATTCGTTGTGAACCCAGGAACGCAAAATGCAGAGTGTGGCGTTTCTTACTGTCCTCCTGAAGCTATTGAAGCTACAGATACGGAGTTTCAGTACGAGGGATTTTCGGCTTATGTTGATGAGCTAAGTTTGCCATTTCTAGAAGATGCTGAAATCGACTTCGTGACGGATAAAATGGGCTCTCAACTGACGCTGAAAGCGCCTAATGCAAAAATGCGTAAAGTGTCTGACGATGCGCCTTTAGTCGAGCGTGTTGAATATGCGATTCAAACACAGGTAAATCCTCAGTTAGCGGGTCACGGTGGTCATGTCAATCTGGTAGAAATTACCGATGACGGCGTTGCGATTGTTGCCTTTGGTGGTGGTTGTAATGGTTGCTCAATGGTGGATGTGACGCTAAAAGAAGGCATTGAAAAAGAGCTGCTACAACAGTTTGAAGGTGAATTGTCTGCGGTTCGTGATGCAACAGAGCACGACCGTGGTGAGCACTCTTATTACTGATCATGACTTAAGTCTTTGATTTAACCATATGCAATACAAGGGGTTGACGAGAGAGTCAGCCCTTTTTTTGTTTTCAAACATAGTAATTTTCTCATATATTAATGGCTTCCCCCATGGCTAAGGAGTCAGCAAGTGGCTAAACGGAATCCACCAGAAATTCTGGCAAAACAAACAGTAGCTCGATCCAAGTTATTTGCTGTTGAGGCACTCGACTTACGCTTTAGCAATGGCGTCGAACGTACTTATGAACGCATGAAGCCGAGTGGGCGCAATGCAGTAATGATGGTACCTGTGACAGCTGAAGGAGACATATTACTGGTTCGTGAGTATGCGGCGGGCACAGAGCGTTATGAGCTGGGTTTTCCTAAAGGTTTGATTGATGCTGGAGAGTCGCCAGTTGAAGCGGCAGATCGTGAGTTGAAGGAAGAAATTGGTTTAGGTACTCATAAGCTGACACCCTTGAAAGAGGTTGTGCTTGCCCCTTCTTATTTCTCAAGCAAAATGACTCTGTTTATCGCAGAAGAACTATACTCAGAACAATTAGAAGGGGATGAACCAGAACCTCTAGAAGTGATTCGCTGGCCACTTGCTCAAGCTGAAGAGCTTCTGACTCACCTCGATTTTTGTGAGGCGCGCAGTATTACCGCGCTGATGCTGGCTCTACGTATCTTAAAACCATAATCAATGTAGAGCGTGAAGGATTGACTATGCCAATGACAGACGACCTTTCTCACCATTTGCCTGCCGTGATTGCCATTGCTCGCTCGGCAGGTCAGTTAATTCTCGATATCTACGAGAAAAAAGAATATCAAGCCTATACCAAAAGTGACGAAACACCAGTAACCAGTGCAGATATAGCTGCACATAAACTGATCATGGAAAAGCTTTCTGAGCTTACCCCTGATATTCCCATCCTGTCCGAAGAAGACGCGGAGATAAGCCTTGATAAACGCTCTCAATGGGACCGTTATTGGTTGGTTGACCCGTTAGATGGGACACAAGAATTTATCGCTCGTAGCGGTGACTTTGCGACGATTATCGCCTTGGTCGAGAATAACCAGCCTATTATGGGAGTGGTGTACGGTCCAGTGTCTGGTGTGACTTACTACGCATACAAGAACAAAGGCGCGTGGAAAATACCCGATATGGATGAAAGCGTTCGGATCTCATCCCACAACCATGATGGCCGAGCGCATCCGATTGCGATTGCCATTAGCCGCCGTCAAGATATCAACCGTATTACCAGCCGCATGAGCAGTGGTTGGAACTATGATTTAGTACCACTCGGCTCAGCAGCACTGAAAGCTTGCTTAGTGGCAGAAGGTGCGGTGGATTGTTACCTTCGCCTTGGCCCGACTGGTGAGTGGGACACTGCGGCAACGCAATGTATCGTTGAAGAAGCGGGTGGCCGTATTTTGAGTACGCAGCTTGAACCTTTGTCTTACAATGAGCGCGAAACATTGGAAAACCCTAATTTCATCGTGCTCGGTGATGAAGTGTTACCTTGGGATGAAATTCTTCAAGTTAAAGACTAGCGTCACAAGGGCGCTTAACGTCCGTGCTTGATGAAAGAAGGGCTGGTGTGAATACATCAGCCCTTCTTTGTACGTGCAGAAAAAGAGCCAGTTTGGTGGCAGTTAGCGACTCGGGTCACTGCGGCACAACCAGCTCTCTAGCGATATTTTAGATACCATATTCAGCGCGATAAGCTTTAACAGCTTCAAGGTGTTCCGTCGCATTACCTTTTTCTTCAAGGTAAGTCACCAAGTCACCTAGGCTAACAATCGAAATCACAGCACAACCAAAGTCACGCTCGACTTCTTGAATCGCAGACAGCTCACCCTTGCCCTTCTCTTGGCGGTCGATTGCCACTAAAACACCCGCTAGGTCAGCACCATTGGCTTTAATGATTTCCATTGATTCGCGGATTGCCGTGCCAGCAGTGATCACATCATCTACCAGCATGATGCGCCCCTCAAGTGCACTACCGACTAAGTTACCGCCTTCGCCATGGTCTTTCGCTTCTTTACGGTTGAAGCAGTATGGCGTGTCGATATCATGATGATCGGCCAAGGCTACGGCTGTTGTCGTCGCAATTGGGATGCCTTTGTACGCTGGGCCAAATAGCACATCGAACTCAATTGCAGAATCCGCCAGTGCCGCTGCGTAAAAACGACCGAGACGCGCTAGGTCACGACCAGTATTGAAAAGACCAGCGTTAAAGAAGTACGGGCTCTTACGGCCAGATTTTAAAGTAAATTCGCCAAATTTTAGGACTTCTTTCTCTAATGCAAACTCAATAAATTCACGCTGGTATGCTTTCATCACTTTCTCTCTAAATAAAAGGTCTAGTTGTCTAGACGGTTTATAAACACTAATGAACTATCTCCTAAAGAAATGGAGATAAAAAAATAGCTTCCAAATGGAAGCTATTTAATAACAATCAATTTTCTAACGCCGCTTTCTGCGCCGCTACAATTTCGCTAATGCCTTTGGTCGCCGACTCCAGCAGCGTCATCAGCTCAGCATGAGTAAAGGGTTCGCCTTCTGCTGTGCCTTGAACTTCGATCATACGACCATCTTCCGTCATCACCACATTCATATCAGTATCGGCTGCGGAGTCTTCGGTGTACTCAAGGTCACACAGAATGTCTTCACCTAAGATGCCCACAGATACAGCAGCCACATGGCCCTTCATCGGATTAGCTTTTAATTTGCCTTTCTCAACTAGGTGTTGGAAAGCATCCGCCATTGCGACACTCGCGCCAGAGATAGACGCAGTACGTGTACCGCCATCAGCCTGAATCACGTCACAGTCAACCGTCACCATGATTTCACCCATCGCTTCTAGGTCTACGACAGCACGAAGACTGCGAGCAATCAGGCGTTGGATTTCCATCGTACGGCCGCCTTGTTTACCGCTTGCGGCTTCACGGCGCATACGTGAATGCGTTGAACGAGGTAGCATGCCGTATTCAGCGGTCACCCAGCCTTTACCTTGACCTTTTAGCCAGCGAGGGACGTTTTCTTCAACGGTCGCATTACACAGCACTTTAGTATTGCCGAATTCAACCAGCACAGAGCCTTCTGCATAAGCAGTGTAGTTACGAGTAATTTTGATTGGGCGAACTTGATCCGCCTTGCGATCGTTTGGACGCATGGGCATCTACCTTAGTTATCTATCTGCTGATAGGGGGAGACGAATTTGGTTGGAGCAGGATTATAGCGAAGTTTAGTAGACAAAGCTATGTGGATTCCTTCAGCTAAGCACCAGTGCATGTGCTACTATTGGCTCGCGTTATTTTCACAGATAATAAACAGGAAAATTCGATGATCTACAGTATGACAGCCTATGCGCGTAAAGAGGCGAAAGGTGATTGGGGTACAGCAGTATGGGAGATTCGCTCGGTAAACCAGCGTTACCTTGAGACCTACTTCCGTCTGCCCGAGCAGTTCCGCGGCTTGGAACCTGTATTGCGCGAGCGTTTTCGTAAGCGCCTTGCACGCGGTAAAGTCGAGTGTGCACTTCGATTTGAAGCCAACCCTGCAGCAAAAGGTGAGTTGACCATCAACGAAGATCTGGCGAAGCAAGTGATCAGTGCCGCTAACCAAGTGATGGCTTTATCTGGCGATGAGAGCCGTTTAAATCCTTTCCAGATCATGAACTGGCCTGGGGTGATGGAAACACCAGAGCAAGATATGGACGCCGTCAATAAAGACCTGCTTGCGGCTTTCGATGCCGCATTGAGCGACTTTATCGAAGCCCGTGGTCGTGAAGGCGACAACATGAAGGCGCTTATTGAGCAGCGCTTAACGGCTATTTCTGAAGAAGTCGTGAAAGTACGCGCGCGTATGCCGGAAATTCTAGAATGGCAACGTGAGCGCCTGTTTTCGAAGTTTGAAGATGCAAAGGTAGAACTTGACCCATCACGAGTAGAGCAAGAGCTTATCCTGCTGGCGCAAAAATCAGACGTAGCCGAAGAGCTTGACCGCCTAGACTCTCACGTTAAAGAAACCACTAACATCATGAAGAAAGGCGGCGCAGTAGGTCGTCGTCTTGACTTTATGATGCAAGAATTCAACCGTGAGTCCAATACCTTAGCCTCTAAGTCTATTAGTACGGACATCACTGCGTCCGGTGTTGAGCTGAAAGTGCTCATCGAGCAAATGCGTGAACAGATCCAGAATATTGAATAACATTTCACAAGACACCAAAAGAAGTCAAAACCACTGTTTACAAAGGAATTTTACTAGACATTTAATTTCATAAGATTTCAAAAACGGTGACAAGACATCATCTAAATGGTGGCAAAAATGGTGACAGGTGAACAAAGTAATGATACGTTACTTGTTATCTGTCACCATTTTTTACGCCTATGAATGATGCACAATTAAAAGCCAAGCTGAGAGAAGGAAATGTTGGGAAGTATAAAGTAGATACTGGTCTTTACTTTCGAATCACCGAACAAGGTAGCGCTTTCTGGGTTCTTCGCTATACCATTAATGGAAAGAGAAGAGAGCTAACACTTGGCAGATATGGAAGAGTGCCTGAAGGGCTACCTCTTAGCGATGCAAAACTACAAGCCTTACAACTAAGAGCTGGTATTAGAAAGGGTATTGACCCTATTGCTGAAAAAAAACGAAACCAATTACCCCAGTTTCGTACTGTTGATGATGTAGCAAAAGACTGGCTTAAAGAGTGTGAACGCCATTTAAAAAATCCCCAGATCCCTGCTCGTGTATATCGGAAAGATATATCTCCTTATATTGGTGAATTAGCCATCGATAAAGTAAGTTCTAGGGACATTCTGAACATCATCCGACTGATTAATCAAAGTGGTCGACCTTCAATAGCAAATGACGCTTTGAACTATTGTAAACAACTATTTAATCACGCCTTGAAACTGGATCTGGCACGAAATAACCCAGCAGCCCCGTTTACGGAGAAAGATGCAGGAGGAACTGAAAAGCCCCGAGATAGAGCCTTGTCTCTTCGTGAGATTGAAACTATTTTTCTAGTTTTTGGCAAACACTCAGACATCATGACTCGCGAGAATTATCTAGCTATAGCTCTGCTTATCATCTTTGGTATTCGTAAGGGGGAATTAATTGCCGCTCAATGGGATGAGTTTGACTTTGAAAACATGCATTGGGAACTGCCAGCAGAACGAACAAAAACTGGGGTAAAAATCGTTATACCAATACCTAAAATAACACTACCTTTGTTCAAAGAGCTGCATGTGAGAGCCAATGGTTCAGACTACATATTCCCCTCTCGCCGAGCCAGTAAAAGGCGGCAATACATCAGTGATGACACGCTAAATCATGCCTTAGCTAAGTTGTTTGGAAAAAAAGTCGACTCCAAGAAACAGCCTCTTCCAAATATTATGGGAGAGCATGGTATCGAACACTTTGTTGTTCACGACTTGAGGAGAACTTGCCGCAGCCTTCTAGCTGAAAATGGTGTCCCTAGCCATGTCGCCGAAAGATGCCTTAACCACAAAATCAAAGGGATTGAAGGCATCTATGACCGATATGATTATCTAGAAGAACGTAGAGGTGCTTTAGAAATGATTGCAGAGAAAATCATTCCATTTCTTAAAGTCAGCGATTATGGCTCAATCTTCCAGCCATAATTCAAATATTAGCCCGCACTACGATAGAGCATCTATTTAGGCTCAGATAAACACAAGTTATAAGGGTTATCTCTTTTAACTTCAGCCAATATTGAGTCTATCTTCTTAAGCTGCGTCCTTACTTGGTCATGTGTTAAACCCGTAGTTTGAGCTATTTCTTTTTGAGTATAGCCTTGAGAACGAAGCTCCATAATTTTCTTTTGTTCCATAGTAAAAGCATCAAATATCTTTGTTCTAAGATCCTCTACAAGAAACTCTATCTCTGGGTTTTCAGTGCTCAAGCCATCAATTTCGTTCTCGTCGAACTCCGAAAAGCCGAAATCAAAGCTACCTTTCAAGCTTTTTCTTTCAGTCACTGTGGATTGTTCAGATTGAGTACAATGTTCAACATTCGACTGCTTCTCACTTAGAGCTTTTTTCTTTCTAGTGGCAGTGCTGTCTTTTGAGCGGTGGTTTTCAGTACGTGTATACATACTATGCGCCCTATCTCTTGCGATTGTATCAATCAAACCGCCAATCGAACCATTCTCATCAAAACTCAGGTTTGCTATTGGCTTAATAAGTAAGTCAGCTAGGACCATCGACTTAAAGTCTTCAAACAAAGCATCAACTGAATAAGACAACCTATTTTCAATTGATTTGAAGCTTCTATTAAAAATAGCTTTCAGCTTTGGGTCATAGCGTTTCCCCAATATGCTAAACGCTTCAGAATTCCCACCTACGCTAAGCTCGAATAGTTCTTTATCTGTTGCTGAATGAGAGACAGCATTCATAGTTACACCACATAAAATTAAAAATCTACATTGGTGATACAAATATCATTTAGCTAACCATTGCACCAGACTTTGTCCTCTAAATTCACCAACTTCATCACAAATGAATAGGTGAACAACACTTCAAAGCTCACGATAAATCATCAGCTAAAGAAATTTTCAACCCTGTCCCATTTTTTGACGACCCCATCGGTATAGATACATTGGAGGGATTAAGGCTTCTGAATCATTAGAAGTAATAAAGGTAAAGATTTTTAAACCCATCCCACTTTTTAAAGATGCCGTCGGTATAGATAAGTGGGGAGAGGTTAAACAGCCCAAATTTTCGCCAGCAAACGGGATAAATAATTCTTAACCATATCCCATTTTTTGAGGACACCATCGGTATAGGTAAGTGAGGAGGGGTTAAACAGCCCAAATCTTCACTAGCAAGCGGGATAAATAATTCTTAACCATATCCCACTTTTTGAGGACACCGTCGGTATAGGTAAGTGAGGGCGGATTAGTTAATCCCTCTCAACTGGAGAAGGCTAAGACCCTACACAAATTAGAGGACTATGAATATTGGACATTAATACTCAAAACAAAACACGCCTTTTCATCAGAGCAAATGAGCTTTCCGAAGCCTTAGGTATAAGCCTTTCCACATTGTGGCGCTATAGGAAGTCTGGCGTGATTCCCGCTCCAATAGCTTTAGGCCCAAGAATTGTTGGATGGCGAACAAGCGACATTCAGAACTGGTTAAACAACCAATAAGGAAGTTTTATGAACATATCGATAAAAGCACTCAAAAACTTGTTTTCAAAAAAGAAAACAAGACCAACACAAAAAGAATTGGATAACTGTAGAGTTTTATTAATGCCGCTCAGTTATACGAGTCCAATGCAAGAAGAAAGAAAAAAATTACAATCTCAGAGAAAAATCAAAAGGGATTGGGAGGATGTTGAAAATGAAGCTGTACAGTACTTAATGCAAAGTGGAATAGAAGACCCAACCCCCAAGCAATGCAGACAAGCGTTGATAAAAGCAATCAAGAAGCCACTTTACCCTGACCTATAAAGGACTCAGACCTGAACGCCGCTAGCTCTGCTTTTGCAATACAACCCAATTAGAGTTAATGCCAATATAAACAAAGACTTGGCATGTGTGACACTCTGAATACATTGTCTAGGTTTTCCGCAAAAAAACCTAACAAATTCAGAGTGTTTACATTGAATACACCATAAGGAAGAGAAATGACGCATTCGAAGAAAAAACCGAACACAGAAAAGACAATAACTTTACGTGTTACGAGACATCAATATAACCGAGTTTCCCAAGCAGCGGAAGATAAAAATATGAATAACTCCGCTTTCATTCGATCAATTGTCGACGACAAACTTAACCAACAAGACACAAACGAGAAAATCGACTTACTAGAGCTGCGATTAGAAAAACGAATTTTCGAAATGGTTTCTGCAATAGCCGGGTTAGATGAAAACCAACGCTTACAGGCTAAAAAGAAGTACCTTTCAAACCTTGCTCCAAAGGGAAAGTAATGCACTCAGTAACTCGCACAAATACCGCTCTAATTGCCTTCGTCTCGAGCATAATTCTTTCGATTCCTGTTGCTTGTATTTCGATAAGTACCTACTGGGCTGTATCAACCAATCAAAGTTTTGTGACGTTAGTTTCTTTGTCATTGGATTGGCTATCTAGCTTAAACAGCTACGCAGCACCCATAGCATCACTTGATTTATGGCAAAGCATTTTTCAGTTAGAAAACACAGAGGTCATCATTCAGTACGTGTTAACTCCATTCGTATTATCGTTTTCAGTGTCGCTACTGTTTGTACTGTTTTGCATCAAAAGTCGAGAAGCCACAAAACAGTTGACTCATGTGAGTGGCCCCAAGTTTTACTTGGGGAAAAAAGCCATCAAACATGCTCGAACCATGCATAAGAAAGATCTCAGGCTAAGCAGCATTACGTCTCCTGGCGTCAATGTTCACCCAAAAATTAAAATCACGCTAGCAAGAGAGCAAAACAACTTCCTCATACTTGGAACGACTGGGTCTGGCAAATCAACCGTATTCAAACCTCTAGTTAAGCAAGCAATTGAACGCGGCGACAATGCAGTTATCTACGATGAAAAAGGTGAATATACCGAAAGCTTTTATTGCAAGGAAACAAGCGTCTTGATAGCTCCATGGGATAAGCGGGGGTCAAAGTGGAATATCTCTCACGATATCAAAAGCAAGCAAGATGCAGAGCTATTCGCACAATGTCTTATTCCCAACTCTGCGAACGTAGAACCATTATGGGATCAGGGAGCAAGAATCATCCTCGTTAGTATGTTGATGAAATTAATCAATAAACAAAGTCACACATGGGGGTGGAGTGATCTGTACAAGCAACTTACCTTCACCCCAGAAGTAGCACGTTCCATATTTGTAGAGCATTACCCTTTGGCGAACAGCTTACTTGAGCCGCATTCGAAAACGACTCAAAGTTTCTATGTTCACATAATGAGCAAACTCAGCTGGATTGAAGATCTAGCAAAAGCGTGGCCTAAAGACGTAAAAGTAGAATTTAGTCTTAGTCAGTGGGTAAAGACAGATACCACGAAGCATATCGTCATCATTCAAGCAGATAGTCAGTACCAAAGCCTTGGAGAACCTTTATGTAATGCCATTGTTTCATTTATGACCAAATACTACCTAAGTGGAAGCTACTCATCGAAAAGAAGAACATGGTTATTCATTGACGAGTTTGCCAACCTTCCTCGAAATCCGAGTATTTCAAAATGGTTAGAGCTTGCGCGAGCTAACGGAGCACGAACTGTTCTTTGTACACAATCTATTTCACAGCTCCATGACATTTACGGAAAAGATGAAACAAGTACTATTTTGAACCTGCTGTCTAATGTTATCGCCTTTCGAATGGGAGCTGCGGGGCAAGATGCTGAAGAAACAGCAAACATATTCGGCCAATACGAAGCAGAAATTCCTAACTACGAACACCGCAGGCGCATCGGAACAAGGGTTGAGCGGCCACTTGTTAGAAAATCAGATCTTATTCATTTGAATCAGCCGACGCAGAAAGGTGTTGAAGGTTACATGCAAATACCTGGGTGGAGATCAGTTTACAAGCTTAGGTGGCCACTGTTTAAAGACACAAAAAGTGCTCCCAAAAAAATCCCAGCAAAGTGGTTAACTAGTAGCAACTCGAAACCTCTGACAACTCACCAGACAAATAGACTGAACAAAAGGAATTCAAGCCATGATGTCAATTAGTCCCGTTAACAACATCGCCTATTACGCCGATTTAGCAAAAGAAGACTATTACTCTGGCCACGGCGAGCCTAAAGGCATCTGGTATGGCCTTGGTTCTAAGATATTTGGATTACAGAATAAAACGATTGGGGATAACGACTACAACATGCTAATGACTGGGTTTTCTCCCTCTGGTGAAGCTTTGGTTCAAAACGCTGGGAAAGATAATCGTCGGGCTGCATGGGACTGTACACTTAGTGCCCCCAAAAGTGTCAGCCTTGCGTGGGCTAGTTCGTCACACAAGCTAAGACAAAACATAGAGAAAGCCATAGATGTAGCTGTACAAAAAACAATTCGATTTATGGAACAACAAGTTGCTTTGACACGCAGAGGAAACATGCCTTCGCGATATGAACCCACTGCTGGCCTCATCTTTGCCTGTTTTAATCACTGCACAAACAGAAACGAAGAACCTCAGCTACATACTCATCTGCTAGTTCTGAATGCCGCTCCTCGCTTGGATGATACTTGGGGTTCAATAGCCTCAGAAAGCCTTTACCGTTGGAAGATGGCGTGTGGTGCAATTTATAGGGCTGAGCTCGCTTACCAAATGCGAGAGCTTGGGTTTGGCATTGAACCTGATGGAGACTCCTTTCACCTCGAAGGCGTGTCAAAGAAAGCATGTGATGCCTTTTCTAGCCGTGCCCAGGAGATTAACTATGAGCTTAAAAAAGCAGGTATACAAAGTAGTTCTAGTAAGCAAGGCGCATCGTTCAAAACTCGCACGAGAAAGGCGAAAAGAAATGTCGTGCGAGGTCAGCTTTTGGATAGCTGGAAAGGTGAACTTGGAAAATATGGACTATCAGAGTCTTACATTGAACGTTTAACCAACGGCGAAAAGGAGTTACCGTCCTCTGCGCTAGAACTCGATTCCATCTTGTCAGCAATCAGTAATAATAAAGCTGTTTTCACTGAGCAAGATCTTTACAGAGTTATTGCTGTTGTAGCATCCCACAACGGCCACAATGCCGCACAAGCAGAAAATCTAACACGCTTAGCAAAACGGAGTGAAGATCTAATAGCATTGCAGCCTAAAAACGCATTTTCGCGTCAGTTCACTACTCTGGATGTTCTAACGTGTGAGCGGCTAATGGTTGATGATGCTAAAACATTAGCGAAGAGAGATTTACACAAAATTACTATGACAGAGGTAAGTGCTGCTATCCGTCTAGCCGAGAATCAACTTGGATTCTGTTTCGATGAAGAACAAAAAGAAGCAATTCAATATACTTTATGCACTGGTGATATCTCTATCACTCAAGGTAGTGCGGGGGCAGGCAAAACAACATTGATGCTTGCTGCAAAAATTTGCTATGAAAAGAGAAGTATGAAAATCAGGGGGGCGTGCATTGCCAAAAAGGCGGCTGACAACCTAACGCATGAAACAGGCATTCAATCGCAAACCATTGCTTCACTGGTTTCATCGATCAACGGTGATAAACATCCACTTAGCGGCGTTGATATACTTGTAGTTGATGAAGCGGGACTCATCCCAAGCATCGACCTACAGCAACTGCTACACGAAGCAAAAGTATCTAATTGCAAAGTCATTCTCACAGGAGAGGACAAACAGCTTGATGCCATCAATCGCGGTGGTGCCCTACGCTTTCTTTCTCGACCGGAAGTTCTCGGTACCCAAAGGATTGAGACAATCCGCCGCCAGCGCCAAGATTGGGCAAAACAAGTAGTCGTAAATCTTCGAGATAAACGCTCACAACAAGCTCTAGAAGCGCTCAGTGTGCATAATTGCGTACATTGGGCGGAGACTAACGAAGACGCTACTCAACAGTTGATAAGCGATTGGAAACAATATCAAATGACTCACCCTGAAAAGCAATCCTTGGTGATAGCTCGCGAATGGAAAGACGTTAAAAAGCTAAGTAAAGCAATTCGCGAGATCTACATTCGTGAAGGCAAAGTGGGAACTGAAAACATCGAACTAACTTGCAGCGTTGCTGACAAGCAGTTTAAGTATGAATATTCCAAGGGTGATAGGGTTAAGTTTTGCCGTAATGAGTATCGACGCTTTCAAGTTTCAAACGGAACTTTAGGCACCATTAAGGAAATCTCGCAATTAAGTGATAGTGATACAAAGCTCTCAATTGAACTTGATGATAAACGTATCGTGTCATTCAGAGCTTCAGAATATAGTGATCATATAGGTTTAAACCTCTGTCATGCTTACGCTTTAACCGTTTTCAGCTCTCAGGGTACAACTATAGATGGCAACACATTCACTTTGTATTCTGGTCGAATGGGGCAACGAGAAACTTATGTCGCTCTTAGCCGTCATAAAGATGAGTCTCACATCTACATAAATGAAGCAGAATTAAGTGAGCACCTGACATCCGATACAAGCTATCCAGTACTCTGTGCCGAACTGAGAAAAATCACGTTGTCCAAGCTAATGAGGCAAGACAATTACTCATCTTTAGCCTTAGAACATATAAAAAAGGGGACTTACTATATGAATCAATTAGATAAAGTATTAACCGAAACCTTAGATTGCTGTATCGAACCAATCCATCAACAATAACGACTAACTAGAAGAAGTTTGTAGTTGTAGCGATAACTATTCGACTACAGCTTCTGTGCAAACATAGAACAACAACTCTCCTAACTTTTCATTTTTATCTTTAATGATCATGTCATTAGCAGACTTATTTAATAAGATCTTAAGATATCGAAATAGTGCAAAGATATCCAAGTCCTTCTCAAGCATTTGACAAAGCGCATCAGAAATTACTCCAGCAAGCATAACTTTAAAGTTGTCAATGTCGTCTTGCTCTAGCTCTATTTTTCTCATACCAGCATGACTATCAACCTCACTTAGCTCTGATGGGAGAAGCCCAAAACCGATACATTTAGCGTAATTTCGATGTCTTCGAGAACTTTCAATTAACTTGCTAGAAAAACAAGATATCAGAACTAACTCTTTATCTTTAAAAGTAGAGATGCTATCAAGTTGTATTAGCGGTTTTCGAGTGAATGCGTTATCTTCACCACCATATATAACGGTCGGAGTACTATGGCCTATAAAAATGACTCTACTTCCAGTTGGTATCTTAGATATTTTGGCAAAAGCTTCTTCATATGCGGCATTACTTGCTGAACAAGTTATCAGCTCAAGCTTATCACCTAAACCAGCAGACATAACTCCTTCAAGAGCTACGTTCATAAAACTAGTCGAAGGGTCATCTGGAAAGATTAAATAATTCATTGATTTAGGTCTATTATATGGGCGTAAACTAATTCAGAAAGATGCTTTTGAAACCTTTGTCCATGATGACTATCTTTTTGAATTTCCGAAGCAATCTCATTAAATGACTTGCCCTTCAATGGTGGATACACATTATTGAAAACTCGTTGAGGCTCATCTTCTAGCATAGTTGCTAGATGCTCACTCATTGAAAACTCTGAGTTTATTTTCTTTAGTAGTGCTGACATATCATTAACGAGATTATCCCTTTTGTAAAAGGCATGAATATTTAATTTAATTAATTTAGTCAGCTCATCATTCCTAAGAATATGTTCTTTAAATTTGTTTTCTTCACTAGAATAACAAACAAACTTCGCTTTCTTAAATGCAAAATTACTTGATTTTGACTCATTAATCACCCATCGAATCAACTCATATCCATTTAATTTTTCACTTGCAAAACTGAAATCACATGCAACAATTTCATACCTATTTTCTTTATAGTTATCTGTAACATCTTTTTTGATCTTACTGAAGTCAATTTCAATGACACCATCAAAATTACTCTTATACTTTTGGTCTTGAGGGTTAATAACATCCGCACAAATATCAAAACCAAGCCTTTTAACCTTATCCCTAATTCTTGTGATTGTTTGATTTATATTTCCATCGTCAAGAAAGAGTACTTTTTTTATATTCATCTAAAAAACACCTTAAAACACGCACCAGATAAATAAGTACCATTGCCTGCAAACTCTATTGATGCATTCATTTCTTCTAATAACTCTCGAGAGTAATGCAGACCGATTCCAGATCCAGATACACCTTCTGGTGGCTCATCTCGAGCACCCAAACTAAACATTTCATCTGGGTTAGACTGAAATAATTCTGAAAGTCCGGTTCCATCATCGGAAACTGTTAAAGTTAAAGCCCCATCATCAACAGAAAAGTTCACCAACACATTGCTAGCCGACCACTTTGATGAATTAGATAACAGATTATCTAAAATAATTGACAAACTTAAAACACTGACACTTCTGACAAACTCTATTTCACCACCAATCAATTCAACAGTAAGTCCATGACTACCAAATGAACTAGAATATATATTCAAATACTCCTTTACATATTGAACTATATCTACATTTCTTATATCTATCTCTTTATCAAATCCAGATCTAGTTGCAATCTCAGCCATTTTGAGGCTTTTAACCGCATATAAGTTAATATCTCCAAGTCTTTTTATCAGATCTTCCTTACTAATCTCATCATACTCTAAACCATCAATAATAGAGTCTATACCTTCTTTTATCTCTATATTATTTATCTTAATTGTATGAATTAGACCATCAGCATCTTTACTTAAAGTTCTTCTTGTTGCTAATAGATAAGCCTGTTTCTTCTTCTCTATTTTAAGGTCTTTCTCGGCTTTTTTGACAGTAACTTCAGCTTTTTCGACTCTCTTGTTGGCTTCTACTACTCTATTTTGACTGGCTTCAAGTATTTTCTTTACAACACCTTTTTCTTTAGGCGAAAGTTCTTCAAGAGTTTTATCTTTTGTATTCTCGATAAAGTCATTTAAAAAACCTTTATGCTTTTCGTCATTAATACTCTGAACTCGAGATATAACATCTTCCTTTATGTTGACATCTATAATTTCAAAATGAGAGTTCTTAATGTTATCTGTAGCTTTTTTTACAGAATCGGAGGATAACTTTTTGACTGTAAATCTATCTGGATCTCTTATTATGTCGTCAGCGGATACAGATTTTTGCTCCCCTAACTTATCTATCAGTCGGTTCCAATCCGTTCCTTTTACTACGAAGTTTTCTAGTTGTCTTATTATCGTAGTAACATAGCCATACTCTTCTTTTCCATTCTTTAATGTAACTTTCTCATCTGAATCATATGCTACCAACTCATAATAAGCTTGGTTATGAGCAAGACCTTCTCGACTTGTAATTACTGAAAAAGCTTCGTCTTGATCAAGAATGTCAATTTTACCGATAACTTCTCGAGTACCGAGGTTTCTTGTTGTACCTTGAGATTTTCTCTGATCTAGTCCGAGCCAATCGTTTTTCTCATTCCCATATGGCGATATCCTAAACGAGTTATAGAATAAAAATATAGAACCATAACTATTTGGTTTTACACCAAAGCTCTTCGTAAAGTAAGATTTAGAAAGTGAATCTAAATAATGTATTTCTATAGATATACCTTTCAATTCAGTATATGGATTTATAGCTGTATATTCATAAATAACTTCACCTTGAAAATATAAAGTTGTTTTTATCTCTTTTCCATCATTTCCGATCTTTGATTTAATATATGTAGTTCTAAACGATAACTTATCCAGAATGTTATTATTAATATTCTTATTGGACTTACTTTTTAGATAACTATCTTTAAAATCCACATTAGTTTTAAGATAAACCGAAAATGAATCATCAAGTACTGGTGAAAATTTCTCTATTTCAGAAAGCAATTTCTTTAGTTTTTGTTCATTCCAAGAACTTCTTAGATCTTTAATTACTAAAACAGTGCCCTGTTCAAATGAAACCTCATCTATTTCATTTAAAAAATCTTCTTCACGTAAAACATCAATTCTCAAAGGAACACTAGAAATCTCATCATGCTGTCCTTTATTCTCAAATTCTGTCCAATCAATAGTTAGTTTTAAATAGTCATCATCTTTAGATTTTGTAAATAACTCTAATACTTTACCAAGCCTATCACAACTAAACCTACCTACCCCTTTATTACCAGCATACTGCTTATTTTTATTTTCCTTTTTTTCAGAGTAAGCTATGTTAAGCCACTTTTCCTTTATGCCTTTTTTAGACATACCAATTCCGTAGTCTTTTATGACTATGGTTGGTTCAGGCGTTATTTCATCGAGCATATCTCTAGGTTTTATGATATCTCTTAGCTCAAGTATTACTTTTGATGAGGTGGCATCTTTTGAATTTTTTATCAGCTCAATAATTGCAACATTATCGTTATATATTAACCCTCTACCAACAATATCCTTTACACCAGCATTTGCAACAAAGTTAACATTTAGACTGTTTTCATCTTTTTCTTCAGTATCTCGTTTAATATCAATATCATCTCGAATAAGCATATTTAATTACCTAACCTCTTGATGAATAAACCCAAAGCTTCAGCTAATAAAGGTGGCACAGCATTTCCAACCTGAGTATATCTCGGACACTCTAGGGTTCTTCTATCACCACCAGTCGTATATTTTCCCAATATATCAAAGTTATCTGGGAATGATTGAATTCGAGCCATTTCTCTCACAGTTAGAATTCGGGGTTCATTATAGTGAAGTAAATCGTCTGGCAATGTTGTTAGTGTCTTAGATGGTTCATCGGCATTCAGAACAGTTATTGCTTGTTTCTTGGTCCCAATTTCCAAGCGCATTTGATCACTTAAGCTTATGCCTGGCTTACAAATTTTTTGTATCTTAGTGAACTTCTCAATTGTGCTCGGTTTGTGTCTAGCTAAGCGAAGACTGTTCGGCTTCAATTTACCGCTTCCCTTTCGTATTAGTCGAAGGTACTTTGAAGGTTTAGACGGTGACTTATAGTCAATTTGCTTAAACCCGTTCGCTTCACTTCCCGAGTGATGAGTAAGGCCATTGCTTTCTACTAACAAGTCACCGATGGCGTCACTAACTTTCACAGCTCTCAGCGGTAACTTCTTACTATTTAAAAAATCTCTTCTATTATTAGAGATGACTTCAAAAGGGTTCTCAAAGTCGTTTTCAACAAGGCCTTCTTTAACACCTATCATAATAAAACGAGTACGCTTTTGAGGAACTCCAAAATCAGCACTACACAGAAAATCGGTGAACACCTTATATCCAAGTTTTTCAAGCTTAGCTTTGACTATCATAGAATGTGGTTTCTTTGCTTTTTTACCCTCAGGTGCTTTGAAAGAAGCATTGAAGCCTCTCACATTTTCAAGTAGCAAATACTTAGGTGAAATAATCTCTACCATCTTGATGTACTCATCGGAGAGTTTGTTACGCGGGTCTTTGGCATTCCGGCGTCCAGCAAGGGAGAATCCTTGACAAGGTGGACCCCCTGCAATCAAATCTACTTTTCCTTTTAAAGCGGTTAGCTGTTCAGGATACTTCTCTAGAAGATTTTGAATAGTTGTCGCCTCTTTAGGTAACCAATTAGGCCAATCAAAGTGCGCATGTTTTCCATCTATGAGGTTGTGTTTGAAAGTAGAAAATGCCATCGGATCTTTTTCTACCGCAAAAAGACCATGCCAGCCTGCATTTCCGAGGCCTAACGAAAGACCTCCGCATCCAGAGAAAAGGTCAATATATGTTGCTTTTTGTGCTGAGTCTGGCTGACATGACATCTAGAAAATACTCTTAAATCTTAATTGCATATGTATAGTATTATTCTAAAGAAAAACTAGCAAAATACCAGGACTAAAAGGTTGTAGCTTTGTGAGGAACAAGAAGGTTCCGCTCAACTAGAGGCGGTAAAAGTCTCTCTTCAACAAATCTAGATGCACCATATTAAAGTGGTGACAGAATTGGTGACTAATTTACATTAAATAAAATGAAATGCATAAATATCAGTAATATAAAGCTAATTTACTGATTCAGATCCAGAATATTGAATAGGTTGACCTATGCTATGCAGCCCCCACTCTTGGAGTGGGGGCTTTTTTTAATCTAAATCTGATTAAAGCAGGATCAAATACATCAAGAAGAGCGCGGATAGGGCGTAAATCACCGGATGAACTTGCTTACCTTTGCCGGCGACGACCATAGTAAATGCGTAGCTGATGAAGCCCATCGCCATGCCGTTGGCTGGTGAGAAACTCAGTACAGTGAACATGATGGTAAAGAATGCCGCAATGCGCGACTCTTTTTGCTCCCAACTGATTTGTCCTAACCGTCCAATCATGTAGATGCCAACCACGACCATTGCTGGTGCTACCATCGCGGCTGAGAAAATAGAAAACAGCGGGTATAGGAATAATGAAAGCAGGAATAGCCCAGCGACCATCACAGCGGCTAATCCGGTTTTTGCTCCCTGAGAAGAGGCGATGCCTGACTCTGAAAATGCCGTGATGGAGGTGGTGCCTAAAACGGAACCAATCACTGTCCCACCCGCATCTGCTACCAAAGCAGAGCGTGCATTCGGTACTTTACCATCCTTATCAATGATCCCTGCATCACGCCCAACACCAACAATCGTGCTCAGACCATCAAAGAAATCGACGATGAGGAAAATAATCACAATAAACAGCAGATCGAACATTTTGTCTGCGGTCAGTCCAGAAAAGTCAAAGACGGCACCAAAACTACTCGCTAAGCTTGGTGGGGCAGAGACAAATTGTTCTGGAATTGGCGCGTTATTGGTACCCATTATCATGTCTGCAAAGACTGTTAACACTATGGCTGTAATGAACGAAATAAAGGTCGCTAATTTGATATCACGGACCATGCATCCCAGAGCGACAAAAATACTGATGTACGCAATGATGACTTGTGGATCTGTCACCTTGCCCATACTGACGAGAATGATGGGGTTAGAAACAATAATGCCAGCGTTTTTTAGGCCGAGAAAGGCAATGAATAAACCAAGCGAAACGGTGATCGCCAGTTTCAGATCCTCTGGTATCGACTCAATCATCGCTTTGCGGATATTGGTCATCGACAAAATCAGGTACAGTACACCGGAGAGAAAAATGCCAAACAGGGCTTCGTGCCATACCAATGCCACCGAGCTACTCAGCAACATACCTTTGAAAAAGCCATTCATGCTCATTCCCGGTGCCAACATCACAGGGTAATTGCCCCAAATGCCCATAATTAACGTGGCTGCTGCGGCTGCAATGGCTGTCGCGGTAAAGACTGCGCCTTTATCCATACCAGGAATACTACCTAGAATGGCGGGGTTCACCGCCAGAATATAGCTCATCGCCAAAAAAGTAATGAAACCCGCGTACAACTCAGTACCTAGGGTCGTTTTACGTTGAGTAATTTTAAATACTGATTCCAGCACACCGGATTGATTCTGGCTTTTCAGGGTTGATTCGACACTCACAATGAAACCTTTAAAAGTGGGGATAAACAGGCAACGGGTTCAATGCTGTAGCAGAAGAAAAGTAGTATAGCGACTGTAGTCACCGAGATAGGCTCAATGGTAGAAACGTCTAATCCATTTCATCAGACATATACAGCATTTAATCGTTTGCGCGGATTGTAAGGATCTTGAGTGAAATCTCAATGCTTTTATAAAAATTTAGCAAACGTTTGCTTTTGGCAGGAAGAGCTCGCTAAGCTCACGCAGGTACTTGAGAGTAACCCCTCGAGTATAACTTCCCTATGAAGATTCTTGCGGCTGGCTTCCTTTAGCGTCGTGGTTTATGTAGTGAACTCTTGTTTGAGCGATTCCACTGGTTTTTTCAGTCCCGCATCAACATCAATTGGCACCACGAAAAATGGCACAACCACGCACTCAAATACTTGTTAAGATCCTTAGGATCATGCTACTCTTCGCCTCCATTTTTCTGACCTAATTTTCACCACTTCGGTGATCCTGCAAGGTCGGTGCTATCTTTAACATGTCGGCTTGTTAAGCTGGCAAGATCAAACCAAACGTGGAATTGTACCTATGGGCAAAGGCACTCTTTATATTGTATCTGCACCAAGTGGCGCTGGTAAATCGAGCTTGATTTCCGCCATGCTGGAGACCAACCCGACTTACGCAATGAAGGTGTCTGTTTCACACACTACACGTGGCATGCGTCCGGGTGAACAAGATGGTGTCCATTACCATTTTGTCCAGAAAGAGTCCTTTGAAGAGTTGATCGAGCAAGGTGCATTCTTGGAATACGCCGAGGTGTTTGGTAATTACTACGGTACATCGCGTCCATGGATCGAAGAAAACCTCGATAAAGGTATCGATGTTTTCCTTGATATTGACTGGCAGGGTGCACGTCAGATCCGTGAACAAATGCCACAGGCACAAAGTATCTTTATTTTGCCGCCATCGAATGGTGAACTTGAGCGTCGCCTCAATGCTCGCGGCCAAGACAGCGATGCTGTGATCGCTAAACGCATGGCTGAGGCAAAATCAGAGATTTCACACTATAGCGAATACGACTATGTGATCGTCAATGACGATTTCGATAGCGCACTGATGGACTTTAAAGCCATCATACGTGCAGAAAGATTGAAGCAAGATAAGCAAGCTGCTAAATATAAAGGCATGCTTGACGCGCTTTTAGCAGAATAAACCGGCTTGTTAACAAGCTGTTTATCAAGAAATACTGTCTCTGCCTACTCTGATCTAGACACTGGGAACACAGAGACTGTATAATTTCTCGTCATACAAAATTTTAGTTAACTAATTTGGAGTCCTCATGGCACGCGTAACTGTTCAAGACGCTGTTGAAAAAGTTGGCAACCGTTTCGACCTAGTTCTCATTGCGGCTCGCCGCGCTCGTCAAATGCAAACTGGCGGTAAAGATTCACTAGTGCCAGAAGAGAACGATAAGGCAACGGTTATCGCCCTTCGCGAAATCGAAGAAGGCCTGATCACGAAAGAAATCCTTGATGCTCGTGAGCGTCAGGAGCAGCAGGAACAAGAAGCAGCAGAGCTAGCAGCCGTAAGCAGCATTGCTCACAGTCGTTAATCTGACTTCCTTCTCATCAACTATCTTCCGGGCCTAAAGTTTGTATCTATTCGATAGCCTAAAAGACGTTGCCCAAGAATACCTATCAGAGCCTCAAGTTGAGGCTCTGCGTCAATCTTATGTGGTAGCGAAAGACGCTCATGAAGGGCAAACCCGCTCCAGCGGTGAACCTTATATCATCCATCCTGTTGCTGTTGCTCGAATCTTGGCCGAAATGCGCCTTGATGTCGAAACACTGCAAGCCGCTCTACTTCATGATGTTATTGAAGACACAGAAGTCACTAAAGAAGAGTTAGAAACTCAATTTGGCACCACAGTGGCTGAGTTGGTTGATGGTGTATCTAAGCTGGATAAGCTTAAATTTCGTGATCGCAAAGAAGCTCAGGCTGAAAACTTCCGCAAAATGGTTCTTGCTATGGTGCAGGACATTCGCGTTATTCTGATCAAGCTTGCTGACCGTACGCACAACATGCGCACGCTCGGTGCATTACGCGCGGACAAAAAACGCCGTATCGCTCGTGAAACCCTGGAGATTTATTCTCCGCTTGCGCATCGTCTCGGTATTCATAACATCAAAACGGAACTCGAAGAGTTAGGTTTTGAAGCCCTTTACCCGAACCGCTACCGTGTTCTTAAAGCCGTGGTCAAATCGGCGCGTGGTAATCGTAAAGAGATGATCCAAAATATCCATAGTGAGATTGAAGGACGTCTTGAAGAGGTTGGGCTGAAAGCACGCGTATTTGGTCGAGAAAAAAACCTGTTCTCCATCTACAACAAGATGAAGACCAAAGAGCAACGCTTCCACACCATCATGGATATTTACGCTTTTCGTATTGTGGTTGAAGATGCCGATACTTGTTATCGGGTACTCGGACAGGTTCATAGCTTGTACAAGCCGCGTCCGGGGCGTGTAAAAGACTACATCGCGGTACCCAAGGCTAATGGTTATCAGTCCATTCATACTTCGATGGTTGGCCCGCATGGGGTACCTGTCGAGGTGCAGATCCGCACCGAAGACATGGACCAGATGGCAGATAAAGGGGTGGCGGCACACTGGTCTTACAAAGGGAATGGTGATCGTACTGGTACTACGGCGCAGGTGAAGGCTCAGCGTTGGATGCAAAGCCTGCTTGAGCTTCAGCAAAGTGCGGGTAACTCGTTTGAGTTCATCGAAAATGTGAAATCGGATCTGTTCCCGGATGAAATCTACGTCTTCACACCGAAAGGACGCATTGTCGAGCTGCCTGTTGGCGCAACTGCGGTTGATTTTGCTTATGCCGTCCACACTGATGTGGGTAATACTTGTGTAGGTGCTCGTGTTGACCGTAACCCTTATCCACTCAGCAAATCGCTGAAAAATGGTCAGACGATCGAAATCATTAGTGCGCCAGGAGCGCGTCCGAATGCAGCTTGGCTCAACTACGTGGTGACTTCACGTGCTCGCACGAAGATCCGCCAAGTGCTGAAAACCATGCGCCGTGAAGAGTCGGTGACACTTGGCCGACGTCTGCTCAATCATGCCTTGGGTGACCTGTCTCTTTCGGATATTGATGAAGAGAACATCAACCACGTCCTGTCAGAACTGAAAGTCGATAGTGTTGAGGACTTGCTAGCCGATATTGGCCTTGGCGAATTGATGAGTATTGTTATTGCCCGTCGTCTACTTGGTGATGTTGAGGAGCTGACTCAAGTTGAGCAGGCTGACAGTAATAAACCGAAGAAGAAGCTGCCAATTCGTGGTGCGGAAGGCCTGCTACTGACATTTGCTAACTGTTGCCATCCAATTCCTGACGATCACATCATTGCTCATGTTTCTCCTGGGCGAGGGCTGGTTGTTCACCGTGAAACGTGTCCAAATGTGCGCGGCTACCAGAAAGAGCCAGATAAGTACATGGCAGTGGAATGGTCAGAAGATTATGACCAAGAGTTTATCACTGAGCTATATGTCGATGTCCAAAACCGTCAGGGGGTGTTGGCCGAGCTGACCAATGTGATCTCCAAAACAGGCTCGAATATCCATGGTCTTTCGACGGAAGAGAAAGATGGTCGATTGTATACGGTGACGGTATTACTGACGACCAAAGATCGTGTTCATCTTGCGGGTATCATGCGTAAGATCAAGGCAATGCCGAACGCACTAAAAGTACGTCGCCGTAAAAACTAGCGGTATATTCATCGAGCAAAACGCCCTTGAAATTACGGTTTCAGGGGCTTTTATTTTACTATCATTATGAACTTAGAACGTTACAACCGAATTCAACAAGTCCTCAAGTCTCGGCAGGCTGATCTGACTTTCTGTCTTGAAGAAGTGCACAAACCTAATAATGTTTCCGCAGTTATCCGTACCGCTGATGCGACGGGAATTCATAAGATTCATGCTGTGTGGCCTAATGATATGCGCACGCTTAGCCATACTTCTGCGGGAGCACGAAACTGGGTTGAAGTCGACACTCACGATACGATTAGCAAAGCCGTCAAAACGCTTAAAGAGCAAGGTATGCAGGTTCTAGTGACGAACCTGTCTGACAACGCGGTTGACTTTCGTGAGATTGACTACACTCAGCCGACGGCGATCATTCTAGGGAGCGAAAAAATTGGCGCTTCTGAAGAAGCAAAGCAACTGGCCGATCAAGATATCATCATTCCTATGATGGGCATGGTCCAGTCGCTTAATGTCTCGGTTGCTAGTGCTGTCATCATGTACGAAGCTCAGCGTCAGCGCGAAGCGGCTGGCATGTATAACAATCAGGTTAGCAAGCTACCTGAAGAAACGATTCATCGTATTCTGTTTGAGCGAGGTCACCCTGTGCTTGCGAAAGTTGCAAAACGCAAGGGGCTACCTTATCCGCCGCTTGATGAAGAAGGTCAGATCATTGCTGATGAAGCGTGGTGGCAGGAAATGCAGAAGAAGTAATGTCAATGAACGTTAGGGGTTGAAGCGAATGCGTCAACCCTTTTGATTTTCTGCTCATCACCAATGCCGACTGCTTGAAGGCGCTATACTCTTATTACCAGACTAAATTTCCCTGTACAAAAACACAGCTCAATGGTTAACTATTAGGTTCAGACACCTATGTAACTTACTGAATAACTTACCGAGCTCTGTTATGTCCCAATTGCTATCTGCTATTCCTTTGACTTCTCTGACTGGTGTTGGTGCCAAAGTGGCAGAAAAGCTAGCAAAAGTCGGGCTACATTCGGTACAAGATCTCTTATTTCATCTCCCACTGCGTTACGAGGATCGAACGCGTATCTACCCTATTGTGAAGTTACATGCTGGTTTATGGGCGGCAGTGCAGGGAAAGGTCATGAGCGTCGATACTTTGTTTGGTAAGCGTAAGATGCTGACGGTCAAAATCAGTGATGGTAATGGCATCATCACCTTGCGCTTTTTCAATTTTACCGCAGGGATGAAAAACAACTTTGCTGAGGGCAAAACTGTCCATGCCTATGGTGAAGTTAAACGGGGCAGCTATGGTTTAGAAATTGTCCACCCAGACTACAAATTCTATGCGCCGAATCAGCCTGCTGAGGTAGAACAGAGCCTGACACCGGTCTATCCGACCACAGATGGCCTACGTCAAATCACTTTACGTAACTTGACTGATCAAGCGTTAGAATTACTTGATAAGTCGGCAGTGCAAGAGCTCTTGCCTGCCGGCCTGTATGATCAGCAAATCTCGCTTGCTCAGGCGCTGCACACGATTCACAGGCCAACACCCGATATCGATTTACACGCCTTTGATGAAGGTAAGCACCCAGCGCAAATACGCCTGATTATGGAAGAGCTGCTGGCTCAGAACCTTTCGATGCTCTCAGTGCGGAGCAAAGGTCAGCAAGACATTGCTCTGCCACTGGCTGAACGCAATGAACTGAAACAAAAGCTGCTCAGTCAGTTGCCTTTCTCCCCAACCAAAGCGCAATCTCGAGTTGTTGCGGAAATTGAACAAGATCTTGCGAAACCTCACCCGATGATGCGTCTTGTTCAGGGAGATGTCGGCTCAGGAAAAACTTTGGTTGCCGCTTTAGCAGCGCTTCGAGCACTAGAACATGGCTATCAGGTGGCTTTAATGGCCCCAACTGAACTGCTGGCAGAGCAACATGCGATCAACTTTGCACAGTGGCTGGAACCTATGGGGATACATGTAGGCTGGCTAGCAGGTAAACTGAAAGGTAAAGCCAAAGATGCTGAGTTAGCCAAGATAGCCAGTGGCGAAGCGCAAATGGTGGTTGGTACTCACGCTTTGTTTCAGGAGCACGTTGCTTTTCATCATCTTGCGTTAGTCATTATTGATGAGCAACACAGATTCGGTGTACACCAGCGCCTCGAACTAAGAGAAAAAGGCGCGAAACAGGGCGTATTTCCTCATCAACTGATCATGACGGCTACCCCGATCCCGCGTACATTGGCGATGACCGCCTATGCGGATCTTGAAACTTCCGTTATTGATGAATTACCCCCGGGGCGAACGCCTATCCAGACGGTCGCTATTCCAGATACCAAACGAGATGATATTGTTGAACGTGTACGCAATGCCTGCCTCAATGAAGGAAAGCAGGCTTATTGGGTGTGTACATTGATTGATGAATCAGAAGTATTAGAAGCTCAAGCTGCGGCTGACACCGCAGAAGAACTGCAAAGAAAGCTGCCTGATGTCAAAATCGGTTTAGTGCATGGCCGGATGAAGCCAGCAGAAAAACAGGCCGTAATGCAGGATTTTAAAGACAACAAACTTCACTTGCTGGTGGCTACTACCGTGATCGAAGTCGGTGTTGATGTCCCCAATTCAAGTTTAATGATCATCGAGAATCCTGAGCGCTTAGGGTTGGCGCAGCTGCACCAGTTACGAGGACGAGTTGGACGAGGGAGTGTTGCTAGTCACTGTGTGCTGCTTTACCATTTCCCATTGTCTAAAACTGCACAAAAGCGTTTAGGTGTCCTGCGTGAAAGTAATGATGGGTTTGTTATTGCTCAGCGCGATCTGGAAATTCGTGGCCCAGGTGAGCTACTAGGCACTAAGCAAACGGGCATGGCTGATTTTAAAATTGCTGATCTGATTCGAGATCAGCATTTGATTCCAGAAGTTCAGCGAGTTGCACGTCATATTCATGATCACTTCCCGGACAGCGCCGCGGCGATAATTGAACGTTGGCTGGGGGATAGAGACATATATTCGAAGGCATAGAGAGAAAGGCTTGTAGGGTTGGAGTGACAATACCAACCCTTATCGCTCGCTAGCTATTAGTACCTTTGTGAGAGTTATCGTAAATCTCACTTCCATCGCGCTGAGTTTTGAGTAGCGATAGGTTCCACATGTATTGTTCTGGATGCGGTCTGACTAAGTCTTCAATGGCTTGGTTCATTGCGCGAGCATCGGCTTCTTCATCGCCAGTTGGAAAGTTTTCGAGCGCAGGCAGAATATGCACTTCATACTTACCTGATTTGTCGTTGTAGGCAGGTAACACTGGGATCACTTTGGCTTTCGATAGGCGGGCCATTTTACCAAAGCCTTTTAGCGTTGCTTTTTCTGTACCAAAGAAAGGCACAAATACTGAGTTGGCCGGGCCAAAATCTTCATCTGGTAGCCAGTAACCAAGGTAACCATCTTTAATTGAACGCACGAAAGGCTTCACCCCGGCTTCACGAGCAAAAATACGACCGCCATATTGCATGCGTTGCACTTGCATCAACCAGTCCCCGATAGGGTTACGTTGCGGCTTCATGATGGTGGTGACTTTGTAGCCCTTTGCAGCCAACATGACCGCAGGGTAATCGACCGCCCAAGCATGTGGCGCTAAGATGATGACTTTCTCTCCGGCATCAAGCAGCGGTAGGATGTTTTCTTCGCCAATCATGACGCCACGCTCTTGGTTATGTTTGGTTGAACGAACCAAAAACTCCGAATAACCCAACAGATACTGTGCAGCCTTAACGAAGGTCTCTTCCAGAATATCTTGGCGTTCTTGGTCTGATTTTTCAGGAAAGCAATACTCAAGATTGACACGCGCTCGGCGTACCACTCGTCCGTTTTTACGCACTGCAAAGACGGACAGTTTGCGTGCCAAG
Organism: Vibrio sp. Isolate25; assembly: GCF_022398025.1. NCBI lineage: Bacteria > Pseudomonadati > Pseudomonadota > Gammaproteobacteria > Vibrionales > Vibrionaceae > Vibrio > Vibrio sp. Isolate25. The sequence goes on from NZ_JAKEUT010000006.1 coordinate 68,486, forward strand.
TTATCGCGCCAGCGGTACGGAATAAAAGCAAACAGGGCGGCAAATAAAATGCCCAGCCATGTCCCCCAGTGTTTAGGATGTAAAAATGCCCACTCGAAGGTAGGGTTATGCAAATGTTTATCGATGCTATTTTTATCGTTGTTGCTCATTGAAAGCAGCACCTATGTTATTGATATCTTGAGTTAGTGAGAGAGTGGTCTGGCATCGACTTGAAACGCTTGTGTAGCCACATCCACTGTTCCGGAGCGCGCATGATAATCTCTTCGACGAATTTATTCATGTAGGCCGCGGCCGCCGTTTCATCTTTTTGTGGAAAATCTTGGTCGATAGACTTATCCGCCATGATTTCGTACTTGCCGTTTTGGTTACGGAATCCAGAACCTGGCACGATGGCACTCTTACTAGTGTAAGCAAGGATGCTGGTTCCTGTCGTTGTACAGGCTTCTTCGACGGCAAAGAAAGGCACGAACACAGATTTGTTATGGCCGTAGTCCTGATCTGGTAGGTAGAACAGGCGATGGCCTTGGCGCAACACGCGTACCATCTGTTTAAGATCACGACGATAAATGAGTTGGTTGCCGTTACGTGTGCGTCCTCTATATTGGATGAACTCGTAAGCCGGGTTTGTGTGGGGGCGGTAAGCGCCATAACCCGGTAGGCCAAGTACACCAAAAGCTCGCGCGGTAATTTCCAAATTGAGGGCATGCACGCAGCAAAGTAGTACACCTTTACCTTCGTCATTGAGTCTCTTTAGCTCTTCGATATCTTTCGCAATCAAAATACGTTTGAAACGCCACGTCGGCCAAAACCAAGTGATGCCTGTCTCAATCAAAGCCATACCGGTATTTTTGAAGTTTTCTACGACCATGCGCTCGACTTCTGTCTCTTCCATCTCCGGAAAGGCCAATTCAAGATTACGCTTAGCGATCTTTACCCGGGATTTACCCAGCTTCATACCGATCGCTCCGATGCCTCGGCCTATTTTAAGCAGTACCGCATAAGGTAGAAGGTTGACTGTCAGAGCCAACAAACCAAACCCAAACCAAACCCCCCAATATTTGGGGTGGAGCAGGGCTAGTGTAAATTGAGGCTTTTCGACGCTATTTTTTTTGCTCATAGTGATTACTTGATCTGTGCACTTAAGAGTGACCAGTATTGTTCAAAATTGGCGGTCGGTTGATATTTAAAGTCTGAACGCACAAAACGGTTCAAGCTACCTTCCACCTGACCGAGTAACTGCGTTGCCAGAATGGTCTCATCGACAGGGAAGGATTTGCCTTCTCTCAGCTTGCGCTCACGCAAGATCTGACGGATGGATGTTTCAATGCGTTCAAACAATTGATTGATACGATCACGTAGGCGTTCATTCTCGAACATCAATGCGTGTCCTGAAAGAATACGGGTTAGGCCAGGGTTACGCTCAGCAAATGCCAGAATCAACTGGAGAACCAGTCGTATACGTGTCAGCGTGTCTTTTTCTTCATCCAGAATACGGTTAATACGTGACATTAAGGACTCTTCAATGAACTCGATCAGGCCTTCAAACATGCGAGCTTTACTGGGGAAATGACGATATAACGCCGCCTCCGAGACTCCAACATGCTTGGCAAGTTTGGCGGTGGTGATACGAGAGCCACCATCGTTGGATTCCAACATTTGAGCAAGTGCTTGTAAGATTTCTTCCCGGCGATTACTTTTTCTTGTTCCGGCCATGAACGAGTTCCTTTTGTTACCACTGTTGATGCCCATAAACACAGGCATTCGTCCACCTTACTAAGCTAAGGTGAACGGAATAGACGAATTTTTGATTGTTAGAATAGCGACTTAATTGTCTAACTTTGCGGCGATAATTGTAAGTATCTGCTTCGCAATTTGTTGTTTTGATGCAAGGGTAAGTGATTGCTCACCATCTTTCCAGTATAGGTTAATCGCATTGTTGTTGCTGTTGAAGCCTTGCCCCTCTAATGAGACATCGTTGGCACAAATCATATCGAGATTTTTCTTGGTCAGCTTAGTTCGCGCGTAATGTTCCACATCTTGCGTTTCTGCAGCGAAACCAACGGTAAACGGGCGCTGCTGAGTCATACCGGCAACGGACGCGACAATATCTGGGTTTTTAACCATAGTGATGGTCATTTGATCGCTGTCATCCGTCTTCTTAATTTTCTGCTCAGCCACTGCTTGTGGGCGATAATCCGCTACAGCGGCACAGCTAATGAAAACATCATGTTCACAAGCTTTATCCATGACAGCGTTGTACATGTCTTCTGCGCTGGAAACATCAATGCGCTTCGAGCCGACTGGCGTTGGAAGAGTCACTGGGCCTGCGACTAACGTGACCGTCGCACCGAGCTGAGCTGCTGCTTCTGCTAATGAAAAGCCCATTTTCCCTGAGCTATGATTGGTAATGTAGCGTACCGGATCAATAGCTTCGCGGGTTGGGCCGGCAGAAATCAATATCGATTTACCGCTAAGAGGTTTGTCGCCCCAAAACTGTTCACATAAGTCAACTAATTGCATCGGCTCTAACATGCGGCCAGGGCCAATATCACCACAAGCTTGCTCACCAGCAGCGGGCCCCCAAATATGCATGCCACGCCTTTTTAACGTCGCGATATTTTCTTGTGTGGCTGGATTGCGATACATCTGCTGGTTCATGGCCGGAGAGACTGCAATTGGAGCATCGGTTGCAAGTACCAGTGTGGTCAGCAAGTCATTGCCCATGCCCGCAGCCATTCGTGCGATCAGATCCGCCGTTGCGGGAGCGAGTAAGACCAAATCCGCCCATTTTGCCAGCTCAATATGGCCCATAGAGGCTTCTGCCGCTGGATCTAATAAGCTGTCGGAAACTGGGCGACCAGAGACTGCCTGCATCGTTAAGGGGGTAATGAACTCTTTTGCTGCTTTGGTCATAACAACCTGAACTTCAGCGCCACGTTCAATCAGACGACGTGTTAGGTCGGCACATTTATAAGCGGCAATACCACCACCGATACCAAGTAGGATCTTTTTGCCCGCGAGTGTTTGCATGATGATCATCCTTAAAAAATACTGGGGGTAGATTACCACGCAGCAATCAGAGACTCTAGAAATGGAAAGTGTTGTTGCAGATTCAGCACGTTTTTGCTTTTTTATTTTTTGCTTCTTTATATACCTATTATTTACAGAAAATCTTTCACTACTTCGAAGATAAAGTTTCAGCGCACGAGCTTGATGACAAGCTTGTTTAAGCTAGAGGCACTGTGTTTACCGTAGAAGGGTGTGTTCTAACTATGTTACCTCGTGAGTCAATGCCGAGAGAAAAGCTGTTAACCAGAGGCCCGCAGTCACTTACCGATGCTGAATTGCTGGCGATTTTCTTGCGTACCGGTACTCAGGGCATGAATGTTCTTCAGCTGTCAGACAAACTACTCAAAGAGCTGGGTTCGTTACGAAGTTTATTCGCTGCGAGCAAAGAAGAGTTCTGCCAGCATAAAGGGCTCGGTGAGGCGAAATATGTCCAACTTCAAGCGGTACTTGAGATGACACAGCGCTATTTGAGTGAAACCTTACAGCGAGGGGAGGCTCTGACCAGCCCGCAACAAACCAAACTTTACCTTTCGAGTATGCTGCGCGATCGCCAGCGTGAAGCTTTCTATATTTTGTTTCTCGATAATCAGCATCGGGTAATTAAAGACGAAGTGATGTTCGAAGGTACGATTGATGCAGCGTCTGTTTATCCAAGAGAAGTTGTCAAACGGGCATTAGAGTTTAACTCGGCAGCGTTGATTCTTGCTCATAATCACCCATCAGGGATTGCGGAACCAAGCCAAGCCGACCGTAGAATTACCCAGCGAATCAGTGATGCATTGGCGCTAGTGGATATTCGAATTCTCGACCATTTCGTCGTCGGAGATGGAGAGGTGGTCTCCTTTGCAGAGCGTGGATGGATTTAAATCACATTATTTGTTGTGAGTTGCGCGAATTCTGCTACAATCCCCCGACATTTTTTGAACTATTATCAGCTCTGCCTAAAAAAGATCACGAAAACCTTGAAAAAGGATCTGTTCGGGTCTTGAGCAATGCTAGTCAAGTTAGTATAATGCGCGACCTTTGATAGCCTTGTATGGGTTTCCATAGCGGTATAAGACCTCGAAATTCTTCTTAGAGAACTAGAGAGGTTCGGCCACCAAGGTTGATATCGAGCTGAAACGATTTTGGAGAAGACATTCATGTCACGAGTATGCCAAGTAACTGGTAAGCGTCCAGTAACGGGTAACAACCGTTCACACGCACGCAATGCTACTAAGCGTCGTTTTCTGCCGAACCTACAAACTCATCGTTTCTGGGTAGAGAGCGAAAAACGTTTTGTTAAACTACGTCTATCTGCTAAAGGTATGCGTATCATCGATAAGAAGGGCATTGATGCTGTTCTTGTTGACATTCGCGCAAACGGCGAAAACGTTTAAGAGGAAATAGGCAATGGCAAAGAAAGGCGTACGTGAGAAAATCCGTCTAGTATCTTCTGCAGGTACTGGTCACTTCTACACTACTGACAAGAACAAACGTAACATGCCAGGCAAATTTGAGATCAAAAAGTTTGATCCAGTTGTTCGCCAGCACGTTATGTACAAAGAAGCGAAAATCAAGTAATTGATTCTTCTTTGAAGCTTCTTAAACAGAAGTCTGTATTTGAAACCCAGCGTTCTCGCTGGGTTTTTTATTGCTTGTTATCCTAATAGCAACCAACCGTTCTTCCCCTTTGTTTCATTCCCCCCTTTGCTATTTTCTGCTACCTTTCTTGTAGTTACCTTTAGGGAAGTATAAGTTCATGCGTGTTTCTACCTCACGACGCCGTCGCTGGAATAACATCATGATATTGGGCATTATCGCGTTTATCGCGATCCTCAATTTGCCGACTATCATCAAAACCTATTTGATTGACGACCAAACAACCGCTGAAGTTAGTCCTTACCCTTATTTGCTCAACCCCTCCGCAGAATTGAAAGCTCTGCATTTTTCTGACTGGTCGTTGGAATTCGTAAATGGTGAATGGGTTCTGACTCAGCAAAGCCCCCTTGCTGCGCAGGAATTGGTTGAGCGCTGGGTGGGTCTCGTCGGGACCGAAGTAGACCAGAAAACGTTTGATAGCTTAAAGCCTCAATTGTCCGCACCGCAGACGATTGAAGTCTGGTATCGTGATCAGGAAGAGCCTCAAAGGATCACCTTCTACCAAACGCCGCAATTTTGGCTGCTGAAAAACTGGCAGGATCAATGGATCGCTGTTTCAGTTGCTCCGGAATATCTGCTACCTTAAACGCCCAGAATTATTAATTGCTTAACCACTATGCCTGAATTACCTGAAGTTGAAGTCAGCCGTATGGGGATCACTCCTCATCTGGCTGGACAAACTGTTGCCAAGCTGACTTTTCGTACCCCTAAGCTGCGTTGGGATATCCCGCATGAGCTAAAGAAGATGGAAGGTCAGGTGATCCGCAGTATTTCTCGTCGTGCTAAATATTTGCTAATTGAAACCGATGTAGGCAGCGCGATTGTCCATTTGGGGATGTCAGGATCGTTGCGTGTACTGGATGCAGACATGGAGCCGGGGAAACACGATCACGTCGATCTGAAACTGACCAATGGCAAGGTACTACGTTATAACGACCCCAGACGTTTTGGGGCTTGGTTGTGGACCGAAGATGGTAAACATGATGCGTTGGGCCGGATGGGACCAGAGCCGCTAACGGAAGACTTTGATGCGCAATATATCGCGGACAAGGCAAAGAATAAGCGCGTCGCGGTGAAGCAGTTCATTATGGATAACAAAGTCGTAGTTGGGGTAGGAAATATCTACGCCAATGAGTCATTATTTAGTGCACGTATCCATCCGACACGGGCAGCAGGCACACTAACGGCGAAAGAGTGGCAACGTTTGGTTAAAGAGATTAAACAGGTGCTCGATACGGCCATTAAGCAGGGCGGGACGACATTAAAAGATTTTGCTCAGGCGGATGGTAAACCGGGCTATTTTGCTCAAGAGCTGCAAATTTATGGCAAAGCAGGTGAAGCTTGCCCTAGCTGTGGTGAAGCGATTGAAGAGCAGAAAATTGGCCAGCGCAATACGTTTTTTTGTAGCCATTGCCAGAAGTAGTCAAATATAGAGCTGAGGCTTTATGCCAGCTCTATATTTCTATTAAAGTTAGACTTTCGCTTTGCTTTTTAGCGCTTCCGCGACCGCTTTTGGTACAAAGTTGGTGACATCACCACCATGAATAGCCACTTCACGGACTATGGTCGAGGAGATAAATGCATGCTCTTCTGCGGGTGTGAGAAAAACGCTTTCTAATCCGGGCATCAGTCTACGATACATATTAGTTAAACCAAATTCGTACTCAAAGTCGACTGTGGTACGTAAACCACGGATAAGAACGTTCGCATTTTCTTGCTTCGCAAAGTCGACCATCAAACCGGAAAATCCCTTCGAGATTACATTGTCCAAATGCTGAGTCACCTGCTGTGCAAAAGCTACGCGCTCTTCTAGCGTAAACATGGTGTTCTTACTTGGGCTGGCAGCAACAGCAATGATCACTTCATCAAACATATCTGCCGCACGTTCGATTAAATCCAAATGGCCATTAGTAATCGGATCAAAGGTCCCTGGATAGATCACTCGGGAAAGGCGTTTTTTGCTCACAGTCAGTTACTCAAATGATTCTTTTATATCGCTTAATGGTAACAAAAAGGCTCACATTTACCCAACTTAGCCGTTATCATTGGGAGCAAAGATTGAGAGTTAGGAAAAGTAATGAAAAAGATACTGGTGGTTCGTAACGACAAAATAGGCGACTTTATGCTGGCTTGGCCCAGTTTCGCGATGCTGAAAGCCTCTATGCCGGATTGTCAGATTACAGCGCTAGTACCTAATTACACAGTGGCCCTGGCAGAGCTTTGTCCTTGGATTGATAAAGTGCTGGTTGATCCAACGAAGAAGGGCTCTAAGCACGCGCAATCGACTTTGATTGAGCAAATAAAAGCGGAGCGCTTTGATGCATCCATCAACCTTTTCTCTACGACATATAACGCGAAATTGGTCTGGAAAGCGAAAATTCCATATCGCCTTGCTCCGGCGACAAAGCTGGCGCAGATCTTTTACAACAAACGTATCAAACAAAAGCGTTCACAATCAGCAAAACCAGAATACGAATACAACCTAGACTTAGTGCGTGCGTTTTTAACGGATATTGGTCAAGCAGTGGTTGAGCCTGATGCGCCTTACCTCTCTTTCTCAGCTGACGATCTGCAGCAACAAAAGCACAAACTCTCACTACAGTTGGATTTAAATGTAGAGAAACAATGGGTGTTCGTTCATGCCGGTAGTGGTGGCTCAGCCAATAACTTATCTCTTCAGCAGTACTCTCAGTTAATTTGCGATATGCCGGAGCCGTTTGAAATTATACTGACAGCTGGGCCGGGAGAAGAACAGAAAGCCGCTGAGTTACATAGCCTACTAAAAGAAAAGGGCAGAGCCTCGGTGGTGTACGATAAGAACGATGGCTTAGTCGATTTTTCTTGTTCTATCGCCTGTGCCGACTTGTTTATTGCAGGTTCTACTGGGCCCTTGCATATCGCGGCGGCGATAGATGTACCGACCGTTGGCTTTTTTCCAAGTAAGCGTTCAGCGACACCGCTGCGCTGGAAACCAATTAACTCGGCAGGCAACCATATCGCTTTTTGCCCACCAGAGGCAGAAGATAAAGCCAGTCAGGAAAATATGGCCAGAATTGATATAGATGTGGTCTCGAGAGAGTTACAACCATGGATAAGCCGTAAGCTGAATTAATAAAAAAGGGCGATAGAAATATCGCCCTTTGTCTGGATTGAAAAGATTAGAATTTATCCGGCATCTTGTCTGTTTCACTGCGAATCCACAGATCCGCATATTTCACAAAAGTAGAGTGTGCTGAAAGTAGGGAGAGCAAGAAGCCTTGCTTGCCATCAAGAAAGCCGGCTTTAACAACATACATTTTCAAGAAGCAGCCTAATGCGTGCAAAATGCCTTGTGAGATGCTGCTTTTCTTACCTTTTTTCTCGCGCTGTTCAGCCCAGGCTTTGGCATAGCCCGCCGACTTCACTAAGTAGTGATTCATGTCGTTATAGGTGAAGTGAATCAAGTCGCCATTCAAGTTTTCGACTTTCATGGTTTTCGCCACCTCGACTTTTTCATGAACCAGAGCGTCATTGTACTGCGTCAGCTTTGTCGGGTATAAGCGCAGTACACGGTCTGGGTACCAACCGCAATGACGAATATAGCGTCCAAACACCCAGCTTAGACGCGCCGTTTGATAAATGGTATCCGGCTTGTTGGCACTCACTGAATCTAAAATACTTTGCTTGAGCTCAGGAGTGACCCGCTCATCGGCATCTAACCACAGGACGTAATCCGACTCAACATAGGACTGAGCCAAGCGACGTTGAGGGCCAAAGCCAGGCCATTCAGGATTGACGAAAAACTTGTCCGTAAAACGGCGTGCAATCTGTTCGGTATTGTCTGTACTTCCGGAGTCAAGTACCACAATCTCGTCAACCCAGTCGTGAACAGTTTCTAAACAAGCTTTCAGGTGCTGCGCTTCGTTCTTGACGATAAGTGCGACGGCAATGGTTGGTTTACTCACTGTGGTACCTCTGAAGTCTCTCGGAGTTTATTGTAAATGGAGTTCTGTGGTTACTTTATCAAACATGGCGATGACTTGCTGAGGTTGAATGCGCTGCATGGCGTTTTTGTCTTTGACACGGGCACGCCAGCTAAGCTGAGTTGCAGATTTCCCCGTTTCAGCTTGAATTGCGTCTTCATAAGCAGACACTACATATTGGCGATATTGATAAGGCCCAGTGCGTTCAGGATTATGGTGGGCATACAAACCAATAACCGGTGTATTGACCGCATTGGCCATATGCGCAGGGCCAGTATCCGGTGCGATCACCAAATCAGCTTGGTCTAACAGTGCCAGCATTTGCTTCAGCGAACTTTGGCCGACCTGATTGTTGACAGTGCATGTCAGCTTGCTCTCAATTTTCTTTGCGAGGTCTAATTCTACTTGCGCTGGGCTACCAGCTAAGGTGACCTGCCAGCCTTGATTGACGGCGTGCTGGATAAGTTCGACGTAGCCTTCTGCTGTCCAGTTCTTGTAGGCTTTACTTGCCGCAGGCACGACAACTAGGTTGCGTTTGTCGGCAGATAATTGCTGTTGTGCCCAATGTTTATCTGAATCTGAATATTCAAGCACCCAGACGGGACTCATATCTTCAACGCCAAGTGTGCGGCCAAAGGCGAGCAGCCCATCTAAGACGTGCATGGAATCAGGTGACGCCACTTTGACATTGGTGAACAGAGTTTGGAAGTCCTGACTGCGGATAGAATCAAAGCCGAGCTTGTATTTTGCCTTAATGCCAAGGGTGGCAATACTGGCTCTAAATGCGTACTGCATGTGCAGTAGTGCATCGAATTTTTGTCCTTTTAGTGTCGCCCAGAGTTTTTTATAGCCTTGCCAGCCTTCCTTCTTGTCAAAAACTATCACACGAATGCCGGGTATGCCTTCAATCAGCTTGGCTTCAAGCTTACCTGTTATCCAGACAATGTCGGTTTGCGGCCACTGACGTTGAATGGCTTGCACTGCCGCAACGGTGTTACACACATCGCCAATCGCAGATAAACGCAGAATGCACAAAGACTCAGGGGCAGAAGAAAAAAGGCTCATAAATAATTCTTTTGGCTAGCAATGGTGAAGATTATGCAGAGGCAGTCAATAAATGTAAAATGACCACTGAAATTTAATCAGAGATAGCCACCGCATGAAAACCGTGCAATTGGACAACCAAACCATATGGTATGACGAAAGCTTGCTTAAGGAAGACCCTAAGCAGGTGTTTGACGCTGAATTTTGGCAAAATGCCGGTAAAGTCATCGGTAGCGCCCAAGGACGTGGAACCACTTGGTTTGTGCAAACGAAAACTATCGAAGCGGCACTCAGGCATTATCGTCGCGGTGGTTTGTTTGGAAAACTAGTGGAAGATAGCTATCTCTTTTCAAGCTGGGAAAAAACTCGCGGCTATCAGGAATTTCAGCTGCTAAATACTTTGATTGAATCTGGCGTCAACGTGCCTAGGCCAATTGCTGCCCGAGCGGTGAAAGCTGGCTTCACTTACCAAGCGGATCTTCTGAGTGAGAAAATCCCTAATGCACGAGATTTGGTTTCTATTCTGATAGAAAAGCCACTTCCCGCAGAAATGTATCAGAAGATTGGCTGCGAAATTCGCAAGATGCATGATGCGCAAGTCAATCACACCGACCTTAATATTCACAATATCCTGATAGATGAACAGAACAAAGTGTGGATAATCGATTTTGATAAATGCTATCAGCAATCAGGAAATGGCTGGAAGCAGAGCAACTTGGATAGATTGAAAAGGTCGTTTGAAAAGGAAGTCGGTAAGCGCAATATTCATTGGTGTGAGGTGGATTGGTTATCAATCCAAATAACCCCCTGATTGTTGCTTTTCGTCTCGCACAGTCTTGCCCTAAATACTATAATCTAGGCCTATTTTCTTGTAACTTAATACATAAAACCGATGCAATATGACATAACCCTTTCTCCCTCAGGAGTGCGTTTTAGCAGCCAAGATAATTTATTAGATGATGCACTATCGCAGGAGATCGCGCTGGAACATAGTTGTAAAAACGGAGATTGTGGTGTCTGCGAAGCAAAGGTTATTTCCGGAGAAGTGCTGAATGAACTTGGTGAAAAAGTACACTCTGGGACCATTCTGACCTGCCAGTCTAAAGCCATATCGGACTTGGTCCTTGAAGCTGAATTCTATCCAGAACTTAGCGCAATTAAACAGCAAACCCTGCCGTGTAAAGTGTCCAATATCACTTTTCCTACAGAGGATATCTTGATCATCAAGTTTCGCTTTCCTCCCACGGCTAACTTCATTTTTCGTCCGGGGCAGTATCTAGACCTCATTTTTAAGGGAGTGAAACGCAGTTATTCAATTGCTAATGCAATGGTTGATAGTCAGGAGTTAGAACTGCATATTCGTAAGGTCCCTAAGGGCAAGATGTCAGATCTTCTGTTTAATGACCTAAAAGACCATCAGTTGATGCGTATTGAAGGGCCTAAAGGTACATTCTTTGTGAGAGCGTCCAATCGGCCCATTGTTTTCTTAGCGACAGGGACGGGAATTGCGCCTGTAAAAGCCATGGTCGAACAACTAATTCACGATAATGATAAAAGGGATGTAGCCATTTATTGGGGGATGAGAACGCCAGATGAAATTTATGATGAGGCGTTTATAAAACTTCTGAAAGGTAACAAGCACATCCGCTTTATCCCTGTTTTGTCTCGATCTCCAGAATGGGGAGGTCGAGTAGGTTATGTGCAAAATGCCGTTATCGAGGACATTGCCAATTTAGAACCGTACGATGTATATGCATGCGGTTCTCTTTCTATGATTGAAGCAGCCAAAGCATTATTCTCAGATCATAATTTACCATTGAAACACTTTCACTCGGACGCCTTTACTCCCGCAAAGTAGCGTCTAATAACTGGAGATAGTAATGAAAGCAGTTATTCTCGCAGGCGGCTTAGGAACGCGCCTAAGTGAAGAAACCTCTGTAAAACCTAAGCCAATGGTTGAGATCGGTGGAAAACCGATCTTATGGCACATCATGAAACAGTATTCCTCGCATAGTATTAATGAATTCATTATTTGCTGTGGCTATAAAGGTTATGTCATTAAAGAATATTTCGCTAACTACTTTCTGCATATGTCTGATGTTACATTTGATATGCAAAATAATGAGATGAAGGTTCACCGTAAGCGTGCAGAGCCTTGGACTGTCACACTGGTAGATACAGGTGACAATTCTATGACAGGTGGACGCTTAGGGCGTGTCGCAGACTACCTGAAGGACGATGAGGCTTTCTGCTTTACTTATGGCGATGGTGTCGGTGATATTGATATTACTGAAACTATCAAATTTCATAAGTCACATGGTAAGAAAGCAACATTGACGGCAACGTTTCCACCTGGTCGCTTTGGTGCCTTGGACATGAAAGAGGGCCAAGTACAGAGCTTTAAAGAAAAACCCAAAGGTGATGGGGCGATGATTAACGGCGGCTTCTTTGTTCTCTCACCAGAGGTATTGAACTACATTGATGGTGATGACTGTGTTTGGGAGCAGTACCCTTTAAATCAATTAGCGAAAGATGGCGAACTGATGGCTTTTGAGCACCATGGCTTTTGGCAGCCAATGGATACATTGCGTGACAAGGTGTATCTTGAAAGCCTTTGGCAGTCAGGTAAAGCGCCTTGGAAAGTTTGGGAGTAAAGCATGAATCCTAAGTTTTGGACAGGTAAGCGAGTTTTTGTCACTGGCCATACAGGTTTTAAAGGAAGTTGGCTGTCTCTGTGGTTACAAGAAATGGGGGCGGTTGTCCAAGGTTACTCTCTACCAGCGCCAACGACCCCAAGCCTGTTTGAAGAAGCAAAGGTATGGGAGGGGATGTCATCGCAAGAAGGAGACATTCGCGACTTTACGCATTTAAGACAGGCAATACATGACTTTAAGCCTGAAATTGTTTTCCATATGGCTGCTCAGCCTCTCGTTCGTCTTTCGTATGAAGAACCCATCGAAACTTATTCGACAAACGTTATGGGAACCGTGTATCTCCTGGAAGCCATTAAACAAGTTGGTGGTGTCAAATCGGTCGTCAATATCACTTCCGATAAATGTTATGAAAACCGTGAGTGGGTATGGGGTTACCGAGAAGATGAACCCATGGGAGGGTATGACCCATACAGTAATAGCAAAGGCTGTGCTGAATTGGTGGCCTCATCTTATCGTCAATCTTTCTTCAACTCAGATAAGTATCAAGAACATGGCTGTGCACTCGCATCGGTTCGAGCTGGTAACGTGATCGGTGGTGGTGACTGGGCTGAGGACCGCCTTATCCCTGATATTCTTCAAGGATTTGCCAATAATAAGAAAGTTGAGATCAGAAGCCCCTACGCCATTCGACCATGGCAGCATGTTTTAGAGCCATTATCAGGTTATATCGCTATCGCTGAAAAGTTATACTTAGAAGGCCCGAGCTTTGCCGAAGGATGGAACTTTGGCCCTAGAGATGAAGATGCTCAACCTGTTGAGCACATCGTCAATCGAATAGCACAGTTGTGGGGTGAAGATGCTCAATGGTTCTTGAGCCAAGAGGTTCATCCTCATGAAGCTCATTACCTAAAGTTGGATTGTTCTAAAGCAAAGATGCGCTTGAACTGGCAACCTGTTTGGAGCCTAGATACGACGCTGGAGAAAATTGTAAGCTGGCAAAAAGCTTGGCTTAGTGGTGAAGACATTAAGTCCTACACGATAAATGAAATCAAAGAATACATGACCGCAAGAGCAGGTAATAGATAATGTCGAAAGAGCAATTAAGAGCTCAAATTGCAGACCTTGTAGAGCAATATGCAGAGCTAGAGTACGCACCTAAAGAGTTTGTTGGTGGAAAAAGTGTGGTTCCTCCTTCAGGTAAAGTGCTTGGAGCAAGAGAACTACAATTAATGGTTGAAGCCTCTCTTGATGGCTGGTTAACAACAGGTCGATTCAATGACGCTTTTGAGCAGCGCCTAGGAGAGTACTTGGGGGTTCCTTATGTGTTGACTACGACGTCAGGTTCTTCAGCTAACCTTCTTGCGTTAACTGCACTAACATCCCCTAAACTAGGTGAACGTCAACTAAAACCTGGTGACGAAGTGATTACCGTTGCTGCAGGTTTCCCTACGACAGTAAACCCAACGATCCAAAATGGCTTGGTGCCTGTATTTGTTGATGTCGATATTCCAACCTACCAAATTAAGCCAGAAATGATAGAAGCTGCCGTTTCGGAGAAAACTAAGGCAATCATGGTGGCTCACACTTTGGGTAATACATTTGACCTTACCGAAGCGCGTCGTGTTGCCGATAAGTACAACCTTTGGTTAATCGAAGATTGTTGTGATGCTTTAGGCTCAACATACAATGGTCAAATGGTTGGAACGATTGGTGATATTGCCACCGTCAGCTTTTATCCTGCTCACCATATCACCATGGGTGAGGGAGGCGCTGTTTTTACAAAAGATAAAGAACTACGCAAGTTAGTAGAGTCTTTTCGTGATTGGGGACGTGACTGCTATTGTCCACCGGGCTGTGACAATACTTGTGGCAAGCGCTTTGACCAGCAGCTAGGCTCACTTCCTGATGGTTATGACCATAAGTACACCTACTCTCATCTAGGTTACAACTTGAAAATTACCGACATGCAGGCAGCATGCGGCCTTGCTCAGATGGATAGAGTAGAAGAGCTCGTTCAAAAACGTAAGGACAACTATGTGTATTTACGTGACGGCTTAGCGTCATGTGAAGAGTTTATTATTCTGCCAGAAGCGACGGAGAACTCAGAGCCTTCTTGGTTTGGTTTCCCAATTACTATACGTGAAGACTCAGGTATTGATCGCGTCGATCTGCTGAGGTTCATGGACCAATATAAGATTGGTACTCGTCTTCTGTTTGCCGGTAACCTGACCCGTCAACCGTATTTTGATAATGTGCATTATCGAGTGGTCGGTGATTTAACTAACACAGACTTGATCATGAATAACACTTTCTGGATTGGTGTTTATCCAGGTCTAGGGCAAGATCACTTGGACTTTGTTATCGAAAAGTTTGAAGAGTTTTTCGGTGTTAGTTTCTAAAAACAGCAATAAAGAATGGAAAGCCAATGAGAAATCATTGGCTTTATTTTATGAATATAACGCACCTCGATATTTCAGGCTGCTACTTAATTGATCTTCCAAAGTTTGAAGATCATCGCGGCGCCTTTATTAAAACCTTCCATCCAAGCTTCTTTGAAGGTACGCCAATTTCTGAGTTTGACCTTCAAGAAGAGTTTTATTCTGTATCGAAAAAGAATGTTCTGCGGGGACTTCACTTTCAAGAGCCACCTGCTGCACATAACAAAATCGTGACTTGCCTAGAGGGGGAAGTACTCGACTTCTTCGTTGATATCCGGAAATCATCCCAGACTTATGGCAAGCTTGTTACGGTGGAATTGAATGCAAATAAACCACAACTTGTCTATCTCCCTAAAGGTATTGCTCATGGCTTTCTTACGCGATCAGAGCATGCGACGTTGCTTTACAAAACTGATAATGTTTATGCGCCAGAGCTAGATAAGGGTATTTTATGGTCAAGTGTGGGCCTAGACACTGAGGGTGTACCACTAGGAGAATTGATTATTTCTGAGAGAGATCAATCATTTCCCAGTTTAGAAAACTATGAGAGCCCATTCTTATGAAAGTATTAGTGACAGGTGCGACAGGCTTTATTGGTCAGCAATTTATTGCCACCTTGAGAAATGAGTATGACGTTCATGCATTGGTAAGGGCAAACAATGGCTCTATTACAGGTGCTCATATTCATGAATACGATGGAACAATCAGTTCAATTAAGGCTGCGTTAACGGACATTGATGTCGTCTTGCATCTTGCTACCTGTTATCGGGTTGCCCATCAGGAAAGTGATATCACCCCGATGCTAGAGGCTAATATTGTATTTGGCACTCAACTACTCGAAGCGATGAATCAAACGGGCACATGTCGAATCGTCAATGTAGGTACAACATGGCAAAAGTTTGAGGGAGAGCATTATCGTTACGCCAACCTATATGCTGCAACCAAGCAGGCTTTTCAGGAGTTATTGAATTTCTACTCTGATGCTTATAAATGGCATAGCCTACATTTACATTTCAACGATACCTACGGCAAAGAAGATCACCGAAAAAAAATTATTCAATTACTGATTGAAACCGCTGAGAAAGGCAATGATTTAGATATGAGCCTCGGTGAACAAAGGTTTGAAGCTTGCCACATTAGTGATGCTATTAACGCGTTGAATGTAGCATTAAAGCGAGTCGCCTTATCAGATACTCCTAGACGTGAGGAATTTTCCATTTTAACTGGGGATGACACGTCGCTAAGAGAGCTAGTTAGCCTTGTTGAAAGTGTTACCCAGCTACCACTCAGAATCAATTGGGGGATGCGCCCTTATCGTGACAGAGAAGTAATGGCTCCTCCTCATCATGCTTATACCCCACTTCCCGGGTGGAAGAAAAAAATTTCACTGCAAGAAGGTATTAAAGATCTTTTAGGTCCAAAATAAAATGTTTGATTTAACATCGACTACCAATCACTTTAATAAATATACAGCAGTAAAGTCTCAATTATTGTGGAGTAATGTAATAGAGCAAGAAGAGGCGGTCGAAGTCTCAATCACAATTCCTACTTATAGAAGGCCAAAACTTCTACTGGAAGCCGTAAAGTCTGCTGCTCAGCAATCGGGACATATCAAGTTTGAAATAGTGATTGTTGATAATGACGATAGTCGAGAATTCTCTAAGCAAATAATAGAGAGTTTAAAAGGTATAGACAGTAATATTCGTTATTATATTAATGATGAAAATATCGGTATGTTTGGGAATTGGAATCGATGTATTGAACTTGCCGACGCAAGTAGAATTACAATACTTAATGATGATGATTTACTCGATAAAGACTGGTTAGATATTGTTTCAAAATACAAAAAATATAGTTTTGTTAAAGTAGATAACCAGAGCTTTACCAACCAAAGTGATATTCATCCATATAATGGTGATAAGAAAATAAAAGAAAAAGAACTTAAATTAAAGGATTGCTTTTGGGGAAATATTAACCCAGGCTCGTTGGGCATACTTATGGATAAACAGGTGTGCTTGGATATTGGAGGCTTTAACCCGGATTTATACCCTACAGCAGATTATGACTTCTTATGTCGCTATATCAATAGTTATAATTCGATTAGAGTTAAAGCGAATCTTTCTTATTATCGATGGGCTGAGAATGAAAGCATGAAGAAAGAGGTATTAGAAAGGTTTGTTTGTAATGATTTTGATATGAGAACACGTTTTTATAAGCAGACACCTCTAACGACCTTAACATGCAGAGTGCTATCTATGAGGTATTTTGAGCGTTTATCTCGGGTTAACCCTAATCTTGATTTCAATGTCATTAAAGAACATATGAATATTACAGATCGTGATTTGAATATCATGCGTATTTTCCGTATTCGATTTTTCTGGTCTGTGCTTAAAGACGTAACAAAGTTGTTTTTATAAAGGTGTTCTCTATGAAAGTTTTTGTAATATCGTTGATAGAGTCTACTGAGCGACAAGAGAGAATCCAGAATACGCTAGAAGCTCAAGACATCAAATTTGAGTTCTTCAATGCTGTCGATGGACGAAAAGGCCTGCCTGAAGACTTGATCAATTTACCGGATGATCAACATCGGAGAATATTTCGTAGCAGACCATTAACTCCAGGTGAGCGTGGTTGTTATGCCAGTCATTATCGTCTATGGCAAAAATGCATAGAACTCAATGAGCCGATTTTGATTATTGAAGACGATTGTTTGCCTACTCACTTTATGAAGTCGTCTTTAAACACTTTAGGGCAAATGCATAATAGAGGTTATGAATATATTCGAGTTGAGCCGCAAAATGGCAAAGCGACTCTATTAGAAGAGATTAATGGTTCTCACAGTGTATTTTGGCACGATAACCGTGGGGGAACACGTGGATACAGTATTTCTCCTAGCGGCGCAAAGAAGCTTCTTGATAAGAGTAAGCGCTGGTTATGCGCAGTGGATAACCATATCGGTGAGTCATACCGCACAGGTTTAAAGTGTACCGGTATTATTCCTTATTTAGTGTTAGATCCTGCAGACATGGGAACCACGATTCAAAATAGCGGAGCGAAACTCAAAACGCCTATTTATTTTAAAGTGACTCGTGAAATTTATCGTTTTTACGTTTTTATACGACTGTCTTTATGGAATATGAAAAATTGTAGGCTCTAAGTGTTATAGGTGGAACGCTTTCCCTGTAAAGTCTGCAATGGCATGTGCGGGGTTGCCACCTATAACGGTATTGCCGTCAAACTGACGAGACACAGTAGAAGTACTTGCGATAACGGAATTGGTTGCTACGTGAGCCCCTTTAAGAATCGTAGACCTAGCGCCAACCCATACTTTATCTTCAATGGTTATTGGTTGATCTGGATTAGTTTGTTGATTTTCTGAATCGGTAATTTTGTGTAGATCTGAATCCATAAATAGAGTCTGCCAAGAGACTAAACAGTTGTGACCGAAAGATATTTCTCGATGACAAACAATAGTCGCTTCGCCCGTAAAGTTGCTTCCCGAACCAATGATTAATGTTCCAGTGATGTGAAGTTTGGAACCTGTGCCTATCTTAATGTGATGGCCTAACTTAATGTGCCCGTTTTTATCAACGTTCCATATAAAGCGAGAGTATTTGTTGTCTGCTATTTGTACACGCCCAAACCCTAGTTTGATTTTCCCTAGTTTGGCAGACTTTGGAATAGATACTTTACCGCCTAAAGACACAAACTTGGTGCGATGATTAACCAGAATTGGCAATTTTATCGCTTGGCTAAATGGAAGGTAATAAAAATTAAAGAAGAGTGTTTTGGGTACGCATCTCACATAGTTGTATAACTTGGACAACTTCTTCAAACTCATCACTTTTCTCCAAATATGTATTGGACTGTTTTTTCGAGTGCGCCTCGGTTCCGCTCCACTACATTTAAGGCTGCTTGGCCTTGTTCACCCCTGAGCGCTGGAGACTGAAGAAGCAAAATGATTTTGTCTGCTAGATCAGACTCTGAATTGATAATTTGACAACTATTTGCAGTCAATAACTGTTGTGTGATGTCGGCAAAATTAAAATAACTCGGTCCAGTCAGGGTTGGTTTTGAGAGTGCGGCCGGCTCTAATAGGTTATGCCCTCCCACTTTACTTCCAATCAAGCTCCCCCCCATAAAGCAGACGTCACTCGCGCCAATAAGTGTCAACATTTCACCCATAGTGTCACCTAAATACACTTTTGTATTTTCTGTAACTGCTACTTTGGTTGTCCGACGTACAGTTGTGAAGTGTTCACTGCATTGTACCATGACATCATTAAATCGTTCGGGGTGTCTAGGAACCAGTATGAGTAGGGCATTTGGTACATGCTCAACAACTTGTGAGTGGGCAGCGAGTATTTTTTCATCTTCACCTTCATGGGTGCTGGCAGCAATCCAAATCGGGCGAGAGTAGCCTAACTCAGACCTGAGTCGGTTTGCCGTTTCTAATTGCTTAGCTGAAATAGAGATATCGAACTTTATGGAGCCTGAGACATAGACTTTACTTTGTGGTATTCCCAGTTTCTCAAACCTTTTAGCATCATCTTTGTGCTGACAGATGACTTGGCTTAAAGCAGGAGAAAAGCTATCAAACAAAGGCTTGATTTTTGTATAGCCTCGAAACGATTTATCGGATAAACGTGCGTTTGCGATAGTGATAGGAATATTCTGTTTAGATACCGCTATCAATGTATTGGGCCATAGTTCAGTTTCGATAATGATTAACTGTTTTGGCCTGACTGTTTTTAAAAAGGTTTTGACTGCCCAAGTAAAATCCAGAGGCATATATCTATGTTCGGCATATTCCTTTAAATTTTCTGCCTGCTTAGCACCTGTTGGAGTTGTAGTAGTGACAAGGATTTTAGCATTTGGCTGGGCTTGATGTATCTTCTTAATCAACGGTGATGCAGCAATAACTTCTCCCACTGAAACAGCGTGAATCCATATGACCGGCTTTTTCTCAGGGTTGTTCAGGCTAGGTGTGAAACCGAAATGTTCTTTCCAGCGAGAGCCCACGGAAGGTTTACCAAGCTTATGTTTATATAAGCTTGGTAAAAGGAAAGGAAGAGCAATGGCTAGTAAAAGTGTATATAGAGCTCGTATCACTTGAGGAGATCTTCCGGTTTTTTATGTGTCCATTTACTACGAGGTTTATCTAGGTATTGAAAGTGCTCATTTGTAAATGTGCCTTGTATACAGACGTACTTTCTTTCTTTGTAAGCAACCTGTTTATTTTCTAGAACCTCAGTGATCACCATCGGGCCCGTTAAAAAATAGACGCCTTGCGCAATATTTCGACTTTCAATGTTCTCGACAATCTTGTTGATGGCTAATTCATAATCTGGGTTTTTTGGTTCTGATGCGAGAAAGAAGTTTGTAAAGTGTTGATTCTTTTCAAGCTTCACATACATCGCGTTATCATCTTGAGGCAGGATATGCTTGAGCGGCCATACGAGTGTTGCGTCTATATCCATGTAAATACCACCATGGGTATAGATAGTAATGAGTCGCCATAAATCAGCTTGTGCAGCACCATCGTTTAATTGCATGTAAGCGTTATATACTCGCTCAGAAGAATTTGCTTTGATGAACTCGGCACGTTCTTCTGTACTAACATAGCGATACTCATAATCTAATGACATCAGGCGATTGAACAGATAGTTAAGATAAACAGGTAAAGTACTTCGTTCAGAGAAGTTGGTTTGCCATATTATCTTGGGAATCTTGGTTTGCTCACTAGAAACCACTTTCGGCTTAGACAAAGATGGAATCGTAAAGCGTTTATTTGGAAACAAAGCATGAAAAGGGTATGACAACATTTTAAAAATGTTGCCGATGAGCCTAATGAGTCGATTGGAAACTAAAATTGATAGATTTTTCATTGCTGCTTATAAAATTCCGAAATGAAGTTATTGGCTCGATAGGGCACGGGAAATTGCATCTGTGATTTGTACCGTGGACGGTATTGAGCCATCAGCATTCATCACGATATCATGGTGCTCATACAAAGGCGTATATCGAAACGGCACTGTCGCATAGAAAATGCCTACAGTTGGTGTATGGGTCGATATTGCAATGTTCCGGACGCCAGTATCAGGAGCTACCATTAACGTTGCTTTCGCCGTTAAGTCTACGAGTTCGTCAAGTGGCAAACACGGCTGAATTTTAAAGTTAGGATATTTTAAAAGGCTTTGACAAAAATCCCCTTTCTCAAAGTCATTTTTGCCTTCCAGATACACGTGAGTATGAGTTGGGTTCTCTTGGACTGCCTTCTCTAATACCGCAAACATTTGTTCTTTGGATAATATTTTTCGCAGCTGCGAGGCGCCGTTAAAATAGAGCACATAGGGAGCTTCAGTGTCTACCAGTTCGCGATGATCTGGATAGGCAAAGTCTAGTGGGTGAGAGGGGTTGTGGCCTAGTAGCTTGAGCATATCTAACATGCATTCCACTTCTGGCTGAAAATCAGAGCGATGAACGGCAACATTAAATAAAGTACCGCAGAAGTACCATTTGTATGGAAAGCCTATTTTTAGTTTGGCTTTACTTAATGCTGTCATCCAATGAGAACGGTTAGTGCTCGCCAAATCAAAAATTATGTCTTGTTCGCCTAATTGTTTGATGTTTTGTACTTTTTCTTTGACAGGTGTTGTTTTTCCAGGCTCTTTTCCTGGCATCACATGAACATGATCAACCAAGTCACTCGGTATTCCATACATATAGTTAGAGACTGGCACTAAGGTTATCTCTGCGTTAGGAAAAAACTTCCGTGCTTCAACCAAAAATGGGCGAACAACAACCTGATCCCCAAGTGCTGCGTGTCTAATTACTGCTATTTTCTTGATTTTTTGAGGCTGAAAATCATCTTGAATATACTTGCGTGCTTTTTTAGAAGCGTAAGCACCACGCTCAAACCATAGGTGTTTCATGAATTATTGCTCTAGAAATTTATCAACAGCATTGATGACTTGAGAAGGCATTAGTTTATTGAGA
Organism: Vibrio sp. Isolate25; assembly: GCF_022398025.1. NCBI lineage: Bacteria > Pseudomonadati > Pseudomonadota > Gammaproteobacteria > Vibrionales > Vibrionaceae > Vibrio > Vibrio sp. Isolate25. The sequence goes on from NZ_JAKEUT010000006.1 coordinate 90,293, forward strand.
CAGTCTTGGTGACCAAGTGGGCATTCTCGTTTGAAGCACGGCCGACACTCAACGTCAGTATGCACCATTTCTAACGTGTCAGTCAGAGGTGGCGTATATTTTGGTGAACTAGAGCCGTAAATAGCGACTATATTACACCCGACCGCCGCAGAAACATGCATTAAACCTGAATCGTTTGATACAACGGTATGACAGGCTGCCAACAAATCCACCGCCTCGATAAGGGATGTTTTCCCTGCTAAATTAAAACAGTATTGTTGTTGTTCTGGTGTAAGAGCTGATTTAATTTTTTCGGTGACAGCTCTGTCTTTTTCTGAGCCGAACAACCAAACTTGTTGGCCTTTATCTATAAGATATTTGGCAAGAGCTGAGTAGTGCTTTTCTGGCCAGCGCTTTGCCGGGCCAAACTCTGCCCCAGGACATAGGCCTACGACTGGAAGTTGCTTCTCTAGACCTAGTTTCTGACGAGCCGCGAGTTGAGAAGTGATGTCGACTGTTAGGCTTGGCTTTGGGCAATTAGCCAACGCCACCTCTTCCAGCATAGAGGAAGAAGATGAGGCGAGCGCGACATACCGCTCGACCATATATTGAAAAACACGCTTGTCAGGACGAAGATCTGTCAGCAGACCGTATCTGAACTCTCCTTTCCAACCTGTTCGTTTCGGTATTCGAGCAAAGCATGGAATTAGAGCTGATTTTGCTGAATTAGGTAAGATGTATGCATGACTATAATTATTTTTACGTAGTTCATACCCAATAGCTCTTCGACCAAACAGGTTGAAGTCACCATGACCAATCGGCATCTCTATGGCTTGATGTACTTCAGGCATACGCTCTAGTATGGGCTTACACCAAGCAGGAGCAAGGACATCCAGCTCACAGTCTGGATGTTTGGCTTTGAGAGTCTTATACAAGCTTTGCGACATCACCATGTCGCCAACCCAAGAGGGACCGATAATGAGAATTTTCATTTAGGAAGCTAGGGTTCATCTAATAAGTCAGTTCATGCTGCCATGATACTTCATTCTGTACGACTTTGGCAGGGTTACCAACCGCAATGACGCCCGGTGGGACTGATTTAGTCAAAGTAGAATTAATGCCAATGATCGATCCTTCACCGATAGTCACTCCTTTTAAAACGGTTACATTATCGGTTAGCCAAACCTTAGAGCCAATGTCGATACTTTGAGCACTGTTGATGCGTTTTCCATCTTTAGTAATATTATGACCATCACTGGTCATGATTTTTACGTTTCGGGATAGCATGCTTCCTTCACCTATTCTGAGCTTAATTCCATTTTCTCTGGCGGATAGGTAGCAGTCATGGCCTATGATTGTGTTGTCATCAATTATTAAATGACAATTATTACCATCTATTTCAATGTTGCAACGACGCAAGTTTGCATTTTTTCCTATTTTTAGGCTGTTGTTCTCTCCTTTAATAACAATCTTACATTGTCGTATTTTTGAAGATGGATCTATTGCGAATTGATGTCGACCCGATATTTTTATTTTGTTTCTTAGTCTGTTAGTAAAACTGAACATTGTATTCACCTATATCTATCCATATCATTTTTATATGGTATAGCTCATTAACTAAAATATAAAGCAATGACCATGAAATGACGTTGTCTATTACTGTGTTGAAAACACAGCTAATATAGTTGGGTTTATGGCTATTGAACGTAGTTATGATTGAGTTGTGCTAAACACTTGGACAAGTCTTTGGGTGAAACCAGTTGCTTTCGTGTTCTTGATTCGTCGGGTAAACATCAACTATTAAGAAGGTCGTGGGATGGATATGTGACGTTAGGTTTGTGTTAGTGTTGGTGAAATTCGGTTCAATTTAATTGTCATATATGGTCTAATAGCGTCCATTTCTCTTGGTTTGGTAGTGTTTAGTGAAAGTTTTTGTTATTAGTTTAAAGCGTAGTCCTGAGCGTAGAGAGTACATCAAGAAGCAGCTAGACCAACTTAATATTGATTTTGAGTTTTTTGATGCAGTTGACGGCAGAGCAGAGCCTCCTCACAAATTGTTCGAAAATTATAACTATGCTAAACGACTATGGCTTACCAGCGGCCGAATGCCCTCGAAAGGAGAGCTAGGTGTATACGGAAGTCACTACCTTCTGTGGAAAAAGTCTATTGAGCTTGATGAGCCTATTATAGTTTTTGAGGATGATGCAGCAATCTTGCCTTCATTTCCGAGTAGTTTAAAAGTGGTTCAAGAAAAAATCGATAGTTATGGATTTTTGCGTTTAGAGCCTAAAACTGACAAAGGGGTTTTGTACCTCAAAGAAGAAAGTGATAATTTTAGTATCTCTTTTATGACAAATAACTATGGCGGACTCAGGTGCTATGCGATTTCACCGAGTGCTGCTAAAAAGCTTGTTCGCCACTCTAAACGATGGTGCATGCCAGTAGATAACTATGTTGGCTCTTTGTATCTACATGACATGCCGTCTTATATCCTTTCCCCTGCTGTTGTTGAAAACCCTCAAGAATTTGCAACAACAATTCAACTGGGTGAAGAAAGTAAAGCTAGGTGGTATCGAAAGCCTACTCGTGAGCTTTACTCCCTATACAGAAAGCTTATCTTGCGTATTTATAATAGAAAGTATCAATGAAGAATGTAGTTCAGCAATTGGAGAAGGTGTTTCTTTTCTCTCCAATTTTTTTAGTTTTAATCTCAATATTTAACTTCACAGATACTAAATCTTTGGTTTCAAGGGTTGCTGTTATCGTTAGTGTTTACAGCATAATAAGATATAGACAATGTATTAAGAGTAATTTTAACCAGTATAATTTCAAAAGGTTTTTTTTAGTTAGTATTCTGGTTTTTGCATATTTTTCTATTATGCATGTTTGGAAAGATGATAATTTTGGGTTGCCTAGAACTTTATTAACATGTTTGATTTATTTATCTGTTGTTCCTTGGGTTAAATTCTCTAATTATTGGATATATAATACGATTATATTTTCTGCATCTGTATGTGGGCTTAATGCGATATTTGAACATTACTATTTAAACTTAGCTAGGGTTGGTATGGCGACCAATCCAATACCTTATGCCCTTTACTGCTCTTTTGTGTCTTTATCGTCTTTAGCGCTGATTAAACACTATGAATCGAGAGTTATTCAAGGTTTATGTATTACTGGCTTCTTATTGTCTCTCTGGGCGTTGGTTTTGACTGATTCTCGTGGTGTCTGGGTGGCATACCCAATAGTAATGATGTTCGTGATTTATAGGGTTTTCAACGCCTTATCACTTGTGAAGCTGGTGGCTGTTACACTGATTGGTCTGAGTGTTATTTATTTTTCGTTTAAGCCTATGATAAATGAACGTATTGACCGAACAGTGGCTGAGTTTAATTCTATAAGCAAAGGAAACTATGAAACATCTATTGGAGCGCGATTGGCACTATGGGAATTGGGGGCTGACGTTTGGATTGAAGTGCCTATTACTGGGGCTGGCGATGTTGTGTTAGAGAAAAAAATTAGTGAAGTTCCTAATAGAGTTGCCTATCGACAACCCCATCTCCATAATCAATATGTAGACACTCTTGCTAGGTACGGTTTAGTTGGTCTGTCAATTATGATGGTTTGGCTTTTTTACCCAAAAAAGCTGAATAGGGCCAAAGAAGAAGAGAGTGTAATTACCCAAGTGTTGATTATGCTTCTCTTCATTGCAGGCCTATCCGATGTACCTTTTCACCATACGCATGTGGTTTATTTGTTCACCTTGGTAGTTGGTGTATTCTCTTTGAATCAGATGGACTCAAGGTCAAGTTAATCTGGTTGATGGAGGTTACTCATGATAGTACTTTGCTAGCTTCTCAATATGTGCACTCATCGAAAATTCTGACTGTGCTCGTTGATAAGCTAGAGCTGAATTTTTCTTCATCAACTCATTGTCAAGAAGATAGGACTCTAGGCTAGCTGCTATTTTCTGAGGCTCTAATGGGCTTGTTAGTATAGCTGTTGATACTAGTATTTCTGGCAGCGCTCCAGTATTGGCAGCTACTATGGGTTTCTTGGCTGCCATGGCTTCTATTGCAGTTAAACCAAAAGCTTCATTGTGATTTGGTAGGCATACAATATCCATTGCCGCTAGCATACGATTAGTATCTGTCCTAAATCCAACTAGATGAACGCGCTGGCTTAAATTTAAGTGTTTAATTTTATTTTTTAGCTTGTGAACGAAAGTGTTGTCCGAACCTTCTGAAACATCTAACCCTCCGACTAGTAATAGATGAAGCTCGGGGTATGTGTCTTTCAGTAAATTGAAGGCCTCTAAGAGTTCCATTTGACCTTTACCAGAGCAGACCCTACCAAGATTACCAACAATTATACTATCTGTAGGTAATCCCAATTCAACCTTTATAGTGGCAATTTGATTTGGGTTCTCAATTGGCTGCTTTGGGATGTCAGTGCCTAGCCAGAGTCGGGTAATTCTATTTTCAGGTATAGGGAGTGCTTTTAGGTTACGTCTATAGGTTTCATCACTGATCGAAAAAATCTGGTCAACATGTGAATATGCCCACTTATGGTAAAGGTCTTTTTTAGGGCGAGTAACCCCCATGTGTTCTGTGAAAAAAGTTTTCCGTCTAGTTAATAAACTCAGTAGTGCAGAAACAAGAATATCACCAGATTTATGGCAATGAATAATTTCGACGTTTCTTTGCTTTAACCAGTGGTTCAGTCGTAAAAGTTGAGATGCTATTTGCCCTTTGCTTGATATCTCAAAGGCTTCGATACCAGACTCTCGCATTCCTGAAGCAACTTGTGTACCCCTAGTGCATAGGCCATAAACTTTATAGCCACGCTGAAGAAACTCTTTGCCAGTTCTAATCGGATACATCTCTAATCCCCCCCAACCTTGGGAAAGACAAATATGAAGAATTGCTGGTTTTGTCACAACTTACCTTTATTTAGTGAAGAGGCAATAAAAAAGGTGGCATTGAAACCACCTTTCTATAGTAAGCCTTTAAAATATCAGAGGCTACTTGTTTATCTTCTGCATATATTCAGCAACACCTTCGGATACTGTTTTAAACTGGTGATCACAGCCTGCTGCACGTAGTTTTGTTAGGTCTGCTTGAGTAAACTCTTGGTATGCGCCTTTAAGGTGCTCAGGGAATGGAATAGTTTCTATTTCACCTTTACCATGGAACTTAATCACGGCTTTAGCGACTTCTTCGAAAGATTCAGCATTCCCTGTACCTAAGTTAAAGATACCTGACTGGCCACTTTCTAAAAATGATAAGTTTACTGCTGCAACATCACCGACGTAAACGAAGTCACGCTTGAATGTTTCACTGCCAGCAAACAGCTTTGGATTCTCGCCATTATTCATTTGGTTGTTTAGGTGGAAGGCTACTGATGCCATAGAACCTTTGTGCTGCTCGCGAGGGCCATAAACATTGAAGTAACGGAATCCTGTTACTTGAGATAGTTTCTCTCCATGTTCCTCAGCGTCTTGCCAAATGCGGCGTACATAGTTATCAAACTGCTGCTTTGAGTACCCGTATACATTTAGTGCGCCTTCGTATTCTTTTTCTTCGATAAATGTATCAGTTTCACCATAAGTGGCTGCGGAAGAAGCATAGAGAAATGGGATTTCACGCTCTAGGCAATAATGAAGTAGTTCTTTCGAGTATTCGTAGTTGTTGAGCATGACATACTTACCATCCCACTCTGTCGTGGCTGAGCATGCACCTTCATGGAAAATTGCTTCAATCGGGCCGAAATCATCGCCTGCCATGACTTGAGTTAGAAAATCGTCACGATCCATGTAATCAGCGATATCAAGATCTACAAGGTTCTGGAACTTTCTACCATTTTTAAGGTTGTCGACGACCAAAATGTCGTTAATGCCTTTCTCATTTAATGCTTTAACGATGTTGCTGCCAATCATGCCAGCACCGCCAGTTACGATGATCATAGTCAGTCTCTGTTAGTTGTATTAACATGGAGTATATCAGTGATAGATATGCGAGTGAAACTTACATGAATCAAGAAAGAGCAGTAGCATAGTGAATTTGGTCATCTAGATAATAGGTATGGAGATGAATTTCATAGCGTGATATATGAAACTATTACAAATCACACTAGTAAGAGGAAAGATAACGCTTTATTTCACAAGTGATTACAGCTAACTCAGACCCAATCAGTGCAACAGTGGGTTAGTCTTAACCATTGTATTGAAAGAACTTTAAACTATGACTAATTTAGCGAAACACTACAGTTTGCATTGTAAACATTGTAAGTGCTTGGGCTTGATGTAGAAAAGAGTAGTCAATTGGTTTGAGTAAGATAAAATAATTGAAGTCAAGATATTAATGAAAACAATTGAGTTGACGCTATTTATAGATACATAGAATGTATTCTGCTTAAATAAGTTTTTTAATAGTATAGACTTTATTGGTTCATGACGAGCTCACCATTAATACAGGCTACCTATAGATACAATCAAAATTGTGATAGTGCTTCTACTATGTTAGGCACTAAGTTGTAATTTGATGCTGTAAAAGCAATCTGACTCGGTGAAGTCCTTGGTATTTTTTTAACAACATTAGGAATTCAATAATGATTACTCCCGTCATCATGGCTGGTGGAACTGGGTCTCGTTTGTGGCCTTTGTCACGAGAACTGTACCCAAAGCAGTTTTTGGATGTTACAGGTAAAGGGACCATGCTACAGCAGACAGTGGAGAGACTTTCCAGCATTGCTCACCAAGCGCCAATACTTATATGTAATGAAGAACATAGGTTTATTGCAGCTGAGCAAATGCGTTTAGGTGGATTTGAGCATGGTGGAATTATCTTAGAGCCAGTTGGCAGAAACACTGCGCCAGCTATAGCTCTTGCGGCTCTAAGGTCCACTATCGGGTCAAAGGAAGATGCAACCTTGCTAGTTTTAGCAGCAGACCATCTTATTGAAAATGAAGGTGCTTTTCTAAAATCAGTAGAGGCTGCACTACCTCTTGCTTCTTCAGATAAGCTAGTAACTTTTGGTATCGTGCCTACCAAGCCAGAGACAGGATATGGGTATATTAAATCAGGCTCCTCTAATTACAACGGTAGTGCATTTGAAGTAAATGAGTTTGTAGAAAAGCCAGATATTGAAACGGCAAAAAGATACCTTGCTTCTGGTGAGTATTTTTGGAATAGCGGGATGTTTATGTTTAAAGCAAACCGATATTTAGAAGAGTTGGAAAAACATGCGCCAGACATCCTAGCAGTGTGTAAGCGTGCTATTGAATCTCCATCGTTGGATCAAGAGTTTATAAGAGTAGACAAAGCTATTTTTGAGATGTGCCCGGATGATTCTATTGATTATGCAGTTATGGAAAAAACGGATTCAGCAATGGTGGTTCCAATGGAGGCTGGATGGAGTGATGTCGGCTCATTTTCTGCGTTGTGGGAGATCTCCTGCAAGGATAGCCACAACAATGTACTAAACGGTGATGTAATCACCGTCGATTCTCGCAATAATTATATTCGTGCGGAAAACAAGTTAGTTGCTTCAGTTGGTGTGGATAACTTGGTGATTGTTGAAACTAAGGACGCCCTATTAGTTGCCGACAAAGACAAGGTTCAAGACGTTAAAGCGGTAGTCGAGGAACTGAAGTTGGCGAAAAGAACAGAGCAGAAATTACATCGAGAAGTGTACAGGCCTTGGGGTAAATATGATTCGATCGATCAGGGTAAACGTGATCAGGTTAAAAGAATCACGGTCAAACCAGGAGAAAAATTATCTATCCAGAAGCATCATCACAGAGCTGAGCACTGGATAGTTGTATCTGGAACTGCCTCTGTATTAATCGGTGAAGAGACTCGGCTAGTCACAGAAAATGAGTCGGTTTATATTCCTCTTGGCTCTGTTCATGCCTTAGAAAATCCAGGGAAAATACCTCTAGAAATGATCGAAGTACAAACAGGTAGCTACTTGGGGGAAGATGATATTGTTCGGTTCGAAGACCGTTATGGAAGAGTTTAAAATGGTAGAAAAATCATTATTAGTCTCTCGCGATCTAATTGCTCAAAGTGGTGTTGCGTTTGGTACAAGTGGGGCTCGAGGCTTGGTAACACAGTTCGACCCACAGGTTTGCGCTGCTTTCGCGCAGGCGTTTATCAGTAGTATCCGAAAGGGATATGAGTTTTCGCGTGTGGCATTAGCCATTGATAATCGCCCGAGCAGTTATGCGATGGCTCAAGCATGCGCTGCGGCCCTTCAGCAGTTGAGTGTTGATGTGACCTACTATGGCGTCATTCCAACTCCCGCTTTGGCTTATGCCTCCCAAGAGCAAAAAATACCGGCGATAATGGTAACTGGGAGCCACATACCGTTTGATAGAAATGGGCTTAAGTTTTATAAGCCTGATGGTGAGATAAGCAAAGCAGATGAGCAAGCAATTCTAGGTTCAACAATTCAATTTACTCCTATATCAGAATTGTTGGAACTACCCGTTTGTAAATTTGCGGAGGAGCAATATATCTCGCGCTATACGTCTTTATTTAAGTCAAAATGGCTTGAAAACAAACGCATTGGAATTTATGAGCACTCGAGCGCTGGGCGGGATCTTTACTATAAAATCTTTGAGGCATTTGGTGCCGAGGTTGTAAGTTTGGAACGTTCAGATGAGTTTGTACCAATAGATACTGAGGCGGTGTCAAAGGCTGATATCGCGAAAGCAATTGGTTGGTCTAATGAGCACAATTTGGATTTAGTGTTTTCAACAGACGGTGATGGTGACCGACCATTGGTCTCGGATGAGCATGGCAATTGGTTGCGAGGTGACATTCTTGGTTTACTAGCTTCCCAGGCTTTGCAAATAGATGCCTTATCTGTCCCGGTAAGCTGCAATACGGTGATAGAATTGTGCAATCATTTTGCTCATGTTGAGAGAACGAAGATAGGCTCTCCATATGTAATCGCTGAGTTTGAAAGATTAGCTTCGGAGTATAAGTCTGTAGCCGGTTTTGAGGCAAACGGGGGCTTTTTACTTGGAAGTAATGTGACGGTTAACGGCAACACGCTGAAGGCCTTGCCAACGCGAGACGCTGTTCTTCCTGTGCTCATGTTACTTGTATTATCACAAAATAGGTCGGTATCAAAATTGGTATCTGGCTTACCCGCTCGGTTTACACATAGTGATCGTGTTCAAAACTTCGCTACAGAAAAAAGTCAACGTATTGTGGCAATGGGAGAGGCTGAACCACAACGTTTGATAGATAAGTTAGGCTTCAAAGATTTGACTGTGAAATACATGGATGTGACAGACGGACTTCGACTTACACTGTCGAATGATTGTATTGTTCACCTCCGTCCGTCTGGCAATGCACCTGAATTGCGTTGTTACGCAGAGGCTAGTGATATCAGGTTAGCGAATGACATAGTCAACATGGTTTTGAGCAAGGTCATAAAGTTCGGGTAGGCCTTGTTATTTATTGTCTTGTAAACCTCAAAGATAAATTAGCATTTTGAAACCGAGTAATCTGATACTTTGTTTATTTGTTAGAAGTTTTCAAATCGATGATAAGTCTTCTCTGAGGATAATTTTCGAAGAGTTAGTTCTTACTATATATATTTAAAAATATGCTTATGGATGCCATATGAGTTGCTATATAATCGCAGAAATTGGTGTGAATCACGCTGGATCGGTTGAGCTGGCAAAGAAGATGATAGATGCCGCGAAAAAGTCAGGAGCTGATGCAGTAAAGTTTCAAACGTTTACCGCTGACAAGCTGGTGAGTGATAGTACACCAAAAGTTAAGTATCAAGAGTCAACTACTGATAAAGATGAAAGTCATTATCAAATGATTAAATCTCTAGAGTTTTCCTATAAGGATCATATTCCAGTTTTTGAGTATTGCCGAAAGCTCAATGTTGACTTCATTTCTACGCCTTATGATATCGAAAGTGCAGAATTTTTGGTGTCTATCGGAGTGACAATTTTCAAAACAGCATCAGCAGATATTGTGGACTTATCCCTTCAAGAGTTTATAGCTGAACATGCTGAGCATGCAATTGTTTCAACAGGTATGGCGACACTTGGAGAAGTGGAACAAGTTGTCGATATATACCGTAAACACAATTGCAAACTGACTTTGCTACATTGCGTTTCAAACTACCCTTGCTCTTTTGAAAGTTTAAATCTGAATGCTATGAACACTCTAAAGAACTCTTTTTTCTGTGATGTTGGCTATTCCGATCATGCTGCAGGTCCGATACCCTCCGTTGCAGCGGTTGCGCTTGGGGCAACCGTTATTGAAAAACATTTCACACTAGATAAATCGATGCCAGGTCCAGACCACAAAGCATCTAGTGAACCGCAAGAGTTCAAAGAGTTAGTTGATGCTATTCGAACGGCAGAAGTTTCTTTGGGAAGTCCTATTAAATCTATCCAGAAAGAAGAAATGCAAATGAGGCAAGTATCTAGAAAGAGCTTGTTTATTGCACAGGATATTCAAGAGGGGACCATACTGACGGCAGACATGTTTACACTCAAACGACCCGGCACGGGATTTTATGAAGCCGAGTTACAGAGCATTGTCGGAAGCGTAAGCACCAAAACGTTGATAGTAGGTCATATGCTTCAAGTAGGAGACTTTAGAAGTGCGTAATCAATGTTTGATAGTTGGCTGTGGAAGTCATGCGCATGCGGTTATTTCAGCGATTGAATCATCCACTGAAAGCTATGAAATATTGGGTTTGGTTGACATTGAAGATAACTATGATCCAGCAGAAGAGAAAAGCGATTATAAAGTATTACATTGCTTAAAGGATTTGCTTACTTTTCCCAAAAAATATAATCATTTATTATGTGTTATTGCTGTTGGGGATAATTCTTCGAGGAAAAGAGTGTACGACTTGCTTAAGATTCATGGTTTTAGTTTTCCCAATATTGTATCAAAAAGTGCCTTTGTTGACCGGACTGCGATACTCGGAGAAGGAAATATTGTCTCTCATAACGCAGTGATTAACGCCCAATCGAAGTTAGGTAATAATAACTTGGTTAATACGGGTTCTATTATTGAGCATGATTGTATCCTAGGGGATCACAATCATCTTGGGCCCCGTGTGGTTATATGCGGTAGAGTTATTATTTCTGACTTGGCTTTTCTGGGCGCTGGTTCGACTGTACTTCCTAATTTATCCATAGCTGATGGTATAGTGCTGGGTGCGGGTTCTTTGTTAAACTTCAGTGCCCTAGATTCGGGTTCTCGGATTGTTGGTGTGCCAGCTAAGGTTAAAAATAAGTGATATATTTGTCAACGGGAGGGTTTTCTTCGAAGACCTTCCTAGAGGTCTCAAAAATTCTCGATTCCCAGATTATTCATGGTTTAGAACTATCAGGAGGAAGGCATACAGATACGTTAGAGGAGGATTTGTATGCCGTCTCAAAACGTTTCAAAATTGTTATGCACAATTACTTTCCTGTGCCCAAAGAGCCATTTGTTTTTAATCTCGCTAGCTTCAACAATGAAATTGTTGAAGCTAGTATGGAACACGCAAAGAAAGCTATCGAACTTACTGCGGCGAACAATGGGAAATATTATAGCTTCCATGCAGGTTACTTGCTCGACCCAAAAGCGTCTGAGTTGGGCAAAGTTATTGGAAAAAAACAGCTCAATGATCGTAAGTCTGGCTTAAAGGTGTTTATAAACAATGTAAATAAGCTTGCTGATTACGCAAGTGGCAAAGGAATAACACTACTTATCGAGAATAACGTTATTTCTACAAAAAACTTTGAGTCATTCAATTGTGACCCGTTATTAATGACAGCAGCTGAAGAAACAAGAGAAATATTTAATAAAGTTGCATCTAACGTGAAGTTACTGATAGATGTCGCACACCTCAAAGTATCTTCTAATACACTGGGTTTTAATCCCGTTGATTACTTAAAAGAGTTTAAAGAGATCACTGGCGCTTATCATATAAGTGATAACGACGGTTTGGAAGATAGCAACCAACCGTTTACAGAGAAATCATGGTTCATTGAGCATATTAGAAAGGACCTTGACTATTACTCATTAGAAATTTATACACCTGAAATCGAAGTATTGGAATCTCAGTATTTATTGATGTCAGAAGTATTGAGGTAATTTTATGATTGACTTAGAAGATTTGTGTATTATTAATGGCGCTTTGTTAAAAGAAGCGTTAGTAAAAATCGATCACAATGCACAAGGTCTACTATTTGTAGTTAATGAAGGTAAGCTGCTCGGTGTCATTACCGATGGAGATATTCGAAGAGCGATTATTTCCGGAAAAACGATCAATGATAATATTGAGAAAATATATAACTCTGATTGTGTTAGCCTTCATCACAACGCTACAATTGAAGAAATTCAAGCAGGTTTGAGTGATAGGATAAAGGTGATCCCCCTTGTAGACGATAAAGGAATCATAGTAGATTTTGCTTCTATCTATCGATTGCACAGAATTCCCGTGTTAGAACCATTGCTGGGAGGTAATGAGCTTGAGTATGTCACCGATTGTATTAAGAGCAATTGGATCTCATCCCAAGGGCGATATGTTAAGCAGTTCGAGAGCGATATCAAACATTATACGGGCGCAGAGTACGTCCTTGCTGTAAGCAATGGTACGGTTGCGTTGCACTTAGCATTAGTCGCGTTGGGAATAGGTCCAGGTGATGAAGTTATCGTCCCTGACCTGACATTCGGCGCAACCTTGAATGCTGTTATACAAACAGGGGCGAGTCCGGTTATCGTGGATGTAGATAAAAGCAACTGGAACATGTCTGTTGATCTGGTTGAAGCCAATATTACACCTAAAACAAAAGCCATTATGCCAGTTCATATATATGGTGTTCCGTGCAATATGCCGAAAATAGCTCAACTGGCCAAACAGCATAATTTGACCGTTATTGAAGATTGTGCAGAAGCTTTGGGTTCGACGATTTCGGAGAAGCATGTCGGTACTTTTGGAGACGCGGGTACGTTCTCGTTTTTTGGCAATAAAGTCATCACCTGTGGTGAGGGAGGAGCCGTGGTCTTTAAAGATCGTCATGCCTATGAAAGGGCGAAGGTCTTGCGAGATCATGGCATGAGACCAGATAAGAGATACTGGCATGAAGTTGTTGGTTTTAATTATCGTCTCACCAACATGCAAGCTGCGGTGGGTTGCGCACAACTTGAGCAATTATCGAGCTTCAGAGCTAAACGAATGAATATTTTCTCTTGGTATGAGAAACATCTAATGCCATCAGGTTTCTTTGAAAGGCAAACTATTGAGCAAGGCTATGGTAATAGCTATTGGCTGTTCACAGTTAAACTCAAGTCTCATTGTGTGATCGAAAGAGACAGTCTAGTTGAGAAGCTAGCTAAAGTTGGTGTTGATACTCGCCCGGTTTTCTACCCAATGTCAGAGATGCCTGCGTTTCGTGATTGTAAAACAGCTCTAAATGGCACGAGTAAAGAGATTTCATTGAATTCTATTAGCTTACCCACATCTGTTCATTTGATTGAGAAAGATATTGAGACTATTTCAGCTGCACTTATAAAGAGCATCGAATCATCTATCAAGTTTGAGGAGATCAATAAGAGTGCTTGAGGGAAAAAGGGTTTTTGCTGTAATTCCAGCACGTTCTGGCAGCAAAAGATTACCGATGAAGAATATTCTACCACTTGCTGGAAAACCTACAATTGCATGGACTATTGCTGCTAGTCTGCAGTCGGAATATATCGACCGAGTAGTGGTAAGCACAGACGATGTTAACCTAAAGAACGTCGCGTTAGAGTGGGGGGCTGAGGCACCATTCCTTCGTCCTAAAGAGTTATCAAGTGATACAGCATCTACCGATGATGTTCTTCTACACGCAATTAATGAGTTAGCGCTTGAATCAGACGATATTGTGATTTTATTGCAACCTACTTCACCTCTGAGAACTGCTTTAGATATAGACAACAGTTTGCGTTTACTCGAGGGTAAAGATGTCTCTGGCGTTGTTAGTGTGTGTGAGTGTGAGCATAGCCCACTCTGGTCAAATACACTTCCGGTAGATCGCAAAATGGGCAATTTTCTAGATAGTAAACATTCAAAAGCACGTAGTCAAGATTTGCCTACTCATTTTAGGCTCAACGGAGCTATATACGCTTACAGAGTAGCATTTCTCAAGAAATATAAATACAGACATTATTCAGACGAGATAGTAGCCAGCATAATGAGTCAAGAATGTTCGATAGATATTGATACAAAATTGGACTTTGATTTTGCGCGATTTTTACTCGAAGGTGTTGAGTAATATTAATTTTAAAGAATAGCTGAGTTTCGGGTTTGGTAAGTAAACTGGCTAATCTAATTAAAGGTTTAAAATATGAAAAAAGTAGCATTAATTACCGGGATAACCGGCCAAGACGGTTCATACTTAGCAGAGTTTTTGCTAGAAAAAGGTTACCAAGTACATGGTATTAAGCGCCGTTCTTCATCATTTAATACTGAGCGCCTTGATCATTTAGAAACAGATAGTCATCATGAAAATAGACAATTATTTCTACACTATGGTGACTTAACGGATAGTTCTAACCTTATAAGAATAATAAAAGACGTCCAGCCTGATGAAATTTATAATTTAGGTGCCCAATCACATGTTGCCGTGTCATTCGAGTCGCCTGAGTATACTGCGGATGTCGACGGAATTGGCACGTTGAGACTGCTTGAGGCAATACGGTTGCTAGGACTTGAGAAAAAAACCAAATTTTACCAAGCATCGACTTCTGAGCTTTACGGCTTGGTACAGGAAGTACCGCAAAGAGAAACCACTCCTTTCCACCCTAGATCTCCATATGCTGTTGCTAAGATGTACTCATACTGGATTACAGTGAACTACCGAGAAGCTTATGGGATGTACGCCTGTAATGGTATTTTGTTTAACCATGAGTCGCCAAGACGAGGCGGGACATTTGTAACTCGTAAAATCACACGTGGCCTTGCTAACATAGCGCAAGGAATAGAAGACTGTTTGTATTTAGGTAACATGGACGCTTTGCGCGATTGGGGACATGCAAAAGATTACGTTCGAATGCAATGGATGATGCTTCAACAAGAAACTGCCGACGACTTTGTGATTGCTACTGGTATGCAGATTTCTGTGCGTGAATTTGTTCGGTTGTCAGCTCATGAGTTGGGTGTCACCCTCCGATTTGAAGGTGAAGGACTTGATGAGGTCGCAATCGTAGAGGCTGTTGTTGGGGATAATGCCCCAGCATTAAACGTCGGAGATATTATAGTTAGAGTTGACCCACAGTACTTCCGTCCGGCAGAGGTAGAAACACTTTTAGGCGACCCAACCAAAGCCAAAGAAAAGTTGGGCTGGGTACCAGAAGTTTCAGTAGAGCAAATGTGTGCTGAGATGGTTAAATACGATCTAGAGAAAGCCAAACAACACGCACTTCTCCAAGCTCATGGACACGATGTTTCGATTTCTAAAACTCGTTGATCTTAAATAAAATTAAGTGAGTGCGAGTAGTTATTATACAGTGAGCATAATGCGTTTTAGGCTGCTGAGATGATAAGATTGATGCGGCTTTTTTTGTCAATGTGCTCACTAATAACCTTAGCTGATTTAGAATGCTCAATTTGTGCATTCCAACGTTGATAAATGCTAGTCAGCATCTCCAGAGCATGTCGTGAGAATAAAGTATATAGGTAGGTAGATGAGTTTTAACCTTGAGAACAGTAGAATTGGTATTATTGGATTGGGCTATGTGGGCTTACCGTTAGCGGTAGAGTTTGGCAAAAAATTTGATACAGTAGGGTTTGATATTAACAGAGCTCGTGTAGATGAGCTAAGTGCAGGTATAGACTCTACTCTCGAGTGTTCATCGAAAGAGCTTGAAAATGCTAGACACCTAGTTTTTAGTGACTCTATGGACCAGTTAAAACCTTGCAATGTGTACATTGTTACAGTTCCAACCCCCATAGATGAACACAAGCAACCAGATCTGACACCCCTTATAAAAGCAAGTGATATGCTCGGTCGTGTGATTAGTGAAGGGGACATAGTTATATATGAATCGACAGTTTACCCAGGTGCGACTGAAGAAGTCTGTATACCTGCAGTTGAGAAGAGCTCAGGTCTAACCTTTAATAAAGACTTTTTCGCTGGCTATTCGCCTGAGCGCATTAATCCAGGAGACAAAGAGCATCGTGTAACGAATATCCTTAAAGTAACTTCAGGCTCAAATGATGAGGTTGCAAGTTTTGTAGATTCACTATACCGGTCGGTGATCGAGGCTGGAACACATAAAGCAAGTTCTATTAAAGTGGCTGAGGCTGCCAAGGTTATAGAAAATACTCAAAGAGACGTGAATATTGCATTGATTAATGAGCTTTCAATCATTTTCAATAAGCTTGGCATTGATACCTTAGAAGTGCTGGAAGCGGCAGGCACTAAGTGGAATTTCTTACCATTTCGTCCTGGTCTTGTTGGCGGTCATTGCATTGGTGTTGACCCTTACTACCTGACTCACAAAGCGCAAACCGTGGGTTACCATCCCGAAATGATTCTAGCTGGTCGTCGTTTAAACGACGGTATGGGGCAATACGTTGTGTCTCAATTAGTTAAACAAATGGTCAAACAACGCATTCATGTCGAAGGCGCTAAAGTTTTGGTGATGGGCTTAACCTTTAAAGAGAACTGTCCAGATCTCCGTAACACCAAAGTCGTAGACATTGTAGAAGAGCTGAAAGAATACAATATTGATGCTGACATAATTGATCCATGGTGCTCCAATGCGGAAGCGAACCATGAATACGGCTTGAGTTTAACAGAGTCTCCTAAAGCAGGCACTTATGATGCGATTATTTTAGCGGTATCTCATAATGAGTTTAAACTAATGGGTGCCGAAAATATCCGTAAGTTAGGTAAAGCAAGTCATGTATTGTATGACCTAAAATACGTGTTACCTAAAAACGATGTAGATATGCGTCTTTAATTTAAGGGATTAACAACAATGACTCGCTATGATGAAATAAAAGAACAGTTAATACAAAGCCCAAAAAGCTGGTTAGTTACAGGTGTGGCTGGCTTTATAGGCTCTAATCTACTGGAAACACTTTTACAATTAAATCAGAAAGTTGTAGGTTTAGACAATTTTGCAACAGGCCACCAGCATAACTTGGATGAAGTCAAAAGCCTGGTTTCCACAGAACACTGGGATAACTTTACTTTTATTGAAGGTGATATTAGAGATTACGAAACCTGTACAAGAGCTGTAAGTGGAGTTGATTATGTGCTTCATCAGGCAGCCTTAGGTTCTGTACCTCGTTCGATTGTAGATCCAATTACTTCAAATGCCGCTAACGTAACTGGCTTCTTAAATATGCTTAATGCTGCAAAAGATGAAGAAGTCAAAAGCTTTACATATGCAGCGAGTAGTTCAACTTATGGCGACCAGCCAGCGTTACCGAAAGTAGAAGAAAACATCGGTAACCCCCTTTCTCCTTACGCAGTAACTAAATATGTGAATGAGCTTTATGCAAGTGTTTATGCGCGTACTTATGGTTTTAAATCAATAGGCCTTAGATATTTTAACGTTTTTGGCAAGAGACAGGATCCAAATGGCGCATACGCAGCGGTGATACCTAAATGGGCTTGGGGGATGATTAAAGGAGAGGATATTCACATAAATGGTGACGGAGAGACCAGCCGTGACTTTTGCTTTATTGAAAATGTCATTCAAATGAACTTACTAGCCGCAACTGCGGATGATGAAGGAAGCAATCAGGTCTACAATGTAGCTGTTGGAGATAGAACTACCTTGAACGAGTTGTATCACCTGATGAAGACTAATTTACTAGATAGTAATGTAATCAATGAACCTGTTTATAAAGATTTTAGAACGGGCGATGTGCGCCATTCTCAAGCTGATATTAGTAAAGCAATCAAAGTACTAGGGTATAACCCGAAATACGACATCAAGGCAGGAATAAAAATTACAATGTCATGGTATACTAATGACATCAAATAATATCCTGGTATATCCTGATAACTTAATGAGTGCTAATGAGTTCGCTTATATAATAAAGGAGTGTAACTTGAGTGCGACTGTTGTCCTAGCGTCCGAAACATTAAAACAACCTTTTTCTCAAATAGAGCAGGTTGATTTTATTTATCTGAATAATAAAAACGCTAAGGCAGAAGAAGTTACAACCGAAAATAATAAAAGAAAGAGAAAAGAAAACAGCGTATTACATCTCTTTCTAAAGAGGATATTATTGACACCATTATCGGTACTAAGTTTTTACAAGAAGTATCTTTCTATAAAAAAAAGTGTTCCATCTAACTTTAAGCAGGCACTAATTGCTAACGACAGAAGCTATGCCGATGGATATATACTGCCTTTTTACTATTTCTGTAAGAAGGAAAAGATCAAAATGATAATTCCAAGTACTGCAACATTCGCTACAAAAGAAGGAATGCTGAGAGCTAGAGTTAGTAGAAAAGAAAAATTTGCTGTTACGTGGCTAGAGAAGGTGTTATGTAATCATCTAGTAGTAGACTTTGAAGGTACAAAACTATGCTACTATCCGATAAACACAATCATTGCATTAAAAATATTTGGGGTACTTTCTAAGAATCCTTGGGTAATGGGAGCAAATAACAATGCAACATTGTGCTTAAACAATCAAAAAAGTAAGCTTGAATACCTGAACGCTGGTGTGGATGAAGAAAACATCATAGTTACAGGTTCATATAAAATAAAAGATGCATATTTAAATGAACGTAAGCGTATTGGAGTGATCGGTTTTGCTCTACCTCAGATGTATGAGCATGACATTTTATCTTGGTCAGAGCACATAGCAATCATTGAGAATGTCTTGTCTGGTATTTGTAACCTTGAAAAAGAAGTTATTGTGTTCCTTCATCCAAAAATGGACAAGTCGAATTATCATTACTTAGAGTCAAGATATAACTGCAAAATATCCGAACAAAGAACTGATGTTGGTCTAAAGTCAGTTGATATCTATATTGCCACCTTTTCAACTACTGTTTTAACAGCTACAACTCATGGTATTCCATCGTTAGTTATTGATTGTTTTGATGCCAATTACAAAATGTTTGATGATTACGCTTCGATTAAAGTATTTAAAGAAATTCAGTGTTTGGTATCGGAATTGGGCGCTTATGTTAGAGACCCAAATCGTTATGTAGAATTAAAAAAAGAAGTATTCTCCGACTCTAAATTAATTGACGATGAGCCAGGTAGGGGTATGTTGAAATTAAAGCAGTTGATTGAAAATGAAATACAACTTTAAAAATATAATTTCTTTTTTGCTTGTTAATTTATTTCCTCAGTTGTCTGGGTTTATATTATTAAAGCTTTACACCGAACATTTGGGTGTCGATGACTTTGGGGTATATAATGCTTTAATGTCAATACCGCCATTGCTAACAGTTTTTGCTTCTTTACAACTGCATTCGTCAATTGGTAGATTTTACTTTGATTTCACAGAATCTAAAGAAAGGGAGAAGTTGATAGGTACTATCCTATCGCTTGTTGTTCTCTGTTCGATTACTTTTGTTTTTATAACGTTTTTGTTTAGGTCTGAGCTCAATGTTCTATTATTTAGTGGTAAGTTGGATAACTATGACATAGAGCTAGTTATCGTTTTATTAACGTCTTTATTTAGTGTAATGAATTCCGCTTTTAATGCCGTGCTCATAGTCCAAGAGCTTGGACATGTTATTGTAAAACGCGTTGCGCTCGTCACATTAGTTCAAATATCATCAATTTTTGTTCTTTTAACATTCTTTAATGGTGGTGTGCTTCAGATACTTTCTGTGCTTCTACTCAGTTCGATATTTAACTTTATTCTTGTTTATTTTCAGTCAAAAAGAAGCTTCACATTTTCCCTTAGTACCGACTTTATCAAGCCTATCTTTAGTTACTCTTGGCCGTTAGTATTTCATCAACTAGGTGGGTATCTCTTTAACTTTTCAAGCGTTATAATTTTAACTAATCAACTTTCGCTTCGAGATGTTGCGTTATTTTCAGTGTTGTTTAAGTTAGCTTCCTTGAATAAAATATGTGTTAATTCAATTAACACTGCTTGGCAGCCGACTGCTTTTAGAAAACTACGTAATAATAGGGAGTCCGGAAAGGAGTTCATTAAAAGTTCTTATTCGGATTTTTTGATGCTATTCTTTATCTTGTATCTGATTTTAACTCAAGCTCTTAGCTTTATTGTTGAGAACTGGATTAGCAATGAGTACAGTTCGATAATTGTACTCATTCCAGTTATGGTAGGAGCTTATCTATTTCGTTTATCATATTGCTTTTCAACAACACTGCTTTTTTTTGACAAGAAAACTCACTTGATACCAGTCGTTACAACGATAGCAGGAATAATTAATATTATATTAGTTTCAACATTGGCAACAACCCTGAGCTTTGACTCGGCGGTATATGCTTTTACTTGCTCAATGCTATTTATGTCATTGTTTTATGCGATTTATAACAAGCTTTACTATAAAGTTAGCTACTTTAAAGAGCTGATGACGATTATTTCTGTCATAACTTTCTCAAGTTACGTAAACACAAATTATAGCTTTATTACTCAAAATGCTATTTATTCTTTTCTCGTTTTAGTGTTTTTTTTATACTTAATGAAAAGCGGAAAAATTAATCCAAAACACATTAAAGAAATTTTAAAGAGGTCTTAATGAGCACATATATCATTGCTGAAATAGGGAATACACATGAAGGCTCTCTAGGTCTGGCTAAGCAATTCATTAAAGCCGCGGCTGCCACAGGGGTAGATTGTGTAAAGTTTCAAACTCATATTTATGAAGCTGAGTCTCTCGATGACGCACCAAACCCTCCGTATTTTAAAGATGAATCACGCAAAGAATATTTCGAGAGAACCGCATTTACTCTTGAAGAACACAAAAAGCTTAAAGAGTATACTAATAGCCTAGGTTGCGATTTTATCTCATCTCCATTTTCAATTGAAGCTATTGATATGTTAGAAGAAGTTGGCGTTCCATTTTATAAAGTTGCTTCGGGCGAGGTCAGTAACATACCTTTATTGGAACGTTTAGGAAGAACTCAAAAAAAAGTGCTCTTATCAAGTGGTATGAGTAGCTGGGAGGACCTTGAGCAGGCGATTTTTACTCTAAAGGAGTACGGTTGCCCAGATGTCGTCTTATTGCAGTGTACTTCTAAATACCCATGCCCCCCTGAATACTCTGGGTTAAATATGATGGCTTACATGCAAGAGCGATTCAAATTGGATACGGGATATTCCGATCACACATCGGGAAACAGCATTAGTATTGCGGCAGTTGTTAAAGGCGCTAAAGTTATTGAGAAACACTTTACACTGTCTAAGTCTATGTATGGTAGTGATGCACAGTTTGCCTCTGAACCACACGAATTTAAGCAGTTAGTCGATTCTATCCGCGATGTAGATATTGCACTTGCAAGTACGATTTCTAAGCAAGATGTAACGTCGGAATTAGATAATATGAAGCTCACTTTTGAGAAAAGCATTGTTACAAATCGTGCATTAAAAATTGGTGAAGTCATAGCGTTTGAAGACCTCGCATTTAAGAAGCCTGGCTCTGGGATCCCAGCAAAAGAATATAGAAGCCTAATTGGCAAAGTTGTTGTAAGAAACATTAAACCCAACACAAGAATTGAGTATTCAGACTATGAATAAAAGAAATATCCTAGTATTTGTGGGCAGTCGAGCGAACTACAGTAGCATTAAGTCAGTCATGCTTGCGATTAAAAACCACCCAGATCTAAATCTACAAACGGTAGTCGGTGCGTCTGCCATACTAGACCGATTTGGCAAAGTGGAAGACTTGTTGATAAAGGATGGTTTTAAAATTGATGCTAGGTTTTACAATCTTATCGAAGGTGAAAATCCTGTCACGATGGCTAAGTCTACAGGGTTGGGTTTAATAGAGGCCTCTTCGATACTAGATGCGTTGGATCCAGAATTTGTTGTCATTGTGGGTGATCGATTTGAGATGATGAGCGTGGTTATTGCAGCCGCTTATCAGAATATTAAGATTGCTCATACAATGGGAGGCGAGGTCACAGGAACAATTGATGAAAGCATTCGGCACGCCATAACTAAGTTTTCACACTTACACTTCCCTGCCAATGAAGACGCAAGGGAACGAATAATTAAAATGGGCGAGCATCCAAATGATGTATTTAACTTCGGTTGCCCTAGAATTGACTTAATTCGACATGAGTTGGCTAAAAGTGACTCTATTGAAGAATTAAAGGGAATTTTCGATGTTTACGGTGGTGTTGGGGGTAGTTTCGACCTAAACTCCCCATTTTTACTGGTCTCTCAGCACCCCGTAACTACGGAGTTCGTCGATGCTCGAGCTCAATTTG
The DNA here is from genome assembly GCF_022398025.1 of Vibrio sp. Isolate25. NCBI lineage: Bacteria > Pseudomonadati > Pseudomonadota > Gammaproteobacteria > Vibrionales > Vibrionaceae > Vibrio > Vibrio sp. Isolate25. The sequence continues at coordinate 112,681 of NZ_JAKEUT010000006.1, forward strand.
AGGAGACTTTAATCGCTCTCAACAAACTAAAAATGCCAACTATTTTGCTATGGCCAAACGCAGATGCTGGCTCGGATGACATCTCAAAGGCGATAAGAACATTTCGAGAAAAATACAATCCAGAATGGCTCCATCTATTCAAAAATCTGCCGACAAGTATCTATATTCACTTACTCAATACAACAGCATGCCTGATTGGTAATAGTAGTTCAGGCCTGCGTGATGCAGCATTTGTTGGGACCCCTGTCGTCAATATTGGCACGAGACAGAAAATGCGGATGAAGGGAGAAAATGTAATCGATGCCAAAAATGATTCAACGGAAATCTTTGATGCTATCTCAACACAGCTGAGCCACGGTAGATACAAGTCTTCGGATATTTATGGAGATGGTTATGCTGGTAAAAAAATAGCGCAGTGTTTGTCTGAATTCACCACTAGTATCCAAAAAACAATTAACTATTAGTATGAAAAGTCTCGGTATTATTCCCGCTAGAGGCGGTAGCAAGGGGATTCCCCAAAAGAATATAAAACTTCTGAATGGAAAGCCACTGATAGCTTATACCATTGAAGCTGCCCTTAGTTCTAATTTGGACATAGTAGTGGTGTCAACAGATTGTGATAAGATTGCAGAAGTGGCTTACTCTTACTCAGCCGAAGTATTCTTTAGAGATGAAGTACTCTCTGGTGATTTGGTTCCAACACTGCCGGTTATTCAAGATGTAGTAAATAGGTCTGATGAGCAATTTGATGCCATAGTCACATTGCAACCAACATCTCCTTTAAGAAGCTGCCTACATATAAATGAGGCCTTGGAATTGTTTTCATGCGATGACGACGCTGATAGTCTAGTCAGCGTCGTCGAGGTTCCCCATAACTTTTCGCCTGAAAAGCTAATGACCTTAGAAGGTAGGTATTTGAAGGGAGACAATAGCCCAAAACGCAGACAAGACGTTGAGAGACTGTTTGCTCGCAATGGTGCTGCAATATACATCACTCGTAACTCAAATATTCAGGATTACATTTTTGGGGGTAGAGTAATTCCTTATTTCATGTCCAAATTAGATAGTTTTGATATAGACGATATTGAAGACTGGGAAATAGTAGAGAAGATTTTATATTAAAATAAATTGAATTGTAAAAATATTTTTGTGTTATTGTAGCTTGTATGCATGATTACTTTACTTGAAGGGGAGGGAACTCCCTTTTATTAAAAATTCACTTGTATAAAACTAAAATGATATGAAATAATCAGAAATTTTAAAAATATCTTTTAGGGATCTTATATATGAATAAGAATATACTTATCACACTCCCATATTCTTACAGCTATAGGAATATTGTACTGACAGGTGTATTAGAGCAGTTACTAGAAAGGGGTTGTAAAGTTATGGTTGTATTACCAAAAGAGCTTTGTAATGAACCACCTATTTTGACTCTGATGGATCGGTTTCCACTACAGTTACGCGTATCTGAATTAATAAGGCCATCTGCCTACACTATTAGCAATGTATTGTTCTTGCTCTGTGCTTCATTAATGCAAAAGGCGCAAGGTACTTATAGTTACAAAATTAAGCAAAGAAATAGTAAGTATCTGGGATGGAAGTCTTTTTTTAAGTTAAGACTACTACCTATATTCTTACCAAAGAACAAAAGAGTTTTTTTGTTTCTTAGATGGTTACTTATAAAAAGTTTGTATAATGAAAATGTATTAAATACTATAAAAGAATTTGGACCTGATGTTATTTTTAGCACGCTAAACAATAAAGTTAATGAGTACTACTACCTTGCTTTTGGCTACGAAAATAATATTAATACTGTGTCCCTTGTTCATAGCTGGGATGTAATAACTACGAAAGGTAGCTTCGTTCTTCCAACAGATAGTGTTTTAGTTTGGAATAAAATAAACGAGCTTGAATACAAATTCTTTGTTGATTCTTTTTTTAATTCTAACTCAAGTGTATACAAAGTTGGAATTCCTCAGTTTGATGTATATAAAGAGCATGTTAATAAAACCTCGTTGTTATCGGTTAAAGAAAAGTTAGGTATACCGATAGACAAGCAGGTTGTTGTATATACAACAGCTGTAGAGCGCCTATACCCAAATGAAAAGCTTATTGTCGAGAAGCTTATGAATGATTTCGAAAGAGGGCGGTTTCCTGGTAAGTTTCTATACGTAAGGCTTCATCCTCAGGAGTCTAGTAGTTTATATAAAAACCTTCCAAGAAATGGAAATAGTTTCAAGTTGAATATTCCTGAACACAATTTAGCTCAAATAGAAGATTCGGTTAAGTTCAACTCCGACACTCTTCTAAAGCTATTTGATGATTTATTTGTTGCCGACGTTGTTGTTAACATGGCATCATCTATAACCCTCGATTCCTCTGCTCTTAATAAACCTGTGATTAACCTTGCTTTTGATCATATCAATAAACCAAATGAAAGCTTTTATCAATCTGTAGAAAGGTTCTACTACACTGACCATTTTTCAAAGATCATTGGTGCACACCAGTCAAGCGTAGCTTCTAGCTACTCAGATTTATGTGATTATATTGATAACATTTCCGAGCAGTGTAGTCAGTCAACTAAAACACTTCGAGATGCTTACATTTTTGATTTTGGTAATGGTGTAAATAATATTGTTAGTAGGATTATATAGGATGTATATAATTAGCGCATTCCTAGTGTTTGTATTGATTACTGCAGACTTTTTTAACTCACTTTATACATCGAATATATTACCACTGCCAAGTTTAGGGGTTCTGTTATTCACAACTTTATCTATTCCTTATATTGTTTTAACTGGAAGATTGAAATTTTCAATAAACAGGGGTGTTTTTTCTGCGATTATACTTCTAATATTATCATTCTTAGTTTCAGTTCTAGCAATAGATTTTAATTTTGTTAAATTACTACACTTGTTTGTTTATGTTTTTTTTATGTGTTGCATTTACTATTTATATGATGGAAATGAAATTCAGTTTAAATTAATGCTAAATAGACTCGCACAAGTTACTTCATTTATCGCATTGTTCTATGTGGTATTAACGTTAGTTGCTAACTTGAACTTTGATGTGGATTTCATTAATATTATTAAAACATATCCAGAATATGGCCTGGTGAGATTAGCATTTATATTTAACGAACCATTATCGATGGGATTTTATTTTATATTAGTATACAGTATTGTAGATTCAACTAGTAAAAAAAAATCTTATTTGTTCCTATTAGCCTTAGGTATTTTATTCTCATTTTCTCTTTCTTCTTATCTGCTATTTTTTCTGTACCTGTTTCTAAAAAACTTTCGTTTTAGTCTATTTTCCCCAAAATTTTATTTTGCCATATTATTGATGTTGGCACTTTGTTTCTTTGCATGGTTTTTTTTAGGAGATCGCGTTACTCGCATTTTAATGTTTGAAGATGGCTCGACAAGAATAAGAATCGCTCTTACTATAAGTGCTCTTATGATGTTTTTTGATAATTGGCTTGTTGGTGTAGGGTGGGGGAACTCAGGGGCCTTATTAGATAACTATTCTAATGTGTTTAGTTCCTCTGTTCATATGGAACTATCTTATTCAAGTAATATGTATCTTTCTATCCTATCCGAGCTAGGTATAGTCGGGTCTTTTCCCTTTTTCTACTTGATGATCTACTTATTTAGAAAAAGCCTCCATACGCGCGAGATCTTTGCTGGTTTTGTCGTTGTACTGGTGTCTTTTCTTCAGCAGTCATTGTTACTTACGCCATTTATATGGATTTATTGGGTGTCTATTTTATTAATTGATAAAAAAAGATTCCCCTTTTGAGTTGATAGACATCGTTAGAATTGTGCTAATGTCACGTTCTAGGTATTAATATAAGCTTGTTTTAGGAGTTTGTTGTGAAGTCAAAGGTGTCATATTTTTTTCAAGGTGTCTGGAATAATATTTTAAATAAAGTTCCTAGTTATCGTATACGACATTTCTTGTTAAAACACATATATAGGATGGATATTGGTGATTCGACAGTTCATATGAATGTTAAATTTTACTCTCCATGGAACATCAAAATTGGTGAATGTTCAAACGTACAGCGTGACTGCTTTCTAGATGGTAGGGGTGGGTTAGTTGTTCACGATAATGTAGATATTACACCGGGTGTGCAGATTATTACAATGTCTCATTACTTGGATGACCCTATGTATTCTTCTTGTTCTAAACCTGTTGTAATCCATAAAAATTCGGTAATCTTTACGTCCTCTATTATCCTCCCAGGTGTAACTATAGGTGAGGGAGGGTGTATTGGAGCTGGATCAGTTGTTTCTAAGTCCACAGAACCTTACAGTGTATACTGTGGTAATCCTGCTAAGTTTATTAAACATAGGAATTCAGATATTCGTTATTCCGTTCGGTATGAGCGTTTTTTTCATTAGGTTTGTGGAGTTTTTAGTTGAGAAAAAAAATAGCAGTTGTAGATCCTTCGTCCTACTCTCTACCATATGACTACTTTTATATTAGCGAGGTTAGCAAGTACTATCTAGTTGATTTTTATTACTCAAAAACAAGCAGTAATTATGAATATATTGATAAGCTAAGGGATAACAAAAACGTTAATTTACGCGAGTATAATATCACACCAAGTGTTACTAATAGGTTTTGTGGCCTTATTAACTACGTGCGAATGCTTCTTCTTATTTTTTTTAGTAGCTATAGCTATCACTCAATTCATTTTATCTGGAGCATATTCGCTACAGCTGAGATTCCTTTTTTTCTTCTCCTTAGAAATAAGTTAGTATTTACAATGCACAATGATGTCCCCCATGGATATAAAGGGGAGGTTTTTTTTCCTTTTCGAATCATTAGTAAAATAGTACCGACTTTGGTTTTTGTCAGTAAGTTCACAAAGGACCGATTTAGGACTAAGTATGGTCTCCACAAGAATGTAAAATTGGTCCAACATGGTTTAATGCCTATTGCAAGCGATAAAGAACTTAATCAAGTATCGAGCTCACGTTTCGGAGGGAGATTGGTATTCTGGGGCCGAGTGGAAGGTTATAAAGGACTAGATTTCTTCGAACGACAAAAGATTGATTTACCCCTCGATATTTATGGTAGATGGTCTTCAAGTATGTCTGACCTTAAGCAAGCCCTTTCAAAGAACAATAATATATGTATTGTTGACCGATACCTATCTCACGAAGAACTACTTGCTATGTTACTACAAGAGCATATTTATATCCTTCCTTATAAAGCTGCTACTCAATCTGGTGTTCTCTATACGTTACTTACTTACGAAAAAGTCTTTATTTCGAGTAACGTTGGCGAAAATTATCAGTTCCTTATAACCCACGGTTTAGAAAAGCTATCCTTTGATAGGGATTGTTATGAATCATTTCAGAGTGCTTTGCGGTATGCAGTCGAAAACTATCTTGAAATTAAAATGAAGCTTAAGATTATAAAGGAAAGTTATCGATGGAGTACCGTATTAGATCATTCCGTGGTGAACGATATATATCTCTATCATAGATTGTAGTTAAGTTCAATTTTTTAGGGGTAAAATTATGACTGAGGATTTATTTCTGGTTGTATACTTAGGGAATTTGTAATGGTTAATTTTCATCCTTCATCCTATATAGACTTGATTATTATTTTTATTTTCTACTATTTTTTTGTTAGGAATGGTATCTCTAAAAGGATTTTCTTATATTTTTTGTTATCTTCTTTTGCATTAATGACATTCTATTGGAACTTTTATGAGGCCCCAGTATCGTTGTTCGATATTTTCCTTTTAAGGGAGTTCCTATACTTAGATGGAATAGGCTATCTAATTAAATCAATCGTTGTCGTTTTCTTTTTAAGTATTTTTGCTAGTTTTCTTTATATTATATATAAATGCTTTAGAATAAATTTTTGGACTTTTTCTACATTTTTGATAGCTATTGTCCTCATATCCAATGTAACTTTCGGAAGAATCGATTGGAACCCAATCGAAAATTATAGAAAACAAGGGCTTATACTCACACTGGTTGGAGACTTCTCTAAGAAGTTAGGCCATGTTTATGTGAAAGATAGAGAAGACACGCTCATAAAGCTTTATAGTAAAGAAGTCTCTATTGTGCCTGAAAAGCCGATAAATCTTGTAATTTTGGAATCTCTGTTTTTTGCCTCTGAATCTAGCCTTGAGGTATTTACGAAAGCAGGTTTGAGTTATAAGAAGGTCAGGGTTTCTACTTTTGCAGGAGAAAGCGCACGATCCGAGTTTGAGTCTTTATGTGGAGCTCCCTCCTTAAAGAGTCCTCTCATTGAGTTTAATTATATTTCTTATGACTTAAACTGCTTACCAAGGGTTTTAAACGATTTTGGTTATAATACTACAGTTATAAATGCAAATAGGCCCTGGATGTATAATGCAGTTAAAACATATAAATACCTAGGTTTTGAGCAACAAGATTGGGCTTTACATAATAATAAAGAACACATTCTTGATAAGCCTGGAGGTTACGTTTACGACGGTGTGGTTTTTGATTACGCACTAGAAAAGTTTGAACCAAATTCCAAGGCGTTTAACTATGTTGTTGGTTCATATGGTCATTATCCTTATGAACGTAATCTAAAAAAGAGACCCGATGTCGTTAAAATTGAAGGGAATCAGCTTAATAGGATTGTAAATATGTCTCATTATCGAAATGAGGAGATATTAACCTTTTTCAATGCACAAAGCGCTTTTACTATTGTCTGTGGAGACCACCAGCCCTTCATCGAAGGTTATACAGAAGAAGATAATTTTTATACGTATTGTATATCTAATAGTGATATATCAAGAGTTGAAAATTTATATGAATTGCCTTATTTTATTTTGTCAGAGATTACTGGAGATGAGAAATGGTTAAAATTAATAGAGAGTATCAGCGAAGAGTATTACTTTCGCTCTTTTTAGTGTTATTTTCTGCTAACACTCACGCTAAGGAAATTGGGTTGCATGCTTCTCAAGTATATTTAATTGAAAGCTATCAAAATAGCCTTGAAAATATTACTGACTTTAGTAAGGAAATAGATATAAAGGAAAAACTTACTCTCAACTCTAACAATGTTCCATTTTTAAAAAAAGTAGGCGCTATTGAAATTGATGTAACATACCTCGAAGACTATAGAAATTTATTTGTTTCTTATGGGAAAACTGACTCAGATGGTGAGCTTGTTCGTTTTCAAAGCTTTTCAGGTAAACTTGTCACTCTACAGAGTTATCTTTCTGAAGTATCAAAACATTTCAATGGCATTGTTTGGCTCGACCTAAAATATTCAACCACCTATGATCTGAGTAATGTATGCAACATTGTAAAGAGCAAGGAAAATGACTTTAGGGAGATATATGTTGAAACGCAATCTACTTTTCACTCTACTATTCTTCGATTGTTAGGGTGTGACTCTATATATTGGATTTCTAATAAGGATATCGGTACAAGACCTTTTTCACTCGATATTATAGGTTTATTTTCAAACTTTAATGTAAGTGGAAGCTTTACAAACTATAATATTATTAAAGATAATTACTCAGACGCGAATATCTTTCTTTGGACAAACGGTATTAAAAAATTTGACTCCATTCAGTTCCCTAGTGCAGAATTAGTGCTTTACGATCTGCATTTGATCAATAACTGATTTAAATACAAATAGAGGTCAATCGTGAGCGGATTTAGTAATTTAGTTTCGATAATAACCCCCTGTTATAATCCAGGATTAGAACTTCTTGAAACAATTAAAAGTGTGCAAAAACAAACTTATAAAAATTATGAGCATATAATAGTTGATGATTGTTCTACACAGCCATTACCTGAGGAGGTACTGGCATGTATAGAAGATGATAAGCAGATTGTGTTTATACGCCGTAGTTGGAACGCTGGACCAGCTGTCACCCGAAATCGTGCGCTCTCATGCGCTAGAGGTAGGTTTATTGCCTTTTTAGACTCTGATGACCTCTGGCATCCAGAAAAGCTTGAGCAGCAAATCAGCTTTATGCTGACTAAGGGTGTTAGCTTTTCTTACACCTCTTACGAGGTTTTTGATGCAAAGGGAAAAATTCTAGGCTTAAGAACACCACCACCAACTTTAACTTACAAAGATATATTAAAATCTAATCAGATTGGCTGTTTGACTGCAATCTATGATGCTCAGGTCTTGGGAAAAGTATATATGCCGAATATCGTGAAGCGACAAGATATGGGACTATGGCTTAAAATTTTAAGAAACATCAACTGTGCCCAAGGACTTGTGGATAAACCTTTAGCGAGGTATAGGGTTGGGACAGTTTCACTTTCTTCGAATAAATTTAGTGTTTTAAAGTATCAGTGGCGCATATATCGGGAAGTTGAAAAACTTTCTTTTATTAAGTCTATTAACTACTTCCGTCATTATGCATATAAAGGTCTGACTAGAAAGATATAGGGGCTACTTAGCCCCAAACCCTGTAAGCATTGTTTTAACAGTTTTAATCACAATATTCATATCTAGCCAAAAAGATAAGTGCTTTATATAATAAAGGTCATGAGCTAACTTTTCTCTTGTAGAGTCAGTATCATCTGCATAACCTTGTACAGTTTGAGCCCAACCTGTAATCCCTGGCTTGACCATATGACGATAACCATAAAAAGGAATTTCAGTTTCAAATCGCTTTACAAAGCTTTCCTGTTCGGGCCTTGGGCCTATAAGAGACATTTCGCCTTTGAGTACATTAAAAAATTGAGGGAGCTCATCAATTCGCACTTTGCGAATTACTCTCCCAACTTTTGTAATTCTTGATTGCTCCTCTGTAGCGAACTTATCTACTGTATTAGAACTTTTAATAGTCATACTTCTAAACTTATAAATTCTGAATGTTTTTCCCGCTTGACCTACTCGTTCTTGTACAAACATAGCTGGACCAGGGTTTTCTATTTTGATAAGTATTACTGTAATAGCCATGATTGGGAGTGTTATAGGGAAACTGGCTATAATTAACACCGATTCCCATACACGTTTTAGGTTAAAATAAATAGGATTTGGACTGAGCGTTCCAATGGCATTTTCAGATAAATGTGAAGTTTGAACTTTTCCTTCAATCATCTCTCTGATGCTTTCGGAGTGAAATACAGAGATGTTATTAATGCTGCAGTCAGCTACAAACTTAGAGTCTTCTGGGCTAAGTTCTTTATGTAAGTCTACTACAAGTCCTGATTGGATTGAGGTTATGTCTCTTTTTTGTCCTAAAGGAATAATGTCAATATTCTTATGGTTCTCAAATATCGCTAAGTCAAAGTTTTCTAAAGCAGAAAGCTTGAGTTTTTTATAGTTTTTTGTCATCAAGCTAACTATATACAACCAAGCGAAGCTTATACAAAAGCCGTGAATGAGGATTGAGCGAGAATACTCCAACCTAGTGAGCGCAATAGTTCCAGCTAGAATAGCAAACATAGTCAAAAGGACAGGGAGTATGTAGTATTTCCTTTCTACCAACATGTACTTACTGATTTGAGGTAGTGTACTGGCTGTGGCTGTATAAGCAATTAAAACACTTAATATACTGTATTTCACAGTTTCTGGAAGCGTAGATAGCTTTCCTCCAGATAACACTAATAAATAGCAGAATATTAATGCTATACCCAAGCCATGACAGAGGACTGAATTCGATAATATTTGTTTTTTCACTATAATTGCTTTCTTTTGTGTTAGTGTTAAAAATTTATGTATGCTAAAGATTACAAAATCTGCTTCAAAACCCGATCCGCCTTCACGCGAGTTATCTTGCGTATTAGCTTTTGCACCGCCTCAGGGTAATCTTCCGCTTTTTCTAACTGCCTATAAGTACAAATTAGCTGAGTATGCTGAAGAATATTCTCCACTTCTTTCTCAAATTGAGGAGTGAGGTGGTGGAAGTGGTCTTGAATAAAGATCGCGTTTTCTAGATCTAGACTCCAGGCTCTTGGGTTTAGGTTGTTACCAGTAATTAGCATGTAGCGCTTATCTACCCAAATGCCTTTTAAGTGGAAGCTATTCTCTTCGTGTTTCCATAAATGGATAGAAAGCTTACGACTTGCGATATTGGCTTCATTAGATTTAGCAAATTGGCGCAAGTTACGCTCATAGAGATAAGGTAAGCCACCAATCGTTTTAAACTCTTCCTCAGGCGAGATATAAAAATCATTGGCTGTTTTATCACCTACGACGATAGTCACTTTTACCCCACGTTTTAGGGCCTTTCTGACTTCTTTGGCAACACTGCGTGGGAAGTTAAAATAGGGCGTGCAGATGAAAATTTCATCTTTCGCTTTTGCTAGTAATTGATTGATGCCTTGATTAAGTTTATTACGCTTTTTCCCAACCCCAACGATTGGCGTGATCGCGACTTGTTCTTGAGAGACACTCTGAGTTTCAAATTGATAGGTGGACTTCGCTAGAGAGGCACGTAGCTGGCGAATCTGTACTTTTATCTCTTTGGTATCAGGTTTACTCGGACAAGCTAAATCATTCACTGCCGGATGTTCGATCATCTCTTTTTGCACAAAACTGCTCATGCTGTCAGCAAGTGCTTTATTGTTCATAACGTGATAGCGATCGAAACGATAGCGTTCTTTATAATTAAGATAGATGTTGTTAAGACTCGCGCCACTGTAGATGACTGAGTCATCTATAATGAAGCCTTTTAAGTGCAGGACGCCAAAGACTTCACGTCCTCGAACAGGTACGCCATAGATTGGAATTTTATGTTCATATCTATCTGCAAAGTTTTTATACATGGAGGCATTGGTTTCCCCCGGCTCAGCACCAATCAAACCACGTTGAGCACGGTGCCAGTCAACACAGACGTTCACTTCTAGACCAGGGTTACGCTGCTTGGCTTCATAGAGTTCGGTTAAGACTTCTCTTCCCGCTTCATCATCTTCTAAGTAAAGAGCAACCAGGTAGATTCGTTTACTTGCCTGACGAATCGCTTCAATTAAGCGAATCCGAAAATCTTTAGCCGCATAAAGGGTTTCAAACTGAGCGGGATCTTGCGCCAAAGTAGGAAGTTGTTCGAATAAATTCCTATTAGTCATCATGTTGGATGGGTTACCTTTACTTAACGTGGACATGGATATTAGCAAAATGTGCTAGCAGTTCCTAGCGGCCAGATCTTGCTTCGACAATCGCAATGGTAAAGCCTGTGATTTACTTATTTGAGCGAAGACTGATCTCACCACCAATATAAGTTTCCAAACCATTTTTCGTTTCTAAAAGTACCGCGCCTTGTTCGTTAATACCTCTAGCGAGCCCAGTGATCTCTCTTGGCCCCATAAGCAGTTTAACAGGACGGTTGATGAAGTTATCCAGTCGGTTCCATCTTTCCACAAACCCGACCATTCCATACAGTTCATAATCAGTCAACGCTTTATGTAGTGTAGTTATCATGGAAATCGCGAGCTGGTTTCTATCAATATCCTGATTGTTTGCCACCTCAGAGAGACTAGACCAAGGTTGATTAATACCTTCCGTCGACTCTGACATCATCAGGTTGAGCCCCATACCTATTACAAGGTTGGCCGCTGCACCAGCCTGACCTGACATTTCGACCAGAATGCCTGCGAGCTTCTTATCTTGATAATAGAGGTCATTCGGCCATTTTAACTTAACACCTGTCAGTCCCATTTCTTCGAGAGCTTCGACAATTGCCACGCCAACCACAAGGCTTAACCCCATCGCGGCTGCCATACCAGCATCTAAACGCCAAAACATCGATAGGTATAGGTTTGAGCCAAAAGGAGATACCCATTCTCGTCCTCTGCGACCTCTGCCCTTGGCTTGATACTCTGCAAGGCAAACTGACCCTGACTCTAAACTATCGATTCTATCGAGTAGATATTGGTTGGTTGAGTCGATAATGGGGATTAGCTCTACGTGGTTACCTAGGTTATTTTGGAGTATTTCCTGATCGAGTAGCTGGATAGGTTTAGCGAGTTGGTAGCCTTTTCCCTGCACGCTAAATACATCGACGCCCCAAGCTTGGATACCTTTGATGTGTTTACTGATCGCTGCTCGAGAGACACCAAACTTTTCTCCAAGCTCCTCTCCCGAGTGAAAGCCTCCTTGAGATAAAGCCTTCAAGATAGAGAGCTTGACGGAATGTTCTTTCATTGCTGATTCCCCAATATCTCCTCAAGATTGGTTTCTGCCTGAGAGCCGATAAATCTTACCTCGTGTTCTAGGGTTATCTGGTACCTTTCAAACACAGTTTGTCTAACTGTGGTAGCTAATTTGACAACGTCCTTTGCTGTGGCGTTGTCTTTATTCACCAACACCAAGGCTTGCTTAGGGTGAACTTGAGCCCCGCCGATTTGATGGCCTTTCAATTGGCATTGATCTATTAGCCAGCCTGCGGCTACTTTTACGCCACCTTGTGTTGGGTACGCGGCAATATTGGGGAATTGTTTACTCAAATTTTCGAACTGCTGGTTTGATACCACTGGGTTCTTAAAGAAGCTCCCTGCATTGCCTAGCTTGGTAGGGTCAGGCAGCTTTTCCGTTCGGATTTGGCAAACTCGTTCAAACACTTGCTGTGCGTTGAGGGTTTCGCTTTGCAGAGATTGAAGTGGGCCATATTCGATATTCGCTGACCACTGCTTGGGGAGCTTTAAGCCAATCGCTACAACCATGACTTTCTGAAACAGCTCATGTTTAAAAATGGAGTCTCGGTAGCCAAATCGACATTCTTCAGTACTCAATCGCTTTGTATGAAAGGTTTCCAAACAAAGTACGTCGACGTATTCGCAGACATCTTTCAGTTCAACGCCGTAAGCGCCAATATTTTGAATTGGGGCGCTGCCAGCACAACCAGGAATAAGGGCGAGGTTTTCTAATCCATAATAACCCTGCTCAACGCTCCATTTGACTAAGCTAGGCCAATCTTCACCGCCTGCAATGTGCAGGTGCCAATGAGTGTCGCTTTCAGTTATTGATTTACCGAGTAAATTATTCACGACTACAACGCCTTGATAGGGCTGAGTAAATAAAACATTGCTGCCTTTACCCAAAATTAGCTTGGGAAGACCCAACCATTCTCGTTTTTGATAGGCTTGTTGAATCTCTTCAACGTTTGCCACTTCAACTAGGTAAGAGCAGGTTTGAGAAATGGAGAAGGTATGGAAGCGACTAAGATCTGCGTTAGCTAATATTTGCATCGGATTTATTGAGTAATCTAAACTGCGCACATTCTACCTCAAATAAAGGTTGGGTGATAATGAACGCCATGCAGATAGAACAGATTGATCCGCTAAAATTGCCTTTAGTCACGCGTTTGTATAAGCAGTTTTACCCATCCGGTAAGGCTAAAAAGGATGAGCTGACATTAGTAGGGTATCTCGAGGATCAAATTGTGTCGGTTGTGCGCTTGAAAACGATAGAAAATATCAGATTACTTACGGGTATGTTGGTTGTGCCTGGCAAACGTCAACTCGGTTTAGGTCATCAATTGATGCAATATTGCTCTGTTAATATCCTTGCAGATAGGGACTACTGTTTTGCTTACGAACACCTAGAAAGTTTCTACGCTCAGCATGGGTTTGCAACAATAGAACCTTCAGGCTTGCCCGGTCAACTAAAAGAGCGGTTTCATCGTTACAACCGAAATAAGAAATTAGTTCCAATGCAATTCTTGCCCGGTGATGTATTAGTATATCAATGAGTTGCGTTATTAAACCCGTGCGCAATAATGATTATTGTGATGAAAGGAAGTGATATGAAAAGCACGGAGAAAATTTTACAAGTCATCAAAACTCGCGGTGCCGTTACGGTTAAGGAGCTTGCGCAAGAACTTGGTATGACCACTATGGGAGTCAGGCAGCACCTACAAAAGCTTGAGAAGGATGGGTTGCTATCATATGAAGATCGCAAGGCAAAGATTGGGCGTCCCACACGCCATTGGTTACTGACGGGCTTGGGCCATAAGCAGTTTGCGGATCGTCATGGAGAGCTGACCATCCAAGTGATTGATGCGGTAGAGCATCTATTTGGTGCGGATGGGCTCAAAAAAGTTGCAGAGGAACGCGAGCGGAGCACCTTTCTCAGCTATCAAATGCAACTTAGTGAATTGTCTGGATTGGAACAGCGTTTGATTAAACTGGTGGAATTGAGACAGCAAGAAGGCTATATGGCGGAGCTTGAAGAGTGTAATAATCGCTATCTATTGATCGAAAACCACTGTCCTATTTGTAATGCGGCGGTGCATTGTCCTTCTTTGTGTCAGTCTGAACTGAATGTGTTCCAGAAGCTTCTTGGAGACTTGTGTGTGGTTACTCGGACGGAGCACATCATCCAAGGACAACGTCGTTGTTGCTATGACATTACCCCTATTGAGCAATAGATGTTCTCACTTATGAGAATGTGGAACTGTACATTTCCCTTTTTCTGTCGTTAATCTAAACTCTTTTTATGGTGATGATAAAACTATCACTATATGGGGGAATCATGAGTGCGGCACTAATCAATCAAACTTTACCATCTTTTGATGAGCTCATGGCTCTAGCTCAAAATAATCCAGAAGAGTTTAATCGTTTTAAAAAGAATATGTGCAAGGAGATGATCAATTCTGCCTCTGAGGAAATGCAAGGGAGATTGTGGGCCCAGCAAAGTCATATAGATAGGGTAGTTGGGCACTGTAAAAACCCGAATCACACCAATGTCGTGCTGATGCGAGAATTAGTCAGTCAAATGGGTAAGTTCCATGAGGCTCTTGAAGGTGATGTTCTAGATAAGGAGTATAAGGATATTGATCTTATCGTTTTAGATGAGTGGCGCTAACTCCTTGTGGTTTAAGTCAAACTAGTTGTCTATGTTCACAGTGTGGCCTCTATGTTACACTTCCAAGCTTAATAGAATTTCTGAAATAGTTGTTAAGGCTTTATGGCCTTAAAAGGATTAAGTGTGAGCGGGCAAATTCAACAATCACCTCAAGAACAGCAATACTCACCTCAAATACCCTCTTCGTTTCAAAGCAATGATGAGATTGACCTACGAGAATTATTCAAGGCTCTTTGGGCTGGCAAGTTCATTATTATTGCCACAACAGTTTTGTTTACAGTTTGTGCTACTTTTTGGGCTCTTAAACAACCGAATGTTTATCGGTCTCAGGCCTCCTTTGTATTGGAAAAAGTATTTTATGGTGTATCGGGTGTATCCGAGCCAAATATCCCCCTTCAGTTTTTGAGTAGTGGTGAACTTAAAAATATGATTTCCTCTGAGATAGATGGGGACACGACTGTACTTAATGGTGTAAGTGTATCATATGATAGTCGAGGGAAAGAAATATCAATCTCTAAAACATCTATAGATCCTAAAGCTGCGTTTGATGGGGTATCAACATTTTCTCTTGCATTTAATCGAGTATTGAAGAAGAGGGAATTAGAAAAGGTACGAGTGTCGATTGAGGCCCTCGAACGCCAAGAGAACATCTCTTCTCTTAAAACTAAAGAATATTTGGACGAACTTTTAGCGCAACAGCTTTTCAAGGCAGCTATATTAGAGAGACCTAACTCGAAGTTAGTGACTCAGATAATTGAAGCGGTTAAGCCTAAATCACATATCAAACCCAAACGTGCTCTTATAGTAATCCTAGGTACCTTACTTGGTGGTATGTTGGGTGTGGCTATCGTGCTGATACGCTTCGCCTTCCGCCGAGAGCTAGATTAAATAGAGACTGACTTCTAGCCGGATGACCTCCTAGTCATCCGGCTTTTTGATTCTCAATAGCATCTAAGACCTAGATCACACAAAAATTCCTCCTTCCCCCTTGGGTTTCTCTTATCCGTCCTCATATAGACATCATTAGGCTGTTATGGCCATTCATCATGTAAATATGGAAACTAATCAGGAGAGACGACCGATGAACATTCGTCCATTACACGACCGAGTTATCGTAGAACGCCAAGAAGTTGAATCTAAGTCTGCTGGTGGTATCGTTCTAACTGGTTCTGCTGCAGAGAAATCAACTCGCGGCGTAGTTCTGGCTGTGGGTAAAGGCCGCATTCTAGAAAATGGCTCTGTGATGCCACTGGACGTTAAAGTTGGCGACACTGTTATCTTCGCTGAAGGTTACGGTACTAAAACGGAAAAAATCGACGGTAAAGAAGTGCTAGTGATGTCTGAAAACGACATTATGGCTATCGTTGAGTAATAGCAATCATTGAGTAATTTTTTGCTCAGGTTCAAAGACAAATCAAAACGAAGAATTTAGAAAAGGAAACTAAAGATGGCTGCTAAAGACGTTAAATTTGGTAATGACGCACGTATTAAAATGCTAGAAGGTGTCAATGTTCTAGCGGACGCAGTAAAAGTAACACTAGGTCCTAAAGGCCGTAACGTAGTTCTAGACAAATCTTTCGGTGCACCAACGATTACTAAAGATGGTGTATCTGTTGCGCGTGAAATCGAGCTTGAAGACAAGTTCCAAAATATGGGCGCGCAAATGGTTAAAGAAGTCGCTTCGCAAGCAAATGACGCTGCAGGTGATGGTACAACAACGGCAACAGTACTTGCTCAGGCTATTGTTAATGAAGGCCTAAAAGCGGTTGCTGCTGGTATGAACCCAATGGATCTTAAGCGCGGTATCGACAAAGCTGTCGTTGCAGCCGTTGAAGAGCTAAAAGCG
Organism: Vibrio sp. Isolate25; assembly: GCF_022398025.1. Lineage (NCBI taxonomy): Bacteria > Pseudomonadati > Pseudomonadota > Gammaproteobacteria > Vibrionales > Vibrionaceae > Vibrio > Vibrio sp. Isolate25. Next base: position 129,308 of record NZ_JAKEUT010000006.1, read on the forward strand.
CTATCAGTTCCATGTGCGGATACTAAAGCGATTGCTCAAGTTGGTACTATTTCTGCTAACTCTGATGCAAGCGTTGGTAACATCATTGCTGAAGCGATGGAAAAAGTGGGGCGTGATGGCGTGATCACGGTTGAAGAAGGTCAGGCCCTACAAGACGAACTAGACGTAGTGGAAGGTATGCAGTTCGATCGCGGTTACCTATCACCTTACTTCATCAATAACCAAGAGGCAGGTTCTGTTGATCTAGAAAACCCATTCATTCTTCTGATCGACAAGAAAGTTTCAAACATCCGTGAGCTTCTTCCAACTCTAGAAGCAGTAGCGAAAGCCTCTCGCCCACTTCTAATTATTGCTGAAGATGTAGAAGGTGAAGCACTAGCCACTCTAGTGGTAAATAACATGCGTGGTATCGTGAAAGTGGCGGCAGTTAAAGCGCCTGGCTTCGGTGATCGTCGTAAAGCAATGCTTCAAGACATCGCTATCCTAACAGGTGGTACGGTCATTTCCGAAGAAGTGGGTCTAGAGCTAGAAAAAGTGGTTCTTGAAGACCTAGGTCAAGCGAAACGTGTTGCGATCACTAAAGAAAACACTACTATCATCGATGGTGTGGGTGAAGAAGCAATGATCTCTGGCCGTGTTGCTCAAATCCGTCAGCAAATCGAAGAAGCGACTTCAGACTACGACAAAGAGAAGCTGCAAGAGCGCGTTGCTAAGCTAGCTGGTGGTGTTGCAGTTATCAAAGTTGGCGCTGCTACTGAAGTTGAAATGAAAGAGAAGAAAGATCGCGTAGAAGACGCTCTACACGCGACTCGCGCTGCAGTTGAAGAAGGCGTAGTAGCTGGTGGTGGTGTCGCATTAATCCGCGCAGCTTCTAAGATCACTGAACTTCAAGGTGATAACGAAGAGCAAAACGTTGGTATCCGCGTTGCTCTACGTGCAATGGAAGCACCAATCCGTCAAATCACTATGAACGCAGGCGATGAAGAATCAGTGGTTGCCAACAACGTGAAGGGTGGTGAAGGCTCTTACGGCTACAACGCAGCAACGGGTGAGTACGGCGACATGCTTGAGATGGGTATCCTAGACCCAACCAAAGTCACTCGTTCTGCACTTCAGTTCGCTGCATCAGTGGCTGGCCTAATGATCACAACAGAAGCGATGGTTACGGATCTACCTCAGAAAGATGCACCTGCAATGCCTGATATGGGTGGCATGGGTGGCATGGGTGGCATGGGCGGTATGATGTAGTGCGACGAGAGTCGCGGAGGTCGCTAACCTCGCGGGCTACGGCCAAAGTAAATACTAACTTTTAGTCAGTATTTACTTCCCACCCTCGCAAAATTAGTAGTCGAAATCCGTTGGTCGGATCGCACAATCCGATCAACGGCATTCCTTCACGGGAGTGTTCGCCTGATCGCATCTGCGCGATTAGCTTAAAATTGGCGCATTCGCTGCCGTTCAAAAGTCATATCTAGGAAAGCCATATTGTGCTACTGGCAAAAGCGGCGGTTCGCCTGCCGATCAAACGCCAATCCGAAATATTGCTGTTAAGCATGATCAACGTGATTCATTACTGTAGCGTCCTTCGGGCGTAAGCTATTGTAATTATTGTCTCAGCATTCGAGCTTGCTCTTATGTAGCGAGACCTGCTATACGACTGGCAGTAGCCTAGGGGTAGTGCATGACTGGTAACGGTCTTGTGCGAAGCTCCCTGACAATGTATCTCTGCGAAAGTAACTCTAAATCTGTGAGGGTGAAGAGTAATCCATAAACAATATGTGGGTTGAGGGCTAGGCTAAGCAGTATGGTTAACATAAGTGAACTGTTGATAAACACCGTCAGCCGCAATGAGCGAAATATTGTTGATACGCTCTGACCAAAAGGTACGTGGTCGGTTATTCCTCTTACATCTGGGAATACGTCGTCAATTGACCTCCGGTGGATAGACAGAGCCTAAACTGCTTGTGTAATTGCAATGGAACTCGGTAAGCCCAACTATTTGCCTAAATACAGTTTTGATTTAGGCAGGTCGACCGCAAGGAAGACTGATGAATAAGTGGGTAAAGGAGGTTGGAAAAAGCGAATGCAAAGCTGTAATGGCTTTGATAGGGATTCGAACTTTGTCCTAACCAGAAATGGTGCAGACTTCCAACTGGTCTTTAATCGTGTGAAAACGTGTAAAGTCATCTAATGAATTAGCCCAACGGGGATTAGCTACCCCCGTTGGGGCAATAGCTTCTCTCCGTTAAGGTTATGGGGGAAAGCAAGATGAGTACAGCAACAATGCAAAGGTTACCTGCATCCTCCCACTTAATGGAGCATTGGCACAGTATCGACTGGGCGCTAATGCATCAGACAGTGAGAGGGCTACAGGTTAGGATCGCGAAGGCAACGAAAAAGTCTGACTGGCGACAGGTTAAAAGACTGCAACGCATGTTGACCCGATCGTTTGCTGCCAAGGTGATTGCCATTAGGCGAGTCACCGAAAACAGAGGGAAAAACACCGCAGGGGTTGACGGGGAAACTTGGAGTACACCTGCAAAGAAATGGGAAGCAATAGAGCAGCTACAGCGAGCGGGCTACAAGCCCAAACCGCTAAGGCGAGTCTATATTCCCAAGGCCAATGGTAAGAAGAGGCCGCTGGGGATACCGACAATGAGAGACAGAGCAATGCAAGCTCTATATTTGCTAGCTCTTGAACCCATCTCGGAATCTACGGCGGATCGAAACAGCTATGGCTTTCGCCCAAATCGCTCTTGCGCTGACGCAATCGAACAATGCTTCGTGAACCTTAGTCGCAAAGCGAGTGCCCAGTGGGTATTGGAGGGTGATATCAAAGGATGTTTTGACTTTATCAGTCATGATTGGCTTATCGACAATATCCCTATGGATAAGGCGATACTCAAGAAGTGGCTGAAAGCTGGATTCATGGAATCTGGGAAGATCAACTCGACAGAAGCAGGTACACCACAAGGTGGGATTATCTCACCTGTGCTTGCGAATATGGCCTTAGATGGACTGGAAGCGGTGCTCGAATCCCACTTTGGGAAGAAGAACACCAAAGCTAGTTACAAAACTAAGGTTAATTATGTGCGATATGCGGATGACTTTATCATTACTGGGATCTCGAAAGAGCTACTAGAAGATAAGGCATTACCAATAGTTGAAGCCTTTATGGCAGAACGTGGACTGCAATTATCAGCAGAGAAAACGCTGATAACGCACATAGACAACGGGTTTGATTTTCTTGGGCAGAATTTGCGTAAGTACGACGGCAAGATGTTAATCAAGCCATCGAGTAAGAACGTAAAGTTATTTCTGCGCAGCATACGGGATTTTATTAATTGCAATAAAACGGTGCCAGCATCAGTGGTGATTACCACGCTGAATCCGATGATTAGAGGGTGGTGTAATTATCACCGTTGGGTCTGTGCAAGTGAGACATTCAAGTATATTGATTACCGGATCTGGAAAATGTTGTGGCAGTGGTGTCGTCGAATACACAAAAACCGTCGCAAACGCTGGATTAAGGACAAGTACTTTAAAACAGTGGGCGACAGAAATTGGGTATTCAGCGCACCAAAAATGAAAGGGGAAGAGGGACACTATCGCTTGCTTAGTGCAGCGAGAGTAGCAATCGATAAGCATGTGAAGATTAGAGCAATGGCTAATTGCTATCTACCGGAGGACGAACAATATTTTGAGCGTCTGAAGATGCAAAGGTTGAAAAAGTCTTTGTCGGGTAACATGAAGTTATGGAAAATTGCCGCAAGGCAAGATTTTAAATGTGCGGTTTGCCACCAGCAGTTCAACTCAGAGGATGAATGGGATATTCACCATATCGTCAGACGAGTTGACGGTGGAACGGACATTAGCTCTAATCTGATAATGTTGCATGTTAACTGTCATCGACAAATTCATAACTCAAACATTGAATTAGTCGCAAGTTAACCTTATATAGAAAGAGAGGCTTATCAACCTCACTGTCGTTGATGATAAGACGGCTTAAGGGTTCTTGGTGTAGTAATTGTGTACCGGGTGGATACTAGTAACACCTAAAAATATCCCTAGGAAGGTTAGCGGAACCTTAACCGTTAGTTGAAGCTACCAAAGGGCGCGTCAATGCGTGTTCGTTGCCACGTAAAAAGCAACGTGGGCTGCGCGCTACAAGCAGTAGAAAAATAGTAGTATCGGGATACACAGAGACCATATCAATTGTCCGACGTAGAGTGATGATCTAGACATCGAGCTACAAGCCGCCGGGCAGGGCGGGGTATAAATCCTGGATTTAATATCTAGGCGCCTAGATCTTATTGAAGGCTTTTGCCATGAAGTTTGATCTAAAAATAGCAGTGCATTTTGATGTTTCAAAAGTAATTCTCGCTGTAAGTGGGTTACTTATTACTCTGAATCAACTAAATATACTGTAAACTTAACTGAGCCTACTTGTTTGGGCTCAGTTACTCTTTCTATGTTGCCGGTTCACATGTAAATAGTGAGCTTAAAAAGGCTTGAGCCGTATGCGGGGAAACTCGCACGTACGGTTCTTAGGGGAGGGACAACCAGTAATGGCTGTTCCTTACCCGACATTACCCGTGAGCTACTTAGCTTAATAAGTATAAACGGAGACTTTGGTCTCCGTTTTGTTTTGCCACAAAATAGCTTAGACATCGGTGTTAACAGTAACTCCACCTGTATGTGGTGTTATTATGTCTGAGTTTTCTAATGCAAATGGAAAGAGGACTGATTTTTCCATCGATTTATAATGGAGTGCGTTGTGAAAGTTGCGGTTGTTGGTACAGGTTATGTTGGTCTATCAAATGCGATGTTGTTATCTCAAAATCATCAAGTGGTTGCTTTAGATGTGATTGAGCAAAAGGTGGAACTGTTGAACAACAAAATATCCCCGATTGCTGATACCGAAATAGAAGAATTTTTGATAAATAAATCATTAGATTTTGAAGCAACGACAGATAGGGAGTACGCCTATGTCGGTGCCAAATTTGTAATTATAGCTACACCAACAGACTATGATCCAGAAACCAATTACTTTAACACTTCATCAGTAGAATCTGTTATTAAAGATGTGATGGAAATAAACCCTCAAGCAGTTATGGTTATCAAGTCTACGGTACCCGTTGGGTATACAGAGAGAGTTAAACAAGATCTGCAATGTAATAATCTCATCTTTTCACCAGAGTTCCTACGAGAAGGTAAAGCGCTTCACGATAACCTATATCCTTCGAGAATTATTGTCGGCGAACAGAGTGATCGTGCTCGTGAGTTTGCAAGTTTACTTATTGAAGGAGCCAAAAAACAAGATATTGAAGTGCTACTAACCAACTCGACAGAAGCTGAAGCTGTTAAGCTATTCTCTAATACTTACCTAGCAATGCGCGTAGCTTACTTTAACGAGTTGGATTCTTACGCAGAAGCGCATGGGTTAGACGCTCGTCAAATAATACAAGGCGTTGGCTTAGATCCTAGAATTGGTAATCACTATAATAACCCTTCATTTGGGTATGGTGGTTATTGTTTGCCCAAAGATACGAAACAACTTCTAGCTAACTACCAAGATGTCCCTAATAACATAATCGGAGCTATAGTTGAGGCTAATCGTACACGTAAAGACTATATAGCTGAATCAATCTTAAAGCGTAATCCTCACACAGTGGGCATTTATCGACTAATTATGAAGTCGGAATCAGATAACTTTAGAGCTTCTTCTGTTCAGGGGATTATGAAAAGACTTAAAGCTAAAGGTATTTCAGTGATTGTCTATGAGCCTGTTTTGAAGGAACCGGAGTTCTTTAATTCAAAGGTCTATCAAAGCCTAGAGGAGTTTAAGTCTACAGCGGATGTCATCGTCTCAAATAGGATGGCGGATGAGCTTCTTGACGTTGTTGATAAAGTTTATACAAGAGATCTGTTTGGCTCCGACTCTTAGTCACAGTAGTGATTCAAACGGAGCCTTTAGGCTCCGTTTTCATATCTGACTTATACAGCAGAGGTTTATTTAATATCAAATAACTCTGCTAGAGGTTAGAGAATAATCTCTCTTACTTCAGCATCTTTACGCTCAAGATAATGAGTGGACTTAATACGGCGAATGGTACGGCAGCGACCTCGGATAAGCAGTGTTTCTGTGGTAGCAATGTTACCTTGGCGAGTAATGCCATCCAGCAGATCACCTTTAGTAATACCAGTTGCTGAGAAGACCACATTATCACTCTTCGCCATGTTTTCCATGGTGAGTACGACATTGGCTTCTACACCCATTTCTTTACAGCGTGCTAGCTCTGCCGTGCCATAAATGCGGTTTTCTTCTGTATCGCCTTTAACTTCATGACGAGGCAGTAAACGGCCGTGCATGTCACCATCCAGAGCGCGGATGACTGCAGCAGACACCACCCCTTCAGGTGCGCCGCCAATGCAGTACATAGCATCAACTTCGCTGTCAGGCATACAGGTTAAAATAGAAGCAGCTACGTCACCATCGGGCACAGCAAAGACACGTACTCCCATTGCCTGCATCTCCGTAATCACCTGATCATGGCGGGGTTTAGCCAGTGTAATAACGACCAAAGTATCTAGGGTTTTATTTAGTGCTTGGGCGATATTCTCTAGATTGTCTTTCAGTGGTTTGTTGAGATCGATGCAGCCCTTCGCACCAGGCCCAACAACCAACTTTTCCATATACATGTCTGGTGCTTTAAGGAAACTGCCTTTTTCACCTGCGGCGAGGACCGCTAGGGCATTTGATTGACCCATAGCTGTCATGCGTGTCCCCTCAATAGGGTCAACTGCGATATCGATGTCATCACCGCCTAGGCCAACATTTTCTCCAATATATAGCATGGGGGCGTCGTCAATCTCGCCTTCACCAATTACGATTTCGCCACTGATCTCTGTTTTGTTAAGTAAGATTCGCATTACTTCAACGGCAGCACCATCGGCCGCATTTTTGTCACCTCGTCCTAGCCATTTATAACCAGCCAGTGCGGCGCCTTCAGTTACTCGGGAAAATGCCATTGCTAAATCGCGTTTCATGAGGACTCCAAATCTAGAGAATAGGGGAATGAATTAAACGCGCAGGATTTTAGCACATTCGTAAGTAAACGTTTGCTATTTTGGGCTAGTGAGATTGAACTCGATCAAAATGAGGTGCAAATCGCCAAAAAAATTACCCGCAACACTTCTCCGTCAGTACATTGTCAATGTATGCTGTTTTTTTGACCGAATGATACGAAATATAGAATATAGGGCGTGTTTATCACTCTCTGCCTAAGTAGAATGAGAGTATTAGGTGGAGAAAGCTCTTCACAATAACCGGACAATACAAGGTAGGCTAAGATGTCTTTTGAAGTACTAGAAAAACTAGAAGCGAAAATCCAAACTGCAGTTGACACCATTGCACTTCTACAAATGGAAGTGGAAGAGCTGAAAGAAGAAAAAGAAAAGCTAGCTGTAGAAGCTAACGAGCTTCGCTCTAGCCGTGAAGAGATTGAACAGAAAGCACAGCAAATGCAGCAAGAGCACTCTGCATGGCAGGAGCGTATCCGTAATCTGCTGGGTAAGATGGACGAAGTCGAATAAGTCCTGTCTTAATGAGAAAAGGGTTGGCTTGTGGCCAACCCTTTTTACGTTTTTAGAGGAATAATGAGTTCAGGTTATACCTGAGGGCGCACGCCTAACGTATGGCACAGCGCGTAAGTCATTTCTGCGCGGTTTAGTGTGTAGAAGTGGAAGTCTTTCACACCTTCACGACTCAGCACTCGAATCATATCGATTGCTTGGCTTGCACCAACCAATTGACGCGTGGTTGGATCATCATCCAGACCTTCAAACTGTTTTGCCATCCAGCTTGGTACTTTGACATTGTTTTGTGCGGCAAAGCGTGACGCTTGCTTAAAGTTAGAAACAGGCAAAATACCTGGTACGATTTCAACGTCGATACCCGCTGCAACACAGCGATCACGAAAACGTAGGTAGCTTTCGACGTCAAAGAAAAACTGAGTGATAGCACGGTTTGCTCCCGCGTCCACTTTGCGTTTTAAGTTGAGTAAATCGGCTTGAGCACTTTTTGCTTCAGGATGCACTTCTGGGAAAGCAGCGACGGAAATATCAAAGTCATGACGCTCTTTCAGCAGTTCTACCAGATCGGAGGCGTACATTTCTGGCTTACCGCCACCCGGTGGGATGTCACCACGAAGAGCGACAATGCTCTCAATACCATTTGCCCAGTAATCATCCGCAATGCGAACTAACTCTTCGCGTGACGCGTCAATACATGTTAGGTGAGGAGCGGCGATTAGGCCGGTTTCTGCCTTGATTTCTTTAATGATGGAGTGAGTGCGGTCACGTTCACCCGAGTTGGCTCCGTATGTAACAGAAACGAACTTAGGTTTTAGTGTTTTGAGGCGATGGACAGAGTTCCACAATGTTTCTTCCATTTTTTCACTGCTTGGTGGAAAAAACTCAAATGACACATTGATGTTGTCAGAAAGCTCGGCGATATTTTGATTTAAGGCATCAATATGGCCTGCGTGTGTGTATCCCATCTTACTCTCTCCATGTGGTAACCAAGACCACGAAAACTCAAATTCCTCAAATCGACGTTTAGACGTCTATATGTCCACAGGATGTATTGAATACGATTTAAAGTCAACAATACGATTATGAATTTTTCTCAAGTTAAATATTAGACGCTTTCAACTTGAAAGGTGAATAGTTGTGCGGGAAAGAAAAAGCGCAGCTGAGGGCTGCGCTAAAGTCGATTATAAGAAGCTGGAAAGTAAGTTGAGATCGGACTGAATCGCACCTGCGGTTACTTCTCGACCAGCGCCAGGGCCGCGAATGACTAGAGGGTTATCCTTGTACCATTTACTTTCGATGGCAAATATGTTGTCACATGGCAGCAGGTTAGCTAATGCATGTTCTTTGCTAAGTGCCTCAACCCCTACGGTTGCAGAACCGTTCTTTTCCAACCTAGCAACATAACGAAGTACTTTATCTTCACGCTGAGCTTTTTCTAAACGTTCAGCTAATAGCTCACTTAATAGTTGGCTATTATCGAGGAAGTCATCGAGAGATAACTCTGCGAGTTCAGAGGGAACTAGGCTTTCGACTTTGACGGCTTCAGGCTCGAGGTCGAGTCCTGCCTCACGAGCAAGGATAACCAATTTTCGCATAACATCGGAACCGTCGAGATCGCTACGCGGATCGGGTTCAGTTAACCCCTGCTGCCAAGCGAGATCCACCAGCTCAGCAAAAGGGACACTGCCATCATATTGTTGGAATAACCAAGATAACGTGCCGGAGAAAATTCCGGATAGGGCATGAATATCATCACCACTCTCACGTAGATCTTTGACGGTATGATTAATGGGTAAACCTGCCCCGACTGTTGCATTGTACAGCCAGTAGCGGTTTATCTTGGCAAAGGCATCTTGCACTTGATGATAATAACTGCTGGACGCAGAGCCGGCGACTTTGTTGGCCGAGATAAGGTGCATGCCTTGTTCTGCAATCTCTAGGTAACGTTTTGCCAGCTGTGGGCTTGCCGTCACATCAAGTACGACTACGTCATCGTAACCTTGAATGGCGCCGAGCTTTCTTACCCACTCATTACCTTGGTATTCAACGGCCTCTTCTTCATAGTGGTCGCTGACGGTACTGGCATCAATGCCTTCAGGATTGAACCAATAATTTTGGCTGCCAACAACGGCAACCAGTTCAAAGTTCATGCCGCGACGCTTTTCCAGTTCAGCTTTTTGTTCGGCGAACAGTTCGAGCCAGCTCGAGCCAATGTTGCCTTTACCACATAGAGCAATGCCGACACGTTTTTGAGCTTGAAATAACTGGCTATGGATTGATTTAACCAGAACAGAAGTATCCGTACTGCGCAGTACAGCGACTAAGCTCAAACCAGATTGGGATTCTGAGATGAACTCGATAGGTGCAGCTTTGAGCTTCTGATAAAAACCATAGCAATGGCTCGCATTTTTCGTCACGCCTGCGCCGACTGCCGCAATCAGTGAGTAGCCTTCTTTGAGCTTAATTTCTGCTTCTATCGCCGCATCTTGCAGATATTCGAGCGCACCACCTGCAATCTCGGCAGTGTAGGCTAAGCGCAGGGTTTGCTGATCTTCCTGAACCTCGTAGGTTAAGGGTTCTAGCTGTGCTCGTTTCAAACTTGCCAAGGTTTCCTGTTCAAGGCGTTTGAAGTCATGCCCAGAGGCAAAGTTGAGTTGAATAAGCAGTACTTCTTTTAACGAGGAGATAATTTTAGCACCGCGGCCTGATGCAAGAACACGTTCGATTCGAGTTGAGCCAGCTTCGGGGTCATAGCTACAACGTAGGTGCAAATCCATCGCACTTTGTGCAACAGGCTGTAAAGTACGACTGTGTAAAACGGGCGCTGCAAGTCGGGCTAATTCACTGGCTTCGTCAAGGCGAAGTAATGGCAACAGGCAAGCATCAGAAACTAAACGAGGGTCTGCGCTGTAGACACCGGCAACATCACTCCAGATGGTTACGCGTTTTACTTCGGCTAGCGCACCAATGACAGTGGCGGAGTAATCTGAACCATTACGACCAAGCAGAACGGTATGGCCTTGCTCATCCTGTGCCATAAAGCCTGTGATCACAACGCGGTGATGGGCGTGTTGAGCGAGCACTTCTTTGATCAGCGGATAAGAGGTGCCTCGGTCAACTTCAGGTTGTGTGCCTACTTCGGCACGTAGGAAGGCTCTTGCATCCTGAGCGACAGCCTGTAGGTCGTTTTGATTCAGTAATGCTGCCAGTAGTCGTGAAGACCACACTTCTCCGTGACCTAATACGGCTGAGCGCTCGGCGCTAGTTAACGGAGCTGTCAGCTCACCCAGTGTACTGAATTCATCGTTGAGTGTTGCGATCAACTGTTGTTGAGTCTCTCCTTGGAGTAGCTCCTCAACCAGTTGGGTTTGAAACTGACGCAACGTTTGCAATGCCTCATGCGCGAGGCGGCCATCTTTGCTTAATGCGTCGAGAAATTCGATCAAACGGTTGGTGGTTTTACCCGCAGCAGAGACAACAATCAAATCTTCTTTGTCTGAATACTCTTTGAGTATGTTGACGACGCGGCGGTAACATTCTGGATCCGCGAGGCTACTGCCGCCAAATTTATGCAATTGACGTTGCTGACTCATGACAACGCCTCCTTGGTTTTATTAAATGCCTGCTCAAGGTCTGCAATCAGGTCGTCAGCGTCTTCTAGACCAACTGAAAGGCGTAGTAATTGTTGAGACACACCAGCTTCAGCTAGTGCCGCTTCACCCATTGCTCGGTGTGTCATCGACGCTGGGTGGCAAATCAGGCTTTCCACGCCGCCAAGTGATTCAGCGAGTGAGAAGAGCTCTAGCTGACCAACAAAGTGTTTGAGCTGCTCAAAGCTGCCTGAAAACTCAAAGCTAAGCATGGAGCCAAATCCAGACTGCTGCTTTTTCGCAATCTCATGACCAGGGTGATCCGGCAAGCTAGGGTGATAGATGTTACCTACCAGAGACTGAGACTGTAGGTAATTGAGAATGTGCGCTGAGCTTTCTTCATGCACTTTCATGCGTGCGCCCAAGGTGCGAATACCGCGTAGTGTCATGTAGCTATCGAATGGTGTGCCTGTTGCGCCGATACAGTTGCCCCACCAGGCAAGATCTTCAGCATGCTGCTCAGTTTTGGTGATCACCACGCCACCGATGACATCAGAATGACCATTAATGTACTTGGTTGTCGAGTGAATGACAAAGTCAGCGCCGAGTTCAAGAGGCTTTTGGAACACAGGTGTCAAAAAGGTATTATCGACGCCGACCAGAGCCCCAACCTGACGAGCTTTTTCACATACTGCAGCAATGTCGACTACTCGAACCAAAGGATTAGACGGTGTTTCTAACAGAATCAGTTTAGGTTTCTTTGCAATAGCCTCGTCCAAGGCTTTTTGATCGGATTGATCGACAAACTGGACCTTGAAGTCACCTTTTTTAGCGCGGGTGTTAAACAAACGGTACGTACCACCGTAGCAATCGTGTGGTGCGACGATCAGATCATCTGGGCCAAGAAATGCGGAGACCCATAAGTTCAATGCAGAGGTTCCACAGTTGGTCACTACCGCACCTTTACCAGACTCCAGCTCATACAGAGCTTTTTCTAACAAGCCACGGTTTGGGTTACCCGAGCGAGTGTAGTCATATTTTGGCACTTCGCCAAAGGCGGGAAAACCGTAGTTAGTCGAGAGGTAAATAGGTGGCACAACGGCGTGATGCTGAGTGTCTGACTCGATACCAGTACGTACCGCGATTGTGGCTGGTTTACGGGCGCTCATAAGTGTTTCCTTTCGAACTGTAGTGACTTGGCTGGAGATTACACTATACCTGTTTGCCGGATGTTAGATATATGTTATTCCAATCGTATATCTCTTCACTTTACTTCTCATTTTTTAAGACGTCAACACTTCTAGACGTCTATATGTCTTTGCTTGTGGCCATAAATCCCGCTAAAATTACGCTTTCTAATTTTATACATAATGAATCATAAAGGTGCGCAATGGCAGATTGGAACGGCGAATACATTAGTCCGTATGCTGAACATGGAAAGAAAAGCGAACAAGTAAAGAAGATTACGGTTTCTATTCCATTGAAAGTATTGAAGGTTTTAACTGATGAGCGAACGCGTCGTCAGATTAATAACCTGCGCCATGCGACCAACAGTGAACTGCTTTGTGAAGCGTTTTTGCATGCTTATACAGGCCAGCCACTACCTACTGATGAAGATTTACGTAAAGATCGCCCAGATGATATTCCCGCGGAAGTGAAAAAACTCATGACTGAGATGGGGATTGAATTCGAAGCGTATGATGAAGAGTAATCACCAGCTGCACACCTTATTTTTATTTCGCTAAATACAAAAAAAACCGCTGAATATTCAGCGGTTTTTGTTTCAGAGAGAAACGCTTACGCTTCCATGTAATTCTCTGGCATCTCAATACGAGCTACACCTGATTCCACTGCCGCTAGAGCAACCGCTTTTGCAACACGCGGTAATAGGCGGGAGTCCATTGGCTTAGGAATAATGTAGTCAGGGCCAAATTCCAGTTTATCCACGCCAGCGGCTTTCAATACTTCCGCTGGAACTTCTTCTTTCGCCAGTTCACGAATGGCGTCCACCGCAGCGAGTTTCATTTCATCGTTGATTTCGCTAGCACGAACATCGAGAGCACCGCGGAAGATGAATGGGAAGCACAACACGTTGTTTACTTGGTTCGGGTAGTCGCTGCGACCTGTACCCATGATTAAATCATCACGGACTTCATGTGCCAGCTCTGGCTTGATTTCCGGATCTGGGTTTGAACACGCAAAGACAACAGGTTTGTCAGCCATCAGTTTGAGAGCTTCAGGAGCGAGCAAGTTCGGGCCAGATACGCCTAAGAACAGGTCTGCGCCTTCAATAACATCTTCCAGCGTACGCTTGTCAGTGTTATTCGCAAATAGCTGCTTGTATTCGTTGAGATCATCACGGCGAGTGTGGATAACGCCTTTGCGATCAAGCATGTAGATTTTTTCACGCATCGCACCACATTTGATCAGTAGCTCCATACAAGCTACTGCTGCAGCGCCTGCGCCAAGACAGACAATCGTCGCGTCTTCTAGCTTTTTGCCTTGCAGCTCAATTGCGTTAAGCATCCCGGCTGCGGTTACGATCGCTGTGCCGTGTTGGTCATCGTGAAAAACCGGCACATCACAGCGCTCGATTAATTGCTTTTCAATTTCAAAACAATCTGGGGCTTTAATGTCTTCAAGGTTGATACCGCCAAACGTATCGGCAATGTTGGCAACCGTATCGACAAATTCTTCGATTGTGCGGTGTTTGACTTCAATGTCGATAGAGTCCAAACCTGCAAAGCGTTTGAACAAAAGAGCTTTACCTTCCATGACTGGCTTTGATGCCAGTGGACCTAAGTTACCAAGACCAAGAATTGCTGTTCCGTTAGAGATAACCGCTACCATGTTACCTTTTGAGGTGTACTTATAGGCATTATCTGCATTCTGTGCAATTTCACGTACAGGCTCAGCCACGCCTGGGCTGTACGCTAACGCCAGATCACCTGCCGTTTCGGCTGGTGTTGTCAGCTCCACCGAAATTTTACCTGCTGTTGGGTAAGCATGGTAATCCAGCGCTTGCTGACGGAATTGTTCTTCAGGGGATAGTTCTTGGCGATTGTCATCGGACATAGGTGTAGGTACTCGTTAATAATAATTAGGATAGGGGAAATCCATTCTAGAGTAACTAAGTCAAGCTGCCTAGGTCAGAATGCGAGCTAAAGCAATAAAATGTGCTAAATCACTGGAGATAAGACCAGATGGGTAGAGATATGGCTAGCGAATATCAAACAGTGGAAGAGATTATTCTGAATGGGTTGGGGCAAAAGCAGATAACAAAAAAGGACGCCGTAGCGTCCTTTTCTTTTCATCTAAAAAGAAATTATTTCTTAGAAGAAAGAGCACCGAAACGCTTGTTGAAGCGATCTACACGGCCGCCAGTATCAACGATACGCTGCTTACCAGTGTAGAATGGGTGACATTTGTCACATACGTCTAGGTGGATTGACTCTTTAGTTAGAGTTGAGTTGAACTCGAAAGAGTTACCGCAAGAACAAGTTGCTTTAACTGCTTTGTATTCTGGGTGGATACCAGCTTTCATGGGAGAACCTCTGTAATAGGCCGTGTCGCTATCCGATTCTAAGCCGGACACCACACGTAGTTAATAAAATGTCACTTTGGATACCGCTGCTCAAAAGCAAGCCATATCACTAAGGCGCGATATAGTAATGAATACGTTCTCTGGGATCAACCGATTTACCAATAAAGTTGCTACTTTTTTCGCCTATGAGGTTGAATCATCGCAGAACTGAAGTTCATGATGTCGTTGCTTCCCCGTTTAGCGCTTTTCCCTTAGACTAATTGGGTACCTTTGATTGTATTTAAGCTTATATGCGACCGACGATTGCCCGAGTAGCCTTGCCTGTACCGCTCGACAAACAATTTGACTATCAGATCCCCGCTCACCTATTCCCTGTTATTGGTGGACGTGTGTCTGTGCCTTTTGGCCCCCAGACTTTGGTGGGGGTGGTGACTGCGCTTGTTAATCAATCAGAATTTAGCATTGATAAACTCAAACCGCTGAAACAGGTGTTGGACTCTCAGCCTGTCTGGTCAGATAGCCTCTATGAGCTGCTGCAGTGGTGTAGCCAGTTTTATCATTATCCGCTTGGCGAAACGCTATTCAATGCTATGCCCAGTGCGTTACGTAAGGGGAAAGAAGCGGATTTCGCTTCGCTGGTGGAATGGCGTTTAACCGCTTCTGGTCGTGAGCAGTTAATGCTTGGTTCTGGTTTAACTGTGAAGCGAGCCAAAGTGATGCATAGGTTAGAAGTTGGTCCTGTACCACACCAGCATTTTCTTGATGAGGAGATCAGTACCAGTGTCCTTAAGGGATTAAATGAGAAAGGTTGGATTGAGTCGGTTGAACGAAAACCAGAAATTCGCGATTGGAGCCAGCAGGTGGAGGCGGATGTTGATAAGCCAAAGCTTAATGAAGAACAGGCTGTGGCGATTGCAACCGTCAATAGCTTAAGTGGATTTGGCTGCTTTCTACTAGAAGGTGTCACTGGGTCAGGGAAAACGGAAGTTTACCTAAACCTGATTAAGCCAGTACTAGAGAAAGGGCAGCAAGCATTGGTGTTGGTCCCCGAAATTGGCCTGACGCCTCAAACAATCAATCGCTTTCGTCATAGGTTTGAAGTTCCAGTTGCTGTTATTCATTCGGGGCTCAATGACAGTGAGCGGTTAAATGCTTGGTTAAGTGCTCGTGATAAAGCGGCTGGCATCGTGATTGGCACGCGATCAGCACTGCTCACTCCTTTTGCCGATCTCGGCATCATCATTGTAGACGAAGAACACGATGCTTCGTATAAGCAACAAGACAGCCTTCGCTATCATGCGCGTGATGTCGCCGTAATGCGGGCCAATAAGGAACAAATCCCGATTGTTCTTGGCTCAGCAACGCCTGCGTTGGAAACGCTGCATAACGCCTTATCAGGCAAGTACCACCATCTGACACTGACAGCGCGCGCAGGCAATGCTGTACCGACGACAAATAAGGTGTTGGATGTAAAAGGCCAGTATCTGGAAAGTGGCTTATCTGCGTCTTTAATTGCTGAAATGCGTCAACATCTCAGCGCGGGCAATCAAGTGATGCTATTTCTCAATCGCCGCGGTTTTTCGCCAGCTTTGATGTGCCATGACTGCGGTTGGATTGCCGAATGTAAGCGTTGTGATGCGTATTACACCTACCATCAATACAGCAATGAAATTCGTTGTCACCATTGCGGCTCTCAGCAGCCTACTATTCATCAGTGTAAAGGGTGTGGTTCATCCAACTTAGTAACGGTGGGCGTTGGTACTGAGCAGCTTGAAGCGCAACTGGGTGAGCTCTTTCCTGAATATAAAACCATACGGATTGACCGCGACAGCACTCGGCGTAAAGGGAGCCTTGAATCAGCGCTCGGTGCAATTCGTAGCGGTAAATACCAAATATTGATTGGTACTCAGATGCTGGCAAAAGGTCATCATTTCCCTGATGTGACATTGGTAGCATTGCTGGATGTTGATGGTTCACTATACAGCAGTGATTTCAGGGCATCAGAGCGTTTGGCTCAATTGTTTATTCAGGTAGCAGGGCGTGCCGGTCGTGCGAGCAAACCCGGGGAGGTGATACTACAAACCCATCACCCTGAGCACAGTTTGTTACAGGCACTGCTGACCAAAAGTTATCGCCATTTTGCTGAGACTGCATTACAGGAACGTAAATTTGCCCTGCTGCCACCTTATTCTTATTTGACACTGTTTCGTGCCGAGGCGAATAACTCCCAACACGTGGAAGCATTTTTGCGTCAGGTTCGTCATACCTTGGAAGCTCATCCTCTCTTTGACGGTTATTGTCAGGTTTTGGGCCCCACACCGGCTCCGCTGGCAAAACGAGCTGGTAAGCACCGTTGGCAGCTAATGTTGCAGACGCAAACTCGCCCAAGGATGCAAAAGCTACTGGCTAGTGCCAAACCCGCGATCCAAATGCTACCTAATGCAAAAAAGGTTCGCTGGTCTTTAGATATTGAGCCGCAAGATCTGAGTTGATTTTCATCTTTTTCATTTAATTGTGATTCACGTCTCGCTGCGGGGTTTAATTTTGTTAATCTTCCCGTAACTTTCTGTTTCGAAATGAATAAACTATGGATTAGCTTGATTGAATAAATTGAGTGATATAAGACAGGTAAACGATTGCTCTAGGCAATAAACATAAGAATGGGTTTCAGCTCATCAAAATCGGTTTAGGTGGCACTAGGCGCTACCATGTTTAGGAAATAAAGAGGGTAATTAATATATGGCGACAATGAAGGATGTTGCTCAGCTGGCCGGTGTTTCAACTGCAACAGTATCGCGTGCTCTAATGAACCCGGAAAAAGTATCTTCAGCCACAAGGAAGCGGGTCGAAGATGCAGTTTTAGAAGCCGGATATTCACCAAATTCTCTGGCGCGCAACCTGCGCCGAAATGAGTCCAAAACCATTATTGCTATCATCCCAGATATTTGTGATCCCTACTACACAGAGATTATTCGCGGGATAGAAGATGCAGCAATGGAGCATGGGTACATAGTACTGCTAGGAGATAGTGGTCAGCAGAAAAAACGAGAAAGTTCTTTTGTTAACCTTGTCTTTACTAAGCAGGCAGATGGTATGTTGCTGCTTGGTACGGATCTGCCATTTGACGTCAGCAAACCAGAGCAGAAAAACTTGCCACCTATGGTGATGGCGTGTGAATTTGCTCCAGAGTTGGAATTGCCGACGGTTCACATTGACAACCTGACATCGGCATTTGAAGCTGTGAACTATCTGACACAAATGGGGCATAAACGTATTGCCCAGATTTCTGGGCCGGACTCAGCTGTATTGTGTCAATTCCGTTTCCAAGGTTACCAGCAAGCACTGCGTCGAGCGGGGATCACGATGAACCCCAACTACACTATCTACGGTGATTTCTCGTTTGAAGATGGCGCAAAAGCAGTGAGACAGCTTCTGTCTCTACCTGAGCCTCCAACTGCTATTTTCTGTCACAACGATGCAATGGCCATTGGTGCGATTCAGGAAGCGAAGAAATTAGGCTTACGAGTACCACAAGATCTTTCAGTCGTTGGCTTCGATGATATTCAATTTGCTCAGTACTGTGATCCACCGCTGACCACCATTTCTCAGCCGCGCTACGAAATTGGCCGTCAAGCGATGTTGATGATGTTGGAGTTGTTGCGAGGACATGATGTTCGAGCAGGCTCAAGATTGTTGGAAACTCAGTTAGTGGTCAGAGAAAGTGCCGCTCCACCGCGAGTCATCTGAGAATAGCTTTCCCCTCAGCGGTGCATTTTGATGCGCCGCTTCCATTTCCCCTCTGTAATCAGGGCGCAAACTGCATTACCATAGCCAAAGAGGTAATAGACATTGATGTACAGTAGTGGCAAATAGAGATTATGTAAAGCGCGGTCGTGGTAACAGCGGGCGCAAACCCGTGCGTAAAAAGTCGGCTCCCAAAAGAAAGCCATGGAGAAGCGGGTTACTGGCAATTTTGCTGGTAGGAGGGTTTGGCTACGGACTTTATACATTGAACAATGACCCTGAGCCCCCCCAGCCTGTTGTGCAGCAAACCAAGCCGAAACCTAAACCAAAGGCTGATAAGGTGTTACCACCTCCTCCGGAAGAAAAATGGGACTACGTTGAATCCCTTCCCAGTCGTGAGATTGAAGTCACAGCCAAGGAGCAGGTGGTGTCCGAGATCCCTTATATCATGCAGTGTGGGGCGTACACCAATGCTTCTCAGGCCGAAGCGCGTAAGCTCGATATTGCTTTTCAGGGGATCAACAGCAAGATCCGCAAGAAAGAGGGCAGCAAATGGTATCGTGTGGTGTTAGGGCCATATAAGTTCAAGCGTGATGCAGAACGAGATAAGCACAAACTTCAGCGTGCTAAGATTGAACCTTGTGCGATCTGGAAAGACAGTCAGTAGATAAATGAAGCGAGCCAATTGGCTCGCTTCATTTATCAAGCCTAAGTTCGCTAGAGATTTTGTTCTACGCGCTTGTAGCAATATCTTGATGCTCATTGCTTCCTTTAAGCGTGCTCCTTAGCACCGACGGCCCTTGAATTCCCTTTAAGGTAACCTCATATATCTTCTAACACTAAGATGAAAACTATTATGAGGCCCTACTCGTGACTACCATTGTATCTGTACGTCGTAACAACAAAGTCGTCATCGCTGGTGATGGACAAGTATCTTTGGGTAACACAGTAATGAAGGGTAATGCGCGCAAAGTGCGCCGCCTGTACAACAACAAAGTGCTTGCTGGCTTTGCTGGTGGAACAGCGGATGCCTTCACGTTGTTTGAAAAGTTTGAAAGCAAGCTGCAGATGCATCAAGGCCATTTGACGAAAGCGGCGGTAGAGTTGGCCAAAGACTGGCGTAGTGACCGTGCGCTGCGCAAATTAGAAGCGCTATTGGCTGTGGCGGATGAGACTGCCTCTTTGATCATCACAGGTAATGGTGATGTGGTTCAGCCTGAAAATGATCTGATTGCGATTGGTTCAGGCGGTAATTTTGCTCAAGCTGCAGCGACCGCATTACTAGAGAACACCGAACTGGATGCGCGTGATATTGCTGAAAAATCATTGAAAATTGCCGGTGATATTTGTGTGTTTACTAATCATCACCACACTATCGAAGAACTAGAAATTCCAGCTCTATTAAGTGCTGAATAACCCAAGATAGTGGCTACTAGAATTTAAGGAATTTGATTATGTCTGAAATGACTCCTCGCGAAATTGTGCATGAACTGAACCGCCATATTATCGGTCAAGATAATGCGAAACGCTCTGTAGCAATTGCACTACGTAATCGCTGGCGTCGTATGCAGCTAGAAGAAAGCTTGCGTGCCGAAGTTACCCCGAAAAATATTCTGATGATTGGTCCAACGGGTGTGGGTAAAACGGAAATTGCTCGCCGTCTTGCAAAGTTGGCGAACGCGCCATTTATCAAGGTGGAAGCGACCAAATTTACTGAAGTAGGTTACGTTGGTAAAGAGGTCGAGACTATCATTCGTGATCTGACGGATGTTGCTATCAAGATGACGCATCAGCAAGCAATGGAAAAAGTAAAATTCCGTGCTGAAGAACAAGCTGAAGAACGTGTTCTTGATGCGCTTTTACCACCCGCACGAGATGCATGGGGGCAAAACGAGCAACAGGACGAAAGTGCTTCAAATACACGTCAAATTTTCCGCAAGAAGCTACGTGAAGGCAAGCTAGACGACAAAGAGATCGAAATCGATGTGGCAGCTCCTCAGATGGGTGTTGAGATCATGGCGCCTCCTGGTATGGAAGAGATGACTAACCAACTGCAGGGTATGTTCCAAAACCTAGCGGGCGATACCAAGAAGAAGCGTAAACTGAAAATTAAAGATGCCTTCAAGGCGCTCACAGAAGAAGAAGCTGCAAAGCTTGTGAACCAAGAGGAGCTAAAAGAGCAGGCTATCTTTAATGTTGAAAATAACGGTATCGTATTTATCGATGAAATTGACAAGATCTGTAAGCGCGGTGAAAGCTCTGGCCCAGATGTGTCTCGCGAAGGTGTTCAGCGTGATTTACTGCCGCTTATTGAAGGCAGTACGGTCTCAACCAAGCATGGTATGGTAAAAACTGATCACATTTTGTTTGTTACGTCTGGCGCATTCCAAGTGGCAAAACCATCAGATCTTATCCCTGAATTACAAGGTCGCTTGCCAATTCGTGTTGAACTAGAAGCGCTTTCAAGCAATGACTTCAAACGTATTCTGACAGAGCCTAAAGCATCGTTGACAGAGCAGTACATTGCCCTGATGAAAACTGAAGATGTGGATATCGAATTTACCGAGGATGGTATTACTCAAATTGCTGAAGCGGCGTGGACGGTTAACGAAACCACGGAAAACATTGGCGCTCGTCGCTTGCACACTGTGATGGAACGCTTGATGGATGAGATCTCGTTTGAAGCAACGGATAAATCCGGCTCGAAATTGACGATAGACTCTGACTATGTAAAAGCCAAACTGGGCAATACAGTCGAAGATGAAGATCTGAGTCGTTTTATTCTTTAGCTTCACTTAGATAGTAATAAGCCCGCTCCATTGAGCGGGCTTATTTTATCACCTAAGAACTCAGTTGTTTAAATCATAAAGATAAAGATCACTGCGAGGGCAGAGATCAAGCCTGCAAATGCGTAACAAGCGATTTTTCCGACCAAACCGGTATGGAATTTAAGGTCGTGCATACCATGATGAACACGGTGCATTGCATGCCACATTGGTAGCGCGAGTGTACCAATGATAAACAGAGCGCCAATGATGCTTGTGGCAAAATCAACCACTCGCTCATAGCTTAGGGCTTCTGCATTGATGATGCCTAATGGAGCAAGTACACCAAGAACCAGAATCGTCACTGGTGTAATCATGGCAAACCAAGTACCGCCAGCGCCAAACAGTCCCCACCAAATTGGTTCATCAGAACGCTTAGGAGCTCTATCTACAGAAAAATTAGGTTTCATAGTCATAGCTCCTTAAACGATTACTAGCACAATCAGAGAAATCAATGCCACGGCTGCCCATTGAGTAAGCACAATGATCTTCTTATCCACTGGCTTACCTTTTAAGCGAATCGGCATTACCTGTGGCATCATGCTGAAGAACGTTTGAGCATGCAGTAGGCTACCCGCAAGCGCAACGATGTTAATCGCGACTACAAGTGGATTGGCCATAAACTCAATCCAACCTTGCCACGCTTCTAGCCCTTTTACTAAGCAACCTAAACCGAAAGTTAGGAAGAGCGTAAAGAGGATTAGAGGCAGTACCGTTGCTTCACGCAGCATGTAGAAGCGGTAAAATGGATGATCTTTCCACCAAGTGCGTTTTACCTCGCGAACGTAAGGTTTACGGTTACTCATCTTACGCCTCCTGTGTAGTCTTTGTTGGTGTGCCATCAGGCTTGAACATTGAGATCACGAAGTCCATAGAAGACTCGACCTTACCTTGGTTTACTGCAGCTGCAGGGTCTACATTCTTCGGACAAACTTCAGAACAGTAACCCACAAAGGTACAGCCCCAAGCACCGTTCTCGCCATTAATGAGTGACATACGCTCATCTTTACCGTTGTCACGGCTGTCTAGGTTGTAACGATGGGCAAGAGTCAGTGCCGCTGGGCCTATGAACTCTGGGTTTAGACCAAACTGCGGACACGCTGCGTAACATAGACCACAGTTGATGCAACCAGCGAACTGCTTGTACTTAGCCATTTGCTCTGGCGTTTGTAGGTTAGTGCCGTCTTCAGGTTTACGATCGTTACCTATGATGTAAGGCTTGATGGCTTCAAGGCGTTCAATGAATGGTGTCATGTCGACAATCAAGTCTTTCTCGATTGGGAAGTTTGCGAGTGGCTCGATCTTCACGCCGTTTGGGTAATCGCGCAGGAAGCTTTTACAAGCAAGTTTTGGTACGCCGTTAACCATGATGCCGCATGAACCACAGATCGCCATACGACAAGACCAACGGTAAGACAGGTCTTTATCTAGGTTATCCTTGATGTAGCCAAGTGCATCAAGGGTCGACATAGTTTCATCGAATGGTACTTCAAAGGTCTGGAAGTGCGGTTGTGCGTCTTTTTCTGGGTCATAACGCAGAATCTCTACTTTTTGGATGCGATTTGCTGACATTATGCTTGCTCCTCTGCGTTCTTCTGTGCCGCTTTTGCTGCTTCTTCAGCGGCTGCTTTCTCTGCGGCTTCACCGTATAGACGAGCTTTAGGCTGTGACTTAGTGATAGTCACCTTGCTGTAGTCGATAGTTGGCGCTGCATCTGGTTGGAAGAAAGCCAGCGAGTGTTTGAGGAACTCTACGTCATCACGTTCAGTACAGCCATCATCTAGACGCTGATGGGCACCACGCGACTCTTTACGCAGGATCGCAGAGTGAACCATTGCTTCTGCGACTTCTAGGCCGTAACCAACTTCGATAGCGTACAGAAGGTCAGTGTTGAACACTTTGCCTTTGTCTTTGATGCTGATGCGCTTGTAACGCTCTTTCAACTCAGTGATTTTGTCTATGGTGGCTTGCATCAAATCTTCTTGGCGGTAGATACCACAGCCCGCTTCCATGGTATGACCCATTTCAGTGCGGATATCTGCCCAGTTTTCATCGCCTTCTTGGTTCATTAGTGCTGCGATACGCTGCTCAACGTCTTTGACTTGAGCTGCAATAGACTCTTCGTTCCAGCCCTTGAATTCTGCTGCACGCTTCACAGCTTGTTCACCAGCAACACGGCCGAATACCACGAACTCAGCCAGTGAGTTAGAACCTAGACGGTTAGCGCCGTGAAGACCAACAGAAGCACATTCACCTACCGCGAATAGACCTTTAATGCGCGTTTCACATTCGCCGTTGGTTTCAATGCCACCCATGGTGTAGTGTACCGTTGGACGAATTGGAATCGGCTCTTTCGCAGGGTCAACGTTAACGTATGCTTTCGCTAGCTCACAGATAAACGGTAGACGCTCTTGCAGGTACTCTTCACCAAGGTGGCGAAGGTCTAGATGAACCACATCACCTAGAGGATGTTTAATGGTGTTGCCTTTCTGCTGTTCGTGCCAGAAAGCCTGAGAAACCTTGTCGCGAGGACCGAGTTCCATGTATTTGTTCTTTGGCTGGCCAACTGGAGTTTCAGGGCCCATACCGTAATCTTGTAGGTAACGGTAGCCGTTCTTGTTAACGATGATACCGCCTTCACCACGACAGCCTTCGGTCATCAGAATACCTGTTCCTGGAAGACCGGTTGGATGGTACTGAACGAATTCCATATCACGTAGAGGTACGCCATGACGGTAAGCCATTGCCATGCCATCACCGGTTACGATACCGCCGTTAGTATTACAGTGATAAACACGACCTGCGCCACCTGTTGCTAAAACAACAGACTTGGCTTTAATCGTAACGAGTTCACCTTCTGACATGTGAATGGCGATAAGACCTTGCACTTCACCTTCATCGACAAGCAGATCCACCACAAAGTACTCATCAAAACGTTTGATATTGTCGTACTTCATTGATGTCTGGAATAGGGTGTGAAGCATGTGGAAGCCAGTTTTATCTGCCGCGAACCATGTACGCTCAACCTTCATACCACCAAAGCGGCGTACGTTGACTTCCCCGTTTTCTTTACGACTCCATGGGCAGCCCCATTGCTCCATTTGGATCATTTCGCGAGTCGCGTTTTCTACAAAATATTCGACAACGTCCTGTTCACATAGCCAGTCACCACCACCAACGGTGTCGTTGAAGTGATTGTCTAGGCTATCTTCATCCTTGATAACTGCTGCTGAGCCACCCTCTGCTGCGACTGTGTGAGAACGCATTGGATAAACTTTAGAAATCAGTGCGACTTCTAAATCAGGGTTTGCTTCAGCTGCTGCAATAGCAGTGCGAAGACCAGCGCCGCCAGCGCCGATGACTGCGATATCTGTGATGATAGTTTGCACAGTTATCCTCCAGTGTGAAATTGCGGAGTGTTCCGCTTGTTATCATAAAATGAGGGAATTCCCCCAAAAGTGGTAGGGGTAGTGTAGAAGAGTATCGTTATGGAAAAGTTGATGTATTTAGGTTTTTTCCCCAGTAATGCATATGAGAGCATAGAAAATACAGGTTATGTGATTACTATCACGGCAAACCTATTTTAGCTCTAAGTCTCTGCAGAACCCGCTGTTACGGGTATGTTGCGAGTGAGATTTGTTATTAATTTCATCAATGTTAAAGCTGGGGAATTATTTCTTGTAGTACGTTATTTTAATGCTTCAAGCTAAGAGCTGTTCATTTGCAATTTGAGTGAAAGATGATAGTTTGCGCCACAATACATCGTCACGAGAGAAGAGCTATGCAGGCAGATTGGCAACCCACGGCAAGCATTGAACAGTTAAGGCAACGCGCGGATTTGATTGGGCAGATACGTCAGTTTTTTAAGGATAAAAACGTCCTTGAGGTTGATACACCCGCGATGAGTCATGCAACAGTGACAGATATTCATTTGCACACGTTTCAAACCAAATTTGTTGGCCCTAGCTATTCGCAAGGTAAGAATCTCTATCTAATGACTAGCCCAGAGTTTCATATGAAGCGTTTGCTAGCTGCAGGAAGTGGCTGTATCTACCAGATCTGTAAATCTTTTCGCAATGAAGAAAATGGCCGATATCACAATCCTGAGTTCACCATGCTTGAGTGGTATCGGATTGGCTTTGATCACCATCAGTTGATGGATGAGATGGATGAGCTATTGCAACTGATTCTGAAGGTTGGAGCCGCAGATCGTATGACCTATCAACAGGCTTTTCTCTCAATATTGAAAATTTGTCCGCTAGAGGCGTCGATGGAAGAGCTGAAAGTGACGGCTGATTTGTTAGGACTTAGTGATATTGCTCAGCCAGAACAGGACAGAGACACCTTGCTACAACTATTATTTAGCGTTGGAGTTGAGACTGAAATCGGTCAGCAAGTTCCTGCCTTTGTATACGATTTTCCTGCGTCACAAGCGGCATTGGCAAAGATAAACGACCAAGACAGCCGTGTTGCCGATCGCTTTGAGGTGTATTTTAAAGGAATAGAGTTAGCAAATGGCTTCCATGAACTGGATAGTGCCGAAGAGCAGCTTAAACGCTTTGAGCTAGATAACGTTAAACGACAACAAATGGGCCTAACCACACAACCCATTGACCATTATTTGATTAAGGCATTAGAAGCAGGCTTACCACGATGCGCAGGAGTGGCATTAGGTATCGATCGTCTAGTTATGCTGGCAACCAATAATGATCATATTGATAAGGTAACCGCATTCCCTTTCCCTAGAGCGTAAGAGTAAAAGGCTGGCAGCACTGCCAGCCTTCGCCAATTCTACTCAACGGTGCTAGGCCGTTGATACCATTGAGAACGAACGTCTGTTTTCTCAAATAGGTTGTATTGTTTCTTCAGCATTTGCCCGCCATCTCGGGTAATTGGCTCCCAAGAGATGTCAGCGCGACTGGTACTTGGCTTAATCGTCATAATGTCCAGAGGTATCGAAATATAGAAGCCTTTGTTATAGCTTCCTTCACCATACTCTTCTGCTGTCAGATCGGTAAAGGTCGCGTATGCACCGACGATAACTCCAGAATTAAATTGCTTAGAAAAATCGAAGCGAGCTCCCATATCACCTCCCAAGAACTTGCCTGCACTGACTTTGAAAAGTGTACCAGTGAGGAAATCCCAGTTCGGCATATAGTAGCCGGTCACATGTCCCGTTGTCCCTTTACTTAACACATATGCTTGGCAGGAAGGGATCGGCTCACTACAGCTTGCCTCATCATAAAAGAAATAATCTTCGCTGTATGTGCCAAACCATGAATCGGGATCACGTTGGCTCACTAAGTTGGCATCAAAGCCTAGCGCCCAGTTTGTGTTCATCGGCCTATATAGGATCTCACCACCTACACCTGCGAACATCATTTCGAGATAGCCTGCGTACATCTGGGTATAAACTTGCTCGAATGGCTGTTCAAACCATGTGAGCTGGAGGTGGTTAAGCCTGACAGGGTTATCATGTACGTAGGCGCGGAACATGGTTCGAACTCTCGGTGTCGAGTAGTTCCTTACATGCGGAGAGTTTTCAACGTAGTTAAACTTGTCGTAGTTATCGATTAAGTTGAAGATAATAGAACCGCCGAACTCGAGGTTATCCATTAGCTTGTAGCTTGAGTTGGCGCTGATGCCTAAACTGTACAAGTAGAAAGACTCAGGGCCTCCGATGCTTTGTTTTAGCACTGGCTCTAAGCCATAATCCCAACGCTCCTTATTTTCTGCAGCAGGTGCATTGGCAATATTATTGTTAGGCTCTGATTCTTCAAAACTGTCTTTGACCTTTGCTTCAGTTGATAAGTAATTCGCCGCAGTGAGGTATTTCTGTTTATCGATGGTGGTTTCTTTAAGGTTCATACCATCTTGTTGTTCAACGACTTTAAATACACGAATCAAGTCGTTTGAGTGGTTAGACAAAATGGCTGCGGTTCGGTCAAGCGCTTCTTCTCTGTCGCGGTACTTCTTCTGCTGGCCTTTGACGATGATGGTATCGCCATCAAGCGTAACAGAGTTTTGCTCAAAGCCTGCGTTTGACTCAATCTGTTTTGCTGCCGATTGCCAATCTGGATTAGGGGTATCAGTGTTATTGATTGCTTGTCTAGGCTCATCACGCCATGTTGCTTTCATCTCATTGAAGTTGGTGTAGAGATTAACCCCGAAAGTGATGGTATCGCCACGTTGATAGCTGACTTTGGCGTCCCCCCAATCTCCTAAACGATAGTTAACCCCTATATTCCACGGAGTATGTTGAGGCAGAGGCTTACCAGCGCGAACAACAGGGTAGTCCTGGGTATAATCATTACCGTCGTATTCCAGCTTTAAACGAAGTGGCGCGTAAGGCGTTTGATACTCCAAACCGCCAAATATTGCTGCTGGGCCTTTAAACCAGCGCTCATAATCGACACTACCACCGGTACCTTTGTAATCACTGTCACGATTACAGTATTTATCACTCGCTTTACAGAAAGGGTTGGTCACATTGCCGCGTTGGCCTAGGTAGCCCCAGCCAAGCCCTAGGGTGATGTCTACACTACCAAAGCGTTTTGTGGCGGCAACAAATTCACCGTCAAATAGCCCTGTTCCGCCAAAATCACGAACTCCAATTGACGTCTCAGGTAGCCAGTACCCCTCTTGCCAAAGGCGGACTTTGAAGTCGATTCCTTTATCAGTATATAAATTATCTCCACTATAGGCAGGATCGCTGCTAAACAATAGATCGGGTACCCGTGTGTAGCGGACGGTAGACTCGAGCCAGCTCATCAACTGAATTGATGCTGTATATTGTTGGTAGTCATCGTTAATGCTGACACCTATGTTGAACTCACCTTCTTCAGCCATGCGTCCAGAAGGCATTTGCATTAGCCCGACGCCACCAAAATCCGTTTGAGAGACTTTGAGATTATCACTTGCTTGACTGATGGAAACGAAACCAAGGGAAAGAAATAGCGCTGTGATTGGATTGAGTTTCATTAGTAATTTCTTCTCCAGGCAATCAGAGAGACGATCTCTTGCTCAAGTTGAGAGAGTTCTTTGGATGGATTGTTAAACCCTAGGAAGATGCTAGAGCCTGGAGGCAGAGGTGTTTTTTCATCGTTCCAGTAAGCGAAACCGACTTGTTTGTAGTGACCGTCTGGGTAAATCACCCAAGCATGACTATTATTTGCGCTGGAAAGTACTCTGGATGTTGATAAGTAATCTTTCACTGTCCAATCGGGTTTTACTTCAGGCATCGTCGGACTGAAAAACAGTCCTTCTAGGGTGATAGTTGTCGGCCGCTCTGGGTATTCGAATTGATAGTGGCCAGTTAGCATAGGGTTGGCAGAAGGAGTGAGACGAACGAAGTCGAGATCCAATGAGAGGTTTTCTCGATAACCTACCTGCCAAGTCTTAACTTGCTCGCGTAAAATACCCAGACTTTCATACAGTTCGGCTTCTTGTTGTTTGAGTTTATCAATCAGATTCAGTGCCGATTGTTTTTTGTTGTTGGCAACTCTTTGTTTATCCAAGTTGAATAGAGCGTTATTGATCGGATAGCTAAAAGGAGTATTTCTCTGACTATGCTCTATGGTGTCAGCGAGGGCTCTTTCTAAACGAATCGGAGCAGTATAATCCATCACGATTTGCTCACTGGGAAGTTCAACAGTGACGTTAGCGGCAATAGCGTTTGCGAAAGAACTCAAAGTTAATAAAAATAAAAAACCACGTGTCATTAAGTTCATCCTTGATATGGTTTGAGTACTTCTTGCTCGATAAAAAGCTGGTCTGGAATGACCCATTGAGCCGACTTTAGTACATGGCCCTTATCATTTACCCAAAAGGTGCTTTGCATGTTTTTGCCTAGCTTTTCAAATGAAATGTACTCTTGCCAAATCTTAACTTGTTGAGACCACAGTACCGAGTTTAATTGAGTCGTAGCAACGGATTCTGTCATAATTTTGGCATGATGATTATATTGGTAACCTGGTTGCCAATCATAAACGGCATCCCAAGTATACTGAGGCGTTTTAAAGTGGCTCATTTCTTTGAAAGGAATTGTACCCCTTAGATTTGCGTCTGGAAGGTTATATGTTTTAACGATACGTCCTTCTTCGGTCACAATCATCGCTTTATCACTGGATAGCCACTTATACTGAGTTTTTCCGGTGTTGGGGTTACTTTCAACGAATGCAAGCACCATAAAGATTTGTGGACCATCATTGATTTTAAAATAGCTGCTGGCGTAAGGGATGTTTTCTATCGATTCTTTATCTAAATTCACGTCTTCAAACCCCCAAAAGGCTTCTTTAAGGGTCTCGTTAGTATCAGAGAAGCGTTGGGTACAGCCGCTTAAGAATAGGATTAAAGTCGTGATAAATAGAGCAAGTATTTTATTGGTCATTATGAAAGCTCAGGCCTTAATATTGCAAAAAAACACCCTTAGCAAAGCTAAGGGTGTTTATAACGAAAGTACCAATTAGTTAGTGCCAGTAGTACCAGTAGTACCATCATTATCTGATGCAGCAACTGCAACCGCAGCAACAGCAACGGCCGCGCCTACCGCGACGGCCGTCGTGGTTGCTACGCCAGCAGCTGCTGTAGATGCAGCTGCGGTAGAGCCAGCTGCTGTACCACCAGCGGTAGAGCCACCTGCAGTACTTGCAGCGGTACTTTCCTCAGCGAAAGCCCCAGCAGAAGCACATAGCGCCACTAACATGGTTAGAGCAATTTTTTTCATTGAGTATCCCTTTGTAAATTTACAAATTAACATCGATGTTGGAGCAAATTTCACCTGCTCCAATTCTGATTCTATTTCACTTTATTATATCTGTAAAAATTAAAATAACTTTAATGCAAGACGATCACAGTATGGTGGATTGCTTAATCTAAATCGGCCTTTATAATGAATTCATTTTTAGGCAATTCACACTACATTATTTGTGCTTTATAGGTGAATTAGAAAATTAAAGTAGGACACATGCCAAGGATTGAGAGGCTCAGCTTATCGATAGTACTTATACCTATTCTGTTAATAAGTAGTAATAGTTATTCTTCTCCTTGGATCGAAGCAAATGACCCTTTTTTGAGGTCATCCATGACGGCTTTAAGTGATGCAAGCAAACTTAGTGGTGTAACAAGTAATTTTCCTTTGCGTTGGTCTTCCGTGGCAGGAAGTGACGCTCTTGTCACTGTCAATAATCATCTTGGTACTGAACTTGAGCATTTCAAATACGCTCTGAATACGGCTAAGCTCAACCGAGGTAATCGTCGTTTTGTGATGTCTGGAGGGAATTCGGAGCTGGACAATGGTTGGTTTTCTGATGTCAGCCGTGACAAATGGACGGTGGAGGCAAGTTATGAGCACCTCACTGATAGTTATGCGTTTAGGCTTAATTCTTCATACCGAGAAAATGATGAGAGCAAAGAAACTTCATTTACGGACAGTTATATCGCCTTGAATGCTGGCCACACACTATTTGATGTAGGGATGCTTCCTAGGTGGTGGGGGCACGGCTGGAATCATAGTCTCATTTTAACTACATCAGGAAAAGATTTAGATGCTGGCTTGAGCTGGATCGGAGAGAATCCGCTATTGGGTGTTTGGAATCTAAACGTTGTGACGTCAAAGTTAGACAAACTTGATTATGATTACAGAGCCTCATTAAGGTATGCGAGTAAATTAAATAGTTGGTTCGAACTTGGCTTGACTCAGCATTATTGGTTTGAGGCAAACAAGCAGCAAGCTTTGAAGAACCAAAAGCAAGTCGCTGTTGATGTAAAGTTGACCTTGCCGGAAATATATAGTGTACAGCATGGACTGTATACAGAAATGTCTTCAGCTCAAAAAGATAACGGATTAGGTGCGTATCTAGTGGGTTGGAGCGGGCATAAGTCGATATTTGATAGCTCATTACGTATAGTGGCTGAATATCAATTGATGTCTTCAGAGGAGAGTCAGTCCATTATTAGTGATGGGATTGACGATTATCTGCAGTCTAGCTATTTGAATAAGGCTAGCTGGTCATTGAGTAGTTATTTACAGCTTGTTAATGACCATCAAATTTCTGCTATTATTTCGACAAAAAAATTATTGAATGATAGCAACGAAAAGCAGGAACAATATCAATTGGCTTATCAGCTCCCTGCACTCAAAGGAAAAATTAAGCTTAACATTGATTACATCAATAGAAGTACCACTGACAGTGAAACGGTATTTGGTTCGAAGTATGAGTTTAGGTTTTGATTTGCGTTACTAATGTCAGAGAGTAGAGTATTATATAAATTAATGAGTAGCAGAACGTTGAAGTTAAATATAAACATAAATATGTTGGCCATCCCAATGCTCCTAAGTGCGAGTATTCATGCTGCAACGCCAACTCAGGCACAGATTAATCAGTTCCAGTCTCTTCCTAAGGCTCAACAAGAGCAGCTTGCGCGACAAATGGGAGTCGATCTTTCTAGTATAAACTCTCTTGATAGCGCATCTTTAAGCACAGATACAGCACCCCCTGAAGTAAAAAAACCAGAAAGAGCGACTGATGCGTCAGACCGAGGGGCCAAGACTGATCGTGGAAAAAGCAAAGAAGTAATGGCTTCAGAGCTACCTTATTTTGGTTACGATGTGTTCTCTGGTGTTTCGCTAGACTTTACACCTGTCGATCATTTACCAGTGCCTCATGACTATATCATCGCGCCAGGAGATGAAGTTCGTATTCAATTATTTGGCAAATCGTTTAGTGACTTAAAGTTGAAAATTGATCGCGAAGGGAAGCTCAATATACCTGAATATGGGCCGGAGTATGTGGCTGGTCAGACGTTTAGTGAGTTAAAAAATTACGTAGCGTCTCTTATTCAGCGCAAATCGATTGGTGTTGAAGCGGTTGTATCTTTAAGTGCAATGCGCACTATGCAAGTCTATGTTACTGGTGATGTCAAGCAGCCAGGAGCCTACAATGTCAATGGTTTAACGACGTTATCACAAGCTTTGATTGCGGCTGGTGGGATCAAATTATCCGGTAGCCTTAGAAACATTAAAGTAAAACGGCTAGGTAAAACAGTAGTAACCTTCGATGCCTACGATTTGATTGTCAATGGTGACTCTAGCCAAGATGTTCGTTTACAAGCAGGAGATACCATCCTTGTCCCAGCGAAAAAATCTGATGTGGTGATTAAAGGAGAAGTGCTTCGTCCCGCTCATTATGAGCTTGGCATGGATAATAATATCAATGATTTAATTGATATTGCCGGTGGCGCTTTACCTAGTGCGTATTTGTCAAAAGCTAACGTAAAAAGACGAAATGCAAATGGTATTGAGCAGCTGACATTGGACCTGTCATCACCTCATGGAAAGAGCTTTAAGCTACAAGCCGGCGACGAAGTATCTTTGTTACCTACTGGGGATAACTTGGATAATGCGATAGCATTGCGTGGTGAGTTGTTTCGTCAAGGGGCGTACCAATTTAAAAATGGACTGCAGATCAGCGATGTGATTGGCTTCGAGGATTTGAAAGAAAATGCCGATCTGACTTATGCGCTACTGGTTAGAGAAGAGCCTAAAAGTCGTGATATTAGCGTGTGGCAATTTAACTTAGGTGAAGTGCTAACTTCACCAAGTACGAGCGAAAATTACTCTCTTCAAAAAGGCGACCAGTTATTTGTATTTGATAATGGTCTAAACGTTGACTATTGGTATCGAGATCAGAAATCGACCAGCTCAAAGAGAGCGAAAGAGCTGAGTGAACACGTCAGTGGGAATAATACAGAAAATTCAGTAACGGAATCCAAAAGTGTTGCGACATTAGATTCTGCGACAGGAGCGCTAATAGAGAAAGAGCGGCAAAAGGAGCTCGATATTGCTGATGCTGATAAATTTGCGGAAGCGGATGATTTCCGACTTTCTAGTCGAGAATCATTGTTAAAACCGATAATTGAAAGGCTGAAAGCTCAAGCAAATCTCTCTGAGCAGGCAAAGATTATTGAAGTGACTGGCGCAGTAAAATACCCCGGTGTTTATCCATTAACAGAGAATGCCAGTTTTGAAAAACTTATTAGTGCAGCCGGTGGTTTTGCTGAGCAAGCATTTCTTTACAGCGCAGAGTTAAGTCGTTCGGAGAAGGTTAAACAAGACTTTGTGGTTCAACACTACTCTTTTTCTCCTCAGGAAATATTGAGTGGTCAAGAGAAACTCGATATTCAAGCTCAAGATCATATTGTGATCAAGACTCAGCCCAATTGGCAGCGCGGTAACGCTATCGAATTACAAGGTGAAGTGGTTTTTCCAGGAATTTACACATTCCAGCGTGGTGAAACTATCCAAGATCTCATCGAGCGTGCCGGTGGGCTGACCCAGTTTGCCTATGCGCAAGGGGCGGTGTTTAGTCGTGAGAGTTTACGTCGCCAAGAAGCAGAACGTTTAAAGCTACTCAATCTACAATTAAAACAGGAGATTGGTAATTTAGCGCTACGCCGACAGAATTCAAGTGCTACTTATACTACGAGTCCTACTGAAGCGATGGCTATTGCCGATGAGCTTGCCTCCGCAGAGGCCATTGGTCGCTTAGTGATTGATTTACCCGAAGCGCTCTCAGGAGAACCGAACGCTGACATTATGGTCGAGAAAGGGGACAAGCTATATATTCCTGCTCGGCAGCCCATTGTCAGTGTGATGGGGGAAGTTCAGTTTTCTTCTAACCACACCTTTACTCCAGGGATGACGATCGAAGACTATATTTCCTCTGCTGGTGGAACGAAAAAACAAGCGGATACAGACCGAATCTATGTTGTGCGTGCTGATGGCTCCGTTATGTTACCCAACAACTCATTTTGGTTTAGTCGTCAGTCTATGCCTTTAGAGCCTGGCGATACGATTATTGTGCCGCTCGATACGGATTACCTAGATGGCTTAAGCACCTTAACTTCAGCAACACAGATCCTTTACCAAATTGGTGTGGCTTGGAGTGCAATAAAAGACTAGTGGTATAAGAAGCCCTCGATTGTTAGAGGGCTTCATATTATAAGAAGAGACTATGAACAAACCTATTATTCATGATAACCATTTTACGCATGTGCAAGACTTTTCAGTAGCCAAAGATGAAATTGATTTGAGAGAATTATGTTTGGCGATATGGAAGGGAAAATGGATCATTTTCTGTACGACTGCATTGTTTGCGATAGGCGGTGTGCTATTTGCTTTATCTCAACCTAACACTTATCAAGCGTCAGCCACCTTAGTTGCTGCTAACGATGAAAAAAGTGGTGGCCTTGCGGCTATGGCCAGCCAATTTGGTGGGCTAGCGTCATTGGCTGGTATTAATGTGAATAGCGGAAAAACGGACGATAAGTCTTTGTCTTTAGCTACATTGGAATCGCGTAAGTTTATCAATGCCTTTATTGACAAGTATGCATTACTACCGATTTTGATGGCAACGCAATCTTGGGATAAAGAGAATAATAAGTTGGTACTTGACCCAGAGCTTTATGATGGCACCCGTTGGTTAAATGATCCTGATAATTCTGAACTATCACTAGAACCCACCGCTTGGCAAGCTTATAAAGCATTTAAAGAACTCTTAAATGTATCTGAAGCAAAAGACACAGGAATTGTCACTGTCAGTATCACTCATTTATCACCTTTTGTTGCTCAGCAATGGACTCAATGGTTGGTGAAGGAGCTGAATTTATGGATGAAAGAAGAATCTTTAACGGAAACTAATCGCAATATTGAGTATCTAGAACAACAATTAGAACGAACTAAAGTGGTAGATATGCAGAATGTGTTTTATCAATTGATTGAGGAACAAACTAAGACACTCATGCTAGCAGAAGTGAAAGATGAATATGCATTTAAAGTGATTGATCCTCCTGTAGTACCAGAAGAAAAAAACGGGCCCAAACGAGCATTGATATGCGTATTAGCGACGTTGCTGGGAGGGATGTTGGGAGTTGCTATTGTATTGGTTCGTTATGCATTTCGTCGAGAGAATGACTAGCTAATTAACTATCAAACTTAAGGTGTTCTCGCCTTAAGTTCTTATCCTCGCTATACTCCCAAACTGAATTTGAGTCCAGAGCTGCTTATATTTAGGCCGCTCTACAATTTAAGAGCACAGGACATGCAAGAATATATCGCATTTTTTCAAGAGAACATGATACTTTCTCTAGTATGGGTGGGCCTTTTGGTTGCCTTAATCATGAATATCGTAAAATCCACAACGGCGGCATATAAAGAAGTGACGGCCTCTCAAACGACACAACTTATGAATCGTGAAAATGGTGTTGTGGTTGATATTCGTAGTAAAGACGAGTTCCGTAAGGGGCATATTACTGATGCAGTTCACATTTTACCTTCTGACATTAAAGCAGGTAATTTAGGTAGTCTTGAAAACCATAAATCTAACCCAATTATTGTGGTATGCAAAACGGGCCAAACAGGGCAAGAGAGTGCTAATCTCCTAGCAAAAGCTGGCTTTGAAAATGTTAGTTTGCTGAAGAATGGTTTAATCGCCTGGAATGAAGCGAATTTGCCTCTGGTAAAAGGCAAGAAGTAAATGGCATGAATTTTACGAAAGCGCTGAATAAAAAATCAGCGCTTATTAGAGAGAGATGTGAACAATTCCACGAATTGTTTGGAAAACCTAGTCACAATCAACTCTCTCAGTTAGTCTCCAAGCAGACGACTTGATCTATTAAAGGATTTTAAAATGGCTGAAGCAGCACCCCAACAAGAAGCGCAAAATTTCGCAATCCAACGTATTTTCTTAAAAGACGTCTCTTTTGAAGCGCCTAACTCACCAAATATGTTCCAGAAAGAGTGGAATCCTGACGTGAAATTGGACTTAGACACCCAGAGCCGTGAGCTAGGTGAAGGTGTGTACGAAGTGGTTTTACGTCTAACCGTGACGGTTAAAAACGAAGAAGAAACAGCATTTCTATGTGAAGTACAACAAGGTGGTATCTTCACAGCGGACAAGATGGAAGCAGGCCAGCTTGCGCATTGTCTAGGTGCGTTCTGCCCTAATATTCTATTCCCATATGCTCGTGAGACGATTTCTAGCTTAGTGGTTAAAGGTACGTTCCCACAACTTAACCTAGCACCAGTTAACTTTGATGCTCTGTTTATGAACTACCTACAGCAGCAAGCTCAGCAAGAAGGTACAGCGGAAGCTTAATTGTTTCATCGCTATTTCTTAAAGAAATGCACAGAGCATCGAGGGATGTGCTGTGCATTTTTTATTTATTGCTGATAATAGTGCCTTACACTGAAATCATTCCAAGTTCCACATATTAGATACGATCAGGCGGATTAATGACGGACTCAGACATTCAAAACAGCTATGGTAAAGAGATAGCAATGACAGTGCTTGGCGCGGGTTCCTATGGTACTTCTCTAGCTATTTCACTCGCGAGAAATGGTGCGAATGTGGTGATTTGGGGGCATGACCCTGAGCATATGGCGCGCTTGGAATCTGATAGAGCTAATCACGAATTTTTACCGGCGATTGATTTTCCTGACTCACTGATTATTGAATCAGATCTAGAAAAGGCTGTACAGGCAAGTCGTGACCTATTGGTTGTCGTACCCAGCCATGTTTTTGGTATTGTACTGAATAATGTTAAGCCTTACCTAAGGCCGGACTCCAGAATTTGTTGGGCAACCAAAGGGCTTGAGCCTGAAACAGGTCGATTGTTGAAAGAAGTTGCAGTTGAAGCTTTAGGAGAAAACCACCCAATGGCGGTTTTGTCAGGGCCGACCTTTGCGAAAGAGCTAGCGATGGGAATGCCAACAGCAATCTCTGTGGCTTCTCCTGATAAAGGTTTTGTTTCTGATCTGCAGGAGAAAATTCATTGCAGTAAGACCTTTCGAGTATATGCCAACAGCGATTTCACCGGTATGCAGTTGGGTGGTGCGGTGAAGAATGTGATTGCTATAGGGGCTGGAATGTCCGATG
The DNA here is from genome assembly GCF_022398025.1 of Vibrio sp. Isolate25. Classification (NCBI taxonomy): domain Bacteria; kingdom Pseudomonadati; phylum Pseudomonadota; class Gammaproteobacteria; order Vibrionales; family Vibrionaceae; genus Vibrio; species Vibrio sp. Isolate25. The sequence goes on from NZ_JAKEUT010000006.1 coordinate 166,542, forward strand.
GCATTGGTTTTGGTGCGAATGCACGTACGGCATTAATTACCCGTGGTCTTGCGGAAATGACGCGTCTTGGCGCTGCATTAGGCGCGCAGCCAGAGACCTTCATGGGTATGGCAGGACTTGGCGATTTGGTTTTGACTTGCACAGATAATCAATCACGTAACCGCCGTTTCGGGCTCGCTCTAGGACAAGGTAAAGATGTCGATACGGCGCAGGAAGAGATTGGCCAAGTTGTTGAAGGCTACCGCAACACAAAAGAGGTTTGGTTGCTGTCTCAGAGAATGGGCGTGGAGATGCCGATTGTTGACCAAATTTATCAAGTATTGTATCAAGGAAAAGATGCTCACTTGGCAGCAAAAGATTTGCTTGCTCGAGATAAGAAATCAGAGGCGTAAACGCTGATAGAAATGGAAAGCGATAAGCACTTAAGCCGGCTTAGGTGAAGGGTTGATAAATGAAACATTGTGAAAAACAGAAAGTCTGGCAAGCCATTGTCCGTGAAGCTCGAGAGCTGTCAGAGCAGGAGCCGATGCTCGCAAGCTTCTACCATGCGACGATCATTAAGCATGAGAGCTTAGCTGCTGCTCTAAGCTATATTTTGGCGAACAAGCTGAACACAGCTTCGATGCCAGCGATGGCTGTTCGTGAAGTCGTAGAAGAAGCTTTTAACGCTGATCACTCGATCACGGAGGCCGCTGCTTGTGATATCTGTGCAACAGTGAATCGAGACCCTGCGGTTTCCATGTATTCAATGCCTCTTTTATACCTCAAAGGCTATCATGCCCTGCAAGGCTATCGTGTAGCAAACTGGCTATGGAGCCAGGGGCGCATTGCTTTGGCGACTTACTTGCAAAATCAAATTTCAGTTGCATGCCAAGTTGATATTCATCCTGCTGCGAAAATTGGCCAAGGCATCATGCTGGATCACGCAACCGGCATAGTGATTGGTGAAACGGCTGTGGTTGAAAATGACGTGTCGATCTTGCAAGACGTGACGTTGGGCGGTACGGGGAAAGAGTGCGGTGATCGTCACCCAAAAATCCGAGAAGGCGTAATGATCGGAGCCGGAGCTAAGATTTTGGGTAATATTGAAGTCGGTGAGGGTGCTAAAATTGGGTCTTGCTCAGTGGTACTGCAAGCTGTCCCTGCTCATACGACTGTGGCTGGAGTACCAGCTAAGATCGTTGGTCGACCCAAGACAGATAAGCCATCATTGGATATGGATCAACAATTCAATGGGCGCTCGCAGAGTTTTATTGGTGGCGATGGTATTTAAGAAGGTTCTTTCTTAAAAGAAAAAGGGTTGAAGCTTTGGCTTCAACCCTTTTTTGTCTCTTTAACCTAGAGAGCTTAGTTCCGCGAGCACTTCTTCTGCCCACTCAATCCATGCTTGGCGCACCAAGAGATTACGGCGAAGCGTTAAACGTTCTAAGCGTTGCTGTTTATCCAGCGTTGCAGGTGTTGAGTAATATGCGTTTTCAATTTCCTGATAGTGAGCGACTAACTTGCGTGATTCTTCAACAAGTTCTGCAAGTTGTTCACGATAAGGCGCTGAAGGCTGAACAGCACAAGCCATCAGCTTCGCAGAGAATTCATCACGAACGGTTGGGTGTGCTGTGGGTTGATCAAACCATTCACCTAATGCAACACGACCGGAGTCGGTAATAGAATATACTTTTCGGTCTGGCTTGCCTTCTTGAGGCTCTAAAACACAGGTAACCAACTCGTTTTGAGCCATTTTATTTAGCTCACGATAAACTTGTTGGTGGCTGGCTTTCCAGAAGTAGCCAATAGTGGCCGAGAATTCTTTGGTGATATCATATCCAGTTGCGTCGCGCGTGCTTAGAACTGTCAGGATAACGTGTGGTAATGACATGTCTTCAATCCAAATGGTCAAATAACTACTAACAACTGCTTAGTTACTGTCGTGCTTCTTTGGCACTTATCATCAGTGAATGTATTTAAGCAGCGCCAACAAAGTTGGCCATGTCACCTTAAAAAAGCCGTTTTATCACCTAGAGCGATATGTAGATGTTGTTGTGTATCGCAAGGGAGCAACATTATATCTAAATAATAAGCATAAAGTGGAATAGAAGAACAAAATAAACCAAAAAACTGATAATTTGCTCAATAAATAAATATTTTGGATTATTATTCTGTGGAATCTGTATTGTTACTATTTTTTGTTTAAATAATGCTAATTGCTTTGACGTTTTTAGAATCAGATATAGCAAAGGCTGTCTAGGATGACAGCCTTTTTGTGCTTTGGTAATGGTTTATCCAGTATTACGCATACCTGCTGCAATACCAGCAATCGTGACCATTAATGCTTCTTCAAGTTCAGGAGAAGCTGTTTCACTTTGGCGAGTGCGATAGAGTAACTCAGCTTGCAGCATGTTCAATGGCTCAACGTAGATATTTCTCAGGCGAATAGACTCTTGCCCCCAAGGATCGCTTTGCATTAAGTTCTCATTGTTTTCGACATTCAGTACGGCTTTGATGTCTTTTTGTAGCTGCGTTCGAAGCTTATCGCCAAGAGGTAAGAGCTTTGGCTCGACCAAACGTTCGTCATAGTATCGGGAGATCTCAAGGTTACATTTGGTATAAACCATCTCGAGCATGCCTAGGCGAGTGGAAAAAAACGGCCACTCACGGCACATCTCTTCAAGCAATGTTTGATGGCCCTTGTCGATAGAATACTGAATGGCTTCTCCTGCTCCTAACCATGCTGGCAAGACTAAACGGTTTTGGCTCCAAGAGAAGATCCATGGAATCGCACGCAAGCTTTCTACTCCACCTTTAGGGTTACGTTTCGCTGGACGAGAACCAAGAGGCAATTTACCGAGCTCTAATTCAGGGGTAGTCTGACGGAAGTAAGGAACAAAGTCAGGTTCACCGCGGACGACTCGTCGATAAGCTTCACAACTCACTTCTGATAGGACATTCATCAGATCGCGCCATTCCTGTTTCGGCTCTGGTGGTGGTAGCAAGTTAGCTTCCAAAATTGCACTGGCATATAGGTTGAAACTGTTTACTGCCACTTCTGGTAAGCCCAGCTTAAAGCGGATCATTTCGCCTTGCTCGGTCACTCGAAGGCCACCTTTCAGGCTTTTTGGTGGTTGAGATAATAAAGCGGCATGAGCCGGGGCACCACCACGGCCAATCGTTCCACCTCGACCATGGAATAGGGTGAGCTCGACTCCTTCTTCTTCAGCGACTTTCACCAAGGACTCCATCGCGTGGTACTGAGCCCAGCCTGCAGACATTACTCCGGCATCTTTCGCTGAGTCAGAATAGCCAATCATGACCATTTGGTGGTTTTGAATAAAACCACGATAGAGATCAATGCCCATTAGCTGCTTGATCACTGACTCTGCATTATTCAGATCGTCCAACGTCTCAAAAAGTGGACAGACATCCATACGATATGGGCATCCCGCTTCTTGCAGTAATAGGTGTACCGCTAAAACATCAGAGGCGGTACGCGCCATCGAAATAACGTAAGCCCCGAATGCTTCACGCGGTTGGGCTGCGACAATCTTACAGGTATCCAGTACTTCTTGGACGGGCTCTGATGGTTGCCAGTCACGTGGGAGAAGTGGACGTTTAGAAGCCAGTTCATTGGTCAGAAAGGCGATTTTGTCTTGCTCACTCCACTGGTTGTAGTCACCAATGCCAAGGTAGCGAGTCAATTCGGATAACGCATCTGAATGGCGGGTACTCTCTTGGCGGATATCCAAGCGTACCAGATGCACCCCGAAGGCTTTGATACGTCGCAGGGTATCGAGTAGAGAACCATCTGCAATAATGCCCATACCACATTCATGTAGAGATTGGTAACACGCATAAAGTGGTGCCCATAGTTGTTCGACACGCTGAAGTGGGGCTTTAACGGCTAGCTTCTGGCCGTTTACTTTTGCATCAAGTATTTCTTTGGTTTCGGTCAGTAGGGAGCGTAGTTGCTTTAGTACCGCGCGGTAAGGCTCATGTTCATCTTCACCAGCTAGTGCACGTACCGCATCATTACAACGAGTCATTGAGAGTTCACTTACCAACTCATTGATATCATTAAGGTATAGATCTGCCGCTTTCCAGCGTGACAGCAACATCACTTCACGGGTAATGGTGTGAGTGACAAACGGGTTACCGTCACGATCCCCTCCCATCCAAGACGAGAAGTGGACAGGGCGTGCATCAATGGGCAGGCCTTCTTCAAGGTAGCCTCGTAGGCGGCCGTCCAATTCGCGTAGGAAATCAGGCACTGCTTCCCACAGTGAATTTTCTACAACCGCGAATCCCCATTTAGCTTCGTCAAGGGGAGTCGGACGCTGCTGGCGAATGGTGTCTGAATGCCAACTTTGGGCGATCAATTGTTCGAGGCGGCGTTCTGTCTTTTGACGTTCCTTCACTGACAGATCGTTTAACTCTAATTTCGATAAGCACTTATTGATTTTGACCAGTTTGTTGATCATCGTGCGGCGTGTGATCTCAGTGGGGTGCGCTGTAAGTACCAACTCTATATTGAGGTCACGGACCGCTTGAGCGGTATCGAGTTTACTGATGCCATTTTGGCTTAGTTTGGAAAACAGGGTATTGATGGCATCGGGTTCACAGACGTGCGCGTCACAATGACGAGAGATCGTATGGTACTGCTCTGCCATGTTGGTGAGGTTGAGAAATTGGTTGAAGGCATGCGCAACAGGAGTGAGTTGCTCATCAGGTAAGCTTTTGATCTCTTCAATCAAGCTTTCACGATCAGATTGATTACCAGAAAGCGCGGATTTAGAAAGTTTACGAATAGTTTCTACTTTTTCTAGAAGGGCATCACCATGCGCATCCTTGATCGTGTTGCCAAGTAAATGCCCTAGCATGCTTACATTACTTCTGAGAGCAGAGTATTTCTCGTTCATTGTCATCCTGCCTTGTAAAAAAATTACATCCATTGTTCCTTGTTAAGTAGACAATCTAGCGAAAAATATCGCTTTGAGTCAAATGGTGTAGGCTAAGTTTGCAGATATTGTGCAAATGAATGTAATCAATTTGGCTAGACGGTGTTTTCTATATTTGTTGAAATTTTATTACAAAAATGCGACTCGCTTAGAATCTATATAGTGACTTAATGCCCTAAATGCTCATGCACATATTGTCGAATGAACGGGACTACTTCATTCTCAAACCAAGGGTTACGCTTTAGCCAGAGCGTATTTCGCGGCGAAGGGTGGGGTAGAGGTAAATAGCGTGGGGCCCATTGTTGCCAGACTCTCACGGTTTCAGTCAGCGTCCTCGGTTTATCTTGCAGGTAGTAATTTTGCGCATATTGGCCGATTAACAATGTCATCCCTACATTGGGTAACTGCTCAAGAATTTTATTGTGCCATTGAGGAGCGCATTCTTTTCTCGGTGGGAGGTCACCACTTTTCCCCTTACCCGGATAGCACAACCCCATGGGCATGATGGCGATATTATTTGAGTCATAAAAGTGAGCTTTGTCGAGATCAAGCCATTGACGAAGCCTGTCACCACTTGGATCATTCCAAGGGATGGAGGTGTTGTGCACTCGGGTACCTGGCGCTTGCCCTATGATTAGCAATTTGGCTTGCTTACCTGCCTGAATGATTGGATTTGCACCGAGCGGTAGCTCTGGCTCACAAAGCTTACACTGGCGAACCTCTTTGAGTAATTTTTCTAGCATCAATAACCTTTCTCGAGATCGACTTCATTGATGAGTGAAAAGCCGTCTCGCCAGAGTTGATAGTTCTCAGCAAAGATCTCGACAACTTGCTCAGGAAAACTGAGCGCGGCGATATGAGGAGTCACAGTAATGGCAGGATGATGCCAAAAGGGATGCTGGGCTTCTAGTGGTTCGTTTTCAAACACATCAAGATAGGCGTGAGTGATAGATTGGTTTTCAATCGCAGACAATAGGCCAGATTCACAGATAGCATTACCACGGCCAACATTGAACAGTAGCGCAGAGCGACAATGAGAAAGAGATTGGCTATTGAGAATATGCAGTGTATCGGGTGTACTCGGAAGCGTGTTAACAATAACGTCGACTCGGCTGAGTACACTTTCCAGCTCTTGAATATGGTAAGTCTCCGCGAAAGGCGAGTGCATGGCCGGAATGCCGCTACGATTAATGCCGATCACTTTTATGCCAAATGCTTGAGCCGTTTTGGCGAGGTGGCTACCTATCGAGCCTGTCCCTAAGACCAATAGAGTGAGTGCGCTTAGAGATTGGTAGGGTTTGGGCACCCATTTGGCCTGATTCTGACTTTCTTGATAGGGCAAAAAGTGGCGATGGTGTTGGATGAGGTACCCCAACACATATTCTGAGATTTGTTGACCAAATATTCCCTTCACATTGGTGAGAAGAAAATCGGACTTTTCTACTGTAGCGAGCGCATCCACTCCTGCATAGACAGATTGCATCCATTTTACGTTGGGAAAGTCACTAAGCCGCTTGGCGACCAGTGGTGGAGATGCGAGTAAAATAGAAGCATCTTCTGGATTGTCGGTGATCTCGAGATCCGGTAACTGCAGCTTGTCGATCTGATGCTGGTAAGTTTCGTTGTGCTCAGTCAGTAAATAGACTTTGTTGGTAAAATTGTTCATCGGCTTTGCTTTTTTCCACTATGGTTATCAAGTACACTTCCGCTGTCTTTTTCTGAACCAATGAGTCCCTATGCTACAGAACCCTCTTCAACTTCGTCTCGAGAAGTTAGAACCTTGGAAGCAGATTACCTTCATGGCGTGTCTGTGTGAACGTATGTACCCTAATTATGCGATGTTTTGTGACAGTACGGAATTTGCTGAGGCACGAATTTATCGCGATATTCTCGATAGTGTATGGGAACAGCTGACGGTTAAAAATGCGAAAGTAAACTATGAACGTCAGCTAGAGAAATTAGAAGAGATTATTCCGAGCTCCGCAGATTTCGACTTTTATGGGGTGTTGCCTGCTATTGATGCGTGTGTTGGCCTGTCGACATTATTGCATGGTTTGCTAGATCGTGATGACTTGTTTGAAAGTATGCAAAAGGTCAGTCAACAATCAGTACAGACAGTTGCCCAGCTCGAGGAAGCTCAAACGGGTATTGGTATAACCAATGAAAATCAGAAAGACAATGAAGCCGTATGTGAAGAGTGGGACGTTCAGTGGGCTATTTTCCGACCACTGAAAGACGCTCAAGAACGAGATATCGATTTAATTAAAGATCTTCGTTTAGAGCTCAGAGAAGAAGGCATGAGTAATATTGGTGTGAGCCTTTAATCTGTAACGGGAGCTCAAGGCTCCCGTTATGATTAGTTATCTTCTTTTCTACTGAATTCTGACGCTTGATCCTCGTCGTCGTCTCGACTTTCAATCACACCGTGGGTTTCTTTCCACTTTTCCCAGCGTTCAAAGGCTAATTCTTGCATATCGGTTGCGCGATCCGCTTCATCGACAATTTCTTCTCCCACTAAGTGCTCGAAGATGTCTTCCAATGTCAGAATACCTTGCACTGTACCATATTCATCAACCACCATCGCAAGCTGGAGACGCTTAGCCATCATCTGCTCGAATGCTTTAGGCAGAGACAAGTTATTTAGTAACACATGGACAGGACGCATTACCGCCCCCAGTTGTTTTTCACCACAGCCTGCTTGTTGGAGTTTGAAGAGTTCTAAGCGATGTACAAATCCAATGATGTTATCTTTTGATTGGCTATACACCAGCGGGCGTGAAAAAGGCGTTTCTTTATATTCAGAAAGAAACTCATTGATGCTCATTTCAGCATCAACGCGGAATACTACTGGCCGTGGTGTCATTACCTGAGTGACTGGCACATTTTGGATACCCAGTAAGTTGTTAAGGATTTTGGTTTCGCCTTCAGCAAACTCACCACTTTCTTTCGCTAGGATGGCCATCGCCGATAACTCGTCGCGCATTTTTGGGGCTTCGTGGCCACGTGCGAGGCGTTTAGTAATCTGCTCTGAGAACCACACAAATGGGGTTAATGCCCAAACCATCCATCGCAATATCACTGCCGCTAGAGGGGCAAGCTGTCGCCAGTAGGTCGCCCCAATCGTTTTCGGCACAATTTCAGATAGCACCAGAATACCCAGTGTCAGGACACCAGAGAACACCCCTAGCCACTCACTGCCGAATACAACAGCCGCTTGAGCACCAGCGCTGGCCGCACCAATAGTGTGAGCAATTGTGTTCAGGGTTAGAATCGACGCCAATGGGCGGTCTATATCTGCTTTGAGCTTAGAGAGTTTGTTGGCCGCAGGGTGTCCCTGCTGACGCAATTGAGCCAAATAGCTCGGGGTAATACTCAAAAGAACCGCTTCCAAAACGGAGCAGATAAAGGATACGCCAATCGCAACAGAGACGTATATGGTTAGCAGTAACATAAGTGTCCTATATAGGTTATACCAGCACCAAATTTTGCAATGCACTCATCAAAATTATCAATCATGAAATGAGCCATTATGCCTGGGCATTATTGGTGTGAGTATTTTATATTCGCTTCAAGCCCCACAATATCAGGCTTCGTGGACCATCAGCGCTTTATAAATAAGGTTAATTATGATGAAAAACAAGCCTTCTCATAGGAGAGGAAGGTAACAAATTGTGAGTTAATACTCATATTATGGTTAAAAGTACGTCATGAAAGCTAAAGATCGCTTACAAACCTTTGCCAGATGGGGCATTTATGCTTTAGAGTGAGTTGAATTCGATAACATATGAGAAGGGAAACCTAATGAACAAGACCCAATTAATCGACTTTATCGCAGAGAAAGCAGATCTATCTAAAGCACAAGCTAAGGCTGCTCTTGAAGCAACTCTTGATGGTGTGACTGATGCACTTAAAGAGGGTGACCAAGTTCAACTAATTGGTTTTGGTACATTCAAAGTAAACCACCGCGCGGCTCGCACTGGTCGTAACCCAAAAACGGGTGCTGAGATCCAAATCGCTGCTGCAAACGTTCCTGCATTTGTTTCAGGTAAAGCTCTGAAAGACGCAGTGAAATAATTTATAATGCGCCAAGGTAGTCTTCTGTCTTGGCGCATCACTGTCTCATGAAAAAATATTTATTCTCTTTACTAATCATCTCTTCTATTGTTGGTTGTTCTTCCAACGCCCCTCGACCTAACTTAGACCAATTCGCATATTATACGGGTGGAAAGAGTATGGGTGATGCGACAAGTTTATATTGGTATACCGAAAAGCAAGCTTCTCCAAGCACTGCTGCAGACTATGTCACTGCTGGAGATTACGGGTGGTACAAGACAGACTATCGCTGGATTGAAGGTGAACTTCGAGAGCTGATTCGTGAAGGTGAGCAATTAAAAGGGGAGCAAGGACTGGTGTCGTACCGAGTTCATGTTCGCTTTAACAAAGAGGGTGAAGCGGTTTACCAGCAATATCGTTTGGATGGAAAAGTTTTTCCTGTGAAACCTGCTGAACTGGAACGTTATAAGAGTGACGCCGAGTCTGTTACCAGTGTAACGAAAGAACAAGATAAAAAAGGTCAAGAACTGATCCAAGGTTACTGGGATGGTACAACCTTTGAAACTTGCTCGGGGCAAAGTTATTCTCGACTTGAGTTTAATCAGACTCTGCCTTCTTTTGTAGTGAATCGTTTGGCGGGTGTTGATAACTATGTCGCATTCTTAGGCTCAACCCGAACCAATCGGGTGACGGTTGAAGACCTATTGATGCTAGCAGATGAAGACCATTCTTGTATCGAGAGGCCAAGTTTGCTTTCGGATTAAGCTACTCAACAAATAAAAGGCGCTTTTAAAGCGCCTTTTTTGATTCTGAGAGGTTATTCGCTTTTTTCGCGCTCTATCGCTCTGTAACCAATATCATTTCGATGGAACATACCATTCCAACTGACTTGCTTAGCTAGCGCGTACGCTTGCTGCTGAGCGTCTGAGACGCTATTTCCCAGAGCCGTTGCACATAGAACACGACCGCCATTCGTCACAATGTCGCCAGCTTCGTTGTTTGCAGTGCCGGCGTGGAAGATCTTCTGACCTTCGACTTCGGTAGCCGGTAGGGAAATCACATCACCTTTTGCGTAGTCTGCTGGATAGCCCCCTGCGGCTAGAACCACACCGATAGACGCTCGTGGATCCCATTTAGACTCGGCTTCATCAAGCTTTTCGTCGATAGCCATCAGACAAAGCTCAACAAGGTCAGATTCCATACGCATCATAATAGGCTGCGTTTCTGGATCGCCAAAGCGGCAGTTGTATTCGATGACTTTCGGTGTACCGTCTTTGTCGATCATAAGACCAGCGTAAAGGAAACCAGTATAAGGGTGACCTTCTGCATCCATGCCACGCACGGTTGGGTAGATAACTTCTTCAAGGATACGTTCGTGGATCTCTGGGGTTACCACTGGTGCTGGGGAATAAGCACCCATGCCGCCAGTGTTAGGGCCAGTGTCTTTATCGCCCACACGCTTGTGGTCTTGACTGGTGGCCATTGGCAGAACGCTCTGACCGTCTACCATGACAATGAAACTGGCTTCTTCACCGTCGAGGAATTCTTCGATCACCACGCGACTACCGGCTTCACCAAACGCGTTGCCAGCCAGCATGTCTTTGATTGCGTCTTCCGCTTCTTCAAGCGTCATCGCAACAATAACCCCTTTACCTGCAGCAAGGCCATCTGCCTTTACGACGATAGGAGCACCTTGCTCACGAACGTAAGCCAGAGCTGGTTCAATTTCAGTGAAGTTAGCGTACGCAGCCGTCGGAATGTTATGACGCGCAAGGAAATCTTTGGTGAACGCTTTAGATCCTTCTAGCTGCGCAGCGGCTTGAGTAGGACCAAAGATAGGTAATCCCGCTTCACGGAAAGCATCAACGACACCAATAACAAGTGGCGCTTCTGGGCCAACAATCGTCAGCTCGATTTTCTTCTCTTTGGCGAATGCAACCAGATCAGAGATTGCTTCAACACCAATGTTTACGTTTTCTAGCTTTGGCTCAAGCGCTGTGCCTGCGTTACCAGGCGCAACGAAAACTGTCTCAACGTTCGGGTTTTGTGCTGCTTTCCAACCAAGTGCGTGCTCACGACCGCCGGCACCAATAATAAGTACATTCATTTTATTTATCCTTTGATAGCTGCGCCATATTGTTAATTTCTGCGTTGAGCTTGCTCATTTATAGTTATAAACTCCGCGAGCTCTCCTTGACCTTATCAATATGGCTTTGCTCTAAAATGAAAATTCCTGAAACTAAGAGTATTTCAAATTAGCTAAATTAAATAAGTTTTGCTCAAAGTAGCTGGTGTGTACGCCATTCAACTATTCGAGGTCTCTTTAAATCAGTGGGAGCGCTAACAAGGCGACAAGCGAGCTTATCCCTATGAGCATAGCTCGCTATGTGATTAGGGTAAGCGAGCGTAGTCAACGCAGTTACCGCCCCAATGATGACAAGAGAATTAGTGGCGGAAGTGACGCATGCCCGTAAAGATCATCGCCATGCCGTGTTCGTCCGCTGCTGCGATAACTTCGTCGTCACGCATAGAACCACCTGGTTGGATAACACACTTGATGCCCGCTTCTGCAGCTGCGTCGATGCCGTCACGGAATGGGAAGAATGCATCAGATGCCATCACACAACCTTCAACCTGTAGACCTTCGTCTGCAGCTTTGATGCCTGCGATTTTCGCAGAGTAAACGCGGCTCATTTGGCCCGCGCCTACACCAATCGTCATGTCGCCTTTCGAGTAAACGATCGCGTTTGATTTCACGTACTTCGCTACTTTCCAGCAGAATAGGGCATCTTTTAGCTCTTCTTCTGTTGGTTGACGCTTAGAAACTACTTTTAGGTCGTCTAGGCTTACCATGCCTTGATCGCGGTCTTGAACCAGTAGACCGCCATTCACGCGTTTCACGTCAAAGCCCGTCGTCTTAGTTGTCCATTCGCCACACTCAAGCAGACGCACGTTCTTCTTCGCCGCAACCACTTCAATCGCGCCAGCAGAAACAGATGGAGCGATGATTACTTCAACGAATTGACGCTCAACAATCGCAGATGCTGTTTCAGCATCTAGCTCTTGGTTGAAGGCAATGATGCCGCCGAATGCAGATGTAGGATCAGTTTGGTAAGCGCGGTTGTATGCTTCTAGAATGTCTTTACCTAGAGCCACACCACATGGATTCGCGTGTTTAACGATCACACATGCTGGCTCGTTGAACTCTTTCACACACTCAAGCGCTGCGTCCGTGTCTGCGATGTTGTTGTAAGAAAGGGCTTTACCTTGGATTTGACGAGCAGTAGAAACCGAAGCTTCTTCAGGGTTTGCTTCAACGTAGAAAGCAGCTGCTTGGTGACTGTTCTCACCATAGCGCATGTCTTGCTTCTTCTTGAATTGCTGGTTGAAAGTACGTGGGAATTTAGACTCTTCATCACCTTCTTTGTTCTCACCGTAAGATGGAACCATAGTACCGAAGTAGTTTGCGATCATGCCATCATAAGACGCGGTGTGCTCGAATGCCGCGATAGCGAGGTCGAAGCGCGTTTCTAGCGTAAGAGACGTTTCGTTTGCGTCCATTTCTGAGATCACGCGGTCGTAATCGTGAGCGTTCACAACGATAGCCACGTCTTTGTGGTTTTTCGCTGCAGAACGGACCATTGTTGGGCCACCGATGTCGATGTTCTCTACCGCATCAGCTAGGGTACAGCTTTCTTTAGCAACGGTTTCGGCGAATGGATATAGGTTTACAACAACCATATCGATAGGGTTGATGCCGTGTTTTTCCATCACGTCATCATCTTGGCCACGACGGCCCAAAACACCACCATGAACCTTTGGATGTAGCGTTTTCACGCGTCCGTCCATCATTTCCGGGAAACCCGTATAATCGGATACTTCAGTAACGTTAATGCCTTGCTCAGCAAGTAAGCGGGCTGTACCACCAGTGGATAGGATATCGACACCGCGCTCAGCAAGCGCTTGGGCAAACTCAACAATACCGGTTTTGTCTGATACGCTGATAAGGGCGCGGCGAATTGGACGAGCGTTGTTCATGCTTCCATCTTCCTCAAAGTCATGGAGTTAAACTAAAGATATTTGCCAAAAATGAACTTGTTTTTATCTCGTAGGGATAAAATATTGGCCAGTTTTGGTAAAGACCTTTTTGCCAATCGAGACTGGGCAGGTATTAGACTCTAAACTTGATGGCGCACATTCTAACTAATTTATTACAAAAAAGCTCGCGCAATCGTTTGGCATCTCAAAAATAATTATGAAAACCGTGCTTTTTAACTTAAAAAGTAACGAGATAGTTAATAAGGAAAGTTATGTTCCAGATTGGAGAACTGGCAAAGCGTTGTGGTGTGACCACCGATACTTTGCGCTTCTATGAGAAAAATGAACTGATCCGCCCCATGGGGCGCAGTGAATCGGGTTATCGTCTTTATAACGAAGAAAATCAGAAACAGGTCGGTTTTATCCTAAAAGCCAAAGACCTAGGGCTAAGTCTGGAAGAAATTCGTGAGCTGCTAGAGATAAAGCTAGAAGCCACCGAGCACAGTTGTGCCGAAGTAAAAGCCATCACCTCGGCAAAGCTCGAAGTGATTGATGAAAAAATTGCAGAGCTAAACCGTATTCGCCAAGCATTGAAGAAAATCAACGATGCGTGTTGTGGTCATGTTGATGATGATGCCAGTCACTGCTCGATTTTAGGTGCGCTGGGAAATGAAGAGTATGAACAATCGTGTTGTTCTGAAGATTAACCCGCCTGACGAATCCGAGCTTGGGTAGCCGATTGCACCTTCATATCGGGCAAACTACTGTGGTAAAGCGTAACCTGATTACGACCTGTTTGTTTTGAGTAGTACATGGCTTTATCCGCTTGGATTAGCAGCTGTTTGACACTTTGGATGTCAGGTGTGCTTTCCGCAATGCCGATGCTTACAGTTGGGTGAATAATATGTTCATCGACATGGCAGGGGGTACTCTCGATGGATTGACGAATGCGTTCAGCGATGTCGTAAGCTTTTATCGCATTGATATTAGACAGCACGACACCGAACTCTTCTCCTCCTAATCGCCCAATATAATCACTACCACGGATTTGTTGCTGGCAAATTTTCGCCACATGTGTGATGACTTCATCTCCTGAGAGGTGGCCCACCTGATCGTTAATCTCTTTAAAGTGGTCAATATCAATCATCAAACACGATAGCCCATGCTGTGTGTCTTTGCTGCTAGTCAGCTCACTTTCTAGTGCTTCTAAGAAGGCTCGTCGGTTGAAGATACCCGTGAGTTCATCGGTTTCTGAAAGTCGCTTCAGTTCTTCTTGGCGGTGGTAAGTACTGGTGATGTCGCGTTCTTGCCACAGCACATATTGAGCTCCATCCACGATACACAGGGGTTTGATCGTCGCTTCAAACCACATTTCATCTCGCCCCTTTAAATTGTCCAGTTCATTAATAGAGAAGTGCAGACACTCGATAGGGCTAACACTGTACTGCACAATCAGCGGCTTTGCTGATGCTGTTACCGTTTGTATATAGCTGAACAATTGATCGGCTTTATCGTGCGGAAGGAGGTCATGGAGTGTTCTGTTGGTATAGCCACTTTTTTCGAGGCGAACAGAATGGAACGTTCCCCCAAAACCCTCGATAAAGCGCCCCGATTGATCCAAAACGAAAAGTCGGTCAGGAAGTTCATTAAGAATCTGGCTCAGCCATGCTTCCCTTTGCTTATCAAGCATATAGTTTTATCCAACAATAGGTGAACACCGCATTATATCTAGACAGGTAGTGATGACAATCGTGAGAGATCACAGTTTGCTTACTATTTGCTCAATTATAGGATGTGAAAGTGAGACGTAATATGCGCTTGGTTTGTACGCTTTAGCCTTAAAATCAGTGAACTAGCTGAGCTGGAGAGCCAAATAATTACTATGAAATGAAGTGAGTAAATGGCAAGCGATGATAAAGAGAAAAGCCGAATCCCTGAGGAATCGGCTTTCTTAGAAAAAACTCGTCAGAACGATTAGTTCATGCCGTATTTTTTAAGTTTCTTGCGAAGAGTACCGCGGTTAATACCCATCATAGTTGCTGCGCGAGTTTGGTTACCGCGAGTGTATTGCATAATGGTATCTAGTAGTGGCTGTTCAACTTCAGCTAGAACTAATTCGTATAGTTCTGTGACTTCTTGGCCGTTTAGTTGAGCCAAGTAGTTTTTAAGAGACGCTTTAACAGAGTCACGTAATGGTTTCTGAGTAATTTGGTCCTGTGACGTTACTGTCGTTACTGTTAATGCTTCTGAAGTCAGATTTTGTTCGAACATATTCGGTCTAGCTCTTCTCTTAATTATGATGCAACGTTTACCTATTGTATCTAAAGCGTTCGCTTCAAATAGTTAGGCTTTATCAAAATACGCTTCTAACGCTTCAAGTTGCAGCTCTGCTGCCTCAATCGCGTTGAAGGTACGGCGAAACTCACTTGCTTGCTCATGCTCTTTTAGGTACCAACCTACGTGCTTACGCGCGATTCGTGGCCCTAAGTACTCCCCATAAAAATCGTGGAGCGCATTCACATGACCCAGCAGAATGTCTTTCACTTCCGTGGACGGAAGGTCAGGCATCGTGGTGCCGTTTTCCAAAAAGTGTTGGATTTCCTGGAAAATCCATGGACGACCTTGGGCGGGACGTCCAATCATCAGAGCGTCTGCACCGGTGTACTCCAGTACGCGCTTGGCTTTTTCTGGGCTATCGATATCACCGTTTGCAATAACCGGTATCGAAATTGCCTGCTTGACTGCTCTGATGCTGTCATATTCTGCCTCACCTTTGTACATACAGGCTTTTGTCCTGCCATGCAGAGCAAGCGCTTGTATGCCGCAGTCTTCGGCTAATTTAGCGATTTGGACACAGTTTTTATTATCTGGGTCCCAGCCTGTTCGGGTTTTGAGTGTCACTGGGACATCGACTGCATTGACTACCGCTTTAAGGATACCTTCGATGATATCTGGAAAGCGAAGCAGTGCAGAACCGGCAAGCTTCTTATTCACTTTTTTTGCTGGGCAGCCCATGTTGATATCGATGATTTGCGCACCGTTCTCAACGCTAAACTGAGCAGCGTCGGCCATCAGTTGTGGATCCGCACCCGCAATCTGTACAGAGCGAATGCCCGATTCACCTTCATGCACCATGCGTTGCTTGGACTTAGACGTTTTCCATAGCTTTGGGTTTGAGGACATCATTTCACTGACGGCCATCCCAGCACCATAGCGGAGGCATAACTCTCGAAACGGTCTATCGGTCACTCCCGCCATCGGGGCGACGATGAGATTATTCTTAAGTTGATGATTTCCGATTTTCAAAACGTCTTCACAGCTTAGTACCAGCAAGGGCGCGCATTTTACGCATTTTTTTCCGCTGTGAAAAGACTAATATTTGAGCATTTACAAATTGTTTTTGTAAATTGTATGAATTTCAAACAATTAGCCCTGAAAGTCTTGTCTAGCCTTGCTTGCAGCCCGAGATTCGACACCACTCACTTTGTTCCTTGATAGGATCAATGTGAAGCTCATCACGGTAATAGTTAGCCACATCTTCTGCTTGTGTATCCAGCACGCCAGACATTGCCAACTGGCCGTTCGGTTTGACTAGAGACTTGATAATCGGCGACAACTCACGAAGTGGACCAGCAAGGATGTTCGCGACGACGACGTCAGCGATCAGGCCCTCTGGTTGATCTTGTGGTAGGAAAACTTCGAGCTTATCGGCAACGCCATTGCGTTCGGCGTTGTCTTTTGAAGCGATGAGAGCCTGAGGATCAATATCGATCCCGATGACCTTTTCAGCACCAAGCTTGATCGCAGCGATCGCTAAGATGCCAGAGCCACAACCAAAATCGATCACGGTTTTACCCGATAGGTCTAGCCCTTCCAGCCACTCCAGGCACAGCGCAGTAGTTGGATGAGTGCCAGTACCAAATGCGAGACCAGGGTCTAACATCACGTTGACCGCATCCGGCTCTGGGACATCTCGCCAGCTTGGGCAGATCCATAAACGCTCACCAAACTTCATTGGGTGGAAGTTGTCCATCCACTCTCGTTCCCAGTCTTTGTCTTCCAACTGCTCCACTTTGTAAGCAAAGCCTTCTGGTAGCAAGTTACTGTTTTTGGTCTGTTCAATAATAAACTGGGTATCTGCTTCAGCATCGTACAAAGCGAGAATATCGGTATCACCCCATAAACGAGTTTCCCCCGGCAATGGTTCAAATACTGGCGTATCCTGCGCGTCTAAGAAGGTTACAGACAGTGCTCCTGTTTCTTCCATTAGCATGTCGCCGATTTGCTCAGCGTTGTCGTTGGTCGCATTGAGTTTGATTTGAATCCAAGGCATGGGTATGTGCTCGTCTAGATAGTTAGATTTAAATTTGCGCAGAGTGTAGCAGAACTCGGGAGAGTATTTGAGCCCAGACTGCACTGAAAACAAAAATGCTCACCGAAGTGAGCATTTGTATCGTGTCAGTAATCGAATTACTGCAGACCGAGTTTCTTCTCTAGGTAGTGGATGTTCGCACCACCATGTTGGAAGTTTTCGTCGTTCATGATGCTTTCTTGCAGCGGAACGTTGGTCTTGATGCCTTCGATGATCATCTCACCGAGTGCGTTCTTCATGCGAGCAATCGCAACATCACGGTTTTCACCAAATGTGATCAGCTTACCGACCATTGAGTCATAGTGCGGTGGTACTGTGTAGCCCGAGTAGATGTGCGACTCCCAACGAACGCCCATACCGCCCGGTGCGTGGAAGCGGTCAATTTTACCTGGTGAAGGTAGGAAGCGCTCAGGGTCTTCTGCGTTGATACGACACTCAATCGCATGGCCGCGGATCTTGATGTCATCCTGAGTGAATGACAAAGGCTGGCCGGCTGCTACACGAAGCTGCTCTTTGATCAGGTCAACGCCCGTCACCATTTCTGTTACTGGATGTTCTACCTGAATACGCGTGTTCATTTCGATGAAGTAAAATTCGCCGTTCTCGTAAAGGAACTCGAAAGTACCCGCACCGCGGTAACCGATTTCCAAACAAGCACGCGTACAACGTTCACCAATGTATTTACGCATTTCTGCTGTGATACCTGGAGCTGGCGCTTCTTCAACCACTTTCTGGTGACGACGCTGCATAGAACAGTCACGTTCACCTAGGTGGATAGCACCGCCTTGACCATCAGCAATCACCTGTACTTCAACGTGACGTGGGTTTTCTAGGAATTTCTCCATGTAAACCATGTCGTTGTTGAATGCTGCTTTTGCTTCTGCACGGGTCATAGCGATAGCTTCTACCAGCTCAGCTTCAGAGCGAACCACGCGCATACCACGACCACCGCCACCACCAGAGGCTTTGATAATGACTGGGTAGCCAATACGTTTCGCGTGAGCTTTGTTTTTCACTTCATCATTGTCAAGTGGGCCATCAGAGCCCGGTACACAAGGCACACCTGCTTTTTTCATCGCAGTGATGGCGGATACTTTGTCACCCATGATGCGAATGGTTTCTGCCTTTGGACCGACAAAAATAAAGCCGCTACGCTCAACTTGCTCAGCAAAGTCAGCGTTCTCAGATAGAAATCCGTAACCTGGGTGGATAGCGACTGCACCTGTTACTTCTGCTGCTGAAATAATGCGTGGAATGTTTAGGTAGCTATCGATACCGCGAGCTGGACCGATACAGATTGCTTCATCAGCAAGAAGTACGTGTTTCAAATCACGGTCTGCTGTTGAGTGTACGGCAACGGTTTTGATGCCTAATTCTTTACATGCGCGAAGAATACGAAGCGCAATTTCGCCTCGGTTCGCGATGACTAATTTATCTAACATAAGAGACAGCCTCTATTATTCGATAACAACAAGTGGTTGGTCGAATTCAACTGGCTGACCATCGTCAACTAGGATTGCAGTAACTACACCAGATTTGTCTGCTTCGATTTGGTTCATCATCTTCATTGCTTCAACGATACATAGAGTTTCACCAGCTGTTACTGATTGACCTACTTCGATGAATGCTTTCGCGTCTGGGCTTGGAGCACGGTAGAAAGTACCGACCATTGGAGAAAGAACTTGATGACCCGCTGGTACTGCTGCTTCTGCCGCTGGAGCAGGTGCTGCTGCCGGTGCCGCCGCAGGAGCTGCTGGTGCCGCTGCAACTGGTGCTGGTGCATATTGAATTGGAGCTGGTGCCGCTGAACCGTTACGGCTGATTCGTACCGACTCTTCACCTTCAGAGATTTCTAGCTCAGCAATGCCAGATTCTTCAACTAACTCGATAAGCTTTTTGATTTTACGGATATCCATCTTTTCTTTCTCTTTTATCTTGTGAATAAGACAGCTCTAGTGAGCTGCAGAGTGTGTTCATTTACTGTGATAGTAATAAGCTACTGTGCCTGCAATGTGTTTACGGCAGCAGACAAAGCGAATTCGTAACCTTGTGCACCTAGACCGCAAATCACACCTTGCGCCTTATCAGATAGATAAGAGTGATGGCGGAAAGACTCGCGTGCGTGCACGTTAGATAAATGTACTTCAATAAATGGGATTGAGACGCCGAGTAGGGCATCCCGCAGCGCAACACTGGTGTGGGTAAATGCAGCTGGATTGATGATGATGAAGTCAACTTGTCCAAAGGATTCGTGGATCTTCTCAATCAATTCATATTCGCGATTTGATTGCAGATGCTCTAGCTCAACGCCAGCTTTGTGGGCTTGCTCAGTCAAAGTGTCGATAATCTGTGGTAAGGTCTGAGAACCATAATGACCCGGCTCGCGTAGACCTAACAGGTTTAAATTTGGACCATTTAAGACAAGAATGCGTGATTTAGCTGTCATTGTGCTGCCATCTTCCTACTTCATGATATGAAATAGAATCTTCCCATGATATTACTGACTCAGCGTAATTATATTGTAAAAATTTACGCTAGATCTTTAAAATAGACCCAGATTATAGCTAATTCAGTACATTTAGCAGCAATTTACTGGTCTAATCTCCTGTGGTGAAGACAAAAAACTGCTACCAAGGTAACAAATTTGACCGCTTTACCTTGGACTTTAGGTCGCTAGATATGTTCCAACCAATAAAAAAGCCGCCACAAATGTGACGGCTTAGTCTTGCTTACTATTTCTACGCAAGTTCAGCTTTTTCGGCGATTAACTTATCAACAACGCTTGGATCAGCCAGTGTTGAGGTGTCACCTAAGTTGCTGGTATCACCAGTGGCTATCTTGCGTAGGATACGACGCATGATTTTACCGGAGCGAGTTTTCGGCAGTGAGTCAGTCCAGTGCAGCACGTCCGGCGTAGCGATTGGTCCAATTTCTTTACGTACCCAGTCCTTTACTTCTTTGTGCAGCTCTGCTGATGGGAACTCACCATCGTTAAGTGTAACGTAAGCGTAAATGGCTTGACCTTTGATGTCATGCGGGATGCCGACAATTGCTGCTTCTGCAATCTTATCGTGGGCAACCAAAGCCGATTCAATTTCTGCGGTCCCCATACGGTGACCGGAGACGTTCAGTACGTCATCAACACGGCCAGTGATCCAGTAGTAGCCGTCTTCGTCACGACGAGCGCCATCACTGGTGAAGTACATGCCTTTGAACGTAGAGAAGTACGTTTGCTCAAAGCGCTCATGGTCGCCGTAAACGGTACGCATTTGGCCTGGCCATGAATCAAGGATCACCAAGTTACCTTCAGCTGCGGTCTCTTCAATGATGTTACCCATGTTATCGACTAACGCAGGTTGTACGCCAAAGAATGGACGAGTGGCCGAGCCAGGTTTTAGTGCCGTAGCGCCTGGTAGTGGAGTGATGAGGATGCCACCGGTTTCGGTTTGCCACCAAGTATCGACAATCGGAGATCTCTCATTACCGATCGTCTTGTAGTACCACTCCCATGCTTCTGGGTTAATCGGCTCACCCACAGAGCCCATGATGCGTAGGCTGTCACGAGTAGTGCCATCTACCGCTTCATTGCCTTTTGCCATCAACGCGCGAATCGCGGTTGGCGCAGTGTAAAGAATATTGACTTGGTGCTTATCAACGACTTCACTCATGCGGTTGGTGTTCGGGTAGTTTGGTACCCCTTCGAACATAATGGTTTTTGCACCATTAGCTAGAGGGCCGTAGATAAGGTAAGTGTGGCCGGTTATCCAACCTACGTCAGCGGTACACCAGAAGGTTTCACCTGGTTGATAGTCGAAGACATATTTGAAAGTCATGGTGGCGTAAACTAGGTAACCGCCTGTGGTGTGAAGGACACCTTTAGGTTTACCGGTTGAACCTGATGTGTAGAGGATGAAAAGTGGATCTTCCGCTTTCATCTCTTCTGGTGGGCAATCATCTGAAACAGATGACGTTGCTTCATGCCACCAAACATCACGATGCTCATGCCAGTCAATATCACCACCAGTGCGCTTCAGCACTAGTACTTTATCGATCGTTTTCACTTCTGGGTTGGTCAATGCTTCATCGACGTTCTTTTTCAGCGGAACCGCTCGACCACCGCGCACGCCTTCATCGGCTGTGACAACGACTTTGGCGTCTGAGTCAATGATACGTCCCGATAGTGCTTCTGGAGAGAAACCACCGAAAACAACCGTGTGGACTGCACCGATACGAGTACAAGCCAGCATAGCAACAGCCGCTTCAGGTACCATTGGCATGTAAAGACACACGACGTCGCCTTTACGTACACCTTGCTCTTTTAGAGCGTTAGAGACACGGCACACTTCTTTGTGCAGTTCGTTGAATGTCAGTGTTTTATCGTCTGCTGGGTCATCACCTTCCCAGATGATTGCCACGTCGTCACCGCGCTCAGCTAGGTGGCGGTCAATACAGTTGGCAGAGACGTTGAGGGTACCATCTTCAAACCAGCGAATATCGACATGGCCTGTGTCAAATGACGTGTTTTTTACTTTGGTGAAGGGTTTGATCCAATCAACAATCTTACCGTGCTCACTCCAGAATCCTTCTGGGTCAGAGACAGACTGTTGGTACATGGCGAGGTAGGTGTCATTATCCGCATGGGTATTTGTTTTGATATTGTCCTTTACCGGATAAATATGGGCTTCACTCATTGTTTCTCTCCTTGAGCTTAATTCTGCTCGAATCAAGCAAGTGCTCGTTTAAAACGTTTTCACGTTTGTCGAAAATCCCTATATCTATCACTTTCTAGCACCTAGCTTGATTCGACAATTAGACTTTAGGATGAGAGAGCGGATTCTGCTTATTAATGACGCTGTTATGTTTGATTTTGCGATTTGGATCGACGGAATGATTAGCGAGTGTAGGGGAAATTCAAACTGGGTAGATCTCCCTTAGTGAGGCGAACAAACACTAAAGCAGCAGATATAGCGTCTTGCAAAGCGTCGTGCTTACTCTGCATCGGTAAATCGAGATGCTTGCAAATGGCTTCTAGACTCAGATCGAAATAGGCGTTAGGTAAGTGTTTCTCCAGTTTGTCGTGGTAAATCTGACTGACCTCAATCAAAGGGTTGGGAAGAGGGAACCCTAGTTGACGTTTGCAAGCTAAGTCTAGGATCTTCTTATCATAGCGAATGTGGTATCCCACCAGTGGTCGGTTGCCGACAAAAGCCAGTAACTGGGTCAGTGCCTGTTTTTCATCAATACCATCGGCCAGATCTGAATGGCGAATCTGATGGATCTTGACCGAATTAGAATCCAGCGATTGGGGAGCTCTTAATCTCACTTCGAAAGGTTGGCTGGTGATGATGCGGTTGTCGATGATTTTGGTCGCTGCTATGGTGACCAATTCGGCGCGCTTTGGATCTAAGCTGGTGGTTTCACAATCGAGCGAAACATACTCACCCTTTTGGACTGAGGCAAACATGGGCTGATAAGGAGAGCCCTTCAATTTGTGATACCAGTAGCGGCGCTGAATCCAGTTCATTATTAGTCCCGAATTTGATAGTGGTAGCTAAGGAACTGTTTGAATTTTTTGACCACATGCAGGCTGTGGCGCAGTAAGTCACGTTCCGTGCGTTCAAGCAGTTTGAGGTTGATGCGGTTGTGGCTATGTTGATTCGCGACCTGTTGGCTCAGACGGAGTTTGAAGAACAGCTTCAAAGCTTCATTGAGGTTATCCGCGGTTTCCGGCTCTAAGATGCGTTTGTTACGCAATGCTTCAATCCGGTCAAAGGTGTTGTTTTCTTCTAAGCCATATTCCAGCGCTAGGGTGCGAATCCCGTGAACGATTGGGAAAATACCGCCACTTTTCAGATCGACGCCTTGTTTGTCCGATTTGACGTTGCCAAACAGAGTCAGTGGCAGAGAGAACTGCAACGCGGGTCGAGTGAAGTCCTGTAGCGCCAGCATATTATTCAGCATCAGCCCTTTGAGGTGTTGTCGCACAGGAGTGAGCAACGTCTTGTTGCCAGCGACCGCGTGAGCATCGGTGAAAATGGCCAGATCCATGACGTGCTCAGCAGAAGAAGGCTTAGACCAACGTGTTAATGTTGTCTGCCAGTCACACTGACTTTTCACCCATTTCGGGTTGTTGACCATCACATTACCTGGGCAAAGTGGGTAGCCTAGTTGTTGTAAAGTGTGGGTCAGTTGAGCCATAACGGTGTCGCACTGAGGCCAGTCCAATCCGTCTCTGATAATCAATGCATTGTCTTGGTCGGTTTTTAAGATCTGTTCCCCGCGCCCTTCTGAGCCTAAAACGATCAGACAGCAATGATCGTGAAGGGCAGGAGGAACAATCAGCTCAAACGCTTTTTCGATAATTTGCTCGTTGACCGCAGAAATCAACTCCATGATAAAACGGGTACGAATGCCATTTCCTAGCAGGCTATCGACTAACTGACGTTGGCGATTGGACGCCAATGCCAGTTCTTCGATGCTGGAAGCGCGGGCTATGCTTAAGGTTAATACATGAGAATGGGTGGAAAAGGCACTGAGAATCTGGGTCATATCCAGCATACCGACCGCTTCTTTACCGTCCGCCACCATGACCCGCTTCATACGCTGACGAGTCATCT
Source organism: Vibrio sp. Isolate25 (assembly GCF_022398025.1). Lineage (NCBI taxonomy): Bacteria > Pseudomonadati > Pseudomonadota > Gammaproteobacteria > Vibrionales > Vibrionaceae > Vibrio > Vibrio sp. Isolate25. The sequence goes on from NZ_JAKEUT010000006.1 coordinate 190,568, forward strand.
TTATCATCGCGTTAAATAGAAAATCGCCATCGTCGACGTGAACCACCGGAAAGGTTGCAATCGCGCTGACCTGAGTATCCAGCGGATGATCGTCAAGCATTACGGCATGCAGCATGTTGGTTCGGGTGACGATAGCGAAAGGCAGCTGATTTGGATTGTTGGTCAAGCGTGGGTCGTCGTCATGAAGCCTGACCAAAGCGGCATCAATTCCATTCTGCTTTAATACCTGAGTGACCTCATTAAGTGGCTGCTCAGTGCTAAGAATCATCGGAGGGTGATAGATATCGCGGTCAACTTTAGTGAGAATAAACTCGGCCAGATTCTGTTGTTGTTGGGCGGCTTCAATCAATTGCTGTCGTTTGGCGAGATTGTTATCGAAATAGGCCGCAAACTGGCCATTTTCGTTGTATAGCTCAAGAAAGACCGCTTTAGGCAGCAGATAGGTGAGCGTATCTTCCAGCGCAACGTAGTGATGGCGGACTTTACCTTCAAACAGCGCGCGTACATCAAATAAGTCATCATTGGCGTAATGGGCGAATACTTCCTCTCCATTAGCACTGCGCTCCTCTACAGCGCCTTTAATCAGAATATGCAAGTGCTGGCTTTCTCCATCGGTCGCCAGCAACACTTCTTTATCTCGGAAGTAGGCAACATCCAACGAAGCACGTAGCTTGTTCTGCTGTCTTTCGTCGAGACGATCAAACGGTGGAGAGTGCATGTTGAATTTATCTGGCATACCGGACCCGCGTGAGAAAAGAAACCATGCTTTAAGTGTGACAAGTTTCCTTTTAAGTGCCAGACGACTTTGGTCGAATTACTCTAATTTAGGATGGTTGTGCGGAAACAGATTGGTGAGTAATCTTCCCTTTTTATTCAGCAAGTAAGCAGAGATAATGCAGCATCCGCTCTCATATCGCATTCAGAGGTCATAATGCTCAATCCGTCTCCCTACGGCTGGATATCTCAATACTTTGTCGGATTCTTTTTTGCCTATGGTGTCTATCTGCCATTCTGGGCGTTGTGGTTTGAAGAGCAGGGCGTTTCCGCCACAGATATCGGCTTATTAGTCGGTATTGGTTTTGCGACTCGCTGTGTCGCCAATATGGTGCTAACGCCACGTATCCATAAAGTTGAGCACCTGATGCCCGCGCTGCGCTGGTTGAGCATTGCAGCCCTAATTTTTATCGGTTTTCACTTCTTTACCGGTGGTAGCTTTTGGTTGATGGCGGGTGCCACTGTGCTGTTTAACCTTTGCTGTGGGCCGATTGTACCGCTCTCTGACGCGATGGCGAACTACTATGCGCGGCTTAAGATGCTCGACTATGGGCGTGCTCGACTGTGGGGATCTGTGGCCTTTATTGCAGGTTCGACTGTAGTCGGCTATCTGGTGGCCAAATTCGGCACTGATATGATTTTGTATACCGCGCTAGCGGGGGTATTTTTTGCCATTTTGGTCGGGATGCGTAACACCAATCCGATGCCTGTCACGACGGAAGAAGAGCAGGCAGAAAGACCGAAATTGACCGATCTACTAAAGGAGTCTTCCGTCTTGAAGTTCCTCGCTCTGGCGGCTTTGATTCAGGGCAGTCATGCCGCTTACTACAGTTTTAGCTCAATATACTGGAAAGAAGCCGGGCATTCTGAAGATATTATTGGTTATCTGTGGAGCCTAGGTGTGGTGGCGGAAGTTGCAGTTTTCGCCTTAAGTAAACGCCTGTTTGCCGGTTGGTCTTTACGTGCACTGTTCTTAGTTGCTGCTATTGGCGTCGTGGTTCGCTGGGGGTTGACCGCTTCGACAACGGTACTGATAGGGCTTGTCTTAATCCAATTACTCCATGGTGTGACGTTTGCCGTCGCACACATCGCTGCTATTCAATACATCCAGCATTCGGAGCCAAGAAAAATGGTCGCTCTTCAAGCACTGTACAATGCGATTCCGCTCGGTGCATTCATCGCTCTGATGACCGCCTTGAGTGGCTGGGGGTATGAGAATTGGGGTGCGAACGTTTTTTGGGCGATGGCAGTGATGGGCATTCTGGCACTGTTTATTCGTGTTGAACCAAAACGTGAGCGTGCCTCGGTTATCGACGTTAAAGCACAGAATTAAGCGGAACTGTTTGAGTTCAATTCGCTTCCTTAGTTAAATGAAACCTCTCCAATATGGAGAGGTTTTTGTTTGTATAAATAACGCAGCAGACTTCAATACGATAAGGAAATCAGATGCAAGGCTGGCTAGTGATCACCGTATCACTGATGTACCTCGGACTCCTCTTTTTCATTGCTTGGTATGGCGATAAGCAGCATCGTTGGCTAGCTCGCTGGCGGCCGTGGATCTACAGTTTGTCGATTGCGGTCTACTGTACGTCGTGGACCTTCTATGGCACGGTGGGGCAGGCCAGTAACAATCCGTGGTCATTCCTCCCGATTTACATTGCACCTATCTTGGTGTTCACCCTTGGATGGCGAGTACTAGCTCGCTTGATCATTACCGCTAAGCGCGAACACATCACATCGATTGCCGACTTTATTGCTGCTCGCTATGGTAAATCTCAGGGTTTAGCCGTCGCCGTCACGCTGATTGCCGTGGCGGGGATCTTGCCCTACATCGCCTTACAGCTGCGTGGTATTACCATGGGGTTGGAGATCGTCTCTCCGGAATTACCGGAAGCATTTAACGCTCAGGGCATGGATGTATCTTGGTTTGTGGTTGGTGCATTGGCGATATTTACCATGTTGTTCGGTACGCGCCACATCGACAACACAGAACACCATCGCGGAATGATGATGGCAATAGCATTTGAGTCGATCGTCAAGCTGGTGGCATTCCTCGCCGTTGGGTGTTTCATCCTCTATTTGGCGCTCAATCGCAGCGACATTGAGCTGATGTCGATTGCCTCTGACACCTATCAATCACCAAACCTGCCGACATTATTTATTCATACTGTGCTGACCATGATGGCGATTGTCTGTCTGCCGCGTCAGTTCCATACTATGGTAGTGGAAAACGAGCGCGCGCAGGACTTGCATACGGCGCGCTGGTTATTCCCCGTGTATCTGGTGTTGATGGGGATCTTTGTTTTGCCTATTGCTTGGGTAGGGCAGGGGCTGCTTAGTAGTGCGAGCCCTGATACGTATGTGATTAGCTTACCGATGGCCGTAGGTGCACAGGATATTGCTTTGTTGGCTTTTCTCGGTGGGACGTCTGCCGCTAGCGGCATGGTTATTGTCTCGACCATTGCGTTAGCCATCATGGTGTCGAACGATTTGGTGATGCCGCTGTTGCTGCGCCGAATGAAGCTTGCTCAGCGAAACCACCGCCACTTTTCAGGCTTATTACTGGTTATTCGACGTGGTTTGATTCTATTGCTGTTACTTGGTGCATGGGGCTTCTATCAGGCACTGGGCAATATTCACTCTCTATCGGCAATTGGTTTTCTTTCATTTGCGGCGATTACACAGTTTGCTCCTGCTCTACTGGGGGGAATGTACTGGCGAAATGGTAACCGAAAAGGGGTCTATGTTGGCCTCGCGTTTGGTTTTGGTTTATGGCTTATTACCTTAATGAGTCAGACCGATATGCTGGCAGGCGATGCCAACAGTAACTTCCTTTTGTGGCTCGTGACACCGCCAGAGGTTTTGCAGGCAGCTGGTATTAAAGGTTCTGACTGGGGAATTGTCCTCAGCGTGACGGTCAATGCGCTGTGTTATGTAGTGGTCTCATTAATGACACGTTCAAGTCTGAGTGAGCGTTTGCAGTCGGCGTCTTTTGTCGGTACGCCAATGCCAGAAAGTGAGAACATCAGCCTCTACCAAAGCCGCGTGACGGTGGGAGAGCTGGAAATGCTAGCTGCGCGATTTGTTGGTCGACAAAGGGTGCGCATTGCGTTTGAGCAATACTGGGCCCAGCAACACGAAACTATGCTGCCAAATCAGCAGGCACCCGCCAGTTTAATCCGCCACACGGAACGGGTGTTGGCTGGCGTCTTTGGCGCCTCTTCAGCAAAGTTGGTCCTGACCTCTGCCCTACAAGGGCGCAACATGCAACTGGAAGAAGTCGCGACCATTGTCGATGAAGCCTCTGAGTTGTATGATTTTAGCCGCGGGCTTCTCCAAGGGGCAATTGAGCATATTGGCCAAGGCATTGCGGTGGTTGATAAGCAGCTTCGTCTGGTGGCATGGAACCAACGATATCTGGAACTGTTTGTATTTCCTCAAGGGTTGATTCAGGTGGGCAGGCCGATAGCGGATGTGATTCGTCACAATGCGGAGCAAGGCTTATGTGGCCCCGGTGACCCAGAAGACCATGTCCGTCGCCGTATCTATCACCTTGAACAAGGCACCCGTCATACTTCTTCACGAGTTCGGCCTGATGGTCGGGTTATTGAAGTGCAGGGCAACCCGATGCCCGGCGGTGGTTTTGTGATGAGTTTTACTGACATTACGGTGTTCCGTGATGCAGAGCAGGCACTGAAAGACGCTAACGAAAGTTTGGAAGAACGGGTGCATGAACGAACTCAAGAGCTGGAGCAACTCAACAAACAGCTGGTCTCTGCCACTCAACGTTCCGAGCATGAATCTCAGTCGAAATCGCGCTTTCTTGCGGCGGTCAGTCATGACCTGATGCAGCCACTCAATGCCGCACGCTTATTTGCTTCATCATTGTCTGAGGTGGCACAAGAAGAGGAAACCAAGCGCCTCTCCAAGCATATTGAAAGTGCTTTGGAGGCCGCTGAAGATCTGATCGGTGACTTGCTTGATATCTCTCGGTTGGAATCAGGCAAGCTTGATATTAATGTGCATGGCTTTGCAATTAATGACGTTCTCTCCAATCTAAACGCTGAATTCAGTGCATTGGCAAAACAGCAGGGGATTGAGTTTGAGATGGTGCCAAGCCAGCTGATTGTTCAATCTGACCCGAAACTGCTGCGCAGGGTGGTGCAGAACTTCCTGACCAATGCTTTCCGTTACAATCCCAAAGGCAAGGTGGTGCTAGGGGTAAGGCGGGTAGGTCAACAGGCGAGGATTGAAGTGTGGGATAACGGCACCGGTATCGATGAAGACAAACAGCAGGAAATTTTTGAAGAGTTTACCCGCGGTAGTCAGGTTCGTTCGGATCAGGGGCTTGGACTTGGTTTAGCGATTTCGAAAGGCATCGCCCACGTGCTGGGTCATCAGATTGCCATGCGATCTTGGCCAGGTAAAGGTAGCGTGTTCTCAATTACGCTCAATCGTAGCAATGAAGCTTTGGTACAGCCGCAAGCAGCGCCTTCAGCTGCCGTCTCTGATCTTAGTCACCTTAATGTACTCTGTGTTGACAATGAGCCGGAAATCTTGGTCGGGATGGAAAACTTGCTGGCGCGCTGGGGATGTGATGTACGCACGGCGACTGACTTGGTAACGAGTTTGAAGTGTCTAGACGAAGAGTGGCTGCCTGATGTAATTCTCTCTGATTACCGCTTGGATAATGGTCGCACTGGGCTTGAAGTTTTACAGCAATGTCGACTGCGTTTAGGAGATAGTTTTAAAGGTGTGATCATCAGTGCGGATCGAACCAACGACATGATGGAGGGGATTAAATCTAACGGATTTAGCTTTATTCCTAAGCCAGTCAAACCGCTCAAGCTCAGGGCAGTCCTCAATCGGGTGTAACTGAGAATAAAGGCTCGCTGCATTAACTCACATCGAGCCATTACAGTGTGCTATTTTCTGAGTAATATTTCTTCTACTCTGTGATCTTGGCCTTTTTTCAAAATCAGCTGAGCACGCCCTTTGGTCGGTAATATATTGGCTGTTAGGTTAATGCCATTGATGGATTGCCAGATTGAATGTGCTTTTTCTATCGCTGCTTTTTCTGTGAGTTCTGTGTAGTGGCTAAAGTAAGAACCAGGTTTGGTAAATGCGCCGAAACGGAACTTTAAGAACCGTTCTACGTACCACTGCTCAATCACATCGCTTTTTGCATCAACGTACAAAGAGAAATCTAAGAAATCGGAAACAAATACACGATGGGGATCATGAGGGTAGTCCATCCCACTTTGAAGTACATTCAACCCTTCAATGATCAACACATCAGGTCGGTCAACGACCTTTACCTCATCGGTAATGTCATAAGTAATATGCGAGTAGACCGGAACTTCGAGGTTGGGCTTTCCGGCTTTTACATCAGAAACAAACTCTACCAAACGCTTGATGTCATAAGACTCTGGGAAACCTTTACGATGCATGATCCCGCGATCATTGAGTATTTTTTTCGGGTACAGAAAACCATCTGTCGTCACCAGTTCGACTTTGGGGTGGTTTTCCCAACGGGATAGCAAAGCTTTTAATAAGCGAGCCGTAGTGCTCTTACCGACCGCAACACTGCCTGCAATACCAATGATAAAAGGTGGCGCACTTTCTTGATTGCCGAGAAAGTTGTTCAGTACAGAATTGCGACTTTGCCTCGCTGCGATATATAAGTTGAGAAGTCGCGCCAATGGCAGATAGATCTCAACAGCTTCTTCCATCGTCAGGCTTTCATTGACGCCTTGTAGCTCGATAAGATCCTCTTCGGATAGCGTCATAGGGACAGAATTACGTAGTTCTGCCCATTGTTGACGGTTAAAAGAGAGATATGGCGTCATAGTCTTCCTAACTGAGATTCGCGATAAGAGCTGCGAAAATACAACAACCTGTGCAAATTGCCAAATGACAAGGCAAGGAAGAGGCCGTTTTGTCGATGGTTTTGTGTGATTTTTCAGCAAACAAACCGAAAGTGGATAAAATCTGGTTTTTTTTTAATTTAGCTATTGCAAGGTCGATAATCCTTCAATAGAATGCGCACCACTTATGCCGACTTAGCTCAGTAGGTAGAGCAACTGACTTGTAATCAGTAGGTCACCAGTTCGATTCCGGTAGTCGGCACCATTTCTCCTTTTATGAGAGGAATGGATGAAAAATTTGGAGGGGTTCCCGAGTGGCCAAAGGGATCAGACTGTAAATCTGCTGGCACTGCCTTCGATGGTTCGAATCCGTCCCCCTCCACCATATTCTTAAGGAAATAGCTCTCAGAGTTACGTGTTGCGGGCATCGTATAATGGCTATTACCTCAGCCTTCCAAGCTGATGATGCGGGTTCGATTCCCGCTGCCCGCTCCACTCTAATTTGAGTGCTGATATAGCTCAGGTGGTAGAGCGCATCCTTGGTAAGGATGAGGTCGGCAGTTCGAGTCTGCCTATCAGCACCAGCTCTAAGCAATGTTTCCTTTTGATACTTTCTTTTAACTAAACTACGTTTAGTGATTAAGAGAAGTTTATCACCAAGACTTTTTGGTTGCGTGGTCATCAAAGCCACCTAAATCCGTACCTAGAGGGACAACTCATGTCTAAAGAAAAATTTGAACGTACGAAACCGCACGTAAACGTTGGTACTATCGGCCACGTTGACCACGGTAAAACAACTCTAACTGCTGCAATCTGTACAACTCTWGCTAAAGTGTACGGCGGTGAAGCGAAAGACTTCGCATCAATCGATAACGCTCCAGAAGAGCGTGAGCGCGGTATCACAATCGCAACATCTCACGTTGAGTACGACACTCCAACTCGTCACTACGCACACGTAGACTGTCCAGGACACGCNGCTAAAGTGTACGGCGGTGAAGCGAAAGACTTCGCATCAATCGATAACGCTCCAGAAGAGCGTGAGCGCGGTATCACAATCGCAACATCTCACGTTGAGTACGACACTCCAACTCGTCACTACGCACACGTAGACTGTCCAGGACACGCGGATTATGTTAAGAACATGATCACAGGTGCTGCACAGATGGACGGTGGTATCCTAGTTGTTGCTGCGACAGATGGCCCAATGCCACAAACTCGTGAGCACATCCTACTAGGCCGTCAGGTTGGTATCCCATACATCATCGTATTCATGAACAAATGTGACATGGTTGACGATGAAGAGCTACTTGAGCTAGTAGAAATGGAAGTTCGTGAACTTCTATCTGAGTACGATTTCCCAGGTGATGACCTACCAGTTATCCAAGGTTCTGCACTAGGCGCCCTAAACGGCGAAGAGCAGTGGGAAGCGAAAATCGTTGAGCTAGCAGAAGCACTAGACAACTACATCCCAGAGCCAGAGCGTGCAATCGATCAGCCATTCCTAATGCCTATCGAAGACGTATTCTCAATCCAAGGTCGTGGTACAGTAGTAACTGGTCGTATCGAGCGTGGTATCCTAACAGTAGGTGACGAAGTAGAAATCGTAGGTATCAAAGAGACTACAACAACTACTTGTACAGGTGTTGAGATGTTCCGTAAGCTTCTAGACGAAGGTCGTGCGGGTGAGAACGTTGGTGCACTTCTACGTGGTACTAAGCGTGACGAAGTAGAGCGTGGTCAAGTACTAGCGGCTCCTAAGTCAATCAACCCACACACTAAGTTYGAGTCAGAAGTATACGTACTTTCTAAAGACGAAGGCGGCCGTCATACTCCGTTCTTCAAAGGCTACCGTCCACAGTTCTACTTCCGTACAACTGACGTAACTGGTAACATCGAGCTACCAGAAGGCGTAGAAATGGTAATGCCAGGCGATAACATCAAGATGACTGTAGAGCTAATCGCACCAATCGCAATGGACGAAGGTCTTCGTTTCGCGATCCGTGAAGGTGGCCGTACAGTAGGTGCTGGTGTTGTTGCTAAGATCTTCGACTAATT
>NZ_JAKEUT010000007.1:0-189204 GCF_022398025.1 Vibrio sp. Isolate25
CTCGTCTATCAAGAGCTGTGGGGGTTATTACTTGGTTATAACTTGGTGAGACGAGAGGCTAGTCAAGCTGCCGTTGAACACGGACGCTTACCTAATGAAATCAGCTTTAAGTACGCTTGCCAATTTATAGCCAGCCAGCTCAAAATGATGAGTAAAGCGGTGTCTTTAGGTAACACGCCGAAACGCTTAAAGAGCCTTCGAGGAGATTTATCTATCCTCTTTATAGACAAACGCCCTAAGCCAAATCGGCCTAGGGCGGYAAAAATATCAAAGACCCGATACCCTGTTAATCGCTACGCRGCTCCTCTTAAGTGAACTACGTTGCTCGCAATTGCGAGGCCTTTGGTTTTCTATCTAATCAGAAGCGATTAGTCACGCAGTGACGCACCAAACTTCTCAGATACGTGAGCGACGATAGCGTCAACCGCACCAGCGATGTCTGCATCTTCAAGCGTACGCTCTACAGATTGTAGCGTTAGTGCGATTGCTAGGCTCTTCTTACCTTCTTCAACGCCTTTACCAACGTAAACGTCGAACAGTTTCGCATCTTTTAGGAACTCACCACCTTGTTCTAGACATGCTGCAACGATGTCGCCAGAAGCGACTGCTTCGTCAACAACGACTGCGATGTCACGACGGTTTGATGGGAACTTAGAAAGCTGTACCGCTTCTGGAATCACTTTAGTGTTGATTGCAGACCATTCCACTTCGAATACGATAGTACGGCCGTTTAGACCAAACTTACGCTCTAGTTCTGGGTGAACTGTACCGATTACACCTACTTGCTTGTCATCAACGATGATAGCTGCAGATTGGCCTGGGTGAAGCGCTGGATTCGCTGCTTTATCTTCAGCTGAAAGCGCTGCGAAAGAGTAAGCTACTTCGTTTGCTGTTAGCTCAAGAACAGCTTCTAAATCGCCTTTCAGGTCAAAGAAATCAACCGTGTTGGTTTCGATGTCCCAGTGCTCTTCGCTGCGAGTACCTGCGATAACACCAGCAAGCATAGGCTCTTGGCGCATACCGTTTTCAGCAGACTCACATGGGATGAAACGTAGACCGTATTCGAATAGACGAACGCGTGGCTGTTGACGTTTCTGGTTGTGAACCACAGTGTTTAGTAGACCTTGGATTAGGCCTAGACGCATTGCTGACATATCCGCAGAGATTGGGAATGGCAGGATTAGCGGCTCAACACCTGGAACAACAAGCTTTTGCTGCTCTGGCTCAACGAAGCTGTAAGTGATCGCTTCTTGGTAACCACGGTCAACAAGTAGGTTACGGACGCGTTTTAGCGGAATATTCGCTTCAACGTGGTCGTGCATCTTAAGTGCTGCCGCTGGGTTTTGGTTAGGGATATTATCGTAACCGTAGATACGACCTACTTCTTCAATTAGGTCTTGCTCGATAGCTATGTCAAAACGCCAAGTCGGTGCGGTCGCAGTCCAACCCGTTTCTGTAGCTTCAACAGTTAAACCAAGACGCTCTAAGATTTCAACCACATCGCTGTCTGCAATATGATGGCCAAGAAGGTTGTCTAGCTTAGTACGACGTAGTGCCACAGTGTTAGGAACCGGAAGGTCAACTTCTGATTCAACAGCTACAACAGGCGCAACTTCACCACCACAGATGTCAACAAGCAGCTCTGTGGCGCGCTCCATAGCACTCGTTTGTAGTGCATAATCCACACCACGCTCGAAACGCATTGAAGAATCCGTATGAAGACCGTAACTGCGAGCTCGACCACGGATATGATCAGGGGCAAAGAATGCACACTCAAGCAGTACGTCTTTGGTCTCAGCCGTTACACCCGACTCTTCACCACCGAAAATACCAGCTATAGCCAGGGCTTTACTATGGTCTGCTACCACTAGAGTATCTGCGTTTAGCTCTGCTTCGTTGCCATCGAGAAGAGTCAGCTTTTCGCCCTGCTCCGCCATGCGAACGACAATACCACCTTCAATTTTTGCTAGGTCAAACGCGTGCATTGGTTGACCTTGTTCTAGAAGAACATAGTTAGTGATATCGACGACTGGATCGATAGAACGGATACCACAGCGACGCAGTTTCTCTTGCATCCATAGTGGAGTTTCAGCTTGAACGTTTACGTTCCTAACCACACGGCCAAGGTAACGTGGACATGCTGCTGTCGCTTTCACTTCGATAGAAACCGTGTCGTCAATCGCTGGAGCAACTGGAGCAACTGTCGGCTGGGTCACATCAGCACGGTTTAGAACACCGACTTCACGAGCTAGACCACGGATGCTGAAACAGTCAGCACGGTTAGCCGTTAGATCAACATCGATGGTTACGTCGTCCAGGCCAAGGAATTCACGGAAATCCGTACCAATGGCTGCGTCTTCTGCTAGCTCCATGATGCCATCAGATTCTACGTCGATACCAAGTTCAGTGAATGAACACAACATGCCGTGTGACGGTTGGCCACGTAGTTTTGCTTTTTTGATTTTGAAATCGCCCGGTAGAACAGCACCCACCGTTGCAACCGCAACTTTGATACCAAGGCGACAGTTAGATGCGCCACAAACGATGTCTAGTAGCTCTTCGCCACCTACATCAACTTTAGTCACGCGCAATTTGTCAGCATCTGGGTGCTGACCACACTCAACCACTTGACCTACTTTCACGCCAGTGAAAGAGCCTGCAACAGGAAGAACATCGTCAACCTCAAGGCCTGCCATAGTAATTTGGTGTGTAAGCTCGTCAGTCGATACCGCAGGGTTTACCCACTCACGAAGCCATGATTCGCTGAATTTCATTGTGATGAACCCTCTGGATTACTTGAACTGTTTTAGGAAACGAAGGTCGTTCTCAAAGAACGCACGTAGGTCGTTTACGCCATAACGAAGCATAGTCAGACGCTCGACGCCCATACCAAATGCAAAGCCAGAGTATTTCTCAGGGTCGATGCCAACGCTGCGCAGTACGTTAGGATGAACCATGCCACAACCTAGAACTTCAAGCCATTTACCGTTCTTACCTTTCACATCGACTTCTGCGGAAGGTTCAGTAAACGGGAAATAAGAAGGACGGAAACGTACCTCAACCTCTTCTTCAAAGAAGTTACATAAGAAGTCGTGCAAGATGCCTTTAAGCTGAGCGAAGTTTACATTCTCATCAACTAGCATACCTTCCACTTGGTGGAACATTGGCGTGTGCGTTTGGTCGTAGTCGTTACGATAAACACGGCCCGGAGCGATGAAACGGAATGGCGGTTTACCATTTTCCATCGTGCGGATCTGAACACCAGACGTGTGCGTACGCAGCATAAGATCTGGGTTAAAGAAGAAAGTATCGTGGTCAGTACGCGCTGGGTGATCTTCTGCGATGTTTAATGCATCAAAGTTGTGGAATGCATCTTCAATCTCAGGACCAGACTCAGTGTTAAAGCCTAGCTCACCAAAGAATTGTTCAATACGTTCAACTGTACGAGTCACAGGGTGAAGACCACCGTTCTCGATACGACGACCCGGTAGAGTCACGTCGATAGTTTCTTCAGCCAGCTTCGCTTCTAGCTCTGCACGTTGCAGTGCGTCTTTGCGTGCAGCAATCGCTTGTTGAACCGCGCCTTTTGCTTTGTTGATCTCTTGACCAGCAGTACGGCGCTCTTCTGGTGGTAGTTTACCTAGGCTTTGAAGCTGAGCCGTTAGCTCACCTTTCTTACCTAGATACTGAACACGCACTTCATCAAGTGCGACTAGCGAATCAGCAGCTTCAATTGCTGCGCTCGCATTAGCAATGATCTCTTCTAGATGTTGCATCGTTTCCTCATCTACCTTTTGGTAGTGTCCATAAGGGTTCCCGCAAGGGATTTTTGGTATTTTTAAATAGTTTTACATAGTAACGAAAGCGAGGTCTAAATCCAATCTGAAATCGGGATTCGACTGCTCTTTGAGTAAAAAATCAGCTTAATGATTGTTCGAGTTCAATAAGCTCGGCAATTTGGAGCTTAATCGTTGAGGGAACTGGGTAGAGGAAAGTAAGCCCTTTAGGTATAGCACATACGTTGCAGAATATTGTGTGGCTCAGCCATTACAGAATACGCTAAATGTTTAAAAGCAAAAAAAGGGAGCAAATTGAGCTCCCTGTTTTAGAAAAAATACACAACTAATAAGCGTTATGGGCTAACGACTTAGAAGTAATATTCTAACGACACTTCAATGAAATCGTCCTTACGAGCGAAGTACAATAAGTCATCCGGTGTATCATTCTCAAACCACCACCCATCAAGACGCCATTTTAGGTGATTGGTTAGCCGGCTTGAGGCTTCCAACTTAGCGCTGAACACATCACTGTTATCCAGATCCTGAGTGAATCCCAGTAATATTTCGCTACCATCTTCATCATTAAGTGCAAATCGTGAGCCAACGAACACATCATTTTGACCTGCATTTTGAGCATTATTGCCACGACTGTCATAAAGGTACTCAGTAATAAGACCAACATCCCAAACACTGCCTAATGCGCCGACAATGGTATATTCAAATCCTGAAACCAATCCAATGTGATGATCAAAGCTGTCACGATAGATACTCTCGAGTTTCCATAACCAATCGCCAGCAATCCCCTGAACATCAACACCGATTTGCTTCGCCTGTGCATAATAAGGCTTCAAGTCTGTCCCCTGAAGCCGGAAATACGGCTCTCGGTTGGTGCCTTGAAAATAGCTCAGCCCTAGATCCCAGTCACCCAGCATTTGAGAATATCTCGCCGCAAAATCGACATGTTGCTCTTCTCGCGACGACTCATAAATCACATCCTCAGATACTGGCAATGCCGGTCTTAAACGGCCATCCTGCCCAGCAAAAGTACGTTCGCGGAAGTAAGGCAAAACCATGGTATCAAGCACTCCCCAATCTTTGACCGAGGTCAGATGTAGCATGGGTTGTCCTAATTTGTCTTCACCGTCTACCGCCTCAATCGAGTCCGTTTGATTTACAACATCGACCAAATGTGCAGACTCAGTGACACCCCAGAAAACTTTTCCCACTCCAGCACGTAATTCATAGTCATCCCAGTAGGTTAAATACAGCGCTTCTCGTATATCACCGTGACTTCGCTCATCATCTTCGCTATCTAGGCGATAAAATGGCGTGAAGGTAAAATCAGAGCTATCGTTGATCTCCCAATAGAATTCAGGCTGCAGGATGATAGAGCTTTGACCTTTATCTTGCCCTTGCAATCCATCCGAAAAGAACTGCCGATGTTCGAGGTTCATCTGACCTGAGAGCTCAAAGCCATAACAATGCATCGCAAGCATTGTCAGTGAAATACAGGCCGCCACGCGACCTGCTCTACTCCATACTTTGTTCATAACGCCCCTTATTTCACCCTTTTAAGAATATTCTTCTCAAAATCTCGCTCACTCAAACCCGTCTGGAATTGAAGATTACTGGTGGTGAGTAACGTACTTTTCCCCGTTTGGTGGTTCGTCATTGCCATTTTGTGAGCACGCCAATATTTATCTAGGTAAAGTTGATAATCATCAAACTTGAGCGTTTTCAGCAATGAGCCTTTTCGGTCATAGAACTCAATTTGGATTGGTCGATAATGTTCTTTATCCAGCCAGACCTGCTGCTTGGTGTAACCCGAATTCTTATCAGTCGGTATCTGCTTTAATACGAACGTGTCACTGCCATTCACTCGCTCATCACGCAAATAGTGGAAAGTATACTTCTCTAACTCAAACGAACTTAGGTCTTCGTAGGCAAATTCACTACCCATAAACGGGCCAGACTTATTCCGTGAGGAAATGCGCTTAACCCGTTTTAGAGCGGGGAGATACAACCACTGGTCATCAGCATCTATGGTATGCGAGTGATTAAGGAATGCTGTACCTTTGACGTCTCTCGGCTGATCGAAAATCGTCAAACCTTTATCGCCATCATCCGCTACTTCTAATGACTTAAGGCGCATTTCACGAGTACTACTTTCCCCCTGAGCATTCTTGAGGATCATCTGCATAGTTGCGACTGAGTCTCCCCAACCTTCATCACGTGCTTTACGTTCAGTGGCAATTTCAAGCCCTTTTTCTACGTTGGCAAGCGCCACGGGCTGCCCACCAAGCATAAGAAGTGAAGACAATGCAATCGATGTGAACAATGAGTAATTTGAACGTTTCATAGTGTATTCCTTTAACTTTGTGTCTGAGGAGCCGCTGATGGCTGAGTTGGCGTGGCCGCTGATGGCTGCGATTGGTTTTCCTGCGCATAACTTGCGGTATCAAATCGCATTAACAGTGCAGGTAAGAAAACAAAGTCCACCACCAAAGCGATAAAGATAACCATGGCACTCAATTGGCCCATATCCGCATTAAGTCTGAAAGTGGACATAGCTAGAACGGTGAAACCTGCGACCAAAACAATAGTAGTAATCCATAGAGCTCGACCGACTGTATGGAATGCATAACGCACAGCCTCTTCAGCACTTTGTCCTTGTTTACGCGCGCGCTGGTATTTAGAGAGGAAGTGAACAGCATCATCAACCACAATACCCAAGGTGAGTGTGACAACGACAGATAAGCCAAGGTTGATCTCCCCCGATAACAAAGCCCACAAACCAAAACCAATAATTGCAGGTGCCATGTTAGGCACGATGCTGATCATCCCAAGGCGCACAGAGCGTAGTGCAAATATCATCAGTCCAGAGATCAGTATCAGAGTGATAGGCAACGTCGACAACATGCTCGTCATGTTGGTTTCACCAATATGTGCGAACATCAAAGATGGGCTTGAGGCAACAACTTCGTACTGTTGACCATTTTCCTTGAACCAGTCATAAATCCTGTTTTCCAAGGCAACCAGTTCAACGCTGCCTAAATTATCAACTGTCAAGACAAGCTTAATGGATGATTTATCTACATTAATCTGATTATTGAGGTCCAATCCATACGGTAGAGACATCTCATACAACAGAAGATATTGTGCAGCTAGCTCCCTTTGTAATGGCAATTTGTAATAACTGTCATCATCACCGTGCATGTTCTTATTAAGGCGCTTATACACATCGGAGAGCGTTGCCACGTGATCGGTTTCCGGCTGGGTACGCAGCCAATCAGTAAACTCACTGATGGTTGTGAGGAATTCAGGATCGGCTATCCCCTGAGATTCGTGTGTTTTCACTGCAATGCTGATGGTTGTCATGCCGCTGATACGCTCTTCCATAAAGTCAGCCGCGCGTCGAAATTCATTGCGCGAGTCAAAATATTTCACTGACTCGTCGTTAACTTTATTCAAAGGTATCAGAGCAGCAGAGACAGTAATCACAATGACAGACAGCGGCAACAACACTTTTCGATTGCTGACAACCCAATCCCCCAGTTTGTCCATGGAATCGTAAGTCTCACCAGAATCTAACGCTTTCTCCTTCACTTTGATGGGTAACAGTTTGAGAAGCGCTGGCAACAAAGTGACTGAAAGGAAGCACGCTAACATGACACCGAGTGCCGCTAGATTGCCAAAATCCCTCAATACTGGAGAATCGGACATATTCATCATCAGAAAGCCCAGTGCAGTCGTCACCGAAGTGATGACAATAGGCATGAAGTTTATCGAGACACTTTGATCAATAGCATATTGTTTTGAATGACCTTTCTGCATGCTTTGACGCATTGTCGCAATGACATGAACACAGTCTGCGACGGCCAAAGTCATCACTAACGTGGGAATATTGACGGTCGCCGTGCTCAGGAACATACCGGCCCAACCTGATAGCCCCATGGTTGCTGCCACTGAACCAATGATCACCACTAACGTAGCAATCACACTGAGAAAAGAGCGCAGCATAACCGTCAGGAACACCAGTATCACTAACAACATGGCTGGCACTAAGGTCGAAGTATCATCTTGAGCAGCCACCATAAAGGCATGGTTCATCGCGATGATCCCTGCTTTGTGAAATTCAACGTGCGGATATAACTCACCGTATTTGCTCAACAGCTGGTCGACCCCTGCAACCACTTCAAGTGCTTCAGTAGTCTCATCGACTTCCGGTAATTGGACAGTCACATTCACCACGGTCACATCTCCTTTTTCAGAGATAAGCGCATGTTTTATCACAGGTTCGGATAAAGCTATTGCTCTCACTTTCTCGATGCGTTCAGCGGTCAAAGGATAATCTTCCAACAGAAGGTCCTCGACTATCAGATCATCTTCAATGGCTTCGGTGTGCTGATAATTAGCAATGGAGTCAACTCGGCTTGAATAAGGAACTTGCCAAGCATCACGGGTGAGTTTTTGTATCAATTCAAGCGTTTTCGGCTCAAAGACGTTACCACTTTGTGGGGAAATGATAATCGCAAGATTATCGGACTTTGCAAAGGTAGTTTGTATCTCCTCGTACGCTAATAATTGCTTGTTTTTTCCATCAAAGAAAATGTTGTAGTCTCCGCGAAAATAGAGATTCTTTCCCCCTAAAGTCGCAGCAATGACCAGTGCTAAGGTCAATAGGAACACCCATACACTGAATCGTGTGGGTAACGTGAGCCACGAATGCGGCTGATGAGTATTAGAGTTGGCAGATGTCATCACACTCTCCGTTTGTGACGTTTCGTCAAAAGTTGTTATTTAAAAACCAGCAGATGCTGGTGCTTAAGTAACAAAGCTCACGCTTGAAAAATTCAAGCGCTACTGAGTGCCTTTTTTTGACGATTCGTCACTTAGAGTGATAAATAAAACCCATAACGGGCTTTATTTGAACTAAATGGTATTAGCGTCCGACCGATTCTAGGTATTCTAGCTCTTCACTAAAAAGTTCTTGTTCGACCCGGCGCCAAGTTTTTTTGTAATCCCACTCACTTGAAAGCGGTTTCCAATTCAGTCCATCCAACAACATATTGGCATTATGTAACACGGAGAATGGGTCCTGTAAGCGATTGATACAGCGGCTATTAGACGCGTTTTGCGTCAGAGCATTTGAGCCGAAGGCAATTGACCAGTTAGCAAACACAATTGCATCTGAGCTTATTCCCGGAGAAAACTTCAAGTCTCCAGTTTCCACTGCATAGTTGACTAGCTGATCTGCACTTTCAATGACTTGCTCTTCCAATTCATTTAGCTCTCGAACCCGTTCAGACGACGCTTTTTCAAGCACCCACGGGTTTTTTGCCATCAATGCGCACATCGACAAAATCGGCTCCATGCGAGCATAGATACGATAGCCTACATGCATAGCCATGATCTTTTCCCGAGTCTTGCCTTCAAATTCTTCGGCACGGGCAAATAACACCGCTTCGCTTTTCAAAGAATGAATACATAGCGCAACAATCGCGTCTTCTTTACTGCTAAAGTGATTGTAAATTGTACCTTTCGAGTAAGGGCTGGCCGCCGTTAGCTTGTCCATGGTCAGGTTGCTCCACCCTTCCTTTTGAACTAGCTTTTTCGCGAGCAATATCAGTTCCACTTCTCTATCGGCAATCGCTTGTTGTTTTTTGGTTAACCCAAAGCCACAACCTGCATTGTCTTTCTTATCACTTTTTTTGCAGTTAAACCCAAACATGATTATTTCGATCCGTACCCGTTCGTTGCTCCTCAACTCTCCAATTGTAACACGAATACTAAATACGTGATAAACACCATTCATGACGAATCGTCATTTTTGACACTTCGTCATAATAGACCAAACATTAGCCAAACAAAAGGGGTAATGTGAAATATATACATAAAAACGATGATTTATTATCGTGCTACACTCTATGAACTATCTGAGCTAGGGAGACAACCTAACGTGATCAAATACTTAGCCCTACCCTTAATGACTCTCATATGCTGGTTAAATCAGGCATTGGCAATGGACTATGCGGTAGAAAAAGTGGCATCTGGCTTATTGGTTCCCTGGGGAATGACATTCGCAGATGACAATACTTTGCTTGTCACAGAGCGTAATGGACACATATTGTCAGTGGATATCACGACAGGGGAAAGCACAAGATTGATGGGCAACCCAGCAGGGTTATACGCAAACGGTCAAGGTGGATTACTTGACATTGCAATGTCACCATTTGATGCCAACCAAGTTTATGTGACCTACAGCAAACGTACTACTAATGGTTCGGACACCGCACTTGCCACGTTTCAGTTCTCTGAAGGCAAATTATCTCACTGGAAGAATATTTTCACCTCCACTTCCTACTCATCTACCAACCGCCACTATGGCAGCCGCATTACGTTTGATGAGCAGTTCTTATACATGAGTGTGGGTGACCGGGGGGAAAGAGATAACGGTCAAGACCGCAATACCCACGCAGGTTCTATCCTTCGTTTATTGCCAGACGGTTCAGCTGCTAACGGCAACCCTTTCGCCAAACAAAAAGGGGCGGCAAAGGAGATATGGAGTTATGGTCATCGAAACCCGCAAGGCCTGTATTACGATCCCCAGTCCAAAACACTTTGGTCTATCGAACATGGGCCAAGAGGTGGGGATGAGATTAATCGGATCAAGAAAGGAAGAAACTACGGTTGGCCTATTACTTCTCACGGAAAAGAGTACTGGGGCCCTATCAATGTCGGAGAGTCTGAGGAAAAAGAAGGTATAGAGCCTCCGGTTAAGGTTTACGTACCCTCTATTGCGCCATCAAGCCTACTATTGTATCGAGGCAAGAACTACCCAGACTTGGATGGAAAACTGCTTGCTCCATCGCTGAAGCTTACTCATATAAATGTGGTCACTCTTGATGACAATAATCGAGCCGTTGGTGAAACTCGTATTCTAGAGAAGCTCAATGAGCGTATCCGACATATTACTGTCAGCCCCAAAGATGAACTCTTCTTTAGCACTGACCGAGGTAATATATACCGCCTTACTCCAAACCATCCTTGAGACAACTACAACCCATGGAGCAACCTCTGCTCAAAGGTAGGTCGTATTGGCGACCTACCTGCATAAAAAAGATGAACCTCAGCAATCAAAGCAGGCCCATCAATGGATGAAGGAATCTTACCCTGTAAGCAACAAACACTATTATTTATTGCTGCATCATTGCAGGTAATAAGATACCGATAAGTGGAATTTGCTTACCATTTTCAAATACAAGATTACCATCTTTAAGCTCTGCTTGAATTTGATAGCCTTGCTCATTTTGGCTGACAAACTCCATCACAATCGCTTCATCGATACCTTGCTTGATAAAGGGATACTGATCGACTAACCCCTTTGAGAAAAAGGTGTCAAGGTTACCGGTCAAGGAAGGAAGAATCATAGCGGGATTTTGTGTAACGTTACTGGTTCCTTCAGGCACTGTAATTTTCCATGTACTCTCAAACTCACCATCATCACCCAAAGTCAGCGCCATCTTGTTCATCGAGAGATAGAAACCTTTTGAGAATAACGTCTCAACATAAGGAATCGCGTTTTGAATGTCATCAGTAGTCAGTACAGGATTGTTCTGATACATACTGACTAAGTGTTCAAACGAGTCACTGTCTAAATCACCAAACTCTAGATCCAAAACTAAGTTATCCGCTTCACCCTCAGACATCAGGAGTTTACTTGCACTGACAATATGTTGACTATTCACACGTTGAGAAACATCATCAAGGGAAGAAGAGAATTGATACTGGCCACTTTTCATTGAGAAAAGTCGTGCTTGGCTCGAATCAAGTACGGAGATATCGGCGATATTGATTTCTTGGTCACCTAACCAAAAGCTATTTTGCTTTCTGCCCTGACCTGAACCTTTGATATTTGTAAGCAACATTTTCTCGCCGCTATTGAAATCTATCTCCACTGACGGAATATCGAGATCGTAGCTCATCTCACCTAGGACGGTAACGTGCCCTTTGAGCGAAGAGGGCGTCACAGACACCATAGCTCCACCTTCACCCTCCGTCGATTGATGCCAGTTATCAAGATCCAAAACGTAATCCGTATTGCCATTTAGCTGTGTGACCGTGGTCAATGTCAGAGGAAACTGTTCGACATCGTTCAGCGTTGACGTTGCTTTCAAACTCAGCAAACCGTGAGACACATGGCTGTTTACGACAAATTCACTTGGTAGACCATCCATGCCAAGTTGGCTGGCAAGCTCTTGGTCGACGATGGTATAGCGAGTTTGAACTTCAGAAGACAGATAACCGCGATCGTAAGAAACAATTTCCGCTTTCAGGGAGTCATTGCTCAAATGGGCAATCCCGTCATGAATAACATTCTGCCCTATCTGCCCAACCGCTAACGGCCAACACAAAGCCAAAGAGATAGCGCCACCAATAGCGCCGTATTTTTTCAACTGATGCATGTATTTATCTTCACTTAAGTATTTATTGCAGTTTACACCAAAAAACATTGAGTTAAATCAGAGTATTGGCATTCTTCACAAATCGTCAAGGAATCTAAAACCTGTGTCTCAGTCCCTTTGTTCAATCCTTGTTAGAGTAAAACCAGATTGGTGAGTTCAGAAAGAGACGAACGAGAATCGTGAATCAGTATGCCTTACTTTGTTTAGACAACAATCCCATTAGTGTAGAGCAACTGCGACGAGAGCTGAGTCAATTCGCTGCAAGGTTCGATATCCACACTGCAGATACGCTCGATGACGCTCATGCCGCACTCTCCTTTTGTCAGGAAAACCAACAATCCGTCGCCCTCGTCCTTGCCAGTCATCATGAAAACTTTAATGGGGCTGATTTTTTAATCCAACTCGACAAAAGCGCTCACACTCAAAGTGCGCGTAAAATTTTAATCAGCTGCGGACAAGATATCCAAGCCATCTTGTCTGCTGTCAACGAAGGGCGACTAGACCACTGCCTAACCAAGCCTCTCCAAGATAACCTCGTATACAAAACGGTTAAGAAAGAGTTGACCACCTTCGTACTAGAAAACGATAAGGATAACCTTCTCTCTTATAGTCAGATACTTGATCAGCAGCGGTTGCTTCGCTCACATATTGAGTTGAAGATGCGCAGCTACCGAGAAGGGTTCATCACCGACCATCACAAACTCTCAGATCAAGAACTGGCAGAACAGGTTATCTCCGCTCTTCATGATTTTTTCTCAGATACTGACGACACACGTGCATGCCGTACCTACTCCTCACAACACTTACTGACGAAAGAAGGTGAAGAGAATCGATTTCTTTGGTTTATTACCGACGGGGAAGTCGCTCTCTATAAAAAAGATGACCAAGGAGTACAAAGAGAGGTCGTCCGCCACACAAAAGGGAACATTGTTGGAGGAATGTCGTTTGTTACTGGCGAGCCTTCTTTCTCTACGGCACTCACATTAAAAAAGACCGAGGTGATAAAGCTGGATAGAGACGTGTTCGCCAAAGTCATGCACTCAAACACAGCATTGCTCCCCCTCTTTACCAACCTTCTCTTACGGCATTTTAATCGTCGATTGCAGCGTAGCATCAATACCAAACTTGAACTGCAAAAGACTCTAGAATCCTTAGAGTCAGCACACCAACAATTGATAGAACGAGAAAAGATGGCCATGCTCGGCCAGTTAGTCGCGGGAGTTGCCCACGAACTCAACAACCCTATCGCTGCTATTTTGCGTGGTACAGAGACCATTACAACCAACATTGGTAAACTGGTGAGTGATCATAGGGATGAGCCATTGGCGGTACTAGGGGCTGATATTTTATCTAATTCGCTTGTGTCCAAACCAAGATCTACCTCTGAAGAGCGCCTGTTAGCGAAAAAGATTGAGTCTCAAGTTGGTGATCGACGTATTGCAAAAAAATTAGTAAAGCTTGGACTAGAGGAAAACCAAACCTGGCTAAACAATACTGAGCAAGCCAGTACTACAATATTTGATGAGCTAAATACACTAGAACGTTATCATTTGGTTGGTTCAACTTTAAGATCAATCAATGTTTGTGCTCAGCGTATTGCCGATATGGTTAAGAGTCTGAAAGGCTATGCTCGCCCTGACGATGAGACCTTTCGCCTAGCCGATATCCATGAGGGCATCGAGGATACTTTAGTTATCTTTGAAAACAAGCTCAAGATGCATACTGTTGAGAAAGAATATTGCGACTTACCCCCAATACAATGTATGCCCATTGCTCTTCAGCAAGTTTGGACCAACCTAGTTTCGAATGCCATTGATGCTTTACCTAAAAAAGGAAAGCTTTCTATCCGCTCTGAAATTCATCACGCCCAAAATCAGAAATGGGTGGTGATATCTTTTGAAGATAATGGTTCAGGAATACCTCAATATTTACAGCGTCAAATTTTTGCCCTTAATTTTACGACCAAGAAAGAAGGGAATTTCGGGTTAGGTATTGGGCTATCGGTCTGCCAACAAATTGTGAATCAGCATGGCGGTAAGATTGAAGTGCAATCCGAAGCGGGAAGCTTTACCCGTATGTCCGTTTGGTTACCTTTCAAAACGCACAAGTCATAGTAAGGAATTAATATGCCAAAATACTTAATCTTATGTGTCGATGATGAGCGTGAAGTCTTAGATAGTGTCATTCAAGACTTAGAATGCTTCGAAGAGTATTTCGTTCTCGAAGCAGCCGAGTCAGTATCGGAAGCTAAATCTATTATTGAAGATGTAGAAAAAGAAGACGGACACCTGGCACTGATCCTGTGTGATCACATTATGCCAGAGCAAACTGGGATCAGTTTTTTGATTGAGCTAAGCGATAACTCTTCCACAAAAAACGCGCGGAAAGTCATGCTAACTGGTCAAGCAGGCCTAGAAGACACTGTGGAAGCGGTCAATCATTCGAGTCTGCACTTTTACATTGCTAAGCCTTGGCGCGGCGAAGAGTTACGTGATGTCATTAAAAATCAACTAACCCAATATATGATCGAGAACAGTCACGATTTAATGTCCTGGTCTGCAGTGCTCGATACCGAACAAATTTTAAATGCCGTCGCAAAAAACAGAATGAGTTTTGGTGAATAAGTCACTATTTCTTATACTTTTTGGCATATTGATTGCTTAAACATGTAAATGACGACAGAACAATGACATTTTTTGTAGTGTCGGACTGTGACAATGCATTATCATGTCGCGATATGGCAGCACTCCGTTGCACCTGACCAAGGAAATTAACAAGAATAGGTTTTCTTTTGTATGCGTAAAACAATCTTAGCTGCAGCCTTAGTGCTAGCATCTGGTCAAGCTTTTGCAGAGACCGACCCAAACAGCCCAACCGTAATGAGTAACTTCAGCTACGATTATCTGGAAGCTCGCATTGGTGCAAGCCCTGTAACCTTTGGTGCGGCTGCAAGCAAATCTATCCACCCGAATGCTCACGTTATTGGTCGAGTTGATTCAGAATTCGAAGGCGACTACGACGCAGCCGCTGGTTTTGGCTTTCACGCCCCAATCAACAACTGGGCCGATTTCACTGGTGAAATGCTATTTCGTTTAGTGGATTTCGGTGGCAAAGCAGGGAAAGGCACAGACACAGGCATGGAGCTCAATCTTGGCGTACGCCAGTGGTTAGGGCCACAGCTTGAAGTTGGTGGTAAAGCCGGTTATGTCTCCATCGAAGACAATGACGACTGGATTGGTGCAGCGTATGTTCGTTTTCACTCAACAGAGCTGTTCTCTCTTGGTGCTGAAGCTCGCATCAATGATTTCTATGGTGATCAGCTCATGTTCACCACACGCTTCAAGTTCTAATCAAGAACAAGATGCAAAAAAGCCGAGGTACTCAGACCTCGGCTTTTCTTTTCCAGTATGGTATTTCCTCACACTGACTATGCGCAGCTCGCCAATAACTGGCGTTTACGTGGCTCTTGAATTAATTTCCAATGCACGCCATCAATCGCACCTGCAAATTTCCACAGTAATTTGACATCAACATCATTACCGTAAGTCGCTTTGACCTTGGAAAATACTTCTGGCGCACCTAGCTGCAAGAACGTATCAACATCACCAACGCCTGCTTTTTTTACCATGCGTTCAAGAGTCAACTGCATGTTGGGTAAATCACGTAAACGTCGACTCGCGGATGATTTCTTATAGTGACGCTGAGATACTGAAAACTTAATTGAGTTCTCAACAATCTCATCCAACACCTCACTTTGATTATTAAATAGCTGAGTAATGTCGTAGTAATTGACCGTTGCCGTTGTTTGCTTCTTCACGTGACGGTACTTAATGCAGCCCAGTGTAGCCAATTTGTCGTCTAGATATTCTCCACCTCGAATAAACACCTTATCAGCGCTGATTAATGCGAACATAGCGTCTTGCTTGAAGAGCCCCGTTCCACCAAACATTGAACGCTTTTGGAAACTACCAAACTTGTTAACATAATTAATAAATTGTTGCTCTGTCATATCCATTGATCCTTCTAATCTAGAAAACCCCGATTATTTTCGATCACCAGATAGCAGCAGCTTTAAGCGAAAAAGATAAATCAGCCAGCCAAGCTACGGTTTATGTTGTTATTAGCATACTGACTGCAAGTACAATAAATGATAGTTAACGATGAAAAATAAGTCTGTGCACAGCTCACACCAATAAAACTAAATTCATATAAAATCGAGACTAATATCACACAAGTAGGGTTTACAGACTTCACTGGCTAAAATACACCGGACAAAAACTCTCATTTAACTTATCAATAATTTGCATAACATTAGATATGGAAGTTAAACTGTAACAAGTACAATCTTTAGCTGATCATGCATGAACCACCTATCTTTTTATTGGCTTCCGGAAAACAATGAGCTTTTAGTCAAAGGCATCGAGTCTGAATTCTCAACGTTAGTTGAACACGCCATTAACTCGGGCAAAATTACACTGCCGCCGATTTCCGATGTTGTTTTAAACATTCAAAAATTATGTACCCAAGATTCAACCACAGTGTTGGATATTGCAGACCGCCTGCTTGAAGATCCTGGCCTTGCCGCTATTGTCATTCGCGTGGCTAATTCTGTCATATTTAATCGCCGTAACATAACCTGCACCGATTTAGTCACTGCGGTATCTCGCTTGGGTATTCTACGCGTACGCGATATCGTAACAGCGCAGGCTATAGAGCAGTTGAAACACTCCGTTAATTTGAGTCGCGGCTGTAATGAAGTATTAGTGAATAGCGCTCATAACTCACGCGAGTTGGCAGCCACCATGGTGATGGTTGTGAAAGGTTTTAAAGAAGCTAACGCCCCTAAGTATAGTAATCTCGAAACAGATAAAGCCCTCCTCACTGGTTTACTCGCTGATATCGGCTTATTTTGTATCGTAAATGAATACCACATGTATCTTGAACAAGGTAATTATCTTGATGAAGATATCGCTTTTCAGATTTTCAATAACCAATGTTCCAATGCGAGCCGGCTGGTGTTAAAGCATTGGGGCTTTGACAGTGATTTCTTGGAAGTCGCAACCAATCAACTGCATCAAAGACAAAGTGTTGATGTAAGTTACCTAGATATAGCACGCATTGCCAATCACATTCTGATGTTCCGTCGACAAGATGAAGAAATCGACGAGCATACGGTTGAATTTGACCTAACTGGTGCAGATATACTGTACAAGCTCAGTAATTTAAGTGATATTGAGTTCAATACACAGATCAATGAGTTAATCAGCGCTAGTGGACTTTAGCGCTTAACGTACCAGTACACAGGAAGCCACATGTTCTCAGGGATGATATTCATCTTTGCCCCACTTGTTGTGGGGTATTTAATATCGATTTCCACGTCGTCCATTCTTGATAAAATCAACGCAACCACTGCAAACCTGATTTATGTCATCTTAGCACTAATGGGCTTAAGTCTTGCTTCGCTGGATAACCTCGGGCAAAATCTACAGCTCATCCTCAAATACGTTGCCGTATTCTTTACTTGTCTTAGCCTGAGTAATTTGGCTGCTCTGCCCATCCTCGATAAGCTTTTGCCTATAGAAACCGATGCCAAACAAACTAAGATCCCTCTCTCAAGCATGGCCATGGAGTCCGTCAAACTCATTGCTGTTGTTGGAGGTGGTTTGTTCGCAGGATTAATATTGCCGATCGATTTGAGTTGGGTAGACACAGCCAGCGAATGGATTCTGTTTGTCTTACTATTTTTCATCGGCATCCAACTGCGCAATAGTGGCCTGACGCTTCGCCAAATATTACTCAACAAACACGGTATGATCATCGCATTAGTGATCATCGCAACCTCTATGATTGGTGGTATCGTGGCTGCCGTCCTATTAGATATCGATCTTTACCGTGGCTTGGCAATGGCCTCTGGCTTTGGCTGGTATTCTCTAGCGGGTATTTTGATGGGTGACGCTTTTGGCCCCGTTTATGGAGGTGCATCATTTATGATTGAACTCCTTCGAGAACTGATTGCCTTAGTATTGATTCCCCTCGCGATACGCTCTCGGCCTTGCACTGCAATTGGCTATGCAGGTGCAACGGCGATGGACTTCACATTGCCTGTCATCCAAACTACAGGAGGTGTCCGATGTGTACCCATTGCGATAGTGAGTGGATTTATATTAAGCCTTTTAGTGCCCGTATTGATGCTTTTCTTTGTCTCTCTTGCAGGCTAGATCGCATGATTTTATCTTTAGATTCACTATATTAAGGCTCGACCACACACAATAATTTAGCGATTGCTAATTTAGTGGTTTTATAATAACTATTCTTCAAAAGGAAACATTATGACACGTCTACTGATTGCATTGCTGTTAGGCGCGACCTCTACTATGGTTGCCGCTGCTGACAATGCATGTTTGTCCAAGAAATACGACGCTTATGTTGATGCTTCTCTACATTGGTACGAAGATCTAGCAAAGCTAACTTCTGAGCAATATCCTGATCTTAAAGAGGTCAGTGAGTGGTTTCTGGAAGGTCGAAAAAACCATTTTGAGTTAAACCGTGCAGCGGTTCACTACTACCTTGAAAACGACCCATCCAAAATAGCAACCAGTCAACCGGTCGAAGCATGGCTTCAACTAGAGCAAAAAGACATCAAAACCTTGTCTTCACGCAGCGACGAATTGGGCAGGTTAGCTCAGGTAACCTTTAGCGACCGTCAGTCTAAGCCACATGAGAAGAACTACGACCTTCGCTCTGCGTTTGCCGATCTCTTAAGTCACCCCACTAAAATAGACGACGCACTTAAGCGCTACAATCAGGCAATTAAAGAGTTAGAAACCATTGCCTGTGACACGTAATACGCTTTGCCACCAAGCCAGTTTGCTGGTGGCAAACTTCTTATTGCAGAAAAGAATTTCAAATAATTAAGACGGGACTTTGCGCCCGTTTTCGTTTAGATTGTCGCGCTGCAACAAAAAAGATAAGAGCAATGAGCTGTATGGTATCGGAACACAAAACGGCTGACGTGAGTTTCGAGAGTTTACTCCGAATCTTCACAGTCCCTGAAGGGCCAGACTCAACACTAACTAAAATTGAAGAGAAGCTATCGCAAAATCTAAACCAGTTTTTGCGTGAACATATTGTCGCGGAAGAAAAGCCACTTAAGGAAATTGAGAAAGATTTCTCTAACGCTACGCTTCCAGAACAGCCCGAGTTTGTTTCCGAACATACCCAGCACTTGCTTGATACCTTGGTTTCCCACTCTGTGCACACCTCTGCACCAAGTTTTATTGGTCATATGACCTCGGCACTACCCTATTTCTTGATGCCACTGTCAAAGATCATGATTGCGCTAAACCAAAATTTAGTAAAAATCGAGACTTCTAAAGCATTTACTCCCTTAGAGCGCCAAGTGCTCGGCATGCTGCACCGCCTTATTTACAATCAAAACGATGAGTTTTACGCCCAATGGATGCACAGTGCGAATCACTCACTAGGTGCGTTCTGCTCTGGTGGTACCATTGCCAACATTACCGCCCTTTGGGTTGCGCGCAACAACGCTTTAAAAGCTCAAGGTCACTTTAAAGGCGTAGAAAAAGAAGGCCTTTTCAAAGCGATGAAACATTACGGCTACGAAGGATTAGCGGTACTCGTATCAGAGCGTGGGCATTACTCACTAAAGAAGGCTGCAGATGTACTTGGGATTGGCCAGGAAGGCCTAGTCGCGGTAAAAACCGATGCTAACAATCGTATCTGCCCTGAAGCACTACGAGACAGCATCTCTCAGCTTAAGCAACAAAACATCAAGCCCTTTGCTGTGGTCGGTGTCGCGGGAACAACGGAAACAGGTTCAATCGATCCCATTGCTGATATTGCAGAAATTTGTCGCAATGAAAACTGCCATTTCCACATTGATGCAGCTTGGGGTGGCGCAACCTTGATGTCGAACAATTATCGTCATCTTCTCAATGGTGTAGAGCTTGCAGACTCAATTACCATTGATGCCCATAAACAACTATATATTCCAATGGGCGCCGGTATGGTGCTATTCAAAGATCCGGAAGCGATGAAGTCCATCGAGCACCACGCACAATATATCTTGCGGAAAGGTTCTAAAGATCTTGGCAGCCATACACTTGAAGGCTCTCGCTCTGGGATGGCCATGTTAGTCTATGCTGCGATGCATATTATTAGTCGGCCTGGCTATGAGCTCTTGATCGACCAAAGTATTGAGAAAGCCAAGTACTTTGCCGAATTGATCAAACAACAAGACGACTTCGAATTGGTATCGGAACCAGAACTTTGCCTACTCACCTATCGCTATCTTCCTTCCGACATTCGTCGCGCTCTTGAGAAAGCAAACAACCAGCAAAAGTCTGAGCTCAATGAGCTACTGAATGAACTAACTCAATTTATCCAGAAACGACAGCGAGAAACGGGCAAATCGTTTGTTTCGCGTACTCGCTTAAATCCTGAGCAGTGGGATAGGCTAAATACGATAGTTTTTCGAGTTGTGTTAGCTAACCCACTGACAGGAAGAGATATTTTGGGTATGGTGTTGGATGAGCAAAGAGAAATTGCTCAACAAGCGCCAAAACTAATGGCAAGAATCCAATCAGCTGCTCAAAAAATCAAAGAAAACTGAAAATTTCTTTCTAAAAAGCTGTAACTTGCCAAACATCGATGGCCTCAAATCGCGAAAACTTTTGCATATAACGATAATTTGTGTAGTTTTGGCAAAGTTTAGTTTGAGGCTTGTCATATTCTCACTAATTGAACTGTATAAAAATTACTGTAAATCTGTTGCTTAGGTTTATACTGGACCCATGGCGCTGGATAGTTATTGCCTTTAGGTGACGACTTGTAACCTTTTAATGAACAGGTATATCCAGTGAGTTGTTCTCTATACCCTCGTGAACACTATGAATACATTAGAAAAAATTCAGAAAAATCTAGAGAATTTTAGCAAGTCTGAACGTAAAGTGGCTGAAGTTATTATGGCTTCTCCGCAGACAGCAATTCACTCTAGTATTGCGACACTGGCCAAAATGGCAGACGTAAGTGAGCCAACTGTTAACCGCTTTTGCCGCCGCTTGGACACCAAAGGCTTCCCCGACTTTAAACTTCATCTAGCGCAAAGCCTCGCAAACGGAACACCTTATGTGAACCGTAACGTAGAGGAAGACGATGGACCGGATGCTTACACCCATAAGATTTTTGAATCTACAATGGCTTGTTTAGATGTTGCGAAGAACAGCCTAGACTCAATGCAAATTAACCGGGCTGTGGATTTGCTTACTCAGGCAAAGCGCATATCATTTTTTGGCCTTGGTGCTTCTTCGGCTGTGGCTCGAGACGCTCAGAATAAGTTTATTCGCTTTAACATCCCAATTACCTGCTTTGAAGACATTGTGATGCAACGTATGAGCTGCATCAATTGTACTGATAACGATGTCATTGTTTTAATTTCCCATACAGGCCGTACTAAAAGCCAGGTAGAAATTGCCAACCTAGCACGCGAAAATGGCGCAACGGTTATCGCTATTACCGCTAAAGACTCTCCGCTGGATAAAGCAAGCTCTCTATCTATTTCATTGGATGTTCCTGAAGACACCGATGTCTACATGCCAATGGCAAGTCGTGTCGTACAAATGACGGTCATCGATGTGCTGGCAACAGGCTTTACGCTGCGTCGTGGTTCCGGTTTCAGAGAGAACTTAAAACGTGTAAAAGATGCACTTAAAGATTCTCGATACGATAAACTGTCACAGTTTTAAAAAAGGAGCGCTTGTCGCTCCTTTTCTCTACCCACCATCTAAATCTTGGCTAAGAGTTTTGTGTCTTAACTTCTCTACTTTTAAGCTCACCACCTAAGACACGAGCAGTTGCTTGTGACTCGGCCATATTTTTTTGCCTACCATTTTCGCCATGGCAATTGCATACTTGTCTAAGAATATAAACTAACCGCTCTTGGGTGAGTGGAAGAGGATTACCTTTAATAGCGACAGATTTGAGTGCGTCAGCAGCAACCAAATCAAACGAAGTGCTACAGATACCGAATTGATCCAGCTTTGGGAGATATAATTTATCTAGCATCATGTTTACCCAAAGTATTGCATCCTCTCGTCTAGCATTTGTTCGTTTTGTCAAAATCCTTGCAATATTTTTATAACGCTTAAGGACGTCATGCCGACCCACTATTTTAGCCGCTTTAATGTTTTCCGACATCACATATGGTGCTAAACGAGCACTAATTACACTGTGCGGAGCTTCTAACTTACCGCCTAAAGCAGACGCCAAACCATGAGCAGCACCCAACTTAGCATTAGTGCTCGCCATCCCTCCCAGCATAGCGGCGAAGGATAGGTCAGAACGTGCTTTTGGGTTATCGTCAAGGCATCCAGAGAGAATTGAAGTACTCAATCGCCGAAGCCCTTCTTCACAAATCATATCGGTCAATGGGTTCGGATTTCCGCAAACATAAGCTTCCATCAAATGTGTGAAAGCGTCCATCGCTCCTCTGCCCGATGTATAAAGGTCTGTACCATAGGTCAACGTTGGGTCAACGATGGCTACATCCGCTAACATATCAGGGCTACGTAGGCTGACTTTGACTTGATCTTGTCCGGAGCGTAAAACTGCATTACGTGTGACTTCAGAACCCGTACTTGCCGTTGTAGGAATGGCAATGAAAGGAATAGGCTTGGCTTTTAAGGGAACACTACGCCCAACCACTTCAACATAATCATACACATCGCCCTGATTGGGAATGATCGCTGCCAACGCTTTGCCCATATCCAGAGCACTGCCCCCACCAATCGCAACGACCATATTAGGTTTAAACCTTCTCCCAATTAACGCTGTTTCTTCCACCATTGTAATATTTGGCTCACCAGACACCGACACATGTTGATAACGCATTGATTGAGATTCTAGATAATCGACTACAACTTTTGCCCTATCTAGGCTCTGACCCGAAACAAGTAACACGCTATAACCGTATTGGTTGAGAATAGAAAGCGATGACTGCAGCGAACCTTCACCAAAAATAATTCGGGTGGAAGTCATGAATTGGAACATACCCGAACACTCCCTGCTTGATACATACAACGAATAGAGTGCCTTGAAGCGATAGAAATTAAATTGATTCAGTTCAACTTGTATCCATTAACCCTATAAAAAATAAGACTTTCACGAGCAAGCCCTCAAGTTAACTATCACATGCATTTGGTAAACTTGTACGGATAACGTACAAAAAGACGTCAATAGCTTTTACCTATCAAATCAACAGGTAATTGCATCTTTATTTCCTACTTTTATTCGGGCATAGTTGCACGTAATAAAATAAAGGAGAAAGACATTATGTTCGTAGTTATCTTTGGTCGCCCAGCATGCCCTTACTGTGTTCGTGCAAAAGAACATGCTGAAACGCTTAAAGCTAAGCGCGACGACTTCAACTACCGTTACGTTGATATCCATGCAGAAGGTATCTCAAAAGCTGATCTAGAAAAAACAGTAGGTAAACCAGTTGAAACGGTTCCACAAATCTTTGTCGATCAAGAGCACATTGGTGGTTGTGATGACTTTGAAGCGTATGCAAAAGAGCATCTAGGTCTTTTTGACGAGTAATTATCACGAATTAAAGAAGCCGCTTATTAAGCGGCTTCTTTTCATTTTGAATTAAATCAATATTGTGAATTCGTTACTCAAGTCAGCTAATAGTAAATTATCAAATTTTTCACTTATCATTTTGCAATATTCAGATACAATTCGCACACTTACCCTATGGCACTGAAACAAGAGCTGCCCAGTGAACATTGATGTTGTAAATTTGCTTGAGCAAAATCCTATCCTTCTCATTTTTGTGGTCCTTGCCATCGGACTGGCAATCGGAAAAATTCGCTTTGGAAATCTTCAACTTGGTAACTCCATAGGAGTACTCCTGACTTCGCTGATTATGGGGCATTTAGGCTTTACGTTTAATGCTGATGCGCTGACGATTGGCTTTATGCTCTTTATTTACTGCGTAGGTATTGAGGCAGGTCCAAACTTCTTTGGTATTTTCTTTAGGGATGGCAAACACTACTTCATTCTCAGTATGGTCGTGCTTTCAACCGCTGTATGTATTACCTATTTTTCCAGCCACGGCTTAGGGCTTGATTTCGGTCTTTCTGCTGGCATGATGGCGGGAGCTTTAACCGCGACACCAGTACTTGTAGGGGCTCAAGATGCACTGAACTCTGGACTAGCCACAACCCCTCGCGGGATGGACTTTTCACAAGTGATTGAAAACCTGTCTGTTGGTTATGCCATGGCCTATCTGATTGGTTTGATCAGCATGATTATGTTCGCTAAATTGCTACCCAAGTTGCAAAAGCAGAACCTATCAGATTCTGCTCAGCAAATCGCTCAAGAGCGTGGGTTAGGAAACACAGGACAACGTAAGGTCTACTTGCCCATTATTCGTGCTTATCGTGTCGGTCAGGAGCTGATCGACTGGATTGATGGTAGAAACCTGAGGGAACTCGGTATCTATCGACAAACTGGCTGCTATATTGAGCGTATTCGTCGAAATGGCATACTCGCCCATCCTGATGGTGACGCTATTTTGCAACAAGGCGACGAAATCGCACTGGTTGGTTTTCCAGACAGCCATGCTCGATTGGATCCTAGCTTTAGAAACGGGAAAGAAGTCTTCGATCGAAATCTTTTAGATCTACGCATCGTTGAAGAAGAAATCGTCGTAAAAAGTGACTCTATCGCCGGTAAGCGTCTGTCAGACTTGAATCTATCCGAATACGGCTGTTTTTTGAACCGCGTAGTAAGAGCACAAATCGAAATGCCTATGGATTTGGACATTGTTCTGGCGAAAGGGGATGTGCTGCAGGTCAGTGGCGAAAAGAGCCGTGTTCGTGGCTTAGCGGAAAAAATCGGTTTCATCTCAATTCACAGCCAAATGGCAGATTTGCTCGCTTTTTGTAGTTTTTTCATACTCGGCATTTTGTTCGGCCTCATTACCATGACTTTTGGTCAAGTTTCGTTTGGCTTAGGTAATGCCGTCGGCCTGTTGCTATCAGGTATTACCTTGGGGTTCTTACGAGCCAATCACCCCACGTTTGGCTATGTACCGCAAGGCGCACTAAACATGGTTAAGGATCTAGGTTTAATGTTCTTCATGGTTGGCATTGGCTTAAGTGCCGGTGGTAAAATGTTTGAGCATTTAGCGCAAGTTGGCCCACAGGTGATTGGTTTATCCTTCTTAGTTAGTGTCGTTCCAGTCGCTCTTGCCTATTTGGTTGGAGCTTATATCCTCAAAATGAACCGAGCACTGCTTTTTGGTGCCATTATTGGTGCTAGAACCTGCGCTCCGGCAATGGATATCGTTAACGATTATGCTAAATCGACCATTCCAGCACTTGGATACGCTGGCACCTATGCCATTGCCAACATTTTAATGACCTTAGCCGGTACAATTTTGATCATTCTTAGCTGATTACATAAACCTAAAAAAGGCTTCCAGATGGAAGCCTTTTCTAATTCTAAACCAATCAGCTTAACGGTCTCAAATATGCCAAGAAACGTTTCTCTGCGTATTTGAAACACCAAAGAATAATAAACGTCAACATCATATAGAATAGACCAGCCGTTAAGAAAGATTCGAATGGCGCATAGTAGCGAGAGTTAACCAATCGTGCCGCACCTGTGAGGTCCACAATCGTGACGATACCTGCCACCGCACTGCCGTGAAGCATAAAGATCACTTCGTTGCTATAAGCAGGTAATGCTCGACGCAAAGCGCTTGGCAAAATGATCCTACGGTATGTCATAAACGTCCCCATTCCGTAAGCTTTAGCCGCTTCAACTTCACCTTTAGGTAAACCATTAATAGCACCGCGGATAATTTCAGCCGTGTATGCTGATGTGTTGAGCACAAAAGCAACAAGAGCACAAAACCATGCGTTCTCCCACAAGGTATCTTTGACTGGGAAGAACTGATCCATACCGTAGTAGATCAGGTAGAGCTGAACCAGCAATGGTGTACCACGGAAAAAGTAGATAAATGCCCAGCTCGGTCCATTAATTAAATAATTTGTGCTATTACGCGCCACACCAAGAGGAATCGCGACGCAAAGGCCAATAATCAGAGCTAAGCCCACCAGCCACACAGTCGTCCACAAGCCTTCGAGATAGATAGGTAAACTTTCGATAATCAGTGAGAAATCCATTTCTTACCTCGCATGAATACTGAATTTGCGCTCTACAAGCTTGAGCAAGCCCGTCGATACACTGGTGAAGAAAAGGAAAATGATCGCAACAGCCATGTAAAAGGTAAACGGCATTTTAGTAGAACCCGCAGCGAGTGAGCTCATACGGACCATATCTTCCAAACCGATAATGGAAACCAACGCTGTTGTCTTTAGTAATACTAACCAGTTATTGCCAAATCCAGGCAACGCGTGACGGATCATTTGAGGTAAAAGGATGCGTCGAAAGGCCAAGACTGGACTCATCCCGTAAGCTTTTGCCGCTTCTAATTCGCCCTTATCCACAGCCATGATTGCACCACGGAAAGTTTCCGCCATGTAAGCACCAAAAATAAAGCCAATCGTAAGCACACCGGCGATAAATGGACTGACATCAATGTAATCCGGCAGGTATGACGTCCATTCATGATTTGGGTCACTAGAAGCAAACCACTCATTCAATGATTCATTAATGGCATACAAGCTATTGTTAAGCAGAATCTGTCCGCCGAAGAAAATCAGCATCATTAAAACTAAATCGGGAATACCACGGATAACTGTGGTGTAAAGTGTTGCAATTGCGCGTGCCCAGCGGTATGGCGCCATTTTTGCCAATGCGCCCAGCATGCCTAAAACCATCGCAAGCAGCAGCGAAAGCAGTGCTACTTCTATGGTCACAATGGCCCCTTTAAATATAGAGGCTTCATATCCTTGTAAATCCAGCATAGGTGAGTTCCTGATCCCTAGACTCAAAGCTTATTGACTTATATAACCATCAACAAGCTATAGATATAATTCGACCGCTGGCTACTTCTAGGAACTAGAACCAGCGGTCGCTTTTCGATGATTACTGACCGTAAACGTCGTATTTGAAGTACTTAGCAGCAATTTCTTGGTAAACACCTTTCTCACGTAGAGATAAGATTGCAGCATCTAGCTTCTTAGTAAGGTCTTTGTCTTGTTTGCGAACAGCAATACCCATACCTTCACCAAACCATTTAGCATCAGTCAGTGCTGGGCCAACAAACTCGTAGTTTTCACCACCTTCTTTGTTTAGAACACCTTCTTCTAGAGCTGATGCATCACCAAGAACCGCAGCCACACGACCGTTCGCTAGATCAAGATACGCTTCGTCAAAAGAGCCGTAACGTACGATCTCTACTTTGTCACCGTAGTTATCAGTTAGATACTTATCGTGAGTTGTAGCACGTTGAACCGCGATTTTTTGACCATCTAGGTTGTCAAAATCAAGACCTGCGCCCTTCTTCGCAATGAACTTGTTAGGAATCTGAGCATATTTACCTGTGAAATCGACTTTCTTCTTACGCTCTTCAGTGATGGACATCGCAGCAATGATTGCATCGTATTTACGCGCTAGTAGAGAAGGAATAATACCATCCCAGTCTTGCGCAACGATCTTACATTGGACCTGCATTTCCTTACATAGAGCATTTGCCATGTCTACGTCGAAGCCTTTAAGAGAGCCATCCGCTTCTGTCCAGCTAAATGGAGGATACGCACCTTCAATACCAAAGCGAACTGTCTTCCAATCTTTCGCTTGAGCCACACCTGTTGCTGCCGTAGCAGCCAAAGCTGCAACTACTAACCACTTTTTCATTTCCATACTCCTGTGATTGTGATTTTTATCTTATATTGTGTCTGTCATTAGCCTGCTGTAAATGCAAGCTTAGTAAATTGATGAGATGAACTGCTGTAGACGTTCTGAGTCTGGGTTAGTGAAGAGCTTAGCAGGGTCTCCCTGCTCTTCCACTAAACCTTGGTGTAAGAACATGACATGGTTAGAAACATCGCGTGCAAATGCCATTTCATGCGTTACAACCAACATGGTTCGGCCTTCTTCAGCCAAATCTCGCATTACACCCAAAACTTCACCTACCAACTCTGGGTCAAGTGCAGAGGTAGGCTCGTCAAATAGCATCACTTCAGGATCAACAGCCAATGCTCGTGCAATAGCCGCACGTTGCTGTTGTCCACCAGAGAGGTGACCAGGGTAATAATCTTTACGCTCGTACAGGCCAACTTTTTTGAGTAGCAGCTCGGCATTCTCCAACGCCTGAGCTTTAGGTACGCCTAACACGTGTACTGGCGCTTCAATAACATTTTCAAGAACGGTCATGTGCGACCAAAGATTGAACCCTTGAAATACCATGGCAAGCCTAGAACGGATGCGCTGTACTTGCTTTTCGTTGGCTGGAATAGCCTCACCTTGGCGATTATTTTTCATTTGGATCAACTCACCGTTTACCCAAATTTCACCTTCGGTAGGCGTTTCAAGAAGGTTGATACATCTTAGAAAGGTACTTTTACCTGAACCTGATGAACCAATAATGGAGATAACATCCCCTTTGTGTGCCTCAAGCGAGATACCTTTAAGGACTTCATTTTGCCCGAATGTTTTGTGCAGTTCCTTTATGTCCAGCGCTGGTACATCATTCATGCGCTAATACTCCCTGTCTTTTATTATTTTACCAACCCTTTATACGGCTCTTGTGGTTGGTTAACTGCTGGGTTCCACCCATATTTCGCTACAAACTAGCACTCCCCTGAGCAACATGCAACAAATTATTAACCTTCATTTTTGAGATATATAACCACTTTATACGATTAAACATTCAATTTATAGTGCAATTATCTCCATAATGCGCATAAATCATTTTTATAAACACATTATCTACCGAACCGATGAATTAACATTTTTATAAAAACCAGATCTATCTCAACAATTCTCTCAATAGTGATAAAGAGTGTAATATTGATGTTGTTTCAAAAGTCGAAAAAATCACATTGTGAAAATTATTTTCACTTTGAATTTCAATAACTCATTATCATCTCAATCACCCTGTAGTTTTCTTTCACATTCTTTCATAAAGTGATCTAAATCAATCACTCTTTAGGGTTAGCACGTTACACTCGCCACAAAGATAAAAGCCTCAATAAGCCAATTTTTGTCTTTTCTATCGTCTATGCTTAAGCACGCTAAACACACCGCACAGACAATAGTTCAAGGACCCAAATGCAGGAAGCTGAGTCAGGTTTTTAATAAGATCGTCTACCTACAATAATTACGGGCGACTCTTTGAAGAATTATTAACTTTTTAGAATATGAGGAATCTATGTCAGACGCAGTCAATAAACCGCACTCTGATTCGGATATCGAAGAGAAGAGCTATCGTGAGCTGCACCGCCCAGCTTCCGAGTTTGAAAGCCGTTCAGATTATCTAGATCATGAACTACAAATCATGAAGCCTCGTCGCTTCGGTTTAAACTTACCTGGTCGTGACTTCCGCTTTGAGCTCGAAGATTTAGTCCCCGCATTAGCAGGGACCATAGGCATTATTGCAATGTATTCCGCCGTAATGATGTCATGGGCTGAAGGTCTGACCGCAGCATGGGATCACATCAACCTAGGTAAAGACTTTGCTATCGAAGTTGCTCGTGTAGAAATGTTAATTCCTGCATTGCTCTTCTGTGTACTGGCTTCCGGCTTTATTAACCCGAAAGCAAACCTAGCTGGTAACCACGGTCCAATGATCCCTCTAATCGGTACCATCGCTTTAGCTGGCGCGCACCCTCTTGCATTGGCGATTCTTATCGGTATCTTCGGCCTGCTACTGAGTTTCCTCAAAGGCGGGTCTAAGCTCGTTAATTTGACCTCACAAGGTACTGCTGGCGGCTTGTTGATCTTCCTCGGCCTAACTGGAACCATGAGCCAAATAAACTCAATCCAAGCTTGGGCTGTAGGTCTTCAATCGGACACAGTAGCCGCTGGCAGCATGGGCTACGTTGGCCTGATTGTCCTAGCCGTAACCATTGCTCTATATGCGTTCTTGGCAAAAGTAAACAAACGTTGGCTTGCGATTCCCGTCTGTGCATTTACAGGCTTAGCGATTGCACTCGTACTTGGCGCAGGTTTCGACATTAAATTCGTCACGGAAACAGGTCTTCCTAACCTAAACCCAGTGTACTGGTGGGGCAGCACCGAAGAAGGTTGGATGCTAGGTCTTCCTAATATGGAACACTTCATTGCATCACTACCGTTTGCAATCCTAGCAGTCGCTATGTGGTCTCCTGACTTCCTAGGTCACCGTATCTTCCAAGAACTGAACTACCCTAAAAAGACTGAAAAAGTACTGATGGACGTTGATGACACCATGACAATGTGTTCTGTTCGTCAGATGGTGGGTACAGCTGTGGGTGGTGGTAACATCACTTCATCTTGGGGTACTTACATGATCCCAGCAGCGATCGCAAAACGCCCTATCCCTGGCGGAGCTATCCTTCTAGGTCTTCTAGTAATGATTATTGCAATCCTTGGTTTCCCAATGGATATCGCAGTATGGCCTCCAGTCATGCGTGTAGCTCTTCTTGTTGGTGTCTCACTTCCTCTACTCGAAGCGGGTATGCAGATGGTGAAAGACTCGAAAGATTCGCAAGCAGCAGGTATCTGTATCTTTGGTTCTGCTGTCGTCAACCCTGTACTTGCTTGGGCTCTGACTATGCTACTCGATAATAATGGCCTGATTGGTGATAAAGAACGTGCTGCTCGCCTGTCATTTGTCGACAAGATAGTGATCCCAGTTGGCGTACTCGTTATCTGTCTCGTAGCTATGCTGGCGGTTGGCATGCTTGAAGGCCAGTACGGCATCCAAGCTTGGTTATAACAATTCAATTATTTTGTGGGTGGCAAGCTTTGCCACCCTATTTTTATCGAGTTTTTTGAGGGTTTATTGATTTAGTTTAAGGTTTGCAACTTTTTTTTAGTTTAACCTTGAAACCAAGTTAATAAGAAACCGTATCAGAAAGTAACAATATTTATAGTTTGTAGTGCTTTCAGTAATCACAATTAGAAACTATACATATTGTTATTCATAAAGAGTGTACCGCCCCAGCGATGGGAACCTGACTCGCTCAACGGATCAGACAGGTACGTGTTTTTTCTACTAAAAAGGTAGGTATGTCATGGCAGAGCAATTTGCTAAAGCTTGGGAAGGTTTTGCTGAAGGTGATTGGCAAAACGAAGTAAACGTTCGTGATTTCATTCAGAAGAACTACGCACCGTATGAAGGCGACGAATCTTTCCTAGTTTCTGAAGGTACTGAAGCTACTAACAAGCTTTGGGCTAAGGTAATGGAAGGTATCAAAATTGAGAACTCAACTCACGCACCTGTTGACTTCGATACTGACGTTATCTCTACCATCACTGCTCACGATGCAGGCTACATCGAAAAAGATCTAGAGACTATCGTTGGTCTTCAAACTGATGCTCCTCTTAAGCGCGCTATCATCCCTAACGGTGGTATCCGCATGGTTGAAGGTTCTTGTAAAGTTTACGGTCGTGAACTGGATCCTAAAATCAAAGAAATCTACACAGATTACCGTAAAACACACAACGCGGGTGTTTTCGATATCTACACTCCTGATATCCTAAAATGTCGTAAATCTGGTGTTCTAACTGGTCTTCCAGACGCATACGGCCGTGGTCGTATCATCGGTGACTACCGTCGCGTTGCGCTCTACGGTATCGACTTCCTAATTAAAGACAAGCTAGCTCAATTCGCTTCTCTACAAGAGAAATTTGAGAATGGCGAAGATCTTCAAATGACTATGCAACTGCGCGAAGAGATCGCTGAGCAGCACCGTGCACTTGGCCAAATGAAAGTTATGGCTGAGAAATACGGTTGTGACATCTCTCGTCCTGCTGAAACTGCACAAGAAGCAATCCAGTGGACTTACTTCGGTTACCTAGCAGCGGTTAAATCTCAAAACGGCGCGGCTATGTCTCTAGGCCGTACTTCGACGTTCCTAGATATCTACATCGAGCGCGATATCGCTGCTGGTAAGATCACTGAAGTACAAGCTCAGGAAATGATTGACCACTTCGTGATGAAACTACGTATGGTTCGTTTCCTACGTACTCCTGAGTACGATGATCTATTCTCTGGCGACCCAATCTGGGCAACAGAATCTATGGGTGGTATGGGTCTTGACGGCCGTACACTAGTTACACGTACTAACTTCCGCTTCCTAAACTCTCTATACACAATGGGGCCTTCTCCAGAGCCAAACATTACTGTACTTTGGTCTGAGCAGCTACCTGACGGCTTCAAGAAGTTCTGTGCGAAAGTATCTATCGATACGTCTTCTATCCAGTACGAAAATGATGACCTAATGCGCCCAGACATGGAGTCAGACGACTACGCAATCGCTTGTTGTGTATCTCCAATGGTTGTTGGTAAGCAAATGCAGTTCTTCGGTGCTCGTGCTAACCTTGCGAAAACTATGCTTTACGCAATCAACGGTGGTGTTGATGAGAAGCTGAAGATGCAAGTTGGTCCAGAAATGCCTAAGATCACTTCCGAAGTACTAGACTTCGACGAAGTGTGGAATAACCTAGACCACTTCATGGATTGGTTAGCTAAGCAGTACGTTGCTGCACTAAACAGCATCCACTTCATGCACGACAAGTACTCTTACGAGTCTGCACTGATGGCGCTACATGATCGTGACGTTTACCGTACTATGGCTTGTGGCATTGCAGGTCTATCTATCGCAGCTGACTCACTATCTGCAATTAAACATGCGAAAGTGAAACCAATCCGTGACGAAGATGGTATTGCAATCGACTTCGAAATCGAGGGCGATTACCCTAAATTTGGTAACAACGATGCTCGCGTAGATGACATCGCTTGTGAACTAGTAGAAGTGTTCATGAACAAGATCCGTAAGCTTAAGACTTACCGCGATGCTGTTCCTACTCAGTCTATCCTTACTATTACATCTAACGTTGTATACGGTAAGAAAACTGGTAACACGCCAGACGGTCGTCGTGCAGGTGCTCCGTTTGCTCCAGGTGCAAACCCAATGCACGGCCGTGATGAAAAAGGCGCGGTAGCCTCTCTAACGTCTGTTGGTAAACTGCCGTTTGCTCACGCGAAAGATGGTATCTCTTACACCTTCTCTATCGTGCCAAACGCACTGGGTAAAGAAGAGACTTCACAGCGTGCTAACCTTGCTGGTCTGATGGATGGTTACTTCCACCACGAAGCAGGTATCGAAGGTGGTCAGCACCTAAACGTGAACGTACTTAACCGCGATACTCTAGAAGACGCTGTTAAGCACCCTGAAAAATACCCACAGCTAACTATTCGTGTTTCTGGTTACGCAGTACGTTTTAACTCTCTGACTGCAGAACAGCAGCAAGATGTTATCGCACGTACTTTCACCGAATCACTATAAGTTTGGTTGATTGACTTTAAAGCCCCGCTTCATAATTAAGCGGGGCTTTTTTATTGCGAAGCAAATCAAAAGTTAGACTCAAGCCACATTTATATTTCAATTTTCTTTCTTTCCTCTCTGATGAATACGATATGGAGTAATATCTAGGCTCCATTCAGAAATGATGTATTGAAATGAACCTATTACGCACTCTTCCCTTGATATTGTTGGCTTCAAGCGCCGTCGCTTCAGAACGTTCAACTGTATCGTTTTCTATTGATAATGATGGCGTATTCGGTGTCGATCAGGATTATACCAACGGACTGTTTCTCACCTATACCTCTGACGCTGTCACTCCCAATTGGTTAACCAACCCAATGAGCTTATCATTTTGGGGTGGTACGTCTTTAGATAAATATGAATTCACACTTGGCCATAAAATGTATACCCCTTCAGATATTGAAGCGACAACTCCTATGCCCAATGAACGCCCTTACGCAGGCTACCTTCATGCTGAATTTAATTACATCAGTCTTCATCCTCAGCAAGCCCAGCGTTTCAATTTAACTTTGGGTACAACAGGTGAAAGCTCATTGGCTGACCAGGCACAAGATATCGTCCACGGTATTACCGGCTCTGATGAACCTCGTGGCTGGGCCTATCAAGTCGATGATGAATTTGTAGGTGGCCTTGGGTACCTCAGTCATTTTAACCTTTGGCGTGATCGTGCAATGGCAAATACAGACTGGGAAATTTCGAACGTTTCAGAAGTGAACGCTGGTAATTTCCGCAGTGATGTATCAACAGGCTTTATGTTCCGCTGGGGAACAGATTTAGCCGGTAGCATGGGCGCTGCCAACATTGATAACGAAAACCCATTCCGTGCAGGCATGCTAGGTGCTTCTAAAGGCGGTTGGTTTGTATTCGGTGGCATTGAAGCTCGCTACCGCTTTAACGATATTACCATCGAAGGTGACCGCTCAGGTGTGGTCGACTACGCTAATCGCAACGGTGAAAACCCAAGTATCTATGATGTAACACTAGAAGAAAAACAAGCCAGCGCAGTGGCTGGCTTTGCTTGGTATAATGAACACTTTGGCGCTGCGGTGACAGCGACAGCCAAAACACCTGACTACAAAGAAGCGAAAGACTCAATGTACGGAACAGGTGGCCTCGCGTTGTACGCCTTCTTTTAAATCGTGAACCTCTGGCAGTCACTATTGAGGCTGCCAGCTCTTTGCTCAACAACTTGGCTGACGGAACGCAACTGTTCATTATTCTCTTCTAGCTCTTTCATTGCGCTGGAAATCTGAGTCATATTATCGGCCATTGACTGGCTGGTTGTTGCTAGCTCTTTAATTGATGCAAAAATCACATCCGTTTGATGAGAGGCTTCATCCGCCTTTTCCGTAATGGTTCGCAGTGCCTGCATTGCCTCATGGCCTTTTTCCTGACCTGTTCGCATCGATGTTTCGGATTGACCAATGTATTGAATCACTTCAGCGCTCTCTTTCTTCATGGTATCGATCGTTTCCGAAATTTCCGCCACTGCATCAACCGTTCTTACAGCAAGGCTACGAACTTCATCAGCAACGACAGCGAAGCCTCGGCCTTGCTCGCCAGCTCTCGCAGCTTCAATGGCCGCATTTAGAGCAAGAAGGTTAGTTTGTTCGGCAATACCGTTAATGATTTCCATCACTGAGTCAACTTTGGAAGACGCTTCTTCCAACTGCTGAATGTGTCCTGCGGCAGATGTCAAAATCGAGCCCACTTCTTCCAGAGAGCCAATTGCAGCTCCGATGATTTGCGCACCTTTTTCCGCCGACTCAGTTGAAGAACGACTGATTTCAGAGACAAATTCCAATGAATTCGACACTTCTTGTGTTGTCACACTGACTTCTTCGGTTGCTGAGGCTAGCAATTGGGTCTGCCCAAGCACTTCTGATTGGTGATGCGCCAGCTTATCCAACCCCTGATTAAGCTCAGCCGCGTTGCCCGATAGCGCTTGACCACTCTCTTGTACCCCAGAAACCAACTCGCCAAGGTTCTCACAACTTTCATTAATGCTAATTGCCAGCTGATTAAACTCATCATTAGGGTTCTTTGTTAACGCCATACGCTTAGAAAGATCGCCTGCTGAAACGTTATGAAGTATTTCTCTGGTCTTAGTTAAAGAGCGCGACAATGAAGTGCTTTGCATGATGAAAATAGCGATAGTGAAAACAGCCAAAATAATACAGGCAACGAGAATAGACCAAAGAGTCTGCTCTGATGATTTCTCAGCTGACATTTGATACTCAGAACTGATGCCGCT
This sequence comes from Vibrio sp. Isolate25, assembly GCF_022398025.1. NCBI lineage: Bacteria > Pseudomonadati > Pseudomonadota > Gammaproteobacteria > Vibrionales > Vibrionaceae > Vibrio > Vibrio sp. Isolate25. Next base: position 36,026 of record NZ_JAKEUT010000007.1, read on the forward strand.
TAATTCACTGGTAATAGAAGCAATCAATTGCGTCAGTTGAATTTTATTTGAAATAAGTTGCTGCTCAACGCTGCCAAGTTGCTGAGAAAGTTCACTGACACGAACAAATGTCGCTTTGTATTGCTCTATCTCTTTCTCATACAATTCCAACATAGCGTAGACGTTAGACATACTTTCAAACGCCCCCATCGCCCTGTTGAATAGCTTGAGGTTTTGTTCATTCGGCTGGAGTAAGTAGTTTTGTTGGGACTTAACCATAGCTTGGAAGTCAGAGTTAAGCGTCACCATGCCCGTTTCAGCAATTTTCTGTTCAATAATACTGGCTAGCTTCTTCAGCTCGCCCAACTTTCCTTCATCAATATTAAAACCGAGTTCCTGTTTTAGCTCTAACCATGGTATTGCTGTGGTTTGAAAATTGTTAATACTCTGCTCTAGTTCGCCTCCATAACGCTTAAGATTAAGCGTATTTAAAAAGGAAACATCGTTATTAACAGCCGCAACTATATCAGCTATATCCTGCTTCGCTTGTGCGACTTGTGAGCCTGCCAAATTATCTAATTCGCTACTCAGCGTTAGTATCTTACTTTGAGTTTGATAGATTGAAATCGAACCAGATGAAATATCACCGCTGTGGTGATACTGCTCACTCATATGAGTCAGCCTTGAAGAAGTAAAAACAGCGAGAGTGACAAACCCTATTGTCAGTACAACTAAAAACAGAGTCACTTTTTGTTTCTGTGAAAGCGCAAGCATATTCATAGAAAATCCTTTAACATCAGACGGATGCAGCCAATAACTTGCCTAGCCTATATGTATACCAATTATTATAAAAATCATTAATGGCAACATTTTTATAACATACATTTTAGTCTATGTGCGCTTTTTTTATTAGTCAGCAAAAACTTAGCGATAAAATCCTGAAGTGCTATTTAAACCCTACTTTTTGTAATAAAATAACGAACAAATCACTAATTAGAGATGTACACATGTCAACAACCGGCCGTATCCATTCTTTCGAGTCCTGTGGAACAGTTGATGGACCAGGTATTCGCTTTATTGTCTTTATGCAAGGGTGTTTAATGCGATGTATGTACTGCCATAATCGAGACACGTGGGACACACATGGAGGCAAGGAAGTCACGGTTGATGAGATCATCAGTGAAGCGAAAAGTTATCGTCACTTCATGAATGCTTCAGGTGGTGGCGTAACTTGTTCAGGTGGCGAAGCTATGCTTCAGCCTGAGTTCGTACGAGATTTCTTCCAAGCAGCAAAAGCAGAGGGTATTCATACTTGCTTGGACACGAATGGGTATATTCGCAAACATACTGAAGTGATTGATCAAGTATTGGAAGCGACAGACCTTGTCATGCTCGATCTTAAACATATGAAAGACGAAATTCATCATGACTTTATCGGGGTATCTAATAAGCGAACCCTAGACTTTGCACGTTATCTGCATAACATTGGTCAAAAAACGTGGATCCGTTATGTCGTGGTCCCTGGCTATACTGATGATGAGGAATCCGCACACATGCTGGGAGACTTCATTAAAGACATGGATAACATTGAAAAAGTGGAGTTGCTTCCATATCACAAATTGGGCGCACATAAATGGGAAGCGCTAGGCATTGAATACCCATTAGAAGGGACCAATCCACCTTCAAAAGAAACCATGGATAATATTGTTTCAATCCTTGAGCAGTATCACTCAAACGTAAAATATTGATACCATCTAGTGACTATTTCGTAAAAAATACCAGCCCTATCAGGCTGGTATTTTTTTGAGGTCACTTTGTTGCTATCCGAACTATTCGCGCTCGTTATCGTCCTGCTTTCAATTAATTTTATCTGGAAAGATGTCTACTACACTTTCTGGCCTAAGCTCAGCGAAGAGCGAGGCTTTCAACACCTAACTTTCGCTGTCATCTTGGCCTTATTTGCTCTTTGGTCTGCACAAGCAGGTGTCAAAGAAGGGCTGTCGATTCATTTTCTAGCGCTGACCTCTTTGACTCTAATGTATGGTTGGCGCAGTGCCTATGGCTTATCCATCATCATTTCTTTGTTATTAGCCTTATTTGGCCAACGCAGTTTCACTGAACTGCCAGAGTATCTTCTTCTTTCCTGCCTACTCCCAATCGCCATTAGCTATTTTATCTTTCTCACAAGCTACCGGTACTTACCTAGAAACATATTTGTCTTTATATTCGTAGCCGGTTTTTTCAATGGCGCGTTAACAGGAAGCGCACATCTGCTCATCAACTCTGCTTACCATGTGATACAGGGATCATACGACTGGGAAACCGTAGTCGACAACTACATGGTATTTGTCCCATTACTTGCTTTTCCTGAAGGGCTGTTGAACGGCATGACGATGGCGATGTTTGCAGTGTTCAAGCCTGAATGGCTACGGGTTTTCTCCGACCGCGATTACATCTATAACCACTACCATAAAAAGTAACCATCAAAACTGAAATTTCTTTACATTTTTCATAATAAACATGGTTTGAGATCATGTTTCATGGTGGAATGAAACGATAACCTAAGCACATTAAAGATGTATTAGATTATTTAGTGAGGCCACCATGGAAATGACTAACGCTCAACGATTGATCCTATCTAACCAGTATTACCTCATGTCTCAGTTGAATCCAGAGAACGCCGCGAAATACAGCCGTTTACAAACGATCGTTGAACGCGGTTACGAACTTCAGATGCGAGAACTGGACAAAGAATTCGGTTGCTTGAAAGAAGCGGAATGCCGAGAAATCATTGATATCATGGAAATGTTTCATGCTATGCAAGAGTCTGCCAAAATGCTGTCTGAAACAGAGCAGCGAGATATCGATCAACGCCGTTTGGCTTTCCTCGGTTTCGACATTGCGACTGAGGCACAGCAAGTTCACTACGTGAGATTTCTTGTCGATTCTGAAGGCTTATATTCTCAGTTTGATAAAGGCGATCATCATTTCAATGCACAAATGCCAATGCTGGAAAAATACCGACGAATGCTGATAACTTGGCGCAACTGCCCTCGCCAATATCATCTGTGCAGCAATGAACTTAAACAAATTTTTAATGCTTGACCTATCGTTTCAATGAAAAGGGCTGTCAATTGGCAGCCCTTTTTGTTTTCAGAAACAATCTCTAAAAAACGTACGCCAAACCAAAAACTGGTGACAACCAGCTGTCTTGAATTTGAGGTGTTACGAAAAGCAAGTCAAACAGCCAATTTAATGCTGCTATTTTCCACAATAAGGTGCCGACTTCCTAATAGAAATGGCCATCTAAGCACTCAATACAGAACAAGACTTCATAAAAGAACTCATTATCAATAAGCAATCCTCTGTTTTAGTTGGCAAAAATGATATCCATTGGCCATATTTATTCACACAGTAAATATCAACCACTTTGCATTCGATTCCTCTAATTTTTTGTTGATATTTAACAAGTGGTCAAATGTCACAATTTGCAAATAAACACATATTTTTTAAGCAAAATTCTAAAAACCGACTAGTCTTTAATAGGAAAGGATTTGTTTTTTCTATGCGGGTTGATTGTCTACAAAGACAGGTTCAGAGGGGAATTCATTATGAGTATTTTCGACCATTACCAAGCGCGCTACGAAGCTGCCAAGGATGAAGAATTATCTTTACAGGAATTCTTGACGCTATGTAAAGATGACAAAAGTGCTTACGCCAATGCCGCAGAGCGTCTACTAATGGCAATCGGCGAACCAGAGCTAATCGATACAGCGCAAGATCCATGCTTAAGCCGAATTTTTTCGAATCGGGTCATTTCCCGTTACGAAACCTTCAAAGATTTTTATGGGATGGAGGAAGCGATTGAACAAATCGTTTCTTACTTGAAACATGCAGCTCAAGGCTTGGAAGAACGTAAGCAGATTCTTTACTTGCTCGGCCCTGTTGGCGGCGGTAAATCCTCCTTGGCAGAGAAACTGAAAGCGCTCATGCAGCAAGTACCAATTTACGTATTATCCGCTGATGGAGAGCGCAGCCCAGTCAACGACCATCCATTCTGTTTATTCGATGTAGGCGAAGATGGGGAGCTACTAAAACGCGAATATGGCATCGAAAAACGCTATCTGCGATCGATCATGTCCCCATGGGCAGCAAAACGCCTACACGAATTTGGTGGTGATATTACTAAGTTCAAAGTGGTAAAAGTACGACCTTCCATCTTGGATCAAGTTGCAATTGCCAAAACTGAGCCTGGTGATGAAAACAACCAAGACATTTCTTCACTTGTCGGTAAGGTGGATATTCGCCAGTTAGAACATTACTCTCAGGACGACCCAGATGCTTACAGTTACTCAGGCGCTTTGTGCCGAGCTAACCAAGGCTTGATGGAGTTCGTCGAGATGTTCAAAGCACCAATCAAAGTGCTTCACCCTTTACTAACAGCCACCCAGGAAGGCAACTACAACGGTACCGAAGGTCTGTCTGCCCTTCCATTTGATGGCATGATACTTGCCCACTCAAACGAATCCGAGTGGCAAACTTTCCGTAACAACAAAAACAACGAAGCGTTCCTCGATCGTGTATACATCGTCAAGGTTCCGTACTGTTTACGTGTTTCCGAAGAAGTCAAAATCTATCAGAAACTGCTTGATCACTCAGAGCTTGCCAAAGCACCCTGCTCACCAAGTACACTGGAGTTGCTGTCTCAATTTAGCATTCTCTCTCGACTAAAAGATCCCGAGAACTCATCAATTTTCTCTAAGATGCGCGTCTACGACGGTGAAACATTAAAAGATACCGATCCAAAAGCGAAGAGCTATCAGGAGTACCGTGATTTTGCAGGCGTTGACGAAGGCATGTCAGGTTTATCAACGCGTTTCGCATTCAAGATCTTGTCAAGAGTGTTTAATTTCGACCAGACTGAAGTCGCTGCAAACCCAGTACACCTTTTCTACGTAATTGAGCAACAAATTGAACGTGAACAGTTCCCTCAGGAAACCGCAGAGAAATATCTTGAGTTTCTCAAAGGGTATCTTGTGCCTCGCTACGTTGAGTTTATTGGTAAAGAAATTCAGACCGCCTATCTAGAATCTTATTCTGAATACGGTCAAAACATCTTTGACCGCTATGTCACCTACGCGGACTTCTGGATTCAGGACCAAGAGTATCGTGACCCAGAAACAGGCCAGCTCTTCGACCGTTCTGCACTGAACAATGAGCTAGAGAAAATAGAGAAAACGGCAGGTATTAGTAACCCTAAAGATTTCCGTAACGAAATAGTGAATTTTGTTCTTCGTGCACGTGCAAATAACAACGGACAAAACCCTGTTTGGACAAGCTACGAGAAACTCCGCACTGTTATTGAGAAGAAAATGTTCTCAAATACGGAAGAACTATTACCCGTTATCTCCTTCAATGCGAAAACCTCTTCTGAAGATCAGAAGAAACATGACGACTTCGTCGCTCGTATGATGGAGAAAGGCTATACAGAGAAGCAAGTTCGCTTGCTATCGGAATGGTATTTACGCGTGCGTAAATCATCTTAATAGCTGAGATAACCTTCCTCGGAGCTAGAAGCTAGAAGAGGAAAGCCAATGAAGTACCTGCCAGATTCATGCTCTGGCAGGTTATTGGACGCGAACAAGATGCATGCCCTGTCACAAAGGCATGTACCAAAAGAGGGGTGACTCATGGCGCAATTTATTGACCGACGACTGAACGGAAAAAATAAGAGCGCGGTAAACCGCCAACGCTTTTTACGTCGTCATAAAGAACAAATCAAAGAATCTGTCGCAGACGCAGTCAATCGCCGTTCAATCACGAATACCGAAACAGGCGAAGATGTCGCGATACCTCATAAAGATATAAAAGAGCCTATTTTTCACCAAGGCAAAGGCGGTGTAAAAGAACGGGTCCACCCGGGTAATGACCAGTTTATTACTGGTGATAAAATTGAGCGCCCTAAAGGGGGTGGTCAAGGCGGAGGTTCTGGTGAGGGTGATGCCAGCCCCGACGGTGAAGGGCAAGACGAATTCGTATTCCAAATTTCAAAAGATGAATACCTAGACATTCTGTTTGAAGATCTAGAGCTTCCCAATCTGGAAAAAAATCAGATCCATAAAATCACCGAATGGAAAACACACCGAGCGGGTTACCAAACTGCCGGTGTTCCTGCCAACATTGCTATTGTTAAATCTCTTCAGCAGTCTCTTGCACGTCGAACAGCAATGACAGCAGGTAAAAAGCGGATGTTAAGAGAACTTGAGCAGGAGCTTGATCAGGTAAAAATGAGTGAACCTGCTCAGCTACTTGAAGAAAAAAGACTTAAAAAAGAAATTAAAGACCTAAGAAGGAAAATCGACACAGTTCCTTTCATCGATACCTTTGACCTTAGATTCAAAAACTATGAAAGACGCCCTATCCCATCAAGCCAAGCGGTAATGTTCTGCTTAATGGATGTTTCAGGATCCATGGATCAAGCAACCAAAGATATTGCCAAGCGTTTTTACGTTTTATTGTACTTGTTCTTAACCCGGACTTACGAAAACGTGGATGTCGTTTTTATCCGCCATCACACGCAAGCAAAAGAAGTGGACGAACATGAATTCTTTTATTCTCAGGAAACAGGCGGCACCATCGTATCAAGTGCTCTGAAGTTAATGAAAGAAATTGTCGCAGAACGATACCCAGTGGGAGATTGGAACATTTACGCTGCACAAGCTTCTGATGGCGATAACTGGGCAGATGATTCACCACGTTGCCGTGAGCTATTAACAAAGAATCTACTACCTACCTGTCAATATTACTCTTACATCGAAATCACGCGCCGCTCTCATCAGACCCTATGGCATGAGTACGAGAAACTGGAAGGTGCCTTTGATAATTTTGCAATGAAAAACATTCGCAGTGTCGAAGACATATTCCCAGTATTCCGAGAGCTATTCAAAAAAGAAACCGCTTAGGGAGGCCGCTATGACAACGAAAACGAAAAGGGCAACGAAGAAAAAGACGCTGCCAGATGGCCCAGATTGGACATTTGACCTTCTTGAACGCTACCACATAGAAATAAAACGTGTCGCCGATCACTATCGTCTGGATACCTACCCTAACCAGATCGAAGTCATCACGTCAGAGCAGATGATGGACGCTTACTCAAGTATCGGTATGCCCATCAACTACAATCACTGGTCATTTGGCAAAAAATTCATCCAGACGGAGCAAGGCTATAAACATGGTCAAATGGGACTTGCGTATGAAATTGTTATTAATTCAGATCCTTGTATCGCCTACTTAATGGAAGAAAACACAGTGACTATGCAAGCACTAGTTATGGCACACGCGTGTTATGGTCACAACTCCTTCTTTAAAGGTAATTACCTGTTTCAAACATGGACAGATGCAAGCTCCATTATCGATTACTTACTGTTTGCAAAAAACTACATTGCGGAATGTGAACAAAAATATGGTGTACAAGAGGTAGAAGACTTATTGGATTCATGCCACGCTCTGATGAACTTTGGTGTTGACCGTTATAAACGCCCCGAAAAAATCTCTATTGCAGAAGAAAAAATGCGTCAGGAAGAGCGAGAAGCTTACCTACAATCTCAGGTCAATGACTTATGGCGTACCGTGCCCAAAGGGAAAGTAGAGCAAGAAGAATCGAAAGTCCGATTCCCATCCGAGCCACAAGAGAATATTCTCTACTTTATTGAAAAACACGCACCACTACTTGAACCTTGGCAACGAGAAATCGTTCGTATAGTGCGAAAAATCAGCCAATACTTCTACCCTCAGAAACAAACTCAAGTGATGAACGAAGGGTGGGCAACCTTCTGGCATTACACCATACTCAATCACATGTATGACGAAGGGCTAGTGACCGAACGTTTCATTTTAGAGTTCCTTCACAGTCATACCAGTGTGGTGGCTCAACCTGCCTATAACAGCCCTTACTTCAGCGGCATTAACCCTTACGCTTTAGGCTTCGCTATGTTCCGTGATATTCGCAGAATCTGTGAAGAACCTACTGACGAAGATAAAGAATGGTTCCCAGAGCTCGCGGGAACGGATTGGCTCGAGGCCGTCCACTTTGCAATGAAAAACTTCAAAGACGAAAGCTTCATCAGTCAATACCTCTCTCCTAAACTAATGCGTGATTTTAAGCTTTTTGCCATTACCGATGATGATAGGAAGAACTACGTCGAAGTCACGGCTATCCACAATGACCTTGGTTATCGGGACATTCGTGAAAAATTGGCAGGCCAATACAACTTAAGCAGCCTTGAGCCGAATATTCAGGTCTTCAATGTCGATGTTAGAGGCGATCGTTCACTCACACTACAGTATGTGCCACATGACCGTATTCCACTTGACGATAGCTATGATGAAGTCTTGAAGCATTTATATCGCCTTTGGGGGTTTGATGTCATTCTTGAAGAGGTCAAAGAATCAGGTAGGAGAGAGATTCTTGGTACTTGCCCTAAACGCAATGACTACGATGGTAAAATCTAGCCACAAAAAAAGGCCCCGCTGGGGCCTTTTTTATTAGTTAGCAATGAGTTTTCTCACTACCTCTAAGTCTTCTGGTGTGTCCACTCCTGCTGGAGGCGCTTCTTTCGCCACTTCAACATGAATTTTCTCACCATACCAAAGTACACGAAGTTGCTCTAAACTTTCAATTTTCTCTAAAGTGGTTGGTTCCCAGTTGATATAGGTATTAATAAAACCAGCACGATAGGCATATATTCCTATGTGACGCATCAGAGGTTGAGCAACCGTTTTTCCACCATTGGCAAAATTATCTCGATCCCAAGGTATAGTTGCGCGACTAAAATACATCGCATAACCATCTTTATCCGTTAGAACTTTCACAGCATTCGGGTTAAAAACTTCGTCTTCATGTGAGATTTCTACCGCTAGGGTCGCCATTGGAGCTTGGCTTGCAGCAAGGTTATTAGCCACCTGCGTAATAATAGTAGGCGGGATCAGCGGTTCATCCCCCTGAACATTCACGATCACATGATCATCTGGAATCTTCATTACCTTAACGACTTCAGCTAAACGCTCAGTTCCTGATTCATGTTCTGCAGACGTCATACAAACTTCACCACCAAATGCTTTAACAGCATTCTCAACCCGCACATCATCAGTTGCCACAATGACTTTTTCTGCACCGGCTTGTAAAGACTGCTCATAAACCCACTGAACCATTGGCTTCCCACCGATATCAGCTAATGGTTTACCGGGCAAACGAGTGGACTCGTATCGCGCTGGTATAACAACGGTAAACGACATTATCGCCCCTCTTCCATGCTCATCTCGCGCGCTTCTGGTTCCAACAAAACAGGAATACCTTCTTTGATAGGGTAAGCAAGGCGATCTAACTTGCAGATCAGTTCTTGTTTATCTTTATCAAACGTTAGTTTGCCTTTACACACTGGGCAAGCAACAATCTCAAGCAGACGGTGATCCATACTTTTCCTTAACCTCTTTAATCTTACTCAAAATACGCGTCTCATCTAGAGCACTAAAACTAGCAGTGACCGGAAGATACCACCAGTTTAGCTCTGCATAGCTCGCGCATTTTACTGCATCTTTCTCTGTCATAATCAAATGTTGGCCTTGACTTGCCAAGGCTCTCAACTCTGACGGTTCAAAATCTTTGTGGTCGGCAAAACCTTGGGTTACAACAGGAGACGCGCCAAGAGCCTCCAACGTGTTAAAAAACCTAGGAGGATGCCCAATGCCAGCTATCGCAACGAGCTGGTCTAAATGGCTTACAGGCACTGTTTCTCCCGTTTTCAGGTTAACAGCAAGCTTAGGTGTCAATGTCATGGCAGCTTCATTCTCTCTTGCCTGACCACCATTGGTGATAATGAAGTCAACCGAGGCTAACCGCTCTGTTGGTTCACGTAGAGGGCCAAGAGGTATGAGCTGTTCACAGCCAAATCGACGATGGCCATCTACCACCACAATCTCAACATCTCTTTGTAGTGCGTAGTGCTGTAAACCATCATCAGTAATGACAATATCTACGTCAAGAGGAAGCAAAGCTTTCACGGCATCACTGCGCACAGGAGATACTGCAACAGGCACACCGGTGCGCTTGAAAATAAGTTTAGGCTCATCACCACAATGCTTGGTCGATGTTTGCTCTTCCACTAGCAGAGGATAGCACGGCGCTTTCGCGCCATAACCGCGAGAAACGACCCCTGGTGAATATCCCATTGCTTGGAGTTTCTCCACCAGCCAAATCACAACAGGTGTTTTACCATTACCACCAGCGGTAATATTACCCACGACTACAACAGGTATCGGCGCCTTATAGCTGTCTTTTTTACCCGATTGAAATGCTTGACGCCGAGATCGGCTGATCATCCCAAAAACTCGGCTAAGTGGCCACAACAAGGGCCACAGAACATAACGAATAGGATGGTTTTCAAACCAGATTTTTTCAATCACCGTTTAAGCACCAAACTGAATTCGATGCAGTTGCGCATACGCGCCGTCTTTCTCTATCAAGGTGGCATGATCACCACGCTCAACGATCTCACCTTCGTCAACGACCAGAATCTCATCGGCCTTTTCAATCGTAGATAATCTATGCGCAATCACAAGCACCGTTTTGTTCTTCTGAAGCTCATCTAATGCTGACTGAATAGCCTTTTCCGACTCGGTATCAAGTGCAGAGGTAGCTTCATCGAGAATCAAAACTGGTGCGTCACGCAATAAAGCACGGGCAATGGCGATACGCTGACGCTGACCGCCGGAAAGGCTTGTCCCGTTTTCACCAATAATGGTATCCAGCCCATCATCCATATTATCGATAAAGTCCATCGCATAAGCTAAGCGAGCAGCTTCTTCAATCTGCTCACGGCTGTAATCCTCAGTGGCAGCATAAGCGATGTTATTGGCAATGGTGTCGTTAAATAAATGCACATTTTGCGAAACCAGCGCAAAATGACTACGGAGGTTGGTCAGCTTGTAATCACGAATATCATGACCGTCTAATTCGATGCTGCCTGAATCAACGTCATAAAAACGGGTAAAGAGGTTAGCAATGGTACTCTTACCCGAACCAGAACGACCAACAAGTGCGACCGTTTTGCCTTTAGGTATACTAAAGCTCACATTTCGCAGTGCTGGAGCTTCTTTCCCTTCATAAGTAAACGTCACATTTTTTACAGTCACTTCGCCACGAGCTTTGTCAGTCTCATACTGACCGTTGTCTTGCTCTGTTTCCAAGTCCATTAAGGCAAACAAGGTTTGGCTCGCCGCCATACCTCGCTGAAACTCTGAAGTCACATTGGTGAGAGCTTTCAGTGGACGTAATAGTCCAAACATAGCGGAAAAGACGACCGTGAAGGTACCGGGTGTCAGCTGTTCTTTAATCGAATCCACACTCGCTAAGAAAAGCACCACAACCAAGGCGATAGAAGCAATGATCTGAATCACAGGGTTGGCAATGGCTTGTGCAGCAACCAGCTTCATCGACTGCTGGCGCATTTGGTTGCTCACAGTATCAAAGCGCTCTCGTTCAACCCCCTGGCCTCCATAACTTAGTACGACCTTATGCCCTTTTAACATCTGTTCCGCAGATGCAGTCACATGCCCCATAGTGTCTTGCATACTCTTAGATATCTTACGGAACCGCTTTGAAACAATACCAATGGCCCAAGCAACAAGTGGTGCGACAATGAAAAGTACCAGTGACAGTTGCCAGCTATTCCAAAACATCAGTACCAGTAAACCGATAATACTTGCACCTTCACGAACAATACTGACTAGAGCTCGACTGGTGGCACCTGCTACCTGCTCTGAGTCATAAGTAATGCGAGACAGCAACCCACCTGTGGATTCTTTATCAAAATAAGACACCGGCATATGCATAAACTGACTAAAGATCCGCCGACGCATTAACATAACGACGTTGCCTGAAACCCAACTCAAACAGTAGGCAGAAACAAATCCACTCAGTCCTCGGAGAACCATCATGCCAAAAACAATGAAAGGCAGCGTGCGAAGAAAATTAGATTCGGTATCCCCAAAACCTTCATCCAGTAGAGGTTTTAGTAGCGATACCATGTAAGTATCCGCAACCGCATTGATAATGAGAGCAACGACCGCGACAGCGAGACCCGCTTTGTACAGGCGAATATAGGTCCAGAGACGCTTAAAAGTCTGCAGGGTCGTTTCATCTTGATTAAGAGACATAGAACTGCTTATTTTTCTTACAATATTCGCGCTATTCTACCCCCTTACGTAGCGTCTGCCTATACCAAGCCCGACCTTTCCTTGCTCTGATTGCCTCCACTTTCCACTCTAGTGGATAAAAGCTGATGCTAATTTGTCCAGCACTGCCAGTGTCGAGCCATTTAGCTCCTAAGTTTTGGTATCTTTTTACAACACTTGGATGAGGCAATAACCACTTCCCTGCTTTTGCCGTTGAACCTATGGCTAATTCTGGATTAACTGATTCTATAAAACGGGGAGTTGATGATGTCCGACTGCCATGATGAGGAGCAATGAGAATGTCACTGTCAAGTAACTCAGCCTCTCTTACCAGCAGCCACTCAACAATGGCATCCACATCGCCAGATAACAAAACGGATTGCTGGAACTCAGGATGAAAAAGTCGTACAACGCATGAATGCGGGTTGTATGCTCGCTTGACCACATTGGATGGCCACAAAAACTCTAATTCTAGGTTTCCCCACTGTAAATGACTCCCTCTAAGGCAGGCTTGAGCACCCGTTATTTGCTGACTTGCAATCAGTTTTTTTGGTTGCCAATATTGAATGAGATGTTCCATTCCTCCTGAATGGTCCATATCCGAATGAGATACAATCAACATATCAATCTCATCGACTCCATGGTAGTGGAGAAAAGGAGTGATCACTTGCTCTGCGATACTGCTTCCGCTCCAAGCCATGCCTGTGTCATAAACAATGGCGTGAGAACCTTGCTGCACTACAATGGCTAAGCCGTGACCAACATCTAAAACAAAGACTTGCCATACTGGGGGAGTTCTCCAGTTGATAGTATGGATAAACAAGCAAATCGCTATAGCTGCCATGCCTAGACGGCTTAGCCAGTGAGTCAACACCAAGAAGAAAAATCCCAGAAATAATAAAGCTATTTGGTGTTGGCTAAGAGTCACCCAACCATTTTCAGCAAGGGGAATTACAAACAATACTGGCTTTAAAACAACATCGACCCATCCCCACATAAAAGATGCGTTCAACAGGCACTCCATCATCAACGCCAATAATGTCAGTGGGACCACAATGAAACTGAACCAAGGAACAAAGACTAAATTGTATAAAAAGCTACTTAAACTAAGACCATAAAAAGAAGCCGCAACAAGCGGAGTCATTCCGACCACGAATACCAGTTGTAGCCGTAGTGCATTTATCCAACTTGCGCGTGGATGTAATGAAACAAAAATAAGAATAATCGCGACGGCCCACATGGATAACCAGAGGCTAGAAGACGTCGATGAAAATGGGTCAAGCATCAGCAACCAAGATAGAATCATCAGCCACTTGTAGCTAGCTGGAAGACGCTTAAAGGAGACTTGCAAGAGTACCATTAAGCAAGATGCCCAAAGTGCTCTTTGAGTGGGAATGGAAAATCCGGCTAACCATGCGTATGTACTTGCTAATACAATCGCAATGACAAAGGGAGCATGTACTGCTTTAGGCAAAGCTCTTAAAACCCACTTTCCTAACAACCAACCGACATAAAAAACAATGCCAATATGTAACCCCGAAATCGCGATGAGATGACTGAGCCCACTGGCTTTTAAGTGTTCTTTTAACTCAGCGGTCAGAGCATCACGAACACCAAACGTCAGGGCCAAAATTATCCCACGGCTTGGCAGGAGATCTATAGAGTCCGCAACTTGCTGATACAAGCTATAGCGAATAGTACTTAACTGACGAACCCAATAATGCGCTTTCACTTTGACGGTGGCTTTACCCACAATACGCTTTTGTAGCGCATACGTTTCGCGATCGAAACCAACCTCATTGAGTAAACCGACAATCGGCTTAAGCTTAACTCTCGCGGTGATCTCATCTCCTGGGGTAAGCATGTCAGGTGAGGCAAGCCATATTCTAGGCCTCAATAAAATGTGTAAGTCTTTACCGTTAATTGATCTCACCACAGCTTCCCCTTGAAAACCGTGACTTATTTGCTTAAAAAAGCTGTCAACCTTCGCATTTATGGTAATATCCTGACCAGCTTGGAAAAGGATTGCTTGCTGGTGACGTAAAAGGTTACTGTGTACCACGAGTATCAAGCATGCGAATACAAAACCAGCACACCACCTCAGCGATTTTGAGCTTATGCTGAGCATCAGGGTCAAGAGACAGGGAAACAACCACTCCCATGATGGCATGTACCACCAAAATTGAGCGGTTGATATAAGGAAAGAGAACGAAATAAGCGTCCAGTAATTAAAGTAGAGAGTCATATTTCCCTATGCCAAGAAAATTCATCAAACGCTTTATGCCTGACCACGAAGTAATAAAGCGTCAGAAAGCACTCAAAATTTTTGGCAACGTGCTGTACAACCCAAACCTATGGTGTCTAAACCGACGCTCTGCGTCTGGGGCATTTGCTGTTGGCCTATTTATGGCTTTCGTTCCTCTCCCTAGCCAGATGATCATGTCCGCTGGCTTGGCCATTCTTTGTGGCGTTAATCTTCCTTTATCCGTGGCTTTAGTTTGGGTAAGTAACCCCATTACCATGCCAGTGCTGTTTTATTTTGCGTACAAAGTGGGCGCTTGGGTGATGCACACTCCTCCACAGGCTTTTCACTTTGAGTTATCCTGGGAGTTTATCTTGCATCAGATGAGCACTATCGGCCCCCCTTTCCTACTTGGCTGCATTATTTGCGGTATCGCCTCTGCAATTGCTGGCTACTTTGGTATTACAGCTCTGTGGCGATACTCTGTTGTGCGTAGCTGGCAACAACGAAAGATTAGATTAGGCGGGTTGCTTAAGAAGTAGAAGTTAATCTGATCAGAATTCGACCAAACTTAGTAGAACATGAAACGGTTATGTCGACTAAAAATGAAAAAGGACCACTTAGGTCCTTTTTTCGTTAGCACTTCTATTTTGCGCTTAATACAGCAGCGGGGTTGAGTTTGCTGGCACGCGATGCTGGGTACCAAGTCGCGAGTAGACTTAAAACGATTGCCGTTCCTGAAACCAACCCCACATCTGATAAGTTGATTTGAGAAGGAAGAAAATCAACAAAATAGATATCACCAGATAAGAACTGGTGTCCAACTAACCCCTCGAGACCTTTGATCAGTTCAGTTAAATTCGCTGCCACTAAAACGCCACAGACACTTCCAACTAGACTACCGAGCACTCCAGAGAAGACTCCTTGCCAGACAAAAATACGCTTGATGAGACCATCACTTCCCCCCATGGTTCGTAATATTGCAATCTCTGAAGCGCGATCTTTCACCGCCATCATTAGTGTAGAGACAATATTAAAACTTGCGACGCCAATGACGAGTACCATAACTACATACATAATTGTTCGTACAAGCTGGATGTCACGATACAGAAAACCGTACGTCTGTTGCCAGCTACGCAAATAAACATAGACGTTCAGTGTATTCCCTGCCTCTCGGACAATTTGCGTTGCATTCAAGACATCAGAGACTCTTAAAGAGACCCCCGTAACGGCCTCACCCAACTTAGCGTACTGCTGAGCATCTTTCAGAGGAACCAATGCTAAATTATGATCAATCTGCCCATTAAGTTTAAGTAATCCCACCACTCTGACACGAACGCGTTTAGGAGCCTGAACCTTGGTAGTCGAACCCGATGTCGGGATCATAAGCGTAATATAATCGCCTTGAGAAACACCTAATAGCTTTGCTACCCCTTGACCCAAAATGACTTGCTTATCTCCAGCTCTAAACTGCTTCCACACTTGAGCATCAATGTATTGGCTCATATTAGAAACCGCTGACTCTTGTTCGGGATCGATACCTCTGACTTCAAGCGCTTTAAGCTGTTGACCTTTTTCCGCCAAAGCTGTGATCTTTACGTAGGGCGCTGCTGCTTCCACTTTAGGG
Source organism: Vibrio sp. Isolate25 (assembly GCF_022398025.1). Lineage (NCBI taxonomy): Bacteria > Pseudomonadati > Pseudomonadota > Gammaproteobacteria > Vibrionales > Vibrionaceae > Vibrio > Vibrio sp. Isolate25. The sequence continues at coordinate 52,105 of NZ_JAKEUT010000007.1, forward strand.
TGTTTCTCCGCTTGCTCAACCACAGACAGCCATCCCTCTATCGGCCCGCGAACTCCTTCAAACTCACCATGAGCGATCACCGATAACACGCGATTTTTTAACTCGCGCTCAAACCCATTCATTGCCGACAAACCAATGATGATCACTGCCACACCAACCGCAATACCAATCGTGGAAGACAAGGAAATAAACGACACCATTTTGTTGCGTTGTTTTGCTCGGCTAAAGCGACCACCAATAAACAGGGAAAGAGATGAGAACAAATTACGCCTCCTGCACATTGAGTAGCAAACCATCTTGCATGTGTAATTGACGATCCATCTTGCTAGCCAACTCCCCATCATGAGTCACGACCAAGAAAGCGGTACCGGATTGCTCATTCAATTCGCGCATCAGATCATAAATAGCGAGCGCTGTTTTGTGATCTAAGTTACCCGTGGGTTCATCTGCTAAAACAAGGGCCGGATTATTGACTAGTGCTCGAGCAATAGCGACACGCTGCCGTTCACCACCAGAAAGCTCTGAAGGACGATGATCAATACGATGACTCAAACCGACTTTGTCCAGCAGCGCTTTTGCCGCCTCTTTCGCCTTGGCTGTTTTAGTTCCACCGATAAGCAGTGGCATCGCAACATTTTCCAGCGCACTAAAGTCCGCCAACAGGTGATGAAACTGATAAACAAAGCCAAGATGTTGGTTGCGAAGCTTAGCTTGTTTATTCGAACTCAACTGAGACAAGCTCTGCCCTAAAAAAGTGACTTCTCCCTGAGTGGTATCATCCAACGCTCCTAAAATATGCAACAAAGTACTTTTTCCTGAGCCTGAAGAGCCAATAATGGAGACTAACTCACCTTTCTTCAGTTCGAAACTGACCCCTTTAAGTACTTGAGTATCTAGAGAACCCTCGCGATAGGTTTTACAAATATTATGACATTGAAGCAGGTTACTCATATCTCAAAGCCTCAGCTGGTTTAACGGAAGATGCACGAAAAGACGGAAAAAGTGTTGCCAGCAGACTGAGTGCAATAGCAAGAACAACCACGATAGCTATTTGAATAGGGTTGATAACGATCGGCAACTGGCCGCCTACTGCGAACAAAGCAACCCCTGCACCATCAAGTAACGTATTAAGGTTGTTGGCGAGTAGAACACCCAAAGTCCCGCCCATGAGCGAGCCAATGACACCACTGCTCGCACCCTGGACCATGAAAATCGCCAGAATTTGTCTATCTGTCATTCCTTGAGTTTTCAAAATCGCCACTTCTGACTGCTTTTCCATTACAACCATAATCAGAGCTGAAATAATGTTGAAGGCAGCGACGCCAATGATTAAACCTAGCATTAAGCCCATCATATTCTTTTCCATTCGGACCGCCTGAAACAGTTCACCTCGTTGATCTCTCCAATCCTGCCATTGCCAACTGTCAGGAAGAGGCATCTTACTGAGCTCGCCAACCACAAAAGGATCATCAAAAAACAATCGCCAGCCCGTAATCGTGTCTTTTTTGAAACGTAGCAATCGTGCCGCATCATCAATATGGGTCAACATTAACTGGCCATCGACATCTGACCCCGTGTTATAAATCCCCGCAACGGTAAATATGCGTTGACTTGGAATTCGACCAAGTGGCGTAAACTGGCTGGCACTTGTGACCATTAAACGAACCTTGTCACCAAGCGAAACATCTATTGCTCTCGCTAAAGTATGCCCAATGAACACCTGATATTTGCCTGCTTGCAAAGATGACAACCGACCAGCAACCAAATGCGACTCAATAGGGTCATGATCACTAGGTTTAATGCCAATCAGTAGGCCTGCGGAAAGATTGTCAGAGCTTTGAACCACAGCTTCGCTTTGTACAATGGGCTCAGGATGCGCAGCTGTTGATAACTGCTTGGCGAAATCAGGAGCTTGTTCAGTATAAGGCGTTTTGCCATCCACTTCAGACACAATCGCCTGAGGCAAGACACCTAAAATGCGCCCTTTAAGCTGCGCTTCAAAGCCGTTCATCACTGAAAGCACCGTCACGAGAGCCATCACACCAATCGTGATACCTGCGGTAGACATGTAGGAAACAAAACGGCTGAACCTATCACCTGAGCGGCCGCGTAAGTAGCGTAAGCCAATAAAGGTGGAAACCGGATGGAACATATATAAAACCAATAACGTTTGATAAGCGATACTGTAACGATTTATAGCTAGAGGTTGTAGCCCCTAAATGCCAATTAGACGTCAAAATGTGTGATAAACAATGACATACCTTGATTAGTTGCTTCTTATAGCGATAATCAAAGGATAACCTAAAGGAATTTTCACATGTCTGATCAAGAATACTTCACTGTTCACCACAAAATGACCGTTAATGTGGAGCCATTGGCTCAAGACGGAGCATTTCCGAGTTATGATCAGTTTGAAAGTGAAATTCCTGCACCGTTTTTAGTCGCCAGTGAGTTCAGCCACCTTGACCTTCTAAACGACAACGCTCGTGCCGAACTAAAGAATAATGATTTCAGGCATGTGATTGAGTTATTGGATACTCAAAATGCAAAGCTAAATTTACTGTTAACCTTTATGCTTTCTCAGCAAGATGATGAGCAATACAGGCATCAGACCTTGTCTTTTGGCGCCAGTAAATTCAGCTACACCACAAATCACAGGCTTGAATTAAATACCAAAGCTCGCGTCAAAATGTTCATGGAACACCCATCCGCAGCCATCTATTGCTACGGCCACGTTGAAAACTGTCAAGCACAAGACGACCAGTATATTATTACGGTAAAATACGACCTATTGCGTGATCAGGATGAAGACCTTCTGATCAAAGCCGCTCTCTATCAGCAACAAAAATTACTTCGTCAACGTTCACTAAACCGCGACAAACAATAATTCTATTATGCCTATTACATCGCTTTTCAATCTGGCTAGCCCGACAGGCGCCGGAGATAAAAAACAGGTCGGTAACCTGCAGGGCGCCAGCCTGGCGCTTGCGATTGCTGAACTTGCTAATCAACACTCCAGCCATACATTATTGGCTGTTGCCGATCCGCAAACAGCATTGAAACTGTTGCAAGAAGTTGAGCAGTTTACTGACCAAGAGATCGCACTGTTCCCTGATTGGGAAACCTTGCCATACGATAACTTTTCACCACATCAGGAAATCATTTCCGATCGTATTGCGCGTCTATACCAATTACCGACTCAAACCAGTGGTATTACCATCGTTCCGGTGAGTACCTTGTTGCAAAGGCAGTCTCCTCGGGACTTTTTGTTGCAACACACACTGATGGTCAAAGTTGGTGACCTTTACTCTCTTGAAAAGCTGCGTATTCAGTTAGAAAAATCTGGCTACCGACATGTTGATCAGGTCTTTGGGCCTGGAGAATATGCCAGTCGTGGTTCTATTCTCGACCTCTTCCCTATGGGAGCTAATGACCCATTTAGAATCGACTTTTTCGATGATGAGATCGATACAATCCGCACTTTCGATCCAGAAAATCAGCGCTCTATTGAAGACGTTCAGGAAATTCGTCTATTGCCAGCCCATGAATTTCCAACCACTGAAAGCGCAATTGAGGACTTCCGTATTCGCTGGCGCCAAAGGTTTGAAGCTAGGCGCGAACCCGAATCCGTCTATATACAAGTCTCGAAAGGGACTTGGCCTGCAGGCATAGAATACTGGCAGCCGCTCTTTTTTGAACAAACTGAAACACTGTTTGATTACATCGCAGATGATAGCCAACTGATTACGGTCGGCAACTTAGAAGATGCTGTGGATCATTTTCTTGCGGATGTAGACTATCGCTACGATCAACGCAAAATCGATCCTCTGCGACCTTTATTGCCACCTGAAGAGCTGTGGCTGAAAAAAGACGAGCTATTTAGCCAGTTCAAATCTCTGCCACAAGTGCAGCTTTCAAGTGATGCCGTTGTAGAAAAGCAAGGTCGAACTAACCCAGCGATTCAGGCTCTACCGGACTTAGCGGTGCAACACCAAAACAAAGAACCCATGTCGGCACTTCGTCAGTTCAGCGAAAGTTTCACTGGTAAGATCATTTTTTCTGTCGAGTCAGAAGGCCGTCGAGAGGCCCTTCTTGAGCTTTTACAACGAATAAAACTTCGTCCCGTTGAGCATCATAGCTTTTCAGCTGCCATGGAGAGCAAAGATAAGTTCACCTTAGTGCTCGGCGCTTCGGAACATGGTTTTTTATTTGGCGAGCATCAGCTTGCCTTGATATGCGAAAGCGACTTACTTGGCGACCGAGTCATTCAACGTCGTCGTAAAGACCGAAAGGCAACCAATAGTGATGCGGTTATTCGTAACCTCGCCGAGCTCAAACCAGGTCAGCCCGTAGTTCATATTGACCACGGTATTGGACGTTATATAGGCCTGCAAACACTTGAAGCCGGCGGTATGACAACCGAATACGTTACGCTTGAATACCAAAATGACGCCAAGCTTTACGTGCCTGTATCTGCACTGAACTTAATCAGCCGCTATTCGGGGGGCGCGGAAGAATCCGCTCCTCTACACAAGTTAGGCGGTGAGGCATGGGCAAAAGCGCGACGTAAAGCAGCGGAAAAAGTACGCGATGTAGCAGCTGAGCTTTTGGATGTATACGCTAAGCGCGAGCTCAAGCCAGGATACAAGTTTGCCCTAGACAGAGATCAATACGCCACGTTCAAAGCAGGCTTCCCATTTGAAGAAACGGACGACCAATCCATGGCGATCAACGCTGTGATGTCTGACATGTGTCAAGCTAAAGCCATGGATCGATTGGTATGTGGTGATGTCGGCTTCGGTAAAACAGAAGTTGCTATGCGCGCTGCTTTCGTTGCAACAGATAACGGCAAACAAGTAGCGGTATTAGTCCCAACGACGTTACTCGCCCAGCAACACTTCGAAAACTTCAGAGATCGTTTTGCCAACTTACCCATCCGCGTCGAAGTCCTGTCACGTTTTAAAACTGCCAAAGAACAGAAGCAAGTTTTACAAGATATTGAAGACGGCAAAGTCGACTTAGTGGTCGGCACTCACAAACTGCTGTCTAATGACATCAAATTCAAAGACCTCGGCCTGTTAATTGTCGACGAAGAACACCGGTTTGGCGTACGCCAGAAAGAAAAAATGAAGGCTATGCGCGCGGATGTAGATATTCTGACTCTCACTGCAACACCAATTCCACGGACTTTGAACATGGCAATGAGCGGCATGCGTGATCTATCCATCATAGCCACGCCTCCAGCTCGACGCTTAGCAATAAAAACCTTTGTTCGCCAAAATGACGATGCCGTAGTCAGAGAAGCCGTGCTACGTGAAATCATGCGCGGTGGTCAGGTGTATTTCCTACATAATCAGGTAGAAACCATCGAAAAAGTGGCCGCTGACTTGGAGAAACTGGTCCCAGAAGCCCGAGTCACCGTCGCCCACGGCCAAATGCGAGAGCGCGAACTTGAGCGAATTATGAATGACTTCTACCACCAGCGATTTAATCTGCTGGTGTGTACAACTATCATTGAAACAGGCATCGATGTCCCAACCGCTAACACTATTATTATGGACAGAGCTGACAACCTAGGCCTTGCGCAACTGCACCAGCTTCGCGGTCGTGTAGGGCGTTCACACCATCAAGCTTACGCTTACCTACTTACGCCTCACCCTAAAGCAATGACGAAAGACGCCATCAAACGCCTTGATGCCATCACTTCGCTCGAGGATCTCGGTGCGGGCTTTACCCTTGCCACTCACGACCTTGAAATTCGTGGTGCCGGAGAACTCCTTGGTGATGAGCAAAGCGGACAGATACAGTCGGTCGGTTTTACTTTGTACATGGAAATGCTTGAGCAAGCAGTCGAAGCATTAAAAGAAGGCAAAGAACCGTCTCTGGATGAGTTACTCAGAGAGCAAACGGAAGTTGAAATGCGTTTACCTGCCCTGCTTCCCGATGACTACATACCGGATATCAACACCCGCCTTTCGATGTATAAGCAAATAGCCAGCGTGTCTGATAAAGCTGAACTCGATGATCTCAAAATCGAGTTAATAGACCGCTTTGGGCTATTACCGGATGCCACTAAAAATTTACTTTCAGTATCAGAAATGAAACTTGAAGCGGCGTCTATTAAAGTCAAGAAAATCGAAGCGCATGACAAAGGCGGATTCATCGAGTTCTATCCTGACGCTGACATAAATCCAGCGTATTTAGTTAAACTATTGCAATCTCAGCCACAAAAATTCGCAATGGAAGGCCCAACTAAGTTCAAGTTTACGGTACCATTGGTCGACAGACGTAAGAGAATTCAATTTGTCGGTGACATGTTGTCTGAGTTCAAGCTGAACTTACTGCCACAAGCCTGATTTAATCAGGTTGACTAATTTTCCAAGGTGTATTCACCTGATTATGGAGTTGTAATGAAAAAGCTGATCCCGCTACTACTTCTTGTTGTTGCTATGCCATCATGGGCACAGCGCCAATTTGATATAGAAGTGATCATTTTTAAGCGTGCGGTTAACCCTGAGCAAACCGCTGAATCTTGGCCGAACTCGCTCCCTGAGATTTCCATGAACAAGGTGGGTAACTTAAATGATGCCAACTATCGCACGCGAAAAGGAGTAGAGCTTCTACCAGCTTCGTCTTATAAGCTGAACTCTCAGGTTCAGAAGTTGAAAAATCATGCGGGTTTCAAAGTCTTACTACATACCGCTTGGCGTCAAGGAGACGGTAACCGTCACGTTGCCCCTACATTTCACATTCAAGCTGGACGCGATTTTTCCGGCCAGTTTAACGCTGACGGTTCACAAAGATACTCTGCAGGTACGGAAGTTATTGATGGCGTAACAGAAGAAACTATCGCTAAACCACTCTATGAGTTAGATGGTAAGCTTCAGGTTTACGTCGAGCACTACCTTTATGCAGACTTAAAACTAGATTTGAAGTCTCCAAGCGTTCGTGAAGTCTCTTTCGAGTCCAAGCCTATAGATTTAACAACGACCGAAAACACACTCACTGATGAGCCAGTTCAGGCTGGCTTAATGGAAGACGTTACTCCAACTCTTCATACCGAGGAATTCTTAAAGAGTTACCGGATGGATCAAAAACGACGCATGCGAAGTACTGAAACCCATTTCCTAGATCACCCACTACTCGGTATGATCATTCAAGTACGTCGAGTCGCTCAGTAAGCAGAATAAAACCAAATAACAAGCAGCCCTTAGATAGGGCTGTTTTACTATCAAGGAGTGATATGAGCCCAGACTACCACATCATTACCCCTCGGCTTGTCTTAAAGCTCATTCCACAAGAAGATGCTACCAAGTTGGCTGATTGCGTCACAAGCTCTCCGAGCCTACACCGCTGGATAGACTGGTGCCATGCCCAATTTTCAACCAAAGAAGCAGAGAGATTCATTCTAGCTACGCGCCTCAATTGGGTGAAATCAGAAGCCTATGGATTTGGCGTATATCGCCGATGTGACAATGCGCTGATTGGCATGGTCGCCATTAACGAACTCTACCATACCTTCAACATGGCAAGCCTCGGCTACTGGCTAAGCGATGCTTATCAGAAACAAGGCTATGCCAAAGAAGCCTTCGATTCATTAGTTGAGTTTTGCTTTTCTCAACTAAAAGTGACTCGCATCGAGGTGGTGTGCGATCCGGAGAATAAGCCGAGTCAAAAGTTAGCGGAATCGTGTGGTGCTCAATACGAAGTCAGCGCTCCAAACCGCTATCTCTTTGACGGTCAGCCTCGACAAGGTTTTGTCTATTCCATCCTCCCAGACAATCGCTGATAGCTTCCTCTTGAACCCGAGACCACTTAGCGGTGGGATATTGTGATAATGGATACGAAAAGAGCACTCATTGGTGCTCTTTGTTTGTCGTTTCCAGCATTAATGTAGCTTGAGGTTTGGACGAAGGACTCGGTTGATCCGCCCCATCAAAATAATTAGAGCCGTCTTGAACACGCCATGTAACGCCATTTGATGTAAGCGATAAAGCGATATATAAACGACTCGTGCAATGCGACCTTCCACCATCATAGAACCTTTGGTTAGATTACCCATCAAGCTCCCTACGGTCGAAAACTGACTCAAAGACACCAAAGAACCTTTATCTTTATAGACATAGGCTTTCAGATCTCGACCATTCAACTTCGCAACGATGTTAGAAAATGCGCAGCTTGCCATTTGATGCGCAGCTTGGGCTCGTGGGGGAACAAAAGAACCATCTGCTTGTGTACACTGAGCCAAATCACCGATAACAAAAATATCGTCATCACGAGTCGTCTGTAGCGTATCTTTTACCACCAATTGATTAATAGGGTTAGTCTCAAGACCACCAATGTCTTTGACAAAGTCCGGAGCTTTGATGCCAGCAGCCCAAACCATAATTTGAGCAGGAATCTTTTCTCCATCTTTGGTGAGTAGTCCATCATCACCAACTTCTGTGACCATGGTCGTAGTACGAACCTTCACACCTAGTTTGGTCAGCTCATGATGCGCTGCACTGGAAATTCGTGGTGGGAGAGCAGGAAGAATGCGTTCACCAGCTTCGATTAAGTTGACATTGAGCTTACTGGAGTCAAGATCACCAAAGCCATAGGTGCGAAGCTCTTTTACGGCATTGTGAAGTTCTGCCGACAATTCAACGCCTGTTGCACCCGCACCTACAATTGCAATATCAACAGTGCCATGGCCATGCTTGGCGTGTAATTTGAGGAACTCATTGTTCATCTCAGTTCTAAACTTGTGTGCCTGTTCAGTGCTATCTAAGAAAATGCAATGTTCACGGACACCCGGAGTATTAAAGTCATTGGAAGTAGAGCCAAGAGCCATGACGAGAATGTCATATTCAAGTTCACGTTCTGGCATTAAAAGCTCATCATGTTCATCTCTAAGTTCGCCCAGCCTGATGACTTTGCGCTCTCTATCGATATCCTCAAGGCTACCCATTTGGAAATCAAAATGATGATTTTTTGCATGTGCGCGATAGCTTAGAGCATCGACCCCTTCGTCTAATGAACCTGTAGCCACCTCATGCAAAAGAGGTTTCCACAAATGGCTTGCTTTCCGGTCGACAAGGGTCACTTTCGCTCGTCCTTTTCGACCCAATGTACGGCCAAGTTTAGTAACAAGCTCAAGTCCGCCTGCACCACCACCTACTACGATAATTCGAGTCACAGCAACAATCCTCTAGAAATAAAAAATAGGTTTCGAGCCGATGATTCGTCTCGATAAAATTGTGTGATTTCATGCCGGTCTGCTGAAAAAGGTTTCAGTCTTACGACGTCAAGGCAATTAGAGGTTTCGTTTGTAATGTTGGACACGTTAATTGGAAAATATGTTTCTGAGATCAAAGCCAATCTGCTCAGATAATTAACATTCTGTGGGCAAGCTCTACACTCGCTCTCAATTTTTTTTGATATTTATCAAAAAATTTATAATAGATTCATTATATAGAGCAAAATATGCCACGCAACAAAAGATTACATCAATTACCCTTAAATTTGTCGCGATGTTGAAATGAATGGGAAGTAAGAAAGCGAAGTGCTAGACACACTTCGCTTATTAGTCATCTGAGTTGAAGAAAACGATTAACTTGCAGACTTAAAAGCTTTCATCGTTTGTAGGTGTTGGGAGATCTTCTTAAATTTGTGGCTTTGCGTTTCATCCCATATCACTTGATAGTAAAGACCTAATTCATCAGCCGTTTTTCGATTATCGTGTACTTCATCCTCTTTGGATAGGATAACGAGGCAACGGTCTTTATTCTTGGTACGAAATTCTTCAACACATTTGGTGGCGATATCTTCGTACTCCTCAGGGCGGTCAATGCGGCCCTGCATTGTTTTTTCTGGGTGCAGGTTAGGATTGAAAATCACCTGCTTGATACCACATAAAAAGCCTATTCGCTCAGACCAGTAGCCACCTAATCCAACACCACAAATAATTGCATCGCGATCCCCAGACTGCTCAATCGCTTTATGAACTTCTTTGAGTAGGTGTTGCATATCATGCTTAGGATGCAAAGTGCTGTAGTTAATAAAGCGGACGTCTTCATCAATGAACTGCAACTGAAGCACTTTTTCGTGGTTTCCTGGACTTGTGGAATCAAAACCATGTAAGTAAATAATCATTCTATCACCCTCGATTCTTATCCATTAAATCTACCACGAAAAGAAAGGTTTTAAAGTCAGCGTAAACAATTAAGTATGTCAGACGTTCAAACAGTGATCTTAGCTACAAAATGTGTCGCGTAAAGCTTGTGCTTGGGTTAAATACTGCTCATCTCCCCAAAGCTGATAGGCCAATAAATACCAAAGCATTGCCATCATGGTTGCTCTGGGTTGCCAAGCAAGGACACCCTCGACCCAATCATCGACTCCATCAATGTTTCTTAGCTGGCAATACCGATATACTGACTCTAGTGGCTTTTCCCCCACCACACCAATACTGAGAGTCAAATCCAAGCGAGGATCTGCAATCGCTGCATATTCCCAATCAATCACCATGATACCCTCTGAGTGTTTAACCATGTTATAGCCCGCTAAATCTAAGTGACAAAGAGCTAAGCCAACATCAGCCAGACTTGGTGAACTGCGCCATTGCTGGTAAATATCCAGATAGTCGTTAGATCTTAACTCTTCTCGTAGTTGCATCCAGTAGTGGTCAACACGAGCGGTAAAATTAAACGGAGCAACCGGAATCCTTGTGGTGTCCAAACTGTGGATCTTAATCATCGTTTTGAGTAACGAATCAAAAGGTAAGCCATCAGCCAACGACTCCCCTTCAATCCATTCGACTAGTAGCCCATGCTCATTAATCTGAATAGCTTTAGGCCCAAGTAGAAACTCTTCGACAGCAGATAGAATTTGATATTCTTGAAAGCGGGAAATGGAGAAGGCTTTAGTGATTGGTGTGTTAGGTCGCCAAACAAAACAATCGCCGCTTTGGGTAACCACCTTCCAGCAGCGATTGGTCAATCCTCCGGTTAACGTTTGAGCATGATCCGGAGCAATAGAAAAGAAGTGATCCAATGACTTTAATGAATCGTCTAACTGACATGCTTCATGCCATGACATCCTGGCCATAAATCACTCCTCTATCAATTAAAGCCCTAAGAAGCTCTTAGACTCTTGCTTACGAATTTCAGTCTCATCGGCCCACTCAATAAGACCTGTTTCAAGATCCATGAGACGCATGGTCATTTTGTAATAGACATCTTTATCGCTGCCACCTGCTTTAGCAATGCTCGACAGGTTTCCGTATAGCATGTATTGAGCCCCTACCATCTTACCAAATTGGATAGCTGTACTCTGGTTAACTAATTCGTCGTTGTTCTGGAAATTAAGCTGATCACGAACTGACTCAACTCGGTCCATATCAACAAAGCGGAATTTACCTGAGTTCAACAACTTAGTACTGATAGTATCGGTAATAGATTCAGTATCAATGTGTTCACTTGTTTTATTCTTGATGCGTTCGACAAAAACAATAGGACGAGAATCACGAGTGATCGCAGAAACAGAGCCAGACACCATCATGCTATCGACCATTTCACCTGCAATCTTTTGCAAATCGGTTGAGCCAAAATCGATTGTCGTGGTTTCCACCGCTTGTGCATCACCGTAGCTCACTTTATTAGAACAGCCGCCTAAAATGACAGCTAAGCCAAGTAATGCAATAACACTTTTTTTCATTCTTGGTTCCTCAAACTTTTATAGAATCTTATGTTATGAGTGTATGACTAAAGTTAATGAACTTTAGTTCGGTTTAGTGTTCATTTTCGCGAATCTGAACACGGAACTGAGTACCATTCGGATTCACTGAAACTTCAGAAATAGCAATGGTTTCCATGCCACGGACGATAGCCTGACGCCAAGGACCTAACTTGCTATTCACTTCTAGACCCTCATCGTCATACCAGTAAAAGCGATACTGAATATGTTGATCACCCTGGTATTGACTCGCTAAGCGGACAATCCCCCGAGCACGGCCATCAACTTGCGTTGTTGAGATATCTTCGATTTGCAGGCGCCCTGCGAGGACGTTGTCACCAAATAAAACGGTTTGCGACTGACCATCAATCCGCAGCCCTGCTGTGTTACTAGAACAGCCAACCATCACCAAAGCAGCCATTACTGCAATAAGCCATTTTTTCATCGAATTTTTCCTAACTGTTTATGCCAAATTGTAGCACTGCCTCCCTGACGAGAGACCCAAACTAAAGCAGTACGACCTGCTTCAACATCAAACTGGTACTCCTGACCCGCAACATGAATCACCTGTTTCCCTGGCTTCACGACGGCACTGCTACTACGAATTTCTCCAGGTAACGTAATCCAACTGCGTGTATCCGGTTGCTCTGTCAATGTATTCCAAATATTGAGCAAGGCATTACCAAGTTCATCATCTTGGGCTGCACTCTTACGCAGCTCATCCTTGGCCCAAACCCGTAATGCCTGACGGATAATGATCATTGGCATTCGCTCAGATAAGTCTCTCTGCGCCATCAAGTTAACGTCTGTCAGCAAGTCACTACGCAGCTTATTATTATTGAGCTGTACTGGAGTAAACGACTGACTAACTGGCTGAGGGTAATAAGGTAATGCGATAGAGTACAACGCCCCATTACCACGACCATCGTAAAGAGGTAAAGACTGCTTCCAGCCACGCATCGCCTCGACGATACCTTGCTCTTCTAAGACGATAACTCTTGCTTCGTCGTCACTTAAGTAACGGGCCTCGCCGTAATACTTCTCTAGCTGAACGAGGTCTTCATTCATGCCTAGTCGCTTTGCAACTCGCTTAGCGCCATCAATGATCTCAGCATTATCTGGCATCACGGCTAATGCACGCCGATAATCCACATAGGCATCGTTTAAGGAGTTATCCGCTTCATAAAGCAAAGCCGATAAATACAACAGATAGCCATTTTGTACCGCCTGTAGGGTTTCACCCGCATCTGGGTAGCTCGATAAAATACTACCAAGGTTCGATGTTAATCCCTGAGCCTGTAAGTCCTGCTGGGCAGACTCTAGCTCTCTTTCTCTGTCCTTACGAGCTTGCTCCTGAACCTGATTTGCACGGCGCATTTCAATCAACGCACCTTCAAGGCTGTTGTTCTTGAGGTAACTCAAGCCCAAATAAAGGTGTAAAAAGCCTAGCTCGTAATCAGCCGGTGTATATATGTCCAGATTATCATTGACAGCCAAAGCACCAATACTTGTCGCCGTCCCTGTGACAGATATTGTTGCTTTATCCTGCTGAACTCGAACCGCTTGGTCACTCGCTTCAAACGCGGACTTACTGTCAGCGTACTGCTGATTAAGCAAGTAAACTCTGCCTCTCTCAAAGTTATCCAGAATATCGCCAGCAACATTTTCAGGTAAGGCTTCTTCAGCCTTTTGATATTGACCTGCTTTGACTGACTGATAGACCTCATCATTTTGTGCGCTGTAATGACTAAATAAGTTCCCAGCAGAAAAATTGGCACAGGCAGAAAGTGCAGCAGAGCTGAATATCACGAATGCGAGTCGAATGTGTTTACGCACTTCGTACTCCGAAATTAGTTATTAGATTTTCATCATCGTCGCGATTGGACAACGGCATTAATAAAAAGTTTGTATGAATACCGCCATCCTTATAAGAAATATATCTTTAACTCATTAACATTGGCCCAAGTGGACGGCCGCCAACCAAATGCATATGGATATGATAAACCTCTTGCCCACCATGAGAATTACAGTTCACGATTAAACGGTAACCGTCCTCATCAATGCCCTCTTCTTTAGCAAGCTTACGCGCGACAGTGAACATGCGCCCCATCGCGGCTTCATCCGCCTCTTCAATATCATTCGTTGTTGGGATTAATTTATTAGGGATGATCAAAATGTGACTTGGCGCACGAGGGTTGATGTCACGAAATGCGGTAACGAGGTCATCTTGGTAAACCACGTCGGCAGGGATTTCTTTGCGAATAATTTTACTGAAAATGGTTTCTTCAGCCATGAAGCACTCCATTAAGCGTTGTTATCGTTGATCGTTTCCATGGAGTATGCGCTAAGCTTGTCCAGATCACAATAAAAAACAGTGTTCACTTAACATATACACCGTACTGATAGTAGTAGATGGCTAAATTTGTATGATGCGTCATAAAATGCGCGTCTCACCCTCAATACAATACCTCTCTTTTTGTTAATTTTTTAAGACAAGTAAGTTTTAGGGAGAGATCTATGAGAGGCTCAGTGATCAAGCGTATGTACGCTGGGTTTGCATTGATCATCATAATGTTTGTTATTTCAACTATTATGACAATGCGAGGGATGCAACAAATTCACACCAACTTTGGCAGTGTTTCAAACACCGCTTTACCTTTAGTGTCACAATCTAACCAGACCAGCGTTTACCTACTCTCTGCCGACAAGCTTTTTAAGGACTTTTTGACAACGCAGAGCTCAAGTCGCATGGAGGAGATTCGCGGACAATTTGACCAAGCAAAACAACGCTACGGTCAAGCGCTTCTGGATTTAGCCAAAGCGAGTGATGGAAATACCGAACTACTGACCAGTATCGAACAGCTTAAAGAGATGGAGCAGCGATACTTCACCGAAGCCGACGACGCTATGAGTAACTATCGCGACATGTTTGTTGCTCAAGCCGAAGTACAGAAATCATCTCGCCGCTTCCAACGCCTACATTCTGAGCTCAGTGTGGGTATGAAAGAATATGTCGATGACCAAAGTAGTATTTCGGTTAAAGTGATGGCTAAAAGTTACTTTATCAAACTAAAAGATGCTGAGGTCATTACTTCTGATGCTCTGGCAAGCAATGATCTAGAATTCGTCAACAAGGCCGTAGCCAAAAACAAAAAGGCGGTCACCCACCTTAATTATGCCTACCGCGGTTTGACCGCTCAGATGCCAGAGATCAAGCAAGTTTTCGATGCGTCTGTTCAGCAGTTCACCACTGATATCGGAAAAAAAGGCGGCGTACTCGACCAGCATGCGTCCTACCTTCAAGCGAAAGCAGCCCTTTACGCTAACATTGCTAACCTGACCTTAGAAGTCGATAATACAATGGCAGTCTTAACTTCCTTTGGTCAAGCAGCTCAGGACAGCCTTCACGCTTCTCTTGCAGAAGCCAGTGAGGTATATGATCAAGGTGTTATCAATTCTGTCGCACTGGGTGCTCTCGTCATAGCCCTTGCTATAGGTATTGGCTATCACATTGCCCATAGCGTACGGTCACCTCTGACTCGTATCCTCTCAACTCTAGAGAGTTTGACACAAGGTGATATGACTCAACGAATAGAGATACGCTACAACAACGAATTTAGCCGAGTCAGTGGACACATCAATTCTCTGGCGGATAACCTCCACGATATTTTGCAAAAATTAAACAGTGCGTCAGACAACCTAACCAATACTGCCAGTATTAACCAAGAAACCTCCTCTCAGGCACAATCGCAACTTAGTCAACAGCGCGAGCAAACCGCGAATGTTGCAACGGCAATGACTGAGATGGCTCACTCTGTTCAAGAGGTTGCTCAAAGTGCGCAAAGCTCTCAACAGATGGTCGAGCAAGTTGAAAGCGCTTCAGAATCTGGTCGCCAGATAATGAACGACAACATTACAACGATTAACCAACTTGAAACACGCTTAACTCAATCCGTTGATGCCGTCAAAGATCTCCAATCGATGAGCAGTCAGATAGGCTCAATTTTAGATGTGATTCGCAATATCGCCGAGCAAACCAATTTGCTGGCATTAAATGCAGCCATCGAAGCTGCGCGAGCTGGTGAGCAAGGTCGTGGCTTTGCGGTCGTCGCGGACGAAGTTCGAGTACTAGCGCAACGTACGACAGAGTCCACATCAGAAATCGAAAACATGATCAGCAACCTACAAAATAGCTCCACCTCTGCCAACAAGGTCATTCAAAGTTGTATGGAGGATATGGATCAATCGGTGGCTCAGGCTTCCAATGCCAATAGTGCCATGGAAGAAATTCAAGCACTGATCATAGAAATTAGCCAAATGAGTGGCCATATCTCTCAGGCTGCGGCAGAGCAAAGCGAAACAACTGGAGAAATTGCTCGCAACATTGATGAGATAAATCAAATTGCTGATTCTAGTTATCAAGCAATGGCGAAAATTGCGCAAACCAGCACCGACTTAACCCAGCTAGCTAACCAGCAAGGTGAATTAGTACATCGCTTTAAACTCTAGTTTTGTAAAGACAATGCAAATAATTCATCTCGGGCGGTTAATTTTATTAATCGCCCTTGTTTTTTATATGCGCTGTCGTTATATGGTTACTAAGGCTTGCCCACTTCTCACTTCACATTTTTTGCAAGCCAATCATGAGGAAGGTTTATGGCAGTTCATGTTGGCATCATTGATCAGGACCCAATTCGTTTAGTCACACCATTATTGGATAACCGAACCGTCAGTGATCACATTGTTTTTATAGGCGTTAAAAGCCAGAAAGATATGTACCATCGTCTACATAGTGTTCTGGCCAAAAGAAACATCACATCAGAGTTTTTTGAGATTCCAAATGTGGCCAATACATCGCGAATAAAGCGTGCCGTCGGCATACTTGCCGATGACCTGAGTGTGCGTGGGGAGGATGTCAAACTTAATGCAAGTTGTGGCCTACGTCACCGCCTACTCTCGGTATACGAAGTATTTCGTACTTTCCATTGGCCTATTTTTGTCGTCGAGCCAAACAGTGATCGCCTTTGTTGGCTATACCCTGATGGAAAGGAAGACACTCAGGTAGAAGATCGTATTACTATTGACGACTACCTCACTGTATTTGGTGCCCGTGGTGAATTCAATCAGCAACAACTCCCTCCGCAGCTTGATCAGAAACTCTATGAACTCGGTGAACGCTGGGCCAGTAACGCTCTTGAACTAGGGCCTGGTTTAGCTACACTTAACTACCTCGCCACAACCTGCCGTAAAGAGCAAAAACTCGATGTGGCGCTGTCTGAAAAGCAGCAAGGCTATCGTGAGCTTAACATGCTGCTCAGTGACCTAGTAGAAGCTGAAATCGCCACTTATGAGAATGGGATCTTGACCTTCGCAGATGAAGATGCTCGACGTTTTTCTAACGGTGAATGGTTAGAAACTCTGGTTCATAGCACAGTACGTCAAATCCAAAAAGACATGCCTACTATTCAAGATCATTCACTCAACGTCCAAGTCTACCGTCAGCTTGGAGACCGCGAAGTACGCAATGAATTGGACGTGGCTTCTGTGGCAAATAACAAACTTCATATCATTGAATGTAAAACGAAGGGAATGCGGGACGATGGTGACGACACCTTGTACAAACTGGAATCACTAAGGGATTTGCTTGGCGGTTTACAGGCTCGTGCTATGCTGGTTAGCTTCCGACCATTGCGCTACAACGATATCACTCGGGCTGAAGATTTGGGCTTGGCTTTGATCGGTCCTGATGAGCTCAAAGATCTCAAAACACACCTTACCAACTGGTTTAAAGAAGCCGGTGGCTACGACGACTGTGATGTCTGCTAACGTTGCCTTCAACCATAACTCTAAGAATACAAAAAACCCGCCATGATAGCGGGTTTTCTTCATTTAAACTAAACGATTAGCAATCGTCTTCAGTGAAATTCGTCGGTAAAGACGTTTTCATCTCATTCCAAATCTGCGCACTTTCCATACCATAGTGGCGAACCACCACGATGATTTTGTCTCGGTTACCTGTCTCACAAACTTCTAGCAAGTCGCGGTAAAACTGTAGAGCCAAATTGCGTGCTTCTGGGTTAGAGAAATAGTAACTCCCTACGCGATCATAGAGCTTCTTAAGACCATTAAAGATCAGACCGTAGATTTGGTTACCTGAGTGAAAAGCCAAACGCTGGAACAACATATAGTCGTAATAGTTAAAGGTCTTAGCGATCAAAGTAGCCTGACGCTTCGTTTCGTCTTTCTCACCATCATCTTTAATGTGCTGCTGAATTTTTTCAGCGTACGGAGAAGACGCCATAAAGGTATCCCAAGAATCCGCAGCTAACAGGCTTTCACAAGACTCAATGACACCGCTAATAGTGCGCTCTGCACTTTCTTTATTCGCTTTGAACGCGTAACGCATAAAGATAGGGCTGATGTTAGTACGTGCTGCAAGCAAATCTTCAACAATAGATGTTGCGTTATCTGCATCAAGAGTCATCAGAGTATCGAGGATATGCAACCCCGATGTTTCCATAAACTGGTTCACCTTAGTCGGTTTACCATGTTGAATGGTTAACCAACCGTCACGAGCTAAGCGCTGAAGCACTTCACGCAGTGTCGTTCTGGTTACCCCAATTAATTCAGAGAGCTCGCGTTCAGCGGGAAGAATAGAGCCTGGAGGGAAGCGCCCTTTCCAAATACTCTCAATGATGTATTTTTCTGCAAAACCTGCAGGGCTCTTTGCCTTAATGACCATTAACTTAACTATCCAATATTTTTATTTATAGGGTCGAATAGAACTCATCATACCACTAGTTCTCACGTATCGGAAACAAACCTACAGTAAACATGCCTCAAACCAACAATGGAGTTAAAGCTCTAATTTAAGCTGATAGATTGCGTTATTATGTCTTTGAGTCAAAGCTGATTTATTTTAGATTTAATAAAAAGTTAATACTTATTAGCCCTTATAGGTATTGACTTCTAATGCAAAAAATAATTTTTTATATTTGCAAAGTAACTGGCTCATTTCCATTCAATATAATGACATAATCTGTCTTATTCAGCCTTTTCATCCCTGAGCTGCCATGAATTGTTTTTTTTCACAACTCTCATCCCACTTTAACGCCACTCGGATCGCGTTTTTAAACAAAAGTCCACTGAGTATTTTATCAAGATAAACATTATTATTGACTAAATTAACTTGAGGAGTACAGTTGCGACCGAAGTAAGGAGTGCTTGTCTTTCTCAGGGAGTGACTTGGCAAGGCCACATGACATATTTCTCTATGTTGTTTTTCTAAGTCACTGTTGAATCAGGTCTGTTTCAACATTTGTTTTGTCCGCTACGTGTTCACTTAATTGCGGTGGCTCAAACCAAATTTTGTGCAGATATAGATACAAGCACACGCAGTGTCTATTCATTACAACATTTAAGAGTATTAGTATCATGCCGATGTCACTCGGGAATGCTTTCATTAAGAACTTCTTAGGCAAAGCTCCAGATTGGTATAAAGTTGCCATCATTTCATTTCTCATTATCAACCCCATTGTCTTTTTCTTAGTTGACCCATTTGTTGCTGGTTGGCTACTGGTTGCAGAGTTTATTTTTACGCTTGCGATGGCCCTAAAATGCTATCCTCTACAGCCTGGTGGTCTTCTCGCTATTGAAGCGATAGCAATTGGTATGACTAGCCCCGAGCAAGTAAAGCACGAATTAGTCGCCAATATTGAGGTTCTTTTACTGCTGGTCTTCATGGTTGCCGGTATCTACTTCATGAAGCAGCTCTTGCTGTTTATCTTTACCAAAATTCTTCTCGGCATTCGCTCTAAGAGCCTACTTTCAGTAGCATTTTGTTTCGCAGCGGCTTTCCTGTCTGCCTTCTTAGATGCGCTGACAGTCATCGCAGTTGTTATCAGCGTGGCAGTGGGCTTCTACGCTATTTATCACAAAGTTGCATCAGGAAAAGGCTCAACCGCCTCACACGACCACACTCAAGACGATCATCTTTCGGAGCTCACGCGTGATGACTTGGAAAACTATCGTGCATTTCTACGCTCATTATTGATGCATGCAGGTGTCGGTACTGCACTCGGTGGTGTAATGACCATGGTGGGTGAACCACAAAACCTAATTATTGCCGATCAAGCAGGTTGGCAGTTTGGCGAATTCATTATCCGCATGTTGCCAGTGACAGCTCCGGTTTTTGTTTGTGGCCTCATCACCTGTGTTCTTGTCGAAAAACTGAAAATTTGTGGTTACGGAGCTCAACTTCCTGATAATGTTCGTCAGATTCTGGTTGACTTCGATAATGCAGAGCGTAAGACACGTACCAAGCAAGATGTCGCCAAGCTATGGATCCAAGGTGCGATCGCAGTCTGGTTGATTGTAGGTCTGGCACTTCACCTGGCCGCCGTTGGTTTGATTGGTCTTTCAGTGATTATCTTAGCAACCGCATTCACGGGCGTGATTGAAGAGCACTCTTTGGGTAAGGCATTTGAAGAAGCCCTGCCATTTACCGCACTACTGGCTGTTTTCTTCTCTGTTGTTGCTGTTATTATCGACCAAGAACTGTTCAAGCCTGTTATCGATACGGTTCTTCATGTCGAAGATAAAGGTGCTCAGCTAGCTTTGTTCTACATTGCTAATGGTTTACTGTCTATGGTGTCTGATAATGTTTTCGTTGGTACGGTATACATCAATGAAGTCAAAACGGCTTTAGTCGAAGGTATCATCAGTCGTGACCAGTTCGACTTACTTGCAGTCGCTATCAACACAGGCACTAACCTACCTTCAGTGGCAACACCAAACGGACAAGCTGCTTTCCTATTCCTACTAACATCAGCATTAGCGCCTCTAATTCGCTTGTCGTACGGGCGAATGGTGATCATGGCTCTGCCTTATACCGTCGTCTTAGCGTTGGTCGGTTTAGCCGGTATCATCTATCTTGTAGAGCCAATGACGGCATGGTTCTATGACGCAGGTTGGATTGCACAGCATACAGGTGAAGTTATCCAAGCAGTATCCGGTGGACATTAATCACTAAAAATCAAAACTTTTAGTTGAAGTCGAAACTTTTCCAAGATAAAAAGCTCTGATTAGTCAGAGCTTTTTTTTATAACAGGACCACTCTGTGAACATTCTTTCTAACATCAAGCATTTTTCCCAAATACGCCTATCTTGGCTGCTATTACTTGCTTTTGTCGTTTTCTTTGAAGCAGCTGCCTTATATTTTCAACATGTTATGTTACTCGCACCTTGTGTGATGTGTATCTATGAGCGAGTTGCCATGCTGGGCGTTGGTGTAGCGGCTCTGATTGGTTTAGCCGCTCCGAACAATACAGCGATACGTTGGTTTGGTTTAGCGGCATGGGGTGCCAGCGCTTATAAAGGTTTAATGTTGGCATTAGAGCACGTTAACTATCAGTTCAATCCGTCTCCCTTTGCCACCTGCGATTTATTCGTCACTTTCCCAGATTGGGCACCTCTTAACCAATGGGCACCTTGGATGTTTGAAGCCTTTGGAGACTGTAGCAAAGTCGTTTGGCAATTCCTGTCACTATCCATGCCACAATGGCTAGTTGTCATCTTTGCAGCAAATTTAGCGGCACTGGCTGTTATCGTTATTGCGCAGTTTACAAAAGCTAGAAGCTAGAAGCTAGAAGCTAGAAGCTAGAAGCTAGAAGCTAGAAGCTAGAAGCTAGAAGCTAGAAGCTAGAAGCTAGAAGCTAGAAGCTAGAAGCTAGAAGCTAGAAGCTAGAAGCTAGAAATTAAAAAAGGGTTGGCTCATATGGTCAACCCTTTCATTTTGATTTGTCATCCATTATTCAGATGGCATTAGTTCATCTCACGACCAGGTGCTGGAGCTAACACTTCTCTGTTACCATTGTGCCCCGGCGCGCTCACAATGCCTTGAGCTTCCAGTTGTTCGACAATCCGTGCAGCACGGTTGTAACCGATCTTAAATCGTCGCTGAACTCCTGATACAGACCCTCGACGAGACTGAACGACATGCTCTACGACTTGATCGAACAACGGATCCATTTCTTCCTCACCTTCAGGTTTTTCTCCCGGCAACAATGCCTCTGGCCCTTGATCACCATTGGTGATCTCATCAATATAGTTTGGCTTACCGCGCGCTTTCCAGTTATTTACCACAGCATGTACGTCATCATCCGATGCAAACGCACCGTGTACACGCACCGTATGACTAGAACCCGGAGGTAGATAAAGCATGTCACCCATACCTAATAGTGATTCAGCGCCACCTTGGTCAAGAATGGTTCTTGAGTCAGTTTTCGTCGATACCGTAAACGCCACTCGAGTTGGGATATTAGCTTTAATCAAACCGGTGATAACATCGACAGAAGGTCGTTGCGTCGCCAGTATCAAATGAATCCCTGCTGCTCGTGCTTTTTGAGCAAGTCGAGCAATCAGCTCCTCTACTTTCTTACCCACCACCATCATCAGATCGGCAAACTCATCGACAATGACGACTATGTATGGCAATTTCTCCAGCAATGGCGGAGTTTCATCCATACTGTCACCCGGTTGCCACAGTGGGTCGTGAATCGGATGCCCTGCTTCTGCTGCCATCTTAAGCTTGTCATTAAAGCCTTTGATATTACGAACACCCAACGCGGACATCAGTTTGTATCGACGCTCCATTTCACCGACACACCAACGCAGCGCGTTCGATGCATCTTTCATATCCGTCACCACTTCAGAAAGTAAATGAGGAATACCTTCGTATACCGACAGCTCAAGCATTTTCGGATCAATCATGATAAAGCGAACATCTTCAGGCGTCGCTTTGTAAAGCATACTTAAAATCATGACATTCACACCAACCGATTTACCTGACCCCGTAGTACCTGCGACCAAAACGTGCGGCATCTTCGACAAGTCAGCGACGACTGCTTCGCCAGCAATATCCTGACCTAGTACTACGGTTGTCGGAGATTTAGCTTCAATAAAGTGCTGACTGCCAACAACATCTGAGAAATAGACTGTCTGACGGCTCATATTCGGTAACTCAAGGCCGACATAGGGTTTACCAGGTATCACTTCCACTACTCGGACAGCCATCGCTGACAATGAACGAGCCAAGTCCATCGAAAGGCCGGAAATACGGCTCACCTTCACTCCTGGCGCTAAATCTAGCTCGAATCGAGTAATCACCGGTCCAGGGAAAATATCAACGACTTCGGCTTTGATCTTATAATCAGCAAGCTTAGATTCAACTAAGCGAGCAATTTCTTCCAATGCTTCGCGATCGATGAAGTTTTCGCGCTTCTCAGGGTGATAAAGCAATTCCAATGTCGGCATTGGTTCTTTCGGTTTTGGTAGGTTCGCTTCTTTCTGGACGAGGAATGGATTCTGCTGTGCGGTGACTTTCGCTTGAGCATCAGCGACAATATTTTGGAACGCCTCTACATCTTCATCTTCGCCTTCTTCAGCTAATGCAGGATCCGAAGTATCATTATCTGCCACATCAAATGTCGAAATCACTGGTTCCTGTTGGGTGCTTCCGGGCTCAACATGACTTGAAATGCGCTCAAGCTCGGTAGGATCAATAACTGGTTCAACAATCTCATGCTCTTCATGACCCTCTTCACTATTCCACGGCATCTCGTTAACGGAGCCATCAATAGTTTTTGGCTTTTCAGCCATATCGGGTACTTCCTCAGTTTCCACGACATGGGTAGCTTCTGAGGTAGTGGCTTGCTCTTGAATGGCAAAGTCATCCTCACTTTGAGCAACCGCTTCTAGCTCTTCGATTGTAGAACCCAATTGCTTAGTACGTTCCTCTTGAGACACTTCATCATAAAAGTCAGCTCGCTCTGGATGAGCAACTTCAGGCTCCGGCTCAGTAATTTGCTCTGAGGCTTGAGGTTCAACCACTGCGCAATCGGCAATGGGAACATTGACTACTGATTCTTTATGAACTTCAGGCATGTGGATATTGAATCGACGTGGTGCTTTATCAGGTTCCCTTGTGAACAAGACGTCTTCTTGCTCTACAGCATCATTCACCTGAGGAGCTTCTTCTCGAGGCATCACAAGCTGGGGCTCAAGAATTTCTTCCTTTTCACCCCGAACTCTATTAACCAGACTCGTGAGCGCTTGGATTGCCACTTCCCCAATTCGATCCACAATAGTGAGCCAAGAGATCCCAGTTAACAAAGTAAAACCCGCGCCCCATAAAAATAGGAACACTAGTGTTGTACCTAAAATATTGAGAGTTGGCAGCGCAAGGCTAGTTAAAACATCACCAACAACACCGCCAGACGAGAAATACCAAATATCATCGAAGTTAATATCTGCAAGACCACAGCTCGTCAGGATAAGTATCGTTAAACCTAGAAGACGTGTGCCCCATAGCATCAAATCAATAGATTCATTTTCATCACGCTTTCTGAGCATCACCCAAGCTGTAACGGTAATAACCACAGGGATGGGATAGGCAAGAGAGCCAAACGTGAAAAACAGAGTATCGGCAATCCATGCACCGACAAGGCCGCCTGCATTGTTAATGTCTCCTCCCCAAGCCGTTTGCGACCAAGAAGGATCAGCAGGGCTGAAGGTGAATAATGCGACAGACAATAATATAGAAGACAGTACAATCACAATAAGACTGCACTCTTTAAGGCGTTGAGGCCCATCAAGACGAGAGGACTGAGGCTCTTCTCCAGTTTTGATTATTGTTTCAACTTTATTTTTGTTCTC
The DNA here is from genome assembly GCF_022398025.1 of Vibrio sp. Isolate25. Taxonomy (NCBI): domain Bacteria; kingdom Pseudomonadati; phylum Pseudomonadota; class Gammaproteobacteria; order Vibrionales; family Vibrionaceae; genus Vibrio; species Vibrio sp. Isolate25. The sequence continues at coordinate 76,534 of NZ_JAKEUT010000007.1, forward strand.
TTTGAACATAACCAACTTAATCAACTGCGTGATACTGACTCCAAGCAAGACGTTCATACGATGGAACATCCATCCGGCTAATCAGTAAGGAAAAAAATAGTCCGAGCAGCTATGCCACTCGGACTATCGATTTAACCATATTGGGACTTAAAACCCAATTACCTTAAGTCAGAATATCGAAAGGTATTCGCTGCTCTAATGAAGATTAGCGCGTTTTGATAACTAACTGGTTTGTCTGCTTCACTTCTTCCATCACAACATACGTACGTGTGTCGTTAACACCAGGAAGACGTAAAAGCGTATCGCCAAGGAGCTTGCGATATGCACTCATGTCCGACACTCGCGTTTTCAACAGGTAGTCAAAGTCACCGGATACAAGGTGACACTCCTGAATATCGTCGAGCTTCTGCACCGCTGCATTAAATTGTTCAAACACATCTGGTGCACCACGGTTTAGCGTGATTTCGACGAAAACCAAAAGTGATGCATCAAGGAACTGCGGGTTTAACAAAGCTGTATAGCCCGTAATGTACCCTTGACGCTCCAGACGACGAACACGCTCTAAACATGGCGTTGGCGAAAGGCCAACTCGTTTAGACAGTTCAACGTTTGAAATACGACCGTCTTTCTGCAGTTCGTTTAGAATGTTGCGATCGATACGGTCTAGATCCTTAGACGGCTTCTTATTGTTGTCTGCCATTTTTTATTCCACCTTATTACTTCCTTGCAAAAAAATATACTACAACTTTTTAATATTCAGTATCAAATTTTATTGTAACCCAACTATACTAGTTGTTAATTCGATAGAATTACCCTACATGCAGTTAATGCAACTAATATAGTTTATACAACCAAAATAAAATGAGGATTCAGGATGATTATTGGCGTACCTAAGGAAATCAAAAACCACGAGTACCGTGTTGGTATGATCCCAGCGAGCGTTCGCGAGCTAGTCTCTCAAGGTCACCAAGTTTTTGTAGAAACCAAAGCCGGTTCTGGCATCGGTTTTTCAGACGATGATTACATCGCTGTAGGCGCATCCATTCTTCCTACCGCTGCTGACGTTTTCGCGAAAGCAGAAATGATTGTAAAGGTTAAAGAACCTCAAGCTGTTGAGCGAGCTATGCTTCGTGAAGGGCAAATATTATTTACTTATTTGCACCTAGCACCAGATTTTCCACAAACTGAAGAGCTAATCAAGAGCAAAGCTGTCTGTATAGCCTATGAGACTGTAACAGATAATATGGGTCGCTTGCCACTACTTGCTCCAATGTCTGAGGTAGCAGGTCGCATGTCTATTCAAGCAGGCGCACAAACTTTAGAGAAATCTCACGGTGGGCGCGGCCTTCTTCTAGGTGGTGTTCCAGGTGTTGAGCCAGCGAAAGTAGTGGTTGTAGGTGGCGGTGTCGTTGGTGCTAACGCCGCTCGTATGGCTGTTGGCCTACGTGCAGACGTAACAATCTTAGACCGCAACGTAGACACCCTACGTCGTCTTGACGAAGAGTTCCAAGGTCGCGCAAAAGTGGTTTACTCTACAGAAGATGCTATTGAGAAGCATGTTCTAGAAGCAGACCTAGTCATCGGCGCTGTTCTAATTCCAGGCGCTGCGGCTCCTAAACTAGTGACTAAAGAACACATCGCTAAGATGAAGCCAGGCGCAGCAGTTGTTGACGTTGCAATCGACCAAGGCGGTTGTTTCGAAACTTCACACGCAACAACACACGCAGACCCGACTTACATTGTTGATGACGTAGTTCACTACTGTGTAGCGAACATGCCAGGTGCCGTTGCTCGCACTTCAACTTTCGCTCTAAACAACGCAACTCTGCCTTACATTGTTAAGCTAGCGAACAAAGGCTACCGTGAAGCACTTCTTGAAGACAAAGGCTTCCTAGAAGGTCTAAACGTTATTCACGGTAAAGTAACGTGTAAAGAAGTAGCAGAAAGCTTCGATCTAGAATACGTTGAACCAGCTAACGCTATCGCTATGTTCAACTAATATGGGATAGCAATAACTAAAAAAACGCTCACCTCGGTGAGCGTTTTTTTGTTTGAAATAAGAAATTAAGCTAGGCCGTGTATCACTTAAGTCACGTAGTGGTACTGCTTTGATTTAGAACCAACGCTCCAAAGCATTTTTATCTAGCTGTCGAAAGGCGCGATTTAAGATGTGAGCGAGCTCTTTATAACGAGGTCGGCTTTTCATTGGTTCAAGCGCAAAACCACTCTCTACTATCTTCTGATGAATTTCCCGATACCAACCTGCCAGCGCAGGAGGAAGCTGAGTATTTGCACGACTACCAAGCCACCACATCCCCTGAACCGGTAAACTAAGAGCAAACAATGCCATAATGACAGCCTGTGGCATTGCCGAGTAATTATTGAAGGCCATTTGAGTGAGAACACTGATCGCTGCGATTGCGGGCATCACTTTCACCCCAAACTTGGTGGCTTTGATGATGCGCTGTTCTGGAAACAGTAAATTGAGTTCCTTACGCATAGGCCAAGTATCCATGTACTTCTGCCCGTCACGTAGGTTATTAACTAAACCGGCTTTATTACTCATAGGACTCTCTCACTTCAGTATTGGGCCCAAACTAAAATTCAGTTGAAAGATTCAACTTTCAGCGTAAAAAATTGATGAAAGTTAATATTCTTTCAAATTTTTTTGTTATTATTGGCTATTATCGTTATCCTTTGCAGGCCCACAATCTCATTGTTGCCGTTATTTACAATTTAAGCAACTCTCGGGACCTTTCTGCAGCGGATGCAAGAGCAGTGTTCGGGAATCACTGCTGTCTTTTATACGGAATTCGACGTTTTTTTGACCAAGATTAGTACGCAGCCTTTCTCGCTTCGTCTATTCTTGTGATTAATTTTTATCCTAACTGATTATTACAGGTAGTCACTCATGTCAAAGCTAGTTTTAGTTTTAAACTGCGGTAGTTCTTCTCTTAAATTCGCGATTGTCGATGCAGAAAACGGCAACGAGCACCTAACAGGTCTGGCTGAATGTCTTCACCTTCCTGAAGCACGTATCAAATGGAAACTGGACGGTAAGCACGAAGCACAATTAGGTGAAGGCGCAGCACACGATGAAGCGCTTTCTTTCATCGTTGAAACTATTCTTGCTTCTAAGCCAGAACTTGCCGAGCAACTTAAAGCAGTGGGCCACCGTGTTGTACACGGCGGTGAGAAATTCACTCAATCTGCTCTTATCACAGATGACGTCCTTAAAGGTATCGAAGACTGTGCAACACTAGCACCTCTGCATAACCCAGCGGCTATCATCGGTATCAAAGCCGCTCAAAAAGCATTCCCTAGCCTGCCAATGTCAGCGGTATTCGATACGGCTTTCCACCAGTCTATGCCAGAAGAAGCGTACCTATACGCACTTCCATACAACCTGTACAAAGAGCACGGTATCCGTCGCTACGGTATGCACGGTACTTCTCACCTATTCATCGCTCGCGAAGCAGCTGAGCGTCTAGGTAAGCCTGCAGATGAACTAAACATCATCAACTGTCACCTAGGTAACGGTGCATCTGTTTGTGCAATCAAAAACGGTAAATCAGTTGATACTTCAATGGGTCTAACTCCGCTTGAAGGCCTAGTAATGGGCACTCGTTGTGGTGACATCGACCCTGCGATCATCTTCCACCTGCACGACGCACTTGGTTACTCTGTAGAGCAAATCAACACTATGCTAACTAAAGAGTCTGGCCTGCAAGGTCTGACCGAAGTGACTTCTGATTGTCGTTTCGTTGAAGACAACTACGGTGAGAAAGAAGAAGCAACTCGCGCGATGGACGTATTCTGCCACCGCCTAGCGAAATACGTTGCTGGCTACACTGCAACACTAGAAGGTCGTTTAGATGCGATCGTATTCACTGGTGGTATCGGTGAAAACTCTGGCCCAATTCGCGAGATGGTTCTAAATCGCCTAGGCGTATTCGGTATTGAAGTAGATGGTGAAGCTAACCTGAAAGCACGTTTCGGTGGCGAAGGTACTATCACTACAGCCGACAGCCGCATCCCAGCGATGGTTATCTCAACTAACGAAGAGCTCGTTATCGCTGAAGACACTGCGCGTCTAGCAGGTCTTTAATTGACTTCACCGGCTGACTGTAAAGTCAGCCGGTTTTCTTACTAAGGGGCGTAACTTCGTATTCCACTCTAGGAATACGAAGTTGGGCTTTATCTAAAATAGCTAAAGGTACTCTACGAATGTCTCGTACTATTATGCTTATCCCTGCCAGCGCTGGTGTTGGTCTTACTAGCGTAAGCATGGGTGTTCTTCGCGCTATGGAGCGCAAAGGCGTTAAAGTTTCTTTCTACAAGCCGATTTGTCAACCACGCTCTGGTGGTGATCAACCGGATCTCACTTCCACTATCGTTGGCCATAACAGCGATGTGAAGATCGGTGAGCCAATGGCGATGTCTGTTGCTGAGAGCCTTATCGGTAACGACAACATGGATGAGCTGCTAGAAACGGTTGTAGAACGTTATCACCAGATCAACAAAGACGCAGACGTTACGCTGATCGAAGGTCTAGTTCCAACTCGCAAGCACCCATTTGCTAACCAAGTGAATGCAGAAATTGCTGCAACACTTGGGGCAGAAATCGTTCTTGTCGCAACACCTGGTACAGATAACCCAGCACAGCTGAAAGAGCGTATCGAAGTCGCTTGTTCTAACTTCGGCGGTACTAAGAATAAAAATATCTCCGGTGTTATCATCAACAAGCTTAATGCGCCTGTTGATGAAGCAGGCCGTACTCGCCCTGACCTATCTGAAATTTTTGACGATGCAGATAGCGCGAAGCAGAACGAAATGAAAGTAATGGAGATCTTTAACACATCTCCAATTCGTGTTCTTGGCTGTGTGCCGTGGAGCATCGACTTGATTGCAACTCGTGCAATCGACATGGCGAAGCACCTGAATGCGGAAATCATCAATGAAGGCGACATCAATACTCGCCGTATCAAGAGCATCACTTTCTGTGCACGTTCTTTGCCAAACATGATCGAGCACTTTAGACCGGGCTCACTACTTGTCACTTCCGCAGATCGTCCAGACGTTATTGTAGCTGCAGCGCTATCAGCAATGAACGGTGTTGAAATCGGTGCAGTTCTTCTCACTGGCGGTTATGACATTCCAAAAGAGATCGTTGGCCTATGTCAGCCAGCGTTCGATTCAGGCTTGCCTATCTTTAAGGCCCAAGGAAACACATGGCAGACATCTCTAAACCTACAGAGCTTCTCTATTGAGGTTCCTGCAGACGATAAAGAGCGTATCGAGTTTATTAACGAACACGTTGCGGGCCACATCGATGGCAACTGGATTGAGTCTATGACGGAGGGCACTCAAAAGTCTCGCCGTCTGAGCCCACCAGCATTCCGCTACCAGCTTACTGAATTTGCACGCCGTGCAGGTAAGCGTATTGTTCTTCCCGAAGGTGATGAACCACGTACAGTTAAAGCGGCAGCCATCTGTGCTGAACGTGGCATTGCAGAGTGTGTACTTCTTGGCAACCCAGAAGAAATCAAGCGCGTTGCTGCGCAGCAAGGCGTTGAACTCGGTACTGGCGTTACCATTATCAACTCTGATGAAGTACGTGAGAACTACGTAGCACGTCTGGTTGAGCTACGTGGTCACAAAGGTATGACGGAAGTTGTTGCCCGTGAGAAGCTACAAGACTCCGTATTCCTTGGTACCATGATGCTTGAGAACGACGAAGTAGACGGTCTTGTTTCTGGTGCAGTTCACACCACAGCAAACACGATTGTTCCTCCGTTCCAAATCATTAAGACAGCACCAGATGCGTCTATCGTGTCTTCTGTATTCTTTATGCTACTACCTGATCAGGTATTGGTTTACGGTGACTGTGCGATCAACCCAGATCCAACAGCAGAACAACTAGCTGAAATCGCTATCCAATCTGCGGACTCTGCGGCGGCATTCGGTATCGACCCACGCGTGGCAATGATCTCATACTCGACTGGCGAATCAGGTAAAGGTGCAGACGTAGATAAAGTACGTGAAGCGACTAAAATTGCTCAAGAGAAGCGTCCTGACTTAGTTATCGACGGTCCTCTACAGTATGACGCGGCTATCATGGAAAACGTTGCTGCTTCTAAAGCACCTAACTCTCCAGTAGCCGGTAAGGCAACGGTATTCGTATTCCCAGACCTAAACACGGGTAACACGACATACAAAGCGGTACAGCGCTCAGCCGACCTTGTCTCTATCGGTCCAATGCTGCAAGGCATGCGTAAGCCTGTAAACGATTTGTCTCGTGGCGCACTCGTTGACGATATTGTTTACACCATCGCACTCACAGCGATTCAGGCCGATCAAGCCGCACAAGCAGAAGAAAAAGTGGTTAACTGATAATCCCTTTGAACGAATCAAGCCCTCTAATTTTTAGAGGGCTTTTTTATATTCATTATTTCTCTTAAACACACTCTGCTTACTTATACCTCAATCCGACTCTAGAGGCTTTCACGCCCATGAGCAGATTCTAGATCAAGTTCAGGACCTTTCGGGACTACCTGTGTTGGGTTAATGCCTGTGTGGCTAAAGTAATAATGGCGCTTAATATGATAGAAATCTGTCGTATCGGCGATGCCTTCAACTTGATACAGCTCTTTCATATAACCATGCAGATTTGAGTAGTCCGAAATGCGCTGTTTGTTACATTTAAAATGGCCAACATATACGGCATCAAACCGAATCAGTGTCGTAAACAATCGCCAATCGGCTTCCGTTATCTGGCTACCCGCAAGATATCGGTGCGTTGCAAGATGAGCATCAATACGGTCAAGCGCATCAAATAAGCTATCGTAAGCTTCTTCATATGCATCTTGAGTCGTCGCAAAACCACAGCGATATACGCCATTATTCACATTAGGATAAATATAGTTATTCCACTCATCGATTAAAGCGCTCAAATCACTTGGATAATAGTCATCATAATTACCAGTAAGCTCGTTAAACTCAGAGTTAAACATGCGAATGATTTCTGAGGATTCATTACTCACGATAGTATTATGTTTCTTATCCCACAGCACAGGCACCGTCACTCTGCCTGTGTAGTTTGGTTTTGCTTGTGTGTAAATTTGGTGCATGCGCGTATGACCGAATAAAGGTTCAGGCAAACCCATCTGCCACCCCTCTCCCATCATATCTGGACATACCACAGTCACATCAATATGTGCTTCTAGCTGTTTCAACTTTCTGAATATCAGGGTGCGATGAGCCCATGGACAAGCTAGAGAAACATACAAATGATAGCGGCCAGATTCAGGCTGAAACTTCGCATTAGCTTTGTTTTCTACCCAATCTCGGAAACCCGCATCTTCGCGAATAAACTTACCTCCGCTGGTTTTCGTATCGTACCAAACATCATGCCATTTACCTTCAACTAACTTACCCATATCTCACTCTCAACTGGTTCATATTTATGAGCTAAGTATAGAAAAAGCCAACGTACTCTAAAGCAGAATAAGTTGGCTTTGTTGTTCGAATTATTTGAAGTAAAAAAAGCGCGACCCCCGAAGGATGCCGCGCTTAAGCCCGTCACAGGCTGAATCGATTAGACACTAACATGTAGGCAAGATACGGCATGTACATCATTACCCTGAATCGACGGTTTGGTGTTAGCGCACGCTTCCGTTGCTTGCGGGCAACGAGTACGGAATACACACCCCGAGGGAGGACTGATTGGTGATGGAAGATCGCCCTCTAACATCTCAATATGTTTGTTGCGCTCAAGCTTTGGATCAGGAATTGGTACTGCAGACATCAGCGCGCGAGTGTACGGGTGCTTTGGATCGGCAAACAGTGCTTCTGCTTCACCAAGCTCAACCGCATTACCTAGGTACATCACTAACACTCGGTCCGAAATATGTTTAACTACCGATAAATCATGCGCGATAAATACCAATGACAATCCAAGTTCTTTCTGTAACTCTTTAAGTAAGTTTACAACCTGAGCTTGAATAGATACATCAAGTGCCGATACCGGTTCATCGCAAATAATCATCTTAGGTCTCAAGATAAGCGCTCGAGCGATACCAATACGCTGACACTGCCCCCCAGAGAATTCATGCGGATAACGGTTGATCACGTTTGGCAGGAGGCCTACTTTCGCCATCATCTCTTTAACGCGATCTTTTACTTCCTGCTTTGATAGCTCAGGGTAAAAAGTTTCAAGAGGTTCAGCAATAATGTCGCCCACTGTCATACGCGGATTTAGCGATGCCAAAGGATCTTGGAAAATCATTTGAATTTCTTTGCGCGTTTCACGGCGCTGGATTTCTTGCATCTTCGTCAGGTCTTGACCAAGCCACATCACGTCACCGTCAGTCGCTTCAACAAGACCAATGATTGCTCGAGCAAATGTCGACTTACCGCAGCCTGACTCACCGACGACACCTAGTGTCTCACCTTCGTAAAGGCGTACGTTAACACCGTCGACGGCTTTCAGATTCGAAGGCTTAGACCATGGCCATGCCGACTTAGACGCGATGCTAAAGTGGACTTTAAGATCTTTAACATCTAGGATTAGGTTCTTATCTATATTCATTTGCTCCAAGCCTCCCATTCTGAAAAACATGCGCGCTGACGGCCATCACCAAATGGCGTTAAGATTGGCGCTTCTTTCTTACAACGATCCATTACACGGTGGCAACGCTCTTGGTAAGGGCAGCCTTGTGGTAAACGAAGTAAGTTAGGCGGGTTACCCGGAATTGTAGGTAGAATTTCACCTTCTGTATCCAGACGAGGAATCGCTTTTAGCAGACCTTCAGCATAAGGGTGGCTAGGATTATAGAAAATTTCATCGACAGTACCGTACTCCATTGTACGGCCCGCATACATAACCAATACTTTGTCACAAGAACCCGCAACAACACCCAGATCATGAGTGATCATGATGATAGCGGTATTGAACTCATGCTTGAGTTCATTAACTAGCTCCATAATCTGCGCTTGAACCGTCACATCCAGTGCCGTTGTTGGTTCGTCGGCAATCAGCAGTTTAGGACGACACAATAGCGCCATCGCGATCATCACACGCTGACGCATACCGCCTGAAAACTCATGCGGGTACATAGTGATACGCTTACGTGCTTCCGGAATCTTCACGGCTTCAAGCATGCGTACTGATTCTTCGAATGCTTCAGCTTTGCCCATACCTTTATGAAGCATCAGTACTTCCATCAACTGATCGCTGACTTTCATGTATGGGTTCAAAGACGTCATCGGGTCTTGGAAGATCATCGCGATCTGTTCGGCACGTACTTTGTTGAGTGCTTTTTCTGGAAGGTTAAGAATCTCTTTACCTTCAAATTTCGCGCTACCTGAGATAATGCCGTTTTTAGCAAGTAAACCCATAATAGCGAATACAGTCTGTGATTTACCTGAACCAGACTCCCCTACAATACCTAGAGTCTCGCCTTGATTCAGAGAAAAATTTAAATCGTTTACTGCGGTGACGATACCATCTTGAGTGGTAAATTCGACACGCAGATCTTTGACATCTAATAAGCTCATCATTGCTTCCTTAATCTTTTATAGCTTTTGTTTTTATTTGCTATTCAGTTTTATCTGTCCTTAGGATCCAGCGCATCGCGCAGACCGTCACCAACGTAGTTGAAGCAGAACAGAGTCACAACCATGAATGCTGCAGGGAATGCAAGCTGCCAGATTGCTACTTCCATTGTCTGAGCACCTTCTTGAAGAAGGGCGCCCCAACTTGTCATTGGCTCCTGAACACCAAGACCAAGGAATGATAGGAATGATTCAGTCAAAATCATGCTCGGGATTAGAAGCGTTGAGTAAACCGCTACAATACCAAGTACATTTGGCACAATGTGACGAGTGATAATTTTCCACTTGCTCACACCACAAACGTGCGCTGCTTCGATGAACTCTTTACTGCGTAAGCTAAGTGTCTGACCACGTACAATACGTGCCATATCTAGCCACGCAATCGCACCAATCGCGACGAAGATCAGAATGATGTTACGACCGAAGAAGGTCACTAGTACGATAACTAGGAACATAAACGGTACTGCGTATAATATTTCAAGAATACGCATCATGACACGGTCTACTTTGCCGCCAATAAAGCCTGAAGCTGCACCGTAAAGTGTACCGATCAACACCGCTACAAACGCCCCCATTACACCGACCATCAGTGAAATCCGGCCACCCACCAAGGTACGAACATAAAGGTCACGACCTAAACTGTCTGTACCAAACCAGTGCTCTGCATTTGGTCCAACATGCATAGCGTACCAGTCAGTATCATCATAAGTGTATGGCGCAATAGTCGGTAAAACGATAACCGCTAGCGTCATTAAGAATAGGATGAACAAACTCACCATCGCTGCCTTATTACGCATAAAGCGGATGCGAGCGTCTTGCCATAAGCTGCGACCTTCGATCTCTAAATTTTCTGAGAACTTTTCAATCGCTTCTAGGTTTTCTTTTTTCGTTAACATAACCAAACGTCCCTGTTAGTAGCGAATTTTCGGGTCAATCATTGCAAGTAGGATGTCTACAATCGCATTAAATAGAATGAATAAGAAACCAATCAGAATGGTTACCCCCATTACTAGCGAGTAGTCACGGTTAAATGCAGCGTTAACAAATAGCTTACCTATACCAGGTAGACCAAAGATGGTTTCGATAACAACTGAACCTGTGATGATACCTACAAATGCAGGGCCCATGTATGAAACAACAGGAAGAAGCGCTGGCTTAAGTGCATGCTTGATGATGATGTAACGGTAACTTAGACCTTTCGCGCGAGCGGTACGGATAAAGTTACTGTTTAAGGTTTCAATCATTGAACCACGAGTGATACGTGCAAACGTAGCAACATAAAGCAGTGACATACCAATAACCGGTAGCACTAAATACTTCAAGCTTCCATCTTGCCAACCACCAGCGGGAAATAGGTTCCAATGTAGCGAGAAGAGATAGATAAGTGCAGGAGCCAATACAAATGAAGGCATTACTACACCTAACATGGCAGTGGACATTATGGTGTAGTCAACCCAAGTATTCTGCTTCAAAGCTGCAATCGTACCTATACTTACACCCATGATTACTGTAAATATAAATGCGATGAAACCAACTTTCGCTGATACAGGCAATGCCACTGAAATCAATTCATTTACTGAATAGTCTAAGTATTTGAATGAAGGGCCAAAATCACCTCGGATAACGTTAGTTAAGTACGTGGTGTATTGCTCAAATACTGGCTTGTCTAGCCCATATTTAGCTTCGATATTCGCCATAACTTCTGGCGGTAATGGACGTTCGCTAGAGAATGGGTTACCAGGAGCGAAACGCATAAGAAAGAAAGATACAGTGATCAAAACCAGCATGGTTGGGATCGCCTCAAATATCCTTTTCGCGATGAATTTAAGCATAAACTCACTCTTTCAGTCTGTGACGGTTAAAAGTTAATGAAGGAATCAATCAAATTTCTACGAATTTAGATTGAATAAAGGCACTGCATGTCATCAATAACATGCAGGCCAATATTTTATCGTTCTATCAAGTAAGGGTTACTTGATGATGTATAGATCTTTAGAATAGATTTTCTCTTCAGGGTTGTTTGCTGGGAAGCCTCCAACCTTTGGAGAAAGCAGACGTGGTTTCACGTACTGGTAGATAGGTGCGATAGGCATGTCTTTAGCTAAAAGTTTCTCTGCATCTAGGTAAAGAGCTTCACGCTCAGATTCTGAAGTCGACTTCAGCGCTTTATCGATGATTTCATCGTAGGCTTTGCTGTCGTAATGAACACCACCAGTGGTGTTATTACTCTTCATTAGCGTTAGGAATGACGTCGCTTCGTTATAGTCACCACACCATCCAGCTCGCGCTACCTCGAAATCACCAGAATCTTTAGTAGATAAGTAAGTTTTCCACTCTTGGTTTTCAAGAGTAACATCAAGCCCTAATGTTTTCTTCCACATAGAACCTAGCGCTACAGCAATTTTCTTGTGGTTTTCCGATGTGTTGTACAGAAGGTTGAATTTCAGCGGATTATCTTTTCCATAGCCCGCTTCTTCAAGAAGGCGAGCAGCTTCTGCGTTACGCTCTTTCTGAGACATTTGACCATAGGCAGGCATTTCTGGATTAAAGCCAGCAGTGATCTCTGGTGTTAAGAAATAAGCAGGCTTCTGGCCTTGAGCAAGAATCGCATCTGTCACAATGCTGCGATCAATCGCATAAGAAATCGCTTTACGAACACGGACATCATCAAACGGTTTTTTCTTAGTATTGAAGAGGTAGTAATATGTACACAAGTTGCCTGTTACTGATACTTCTTCTGGATGCTCTTTTTTAAGACGTTTAAAGTGCTCGATAGGTAGCTCGTAAGAGATATCGATTTCACCAGCTAGGAAGCGGTTCATTTCCGCTACTTGGTTTTCGATTGGTAGGAATGTCACTTTATTAAGAACTGTTTTCTCATTGTCCCAATAGTTTTCGTTGCGTTTAAGTACCAAACGCTCATTGACAACCCACTTATCTACAACAAATGCACCGTTACCAACAAAGTGCTCTGGCTTAGTCCACTGATCACCATACTTCTCAACCGTTGCTTGGTGAACAGGTTTAACCGTTGTATGGCCCATCATCATTACAAAGTAAGGCACTGCAGTTTCTAGTTCAACAACCAGAGTATGATCATCCACTGCTTTGACGCCAAGTTCGCTCTTGTCTTTCTTACCAGCAACGATATCTTTTGCATTTACCATCTTGGTGTATTCCATGTACCAAGAGTATGGTGAAGCTGTTGCAGGATCAACCGCACGCTGGAAACTGTATACGAAGTCACCAGCCGTTACCGGGTCACCGTTAGACCATTTCGCATCTTTACGTAGGTGGAAAGTAAATGTTTTGTTGTCCGTAGTTTCCCAAGACTCTGCAACACCCGGAACAGTATTACCATCTGCGTCTTGATTCACTAAGCCTTCTAACAAATCACGAATAACGTGAGATTCAGGTACACCTTGAGATTTATGAGGATCGATCGTCGCCACCTCAGTACCGTTACCACGAACTAGTTCTTGTTTTTCAGCTAACTGAGTTCCTGCAGGAACATCTGCAGCGAGTGTTGCGGTAGAAGTAGCGGCGACAGCCAGACCTGCACCTAGAAGAAGGGCTTGAGTGATTTTGTTCTTATACATGAGTAAAACTCCAAGTTTTTCATTTGCATCCATGACGTCTTCATAAGGCCACTAGAACGGACAGTGATTTAGATCTGTTTAGTGCAAAAATTAAGCACAAAAATCTAAAGCCCTATAAAGATTGCAGCACACATTATCAATCATCGGTGTAATTTGCCATAAAAATGTAGCGAAAAATCGTTTAATTCTCCGACCAGTGCAACATTTTGGTAAAAAACACTACTGAAAAAAGGATTCCCAGTTTATTAGAATAAGAAATTATTCAGACTTAGATTGAAATGCCAATTAATCTAATAAGACACCTGTTTTTAGCATCTTATTCTAAATATTCTGCAAAAGTTTTAACAAAAGTTATGTAAGCAAGCTAACATTTAACTACTTTCGTCTTACCAAAATAGCATTCTGTGAAGTTAATCACTCTGTTGCACAAGATATATGCTCCGCTCCACACTTAGACACTCTTCTCGACCCATACATTTTTTTAACATCTCAATAACAATGGTTAAGTTTATAAAAAATAAGTATTTTTAGGTTTTTATTAGCTTTTTTTAAGCTTAATCATTTGTGAGAGAGCCGTATGAGCATTCATATACCGCTACCCCCACAACTGTATAGGCACCTCTATTATGAGAAAGCTCAATATACTAGCTATCTCACTATCTGCCGCATTTATGCTCGCTGGCTGCGATGGTGAAGAAAGCACGACAGAAAACATTGCGGTAGAAGTTCCATTTTCCTCTAACAACATCCCAATGCCGAACGATGGCTATGGTTACGATGAGGATGGTACTATCTCCCTACCCAATGAACCTTCCTCTATTCAAAATTACTCAACGCGCGAAGAGTACGAGGCCTACTACCAAAGTTTTGAAACCAGCTTTGCTGCAGTTGACGGTTGGGGACTCTGTGTGGAACCTATCGAGATCCCACTGGATAGCGTAAATTCGGGTCAAGTACCTGCTATAGACCCATCGTCGCTAGTAGGTAACGTACTGCTACTGGATAGTTCAGGAAATGAAATTGACGGTACCAAGCTGACAAGTGATGGTCGCCAGTTAACTATCCAGTGTAGTGCCGCCCTGCAACCTGGTACTTCCTACTACCTTGCTGTCACAAATGGCGTAAAAACCACTCAAGGCACGCCATTACAGCCTTCAAGCGGATTCACTCAACTACTTAATACATCTCCAAATGAATTAGATGAGCACGAACAATGGCTACAAAGCACCACTCAAGAGGCTGTCGATGTTTACCACACAACAGGTAACCCACACAGCCTCGTTTATGCCGCTAAGTTTACGACCCAAAATAGTTACACCATTATTGACACCATAGTGGAACAAACTCGTACAAGTGTCCCAGCTCCAAGGGTTGATATGAGTTTGAGTACCGAAGATCACAAGATCGACAGAAAAAAGGGATGGGTGATAGTCTCCACTAAACTCACCACTAATAATTATTTACCCTTCACACAAGAAATTGCAGATAGTGAAGGCTGTACTTTAGACCGCTTCGACCCTATTGCAAGCTGCCCTTCTATGTATCGCTGGATGACCGGTGAGAATGGGGAAGCACTAACCAAGAAAGGGGTTGAAGAAAACGGTACGAAAATCCAAGTTTACAACGACTCTTCAACTTTAATTGACGTCGACTTTTACTTACCGAAGAATGACGATACCAGTACCCCAGACAAAGCTGCGTCATTTATTGAAGATCTCACTAACCCTGTAGTTATCTTTAATCATGGTATTACCGCGGATAGAACATCGGCAGAGTTGATGGCGAAGAAGTACACGGATAACGGGTATATCGTTGCTGCTATCGATATGCCTTACCATGGCAGTCGAATTGTAAATGACTCAAACGGTCTCCCGATTAGCGCCGCAATAGACAAGTCTTACTTTATTAATATTTCTTCACCGTTAGCGTTAAGAGCGAACTTACATCAAGCCGTCAGTGACTTTATTGGGCTGAGATGGGCCCTAAATTTTGGTCACCCAGACCAAGACCGAGAAGTACATCTCGTCGGCCACTCATTGGGCGGTATTATGTCAGTGATGACGACTGAAGCCACCTTTAGTCCAGATGGGACAACTGCCCCTTCAGAGGTCATCGAAGGCCTAGGATTAAAAACGTCCACTTTCGCCGTACCTGGTCAAGGTTTAGTTAACGTCACTTTATCTTCATTAACACTAGGGCCAGAGATGGAACAATCCGTCAAGAAGTCCCCGGATGTTCAACGTGGCATTGCAGAAACCTTGCTGCCTAATTTATGTCAGCCTGAAAACAGCAACCAAGAATGTATTGAAGCGCTTGAAGCAAACTCTGATGCACTAGCAGATAGTATCACTATGTTAGAAGACGAGATTTATGCTGCCGTCATTCCAATCCTCCGACAGGGTGTTCAACAGACCATTGACAGTTCGGATCCCGCGGGTAAGGTCACTCGCCAACGCATCGCTAAACAACCAACATTGCTGATTGAAGCAAAAGGCACCTGTCGAGGTACTTGTGAGATAGGGGACTACATGCCTGATACTGTGGTACCTAATTCAGCAGACAATAATACGATGACCGGCACAGAACCTTTGATTCGTGCTCTTGGATTGGAGCCTATTTTGGAGACGGCAAACGATCCAAATGGACTTAGAGGAGTAATCAGAGCAACTGTTGGTGGGCACGGTACATACCTCTTCCCTTATGAGGGGCCAATGGATGAAACTGGACTGCCTTCAATCTCTGAACTGGGTGCAGTGGAAGCCTCTCGTCAAACCCAACAAGATGCGGTTTTGGAAATGATCCAGACAAAAGGTGAAGATATCACTCTAGACGCAACTGATAATGAGAACATTATTGATACTAATGACTTTGATGATATAGCCCACAGTGAAGAGGTAAATTAATCCATGAAAAAGATCGTAATCTACACATTACCTCTCGTTGCTCTGCAAAGCCACGCAGCAGGCTTTCAGCTTAACGCCCAGTCAGCGACTGGCTTAGGGCGTGCCTATGCCGGCGATGCCATTATTGCCGACAACGCTTCTGTTGTATCAAAAAACGCAGCAGCCATGAGCTTGATCGACAAGCCAATGTTTTCAGTCGGTGCAGTGAATATCGCCAGCCAAGTAGATTTCAGCAATATTCGCTACACGCCACCAAGCTCAACAACCCAAGTTATTGACGATACAGGACTCGATAACAGCACCTTGGTGCCTAACGCTCACCTTGTATACCCACTTGAGGGAACAAAGTGGACGCTAGGCGCGACGGTTCACTCAAACTTTGGTACCGACGTTGAATTTGAAGATAGCTTTGAAGCTCCGATCTTTGGTGGAAAAACTTACCTTAGCAGCATCAATGCTGGCTTTTCTGCGGCCTACCAGTTAAATGAAGCTTGGTCTCTTGGTGGTGGCATCGATATTATTTACGGTGAGGGCGAGATATCTCGGACACCTAATAGTGCTAACCCACTTCGGATTGATGCAGACGGCGTAGGACTTGGTTTTAACCTAGGTGTTGCCTATGTTGTCGATGAAAACAACCGATTTGGACTGTCGTACCGATACAGCCCTGAGCTAACAGCCGAAGGCGATGTCTACGCTTGGGAACAAGGTAAGACTGATAGTGTTGATATTCCTCTTCCAGATATCGTTGAGTTCTCCGGCTATCACAAACTCAATGCTAAGTGGGCCGCACACTACAGCCTACAGTATGTTGCTTGGTCTGAGTTTGATAAGCTGACTTCGGAAAACTACAGTGCATCGATTAAAGATTATGAATGGAAGAATGCAGGTCACGTTTCTGTTGGTGTAACACACTATCTCAACAAAGATATTGAGCTACGAGCAGGTTATATGTATGACCTTTCACCTGTTGACCAAATCAGTTCGCTATCAATTCCTGATACTGACAGACATTGGTTTACCTTTGGTGGCTCATACGCAGCAACGGATCAACTCACCTTAGACTTATCCATTGGTTATCTGACAGGCGAACAAGCAGCAATCAATGAATCGCAAACCATTGTTGACGAATACAACATCGAGGCAACGGTGAATGCCAGCGCTTGGTTATTTGGCGCACAACTAAACTACTCGTTCTAGATTGCGAGTTGTGAACAATCAAAGCCAGCATCTCTGCTGGCTTTTCTGAACTAAAAGTCAGCACCGCCCTAGCTAATCAAATAATCTGCAAACTCATCAATATGACAGCGCTTGGTGTACGGGTTCAAAAACACGGCTTTTTCTCCCGGCAGTGGCAAACAATTCCCTAGTAAGTCGTAGTCGGTATGAGTGATGGACTCTACCCAATTAGTATTAAGCCCCTGCCTTTGCCGCTTAAGAAAGTGATTTCGATGATAAAACGTGTTCTTAACCAGATCATCGACCGTAGCATCACCTTGCTTGATGGACAGTTCTTTCTCATGAAGGTGCAACACTGAAACCGTGTCTTTAGGATAAAGTCGAAACGCGACAGATGGACCATGGTTACCTTCACACACCGCCTTACATCCGGGTATTTTGCTCAGTCTCAGGCGAAAATAATTAGCGTTTTGTAGCCCATGTGCGAGCACAACCTGATAACCTTCTTTACCAAGGAACTGCAACGCAGAGTAGGCAGAAAACACACCGACCGCACCGCGCGAACACTCGATAGTTGATTGCAAATGCGTCTTTTGTTTAAGCTGAGATTCGAAATAAGAAAAGTAGCTTGGCTCTTGTCTTAAGTCTTCAAAATCCTTCTTGTCTCGTACCATTAACAAGCTCGAGGTATAAGGCGCGTAGCCCCACTTTTGAAAATCAACGGTAAATGAATCGGCCTCTTTCAGACCAGCCATCATCTTCTTTAGGTATCGTACGCTGGTTAAAGTGGCGTTATTAATGGAGAGTGGATTGTCTTGAGTGTCGTAATCCAGAAAAAACAATAAGCTCCAGCCTACCGCGGCATCGACGTGAATGTGAGGTTTACGAGTCATTTCGTATTTGCGAGACAAGCGCTCAGACAAGTCACGTACTCGTTTTACATCATCAATCGCGAATGTATCAGTAGTGCCGCAAGTCAGCATTATGGTTGGAACGACGACCCCTTGCTTGAAACAAGTCTCTAATTGATACTCCAAATCATCAAGACAAATCTGATTATTTCGATTAATACGTACCCGAATAACCTGTCTTTCAAGGTCAAGTCCTAAAAGGGACAAGTTGGTCATATTTGAGTAGTGCCCCGATTCAGAGTTGACCATACAAAATCGCCGCCCCGCCACTCCTTGTGATTTCGACTTTGGGAATGATTTACGTAACCCAAACAGGTACCCATAAAGATTGCAAAAGGTGCCACCCTGAGTAAATAGGCCTCCAGCAATTTGCGGATCGTACCCAGCTAATCGGGCAATCTGACGTACGACCATTTTCTCTAGCTCTACAGCCATACCCGCATACTCGCTGTAGACTAAGTTGGGGTTTTTCAATGTCGCCAACATCGCCCCATGAATTGCAGGGTCACAAGGTGTCGAGATAACATTCTCAACCGACGTTGGATCTTGCCAATCTTTGCTGTGATGGGCAGCAAACAAAGCTAATGGATCAAATGCCTCTGCAGGCGCATGCATCCGCTCTGGAATATCGTCACGCTCACGCAGAGCCTTTTCCAATTGGCGATAATCTTGGGTGGAAAAAGGTGATTTTCTACTGGCAAGCATACTTACCTCAGGGGAAGCAAATAGGGGCCATAACCGCTTATCACGACTAAAAAAACGGCGAATCACCTCATTATATTTCTTCACATAATGAGGGGATAACGCATTCGCTTTTAAGCCATCTTTTTCGAGTGTTGCAGTATGGTTCATACCTCATCTCCTAGTGGCTTAAAAGAGTCATTTTAATTTGAAGTTGGCGACTAACCTTTCTAACTCATGGTTGGACTCACTGAGAGATTCTGTCGCAGCAACGGTTTGCTGACCACTGCTCACTAACGATTCAACAATCTCTCTGATGGATAACATGTTGCGACTCAACTCTTCAGCAACCGTACTTTGCTCTTCCGTCGCCGCCGATATCTGAGTGCTGACATCGTCAATTTCTTTCACCGAAACACTCATCATGCCAAGACTTTCTGACACTTCTGACGTTTTCTCTGCCGTAGATTGGCACTGCTCTTTCGTCGCTTCCATCGCACGAACCACACTTTCAGTGCCATCAAGAAGTTGGCTCAACATGTCAGAGATTTCGGTCGTGCTGTTTTGTGTTCTGGCAGCAAGCGCTCTGACTTCATCTGCAACGACAGCAAAGCCCCGGCCTTGCTCACCTGCACGTGCCGCCTCAATAGCAGCATTCAGCGCCAGCAAATTCGTTTGCTCGGATATTTCACCAATGACGGTCAGAACCTCACTGATGCGATTAGCGTCTTGCTTCATACTGACAATTCGGCCGGACATATCATCAACTTCAGTAACCAACGCACTGACGGTCGATACTGCGGTATTAACAATACCTAGTGACGATTGCGCCTCACCACTCGCCGCTTCAGTAATTCTATTGGATTGATGAACATTTTCAGCCACTGTCCGTGCGCTCTCACTCATTTCAGTGATCGCGGTGACCACTTGCTCAGTTTCGCTCGAATGGTTCAAAAGTTTCGATTCATTCTCTTTTGCGGTTTGACCGAGTTGGACAAGGCTGGAAGAAATGCTTTGACTCGCTTGTGAAATTTGCAACATCATCTGCTGCAGGTTTTCGACAAACTGATTAAAGCCTTGACTGATTTCTCCTAAGTCATCATTACTGCTGACTTCAAGGCGTTGAGTTAAATCCCCGTTGCCTTGTGACAAGTCTAGAACTGCAGATTTTAAACCTAGCAACGGCTTATAAGCGTAATGAAGAATGACAAAGATGGCGCCAAAGCTGACAAGGAAAAGCAAAAAGCCTGTAATGATCGCTTCTTGTTCCGCTTGGTCAACATGGGCCAAGGCGGTGGCTTGATCAACAAACACCATTAATGTCCAGTACATATTGTCAGTGAGATTCACCCGCTGAAAATAGCCATCAAATTGAATACCAAGGTATGGAAAGGTCAAGTGCCCCGCTTGTCTTGAGCTAAACATCCGCTCCATTTCAATAAAGTTCGGGCTCACCTGCGATGGTGTACGACCAATATCATTAGGGTCATCACTAGCAAAAAACACGGCATTTTGATCAGTGAGTGTCGCGGCACCACCAGCAAAACGCATATCACTAACTGTTCGGATGATCTCGCCGAGCTGAATATCACCCAGTAACACCCCCACAACTCTGCCACCTTGTTTAACAGGCATGGTCGCACTCACCACCTTTTCACCAGTGACTTTGTCTTGGTAAATATCTGTCAGTGCCACTGAGGAAGCTACTTTTGCCGCTTTGTACCAATCACGAGTTCTGAAATCGAATTGATTGCTACTCTCGACGGACATATAGTTACGTCCATCTTCATAGGTCATGATGACATTAGAAATCCCTGCGCTTTTGGCAAGTAGATTAACCATTTTCTGATTATCAGCATCAGATAAGCTAGGGTCGAATTGCTCTGCACCGGTGGCAACAGCATTGATACGGAACTGCATCAACTGCTCAAGTTCAGTCACATGAAAACTCAGCTTGTTTTGAGTCTCATTTATCAACGACGTGACCATTTTTTCTTTCATAGATAGGATGTTCAGCGTGCCAAGAACAATCAAAGAGATGGTCACCAGCAAACCGACACCGAGATAGATACGCGTTTTAAAACCTATATTCATTACGCCTCCTCACTTCATGAACGAGCGATAAAAAGAACGTAAGGATGAATTCCGGTCTGCATTTTAATTTGTATATTGGTTGCTGAACAATTATCAGCAAATCGTGAGCTTGTGCCCACATCAAACCGTCTATACACCCAGCCAACACAATTACCTTAGCTTGATATCACAAATATATGCAACAATTATTATATAAATTTATTATCCTTAGAAAGGGAAAAGCGATGAGAAAATCGGGGAAGTCTATATTCTTTATGCTTTAATTCAGCGGCTTAAACAATATGAAAGCTAGGTAAGATGGCCCTATAAAGAGCCATCAATAATTCGCTCTTAGCGTGTGGAAGCTTCAAGCGTGACACCGTTAAACGAAGAGTATCCGTTTAGCAAAACATGGTAAGTACCCGGTGTGGCATTACTGAATGTACAAGTCTCGCTATTTCCATAACGGTATGGTCGGCAGTCCCAATTCTGCTTACTGGCTTCCGAACCGAACTTAACGTAAAGATCCACATCACCTGAGCCACCCGATGTTTTAATCTCAAGTGTTTTTGAAGAGGTTAGTTCAAAACGGTAGGCAAGCTCACTACCTGCCGATCCAGAGACTCCCGTCACTGGCACACTATCTTGTAGTACATTATCAATAGGTGGTGTATCCCCAGAGGCATTCCCCATCTCCACTGCGTAAGCAAGACCAAGCTTAGTAAATTTGGTTGCATGAGCACCAGTGGGGTCCGAATTCTCTAAGGTATCCTGAGAGGTGTGAATCTTAGGGTTATAGTCATTAAACTTTGACTCAAAAGGCATCGCAGCAGAATATCCAGCATTGTGCCAAGAAGCGTGGTCAGAACACGCATAACCACAACGATCATAACCATAACTCAACGCTGGTAGGTATTCGTCAAGCAGGTTAGCTAAAAACTGAGTCAGGCTGCTGTCGGTGTAATCGGTGATGAAGACGATATCTTGTGTAGAGCCTTGATAGTTGGTCATATCCAACTGGAGGGCTGACACCACATTTTTGCCCTGAGATTTGTAGGAGTTGGCAATATCCTGAGAGCCACGCAGCCCTACTTCTTCGGCGGCATAAGCCATAAAGGCCATCGAGCGTTTAGGCTTGAAGTTGTTCTCAGCCAGAACACGAATTATCTCAGTCACACTTGCGATGCCCGACGCATCATCGTCAGCACCGGGGGCAATTGTGTGTTCATCCGTTCGTGAGCCAATAGTGGAATCTAGATGACCACCAATCACAACCCATTCATCAGGGCTTTCTGAACCCTGAATCGTCAAGATCACAGATTTCTGGTTGTAACCTGAGTGAGAAAACTGCTCAACACTGGCATTAGACAGGCCAGAAACCAAGGAACGCCACTCGCTGGCTATCCAATCAGACGCTTGAGCACCAGAAGTGGTGGTGTAAAAACGGTTGTTGAAGCTCGTCAGCGAAGTGATTGTGCCAGTAATCTGCGCAGGATCAACTTGCGGTAACCAAGCATTGACTGTTGTTTGCTGGGAAATGTCAGGGATTGAGAAACTATTAAGGGACAATGGCATAGCGCTCGCCGCCATTGCACTCTGAGCGGAAGAGTGAACCATATAGCCACCACAGCGATGATGCTCTTCATGCATATTGTGAGACAATTCTGCCAGTTCCGTTTCATCAACCTGCCCGATCCAAACACTCCCACTACTAGCCAGTGAATTCGGCAGCACAGCTTGTGCCCCTGATTTCGCTACTGTTTTGGATGCATCAGCACCGATTGATATCCATACTTTGTCTTCTGCGTGTGCATTTATGAAAGCCGTGGAAAGCGCCATAGCCAAAAGCATTTTAGTGTAGTTCATTATCTCCTCCATGGAGTTTTATAAAATCACCAAAACTTAGGATATTTATTTACATTTTGAGAATTATTCGTTTTACATCAATCCGTAACAATAAGTTGTCACCTTTATATCAATACCGAGAACGGTTAATAAGGGCACCGAAGTGCCCTAAGCTTGACTCAGACTATTTTGCCGTTACAGACAAGGTAACACCTGAAAAATTGCTGTACGCATTGATCATGATGTAAAGATCTTCACTCGCATCCACTGCATCACACGACTCCGTATTACCAGAGCGATATGGTCTGCAGTCGTAGGCACTTCTGGTTGGTTGAAGTCCTGAACGAACATACAGATCAGCATCACCCGATCCCGATGCAATAGACACCGTGACGTCAGAGGTGCGTTTGTCTGAGCGAAGGACATACATTTTCTGTTCACCTTTCGTCAGCGTAATACCAGACAACGGTGTATCTAGACTCAGCTCGGTGATATCACTTCCTGGTTGTTCCACCATGCCGTCCGGCAGAGTGTTGTTAAAATGGCTCGCCACTTTTGGCCAGATTTTACTGATTTTCACCCCTTGGTTTTCACAACCACCAAAATGATGCAGCGCAATGGCTTTGTTGCTGCTGGTTTTGAGTACTGGCGAACCTGAAGAGCCGCCAATAGTGTCACAGAAGTAACCTGTATCGGTGTTCACTCCACGGCCATTGGCTGAGGCAACATCAATTTGACACAGTCCGGAGCCATTTTGATCGCTTTCAATCGCGAGCTCTTTCGGGTTACCCGATCCATGTTGTGGGATATAGATACCATCGCCATAGGTCGGCTCAGACGCATCAAGACCTAGATAACCAAACGAGGCGATTTTGGCGAAGTCATCAACAGTAAAAAGCGTGTAGTCCAGCTCATAATCTGTGCTGAGCATTTGGTCACCCATCACTTTGACGGTCGTCGACATTGACCCGTTACACGTTGAGCGTTGGTAGTTAAACCAGACTTCGGTGTTTTTCAGCTCGGTTTCGCTCTCAACACAGTGGTTGTTGGTAAACATGCGGTTGTCCGGGCCTACGCGCCATGCGGTACATAGACTGCGACCATTGATCAGCAATCGCGCTACTGGCGTTGTCCATGCGACTTTCTCTGGATGTGAATCTTCCCAACACGCCACATCTTTTCGCTCATTTACCCCACAGGTGGAAAGCGTCGACATCTCCTGAACCGCCGTATCTTTACCTGCCATGTAATAATCGAGCTCAAACTGTCCTTGCTGGCCTTTGGCATTCGCAATAAGTTCGATAACAAGTGCATCGCCTGAGATAGATTGTGCGAACCAATCTAGCTGACTGTCGGTGTACTCAACCACCTCATCCGTCGTGGCGGATTTAACACGTAAAATAGCCCCTTTTGGCAGTGAAAGTTGTTTGAAGTGCAACTTGATGAACGCAGCCCCTTGATGTTTCACTACCTGACTCAGATGTTGACCCGAAATACCGGTCAGTTCTGCATCTGATAGTGTGAATTTCACTTCATCAGCAATGACAGGCAACACTGTATCTGCCATCGCGACTGGAGTGATAAAACATGCAATAGCCAACCCAACGTTGCATAAACTTGTCTTCATTGTTTTTTCCTTTTTGGTTTATTTGTGTTGTCCCAAAAACAAACATATGCGGAAAAAACAAATAAGCAATCAATTGCATAATTGCTTTTGAGTAAAGAAAATTGAACAGGTCGCTTTATTAAGGTGAATAAAAAGGCACTCATTGAGTGCCTTAATCAAGATATAATTTATTGAAATATCAGAGTTTAAATGTCGAAACTTTGGCCATTAATTCGCCAGAAAGCCCCTTCACTGTGCCCGCTTCCTGCGAGCTTTCCTGAGCACTATGAACTAACTGATCAGCGACATCTTTGATCGAGGTGATATTTTGTGTGATTTCATTAGTTACATGGGTTTGCTCTTCAGCCGCTGTCGCGATTTGTGTCGCCATGTCACTAATGGTTTGAACGGCAGTATTAATCTCTTCCAATGCCACACTCGCCTTGTCCGCATCTTCCACAGAATGCGTCGCCAGAGCGGAACTGTTTTCCATCAACTTAACGGCATTACCGGTAGTAACTTGCAGCGTATCGATCGTCGCTTTTATTTCTTCAGTTGAATCATGAGTACGCTGAGAAAGCACTCGAACTTCATCAGCAACAACCGCGAAGCCTCGTCCTTGTTCACCTGCACGCGCAGCCTCAATCGCTGCATTCAGTGCCAGCAAGTTGGTTTGCTCAGCAATACCTTGAATCGTCGCCAGAACGGTTGAAATATCCTGAGAGTGGCGGTTTAATTCTCCAACTACATTGCTTGCTTCTTGCAGCTCGTTGGCGAGACGGTTAATGGAGTTTTTGTTTTCCAGAACAACAGCACGGCCATTTTCGGTGTTTTTCGCCGAACCTTGCGCAGAGTGCGCGGTTTGCTCAGCATGAGAAGCAATTTCAGCAGTTGCAGAGGCCATCTCTGTTACCGCTGTTGCCACCATAGTAATTTCCTGCTGCTGATGGTTTATCTCATCCACATTACGGTTTGCACGTTGGTTACTAACTTCCGATTGCTGAGATAATTGCTGGGACTGCTCTCGTATATGAGCAATCAACTGATGCATACTACCGACAAAGGTGTTGAAGTTATTAGCAAGCTGACCCACTTCATCATTACTATCAACTTCTAGTCTCTGAGTAAGATCACCACTACCATGTGCGATTTGTTCTAGCGCATTGGAGACATTGGTCAATGGGCGGAACAAAATGCCACACAACATATTGAACAAGAAGGTACAGACAATCACCACAAGAACAGTTACAGCGATTTGCCCCCACACTGCACTGTAGAGAGGAGCCACTAAGGATTCACGATTCAACACAGTAACAGTGATTAGCGGAGTCCCTTGAATCGGTGCTGCATACACGACACTTAGCTCGCCATTAACATCCGTATAAACAACACTGCCTGAACTCATCGCCTGCTGAATCACACCGAAGTCTAGTCCAAGTTGTTGTACAGGCTGATTAAGCAGTTTTGTATCTCGGTGTGTGAAAACGTTACCTTGTTGGTTGGCGATAAACATGTAACCTTCACCGGGAAGGATTACTTTATCTAGCCCTGAGATAATGTCGGTAATTTCAACATCCGCCCCCAACACAACGTTTTCGCCACCTAGACTGACCACGCTACCTAAAGAGACCACATTTGCACCTGTCGCCGCCGCTACCGTTGGGTTGTCCATGAAAACCCTGGATGGGTTCTTCATCGCATTGATGTACCACCCCCATTTACGCGGATCGTCATTGCCCGGCGGTAAAACGACACCATTAGCGTTATCCTGAGAGCCGTCGGGATAAGCAAGGAATACATTATCTAAACCTGCAGAGTTCTTAACTTGCTTGAGGTTACTGACTATCGAATCCATATTGGCATCAGGCACGATTGAAGTCAGCGCTCGCTCTTTAGATTCGATCCAATCTGACACATATTGGTTATAGGAAGCTGTAGAACTTTCTAGTCGCTGAGTCACTTCAATATCTAAACGCTGTAAAGAAGCCCGAAAAGACAATAGCTCTACCAATAAACCACCAACAATAATGGCAATACTGGCTGACAATGCCAGTTTGTTCTTTAAAGACAAGTTTTTAAACATAGGACAACCTTGTTTGATTATTTTTATCATCATGCAGTACTAAGCTTTAGTTGCTCACCTACACAATTGCAAAGATAACGTACCCGCTTTGAGCCTCCCATTTAAAGAGTCATTCTTTGTATGGTTATCACGGATTTATTTCACACTTTAAAATAAAACAGTCATACGAACTATTTTTATTGGTAAATATCAACTTAATGATGACTTATGAATCTATACCAATAAGAGTAAATAAAATTTTTGAAGTGACTCGAAGGGAAAATTAACAGCCAGCAATACATTACTTATCGATGGAAACAATGTGGCAAATTGACATCAATGCGACGAGTTATTAGTCACCTAACACATCAATTTATAAAATCCTTGCTAGGTTGAGATCTCTGATAGCACATCGCTAGTGCTTCCAGATGATCAATAACCATTACAAGGAACGATTATGAAATCTTGTTTGAATGTCAGTTTAGCGACCATGGGCTGCCTGACAGCTCTAGCTTCCATTAATGTTAACGCCCACGGTTGGGTTGAATTCCCAAGTGCACGCCAGAATACCTGCTACCTCGATGGTGGATTTTGGGACGACCAAATTCCCAACGCCGCCTGTCAGGCGGCGTTTGATGAGTCCGGTGCCTACCCTTTTGTACAGCGTAACGAAGTGGCAGCCAATGTAGCAAACTATCGAGACATGGCGCATGTACAGGCTATCGTCGGGGATGGCACACTGTGTAGTGCTGGTGACAGTGCAAAAGCAGGGCTAGATGTTGCTTCACCACATTGGCAAAAAACAGCATTATCACTGGATTCTAACAATCAGTTTGAATTGGTGTTTAACGCCACCGCTCCACACAACCCATCTTACTGGCAATTTTACCTTAGTAAGCCAGAATACGACGCTAGCCAACCACTAACATGGTCTGATCTGGATCTGGTTGATACTGCAGGTAACCTTGCCGTCGGTTCGGACAAAAAATACAGAATGGCAGTTACACTGCCTGCTAACAGAACAGGTGATGCCATCCTATATACCCGCTGGCAACGTGAAGATCCAGCCGGTGAAGGCTTTTATAACTGTAGTGACATTACCTTCAATGGGGATGGCAGCACACCTACCGACCCGACGGATCCAACCGATCCGGGCAATAACCTCTCTGTACTTGGTTACTATGTCCCGCAAGGGTTTGGGCCAGTGGAATCTGGAGATACCGTTCGATTCCGTACCTTTGACCAAAACGGCAGCGAGCAGCACGATATTTCATTGGCTATCGCCGCTAACAATACCAGCGAAGAAATTTGGTCTGCAGAGTTGGCTGGGCAATTTAACAGCCTGACAGCGGGCGCTTGGTTTATTGGCATCTGGCATGCTGAAATGAACCACTATATGTATGACTCTTCGAATATCCATGCCAATCAAGTTCACGCTCCAGCCGCAAACTTCAGCTATCAGTTGTCCTTGGTGAAAGGTGACACGCCACCGCCAACACAACCGGATAATGCTTGGTCTGCCGACAGCACTTATGAGCAAGGTGATGTGGTCACTCATAACGGCCGTTTATGGACAGCACAATGGTGGACACGGGGCGAAGAACCGGGCACTACCGGAGACTGGGGAGTGTGGCGCTAGTCTAAACTCAACATCTGCTCACGCTAATCCAACCCCCCATGATTCCTTGGGGGTTTGGATTTTGATAAATCAGGCTCATAAAAGTCAGCATATCCCGCTATCTCAAACGAAAAACTAGAAGTGACACTGAAACGCGGCCAAATAAACAGCGTTCGTTCATATTAGTGGCGACGTGGTACTGTCATTTTTGACTGCTAAAGTTATGTATTGAGTTACATATAACTTATGTCAAAAGGCTAGAACCATGGGAATTGCATATCATACTTATATCGGCAAGCAGGTCACCCAATTGCCGAGCCTCCCCTGTCGCGCGGCAGGGAATGTTTCTCTTAATACGCCAGTAGGCAATTGCATCGATCACTTCGGCCGTATCTGGCTGGCAGACACCGCACACAATCGTTTGTTGGTGTTTGATAGAAAAATGAAAAAGTTACTCGCCAGTTTTGGTTCAGTGGGAAGTGGCAGCCAACAGTTTAATATGCCTTTTCGCCTTCTTCCTCACCCAGAAAAACCATGGATTTATGTCAGCGACATTGCCAACAAACGCATCCATATCCTTGAATACAATCAAGCGCTAAACATTCGATCCATTCACCGCTTCGGTGCGGGTGAACCCGTTAACCTCGAAGGGCCTAATGGGCTCGCGTTTTATAAAGGGAAACTATGTGTCGCTGATGAGTTTTACGAAGGGCCTGACAACGAGAGTCGTTTAGTCGTGTTTGATGAAAATGGAAACTGGCTAAAGGACATTAATGTTATTAATGCACAGGAGCCGGTGCACTTTCTTTGGCCACAAGGCCTAAGCTGCGATAATAATGGCCACTTATATGTTGCGAATACCGGATTCGCCACGATAGTTCGCTGCGACTGGGATGGCAAGCCAGTCCCCTTTGCCAGCGGAAAAACCTATCTAGAAGGCATTGACCTCGCTCGTGATGTATCAATTATTGATAACCGTATTCTTATACCCGGCGCGAAACCATATTTCATATCGGTCTATGACATCGATGGGCATTTCTCAGGCAGCTTGAATGGATTCTTCTCCCCCATTCAGATCACCAAAATGCATCAGGATACATTACTGATCACTGAGCCTATCTTAGCTTCCGTTCAAATTCACAAAGTTGATTGGGCTGATTTATCTCCTGAGTTGCCGACAACAACCATAGTTGTTGACCAGTTAAGTGATGAGCGAAATCAAAAAGGCCAGCTTCACTTCGTCACTTCAGTGGCAGGTAATACTTCACCCGCCGCTCAAAGTGGATACACCTGCCAATACCCTTTGCTCAATGCATGGTGGGATCAGCACTTCCAGCAACAAGATAAGTGGCTAAACTCGATACACCAACTTGATGCACCGTCTTGGGTATCGATGGCTTTGAGCACACAGCTCGAATGGACGCAAAGATGGCAGCAAACTTGGGTCCGCATCTTCCTTGGCGATCAGTTTAACGATTCTAGTCAACTGCTATGGTTAGTTGATGCAGGTAACTATCAGCTTCAAGCGACTGAATACAATCGTCCAGACACAGCCAGGCCAAACAGCTTACCGCTGCTTCCTGGGTCTTTGGGTATCTGCTCTCTTACGCCTGCCATGCCATTCATTGGTCAGCTTAACCCCGAACTCCCGTTATTGGTTGTGAGTAACTACATCAGCGGTATTGTCACTATTTATCAATATGACGAGTTCATCGGTGAATTGGTGCCTTTTAGCTATTTTGGCGGTTTAGGCCACGCTGACTGGCAATTGTTTAAACCTCAAGGAATCGCGGTGGATCCAATCAGCCGAGATATATACGTTGCCGATTCTGGTAATAACCGTATCTGTCGCTGGCGACTGAATGCTCAAGGGATAGCTGGCTTAGTTAGTACATTCGGCCAAAAAGGTCACGGTGACCAAGATTTCTTTACTCCAACAGACATCACCATCACGCCAGACGGGCACAAATACATTACCGATCAGAACAACAACCGAGTTGTCATTTATGACCGTCATGACAAATACATAGGTAGCTTTGGCCAACAAGGTTACGGCACAGACAACGACAACTTCTTGTTGCCGACCAGTATCGATTTTGATGAGGGTAAGCTGTTTGTATCGGATTTAGTCAACCGCGCGATTAAAATCTTCGATCAACAAGGCGAGTTTATCGATAGCTTTAGTGGATTTGGCGCAGATCCAAGCAAAGGCGAACTATGGATGCCCTACCTTCTCCATGCGCACAATCAAACCCTTTACCTACCTGACTGCGCTTTGAATCGCGTCAACGTATATAAAATCAGCTAAGGAGAACGTCATGACATCAGTATTCGACAAAGCAAAGACCAAACGCCTGAAGCAAGTGACAACTGACATTTCTGAACAATCAGTTGAAGCCAGTGACAAGCTGATTCAGCAGTACCAGTGCGTCACTAAACACTGCCTCAATCAGCCATCCTCAAAAGAAACCCGTAAAAAGCTTGAGGAGTGGCACAGTGCTCATCAGGCTCATGCCATCAATCACAACTTATCTCCTCCACATGAAAATTAAATAAGCTGTATTTTTCATCTATACTCCCTAATAGGTATCGCTCACATAAGGTGTAAATATGGTAAGGAAACTATTCATGTTAGCCACAGCGCTTGCCATATCGGCGTGTCATCATGACGGTGAACTCAACTTAGATAATTCTAATTCAGACACAGATACTGGTACTGGTACTGGTACTGGTACTGGTACCATCACACATATGGGCTGTAATGTCGCCACCTATCAAGGGACACACTTAGATAGCACAAGTGCATCCGTAACTAAAACATATTATTGCCCTCCCACTACGGATGAGGTAACAACTGCTGGTTACACATACAGCTCATCAATCACAGAAGGCACCGTTACCTACGCCTTAATGAACGCCACTGAAATTTTAAACTTTTGTAATGGGGTATACAGCGGCGTTCCGCCGTTAACAGACTATACCTCATTCATCAATGCCAATAGTGTGGCGGAATTCGGTGATACCTCGGGTTCCTATGCTTGGCCTGTCTCTGCGGTATATTTCACATTACTCAATGGCAGTACTTGGGTCGAAGTGACACTGGATTCGTCAGGCGGTGCGACCGCAGACGTTGCAGGGGCAACGGCCATTGATGGGTCCAGCGAAAGAGCACTTGCTCTTTGTGTCACCTCACCATAACTACACTGCCTTATGAAAAGGTAGCCTGTCTGATATCACCTTACCGTCCTTGATGGTGATAATGCGCTTGGTTCGTTCGGCCAGCGCATTATCATGCGTAACAATAATCAAGGTTCGTCCTTCCGCATGTAACTGGTTAAACAAAGCTTCGATTTCAGCACCTGACTTGGAATCCAGAGCACCGGTCGGCTCATCTGCCAAAATAATCTGCGGATCGTTAACCAGTGCTCGAGCAATCGCAACACGCTGTTTTTGGCCACCGGATAACTGATTCGGCTTATGATCGAGACGATCGCCCAACCCAACCTGTTCCAGCAGTTTGGCCGCGCGCTGACGACGCTCTTTGGCTTTAATACCCGAATACACCAAAGGCAGTGCTACATTATCAAGTGCCGTTGCGTACTCAAGCAGGTTAAAGCTTTGAAAAACAAACCCGATTTTCTGGTTACGTATTCCCGCTAATTGATTGGCACTCAGTGCTGCCACGTTTTGTCCATCAAGCAAATAGTCACCATCGGTTGGTTTATCTAGGCAACCGAGCATATTCATCAGAGTGGATTTACCTGAACCTGAAGGGCCCAAGATGGAGAGAAACTCGCCCTGCTCAATCGTCAGTTCTACGCCATCTAATGCCCGAACTACCACTTCACCACTTGAGTAATACTTACAAAGATTCGTCAGTTGAACCAATGCATTATCTGACATACTGACTCCTGATTTCTTGAACTCATCATTCACTTTGCAGCGCCTCCATAGGCGTTACTTTCGCAGCGCGATTTGCCGGTAACCAGGCTGATGCCACGCCTATGACAACTAGAGTAGCGATCACAATTGCCACCACAAGCCAGGAAAGCTCTGGGACAGGTTTGCCCAAACGTTCATAAAAAACATTGCCTTCTAGACTGACAGAGCCAATCGCCGATACCAATGCATAAGTGACTGTAAGCCCGAGAGCTCCTCCCATCACCATCGTCATGAGCGACTGAACTAAATAGTGGAGCCGAATCGCCGTCGGTGTCGCTCCAACAGCCATTCGCACACCAATATCTCGCGTTGAACGTTTCACGGTAGCGTACATGACATTGGCAATACCGACTCCCGCTACCGCGAGTGTGACAAAACCAATGATGCCAAGAAAGCCCTGCAAACCAACCAGAAACTGCTGCATGCTTTTCTGCTTTAAGAACATGTCCTCTATTTGAACAATCTGCTGATCGGCAACGCTGGCACCGTGCTTGCGTGCAATTACTTGACGAATCGTATCCGCTAACTTAACTCTATCGACACCACTTCTGGGTTGAACATTAATACCACCAATGTCACCGTTGGGATGAAAACGCTGCCACGTGGAAAGCGGAACAAAGCTGGAATAATTAATAGGGTCTCCTTGCTCTATATCGGCACTGTTCTTTTTCAGTACACCCACTACTGTAAATTCTTCACTGCCAATTTTGACTTTTTCCCCAACCGGATTGACTTTCAAAGTAACGGCCGCGAACCAGTTAAAATCATCTTCGGGGTTAAACAAGTCAGCAGCCAATAGATAGCCGAGCACAACGACTTTACGTTGCTCTTTTTGATCAAGCGGATTGAACCAACGTCCACCTGAAAGCGGAGCGAGATTGGTCATGGTTTGAAAACCAGTGGTGACAGCCAAGGGCTGTCGCCATGTACCACGATCACCGACCGTGATGTCTTCATCCCACATTGCTGTTGGTGCGACGGCTTTAACGTCCGGCAACGTGCTGACGACATCCGTATCATCGACTTTGAGCATCAGTGGTTTACCCTGATGGAACACACCATAGTCTACGGTTGCCATCCCACCTGTCAGATAAATTAAATTACCGTTACCATTTTGCGCGGTTTTCAACACTCCCTGGCGAATGCCCTCTCCCACAGCTAACATGGCCGCAATACATAAGGTCGCCCAAGCAACTGCCAGAATAGTCAGCCCTAACCTCAGTTTCTCTGCCGCCATTTCCTGAAAAATTTGTCTCATCGGAAGCAGCATGCTCTAGGCCCTCGCACTCAAAGCTAACACTGGAGTCAGTCGTGAAGCTCGTCTTGCAGGGAAGTAAGACGCCATTAACGCTAATACCACAGTGACCAGTAATGAAAGTGCAATCAAATCAGGTGTAATCACTGGCGAACCAATCCACTCTGGTAACGCAACAGTGCTCAGTAGTGCCACCAGCGCAAACGAGATCATTAACCCAATGGCCGTTCCAACCGCGACCAGTATCAACCCTTCAACAATAAACTGGCCGAGTATTGACGCCTGTGTTGCCCCTATCGCCAATCGCACACCGATTTCTCGGGTTCGTTCGGTGACCGAAAGGAACATAATGTTCGCCACACCAAGTGCCCCCACCGCCATGGTCATTGCACCGCTGGCTCCCAGAAATATTTGAATCCCGCGAAGAATGCCGCTGATCACAGCCGCTCCCTCACTAAAGTCAGGCAAACGCACCGCATCCTTATCGCTAGGGTCAAAGTGGAGCTGCTTAGCGTAAAAGCGAACAATACTCTCTCGGAACGAGGCAGAGTCCATACCATCTATCGGTTTCATCAACAGCATCCAAGGTTTATCGTTCCATAGATCGCGATAGGTGGTTTGCGGGATGAAAACTCTGCGGCTATCACCAAAAGAAATACCGGTGTCTTCGTCGCTGAGTACACCAATAACCAAGAAAGGAATGCCATTAACTTTGACCTCCTCACCAATCCCGATACCACCCATTTTGGCAATCTGATCGCCCAGCACAGCAACGCGAGTGTGGCTCGCAATGTCACTCGGTGAAATATTGCGGGAGCCCGTCTGAAGTTTCCGCTCTGCAAGAGCAAAGTAAGCTGGGTCAATCCCACTCACGGCGCGAGCTAAATTTTGTCCTTTGATATTCGTGACACTGACATCCCACTTGGCATACACGGACGCAACTTCCTTAACAAAGCCCGACTGCTTAATCATCTCGACTTTGTCTTGTGGGATCTCGATTTCACGACGTGATGGTAACCCTTGCCAAGGTGTGCTAGTTCGAGATGGGAAAACCACCTGCACGTTATTCACCATAAATGAGAATGACTGACTTTGATGACGGTAGAATCCTTCCCCAAGTGCAATCAGCACCACCACAGAGATAACACCCCAAGCGATGGCTATGATCGCCAGCATACTCTTCATTCTGTGTGCTATTAGCGTCTGCCAAGTTTGCTGAAGCAGATTGCTCATGAATGGAAAGCCTGAGAAATTAAGGTCATGGTATTGTCGTCAAGCTTGCCAGCCGTTTGCAGCAAACCAACTCGTTGACGCCAGTAGTTATAAAGGTTGTTTTGCAAACTGTTCTTCGCATCAAACAGGTTGTTATGAGCATCAATCACTTCCGATGCTTCGAGAAGTCCAGCATCGTAGAGCTTCTCCTTACTGCTCAAAACCTTAACACGAGACTCGACCACCTCATTGGCCATTAGAACCTGATTCCAATTGATGTCGACCTGAGTAAACTGCTGGACAATGCGTTTCTGAATATCAATTTCAACCCTGCGCAAGTCCTGCTTAGCACTCAATATATTCAGAGACGCTTCGTCTACCTTAGCGCGCGTCGCACCGTTTAGATCAATCGGCACACTCAAGGTGAGCCCGGCATTAAACTCTCCGTTAGAATATTTGTCATCGTCGCTGTAGCCGAGATTACCCTTTACCGTTGGGTAATAGCCGCCTTTGGCTGATTGGCGTGCAAACTCGCTGGCTTTGACCTTTTGCGCGGCTACTAACAGCTCTGGGCTACTGTCTTTGGCCAACTTAAGCCATTGTTCTTGGGACTCAACTAACATCGGAGGCTGAATCAGGTTGTCGGTGCGAATTTGGTCAACACGCTCAGGCATCTGGTTGATGAGTGCCCCAAGCTCGGCTCGTTTCTCTTCTAGCTGAGCCTGCGCGCTGAGGATCCCCGCTTTATCGGTCACCAGAGTGGCTCGAATTTCTTCAACGTCAATCGATTTGACCTTACCGGCCTTGTAACGTTTTTCGATAATCTTCAGCAGCTTACTACCTTCCTCCAGCTTGCTTCTCGCCAGTTGAAGATCGCCTTGAGCACTGGCGACATCAAGATAAGTCGCCAATAGCTTCTGGGCTAATTCATTGTGAGCCTGAGATAGCTCCAGCTCCGTTCTAAGATAGTTTGCTTGTGCTTCATCTAAATCTGACCAAAGGCTGCTGTCCCATATTGTTTGGGATAATGTTGCACCGTAAGTATTAGTATTGTCACTGTCTTCATTCCAATTCGCTGATGCGGTCGCACTTAAAGATGGCAACAACGAGCTACGACTAGAGGCAACACCTGTTTCACCAATCTGGACGCCAATCTTGGCTTTTTCGTAATCGGGATCACTTTGTTTTGCTTGCTTCCAAGCTTGTTCGATAGAAATGGCGTAGCTGGGGAAACTCAAGGTTGCAGCCAGCAATACGCATCCAAAATATGTGAGATGATGTTTAGCCATGAGCAGCTCCCATCATACTGTTATCGATAATGTCTTCACCGAGCTCAACACCTTCTAATACTTCAACATTGATTCCGTCCGACAGACCAAGCTTGACCTTTTGCTTATGGAAACCCTGCTCTGAACTATCAGGGATCAACACATTTGGCGTATCCCCTTCAAATTGCAGTGCACGCTCTGGCAAAGTCAGCACGTTTTCCGATTTCTTGAGCGTGATTTGTGCCGTGGAAGAAAACCCCGAACGTAATGTAACGTCTTGTGGAATTTTTAGTTCACCAACTTCCACCTCAAAGCCATTATCGAAGCTCTTTATTGTCGATGTATCTTCAGGTGAATTGAGGTTCTCCGATTGAATCGCTACCTTGGTTAAAACCCCTTCTATCTGTACATCAGGGTATGGCGCGACCGTCAGCAGAACTGGCATACCCGGTGTTAATTGCGCTGCGTCGTGCTCACTCACGCTGCCTTTGAAAATCAGGCTGTTCATGTCTGCGAGAGACATCATTTCTGTCGCAGCCTGACTCGATTCAGTCGAAATGATCGGTTCGCCCACTTCCACTTTTCGGTTCAACACTGTGCCATCAATCGGCGCATAAATGGTCGAAGTCAGACGCGCATCACCAATGGATGCCTCACCGCTTTGAATCAACTCAAGGTTTTGACGTTTTTGCAGCACTGCAGCTTGTGCTGATTTAACTTCCGATCGCGCGCTAACGTAATCGTCGTAGTTGCTTGGAATAATGTCTTGCTTAACTAAGCTCTCTAAGTTCGCTAGTTTTTGCTTAGCCGATTCAAGGGTGGCTTCACTGCTCATCAGCTCTGTAGAGGCATCGGTCAATGCTTGTGGCGTAGGGTTGGGACGAACTTTTATCAGCGCCTGCCCTTGTTTAACCTTTTCTCCCACTTGCGCATAAATCTCCCCAACAATACCGTCGATTTGAGATTTAATGGAGACTGAATGCGCTGGAACAATTTTACCTACCGCTACGGCTTCTTTCTCAATCGTTCCTTTCTCCACCACCAAGGTGGGCAAGCTTTCAGGTTGAGACGAGGATTGCAGATAAAAATACGCGCTGCCACCGAGCAATGCGATGCTCGCAGCAGACAAGAGCCAACGTTTCGCCATGCTTTACTTCCAATGAGATTGATATGTAGCCATCTGACTACCCTAAGATTATTAAGTTCCGAAAATCATACAGCACACTTGTGTAATGAATACAGTCACAGATTGTATGAGTTTGTAGGCCTGTTTAGACAATGCAAAAGACTTAACTAATACACCTAAGCTGGCCCACCGGACAGTAAATTAATCTAAATTTATTCTAACAAGTTATGAATGCCGCTTTGCTGCCGGTTTAGGCGTTGGCTAACTTTAGGCATCCACACCATCATGTCTGGTCAGGCGCGACCATAAAGCACCAAACATGAAATAGAAAAAGCCACTTTTCGACTCAGCCTCTCATTTATTAGAGAGGTGTTGAAATGTTTTGCACCCAAGCATCATATAAAACCATTCGCACTTATGGTTTCCACATCATATCTCTACTCTACACACGCAATTTTCCCCCAATCAATTGAAAAATAACTACAAAGGTGAAGTATGCGTAACGTTAATTTACTTATGCTGTTTCCAATGGCTTTCGCTTCTCAAGCTGCCAACGTTGTTGACTACTCTCAAGTTGACCTTTCCCAAGTCCTTAATCCGCCGGCAACACGGGCGTTTTCAGCACCCAATCAGCCGCTGGCTTATCAGGATGCAAGTCGTGTGAAAGCTGGCCCGCAGACACTGCTTCGCAAGCAACAGTTACACTATGGCGTACCGGTTTACGGTCAATCATTAGTCGCCCAAGTTTCCACTCAAGGTAAAGTGACGCCTGTCGACGGAAAAGTCTTAACAGGCATTGATGCCGATATTGGCTCTACCTTACCTATGCTCAACGCAAAGCAAGCGATAGAGCTGGCAAAAGGCAATAGCCAAGGCTTTGCTTCTCAAGCGATTCGCGACCCTAATGCTGAACTAATGATCTGGCAAGATGAGCAACAGATCGCTCGTTTGGTCTACAAAGTCGACTTTATTCAGATGAATGGTATGGGACCTTCAAGGCCGATTACTCTAGTCGATGCTAAGTCCGGTGACGTGCTTGACCGGTGGGAAGGGATTGCTTTCATTGAAGCTGAAGGACCAGGTGGTAACCGCAAAAGTGGTCGCTACTACTTCGGTCCTAAAACGCAATACGGCGGCTTTGAAGTTAACCAGTATTGCCAAATGGACAGCCCAAATGTCATCACACTCAATATGAACAACCAGCAATACGGCGGGCAAGTTCATCAGTTTGACTGTAACGTAAATAACTACCGCAGCGTGAATGGGGCCTATGCTCCAATGAATGACGCACACTATTTTGGTCAACGCGTTTTCGATATGTACATGGATTGGTTAAACACCCGGCCTATTCAGCAAAAACTGACCATGCGGGTTCATTATGGCTCTAACTATGGCAATGCATTCTGGGATGGTCGCCAGATGACCTTTGGTGATGGTAACCAGTCAATGTATCCACTGGCCACGTGGGATGTGATTGCGCATGAAGTCAGCCACGGCTTTACAGAGCAGAACTCTGGTCTGGAATACCGTGGTATGTCAGGTGGGATGAATGAGTCCTTCTCTGATGTCGCTGCGGCGGCACTCAGCCAGTACGTTCACGGTAGCTTCAACTGGAAAATGGGCGAACATGTCATGAAGTACTCTGATGCCATGCGTTACTTCATTCAGCCAAGCAAAGACGGCGTTTCCATTGACCATATCAACCAGTATTACAATGGTATCGACGTCCACCACAGCTCCGGTGTGTTCAACAAGGCGTTTTACCATCTCGCGACCAGCTCAAACTGGGACATCAAAAAAGCGTTCATCGCCTATGCTACCGCTAACCAACTTTACTGGCGACCAAACTCAGATTTTCAACAGGGCGCTGAAGGTGTTTGTAAAGCGGCTCACGAACTGGGATACGACACTTCCGCGGTGAGCAACGCGTTCGCTCAGGTGGGTATTCAGGTGACACAGTGCGCTTCTGGACAGCCAGATCCTGAGCCGACACCTAACCCCGATATCGTAAGCTTACAAATCAATACACCAAGTGCGATTGAATCAGCGGGTAATGACGAACAACACTTTGTGTTGAAGAATGCACCAGCTGAGGATATCTGGGTACAAACCTATAACGGCTATGGCAATGTTGATATGTATGTCGCGATCAATCGTCCTGCTTCACT
The DNA here is from genome assembly GCF_022398025.1 of Vibrio sp. Isolate25. Taxonomy (NCBI): domain Bacteria; kingdom Pseudomonadati; phylum Pseudomonadota; class Gammaproteobacteria; order Vibrionales; family Vibrionaceae; genus Vibrio; species Vibrio sp. Isolate25. The sequence continues at coordinate 115,597 of NZ_JAKEUT010000007.1, forward strand.
GTCGGATCATGATTGTGCTTCCACCAACCGCGATAACAACGAATACTGTGGTTTCAGCGGTGTAGGTGATGCCGATGTTTATGTGATGGTCACAGGTGCGCGTAGCTCCTCAGATGCTTATGTTGGCGTTAGTGCCTATCTCGAAGAACCGACACCAGAACCACAGGACTTGTGCGCCAACTTAGAAGAATGGTCACCTTATTACTATTACCCACAAGGCACCGAGGTGCAGTCCTACGGGAATCGCTTTATCGCCACCCAAACTAACTGGGGAGCCGATCCTTACAGTTACTACTGGTACTGGTCATTTGAAGGCAGTTGCCTGCAATAATCGGATGAAAAAAGAGCCCGCACGCGGGCTCTTTAATAAGGAGAGCATTGTTATTGTTTTAGTGATTTATTTCCAAGACCACTGACTACCATTGACGTCAGCTTGGACCAACCAACTGTTGGAATTCCATTTCAACGCGTTATCTAGGCTATTTTTAAGCTGGCCATTTTCCATTCGCCATGTCTGATTCGGGCGCTGGCTACAAGTTTCCATAGTGATGCTTGAGCCTTGCTGATCCAGACACAGACCAGGTGCTACCTTGCTGATCATCTTACCTTCAGTCGTTAGTTGCCAAAGTTGGTTGTCACCGCTGTGACAACTCCAGCCGTATACTCGGGCTCCCGGAGTGGCAGAGCTTCCTTCAACGTCCAGACACTGGCTACCTTGAGTAGCAATTTGTTTCCATTGCTCTGCTGGTTTTTCATCGCCTGAAGCCGCACTAAACAAAGCGGAAACAACAGAAGTCATAGGTTGAGTATAGCGAGACGCTTTAGGCGCTCTATCTTGCCAACTCTGTGGAACTGACTGAGTCACATCCCATTCGCCACTGCCATCGTAGTAGGACTTCGCTACCGCTTCAGGGGTTGGTGTCCAAAGGAAATCAGGGTGACGATTCTGATACCACTCGCCTCCGATCACATTGCCCTGCGCATCCAATTCCAAATCGTAGTAATACGTTACTCGCGATACACCATCAAGCTTTGGCTTGTCGTAGTTTCGATGAGTTGGATTCGTCTCTACCATATAATCAACGACCATCTGTACACCAACAACTGAGACAGCACGTGATGCACGATACTGGGTGAACTTGTCTTTTTTGTAGTCCGCCATCGCGATGGTTACATCGGCTGGATTGCCTGATGAACGATTAGTCTCTGGGTTAAAGTACTTAACCTGATAGCCAAGGATCGGCTGGTTCCAGACTTGGTAATCATATGTCGCATCCATAATCATACTACGACCCGTAATACCGATCTGGTTGAGTACAGATAAGTGCCAACTTGCTGGGTTGTTGTCCACACAGTCAGGTTCGATAACACGACCATTTTCGTCTTTTTCAGGGTTCTGAATATTACAGCGACCACCAATAAAACGTGTATTGAACGGCGCTTCAGCCCAAAGCAGTGTGCCTAGAGCTTTGACGTCTGACGGATAGAACTTAAGCATCTCTCCATTGGCATCAGGTACTGTAATCGACTTTTCAGGACGAGGAAGCATGTAAGCTGCCGCAGCCCAGCCATGGCAAAGTCCCATCCAACGCTCTACTTTACCCTGAGATTCATAGTAACCTTTACCCGAGTCCCAAGAACGCTTAGTCAGCGTGAAGTTTTTATCCCCGACTAATAAGTCATACTTCTCTGCCGGAGAAAGTAAGTGGCGCTGCTCGCTCGAGTAGCTATCCAACGGTTTGATGGTATGTGAAAAATCGTAGTATTCCTGCCAGTCTGACGCGTAAAGTTCGCGGTCAGAGTAACGCCACGCGGCTGCGCCGGAGTACAAAGGCCAGTAAGTATCAGACCAAGGCTGAACATCCAGATATTTTGAATCTGGTGCCGCACTATCCAATTCAACCAGATTGCGAATCAGTGCGTTACCTACATCAACCAGACGTGCTGGGTTATCGTTGTTCAGGTTTGCTGAGAATCGAGGAGCAATGACTGGCTCTGCTCTTTCCATAACTGTTTCACGCATTTGATCTCTGAAGCGCTCAAGCTCTTCAGCACTCATGGTTTGATATTCGTCTCCTTCTTTCTCTGGTAACGCATCCATGACTTTTTGCGGATTGGCGTGAAACGCCGTCATAAACGCATCTATGCGTGCATTGTCCGCAACAGCGGTCAAAGGCACCGAGATAGACAACAAGGTGATGATTTTTTTCATTATAAAGCTCTACGTTGTTAGTTTTTATATAAACCAGAGCGATAGTTCAGCTCTGGACGGCACGTAGATTGGTGATCTTTGTTCCGCAAATCAATCGCAAAAAGTGAACAAACATTAGAATCGTGAATGGTTACTACAAAAATCAAGCTGGGTACTTCAGGGTTTATCTAGAGCTATTTTTATTTATATATGAAAAGGTTATTTTAAATACCCTATTTTTGTTAAGTTTATTTAGTCTATAAAAATGCCCGCACAGGCGGGCATATCAGTGACTTGGTTAACTTTTACTCTTCGCTGAGCAAATCTAAGAAAAAGGCATATTCAAGCGCGTTATCTCGCAAGCGTTTAAAACGACCTGAGGCACCACCATGCCCCGCCTCCATGTCTGTTTTAAATAGCAGCACATTATCGTCCGTTTTCAAATCACGTAATTTCGCGACCCACTTCATCGGTTCGAAATACTGAACTTGAGAATCATGCAAGCCTGTTGTCACTAACATGTTCGGATAACTCTGCGCTTTGACATTATCGTACGGTGAGTAACTCAACATGTACTCATAGTATGTCTTATCATTCGGATTACCCCATTCGTCGTATTCATTGGTTGTCAGAGGAATGGACTCATCCAGCATGGTTGTGACTACATCCACAAACGGGACATGAGCACCAATGCCTCGATACAGCTCTGGTGCTTGATTTATAACGGCTCCCATTAACAAACCACCCGCAGATCCACCAACGGCGAACACTTTATCTTTGGCCCCATAACCAGCTTCCGTTAAGCCTTTAGTAACATCAATAAAGTCATTAAACGTATTCTGTTTGGTCAGTTTTTTACCGTCTTCATACCAAGGTCTTCCCAACATTTCTGAGCCACGGATATGTGCAATTGCATAGACGAAGCCACGATCCAGCAGGCTCAAGCGTGCTGAGCGGAAAGTAGGATCAATGGTGTGGCCGTAAGAGCCATAGCCGTATTGATAAATAGGATTCGTACCGTCTTTCTTGAACTTATCCTTGCGGTAAACCAGTGACACCGGCACTTGCTGTCCATCTCGAGCGGTGATCATAATACGTTCAGATTGGTAGTTATCAGCATCAAAATCACCAAGTACTGGTGTTTGCTTCATGATTTCGGATTCACCCGAATTTAGGTCAAAATCATAGTAAGTCCCCGGCGTCGTCAGGCTACTGTAGTAAATACGAACCTTTGAGTTATCGAGCTCTCGGTTGCCAGTCATGTAAGCCGCAAATGCTGTGTCGTTAAAGGTTAATGGAAACTCCTTGCCCGTCGAAAGCTGACGCACCTTAACCGTGGTTAAGCCGTCTTTACGCTGCTCATAAACTAAATGGTCCTCAAACAGCGTAAAATCGACCAGTTGAGTTTTATCATCCGCGGCAATCACGTCCTGCCATTTCGACCTATCATGCATCTGGTCCTTATGTACTTTCATTAAACGAAAGTTCACAGCCTGATAGTTGGTGTAGATAAAATACCAGTCGTTAAGTTTCGCGATGCTATATTGGATGCCTTCCTCTCTCGGGTAGAAAGGTTCAGCCTTAGTATAGGGATCATTAGCGTCAATAACAGAGACACCACTTGTCTCCGTACTTGAATGGAAGATGTAAACTTGTTCGCCGTCTTTACTCTTGCCTAAAGACATGTAATACGCGCTGTCATCTTCTTGGTAAATCAGCTCATCACTGCTTTGTGGCGTTCCTAACACATGACGATAGACCTGATAGCCCAGTAAGGTTTGAGGATCTTTCTTGATGTAATAAAAAGCTTGGTTGTCATTTTGCCAAGCGACACCACTCGACGCTCCTTCTATTTTATCTTTGAGGTATTCGCCTGTGGTAATATCCTTGACTCTAATCGTGTAAATTCGGCGGCTTAGGGTATCTTCACCGTACGCCAGCAAATTCTCATTTGGGCTAACGTACAAGCCACCCGTACTGAAAAATTCGTGCTCTTTCGCCAGCTCATTGACGTCTAAGATAACGGTCTTATCCGTCCCTGAGAAATCTTTGGCGCGCTGGTAGATAGGGTACTCATTGTCGCCAGAGACTTCGTTCGAATAGAAATAGCTCCCTTCTCTTACAGGAACTGAACTGTCATCTTTTGCAATACGCCCTTTGATCTCTTGGAATAGTTTTTCCTGTAGCGGTTCAGTATGCTTTAACACCGCATCCGTGTATTGATTTTCTTTTTCTAAATGCGCCAAGATCTCAGGATCTTTTCTTTCATCATCACGCATCCAGTAGTAGTTATCTATGCGGCGATCACCATGATTGTTAAGGACATAAGGTTGCTTTTGGGCTACTGGAGCCGGAACTTGCTGAGCCGCGAGTTCTATTTGGGATGGTTGAGCCACAGTTTGAACTCCTTGAGAGCTGCATCCAGCAATAAGCGCCACAGATACAGCTAATGTAGTTAGGGGAAAACGCATCTATCGATCCTTAAAACAGCAGAATCAATGAATCATTACTATCTTAACACTCAGTAAAAATCCACTAATGTTTATACTTAACAGCCAGTTACGCTATCAAACATACATTCACCGTTCAAATGATATAAACCCATATCATGTCGAAAGTAAGCAATCACTGACAAGGAAAGAGATCGTGAAGATAAGCAACAGACGCATGATTTGGAAGTTTGTCATGACGACTCTAAGACTTCATGGAGTCAAGTGTCGATACAAAAAGCTTAATCTGATACGGCCTTTATACAAACAGAAGAATAAATTGAATCTTGGATTAACCACAAATATAAAAAATAGAATTACATATCAGATAGTTGAAACAACAAAACTATCAGAGCTAGCCTTAATAATCATTTCAAATAATGAACAAATAAAAATTAATAACTATTAATGATCATTCTGAACCATTTACCTTCTCCTCGCCATATAGTCAAAAAAGCAACTGGATGCATAGGGGCAATTTTACCCCACCAGCAAGGCACGCTGAAGACAAAACTAACAAACGTTGACAACAAGAAGGCGAGTAGAAAGCGATGAAACTAAACAAGTTAGCATTGGGAATGGCATTTTTAACAGGCAGCGCATGGGGAGCGACAGATACTACACACTGCAATCCGCTGACTAGCGACTCATGTGGGTTACCATGGCCAAGTAATCAGGCTTTTACAAAGAAGGATAGTCAGTCTGACACAGGCCTGCGCCTAAACATAAAGAACGCAATCTTTTCTAACAACTTCATTCACGAGTTACCAAAAAGTTTTACCCCTGAAGACATCATCAATGGCAAAAATGGATTCTCCGTCGCAGCGCCAGTGCTGTTCGAATTCCACCAGCCATTTGATCCATCAAGTTTACCAAGTGATGGCGGAGATAGCGTTCAGGTTTTTGATTACAGCCTTGATGAGAGGGTACCGGTTGCACCATTGTCCAGCAAACCTGCAGAGGTTAAAGCCGATAGTAGCCACATAATGTCAGTCTACCCAAGAGCCCGGTTTAACTACGGTAATACACATATCGCGGTGGTCACTAATGCATTGAAAAGCGACAACGGCCATGACTTTCGTCCCTCTAACGGTGTCACACAAGCTTTAAGCCAGGATGGTTCCGAACTCTCCAATTTCTATGAGCCTTACATTCAATACCTCGAAGCTAAGGGGATCACAAGAGAAGAGATTGTATCGCTCACCGTCTTTACAACCGTGACAAAAGAAGAAGCAACCAAGCAATTTGCGCCATTAAAAGAGAAGGTGCTTAAGGCCACACCAAAAGTCGAGTTCGACTGGGATAACTCCGGCTATGTACACGACAGCAATGAAGTGGTTTACTCACTCAAAGGTCGCATGCAGGCCATGGACTTTAGAGACAAACAAACAGGCCGCATCACCAATAAGCCAAGTAATGTGTGGTTAGACTTTACCATTTTATTCCCTAAAGAGTCGCTATCTCATTCAACCCCTGTTGTCATATACGCCCACGGTTTGAATGGCGACCAGTCTGATGCCAAATCCGTTGCAGCACCAGCTCTTGAAGATGGTCATGCAGTGATCGCCATTGACTGGGTATGGCACGGTTCGCGAGCAGAAGATGATTCTGATCACGTGGGCTCAATCATGACACCGGACAATGCCGCTAGCCTACCAGGTGGTGCCGTTCAGAGTAACCTAGATATGCACACCCTTCTCAACGCCATTAATACCTCACTGCAGGAGTTGGATTTCTTACCTTCTCCTGATGGTGTGCCTGACCTTGATAAAAGTAAGATCACTTTCCTTGGTACATCACTCGGCACCATTTTAGGCCATGGCTTCCTCTCTACGACGGCCGGTCAAGGGCTAAACGGTGGCTTCCTACAAGTACCGGGGACGAACTTTGGCCGTATTCTAACTAATTCCGTCACCTACACATCAGATTCTGTATCATGGCAAGGCATTGTTCCAAAGTCTGCAACCGGATCCGAAGCGTCGCTATTCTGGTCAATGATGCAAACTGAGTTTGAGATAGGTGAAGGAGTCAGTTACCTAGACGAAAAAGTCACTCCTATTGGCATGCTATATGGCCTGAAAGACAGTTTTGTCCCTCCCTATACTGGAGAAGCTATCGCGGAATTGGCTAACCTACCACTGATCGAAGAGGTGCTTGAACCACGAGATTTTCTTGAAACTGCGCCAGACTATCGCTCCGGTAATGGCGCTCTGCAGCTGAATGGCGATCACTTAGTGTTCATTACTAAACCCGAAGCGACTGAGACTTATAAACACTGGTTATTATCTGTGACAAATACCGATCCACTGCCTCGTTATGATTATGTTTTTCCTAAAAGCTTAGAAAGCTATCAAGCTGGTACTCAGGTGCTTCAAGAAAAGGATGGCAACATATACCAATGCCTAGATGGTCAAGCCAGCGGTTACTGCAAGCAGTGGTCTGAATCTTCCAATCAATATGAACCGGGTGTCGGACTGTATTGGGAGATGGCGTGGAAACTAGTTCCTTAGTTCAAGCTGAACATTAAACAAGGCTGGAGGATTCCCCCTCCAGCTTTTCTTTTGAAAACATGTGACTGCTTGTCGTATACCTGACATTGAATAAATGTACTCAACAAACCTCATAATTAAATGCACTTTTAAGCTTTAATTCAATAAATGCGGATATAGGCATATGATCAATGCAATCTGACACAACAAGTTTTATCAAAACAAAAGCAATTAAAAAAACAATAACTTAAAAACTTATTGAATTAAATTATGTTATAAAAATTTATATAAATACCTAAAAAATTATGACTCATAATTAAAACTCGAAGACTCTCAGAAATGAGACAGCCACCTATTGTTTAATCAGCCTCAACTTAATTTTGGGCCAAGGTGAGAAAAAGTTCGTTAGGGATAAACACTGTGGAAGTTAGACGAGAAATAACTTGGCTCTGACTCCCTTCTATACACAAGGGAAAGGCCTGTAATTTACGTTGTTTGTGTATCTATTGCACGACGATTGTTTAACTAAAAACTTGCGACGGTACGCCCTCGATTCGTCTCCGATATCTAGTGGCTCTACTGTCAGAATTGTGACCTAATGAGACTAACCATGCCCACTCCCATTAAAAACTTTTACTGGCTCAGTGATACTCCACCTTCTAGCCATCTTACTGACAAAGTGATTTATGTTCGCTCGGTTCAGGAACTGCCTGAAGGTTTTGGCGGTGCGGCTTGTATTGCCTTTTCAAATCAAGACACTCAAAAGGAAACTCTAAAAGCATTCTATCAGCAAAAGTTGAGATGGAGTTGGTGCCTTTTTAGCACGGAAGAAAACACGCTAACAACTTGCTTAACCGACGGTTTGTTTGACGAAAATACAGCGTTCGATCTATGGCATAATACGCAAAAAAAGCTATCAACGGCATCAGATATTCAGGCTCTTGACCCTATCATTGGTTGGCTAGGAGTCAATCGTGAACGCCGAATTACTTCACTCAAAAATATCAGTGAACCGACTATATATCAGTACCCTCTTATCGAATTTTTGTATCCAGATCTAGATTCCGCATACCGCTATGCTTTGTCTGAGCAGAGCCGTAATATCTTAGAAAAAGAGCACCTAATCGATCGAATTCGCATTTGCTCTCAGTGTAACAGTGGGCACTTAAACTATGTCGACGTGTGTCCAAGCTGCCAAAGCATAGACATCGAATCACAAAGCTCGCTGCACTGTTTTACCTGTGGGCATGTCGATGATCAACAAGCCTTTACTCGCAAAGGCAAATTAGCTTGCCCTAAATGCCTTACCCAGCTTCGACATATAGGGGTAGATTATGACCGTCCGTTGGAAAACCAGAAGTGCCACACTTGCTCAAATATGTTTGTCGAAGCGTCGACAATCACTCAATGTATGAGCTGCGATTCCAAAGTTCCTGTACATGAACTGATTGAAAGAAAGATCTACCAATATAAACTGGGTGAATCCGGTCAATACATCTACCAACATGGAAAAGCCACCCAAGCTCCTGAACTGTCCATCAAAGGCAAAGTCGAGGCTAGCTATTTTGTTAATCTGATCAGTTGGCTAAATAAAGTCGCGTTAAGGCATAATGAAAACCATTTGATCCTTGCACTTTATCTGCCCTCTATTGACCATTATGGTCAACAACATGGGGATACAAACCTCTTCGCTTTGATCGAGCAAATTACCGCCCGTTTGAGCGGCTTGTTTCGAGATACCGATATCTGCTGTCAGTATAAGCAAGATGTGCTTTTAGTGCTCATGCCAAAAACTCACCACTCTAGCTTGTCAGCTATACAGAATAAGCTTTCCGCTCTGAGCAAACTCATTGAAGAAGACGATTTCGAACTAAATGTGTTTGTCAGAAGCCTACCTGACCACGCACTTAACGGGGATCCTGAGTCTTGGTTAGAAGCTTTACTGAGAGAAATCTATGCTGTCTGATAGCCTGACGTTATTTGATTATTTCAGGGGAATGCTCTTACACAACCAAGAGCTGTGGTTTTTGCTTTTTCCTCTGATGATCATCATTGAACTCCCGCTTTATCTGCTAGTTCTCACTGGCATTTTTCGTTGGGCGTACCGTGCGCCAGTAAAGGAACCGCAACACTTTCCTGCCATTAGCTTTGTCATCACATGCTACGGAGAAGGGGAAGCCATCGGTATTACGATTGATACGCTCGTTGAGCAAATATACCCGGGTTCTATTGAGATCCTTGCCGTGGTTGATGGCGCAGTACAAAACCAAGCCACATATCAAGCCGCCGTTGAAGGCGTCAAACGCCATGCCCAAGTGAAGAATAGAAAAGTGCGTGTTATTCCCAAATGGCAGCGAGGAGGAAGAGTTTCTACCTTGAATGCGGGGTTATCTATTGCCTCCGGTGACATAGTGATCAATGTTGACGGCGATACCTCTTTTGATAACGATATGGCCTGCAAAATGATGACATCATTTTCTTCAGCAGATGTCATTGCCAGTGGTGGTGCTTTACGAGTGAGGAATCACAGCCAGAATATCCTGACTAAAATGCAGTCTCTGGAGTACATGCTTTCAATGCAAGCGGGGAAAACCGGCATGGCTAATTGGGGTGTCCTCAACAATATTTCAGGTGCCTTTGGCGCGTTCAGAAAGAGTATTCTCAAACAGGTTGGCGGGTGGGATACTCACACTGCGGAAGACTTAGATTTAACCATGCGTCTCAAGCAGTATCAATGCAGATACCCTACAAACAAGCTTGCTTTCGCCACACATGCTATTGGCCATACTGACGTACCTGACACCTTAAAGGGTTTAGTATTGCAAAGGCTACGTTGGGACGGTGATTTGTTGTTCCTTTTTCTTCGCAAGCACAAACATGGTTTGTCCCCTTCTCTGCTGGGGTGGGGAAACTTCATCTTTACCATCACATACGGGGTAATTCAGAACGTACTATTACCACTTTTGGTTGTTTTCTTCACTTTGTTTATTTTTTACAGCTACCCCACCCCCTTCGTTTTAGCACTTACGCTCATGTTGTATTGTGTTTATCTTTTCTTATCACTTGTCATTTTTATTGTGTATGTGGGCTTAGTGTCTGAGCGAAAAAAACAAGATATCAAAGAGATGAAATGGCTCCCTCTTTACCCGATTTACCAGTTTTTCATGCGGCTCATAACCGCTTTTTCAATGGTGAATGAGGTTGTCAGAAGAAGTCATGAAGAATCAAGTATGGCGCCTTGGTGGGTACTAAAGAAAGGTAAGAGATTTTAATATGAAAGTGAATTTTCATTTAGATAAAAAGAATAACCCACAATCTGAGAGTGGCGTTAAAGTTGTCTATGGTCCGGCAAAGCGTGGCGGTTATCGCCTACGTTGGTACCTGATTCTAGCCATCGTCATTAGCCCATTAATAGCGATGGCTTACTACCTATTTAAAACACAAGTATTGGTTATGGCACCAGCCATCATTACCTCACATCCAGTGACAATTAACGCCACTCACCCAGGTATTGTCGGCCCGATACCATCTGATGTAGGCAAAACAGTGTCCCACGAGCAAGCCTTGTTACTACTGAGTGATCCTGCTTTAGATCAAGAGCTTAACTTCATTAAAAGTGAGCTTTTAAAACTACCGACTGGTCAAGATTTCAATATTGAAGCCTTATATGCTGAGGCAATCAACCACACAAAGAGTAACCTTGATAAAGTTCAGGAAATCCAGCAAAACTACGATACGTACCGTTCACAAGGCCAAGTGTCTGAGGTCGACTATGCCTCAATGGTCAACATCACTAACGCTCTTAACACTCAATTAAGCAGTCAAAAAATTGCTTACGCTGAGTCAAAACGCGCAGACACTGAAACCAAACTGGCTGGCCCCATCGCCACCGAATACCGCTCTCTGATGAAAGCGTTTATCGTCAAGCGTTCAACTCAAGAAAGCTTAACCATTAAGGCCCCATTTGCAGGAAGGGTTATTGACATTCATGTCCTTGAAGGAGAGCGCGTTTTCGAAAACACGCCTCTTATTACGATCGCAAAAAATGCAACGCCCGAGATCACCGCATTTCTCGATCCAAAATATTTGCGCTTCATTACCATTGGCACTCGTGCCAAAGTGAAATATCCAGATGGAGAAGCCTACACAGCAACAGTATCAAGCCAAGTTGAAGTTGTGAACAAGTTACCGCAAGAGCTACAAAGCCCTTTTGAAGGACAACCAGCCTACCTAAAAGTCAATTTGAGCTTCGATCAGCCTATCCCTGAAGAACGTTGGATTGAAGGTGTGAACGTAGAAGTATCCTTTTAGCAAACAGGCTTGAGACTTTTCCCCTCAAGCCTTGAATATTCACATTGCGCGCTTACTTACCAAATCCCTGACCATCCTGTTAGCACAGCACTTCTATTCATTAGTAACAAGTGACTTCACTACAGAAATACATCGACGTTATTAACAAGAATAATCCAACCGGATACCATCAAAATATCGTTCACGCAAAAAAAACCAACAACATAATTTCATCCATTTTGTGAGACATGTAGCCAAGATCTATTGCTTTGGTTAATTTAAAGTACAAAACATTCATTATAACTATGCTTTTAGTTAGATTGATGTGCGCTTTATTTTATATCATTGATCAATATTTGTTTAATGACTCAAGGTGCATCATGGGTGTAACAGTTTGTGCAAATGGACTCAGCGTAGTTCATAAGGGATCCGGCGGTGAAGCCAATGCCACATTGCCCGACGTTTGTCTGACCACAGTCGGTAATGCCGTTGTACCTATCCCATATGGTAATAATGCAAAATCCGCTGATCTAGCAGATGGAACGACCACCGTATCTATGGATGGCGGCAATAGTATTGCGATTAAAGGCAGTAAATTCGCGGCAAGTACCGGCGATGCGGGTGGTGATAAGAAAGGTGTAGCGTCAGGCACTATAGAAGCTGAAGCTGAGTTCATCTCTGCCTCTCCAACCGTTTCAATGGAAGGAAAAGGTGTTTGTCGTTTGTCAGACCAAATGACAATGAACAAAGCCAACACCATGTGTCTTGGTGGTGCCCAAAACCCTTCTGTTACCGTAACCGAAGATGCTGAAGGGACTTATACTGTTGATTTACATGTTACCTACGATGATGGTGAAGGCTTTCAAGCTCCTTATAAGTTAACCGATCAAACAGGAAGCCTTTTCGAAGGGCAACTAGATAAAGACGGTAAAGCCCAAGTAAGCAACGTTGCTCCTGGCACGTTTATAGTAGACTTTGGGGAAGACAAAAGAGAATTTAAACCAGATCCCCAATATGACAATACGAATAAAAACCCTTACTACAAAAAGGAATTTAATCCTCACGAGCTAATAGAACAGACCAAAACAGGCCAAGTCGCTTTTTGGGAAGCCCAACGAAATCAAAACCAAACTGTACACGGCTGGATCTGGGGTGTCATCATTGGAGACTTCAATGAAAATGCAACCTCAGGTCAGATTTTCTTAAACACTGTATTGGGTGTCATTCCCGGTATAGATCAAGTTATGGATGCTCGAGATATAACGGCTAACATATTCTTCCTCTGTGACGAAGAAAAGAGAAAATCAACAGAAGCTTGGGTCAATCTTGTGATTTCAGCTATTGGCGCGATTCCTATGCTTGGCTCAGTGATGAAAGGAATCGGTAAAGCTATTCAGCAGAAAAAATCACGTGATGAGTTATTTGCTGTCTTGCGTGGATTTGGAAAAGGCGATGTTGATAAGTTTATCAAAAATATTGATTGGGACAGCATCAAATACGAGATACTGGAAATCATCTTCCAAAGTATTGAAAGTTTCAACAGTGTATTAGACGAGCTTGCTAAGTACGCAGGTTGGTTTGGATATCCGGTTTACGCAGAAGAAATTGCCAATTTTCAATCGACCTTGAATACCGTTAAAAAAGAAGCCGAAAAGAATGTTCCAGATGCATTGATGTACTTTAAAGATTTGCTTGACCAGTCAGTGTCGCGTGGTAAGCATCGCTCAACAAACGGTTCTCATCAACAAAAAAGTACAGCGCAGGCTGGTAACCACGATGAAAAAGTCAGCCAAGACAAGAAAAACAAAAATCCGGATGAATGTTGGTTATGTGAGAAAAAAGTAGGCAAAAAGAAACCAAAGACTCCTTCAGCTACTTATTGTGAAGAAAATGGCTTCAAAGGAAAATACTATTCGAGAAAAAACAAAAAACATGGTTTCACAGCTCGAGGGACTAGTAAGAATGGTCACTACCCATGGAACATGTTGAAAGCTCATAATAATCGTTCCAATGCATCTTCGATGCAGCACCCTCTATATGCTCGTTGTTATGATAAGAACCTAGACGGAAAGAGCTATGTAAGGCCACAGCAAATCTGGAATGAGCAAGAAGCTTTAGATGCATTTAATATCCTTAAGTCATCCGGAGTAACTGACAGGGATGAAATAGCAAGCCTTGAAAAAAACTTACAAGCTCACCACATTATTACCGTTAAAGAAATGGAAAATAATACTTTTTTATTCAAAAAACTACCTTTTCTAGGATATGATCTCAATGACTGGCACAACATTGTGGTACTACCTGGGATACCCGAGTTAGCATGTTTTTATGAAATGCCGTTACATAGTGGCTATCACCCAACACCTTATACAAACAATGTAAAAATAGAATTACAACAGCTAGAAGAAAGTATCAAAGATTCGGATTACTGTAGCCACTCTGGCTTTAAATCATCAAAAGAGATACAAGATGAAATGAAGGAACTTAGCCAAGACATTTATGAATTAATCATGGATTTTGATAGAAAAGGGGCATTAAATAACACATTTCATGACATCTATAACTCGGGAAATAAAGGGTGTTGTAATCAGCTAAACCATTCTAATATAGAAACTGACTCAGCGGCTTGTCGTCATCGTACAGCATCTAAGCTAGATATAAATAATCATCATGACTTCAGAACAACGAAAGGCGGTCAGCCTCTGCGAATCCCTTATTTAGGCAAACGAATTTCGAAGCTAGGATATTAAAAATGAATTACTACTTACTCTTTGGAAAGTTTGAAGATGGAGAAGGCTCATATAGCGTCCTTGACCCTTGGCGTTCTGCTTTAAAGTATTATGAGCCCAACATGAAACTCACCAAAAACCTACCAAAAGTCACTGTAGATAAAGTTTATGATGAACGTGGCGTTTCGGACTACTTGAAAATAGGGGTCGGCGCTTTGGCTAGCTTAAAAGTCCAAGAAGTTTTCTTTAACAATGGTTTCACAGGAATTCAATTTTTGCCCGTTGAAATAGAAAATGATGGACTTAACCATAGTTATGCTTTTATGAATGTAGTGGCTCAATACGACCTACTTGAACCAATCAAATCGAAAGCAAAAAAGCTAAATAGTAAATTGGGTGGTTATACTCGTGTACGTAAAGAGTTAATTGACAAGGAAAAATTCTTCCACACTGACATCCAATATGATTGTTTTACTCTCTCTAACTATAAAATTCCATATTATGTCAGTGAGAGAGTAAAAGATGCATTAGAAGCCGCTGGCGTCACTGGAATTGAATTTATACCGATGGAGTTTGCATGATCGAACAAAAGTTTCAGCAGCCCGGCTTATTAGCAGAGACAGAGGTAAACCCTTTGTTCCCTAGAATGGCTGATTTAGTGTTAGTGTTTTTCCCATCGCCAGGTGTGTTTGTAAGGAATACACTAACTATACCTGATGAATTCAAAACCGAAGCAACTGTATTTTATGAAGCTGATGGGGAACCTTTTGAAGAAATGTACGTTTTCTTGCCTGCGGTTTTACAAAGTCAATACGATGCAGGAAAAAATCAATCTGGCATCGTCTATAGCAAAGATGGGCTAAATTTCGAGCCGGCATTAATTCAAGCCCTAGCGGACCAAGTGACAGGGCCTATAGAACATCGCTCTGGTTAGTCTCACTTACAGTTTCAACAAGGTGCACCTAAATAAGTGCACCTTTCTCATTTGTAAGCTTAAAAAAGCGTTAAGCTTTACGAAATATTCTGGCCAGGTAAATGTGTGAAGGCCTTCTTCCCTTCTGCTTTTCAATCTTCTTAGTCAAGAACAGAGTTGACAGCAACCTCTAAATCCATTAAATGAAAAACAAGCGTCTACCATAGGGGTAATTCGCAACTAAGGAGGATCACTATGAGTGATTTCTTGATTTCAGGCTGGCGTTTTTCTCAAGGGAGATCTGAGCCATTAGCAACTCTCACAGATAACGTATTGCCTGATCACTGGTACCATTGCCAACGAGATGCAGCTAGTCTACGCGAATGGCTGCAAACTCAAGATCTTCCAGAGCCTTTAATTGATTCTTTGCTAGCAGACGATACTCGCCCTAGATTTGAATCATACGGTAAAGATTGTTTTCTGTTTATTTTACGCGGGATCAATCTAAATGCAGGCGCCGAACCTGACGATATGTTGAGTATAAGAATTCTCTGGTATCGAGGTGCTTTGATCTCAACAAGGAAACTTCCATCTAAAGCTGTTGCAACGTTAATTGAGGCTCTTCAGCAAGGAGCTGGGCCTTGTGATATCTCGGAGCTTTTAGTGTCGATGATTAACCGCATCAGTGACGCCATCGCTGCCTTCCTACACCCTGTAGAGGAGCAACTGATCAGGTTTGATACCCCTGACGTTAAAGATCTGGATGAGCTGAACGCGCTGTACTCTCGCCTTCTCCGTCTACGTCGCTATCTAAAGCCTCAACGATATGCTCTTGATGACTTACTCCAGGCCAACGTTCCCTCACTACAACAGCAAGAACATCATTTAAAAAACGCTCTCGATACTGTAGCTCGTTTAAACGAATCCATAGATTTTTACCTAGAGCAGATTAATCAAGCTCTGAGCCATATTCATCAGGTTCAGACCCAGATAATGAACAGAAATACATATTTATTTTCTGTCATTGCAGGTATCTTTCTGCCTGCTGGTTTCTTCACTGGACTACTGGGGGTCAATGTTGGAGGGATCCCGGGGACAGATAACCCAATCGCATTTACGATACTTTGTGCGTGTATACTAATCGTTGTAGTTGCAGAAGTAATACTATTAAGAAAAATGAGGTTTCTCTAATGACAACATGGCTTCATACTCAGCCAATATTGCAACAGCTTATTTTGGGCGCTTTGTTAATATTGGTTTATATCAGTTTACGCCGTATCGGTAAGCGGGCTCTAATCACCGTTGCAGAGAAAAAACAAGTGACCTTGGCACGGACACAATTTGTAGTCAAAGTGTTCCACGTGTCAACATTCTGCTTATTTGCAGCCATGTTCATTCTACTTCTTGGCATTGGTTACGGCGATATTTCACTATTTCTTTCCTCAATCTTCGCCGTCTTAGGCGTAGCTTTAGTCGCTCAATGGTCAATTCTTAGCAACATATCGGCTAGCGTATTGATTTTTTTCGTCTTCCCTTATCGTATTGGCGATCAAGTTAAAGTTTGTGAAAAAGATGAAGACATCAGTGGGGTCATTATAGATATCACCATGTTTCATGTTTTATTACGGCATGAAAATGGCAACATCATCACCTACCCCAATACGTTGCTGTTGCAGAAGGGAGTCATCAAAATTGTAGGCAAAGTAGAGCCTCTACCGCCTTCAAAATAGTTATTCTTTATCAAAACTATCAACAATAATAGCTCCCATAGAAGCGGGCATAGTGATGACAACCACCCGTTTGAAAGCCACCATAGGTTCTTCCCAGAAAGGCAGCTTATCTAAGCAATAAAGGACTAAAGCGACAACGCACGCTGCCATAAGATAAGCGGTGATGATTCGAAACACAAACACCATTTTTCGCTTCGAGATAGTGCGTTGAAAAACACTTTCATAGGTATATAAGGCAAGAAAGATCACAGAGAGACCGAACAATAGCCATAGCTTGGCACCAGGGAGCGTTTCTCCTAAACGCCAAGCTTCTTCAGAAAAAGCGACGGGGACAGCGAGAGCAAAGGCACCCACAAATATCTGGCTGGCATCTTGAGCATTAAAACTCAACTTCATATCAAAGGAACCTTCCTAAACAAATTCACTATACTCAACATCATAGCGCTCCATCGCACCGATACCAACCTACACTTTTTAGCTCACGCCCCTTGCCTGAGCCATCCAAACAGCACAACCCAATCAAGTGATGTGTCATAACAAGCAAAGAATCATACTTAATTCTGTTCAATACCACTGTTAAAAAATGAAAAAAACGCTTTACCTAAACTTAACTTGAGGTTTTAAGCTGTATCTCGTTGGCTAAGAGAATAAAGGAGAAAGTCATGATCCAGCTAGAGCATATAAACTTAGTAGTTAAGGACATTCCTGAAATGTTGAAGTTTTATCAAACCGCTTTTCCCCATTGGGACATCCGAGCTGAAGGTACGGGAGAATGGTACGGTAAGGAGAGAAACTGGCTACACTTTGGTGATGATTACCAATATATCGCCATGAGCGATCATGGTGAAGGCACAAACCGCGATCTGCAAGGTCATCAAGTTGGACTTGCTCATTTTGCCTATGTAACTAATAACATAGACGAAGTCATTGAACGGCTTGTCAAAGCTGGATTCCCAATTGCAAAACCAGGTGCTGAAGAGCCATATCGTAAGAACGTCTACTTCATTGACCCTGCAGGGTTTGAGGTTGAGTTTGTCGAATACCTAACAGATATCCCTACACAACGTAACTTATCGAGCTAGAACGTATAACTCACACCATCATCACTCGCGTAAAACAGAAAAGCCCGCAAATAACTTTGCGGGCTTTCAAATTGTGGTTGCTACTAATAAAAGGCGTCTGACTACCTAAATAAAATCAACAAACTAGCAACTCACAAAACCATAAAGTGTCACAATTTTAATACGGCATTAAATTGATGCGCGGTACTGAAAGAAAGTAACAGGTCGGATTGGAGCAACATATATGCCATAAGAAAAACATTTCCAAAACTATAATCGCTTTAGCCTTCTCCATACCTTACTGTTGTACTATATTACGAGTTTTAAAGGGCAAACGCTTCCAATTTCATAAGTAGAGATTCTACTGGGATTAGAATAAACCTGTTCTGAATCTTTTTATTTGCACTAGAGCAGGAAAAAGGGTTAAGACTCAGTCCTAATCAGTATCGGATTAAAAGCGGAGCTTGGATCAAACATTGGCCAAGCGTCTCACCCGAGAAAACGAGTGCTTCGCATAGCAAAGACATAAAAATAAAAAGTAGTTTAAGGACACGCGAGTTACATTCATAGTTTAAAACAGCTGCTAGTTCACGGCTTGAATAGGACTAATACAACTAATACTACACGATTAAGCGTAATCCTAGACAGCCCTCAAAGCGCTTTTTGTCCATGGAACACAAGCCGCACTAGACATTAGTACACCCCAACGCATTGCCGCCAAACGCTTATAAACTGCCGATTAACGGCAGCCAAGAAAAAAGCAGCTCAGTGTTAGTAAGCTGCGGTAATGACTGTAGCCCTAAATCTATTCAGACTTGTGGTGTGGGGGTTAATGTGACATGAGTATCTTCTTTTGCTTTTATGGTACTCCCAGCAAGTTTACTATTTTTTTCTTGGAGGATAGAGCTCCTTATAGCAGTCACTAAACCCTTTAAAGGCAATGGCCTGATCTGACGTAGGAGGGAAACTAAGTCTTGCTTTTTTTAGATATTCATTCTTATTATAGTAAACAGCGGAGTATGCCGCTCCTCCATCTCCCCAAATAAACTCTGAGTTTAATTCTTGGTTATCTAACATAATCTCATCAAAATATGAACCATGCTCACTTTCAGGTAAAAGTAACAACTCTCTAATAGCGAACAACATGAAATCTGCTTCATCATATAGTTCTGGTTCGAGTTTAAGCTTTGACCAAATTGACTCAGCCACGCCGCCTTGAAAGCCCTCGGGAAAATACTTATCTAACCATACAACCAGACGTTTTTGTATTTTCTCTGGCTGTTCACCAGAAATCTTACGCCATACAAGTTCATGACAATTTTCCTGAGCTAACAGCTGCGTAGAAGCTAGCAATACTGCACAAAATACAAACAGCCTCATAGTTTATTCTCATCTCCTTTGGGTACCCACAAATACTTAACATCAAATCCATGACTGTCATGGATAACCTTAACTGTTCACTGGAAATGAACAGAGATTTTCGCCACCAAAGATTGGTGAGGTGAAGAAATGAGCTTCCCTTTTTAAGGTGTATGTCCTTTTATATACTTACTCAATCACTAACTAAAAATGGCCTAGCCAAAAAGCTAGGCCATCTTCTCTGAAAAACAAAAGGCAAGACCTGACCCCACTATTTTCTCAACCTAAAGCCACCCCTTATTGGACAATAAAAATTTATTTTGCACATTTAGCCTTTATTGAGAAAACAACATCAGATAAATTATCAAAGAAAGCAAATACGATATGAAAAGTAGTCACAATCCAAATTGAAGTAAGCACGATAGAGTTAATAAAAAATGACTCAAAGTGGTAACTATAGACTAAAAGAAGAAGATACGAAGCAAATAATGCTCCGTACAATATATAAAGCGCCATAGGATCAAACGGTTTCTCTGAGTGTTTCCTTTCCGGGTTAATTTCAGAGCTACCTTCTTTAAATCGACCCGTTATAATTTCATTAGCATAATTTTGTTTCAAAAGAACAAATTTAAATATCAAACCAGAAATGAACATAAGTATAACAGACGTCAAGGAAAATACCCACCCTTCTCCTCCAAAAGGCAATATTAACAAGCTATATGCAGAGACATGTACAAGAGTATGGATGGTTCTTCCAAAGACTGAATCAACTTTCCCAAAGAAATCTAGTATGAAACAAACAGTAATCGATACAATAAAGTAAAAAAGAGGAAAATAAGCGGAATATTCGAGCTTTAAAGAGAAAATAAACAGAGGAATCGAAAATATCGTAATCAAGAATATTTCATTCTGAGTATTCTCATGAATCATATTGTGCCTCATATATAAAGAAATAGAGAGTGTGGTGACTACTCCACACTCTATATGTTTAATCCCTGAGATTCCATAGGCCATTGTCTATCAGTCCGTTCTCAATTGCCCAAGACGCACCCCAGCCCACGGCAAATCCCACTGCCGCCCCTACAGCTGTTCCGATTACCGGAGCAACTCCAGTGCCAATAGTAGCGCCAAATTTCGCTGTCACATATGCAACCGTAGCGCAGCCAGTTACACTAGCTGCATAGCCAGCTGCAGCTCCAGACGCAGCACCTTTACCAAAGTCTAAACTCGCATCAATTGCGAATTCCTTTGAAAGTAATTCTTTCCCATCCAATTTATATTCTACCGCTCTCCCAAATGGAGCCAGAACAGCTCATGTAACTCCACCAGACCTGACTGCGTGTCCTGCAAACTCAGATCCTAATCTCGCTCCATTTGCAGCCGTCAAGTCATACGTTATTACTCTTAATGCCGGACTAGTAAAGCTAGGATTTTTTACATGAGAAAATTTCGTTCCAATTTTTTGGTAAGGATCCCAACCAATAAAATTTTTCGTTGAAGTTACAAGTGATGCTTTTGTAGCAGAAGCTGCACTCTCTATTATACCTTCGGAGACTTCATAAGCTGTCCTAGGCATAGACTGACGGCCAAATTTTTCTGCAAGTAAAGGGGGATTTGCTTCAAACGAAGCAAACGCACCATTCATCCTTTCTATCAAAGAATAACGTCTTTGGTTTTCTGGCCAAGCCTCCGAACTATCAGACGATTGCGAACGCACCTTTGCAAGTTCTAACCTTCTCTGCTTCGAAGCTTCAAGGAAGTTTATACCTTTTCGAGAGTTCTGGTATTCAATCTTAGATAAAGAAAGCCTATTCACTTCCATCTGACGAGCCAGTTTGTACATTGCTTCATCATGTGCTTTCTTAGATTGTAACGTCTCGTATGCATCCATGTGTTCAACCATGGTTTTATGCGCTTCGGCACGACTAATTCCATTTGATAGAGCATTACCAAAAGCATCAAGTCCTATTTGGGCAACGTTATCACTGACTGAGTCGCCGCGAATGGCGGTGTCAGATATATCGGCGGCAAAACCTAATAGAGTATCATCGACGATTTGGTTGCCTGTATCTATCAGGCCGGCTTGTTTAAGCTGGCCTCCAACGAGGGCACCACCCACGGCTCCGGCTATATTTTTCCAGCTAAAGGAAACATCCATACCTAATGCTTTGCTGCCAACATAATTGGTTGCATAGCCTACAGCTGCAGATGCAATGGCGGTTTGTGTTTGGCTAAGAGATTCAAGCTTATCCAGACCCAGCTCTTTCAGCACGCCGCCAGTAACCGCAGAAAGGGCAACTTGTTTCCAAGAAAACTCGTCTATCACACCCAACGCTTTGCCGACTAGCTGTGTTCCTATAGAGACAGCCGCACCTTTTAGCATCGCTCCTACAAAACCACTTGCGGCCGGCAAATAAATGCTGATAACCACGGCAAACACGGTCATGATGATGGATGCGACCGGATTACAGATCTTTCTTGGTGGTGGAGGTGCGATTGGATCTGGGTTCACATCACCCAAGACTTCACTTTCGTTATAAGGTTTGAAGCTCTCCGCGGAGTTGTAGGTTTGAGTATGCTGGTTGGGTATCACCAGCGTCTTACCTTCCACTAAAGCATCACTTGGCGACAGGCCATTGGCGTCGGCAATCAAATACCAGTAGCGGCTATCACCAAACACCATTTGCGAAATTCGCTGGAGGGTATCATTCGCTTTAACCGTGTAGGCTCCGGGCTGTGTCCCTGCATTCGCGGCACTGTCGCTCAATAGATCGGCGTTGAGTTTGCTCTCCGTCAGTTGTTTCTGAAAGATTTTCCGGAAGAAGATTTCCCCAACTTACAAGAAGTCACTTTGCGTTCAAATGGCTTTTTATGGAATGAAAAAAACTGGCATCGAATCCACCCTACCTTTCGTTCAAAACGAATCATCGCTTCTATTTCTATTGATGCGGCAAGTGCAGAAACCTACAACAAGGTAAGAGGAGGTTGCTTCGATACTTTGATGAAAAACCTCAACTTCATCGGTTCTCTGATGGACAAGGGCGAGCTTCTATCCATGACATTAATCATGGTATACCGTAAGAGTAACTATGTTGAAATTCCAGCTTTTATCGACATGGCTAAGAAACTTTATGTTGTTATCCACCCTCTTCAAGCTTGGGAAGAGTCAGCTTACGTAATAAATGGTGAGTACGATGATGAAGCGATCCACCGACCTAGTCACCCAGAGTATCAGCATTTTAAAGAATTTATAGCGGCTAACAATGTCAAACACGGCCAAGATGAATACACGTATGTGGACTTTTCATACTAAACCATTGCTTGCCCCATCAGGCATCTGCCATCATCATTTACTGAGGGCAGATGCCATTACTTAAACTTTAGACTTCGACAACTGACCATTGCCAATGGCTTATCTCGCCCTAACATTTTCACCGTCAATGAGTACATCACTCCACTTGGGTTGCGCAGAGATAGCTGTCTTGTTTTGAATGGCTTCAATTAAAGTGGCATGACGTATCGCTTGTCGATATTTAACACCATAATCTATTACTGGTTTACTCTATAAGCACGGAGCACCAGTGCTATCTGGGGTTTCTGTGTCGTGAATGTAATCTTGGATGCCGTCATCATTAAAATCTGTAGAGATAGTCGCCACTCGGTTTGCCCCCCCACTGAAATGCGTATTGAACAATGTCTGGGTCGTACTCAAGATGGTATCAGTAGGCTCTCTCAAACCACCCTCGCACATGGCAATGTCTCGGTTCTCAATCCTCGAGAACTTATATATTCTTGCTAAGGGGATGGTTTACAAAGATGACGAATATACATATACGTCACTTTCGTTGTAAGAAAACAACCAAAATAACCTTAGGACGATTTATGGGGTTTAATATGGGGTTTAAAAGGACAAGTTATGATTTTATTGGGGCAAGTATGATATTAGCGACGAAGAATGGGTGGAAGCCCCAGCCACATCCCGGCACACAAGTCACTTGCTGCGGCTGCTTCCTTCCGGACCTGACCGAGTTCACGAGCTATTGTTGCGGGAGGACCAGGGCCTCCATAGATTCTGTTTCCTTAGCACGGCTAAGGAGTGAGGGGATTATCAGTCATCACTGAGGGTAATTCAAGGGAAATTCTTAATATTAACCCCGTTTTCGTGTCAAGTGCTTAGTCGTTAACCACCCTTAGTCAAAGGAACAACATTTTGCTCATCAGACTGGTGATTTATCATACTGTGATGTTTTTTCCTTTTGTGATCGTACATGGCTTGGTCAGCCTCATTAAGAACTTCTTGCAACGCCATAAAACGCTCTCGTGGATAGGACACCCCAATCGCGATGGAAATATCCAACGAGACTTGATGATCTTCAGAAACAAAATGAATTTTAGAAAGTTTTCCTAACAGTGAATTTAGTGTGACTGAATCTAGCTGGCCAACAAGTATAAATTCATCGCCACCAATTCGATAGCCGTACCCCTTCCAATAGAGTTCAATCTTGCCCGCCAACGCTCGAAGAACTTGATCACCAATTTCGTGGCCATAGGTGTCATTAATGAACTTAAAGCGATTAATATCTAGATAGAGCAAGGTATAATTAGCATTAATACCTGAACGAAAGCGCCTATGCATGGCACGTCGATTATTAAGTCGAGTCAGGTTGTCAGTATTAGACTGACTGTGTAAATAAATCGCGACGATGGCTAAGAAACCTAGCACCAACATAAATAGCGCCCTGCTCTGACGCGAAAAACGTTGCTCCGCCTGAAGAGTAGCTTTCCAATCAGGCCGATAGTCGTAGCGTTTTACAATTCGCTCAGTATCAATCATTTTTAATGCACGACTAAATAGGGGAGCTAATGACTTACCAACCTGATTTTTGGCAAATCCGATCGCAATATCAGAAGTGTAGTACCCCCCTATTAATGGATCTTCAGTCAGAGGGAGTAAGTCTTTTGACTCTCGCAACAGTATATTAAAGTTCGCTCGACTGATCGCAATGTAGTCGACCTCATGATTGATCAGTGCCTGTAGCTGCGATTCACTGCTGTCGTACGTCAACAGCGCTTTCTTGGGGAGTAGCCCTCTCAGCAACTCTTCATAATAATCGTCCTTCACTACACCAATACGCTCGATGATTAATTCTGAGACATTACTGTATACATTGTCTTTATAGCCTTCACGTTTAACCAGTATTGCTTCAGGCCGATAGTATGGGTCACTGTAGTACACTAAGTCTTTGCGAGCTTCTGAAATAGCAATCGGAGAAAGCACATCAATTCGCTTAGCAAGCAAATCACCATACATACTTTCCCAAGATTCATCTGCGGTACTTTCAAGCTGACAATTCAACATTAGAATATCGCATGCTTTAAGAACAATATCAGCGGTGATCCCTGTCATCGAGCCATCACTATGATAAGTGGCATACTGACCAATGTTTTCGATTTTAACCCTAAGCGGCCGATTAAAGTTGATACCGCTATTAAGTACGGCCTGCCTCAATGCTTGTTGCCGTATTTCAAACTGGTATTGACGGATGGATTCACGTAATAGCTTCTGAACCTCAGCACCATGAATATAATGTTCAATCGTCCTAAGCAGCTGAGTATGACGACCTTTAGTGGAAACAATGGAAACCGGTTTAATGGAGATCTGATGATTAAGCAGTTGGGCATCAAACCCTGCTAGCAACATAGGTTTAAGTTGGTTAATCGCATCTACGACTCCATCGACGGTGCCGGACTGCAGCAACTGCATAGCTTCTTCTTGTCCTGAATACTCAACCAAAGTCATCGACGGAAAAGCAGCTTCTATCAGCTCTCGGTAAATCGTTCCTTTAGGCACACCTACAGTGTATAACTTATCTAATGTGGCATTATCTAGGCTGTATACGTAGGTATACTCAATATTGGTCGGGCCGGAAAAATCGAAATAGAGCGCCCTGTCTGGGGTATAGGTAACATTGGCTGCAAAATCACTGTTCCCTGTTTTCACAGACTTGAGAATAGCGTCAAAACTTGGGTAATAAACATATTCGATATCAAGTCGAAACTCAGACGCAACAGCATCAAATAAAACGCGAGTAACAACATCGTCGGCTTCTACCGCAACTTTATAAGGTGGAGTCTGTGCTTGAGCTGGCAAAAAACAGATAGCCAGAAACAGGCCCACTACCCAATTAATATTTCTTTTTTTAGGTATAGAAAACAACAAAAAGGCTTCACCACTGCAGTGATTACTATCGTGCAGACACAATCAGTAATATTCAAAATATGCGCAACTCTGGCATAGATAAGTAAAATCGCTCTAACACATAGTTTAAATGCAAAGCATTGTTAAATACTATAGATCCGCTTCCTCATCGGAGCTGCGCAAAATATAATCAGTCATCCAAGCCGTCCCGAGAAGGCATATCCACACCACAAAGACCGGATTAGGGACATCTACACTAGGTGTGACGACTAACGCTGCAAACCCCACTGTAGGTAATGTCCAGCACAATAGTTTGCTCCAACGAAAGCTCTCTAATTTCGCTAAGCTCTCCATTGCAGCGATGATGCCTGTGATGCAAAGTGCGACTAACGCAGCATAAGATAAGTCTGCCATCCAAAGTGGCAATATTAATCCCAAGGCCCACCAACTGTGCTTATTGTTAGATTGCCAGTGCGTTGCCGCCCACCAAATCACCACCACTGATAATGTTTGTACTACTGTGATCATGGGCTCTCCGCCAAGCTTCCCCCCAGCTTGAGTGACCATGATACCGACTTGAAGCGTCACGACTATCAACGCAGCCATAAGCAACACGCCTATGCTACTGCGCCTTGAAAAGACGACCATCAATAATGGAAATAATATCCATTGACTGATCGACAGCGCGATCGGCTGATAGGGTAATGTCAAGCCATAAGTTGTCAGAGCGGCCATCAAAATAAGTCCGACAACGCCTCCTTGCGGAAATACCCACAACGCTGGAATCACCAATGCCAAGACTGGAATGTCTCCATCACTAAGGCTGATAGCTCGAGCACAAACAACAGCCAACAAGGTTGTCACTAAGAACTGAAAAGTAGAAAATACCATGCCCTCTCCTTATCCCTTCCATGGAAAAATCGAACTAGGACAAAATCATTATGGACCAGTTTTTAATGCAAATCTTTGCGGTGATTCACCAAATTCCGTGTGGAAAAGTAACCACTTACGGAGAAGTCGCCAAACTGGCTGGCTACCCTGGGTACGCAAGGCACGTAGGAAAAGCTCTCGGAAAACTACCTCATGATTCCAAACTGCCTTGGTTCCGAGTCATTAATAGTCAAGGTAGGATATCGCTCAAAAGTGAAGATTTGGTGAGACAAAGGGAGTTGTTGATTTCTGAGGATGTTGAAGTGACAAACGATGGAAAAATCAGCCTCCGAAAGTACCGATGGCAGCCCTAGACTGCCATCGGTAGCCAGCCAAACTCAGTTTCTTACACCAATTAACATCATATCGACATGGCTAGTTTGGTGTGGTTCAGTAATCACTGGGTAAGTAGTGTCAGTGATGAAACGAAGTCGTCCATCCACCTCAATACGAGCACTCACACTATATGTATGGCGAGCCTGTATTTTTCTTGGGTCAAACGCTAAATCAAATTCAACTGGCACTTGAATGCCACTCGTCTCAAATCGATGCTTAGCAATAACCTGAGCAGGAGCATCAGCCAAAGACACATCTTGTAGGGTCACCGTCACCAGTGCATGCTTAGGCAAAGCAATACGTTCACGATATGAAATAGTTCCTGTAATCGAGCTCACTTTGGTTTCCTCTGCAGGCTTCTCAGGAGACTGGCAACCAAGCATGGTCAAGCCAAGGAAAGTAGAGATGATTAGCGTTAATACTTTTTTCATAGAGACTCTCTAAACCATTCAAACTCTGAAGATTATAAGTTTCAAGCTCAGATTTGTCATGACGCTAACCCTAATCACTATGCAGAGCCGACATTAAAAATATTTTTATAACTTATTGTTCAATCAACTGTTTAACTTATCAATTTATGCTTAAAATAACCTATATTGATTCATTTATTAAAGGTGTTTGAATGAGCAAGCCTCTCAAGGAACTTCTGGAATTATTGCAACTTGAAAAGCTGGAGGAAGGGCTTTTCAGAGGCCAAAGTGAGAATCTAGGACTGCCTCAAGTATATGGGGGACAAGTGATTGGTCAGGCTTTATCCGCCGCGAGATACACTGTTGCAGACGATCGTACGGTGCATTCATTCCACAGCTATTTTCTCTATCCTGGCGATCCTGAGAAGCCTATCGTATATGATGTTGAAAACTTGAGAGATGGCCGAAGCTTTAGTACTCGTCGCGTCAAGGCGATTCAAAATGGTCGCCCTATTTTTTACCTCACCGCTTCTTACCATGGTGAGGCTCCGGGCTTTGAGCATCAAAATACGATGCCTGATATCCCAGGCCCCGAGAATTATGCATCTGAATCAGAGCTCGCAGAGAAAATTGCTGAATTTTTGCCAGAGAAGATTAAAACGGCGTTTTGCGGTGAAAAGCCCATAGAAACACGCCCTGTTAACGTTGTGAATCCACTCAAACCACATAAAACAGATCCGAAACAGTATCTGTGGATTAAAGCCAACGGAGAAATACCAGATAACCAATTAATCCATCAATACTTACTGGGCTACGCCTCTGACTGGGGTTTTCTAGTGACAGCACTTCACCCACACGGTGTGTCATTGATGACGCCGCATTTTCAAGTAGCAACCATCGACCACTCGATATGGTTTCATCGGCCCTTTAAGATGGATGAATGGCTGCTGTATGTCATTGAGAGCCCTACCGCAAGTAACACTCGCGGCTTAGTTCGAGGGGAGATCTATAACCGTCAAGGCCACCTAGTAGCTTCTGCGGTTCAGGAAGGGGTGATGAGGTTTACCAAGTAACTCCTCCCCAAGGCGACACTATATCAAACTCTTGAGTGCTCAAAGAAATCAAGTTTACTTTGAGCACCTCATCAGGACTCACTACTCAACGACCTGTTAAGCTTTACCCACCTCGTTCTTTCTTAAGCTTCTCCAATTGGTAACGCTGTCGTGTATTTGAGAGGTTCCATGGCAAAAGTGGAGGTCACATTGGATATACCAGCAACGGAGTTGACTAACTTTTTATAAAAGTTATCAAAGCACTGCATATCTTTGACCTGAACTTTCATCATGTAGTCGTATTCTCCAGCCATTCGATAAAACTCCATCACCTCAGGAAAATCAGAGGCCGTAGACACAAACTGGCTGTACCACTCATGAGAATGATCGCTGGTTTTCACCAACACAAAGGCAGTAAAGGATAAATCCAGTTTTTCTGGATTGAGCAACGCCACTCGCTTTTCAATCACACCCGATTCTTCTAGCTTTTTTAACCGTTTCCAACACGGTGTTGTCGTTAAATTCACCGCTTCTGCCAGTTCATTTAATGACAAAGTTCCATCTTGTTGTAACAACGCAAGGATCTTTCGGTCCACTTTATCCAGCTCCATGCCCACCGCCTCATGATAGAAAAATTTTCTCCAAATAAAGCAAATTAAAGGCAATAAGGCAAAGTATTTCTCCTATTATATAGATAAATTATTAGCATAACGATGCTAAGGAGATGTTTCATGTGTACAGACCACAACTGGATTAATAATGCGATTCGAAAAATTGAGGCCGACTTCCAACGTTCAGCGGATACTCACTTGATCAAGCTCGACTTACCCAGCGTGGAAGGTATTGATATTTACCTGAAAGATGAGAGCACACACCCAACAGGCTCCCTAAAACACCGTCTGGCTCGTTCGCTCTTTCTCTATGCCATTTGTAATGGCTGGGTCGGTCCCGAAACCACTATCATTGAATCATCATCTGGCAGTACCGCTGTATCAGAAGCGTATTTTGCTCGTTTACTTGGATTGCCGTTCATAGCCGTCATGCCTAAATGTACCGCTAAGAAGAAAATTGAACAGATTGAGTTCTATGGAGGCCAAGCTCACCTAGTGGAGCGTTCCGATCAGATCTACGCTGAGTCACATCGTTTAGCCAAAGAGCTTAACGGTCACTATATGGATCAGTTCACCTACGCTGAACGCGCAACTGACTGGCGCGGTAACAACAACATCGCAAATTCTATTTTTAGCCAGATGGAACTTGAAGATAACCCTGTACCAACTTGGGTTGTGATGAGCCCAGGAACAGGAGGAACTTCCGCAACAATAGGCCGCTTTATCCGCTATCAGAAACACTCAACCAAGCTTTGTGTTGTCGACCCAGAAAACTCTGTATTCCATGAGTTCTTCAAAACCGGCAACTCTGAGCTAAAAGGCGATTGTGGTAGTAAGATTGAAGGAATTGGCCGTCCGCGTGTTGAGCCAAGTTTTATACCGGGTGTGATTGACGAAATGCGTACAATTCCAGACGCTGCTTCCGTTGCGACTGCGCACTGGTTAGAAAAAATTCTTGGCCGCAAAGTTGGTGCCTCTACAGGGACGAACCTTTACGGTGTTCTTCAACTGGCAAGCGAAATGAAATCGCGTGGTGAAACAGGGTCAATAGTGACGCTACTATGTGATAGTGGGGAGCGATACCTAGATACGTACTACAATAGTCAGTGGATTGAAGAAAACATCGGCGATTTGCAACCTTATCTCACGAAATTAGAAACGTTTGAAGCAACTGGCCAAATCTAGATAACAATAACAACGTCAGTTGGAAATACGAGCGCCACTCATCTGAGTGGCGCTTTCATATCGGTATACCCAAATCAGCTTTTTTTCTGGCGCGCTTCGAAAGCCGCAAGTTGTTCAGGTGTCGCTTTCGGCTGGTGGTTTTGTTTCCACTCATCGTAAGTCATGCCATAGACACGTTCACGTGCATCATCAATATCCAGCTCAAAACCCTGGGTATCCGCTTCCGCTTTGTACCACTTACTGAAACAGTTACGGCAGAACCCTGCAAGGATCATCAGATCAATATTCTGCACGTCTTTATTCTCATCAAGATGAGAGAGTAAACGACGAAACACCGCTGCATCCAGTTTATCCTGCTCTTCTTGTGAAAGGTTTTTATATTTAAATTCAGCCACTTTACTTACCTATTGTTGTTCTGTATCGATTATCTTATCAAGTCTTGGCCCAATACAAAAACGCCCAAGCATTTGGCTTGGGCGTTTATTACAAATTGTGCTTAACCTTGAATACCGACAATCAACCATGGAGCGTTAGGTACCGTTAGGTCACGCTCAAGGTGCCAGATGTCTTCAATGTTTTCTTCAACATCTTCCACTGCATCACGGTAGCGGCCGCTAAACTGTAAGCTAAGCTGCGCTTTGCTTGCATCATGGTCAGCTCGAACGATTTCTGCATCGACGTACATCACATCAGTGTGTTGCTCACCATCTAGTTTCGCACGTTCTGCTTTTAGGTCTTCAAACAAGCTCGGAGAGACATACTCTTCAATCGTTTCAAGTTGGTTGTGGTTCCATGCACCTTGCAGAATACGGTAATGCTCACGCGCACCATTAATAAATGCTGACTGATCAAAACCTGGTGGGTAGTTGTGTGGAATATCCGTTTGTGAGCCAAAGCCGAATCCACTTTGACCACCTGTTTGAGGCTGCTGCTCAAAGTTATGAACGTTCGGTTGTTCAAACTTTGGTGCTGAACCACCAAATGCAGGCTGTTGTCTCTGCTGATTCATGCTGCCTTGCTTGGAGCCAAGCAACCCTCTCATCAATTTGAAGATAACAAAAGCAATCAAGCCCATGATAAGAATATCCATGAACTGAATACCCTCAAACGCGCCACCAAAGAATGCTGCGAGTAAGCCACCCGCTAAAAGGCCACCCAGTAGGCCCCCCATCAATCCTTTTTTACTGGACCCTTGCGTCTTGGTGCCCTGATCTTTACCAATCGTGTTTGTGTTTTGCTGTTGTTGCTTAGGTGCAGGAGCTGTTTTAAAGCTCTTACCAAATGACTTACCGCCGCCAAACTTCTTCGCTTCCGCGATAGGAGCAATAGCAACAGACATCATTAGCAAAGCAACGAGGGAAAAAAGTCGTTTCATATTTTTCCTTAGGGTTTCCTGTATAAGGTAAGAATTATACTTATTAAGCAATAGTAACTTTTGTCTCTAAAGAATGAAATATGCGAAAGACGAATACGTGTATCAAAGTATTGCAAATTCGAACATAGTCAGTTGCGCTTATCACACAGCCTTATTAGAATATTGAACGTTGTTCATTTTTGAAATTTTGTCATGGCCCGTAGAAACGATCATACGCGTGAAGAGCTTATCGCTCTCACTTTAGATACTGTCAAAGAGTTCCTCAGCGAAAACTCCTATCACGAGTTAAGTCTGCGAAAGGTGGCGAATATGATCGGCTACGTGCCCAGCACATTGGTTAATGTTTTTGGCAACTATAATTTATTGCTACTCCACGCTGTGGCACAAACTCTCGATGAACTTGCCAATGAAGCAAAAGGGGTTGTGGCACAAAGCCAAAACCCTAAAACCGCCTTATATGAACTCGCCTATTGCTATCACGATTTTGCCCAGCGCCACCCACACCGCTGGCAGCTGATCTTTGAGCACAACATGAATGGGGAAACCCTACCTGAATGGCAAGCTGAACGCATTGATAATATGACAGGTATGCTCGAGCAACTCTTGCAAATCATTGCCCCTCATCGCTCCGAAAAGGAAGTGTTGCAAGCCAGCCGTGTGCTGTGGTCTGGTGTTCATGGTATTACTTTACTAAGCGTTGACGATAAATTCTTCGCAGCTGAGCCTATTGACGGCAAAGAGCTGATAGACAACTTACTCTCTCATTACATCGCGAACTGGTAATCGCATCCTAAAGGAACAAGGATCATCATGCCAAACAGCCAAACCTCTCTTTTAGGGCAGAGACGATTTCTGCCCTACTTTATCACCCAGTTTTTTGGGGCTTTTAACGACAATATCTTCAAGAACGTATTACTGCTCTTTGTTGCTTTCGCGGGTGCGGGAGCCTTACCTATCTCCAGTGATTTATTCATCAACCTAGCGGCAGGCTTATTCATTTTGCCTTTCTTCCTTTTCTCTGCCTCCGCAGGAGTATTAGCCGATAAATACGAAAAGTCTTGGTTCATTCGCAAAGTTAAGCTCGCTGAAATTGGCATCATGTGCCTAGGGGCAATTGGTTTTATTACCGAAAGCTACATCATCCTGTTAATTTTGCTGTTCTTAATGGGGACACAATCCGCATTTTTTGGCCCAGTAAAATATGCGTTATTACCTCAGCAACTTAAGCCGCAAGAGCTGGTACCGGGTAATGCCTTGGTTGAGACAGGGACCTTCCTCGCCATTCTTCTCGGCACATTGGGGGCAGGCCTTATCGCCTCTGCAGAGAGTGCAAAATATATCGCCGCAGCAAGCGTGGTGGTATTCGCGCTCTTTGGTTACCTATCGAGTCGCTCAATTCCCGAAGCCCCCGCCTGTGCGCCAAACTTGAAATTCCGCTGGCAGCCCGTCAAGCAAACCCGTAACACCATCGCTATTGCCAAGTCCGATAAGACGGTTTTCCAAGCTTTGATGGCAATTAGCTGGTTCTGGTTCTTAGGGGCCGCCTATCTGACTCAATTCCCTAACTTCACTAAAATTTACCTCAATGGTAGCGAAAGTGCGGTCTCGTTTTTGTTGGCTCTTTTCTCTGTCGGTATTGCTGCAGGCTCGCTCGCTTGTGATAAATTGTCTAACCATAGAATTGAAATCGGAATCGTCCCTCTTGGCAGTTTAGGAATTAGCGCGTTTGGTGTCTTAATGGCGATGTCTGTCCCTGCTAACTTGCCTGAATTTGAGACTTTCACCGACTTTGTCGCTTATCAGCCCCTGTGGCCAGTATTTATATCACTGCTACTACTTGGGGCATCTGGGGGCGTTTTTATCGTCCCTTTATACGCATTGATGCAACAGCGCGCCAAAGTCACGGAACGAGCTCAGGTCATTGCTGCGCTCAACATCTATAACTCTCTATTTATGGTAGGTAGTGCGGTCCTCGGCATTGTCTGCCTTGCCCTCATTGGCATAAGTATTCCTCAACTATTTCTTCTACTGGCAGTAATGAATCTGGTGGTAGCGGTGACTCTATTCCTACGCGTACCCATTTTTGCGGTACGATTCATCGTCTGGATTCTCACGCATACCATGTATCGGGTGAAGCATAAAAACCTACACCACCTGCCTGAACAAGGGGGGGCATTAATTGTTTGTAATCACGTGAGTTATATGGATGCATTACTATTGAGTGCCGTTTGCCCTAGACTGATCCGTTTTGTCATGGAAGAAGACTACGCCAACCTGCCACCTCTGCGTCGATTTCTCAAACGTGCAGGTGTTATCCCCATTTCCGCATCCAATCGCCGTTCCATTCGTACAGCTTTTAGTGAGATTGAACAAGCGCTTAGCGAAGGTCACCTCGTGTGTATTTTTCCAGAAGGCCGCTTAACTGACGATGGGGAGATGAACGACTTTATGCGCGGCATGGATATCATCCTCAAGCGTAGCCCTGTTCCTGTGATCCCAATGGCAATTAAAGGGTTGTGGGGCAGTTTCTTTAGCCGCTATAAAGGCAAAGCCTGCAGTGGATTGCCTACTCGCTTTTGGTCTAAGTTAGAGATCGAAGCAGGTCAGCCCGTCAAGCCATCCGCGGCTAACACAGCTCTGATGCAAGCGAAAGTAGCTAAATTACGAGGTGATTGGAAATAATTCCGCGAACATACGTTCATTAAATCTGAACGTATGTTCAATTCATTCAAATCTACTAATCGGCCGGATTTCGTTACACTCACCGACTGCTTTGACTGCTATTTTTTGTAATGACAACGATGAAAAAGCCACTGCTATTCTGGTTAGCCTTAATCGTATGCCTAACACCATGGATTACCTCACCAACCGCATTGGTGATTGGTTTTCTGTTGGCTTCATTGGGCATGGTACCGCACGATTTTAATCTAGCAAAAGTGACCAAAAAACTATTGGCTTATTCAATCGTCGGTTTGGGCTTCGGCATTCAATTCAAAACTGCCCTTGCTGTTACCTCAGATGGTATAGGTCTTATCATTACCACTATTATCGGCACTTTGTTCATAGGCTGGTGGGCAGCAAAAGCCATTGGCCTCAATGCAGAAACGGGTTACCTGATTTCTTCTGGAACAGCAATCTGTGGCGGTAGTGCGATTGCGGCTGTTTCCCCTGCCATCAAAGCAAATGATGAACAAATCGGCCTTTCTCTAGCAACGGTTTTTGTCCTAAACTCC
Organism: Vibrio sp. Isolate25; assembly: GCF_022398025.1. Taxonomy (NCBI): domain Bacteria; kingdom Pseudomonadati; phylum Pseudomonadota; class Gammaproteobacteria; order Vibrionales; family Vibrionaceae; genus Vibrio; species Vibrio sp. Isolate25. The sequence continues at coordinate 150,179 of NZ_JAKEUT010000007.1, forward strand.
ATCGCATTATTTATCTTCCCAGTGATTGGTCATGCATTAAACCTCGACCAACAGACTTTCGGCATATGGGCAGCGATTGCTATTCATGACACTTCGTCCGTCGTTGGCGCGGCATCCGCCTACGGTGAGGAAGCACTTACCACCGCAACAACCTTAAAACTTGCGCGAGCACTTTGGATTATTCCGGTTGCATTGTTCAGCGCCTTTTTATTCCGCAGTGACTCGAAGAAAATCACTATCCCCTACTTCATCTTTTTCTACTGTGCTGCTATCGCAATAAGCGATCTATTTCCTCAGTTTGAGGTGGTTTATCAAGGGATATTTGATATCGCGAAACGGACGTTGGTAGTGTGTTTGTTTTTGATTGGCTGCGGAATTTCGGTGGAAAAGATCAAGTCCGCTGGGCCAAAACCTCTGATGTTCGGTATTACATTGTGGATTGCGATCTCTGTCAGCTCACTGACATGGCTAACGCTCAGTTAAAGCTCTTCTGGTTCTACTTTCAGCTTTCTGCGCTTGTGCCTTTGATACCTCAGTACCAAAGCAACGACAAAAACAAACGCAGATAATTCCGCCAGTGAGCGTACTAATCCTTCACTTTGCACAGCAACCAGAATCTGAATCAATATTGCCAACACGATAACGGCTTTCATCCGCGCCTCTTATATCCATATCCTCATATTTCCGAAATTATTATGAGATAGAGTTATAAGTTTGATAAATTCAGATTTGGACTATGAAAGATCCATTTCAACTAAGTTGCCTGTCCATTAACGACAATATTTGAAGTGGCGCTACAACTGGCGCATCACTTTACTGGTCTAGCTGACTCAAAAGCCAATCTTTTACCGCTTTCCGAGAAACTTTAATTCCTGACTGATACAGTGATTCTGGCATCTCATAGTAAGCAACTGGCCATTTGAAGCGTGTCAAAGCTTTACTGAGTTCCTGCTCAATGTTCACAACGTCTAGAGAGTGCTTTCCTTGAATCACTGCAACTGGGCGATGGCCAAACTCGCTGTCTTCCACAGGGATCACGACTGACTGCACGATGTAGGGAAGTCGGTTAAGCACTGCTTCAATTTCTTCACAATGAATATTTTCACCACCTGAGATAAATAAATTGTCAGCTCGACCAATAATTTTGAGTTCGCCTTCAACCCACTCACCTAAGTCTTTACTGTCAAACCATCCATCGCGTGTAATAGGCTCCACAACCCCACATCGATAGTAACCACAAGCCAGAGTTTCACCGCCAATGTAGATTCTTTGCCCTTTAAGCCGGATTCGACGTTTAGGTAAGGTTTTGCCTGCTGAGTCGCGATTGTCGATTCTTTTTGCCGTCACGGTTGACGCTGCTTCAGTCATCCCATAGCCCAACCAGGTTTCCACCCCCTGCTGTGCTGCTTTTTGGCTTAAGGACAATGGGACATGGCTCCCGCCGAGTAAGACATGGGTTAAATCAAGTGGCGAACCACTCTCCAAAAGACGTTGTAATTGCGTAGCCACCAGCGATGCGTGAGTCACTTGACGAATATCTTCAATCAGAACTCCGCTTCCTAGTTTCAATGTAGCCCCAACATACAACCAACGATAGACGATGGCTAACCCAGACACATGATACATAGGCAAACTTAGCAACCAACAATCGTCCTGTTTAAAAGAAAACACTTCCAATAGACCAGAGGCAGAAGCAATATGTTGCGCGTTAGTGTGTGCAACCGCTTTGGGATTGCCCGTTGAACCTGAGGTAAACACGATAGAGGCGATATTATCTGGCTGATAACCTGAGCAATAGTGATAAGAATTTGAACGTCCGACATCAAATGTCGACAATGAAGATAGCAGTGAATCAGATTTCGATACCCAGACTTTAGGCTCAATACAAGAGGGGTAAAGTGACTTTAGCTTGGTTTCAAGCTCCGCTTGTGTTTGCGGCATGGCCAATGCGCATATTGCTCCAATTTCCATACAAGCCAAGTACGCGAGTAATAAATCTAAGTTGTTTTTACTAATGCAGGTAAACACATCACCTTGTACTAGACCCTGCTCACAAAGATTGGACGCCACTTCATCGACAAGATCAGCCAACTCAGCCCAAGAGTATTGCTGATCTTGATGATCCAGAGCAAATGAAGATGGGCTCGACTGAGCCCATTGTTTCAAAGGAGAAAGTTGGTTGTGCATTAAGATTGCCAGATTAGTGACTGATCTGACAGAGAAGTCACCGGAAGATCACAGCCAGGCCAAGTAACTTCTAGCTGCTGTGCAAACAGACCTATCGTATCTAAGCCTGGAACTTCTTCTGGCAATTGCCAGTGGGCAAAGCGAGCCAATTGAGTCAGACCTAAACTCGATTCTATACTGGAGCTGATAATCGGCTTGATCCCCAACTTTTTAGCCTCTTCTATGAGCTCGACACAGCGTTCGACAGAGCCAATAAGGGTAGGCTTAATCACAATGGCTTTAGCACCGTTAAAGTCCTCGAGTTTGAAATCATCCTTGCGAATGGCGTGTTGAAGGGTTTCATCCCAAGCAATCGCGATACCCGTATTAATCGCAAAAGAGAAGCTATCCCCCGGTGCTTGGCACGGCTCTTCAACAAACGCAATTCTTTGACGCAATGAAGGCGCTATCTTTTTAGCAAATTGTTGCGCTTTCTCGGCCGTCCAAGCGCGATTGGCATCTAGCCTTAGCGTAAGGTCTGGAATGGACTCCAAAAACAGGCTGACGATGAGCCCATCGCGGACAGGTTCATACAACCCTACTTTGATCTTGGCTACTTTCTCACCTTGCATACTGTGGAGCTTAGGCAGCAGTTCATCCGGATCACCTGAACACAAAGGTGCAGCCTGATAGCACCCCATGTCAGGGAGGCCATTGTTCAGTTCCAGCTCAGCCATAGATAGCCCAAAAGCCACAGAGGGGTACAACTCCTTATCATCAAAGGGTTTACCACTCTGCCACATGGCTAGCTGCTCTATTAGTTGAGATGAAACCTCATCCATACTCTCAATACTAAACCCCGGTAGAGGTGCAATTTCACCTCTACCGATTTCCCCGTTGTTTTCTAGTACAACCACAAAGCCTTCTCGTTCCATGAGTCTTTGCTCTCTCAGTATCACACCGCTGTCCATCGGCAGCTTGTAGCGATACAGCTTGGCTGTTCTCATACCAATATCCCTTCTAATTATTTTGTAATCTTCAATCTATGCTGTTCACTATTTTGGGCTTCAATGGCAGATAAAAGTATTGAGTTAAGCACTTTTATCTTCACGCATTAACCAAAAACAACACATCAAGGATTACGAGGGAATTTATTAAAGTCAGGCCGACGTTTTTCATTGAACGCATTCCGCCCTTCCTGACCTTCTTCAGTCATATAGAACATCATAGTCGCATTACCAGCCAACTCTTGAAGACCGGCCTGACCATCACAGTCAGCATTCAGAGCAGCTTTGAGACAACGCAGTGCCATCGGGCTGTGCTGCAGAGTTTCGCGACACCAACGAACCGTTTCTTTTTCCAATTCTTCAAGAGGCACAACTGTATTCACTAGCCCCATATCCAGTGCTTCTTGAGCATCATAGAAACGGCATAGGAACCAAATCTCGCGCGCTTTCTTTTGCCCAACAATTCGAGCCATGTATGAAGCACCCCAGCCGCCATCAAACGAACCAACTTTTGGCCCCGTCTGACCAAACTGAGCGTTTTCTGCGGCAATGGTCAAGTCACACATCATATGTAAAACATGGCCACCGCCGACTGCCCAGCCAGCTACTGACGCAATGACGGGTTTGGGGCAAGTGCGAATTTGACGCTGGAAGTCCAATACATTTAAGTGGTGAGTGCCGGAATCGTCTTGGTAACCGCCGTAATCACCACGAATCTTTTGGTCACCACCCGAGCAGAAAGCCTTTTCACCAAGGCCTGTCAAAATGATCACACCCACGCCTTCATCGTAACGAGCATCAGCCAGTGCGTTAATCATCTCTTTGACAGTTTGAGGGCGAAACGCATTGCGGACTTGAGGACGAGCAATGGTGATCTTTGCGATACCATCTTCGGATTTATGGTACTGAATATCTTCATATTCGCCCGTGCAATCGTTCCAGTGCACTGGAGCATAGAGTTCTTCTTCTGAAATACCGACTGTTTTTGCCATGGTGATTCCTGTTTGTTGAGATTGCGCTATTAGAGGAAAGCGCGAATTTGAGATTGAATAATCGCGGCAAATGCTTCGGGCTGTTCCACATGAACATTATGCCCAGCTTGCGCTACCTGGCTAAAAGACAAACCACTCTGTTCAGCCAGCTGACTGAACTTCATATCTTTTTCACCACAAATGTAATGTATCGGCATGCTTAAATCAGCCAATGACTCAAGCAAGTAATCTTGTTTTGCCAAGGTTGTCGCCATCAGCATCTTTGCGACGGATGAACCTAGATTAGCACTGCGCTTATCAATGATTGTTTGTCTTTGCTCATGATTTAGTGAACTAAATACCGGCTGCTGATACCAATCGTTTAACACTTGTTCAATGGGGTCATTTTGAAATCGCTCAGCCCAACGAGTGTCATTGTTTAATCGAGCATTTTGTTCCGCACGATCATGCAACCCAAAATGACCACCTTCAGAAATAAGCATTTGAATATTATGTGCGGAAAAATACTGTTGAGTGAGCCCTACCATCGCAATTCGAGCCCCCATTGAATAACCCACTAACACTATAGGGGGATGGTGAGGAAATTGAGTGAGTAAAACGTCAGATATTTGATCGCAGCACGTTTTAAAATCGCGACAATGCATCAATTTGCTCATCCCATGACCGGGCAGATCGATACATAACGATGAATATTCGGGGAGCAATTGCCTGCAGGCACTCCAATCTTCACTGCTACCCAGCAAGCCATGCAGATAAACAATTACAGGTCGAGAGCTATCGTGGCTCTCCTTATTGTGAAAGGAGCTATAGAGCATGAAGTCGCTGAGTTATCTCTTTCAGTTGTGAGGAGGCTTGTTCAGGAGGTGTCTGTACTTCGACAAGCAATGCGCCCTCACCCTGTTGTAAATGCTGACTCACTGACTCACTGTAAGCGGCAAGAGTGGTCGGTTTTTGGTATCGAATGCCAAATTGCATCGCAGCATGCTCGAAAGTGTAACCATGAGACATCTGATAGAGAGACTGCTTTTGTGCTTGGGGGACAGGGAGCAAATCAAAGATAGCCCCTCCGTCATTGTTAACTACGACAATCACCAGTGGCGTTTTTTCGTGGGTCAGTAAAGAGAGCGAGTTGAGATCATACAGCGCTGAGGTATCACCAATAAACAATACGCTGGGTTGAGGATTTGCACGTACAACTCCCGCAGCAGTCGCAATCAGCCCATCGATCCCTGATGCACCTCGGTTGCTAAACGTTTCAAGGTTTGGCATCGAACCAAACATATCCACCAGCCGAACAAATAAACTGTTACCCAAAAAGACCTGTGTTGGTTGTGGTAAGTCTTTGACTGATTTAGCCAGAGCAATTTCATTGACTGACTGGTGGCTTTGTTCAGATAGTGACACTGCACATTGTGAATAATGCTCTAACTCCTTTGCCCAGCCATAGTGAACATTCTTGCCGCCAACACGTTCTCGCAGCCAACTCTCTATCCAAACCCCAATGCCGACAACGTGATGAGTTTGTGGTAAATGATTTTGGTTGTTGCAATCAACTTGGGGAGAAACATAATGGTAATCCGCTTGTCTCGATTCGACTTGCTGAGATATCCACTGATTGAGACGTTTCGACACAATCCGCGAGCCAAACTGCATAATGACACGAGCCTGATTTAGCACCGCTTGCGCAGTAGAATTCTGCAACCAAAGATCATAATGTGCGAAAGGAGACGAAACTCCCGACTGCGGATCACACAGACAAGGCCAGCCCAGAGTTTCGGCTAATTGTTTCGCCTGTTGGGCCTCTTCTAAGGTGACACTACCCACGGCAATCACCCCCGGTTTATCAGAAGAACTGACATCGTGAAGCGAGGGCAAGGACTGAGTTCGAACCTTACAACTATAAGGCATGTCAGAGTGAAGCCAAGTTTTTACTTCATCAAGATAGGCCTGAAATATTCCTTTCGACTCAGAGCCATACAAAGGCTCTGGAAATGGGCAATTGATGTGAATCGCACCGCCTTGCTCTGCCTGTTCAGACATTTTCTGATCGATGGAAGTCAGCAACCATTTAAGCGCTACTGACTCCGAAGGGCTGGGTAACTCAAGAGTGGCACTCACATGAGAGGAGAATATCCCCACTTGATTGATCGCCTGATTGGCTCCGCAGCCAACCAATTCTACGGGCCTATCTGCAGTTAGCACGACCAGTTTCTCACCTGTGAGTTTTGCCTCTGCTATTGCGGGCAACAGATTGGCGACAGCGGTTCCGGATGTGACAATCAATGCGACTGGCTTATCGCTTGCCTTCGCTAAACCGAGAGCTAAGAAACCTAAACCTCGCTCATCAAAATGCGTATGCAGTTTCAACTTGTTATTCTGATGCGCTTCCAGCGTTAAAGGCGTCGAACGCGAACCCGGTGCAATACACACTTCACTGACACCTAAGCGAGATAACTCTTCAAGCAGTACCTGACTCCAAATACGGTTCATAATGGCTTGATTGTGCAGACTCATTTATGACGCCACTCCCAGCGGGGGTATGTCAGCAATCAAAGACAGCAATGTTGACATTTTCTTATCCAACTCTTGCCATTCATTGTCGGCAATAGACCCCGGTACTATACCTGCACCTGCGAATAACTGGATCTCCTCACCAAGAATAAGAGCACTGCGTATCGCAACACAAAACTCGGCGCGCTGGTGGCTGATGAACCCCATCGACCCCGCATACCAGCCACGTGCAAAGGGCTCATTGTCTCGAATAAATTTCATTGATTCTTTGCGTGGCAGTCCTGCAACAGCCGCTGTCGGTTGTAACGCACTCAGCAACTGAACCCCATTTACTCCAGTTTTGAGGTGGGCGTGAATACTGCGCTTAAGGTGCTGAACTTTACGCAGCCTAACCAAGCGGGCTTCTTGCTCAACCTCGACATGCTCCGAGTGAGGCGTTAGTCGATCGATAATGTCATCGACCACATATTGGTTCTCATTAAGATTCTTGCTGTCTTGCGATAACCAATTTGCCAATTCCATATCGTGGCTGGCGTTGTCGCCTCGGCCTATCGTGCCCGCCAAAGCTTCAGTGTAGAGCTCCTGACCTTGTCTGGCATACAAACGTTCCGGTGTAGAGCCTATAAAACTATGCTTTTTATCCAGAGAGAGCATAAAGTGGAAGCTATGGTGGTTTTGCAGATAACTTGATTTCAGTAGCTGCGCAGCACTTACCGTGCTGTCCATCTGTACGGAAGTTCTGCGGGCCAGTACCACTTTCTTAAAGTCGTCATTCTCTATACCAGTCAGAACTTTCTCAACCAGTTCAGACCATTGCGGCTTTTCCGGTATGTGGCTGATGCTTTTGATCTGCGCTGAAACGGGAAGCAATGCACCAACATCAATCTGAAGTTTCTTCAGCCCTGCAAGAGTACGGTGCTTCTCCGCAGTGAGATTAACGGCCAATGACCAACGGTCATCGAAACGAATTAACTCAACTTGTGGTAGGAAAAAGAAAGAGGACATACAGCGACGATTTTTTTCCGTCTGACCGTCGAAAGAACGCCCCCCCCATACTCGCTGGTCATCAGCTAAAATCGTGTAAGCGGGTGCCGGGTCGACAAAGGTATGTAGCTGCCCCAGCGCTACCACTTCCTCACGGGTATCGCGAGACTGCCAGTAAAACTTAGGGAAGATTGGCTGAGCTCCCAGCCAATCAATGAATGCAAAGTCAGGTTTTTCCTCAAGAACTTGAACCAGACGGTTTACGCCGCCTTCTGCATCCTTTACGCGTTCAATCAGTTCAGTAACGGCTTGATGAAAGTGTGACAAATCAGCCTCGTATGCCTAGGGATTCTTATTCATTTTATCTCGCTACTCTATTAATAGACCTTATTCAGATCAAGGTTGTAGCCCATCTTTTGCATGATCCTGTGATTGCAAACGAGCAAAGCGCATACAAAAACGCGCCATATCTCAGTTTTTTATTCTAACAAAGGGCTTTTTGATGTACTTTAATAAAGAAATACAATCATTTCTAGGTTTTATACAATGCAAAATATCGGGATGTCATCAAAACTCGATAATGTCTGCTATGACATTAGAGGGCCTGTGCTCAAACATGCTAAGCGTATGGAAGAAGAAGGGCATAAAATACTGAAGCTCAATATCGGTAATCCAGCCCCATTTGGTTTTGATGCCCCAGATGAAATTTTAGTTGATGTCATTCGTAACCTACCAACATCACAAGGCTACTGTGATTCAAAAGGCATCTATTCCGCGCGCAAAGCCGTTGTTCAGCACTATCAACGTAAAGGGATTCGCTCTTTAGATGTTGAAGATGTCTATATCGGTAACGGGGCTTCTGAGCTGATTGTCATGTCGATGCAGGCGTTGCTAAATAATGGCGATGAAATGCTTGTTCCAGCGCCGGATTACCCTCTCTGGACTGCGTCCGTTGCTCTGTCTGGCGGTAAAGCAGTGCATTACCTATGTGATGAACAAGCAGACTGGTACCCCGATCTCGATGACATTCACAAAAAAATCACACCAAAGACGAGGGGAATTGTCTTAATTAACCCCAATAACCCAACAGGTGCTGTTTACAGCCGTGATTTTCTCTTGGAAGTGATCGAAATTGCGCGCCAGCACAAGTTGATCATCTTCGCTGACGAGATCTACGATAAAGTACTCTATGACGGCGCCACACACACTTCTGTTGCGACACTCTCAGATGATGTACTGACTGTTACGTTTAACGGCTTATCCAAAGCCTATCGCGTCTGTGGTTTCCGTGGTGGCTGGATGTTCCTCACCGGCCCGAAACATCTCGCTCAAGGGTACGTTAATGGCTTGGACATGCTGGCTTCAATGCGTTTGTGTGCCAATGTACCGATGCAACATGCTATTCAAACCGCACTGGGTGGCTATCAGAGTATTAATGAGCTTATCCTACCTGGCGGCCGCTTATTGGAACAGCGTGACCGCGCTTTTGAACTGATCAATCAGATCCCAGGGGTATCTTGTGTCAAACCCAAAGGCGCAATGTACTTGTTCCCCAAAATTGACACTAAGATGTATAACATTAAAGACGATCAGAAAATGGTTCTTGATTTCCTCATTCAGGAAAAAGTTCTATTGGTTCAGGGATCTGGCTTCAACTGGCCGAAACCCGATCACTTCCGCATCGTCACTCTCCCGCACGTAGAAGATCTTGAGATGGCGATTGGTCGTTTTGAACGATTCCTATCGACTTATAGTCAGTAGTAGTAATTAGATTCGATTTTTCATATGCTTAATGAGCACTCAATGAGTGCTCTTTTTTTTATTTTGGAGGGAGATATATGACAGAAAGTAAAACCAAAGAAAGTCACTTCTTCGCCCACCTTGCTCGAATGAAACTGATACAGCGCTGGCCTCTGATGCGTTCAGTATCGACTGAGAATATCTCAGAGCATAGCCTTCAAGTCGCCTTTGTTGCTCACGCTCTAGCACTCATCAAAAATAAGAAATTTGGTGGTAACCTCAACCCCGAGCGGATTGCGTTATTAGGGATGTACCATGATACCAGTGAAGTGCTGACTGGGGATCTTCCCACCCCAGTTAAATATTACAACCCAGAAATAGCAAAAGAATATAAGAAGATAGAAGCCGCCGCCGAAAAGAAACTGCTGTCGATGTTACCCGAAGAGTTTCAAGAAGATTTTGCCCCTTACTTGGTCTCTCAAGCCGCCTACCCCGACGACGAAATCATCGTCAAGCAGGCCGACACTATCTGTGCCTATCTGAAATGCCTTGAAGAGCTCAGCGCTGGTAATCACGAATATGCACTGGCGAAGAAGCGCCTTGATGTCACTTTACAGGAAAGACGAACCCCAGAAATGGACTACTTCCTCACGACATTCGCTCCAAGCTTTGAATTATCTCTGGACGAGATTAGCTAGGTAATAAAGAATGGTTGGTAAAGTTATAAGAGCAAAGGTCATATTATGACGTTCAAAATCAGCTCCTTATGGGATGAGCGCCACGATGACGAACATAAGATCCGTCGCGACGATCACCGCAGTCCTTATCAACGCGACCGAGCGAGAATTCTTCATTCGGCAGCGTTTAGACGTTTGCAGGCAAAAACTCAGGTTCATGGCAACAGTTTCGACGATTTTCACCGCACTCGGCTTACTCACTCTCTCGAAGCCGCCCAGTTAGGAACGGGAATCGTTGCGCAGATAAAAAAGAAACAGCCAAAATTTCGCGACCTTTTGCCGAGTGATAGCTTAATTGACTCACTTTGCTTAGCCCACGACATCGGTCACCCACCATATGGGCATGGCGGTGAAGTCGCCCTCAACTATATGATGCGAGAGCACGGCGGCTTTGAAGGCAATGCGCAAACATTCCGCATTGTCACCAAGCTCGAGCCTTATACTGAGAATTTTGGCATGAACCTCGTGCGGCGGACATTACTTGGTTTGATCAAATACCCCGCTCTTATCAGTCAAACTCACGCAGATGTCGCTCCAGACAGCGTCTCTCATCAACGCCAACTCAAAGCAAAGGAATGGTCACCCGCCAAGGGTTTATATGACTGTGACCAGTCTCTCTTTGACTGGGTACTTGCCCCGCTGAGTGAAACCGATAAGCAACGGTTCAGCCAGATGCGTGACGAAAACGTAATGCCGCATCAACACAAGAAAACTCGCTTTAAATCCATTGATTGCTCCATTATGGAACTGGCTGATGACATTGCCTATGGAGTGCATGATCTCGAAGATGCAGTCGTGCTTGGCATGGTGACAAGACACCAGTGGATAGAAGGCGCGGCGAGTTTGCTTTCGGAGAGTGGTGAGCCTTGGTTTGAAGCCCATATCGACTCCATTACAGAGATGCTATTTTCCGGTACTCACCACCAGCGTAAAGACGCCATTGGTGGCATGGTGAACGCATTACTCACCAGTATTTCCATAAAGCCTGTTGACGCGCCTTTCGAAAGTGAACTGCTGGCATTTAATGCCTATTTAGAACCTGAAATGGCACAAGCACTCGAGATACTTAAGCGCTTTGTCAGTGAGTATGTGATTCAGGTGCCTCATGTTCAAGTTGTCGAGTACAAGGGGCAACAGATCATTATGGATATCTTTGAAGCCCTCAGTGCCGATCCTGAGCGATTACTGCCAATACCGATTCGCCATCAATGGCAACAAATGAGCTGTGAAAGTGAAGGCTATCGTGTGATTGCGGACTATATTTCATCGATGACTGACGGCCATGCTCAGAGACTGCACCAGCAGTTGTTCTCATCTCATTAACAGAAAGCGGAGTTTATGCTCCGCTTGTTTCTAACACCTGTCGACAAATTCATCGAGTCGGCTCATTAGACGTTGCTTCTCACTGTCACTGATAAAACTCGCTTCAATCGCATTGCGACTAAATTGCGCCAACTCTTCTTGCGTCAACATGTGGCTGTCTGCTACAGCTAGAAAGTTGTCGGTCATATAGCCACCAAAATAGGCCGGGTCATCTGAGTTAATCGTCACACACAGCCCTTGCCTCAATAAATCGACAACATTGTGTTGCTTCATCTCCTCAAATACTTTGAGCTTAGTATTGGACAGTGGGCAAACTGTCAGCGGCATACGAGACTGAGCCAGTGACACCACCAAATTTGGATCATCGGCGCAGCGTACGCCATGGTCAATGCGCGACACTTTCAGTAATTCAAGGCTGTTGTAAATGTTGGCAACAGGTCCCTCCTCTCCTGCGTGGGCGACCGTGAGAAAACCAGCCTCGAGTGCTTTGGCAAAAACACGAGCAAACTTCTCTGGTGGGTGACCCACTTCCGATGAATCCAGACCCACACCAATGATTTTATCTTTGTGTGCCAATGCTTGTTCCAAGGTGACAAAGGCACTATCTTCATCCAGATGACGTAAAAAACACATGATGACTCGACTACTGATACCCAATTGCGTCTTCGCATCTTGCAAAGCGCGGTGAATACCGTTGATCACGGTGTCAAACGCGATACCACGCTCAGTATGAGTTTGTGGGTCGAAGAAGATCTCGGTGTGGATGACATTGTCAGCCTGACAGCGCAACAAATAAGCCCAGGTTAAATCGTAAAAATCCTGTTCATGAATCAACACGTTGGCACCTTGATAGTAGATATCAAGGAATGACTGAAGGTTAGTAAACTCATACGCGGCTTTGACCTCTTCAGGCGTGGTAAATGGCAGCGCGATTTGATTGCGTAATGCGAGTTCAAACATCATCTCAGGCTCAAGTGAACCTTCAATATGCAGATGCAACTCAACTTTTGGTAACTGACGAATAAATTCTGTTTGGTTCACGCTTGTCTCCCCATTCAATTCGATTGGTATTCAACAAACGCTTTTCTCTTGTGAAGATAATCAGACATACAAAGAGAAAAGCGCAATGCACTTCACTCTTCGTAATCTGAAATTTGCGGTTTCAGGTAGAGACTCCCACACCCTATCAGTGGGATTATACGAAGCATCGGTTATGACGTAACAGTCATAACTAAACGATTGCGCGTCATCATATTCTGACAAAGATTCACTGTACAACGCTGCGCTTGAAAATAATTTTAGACCTCAAATAGCGAGTTTGCGTTTATTATCGGTAATTTTTTTCAAACACACCGGGCGGCATCTGCTTGATTTGAAAGTCAATCATGTGATTGAACGTATCAAGTAATGGGGTGAAGTCTTGCTCTGGTTGCAGCAAAGTCAGGATATGGTAGCCAGCCTCCACGGTAGATAAACTATTGTCACTGGGCGCTTTGCGAATACGATAATTTCCCTGTAGGTTCTCCGGCAAATGTACTAAAGGTAATGCCTGTAAATTTTCAGACAATTGCCACATTTTGTACGCTTTTTTCCACGTGCCATCGAGCAAAATAATCCGTACTTTTTCTTCTCTGAAGACGGCTTTAGCCACCTCTTCATGGCTGACAGACACTTCTCCCGGATAAAGCACAAAATGTTGATAGCTTTCCTCAGCCAACAGCTGATTCAGCTCATTATGCTGAGTAAAATTTTCACCTTCAAACAGGTAACTATTCTCAAGCGAGAGTCTGATAATACGCGCTGTGCCCATGGGCCTGTTTGTTTCTGTCGGATGCTGTAAGATGACCAACTCAACATTCGATGTTAGGCTTTGTATCCACTCACAAATACAAGCTTTGAGTGACTTACCACATTGAGAACAATATCGGGACATAGCGTGCGTTTACTTCTTCTGTTAATTGCTATCAGCTTAGTCTGCCTAGGCGTGCAGTTCGAGCCGTTAGCCAGCCTGACATACTGGCATTATCAACTTATTTCTGAAGGCCAGTGGTGGCGAATCCTAACAGGAAATTTCACCCACACCAACTATGCTCATTTAGGCATGAATCTGGCTGGCTTGTGGGTTATCACTTACCTGTTTAAACCAAGAGTGACTTCTCTGCTCTGTGTATTGTTCGTGATTAGCTTATCCGTGGGTGTACTAAACCTGACAACAAGCATGACTAGCTATGTTGGTCTTTCTGGTGTGCTACATGGCATTTTTGCCTATTATGCGCTTCTGGAATCCTTACAAGGTCGTAAAGGTAGCTGGTTACTTGTCATTGGCGTATTAGCTAAAGTGGGCTGGGAAATGACCATGGGCGCCTCGCAATCGACCAGCGAGTTAATCAATGCCCGTGTAGCCGTGGAGTCTCATCTGTTTGGCGCATTGGCAGGTCTCGTGCTTGCTTTTGTCACGACTAAGCTAAACTTTCAGACAACACTTAACCGCTCTCAGCGATAATTTCTATTGATGTTCCTGACCAAAGGGCTCAGAATGGCGCCCTTTTGCTGGTGGTCGATTGCCGCCAGAGCACTTATCTCACCTTAAACAGAGAACAATTTATGGGTTTTACCGCTTTAGGCCTTTCTGCCCCGCTCCTCAAAGCCATCGATGATCAGGGTTATGACAAACCATCTCCAATTCAGGAGCAAGCCATTCCCGCAGTGTTAGCAGGTAAAGATGTCATGGCAGCGGCTCAGACAGGTACGGGTAAAACCGCAGGCTTCACATTACCGATTCTAGAACGATTAGATAATGGCACCCGAGTCAAAGGCAACCATGTGAGAGCACTGGTGCTGACGCCGACCCGTGAATTGGCGGCTCAGATTCAGGAAAACGTGTTTAAGTACAGCCGTTATCAACGTCTGACGTCGAATGTAGTATTCGGCGGCGTCAAGATAAATCCACAAATGATGAAGCTGCGTAAAGGCACAGACGTGCTTGTCGCAACTCCGGGGCGATTGCTCGATTTATACCAGCAGAATGCGATTAACTTCTCTCAGTTAGAAGTGTTAGTGCTGGATGAAGCAGATCGCATGTTGGATATGGGCTTTATTCGCGATATCCGTAAAATACTCGCACTGCTTCCAGAGAAGCGCCAAAACCTACTGTTCTCTGCAACCTTCTCTGCAGAGATTCGCGAACTAGCCAAAGGTCTAGTCAATGATCCGGTCGAAGTCTCTGTTAACCCTGAGAACTCCACTGCGGTTACCATTGAACAATCTATCTACCCAGCGGATAAGCGTAAAAAAGCACCGATGCTGGTGAAGCTCATCAAAGATGGTGATTGGAGACAAGTTCTAGTCTTCAGCCGTACCAAACACGGAGCTAACCGACTTTCTCATTACCTTAATGATCAAGGTATTACGGCGGCGCCTATTCATGGTAACAAAAGCCAAGGCGCACGCACCAAGGCACTGGCTGATTTTAAATCCGGAGAAGTGCGTGTATTAGTTGCCACAGATATTGCCGCACGTGGTATCGACATTCCTCAACTGCCTCAGGTTGTCAACTTCGAACTGCCTCACGTAGCAGAAGACTACGTCCACAGAATTGGCCGTACTGGCCGCGCGGGTGAAGTCGGCAAAGCAATCTCTTTAGTTGAAGCAGCAGAAGCCAGTGAACTATTTGGTATTGAACGACTCATCCAGCAAGTATTACCTCGGTTGGAGCTGGAAGGCTATAAGCCCGTCAATGTGCTGCCGGAATCTAAGTTGGACACTCGCCCAATCAAACCTAAGAAACCGAAAAAGCCTAAGAAGCCAAAAGTCGACCATGCCGATGGTCAGCGCTCAGGTGACAATGCTCGTGGCCATAAGCCTGCGGGGAAAAACAAGCGTCATTTTGGCCATAACAAACCCAATGGTGATGGCTCCAAGAGTCATAATGGTGGTAAACGTCAGGATGGCAGCTCTAGTACTAGCAAAGCCTCAAACAAGGCTGGCAATAATGGACAGAAACGTCGTAGACCAGCACACCGCAAGCCAAACCATTCGCAACCTAAAGCACAGTAACCAAATACACAAAGCCCCTCAGTTGAGGGGCTTTTCATTTAACTAAACAAAAGAAGTCAGCTTACACGATAGGACGCTGACCACGATCAATCAGCTTCATCAGTACGTTATCAGCCGCTTCACCTGCTAATCCAGCAAGCTTTGAGGTCAGCTTTTTCTTCTCTACGTAGTGAATCGCTAAGACTGTTTTATCTTTGCACGCTTCCACAACCAAATCATCAGAGGTTTTGATTTCATCAACCAGACCTAGTGAATGCGCTTGAGTGCCAAACCAGTGTTCACCAGTGGCCACTTTATCCAGTTCAAGTTCAGGGCGACGCTCACGAATAAAGTCTTTAAATAGACCATGTGTTTCTTCGAGCTCTTGTTTGAACTTATCACGTGCTTTATCGGTGTTCTCGCCAAACATGGTCAAGGTACGCTTGTATTCGCCCGCTGTTAGCTGTTCATACTCGATATCGTACTTTTTGAGTACTTTATTGAAGTTAGGTAGCTGGGCAATCACGCCGATGGAGCCTACGATTGCAAATGGCGCTGAAACAATCTTGTCAGCAATACATGCCATCATGTAACCACCACTGGCAGCCACTTTGTCTACCGCAATCGTCAGTGGCAGCTTAGCCGCCTTAATACGATCCAGTTGAGACGATGCTAAACCATAACCATGTACCATACCGCCGCCAGACTCTAGGCGCAGTAGTACTTCGTCCCCTTCACGAGCTACCGCGAGAATTGCGGTTACTTCTTCGCGTAGTGACGCGACTTCTTTGGCGTCAATGCTGCCTTTGAAATCCAGAACAAATAGGTGAGGCTCACGCTTGCTGTCCAAATCACCGTCTTTTGAGGCTTGCTTGATTTCTTTCTCACGTGTCTTGGTTTTTTCTTTTTCTTGCTTCTTCTCAGCTTTATCACGCGCTTTAATAAACGCTGAATCATGCAGGTGATGCTCAAGCTGCTCAACAGTGTTTTTATGCTGATCCGTTAAGTTGGTGATCTCCAACTCACCCTTGGCAGCACCACTTTTTCCACCTACGGCTTTGGCAATAATAAGAATCGCAATCACTGCGACTACAACAGTCACAATCTTGGCTAAAAACAGCCCGTAGTCCAACAAAAATTCCAATGTTATATCCCCTAATATGCGAATTAGTGTATTGTAACCACCATCTTACGGATTCATAAAGCAGAACATTACAATAAGGATGCATGTCGTGGATTATTCCGTTTCCTCAGATGCTTTAAAAGACAAAGTCATTCTCGTCACTGGTGCCGGTGACGGCATCGGTAAGCAAGCCGCTCTTTCTTACGCTCAGCACGGTGCTACGGTCATTTTGTTAGGTCGTACAGTGAAGAAGCTTGAGCAAACCTACGATGAAATTGAAGCTGCTGGCTACCCTCAACCAGCGATCATTCCTCTGGATATGAAAGGCGCAAGCAAGCAAAACTATCTTGATATGGCCGATACCATTGGTAGTCAATTTGGTCGGCTTGATGGTGTGTTACACAACGCCAGTCAACTGGGTGTATTGAGCCCATTTGATCAGATTGGCGAAGACACATATGACGATATCATGCAGGTTAATGTTAAAGCACAATTCCTAATGACTCAGGCGATTTTGCCCCTGCTACACAAGTCACAAGATGCGAGTGTCATATTCACTTCATCCACGGTAGGCCATGCTGGGCGCGCTTTTTGGGGCACTTACGCGATATCTAAGTTCGCAACGGAAGGCATGATGCAGATTCTAGCAGATGAGTTGAGCGATACACACATTCGTGTCAATGCGATTAATCCAGGCGGTACACGCACTTCCATGCGCGCGAAGGCTTACCCAGCAGAAGACGCTGAGTTGCTGAAAACGCCACTGGATATCATGCCGATTTATCTTCACCTGATGTCGAACGAAAGCAAAGACGTGCGTGGTCAGTGTATTGATGCTCAGCCGAAGAAGTAGATAATCATTCTCTAATACAAAAACGCCTTGTGTTTCCACAAGGCGTTTTTTATCCCATCAATTCACTCTGTCTGCAATTTTAGACAGAAAGTATTCGCATGCAGTTAGTCGAACCAACCACATCCATGACATCCCCTTGAGTGATGATCACTAAATCACCATCGTGCAGCAGGCCTTTTGCTTTCAAACAGCCCACTGCTGATACGGCCATGGGTAAACCTGAATCGCCTTTGGAGTCAAAGTAAACAGGCGTGACCCCGCGATACAGTGCAGTGTGATTCAAGGTACTTTCATTGCGTGATAGAGCAAAGATTGGCAAGCCTGAACTGAGCCGAGACATCATCAGTGCCGTCCGGCCTGACTCCGTCAGAGTCACAATACCTTTGATGCCTTCCATGTGGTTTGCAGCAAACATGGTCGACATCGCAATAGTTTCTTCACTCCCTTTAAATACAGAGTCCATACGGTAACTAGAGCGGTTAATTGCCGACATTTTCTCAGCGCCCAAACAGACTTCAGCCATTGAACGCACAGTTTCGAGTGGATATTTCCCTGCAGCCGTCTCACCAGACAACATTACTGCATCAGTACCATCCAAAACCGCATTCGCCACATCCATGACTTCTGCACGAGTAGGCATAGGATTTTCGATCATCGACTCCATCATTTGAGTGGCAGTAATAACGGTACGGTTGAGACTTCTCGCGCGGCGAATCAATTGTTTTTGGACACCGATGAGTTCTGGATCACCAATTTCTACCCCTAAGTCACCACGTGCAACCATGACAGCGTCTGATGCCAATATGATATCGTCGATGTTCTCTTCGCTTTCAACCGTTTCTGCACGTTCTACTTTCGCGATGAGTTTCGCTTCTAGCCCTGCATCTCTTGCCAAGCGGCGAGCGTATTTCATATCTTCACCATTGCGAGGAAATGAAACGGCTAGGTAATCCACTTTAATTTGCGCAGCAATCTTGATGTCATTTTTATCCTTTTCAGTTAGAGCATCCGCTGACAAGCCCCCCCCTTTCTTGTTGATCCCTTTATTGTTGGAAAGTGAACCGCCAATAAGGACTTTCGTAATGACTTGATTACCTGATACCTTGGTCACTTGTAGCTGCACACGACCATCGTCCAGAAGTAAGATATCACCTGTTGAGACATCTTGTGGCAGCTCCTTATAATCAAGCCCCACCGCATTTTGATCACCTTGCCCCTGTGCGAGATCGCTATCGAGGATAAAGGTATCACCAACAGTCAAATGAATCTTATTGTCTTTGAATGTTGATACCCGAATTTTGGGCCCTTGAAGATCGCCCAGAATAGCGACATGAGTCCCCAGTTGAGCTGCAATATTACGTACGCGGGTGGCGCGCTGAATATGATCGTCTGCAGTACCGTGTGAGAAATTCATTCTGACAACATTAGCGCCAGCCTGAATGATCGCTTCTAGAATCCCTTCTTTGTCCGTCGATGGACCTAACGTAGTGACGATTTTTGTTCTTCTTTGTATAGCTGTCATGATGATTTCCTTGATCAAACCGTGGATCCGTAAGTCATTAATGAAAAAATAGAGACCCTAATTGAGTATATGAAAAATACTGACTTATGAGAGATTTAGGGGTAATTTATCTCGCTCGAAAGACATATTTATTAATGCAAAAAAATGCAGGGTTAAATGTGATATCTGTTTTGCAATTTGATTGAACGCCCAAAGAATCATGTTTATCCGTGATGCTTGTCACGGCAATCTATCAAAGCTCTTCACAATTACTTCGCAAAGTAAAAAAATTGCTCAGTTGTTGATATTCGGAGCACCCTATGTACATGGCTCAACCAGGTCATATTGATCATATCAAGCAGGTCAATGCTGGCCGTGTATATAAACTCATTGATCAGAAAGGCCCTATTTCTCGGATTGACTTGTCAAAAGAGAGTGAGCTTGCCCCTGCAAGTATTACCAAAATTACTCGAGAGCTGATTGATGCTCACCTTATCCATGAAACCACCGTTCAGGAAGCGACCAGCCGTGGACGCCCGGCTGTTGGCTTACAGGTGAATAATGAGGGTTGGCAGTTTCTCTCGATGCGCCTTGGGCGCGGCTATTTGACAATCGCATTGCACGAGTTGGGTGGTGATGTTCTGATTGACACTAAAATCGACATTCATGAAATTGATCAAGATGACGTCTTAGCTCGCTTACTCCATGAAATAGAAGAGTTTTTCCAGACTTATTCTGAGCAACTAGATCGTGTCACCAGTATTGCACTCACCTTACCTGGCTTGGTCAATTCAGAAAAAGGCATTGTCTTACAGATGCCGCATTATAATGTTGAGAACCTTTCTCTCGGCCCCGAAATTTATAAAGCAACGGGATTACCTGTTTTCATTGCCAATGACACTCGCGCTTGGGCATTGGCGGAGAAACTGTTTGGTCATTCTCAGGAAAACGAAAACTCGGTACTGATTTCTATCCACCATGGTCTTGGTGCCGGTATTGTCCTTGATGGCCGTGTGCTTCAAGGGCGTCACGGTAACATTGGTGAACTTGGTCATATACAAATCGACCCGAATGGTAAACTTTGTCATTGTGGTAATCGTGGCTGTCTGGAAACGGTCGCAAGTTCTCAGGCTATCCGGAGTGAGGTATCAGAGCGACTAGCCAATGGCGAAGCGTCAATTTTATCGGAAATCGAGGAACTGACCGTTGAAGACATTTGTGAAGCCGCCGCCAACGGTGACCCTCTTGCAGTCGATGCAGTTGAAAAACTAGGCCGTTACTTAGGCTCTGCTATCGCCATTGTCATTAACTTGTTTAACCCTGAAAAAATCCTCATTGGTGGAGCCATCAACCAGGCGAAAGCTGTCCTTTACCCAGCCATTCAAAATTGCATCAAGGAACAAAGCTTACCCGTGTATCATCAGGACCTTGAAGTGGTCGAATCTCGTTTCTATAAGCAGGCAACCATGCCCGGTGCAGCCTTGATAAAGCAGGCACTTTACGACGGATTATTATTGATGAAAGTGATAGAAGGCTAAGCTCCTAGCTAAGAAGCTTTATCTTTTATGTAAACCCATATAACCTTCAAGTTGTATGGGTTTATTTTTGTTTAGCCTGGCTTTAGGCTATTTTTGATATATTACAAAGTAGTTGAGAGATCGTATGTCCGGAGTTTTAAATAGCGTTGATCAGCGAACGAATCTTGTTGGTGAAAACCGATTGGAATTGTTGCTGTTCAGTCTTAACAGCCGTCAGCTCTTTGCGATCAACGTATTCAAAGTTCGCGAGGTGATCAAAGTCCCACCTCTCACTAAAATGCCAGGATCACATCACAACATTACCGGTGTCGCTTCTCTACGCGGTGTCTCAGTTCCTGTTATTGATTTACGAAGTGCGATTGGCTTCCCGCCATCTCGACAAGAAGATCAAGAACAGAACCTGATCATTACTGAGTATAACCGTACCGTTCAAGGCTTCTTGGTTGGTCAGGTGCGCAATATCGTCAACACTGCTTGGACGGAAATCCAGCCCCCACCCAAAACAGCAGGACGTGCGAATTATTTAACCGCCATCACTCACACCAAAGATAATGACCAACACCAAATTGTTGAGATCATTGATGTAGAGAAAGTGTTGGCTGAAATTATCGACTATGATGTATCCATCTCTGAAGGCGTATTGGACGAAGAATTGGCCGCTCAGATGGTCGGTCGTAATGTTCTGATTGTTGACGACTCCTCCACCGCTCGAGCTCAAGTCAAAGGAACCTTATCTCAGCTTGGCCTGAATATTCTTGAATGTCGTGACGGCCTTGAAGCTCTTCATTTAATTAAAGGGTGGAGTGAAGAGGGTAAAGATGTTCCTCGTGAATTACTGCTAATGATCACGGATGCCGAAATGCCAGAAATGGATGGGTATAAGCTGACTCACGAGATTCGCAGTGATCCAAAATTGAAAGATCTGTACATCACATTGAATACGTCGCTAAGTGGTAGCTTCAATGAAGCAATGGTGAAAAAAGTAGGCTGTGACCGGTTTATTTCTAAATTCCAGCCTGATTTGCTGGTAGAAGTCGCCCAAGATCGGTTACGTGACATTTTAACCAGATAACGCTCCCTCTATTTAAGTTATAGATTTGGCTCATTAGTTAATACTATGAGCCTAAATATCGTGTTATCACTAGCGTTTCCAGCCTGACTCGGCCTGTGTCCAAGTGTCGTATACCACTTCCCCTGAAAAACAATAAATGTTACCGCTCAGCTCAAATAACATTCCCCCTTACAGCACAATGATGCCTTTTAGTCTTAACCAACGTATCATTGTGGTAGATGACACCTATATTCGGGATGATAAACACCATGAGTCAACAAGAAAGGACTGGCTGCTCTGCGGCTATTGATAATCTAAGCCATTTTGCTCAAGCCTCGGACTACTCTTTACTCGATACGCTTCTTCCCGATCCTGACGCAACAGAAAACGGCGAAGATCATTTTCCAAGGCAGGTCTTTTCAGGTCATTATGTTCCCGTAAAACCAACTCCCATTACTGACCCTGTCTACGTTAGTCATAGCCAAGCGTTTTTTAAACAACTGGGATTAGACGATACTCTTGCCCATAGCGAGGAGTTTAAACGCCTGTTTTCTGGCGATGTCAGCGGTGTCCCAGCTCCTATGCGCAATATCGGCTGGGCGACAGGCTATGCTTTATCGATCTTCGGGAATGAATATACCGACCAGTGCCCATTTCGAACAGGCAATGGCTATGGTGATGGACGGGCGATTTCTGTTTTTGAAGGTGTGCTCAACCACCAACGCTGGGAAATGCAGTTAAAAGGTGGTGGGCCCACTCCATACTGCCGCGGTGCAGATGGCCGTGCCGTGCTGCGATCCAGTGTCCGAGAGTTTCTCGCTCAGGAGCATATGCATGCTCTCGGCGTTGCCTCATCTCGCTCTTTAAGCTTATTTGTCTCTCAGTCTGATACCGTTGATCGCCCTTGGTACCAAGAAGGCTCCCGCTCACAAGATCCCGACATCATGGTATCGAACCCTGTAGCGATTACCACACGTGTTGCACCTTCATTCTTACGGGTTGGCCAACTTGAACTCTTTGGACGAAGAGCACGAAGCCAAGCTCATCCGAATGCATTAAAAGAGCTGGAGATGATGGTTTTACATATGATCGAGCGAGAGTATAACGATCAGATCGATGCCACGCTTCCTTTAATGGATAAAGTACTGAAACTGGCACTGGCATTTCGCGACAGGCTGGGTCTGCTAGTCACTCACTGGCTACGTGTGGGATTTTGCCAAGGTAACTTCAATAGTGACAATTGCGCTATAGGTGGCTTCACCTTGGACTATGGCCCTTTCGGATTTTGCGAGCGCTTTGAGCCCTACTTCCAACCATGGACAGGGGGTGGTCGTCATTTTGCCTTCTTTAACCAACCATTAGCTGCGGAAAAAAACTTTGAATCTTTCTGTACCGCAATAGAACCTCTGTTAAAATCTTCCCCAGAGCTCATCGATCAATTGGATGAGATTCGCCAAGATTTCTCTTCACTGATGCAAGACAACATCACTCAAATGTGGGCAGACAAATTAGGGCTCGACACGTTTGATGCTGAGTTGTTTCATTCCCTAATGACTCTGATGATGAAGACTCATGTCGATTACACTATATTTTTCCGTGAGCTTTCAAAAATTCCACAAGAAGTCTCTGAAATCGCCAAGAGCTTTTACGCAGAGCCTGATGAGACGTTAAAAAACGAGTGGAGTGAGTGGTTAACATCATGGCGTGAGTTACTCAATGTTGAAAAAGGTATCGAGGTTATCTCTCGTGACATGAAGCAAGTGAACCCTAAATACACTTGGCGCGAGTGGCTTATTGTCCCCGCTTATGAGCAAGCTAGACAGGGAAATTTTGCGCTTATCCATGAGTTACAAGAGATATTAGCGGATCCGTATGGTGAGCAATCCAAAGAGGTCGAAGAGAAATACTACAAGCTAAGACCGTTAGAGTATTTCTCAGCAGGTGGTATCTCTCATTATAGCTGCTCTTCATAATCCGAAGTGGAAGCTTGACTGGATACGTCTATCTGTTAAATGAACAGCGTGAACTAAGTAACGGTGACATACTCATGAGTATGTCACCGTATGATTGAATAATACGTTAAGGCTGAAGGTTGACCTCAAAAGTCCCAGTTTCACTCCAGTCAGACCAGTTCAAATCGGCGCTGCGAACACGTACTTTCCAGTGCCATCTATCACCATCTTGAATGTCGAACTGTGGCGCTTGGTTGCCCTGACCTAAGAATCGATCGTATGCGCTGGTATGAGTCACTTTTTCACGACGAACATCACCCGCTTCAACTAAAGTGTCTTCATCAGAATCGGTTTTGCTCATAATCTCATGTTTTAGAGTGTAAATATGGTCACTCCATTTATAAGCTTCATCACCACCGATATAAAACTTATTAATAAAATTAGTCAGATCTAATTTTGTAAGATCCACTCCTTCTTGACTATCCACTAGATCGCCTTCACGCCACGTTGGATCCACTTCATCACCCGGGTCTTGCCCCTCTTTCGGCTGAGGCATCACATTGTGCTTACGTGTATGGTTGCCCCATAAATCATAGACATCGCCTTCAAACTCAGCGTCTTTCGATAGCTGCCACTGCACTTCATAAATCGAATCAGGATCACTATGGCTTATTTCAAGCATGATATCCTTGGTGTCCACTTCTCCATGCGGTGAGACAATTTGTGGAGCAGGAAGCACTGTCTTGCCTGGCGTCACTGTCACTTCATCTGTCATTTCAAACCCGTCTTGAAGTGAGCCATAACCACCGACTTTACTTGCCACCGTTGCAGAGTATCGCTTCATATTGACACTCTCACTACCATTGGCATTAAAGGTCAGGATATTAAAACCAAATTCACTTCTGCTGATCGCAAATGTATTGTAATCCTGTACATCATATAGCATATGAGCGTCATGAATCGGCTCTCGATAGCCTTGCGAGGTTGATGCATTAACCCAAAGGTGATTGGTGTCCATCGACTGCCCACGGGAATAAGCATGAGTATGACCGAAAAAGTGCCCAGAGATATGCCCCGTCGCTTTTGAATAGTTTTCTGTTTCCGCGACTAACTCACAGGAACCTAAGCTCTCACCTGTGATCCACAGCTCGGACAAGCACGGATGATGGAACATAGAAAATACATACTTTATATCTTCATTATTCTGCGTTGTGTTGAGTTTGTCTTTCAACCATTGACGTTGGGTTCTCATGACGTCTCTTTGAAAATTCGAATGATCATGAGAGATGGGGAAGCTGTCTAAACCTATAATGCGTAAACGCCCTAAATCAATCGAATACCAAGTTTCTTCGTACCCTTCAAAACCATTGGTCGGCTTTTCGAAGAAATGCTTGTATATACCTAAGTTTGAACCATCATAGTAGTCATGGTTTCCTGGGACCGTAATTAAAGGGACATAAGGAGTAATATTCTTCATTTGTTCAAAGAACTCATGACGCCAATGCTCCATAACGTTACCTGTAGAGACGACATCCCCCGCAATAGTAATTGCTGATATATTATCTGCACATGTGGCTTCGTTCCCTTCACATGCGTAAGAAATGATCCCTTTATTAACGACATCGCTCAAAACACCAATCGTATCACCATTTTGAGTATCGCCTATCGCAACAATATTAAGTTCTGAGCTATCCCCTTGCTCTGGTAAAGTTTTAAAGGCGTATTTAGGGGATTTGGATTTTATTTTTCCTTCATCCTGTGAGTTAAGAGCAACGATATAATACTCATACACAGTTGATGGTTTTAGGTCATTGAGCACAGCTGTTTTAGTGTTAGAAATAGATTCATCGATCAAATCCGCCTCTACAATAATAAACTCCTCAGAGCTTTCCTTAGGCCTAGCCCAAACTTGAGTATGTTCATCCAAGGCCTCAAAACGTACCGTCATACTATTACTAGTAGGCATCTGAAGGTATGGATGAATAATGAAATCAATTTTTCCATTTGTCGTTAGGGAGATAGTATTATCCTCTTCCTGACAACCCATTAATGTCAATACTATTGACAATGCCAAAATTTCCTTTTTCACAAAACAATCTCTACTAATTAATATTAAGAGCAATAGATATTGGTTAAGTGAGATTTTAATTTCATGACATTAAGTTTAATTATTTTTTCATTAAATATTTCAAAATAATAAAAATATCAATATAAATCAAACTTAATTGATAAACGAAACATATGCGAAGGGAAATTAATATAAACTTATAAAATTAAGTGGTTTTTATTTAGACTGAAAAATATTAAAAAAATAATACTAAGCCTGCTATATATTAATTCATATATAGCAGGCTCGCTTTACTCACACTTAGGCGACTTCGATTGGGCCACCGAATGACGTCACTGGGGGGACCTTACCTGTGAACTTCTCAAAATCAACGATACATGTATTCGCAGAGGTTGCCTGAGCAAGCTCCGAAGAACCGATATCCATTGTTAGCGTATTCGGGTCGCCGTAAGTACAGATCGCACCTTCTTTTTCGTTCAGAGGGCCATACCATGCGCCCTCTTCGATACGGATAACACCACGAGCATAGCTATCCATAAGCACAGCCCCTGCCAGCAATTGACCACGGTCGTTAAACACACGAACCAAGTCACCGTCTTTGATACCTTTCTCTTTTGCATCCTGAGGGTTTATGTAAACCGGTTCACGACCTTGCACCGCGTAAGTTGCACGGAATTCTTCCGACTCACACATTTGCGAGTGCAGGCGTTTATCCGGGTGACACGATTGCAGCCAGAATGGGAACTTGTCTGAACCCGGTCCACCATGTGAGCGTTCTGTCTTTTCAAACCACATTG
Organism: Vibrio sp. Isolate25; assembly: GCF_022398025.1. Classification (NCBI taxonomy): domain Bacteria; kingdom Pseudomonadati; phylum Pseudomonadota; class Gammaproteobacteria; order Vibrionales; family Vibrionaceae; genus Vibrio; species Vibrio sp. Isolate25. The sequence continues at coordinate 176,557 of NZ_JAKEUT010000007.1, forward strand.
GGTGTTCCTGACAATGCTCATAACCGTAACGGCCGATCTTACGAGACGTAATTTCGATAAAGCCCGATGGTGTGCCCAAAGCATTGATTTCTGGATCTTCACGGAAATCAGCGTGGCGAACCCAAGGTTTACCCTCACCAAAGTCCAGCACACTCTGCTGCCAGAATTCATCAAATTCTGGCATGTCAAACTTGCCTTTATTCGCAGCACGACAATCATCGTAAAGTGAACGAACCCATTGCATCTCGTCCATGCCACGAGTGTACTCGTTGTGGCGACCGAAACGACGGGTTAGTTCAGTGAAAATCTCAAAGTCAGTCTTAGACTGGAACAATGGATCCACTAGACGGTGCATCGCAATCAGACCTTTCCCAGAGTATGAGCCGTATACATCGATATCATTACGTTCAAACTGAGTACAAGCAGGTAAAACGATGTCGGAGAAGCGACACGTTGCCGTCCAAGCAAATTCAATGGTTACAACCGTTTGAAGCTGCTTAAACGCTTTCTTCATACGATTGCGGTCTTGGTGGTGGTGCCATGGATTGTTACCCGAAATCACCATCATTTTATAACCCGGTAACTTCACCTTGCTACCGTTGTAACGAATCTCTTTACCCGGCTCCAGTAAGCAGTCAATCCAACGGGCAACAGGAATGGTTTTGCTGTAACCGTTGTAGTCATTGTTGTCCCATTTTGGCTTCATACCTTGGTCAAGGTTACGTGGGAAACCGCCCGGTGCAGCGAAGCCGGTTGAAGGTACGCCAATACCAGAATAGTGGTGACCATAAGAAATACCGCCACCCGGAAGACCAATTTGACCGACCATTGCCGCCACAACTGCCGCCGCCCAATAAGGCTGTTCACCGTGCTCCTGACGCTGAATACACCATCCCATCAGGATCTGTGTGCGACCATTAACCAGCATGCGCGCAAATTCACGGATCTTGTCAGCGCTTACGCCACAAATCTCAGCCGCCCATTCCGGTGTTTTTTCAAGTTTGTCTTTCGTCTCACCTTGAACGTACTTAATAAACTCGTCGAAACCAAGGCAGTAGGTATCAATGAACTTCTGATCGTGAAGTTTTTCGTTGTACAACACATGAGCGACCGCCAACATAAACGCAACGTCAGTCATTGGGTTAATGTACAAGTGATCATTTTGTAGGAAGCGCTGAGTTTTGTTCTTCACTGGGTCAACAGAAAGTACGTTGATTTCGCCTTTAGCGACTTTCTCTTTCAATTGCTCTAAGTAAGGGAATGACTGGTGAGTTTCACAGTTCCAACCAACCTGAAGGTTCTTCACCGGATCATTAGCCCATAGGATGATGTTATCTGAGTTTTCCAGAATCTCAGACCACGATGTACCTTGAGCGTAAACTTCTGTCGAGCCCAATACATACGGCAGAATCGTCTGGCCAGCGCCAGTTGAGTAATCACCAACTTTTGTAATGAAGTTACCATGCATACCCACTGCACGCTGCATATGGCTGGTACAGCTATGGAACTGCCCAGTTTGACGCCAACCGGTTTGGCCAGCGTGCAATGCCCAAGGTCCATAGTCTTTCTGAATGCGCTCTAACTCACGGTAGAACAGATCCAAAGCTTCATCCCAAGTGACACGAATAAAACGGTTGTCGCCGCGAGTTTCGGCGCTGTACTTGTGCTTTTTCAACCAATCTAGGCGCACCATTGGGTAGCGGACACGAGACGGGTTATAAATAACACCTTTGATACCATTGATCATATCAGTTGGGTTGGTATCTGTTTCTAGCGGCTTGATCTCTTGGACTTTACCCGCGTAGATATGGGCGCGGAATGCGCCCCAATGAGATCCCGATACTTTCCATGTTCCTGTTGTTTCTGCTGCACTTGCAGAAGCCGATGCCAATAAACTTGGACCTATGACTGATGCTGCACTGGTCGTTGCTACACCTTTAAGAAAACTTCTTCGTGTAATAGCCATTTCAATTACTCCATCCGACGCTTATTAGTGATGACCTTCAGCAAAATCTGAAGAGTGCTTCTGTAGGTACTTCAATACTAGGGCTTCGCTATCTGTGTCGAAGTTAACAAACGCCAACATACCGTTGAACATACCTGGCCAAGTGTTCGCATCGAAGTGCGCTTCATCAGGCTGTGTGTGACAAACTGAACAATTGGTCTTATAGGCTTCACTCGCTTTCTCCCAGATAGGCGTCACGTCGTTCAGCATTGCTTCTTTTTTCATCCAAACTGTTGCTGCCACTTTCTCCCAAGGAAGACCCGTTAGTTCATCGACTTTTTTCTCGCCTTTTGTAACTACATCATCACTGGTTGCCGCTTCTTTAAGTAGTGAACCCACCGCGATGTTCATACCAAAGTCTTCTTGGATGACACGGCCAAAGCCTTTTGCTTTTCGCCAGCCATCAATCTCAACTTTCATCATTTCGCCCTTGTCTTCTAGTACTGTAACTGTCGATGCTGGGTTAAGCAGGCCTGCTTCTTCAGCCCCCGTTTCATCAAAATAGACAGGTAGGTGGCGAACGCTCACCAAGGCGTTACCCACGGAGTAATCTGTGCTGGAAGTCAGCTGCTCCAGCTCACCAACAATCCCACCAATACTGTCCATACCGGCTGGAAGCTTGTGCGCAATACCTTTATGGCAGTCAACACAGCTCTGATCTTTTTCCGCCGCTTGCTTCATTTGGATGCGAGCAGTTGGGGACATTTGTTCAAAGTCCATTGACTCATAGTTGTGGCAGTTTTTGCACTCCAAGGATTTGTTCGCAGAGAAACGATCCCATTCGTGTTTAGCGAGTTCGATACGGCGCTCTTCAAATACACCTGGTTCGTCGTAGTTACCAAACACTTGGGCGAATACTTCTTTAGAGGCTTGCATCTTACGGGCAATTTTATCGGTCCAGTTATGAGGAACGTGACAATCAGGGCAAGTAGCTCGCACACCTGAATGGTTTTTCCAGTGAACCGTTTCTTGGAGTTCAACGTAGACGTTGTCACGCATGGTATGACAGCTAATACAGAACTCTTCCGTATTAGTCGCTTCTAGTGCTGTGTTGAAACCACCCCAGAAGATGACACCAGCAATAAAGCCGCCCATCGTCAGCACACCGAGGCTGATATGAACCGCTGGGCGCGTCATAGTGCGCCACAATTTAACAATCAATGATTTCATGGTTTGCTCTCTTAAATTTTTCAAACTGTGGAAATGAGCTCAGTGCTTTACATGCCATGTGCACCAGGAGGTCCAAAAAAGAACATCTGTAGCATCCAAACAATAAATCCGTAGCCACCTACGAAAGCCACACTCAGAACCGGGAAGAGAACAACCGCGATAAAGAGGAAAGATTTCCACTCCAGCGAGCGTTTTTCGCCACTCTTAATTTTGTTAACATCACTCATACATTTGCCTATTTTGTATTTAGTGTTATTGGATAGCTCTTATCGCTGAGCTTGCCTTTTTCATAATCTCTAGATAAAAATGTTAGACCATACTATTTGTAGGGTTCAATTAAATCCGTCCTTACAAAGCTTGTTATTCAGCACTTTTTTGAGCTCATCCAGATATGTGTTTGATTAATAACTCATATGTCAACATGCTTGAAATTATGAAAACTTGTTAACAGTAAACAAAATGTTAAAACGCAACACTTAAGCAACAACAAAGTGAAATAACAGGCTAAAAATTCCGGCTTGCAGCAAGCGACACTCCACATAAAATCCTCAAACTTGTTACACCTTTGTTTCAAATCGAGAGTAAAAATAAGCGGATTTCTTGCCTTTAAAGATGGTGCTGGTGAAGCTTTGGAGAACAGTTTTTCACTGAAATCCATTCTTCATAAGATTTTAGGGATACAATACATATTGCTTTTTAGGAGGGCTTATGAGCGGTGCTGTCGATATTTCCTGGCCAATGCTGGCCTTATTCTTCTGTACATTGGCGATTCCGTTGTTAATCAGCCGACACTATCGACTCAATATTGAAAAAGAAACACTCATCAGTGTGGCAAGGATGACCATCCAGTTATTGCTGGTCGGTGTTTATCTTCAATACTTATTTGAGCTCAACAGCTTAACTATCAATGGTATTTGGCTGATGGCCATGACTCTCATTGGTGCCAGTTCCATCATCAGTAAAGTAAAGTTACCCAAACAAAGGTTGATATACCCTGTCAGCGCAGGTTTACTCATTGGTTTACTACCACTGTTGCTTATCATCTGTTTTTTGATCATTCAGCCACAACCACTATTCAATACCCAATACCTCATCCCCTTGGCCGGTATGCTGCTAGGCAACTCTCTCAGTGGTAACATTGTGGCTTTGCAGAACATTTTCACCGCTATGGAAACGCGCCATAGCGAGTATGAAGCTGCCATAGCGTTGGGAGCAGCACCTAAATTTGCAACTTTGCCATTTGTTCGTGAGTCAATCCAGAAGTCGCTTGCGCCGACCTTAGCATCGATGACAACCAGTGGCTTAGTGACACTACCTGGAATGATGACAGGCCAAATACTGGGAGGAGCGAGCCCTATCGTCGCGATCAAATATCAAGTAATGATCATGATTGCGATCTTTGTCATGCTGTCTATCTCAATCAGCCTGACCCTGTCGCTTACGGTCCGATATTGCATTAATAAGGAAGGGAAAATCTTAGTGAGCTTAGGAAAAGCCTAGCCTAGGCGATATGCCTTAAACGGAGGAAAGATTTTATCCACAAAATCTGTGGATAACCATGTCATCGCTTTCAGGATAAGTCCTGATCCTATAACCGCCATAAGCTAGAAAATAAAAGGACATAAGATTCATATGCCTACCAATCAAATCCAATTATCGTCATAAAAACGTCAAATGCTAACTTTACACTGCCGTAGTCAGCTTTTTGTAAGGATACAGATAATGCAAATTGGCGCTACTTCTAACCCAACCGAGACTTCTCAATGGGAAGACAATGAAACACGAAATTGGCTTGTTTCTCAGCCCGAAGAAATTCTGGCTTTGGATGACATCATTGAAGAATCTTGGCGTCAAATACACTGAGAAGTAAAAGAATCAAAATAGGCTCGTTTTTCAACGAGCCTATATCTTATATAGTCCAACAAAACTAATCTCTTAGGTAGATCATCCAATACCACACCCCGACAAAAACACCGCCGCCAATGATATTACCCAAGGTCACAGGTATAAGGTTATTGGTAATAAAATTAAGAAGATTAAGATCGGCATAATCCGCGATATTAGCCCCTGTCATCTGCCAAAACTCATCGGGAGCAAAAAACTTAATGCCAACCGCCATAGGTACTTGAAACATGTTCGCGATACAGTGCTCAAAACCTGCGGAGACAAACATAGCAACGGGTAAGATCATAACGGCTATTTTATCCGTGAGTGTGCGCCCGCTAAATGTCATCCATACCGCTATACACACCAAGACATTACACATAATGCCTAGCGCAACCGCTGAGATAAAACTATGGTGCAGTTTATGCTGTGAAATCGCCATTGCATTTAAGCCAACCTGCCCGCTATCAAACATGTACTGCTTGGTAAGTAACATACAAATCACTAATAATAGCGCGCCAATAAGATTGCCACTGTACACCACGATCCAGTTTTTCATTAACATCTTCCAAGTGATCTTGCCGCTAGCTCTCGCCACAAGAGTCAACACAGAGCTGGTAAAAAGCTCTCCCCCTGTGACAACGACAAGAATCAAGCCTAAACTGAAAGCCAAACCACCCAGTAGTCGCGTGATGCCCCAAGGTAAGTCACCTGCGCCAGTGGTCACTATAGTGTAGAAAACAAATGCAATACCAATGTGAATACCGGCAGAAATCGCCAATAGGAAAGACTTCATTGGGTCTTTCGTTGCCTTACCAACCCCAATTTCAGCGGCACGTTCCGCCATCTGTGGCGGCAGTAAAGAATCAAACTGGTTTAAATTCATCATGCAAAGACATTCTAAATAATATGGATTTGTGGGCGCGGATAATTACTCTTATTGTGATCAAATTCAAGCTTTAATTACCAAACTTAGCTGAGGCCCAATTTAAACACAGGTTACTCAATCAAAACTGCCTAATATGAAAGGAGAAAAATGCGCATAACTCAAGAAAAGGAAAAATAAATATATATGATTATCAAGCGATTAAGAAAGATAGCTTAAAAGAAATACCTCTGACCTCAAGCATTAGTTCAAATTTACATATCAACCCCTTACCTTATGCAGTTTTAGCATTAGGGAGGTTGATCAATACAAACCATCAACTGGTCATAATCCAATCAAACAAAAGCGAATTTTTATCCAAACTAAGTGGTAGGTAACATTTCTATCTCCCTATAATTGCTGAATAACAATATGAGGAATATGGTTGTTTTAGTACTTTCTTTAAGGATTTATTATGAAATATACCGCTGATAAGATGGCCGAACTCAACCTGCTACTGCAATTTGACATTAGCAGTTCTGCAACTGGTATTAAAGTTCACCACGAAGCAACAGAAGAAATGCAGACGGCCGTGAAAAGGCTCTTTGATAAAGGCTTGTGTACTCTGCCTGATGGTGGTTATCTAACAGATGAAGGGATTGAAGTCGCTGAACATGCAGACAAAATCCTCAGAGTTTTATCTAGTTAGTCTTATCATAAACGAGCGTATGACTCTAACCACGAGATTCTTAGTCAGTTGACTTTGATAGTCGACTGACAATCGATTCGATATCAATTTTTTCTAAACCTTGATTAAATATTTTGTTGATGCTTTGCCCTTGTGGCTGATTTTTAAACGCCATGTATAGCATTTTATTTTCTAGTAACTTGGCATTCATTCGTAAACGTTTCCTTAACAAGCTTTCTCTTACATCAATACTAATCAGATACTCTAAAACATTTGGATCTATCACCGCGACATCCAATCGACCTTTTGCCACCTTGTGAATGTTCCTTGCATCGTTAGCGGATGCCTCGACTTGGAGTTCACCAGCTTTAACCATATTGTCGAACTCTGTTGTATTGATATACCCTTGCACTACACCTATTCGAAAGTGCTTCAAATCTGATAACGTCTCCCACCGAACTGGGTAACGAGTGTTTTCTACTAAGCCTAATGGCCCACTACCGATAGGATCCGAGAAAATAAACTCTGAGTTTTCAAAATAATATTCTGGAAAATACCCAACATATTTGTCGGATTTTGAGGCTAACGCCACAGCGCGAACCCATGGTTGAAAATCTACAACCAGCTCATACCCCATCGCCGCAAATGCCTCTCTAGCCACCGCTACTGAGTAGCCATTCTCAGGGAGATCCGTACCAGAATATGGCGGCCACTCCAATGACGTCATATAGATCTTCTGATTAGCCGTTACCATTGAAGAAAACACAACGGCCCATAACCACAAATACCATTTCATGAATGCCCCTAAAACTAGGATCGGATAACTCACTCACTATTAATCATAGACACAATTAACGCCATTCTGTAAACATTCAACACGAATAGGCACACAGCATAAACTCGAAAAACTAACAGTTGATTATTTCATAGGTCTTCCACATAGTTAGTTAAATAAAAACGTATCGAACAAGGGCTTAGTGTGAAAACAATATTGATTATTGGCGGTGGTTGGCTCGGTAAACCTCTCGCCCATTACCTCGAAACCATAGGCCACAAAGTGTTTGTAAGCCGCACAACAGACAATGGAGTTAGAGAACTCGAGTCACAACAACTATCGGGGGTGACAATAAATTTACAAAGCGAATCTACCAGCCTTGTTAAAACCATAGAAAAAACGCATGCGGAGATTGTGATTGGCTGTTTCCCCCCTGGGTTTCGTAAAGGCAACGGCACACAATACGCAGCTCAATGGTTGTCACTTGTTCAAGCCTGCCAAGTTGCTCGCGTCACCAAAATCGTCATGGTCAGTTCAACCACTGTCTATCCAAATTTGGTGCAAGCATTAGATGAAGAGTATGCGTCTTTATCGAATGCTCTTAACAGCGATGTGTTTACTGACAACGCAAGAGTAATGCTTCAGGCAGAGCAACATGTGATTGATTCTGGTCTAGAGTACGGTATTGTACGCTGCAGTGGATTAGTTGGCCCAAATCGCCACCCATCTCGCTTCGTCAACAAATTGAAGCAGGTTAGTGACCTTGCCCCTGCTAATATGCTCCATCTAACAGATGCCATTGGAGCCACCAGCTTCCTAGCATTGAACTGTAAGAATGTAGTAGCCAATGCAACCACCCCAAATACCGTTAGCAAAGCAGAATTTTATCAAGCAGCCCTCGACAGTGTTCAATCTGATGCATCGCTTCCCCCTATCGTGCAACGTGCAGACAAACGGATATTGGCTGATCGCTTGATAAGCTTAGGCTATCGCTTTCACTATCAACACACGCTTGAACTCGTTTAATCTAGGGAGAGACAATGAGAACAAAGTTGTTTCAGCACATTGAAAGCCTATGGGAATACATGCAACTTTCCCAGCCTCTACAACAATCAGACTGCTTGTTTGTACTCGGCAGTAACGATGTTCGCGTTGCCGAGTACGCTGCGAAACTATATCTGGAAGGCTGGGCAAAGAAAATCATCTTTTCAGGTGGTCAAGGGCGTCTAACAGACGGTCTGTTTGACCAATCAGAAGCACACACATTTGCGGCTATCGCGAGAGATCTTGGTGTGCCAGCTAGTGATATCATTCTCGAAGATAAGGCCACCAATACCGGTGAAAATGTGCTATACACCGCTAAAGTTTTAGATAAGCTCAATTTAGACCTTCGATCGTTTATCTTAGTGCAAAAGCCTTATATGGAAAGACGTGCATACGCTACATTTATGAAACAATGGCCGAATACCGTTGAGAATGTCTGTGTAACCTCGCCCAAGACGATGTTTGTTGACTACTTCAATGAGGACATTTCTTTAGATTTAACGGTAACTGCCATGCTAGGAGACTTTGAAAGAATCAAAGCTTACCCCAAAATGGGCTTTCAGATTGAGCAAGAAATTCCTGCGCATATCGAAACGTCCTACCTTGCTTTAAAAAGCATCTTTAGCTGATACAAAAAAGCCAGAGCATGCTCTGGCTTTTCTCTTGAATAACGCTACTTTAATGAATAGCTTCTTCTTTCTCGCTTAAGTAAGTAAACTTGAGTTCATCTTTCTTCAGGTTCACTTTTACTGTACCACCATCAACCAAGGAACCAAATAGCAATTCGTTGGCCAAAGGTTTCTTAAGCTGTTCTTGGATAACACGTCCCATAGGACGAGCCCCCATCGCTTTGTCGTAACCTTTTATAGCCAGCCAGTGGCGAGCATCATCCGATACCTCAAGTGACACTCCTCGCGCATCCAACTGCGCTTGCAGCTCAACAATGAATTTATCGACCACCTGGTGAATAACATGTTCATCAAGGCTATTAAACCAAATGATGTTATCCAGACGGTTGCGGAATTCAGGAGTAAAGACTTTCTTGATTTCCGACATCGCATCATGACTATGATCTTGCTGGATAAGACCAATGGATTTCTTAACGGTCTCTTGAACACCTGCGTTAGTAGTCATGACCAGAATGACATTACGGAAATCGGCTTTACGACCATTGTTGTCTGTCAGTGTGCCGTTATCCATAACCTGAAGCAGTAGGTTAAAAATGTCTGGGTGCGCTTTTTCAATTTCGTCCAGAAGCACAACGGAGTGTGGATGCTTGATCACTGCATCAGTCAACAAACCACCCTGATCATAACCGACATAACCAGGAGGCGCACCGATCAAACGGCTCACTGAGTGGCGTTCACCATATTCGGACATATCAAAGCGAAGCAGTTCGATGCCCATCAATTTCGACAACTGAACCGTAACTTCCGTTTTACCTACCCCTGTAGGACCAGCAAATAGGAATGAACCTACAGGTTTATTATCGGCACCAAGGCCAGCTCGCGTCAGCTTGATGGCTTCGCTTAGTACATCGATCGCATCATCTTGACCAAACACTAGCATCTTCATCTTCTCATCAAGATTCTGCAAAATCTCTTTGTCAGAAGAAGACACCGATTTTTCAGGAATACGTGCCATTTTCGCTACCATGGCCTCAATATCGGCCACACCAACGGTTTTCTTACGACGGCTTGCAGGCGCTAGACGATGGCGAGCACCAGCCTCATCAATCACGTCAATGGCTTTATCTGGCAAGTGACGCTCGTTGATGTATTTGGCCGAAAGTTCAACGGCAGCACGTAATGCCTTGTTGGTGTAACGAACCTCATGGTGGGCTTCGTATTTAGGTTTCAGGCCCATCAAAATTTTGGTGGTATCATCTAGAGATGGCTCAACAATATCTATCTTCTGGAAACGGCGAGATAGTGCACGTTCTTTTTCAAAGATATTGCTGTATTCCTGATACGTGGTTGAACCGATACAACGTAATTTACCGCTACTCAACAGAGGCTTAATCAAGTTAGCAGCATCAACTTGACCACCAGACGCCGCACCAGCACCAATAATGGTATGAATTTCATCGATGAAAAGAATCGCATCATCTTCTTTTTCAAGCTGCTTCAAAATTGCTTTAAAACGTTTTTCAAAGTCACCACGATATTTGGTGCCAGCCAGTAGCGAACCAATATCCAAAGAATAAATTACACTGTTTTTAATAATTTCAGGAACTTGTCCTTCAACAATTCTCCACGCTAAGCCTTCCGCAATCGCAGTTTTACCAACACCCGCTTCACCGACTAGAAGTGGATTGTTTTTGCGGCGGCGACACAATACTTGAATGGTTCTTTCTAGCTCTTTATCTCGGCCAATCAAAGGATCAATCTGACCTTGTTTAGCCAGCTGGTTCAAGTTGGAAGCAAAGCTTTCCAAACGTTCTTCTGAGCCTGCTTCCTCAGTATTATCACTGCTACTGAAAGAATCCGATGAAGAGGCATCATCACTTGAGCTTGAAGCTTTAGTGATTCCATGGGAAATAAAGTTAACAATATCTAGACGACTTATATCATTCTTTTTAAGAAGGTAGGCCGCATGCGACTCTTGTTCACTGAAGATTGCGACTAAAACGTTAGCGCCAGTGACTTCACTGCGCCCTGACGATTGCACGTGGAACACCGCACGTTGCAAGACACGTTGAAAGCTCAAAGTAGGTTGGGTTTCACGAGTTTCATCATTTTCAGGGATAAGTGGTGTGGTCTGATCTATGAAGATATCTAACTCGTTTCGAAGGGCATTAATATCTGCCTGACAAGCAAGAAGGGCTTCCCTTGCTGCATCGTTTTCCAACAATGCTAGCAGGAGGTGCTCGACGGTCATAAACTCATGTCGTTTGTCTCTAGCGCGAGAGAATGCGCCGTTTAGACTCGACTCTAACTCTTTATTCAGCATAAGTACCTCCTTTGGCAGCAACTCATGTTGCTTGATTCAGCTTTACGCTTGCTCCATTGTACAAAGCAAAGGATGCTCATTTTCTTGAGAATACATAGTGACTTGCGCTACTTTGGTTTCTGCGACTTCCGCGGTGTATGTGCCACATATCGCTTTGCCTTCGTAATGCACTTTGAGCATCACTTGTGTTGCCTTGTCTATATCCATAGAGAAAAAACGCTCTAGGATGTCAATAACAAAGTCCATTGGCGTGTAATCATCGTTATTCAAAACAACGTTATACATGGACGGCGGCTTTACTTTTGTTTTTTCTAGCTCCAGTAAATCAGAGTCTGGAGTGACCCATTCAAATTGCTTGCTCATGACTAATCGTGTTTAGAAAGTTGCTTAAGGTAATTTTACCACTTCACTGCGCAGAAGTTATCGATTTAGCTCTTATAAGTAAGAACAATTTGAGCCAAGCAAATTTACGCCCTTACTTAGAGACTAATGCAGCAATTGTATCGCTGCAAATAAAAGATTTCTATTAAACTGCATTCTCTATCTAATTGATTAAAAAGACACCAAAAACCATTCACTCCATTAATAGAACAGACCGGATTACCCTGAAATTCTTTGCAAAAATGTAAACCACAAAGGTGATTTGTTTGCAAATATGTTGAGTGTGATACGTTTTTCCTATTGACTGAGTTCAATCATTGGCTACATTGGTCAAATAGTGACTTAAAATTTGGCAGCGGCTGAATGGATATTCACTTTCTGTTTACACACGGAATTCATCGTGTAATCACACAACTTCAGTAACAATATGCATGAGGGATGTATAGCATGGCTACAGGTACAGTAAAATGGTTTAACAATGCCAAAGGATTTGGTTTTATCTGTCCGGAAGGTGAAGACGGGGATGTCTTTGCTCATTACTCCACCATTAAGATGGACGGGTATCGTACTCTGAAAGCAGGTCAACAAGTCACATTTGAAGTAGAAGAAGGACCTAAAGGGTATCACGCCAGCTCTGTGGTGCCCGTAGAAGCTCAAGCCATTAAATAACACGCTGCCAATGTCGTTCATCGGTGTAAACTACCGGTGGATCGCAACCAAAAAACCCGCCAATTGGCGCAACGTAGTTCACTTAAGAGGAGCTGCGTAGCGATTAACAGGGTATCGGGTCTTTGATATTTTTACCGCCCTAGGCCGATTTGGCTTAGGGCGTTTGTCTATAAAGAGGATAGATAAATCTCCTCGAAGGCTCTTTAAGCGTTTCG
>NZ_JAKEUT010000008.1:0-158296 GCF_022398025.1 Vibrio sp. Isolate25
GTGAGCTGGGCAACATCAACAGGGTTTTCTTCAAGGAAGTCGGCAAAGAAGTGTTGAATAGACATAAAAAATCGGAAACCTATAAACAGATTTCCGATTGTCTCTCATCAGAAGGATCGGTCAACCGATCCTTATCTGATCTACATTGCGGATAAGCCGGCTTTTATTGATGAATTTGAAGTGTCTAGTAGAGGATAGAGTATAGCTGGCGTCGATACTTGCCAGCAATTGGGTTTCCTTGCCCTAAAGCAGCGAGAATATCCATAAAGTGTTTCTTTATATCGCCATCAAGTGCATTGAGATCATATCTTAGCAGGTTCCAAAGTAGCTCTAATGCTTCTTCATCTCGGTTAACTTGATGGTAACTTAGAGCCAGTTCGGCTGCTGTTTGGGCATCATTAGGGTTATCTTGTAGCGCTTGCTCAAGTGATTGGATTTCAGGGCTATTCGCTGCTTGGTCGTGCAATTCTAATTTTGCTATCAATCCTTTGTAATAATTATCTTGATACTCTAGGGGGATGGTATTAAGCAGTGCCTTGGCTTGGTCAAATTTCTGCATCTCTAGCAAACAGTCGGCAAGGGCAAGTTTTACATCACCTTTTTGCTTTAGTTCTTCCGGCAAGTCTTGAAGTAGAGGTAACGCTTTAACATGTTCACCCGATTGTACAAAATCCATTGCCTGCTTGAGATTTAGTTCGTCTTGACTGGGTAAATGTTTAGCTAACATCGCTTGGATTGCAGCAAGGTCCTGCGGGCCTCCTAAACCATCAACGGGTTGACCATTAACGAACAGTGCAATGGTTGGTAGTGCCTGGACACCAAACTGGCTAGCGATCATCTGTTCTTGTTCACAGTTCAAGAGCGCTAGTGTAAAAGCTCCGTTGTATTGTTGCGCTAGGGTTTGTAGCTCTGGAATAACTTGCGCGCTTTCTTGGCTCATTGGCGCCCAAAAATGAATCAGGACTGGCGTTTGCATTGAGCCTTCCAGCACTTGACGGAAGTTTTGCTCGTTCAATTCCACAATAAAAGGAGATTGCATTTGGTGATTCCTTGCAAAGAGTTTGATACATCAAACATATGGGCAGTTACTATAGATATCAAGGGAGTAGCAGATACAAAAACACCGCTGTTTAAGGCGGTGTTTTTGCTGACTAATGCAAGCGAAGGTGTTTATAAAACGATAAACAAAGTTAGCGCAACACCCACACTTAGCCAGTTTAGCTGGTTCAATGTCATGTTTTTTTACCGAATGTAACGCTTATAGGAGGTCATGAAGTGAGCAACTTCACGGTGTAAGTTATCGTCTTATTATTACGAAAAAATTACACTCGGTGATTTATTTTTAAGCAGCTCGTCGCAAAATGTCATCGAGTAGCCGACTCGGAAGTAGCCGTTTCAGTACAGCAAAGACTTTTGTTGGAGTGGTAACGCGGTAGCGAATTTTCGGTTTATCTGATTCTAGAGCATGTAGGAGAGGGGCGATGCATGACTTGGCTGGTAGGACAAATGAGTTGTTCGATGATTCTTTTGTTAGCCTCTCTAACTGCTCTTGATATTGCTTTTGATGCACGCTTGAGTTGATATCAATCCATTTGGTAAAAGCTCGCAGGGCATTTTTTCTAAACTGGGTTTCTATCGGGCCGGGCTCGATCAAACAAATCTCTATGCCGCTGCCTTTTAGCTCCAAGCGCAACGTATCAGTCCAGCCTTCTAATGCAAACTTAGATGCATTATAGGCTCCGCGATATTTCATTGCGGCAAAGCCTAAAACTGAGCTGTTCTGGACAATTCTCCCTTTGCCATTTTGGCGCATACTAGGCAGGACCTCTTGAACCAGTTGGTGCCAGCCAAAGAAGTTGGTTTCGAATTGCTCACGTAAAGCTTGTGTTGGCAGATCTTCTAAGGCTCCAGGTTGCCCGTATGCGCCATTATTGAACAAGGCATCCAACTGTCCATTCGTTAGCTCTAACGTTTGTTTCACTCCTTTGGAGATGCTGTTACTGTCGGTAAGGTCAAGTTGAATGCAGGTTAACCCTTCATTACGTAATCGCTCAACGTCATCGGCGTGTCGACAGGATGCGATGACTTGATAGCCTTTTTGATGCAGTGCATGAGCACAAACGTGGCCGATCCCCGTGGAACAGCCAGTGATGAGAATAGATTGAGACATGAATTCCTTTCTTTTAGCTCGTAGAGATAAGCTAGAGTAAAAGATTACTCGTGATGTTGTAATAGATTTTTTAGCGCGGGCTCTACTCGGGAGTAGCTAAAGCGAAATCCCAGTTCGGTAAGCTTTTTGGGCTTGGCGCGAATACTGTCAAATAGGAGGGAAGAGCTTTCACCCATAACGAAACGAAGAGCCCATTTAGGGGTAAACAGAAAATGAGGTCGATTGAGGGACTTTGCCAATGTTTGGCTAAATTGCTTATTGGTCACTGGGTGAGGCGCGCATAGATTAAACTCGCCGTGGGCATGTTCGGTTTCGAGTAAATAAACGATGCCTCGAACCATATCCAGCATGTGTATCCACGGCATGTATTGTTGACCACTGCCTATCGGCCCCCCTAAGCCCAACTTGTAGGGCAATAACATTTTGCCTAATGCGCCACCATCTTGCCCAAGTACAATACCAGTTCTTAAAATACAGACTCGGGTTGACTCTGAGCGAGCGCGATTGGCTATTTGTTCCCATTTTGCGCAGACATAATGAGGGAAACCTTCATGATGAACATGCAAAGCTTCATCGAATGGATGATCTTGTTGATCACCATAATAACCCACCGCAGAACCGCTGATGAGCACTGCTGGTGGGGAGGTGCTGGCGTGAATCAAATCAACGAGCTTTTCGGTGATACTCCAACGGCTATGACAGATTTTCTCTTTCTGTTGCTTGCTCCAACGCTTGTCTGCAATGGGTTCTCCTGCAAGGTTGACAACAGCATCAAATTCATTGAGATCGCGGTACTGTTCTAGGCTGGAAATATAAGTGACATTGCCCAGATCCGCATGAGTAACTAAAGACTTTGCTTTAGCAGGGGAGCGAGTCAGTAAAACCACTTCGTAGGTTGTGAAGTGTTTCAGTAATTCCTTGCCAATAAAGCCAGTGCCACCAGTGAGTAGTACTTTCATTCCGATCTCCTTTCAACCTCCATAAATGCCATATAACTCAACAGACAAAAACGGTAATTCTAATAATTATAGCGAGTTAGCTGTAATTCGGATCACTGATTATGCAAAACTAATGATTATCACATAATTAACATTTTGTGACTTTTCTTAGTCATCTCGCTATGCGAGTCACATCAAGTGCGCGATCCATTTGCCATCATATCCAAGAACTTCACGGATAAGAGGTGTCTATGCAAGCAATTGCCGCGCTGTTAAAAGCGTTTCTTGGCAGTTTACGAGACTTACTGCCCATTGTTGCTGTAATTGCTTTTTTCCAGTTAGTTGTGCTGCAAGAGCCGCTACCCAACATGCTCTCGATATTGTTTGGCCTAATGTTGGTCGTGATGGGATTAACCTTTTTTATCTTTGGGCTCGAGATGGGGTTGTTTCCGATTGGAGAGTCGATGGCTCAAGCGTTTGCTCGAAAGGGGAGCGTCTTTTGGTTGATGATCTTTGCTTTCTGTTTAGGTTTTGGAACGACGGTTGCTGAACCCGCTTTAACCGCGGTGGCGGGCGAGGCTGCAGAAGTAGCCGCAGAAGGTGGAATGATAGCATCTGAAGCCGTAGCAATGGATGATTACGCAAATGGCCTACGCTATACCGTTGCTTTATCCGTTGGGATTGCCATTATGCTCGGCGTGTTACGCATCCTAAAAGGCTGGTCGATCCAATACATGATTATTGGTGGCTATGTTGGAGTTGTGGTGCTGACTATGTTTGCTCCTGAAAGCATTATTGGCGTGGCTTACGATTCTGGTGGAGTGACAACGTCAACCATAACCGTGCCTCTGGTAACCGCTTTGGGGGTCGGTTTGGCATCGGCGATTAAAGGGCGCAATCCAATGATCGATGGTTTTGGCTTAATTGCTTTTGCTTCATTACTGCCCATGATGTTTGTCATGGTTTATGGGATGGTGGTGGCATGATTGAGTGGTCACATTTCTTTGATACTTTCTTAGGCACTATCAGTGATGTTATTCCAATTGCATCGATCATTTTCGGTTTTCAGTTTGTCGTATTACGCCGTCCGGTGACCAATCTACCTAAAGTTTTGCTTGGCTTTGGTTATGTTATTTTGGGGCTATCTCTATTTCTTATTGGATTGGAGCTTGCACTGTTTCCTCTTGGGGAAACCATGGCTACACAGTTAACTGCTCCGTCGTTTTTGCAAGAGTTCAGAACCAGCATATCGGGATCGATTGGTTGGCAGGATTACTATTGGGTATATTTATTTGCTTTCTGTATCGGCTTTAGTACCACGATTGCGGAACCATCTTTGATTGCCGTTGCGATTAAAGCCAACCAAGTATCGGGAGGCTCAATAAGCGTGAATGGTTTACGCATCGCTGTGGCTTTAGGCGTGGCAATTGGTATTTCTTTAGGTAGCTATAGAATCGTAGTGGGGGATCCTATCCATTACTATATTATCGCTGGGTACATTATCGTTGTTATTCAAACTTTCTATGCCCCTAAGTTAATTGTCCCGCTTGCTTATGATTCTGGTGGTGTCACGACATCCACTGTCACTGTGCCTTTGGTCGCAGCTCTAGGTTTAGGGCTTGCTTCTACTGTTCCCGGTCGAAACCCCATGATCGACGGCTTTGGTTTGATTGCCTTTGCCAGTTTATTCCCGATGATTTCTGTTATGGGCTATGCCCAAATCACTCGCTGGCTCAATAGAGATTCAGCGCAGGAGGATAGTGAAAATGCGCTTTAAATTGATACTGGCTTTTGTTGAAGACAGTAAAACGGAGAAGGTTCTGGATGCGGCCCGAAATGCCGGTGCAACAGGAGCGACGGTGATCAACAACGCTAGAGGTGAAGGTTTGAATAAAAAACGCACCTTTTTTGGCCTGACGTTGGAAGTTCAAAAAGATGTGTTGCTGTTTGTCGTAGAGGAACACCTGTCGCGTCATATCCTAGAAACGATCAGTGATGTTGGTGAATTTGATTTGGAATCCGGACAAGGTATCGCTGTGCAGATCGATATTGAGGATGCTGTTGGTGTTGCGCACCAAGTAGAGAAGCTAACCAAGGTAGTAGAGGACGAACTATGAGAGCTCAGGAAATAATCCGAGTACGGGATGTTATGGCCAGTACTTATGTCATGATTGATGGTCTAACAACTGTTAGAGAAGGCATTCAGTTAGCGCGTAGTCATGAGGTTAAGGCTCTGGTGGTGAATAAACGTCACGATGATGATGAATATGGCTTAGTACTAATGAATGACATTGCGAAAAAAGTGCTGGCGAAAAATCGTTCACCAGATCGGATCAATATCTACGAAATCATGACTAAACCCGCACTGTCTGTGGATCCCGAAATGAACGTCAAATATTGTGCTCGCTTATTTGAGCGCTTTGGAATAAGTCGAGCGCCAGTGATTGAAAATGGTCAGTTGATAGGAATGGTAAGCTACAACAATATTGTGATTAATGGTATGGCGAGAGATGACTAACTCATATTGAGTCCGTACAATAGCCTCAGTTTTATTGAGGAGATAATGTCGTGAAGTTGTTTTTTGCCTCAGACCTGCACGGAAGTTTGCCGGCAACAGAAAAAGTGCTCACTGAATTCGAAAATTCCGGAGCACAACATCTAGTTTTATTGGGTGACCTTCTTAACCATGGACCGAGGAACCCCATTCCAGAGGGTTATAACCCTCCGGCAGTAGCTCAACGACTTAACCATTATTCTGCGCAAATCATCGCTGTTAGAGGCAATTGCGACAGTGAAGTCGATCAGATGCTACTGTCTTTTCCAATGATGATGGATTATGCGTGGGTTTTATTAGAAACGGGTCAGCGTTTGTTTCTGACGCATGGCCATTTGTTTAATGCGGATAAAAGACCCACTCTGCAGCACGGTGATACAATCGTTCATGGCCATACGCATGTTCCTGTCTCTGAATGGCAAGGAGAGCAAATAATCTTTAACCCAGGCTCAGTGACCTTCCCGCGTAACGGCTTTGAGCCTAGTTTTGGTCTCTATGAAGAAGGGGAGTTAAAAGTCATCACCTTCGATGAGCAGTTGCTAGCCTCGGTAAAACTATAAAGTCTGCCCGTGAAAGCGGGCACTTGTTACTTACTGTCAGAGTGTCCTAGGTCTCTTTCAGGATCAATAATATCTCGGACTCTTTGTTTGAGTGTTTTCGCTTCTGGGAAGCCCCCATCTCGCTTTCTTTCCCAGATAAGCTGCTCATTACAGTGAATTTCAAAGTGGCCGCCCGTATCAGGGTGCAGAGAGACAGTTTCGATTTCTTCACTGAAGGTATGCAGCAATTCCTGAGATAACCAAGTGGATCTCAACATCCAGTTACATTGGCGACAGTAATAAATATCAATTTTGGCTTTGTTCATAATCACTCACATTAATAACTTAATGCCAACCGCGAAGGTCAGCAATTCAAAACAAACCTTAATTACTTGATTACTATAACGAGTGGTTAGGTAAGCTCCTAGTCCGCCACCAAGGAAAGAACCGAGTAATAAGATAGGCAACCATGGCCAATAAATAGGGGCACCAGCTTGGGTCACTGCAGCACCGCCTATTCCATTCCAAAACAAGCCGACGCATATCATGGTTAAAGCCACAGCCTGTTTGTAGCTGTATCCAAACCAACGAACTAAGAATATGGTAACTAACAGCCCCGAACCGGCAGTGAGGGAGCCATTAATTATCCCAATAAAAATGAGCCCTAACCCGCCCAATATCCAACCTTGAGCATGACGATTGATTGGAAGTTCTTGCTGACCTAGTTGCTTTTTGAAGCGAGAGTAAATGCCTATCGCTAAAATCATCAGGCCCAGCATAGTTTCGGCAAGTGGTTCTGGAATCATTAGCACGATATTCGCACCGATGATAACCCCTACGCTACCGACAATAACCAAAAAGAAAGCGACTTTGATATCTATGGTTCTTTGCTTGATATGAGTAAACGCTGCGCCGATACCCAGAGCAACACTTGCAACTTTATGAGTGGCTAGGGCGACCGAAAAAGGCAAACCAAAGAAAATGAGCAATGGGAATTGCAGGAGTCCGGCCCCACCGCCAGACAGAGCAGCAAGCGTGTTTGAGATAAATGAGCCAATCAACAGCCCAATTGAGTGAATCCAATCCATATGATTTAGAGGAAATTAGGGGAGCGTCATGCTCCCCTTTGGTCGAAGTTAGTTAGAGAAAAGTACAGTAGAACCATGACTTAAGCTAGTTAGAAGCAACGTTTTCTCATTGACAATATCGATACGACGACTCTGTTGCGCATCCATTTTAAAGATCTGTGTGATGAGCTTGAGTTGGTCTGCAGTGAAATCTTTGCTTTGGGCTGAAGAAACATCTTTGAACTCGATGGGCGATACCAGCAAGTAGTTATCACTAATATCCCACTCGCCAGTTTCAGAAATGTTGATGATGTTTTCACTTTCTGTGTTGTTGGCATATAAGCGAACAGTAGCAACACGCATATAACTACCATTAGGTAGGTATTTCACATTAGACGTCACATCCACTTTACGAAGTGGGCCTACGGACTCTTCTTGGAGGCTGTCTGTTATCACAGTCACCATTTTCGATTGCCATTCTTTCGCTGTGAGTACTTGCTCAACTTTCAGATCACTTCCCCAGTAAAGCCAGCCACTTAATAGCGCTGATAGAGCAAGTAATCCAGCTGCAATTTTCTGATTCATATCATTATTCCTATTGGCAAACTTTACTGAGATCTTGTTGGTCAGCAAAAATACGAACCGTGATATTTTCACCTGAGCTGTCTAGTGAATGAATGTAATTCAACACTAGTTGATTATTTTGACCACCCGTTGCAATCACTTCAACCGGAGCAACTGTCGCATGAGCAGAATTGTAGCGTTTTACGCACTGCTTAATGGATGGGTACCATTGACTCAGATCAGGATGACTGATTGGGGTTTTGACTGGAATATTGTCGTAGACCGCAACCTGACGGAATTTAGATTCAGCGGGATTGGTAAACAAAATCACACAGAGAGGCAATAATATCGCCACAAGCAGCATGATACGTATTGCCCATTTTGGTCTTGCTTTATTTTGGGTAGCAGTCTGTGGTGTTTGAGCTGCAATCGGGAGGGGATTTATGTCAACTACCTGTGGCTCTGCCGTCAACTCAGTCACCAGTTCTTCAGGCTCTTCTATTCTTTCTTCTACTGAAGAGGCATCACTATTCATAAACGGAGTAGTACGCTCAACAGGACAGATAAGTTGATAGCCGCGCTTTGGCACCGTTTTTACATACTGGGGGGATTTAGTTGAGTCCTGAAGCTGTTTACGCAAAGTTGATATGGCTTGAGTTAAGCTTGAGTCATCCACTTCGAAGCCTTGTTCGCGCCAAACAAAGTCATGCAGCTCATTACGGGATACGATTTCATTAGGCTTTTCTGATAGTAAAAGCAGAATTCGGCTTTCATTACTTCCCAGACGAATGATTTCATTGTCGTTTAATTTGTCCACCAAAGAATTCGTATTGGGGTCAAAAGTGAATCTGTTAGCAAGATTGAACTTAGTGCCTATGTTACTCATTAGATATGGCCATTATTGTTGTATAAGTTTCATCAGATGCGCAAATCCCCTGTTGCAGGGAGGTAACGTTTAGTTTTTTTGATTTTTTTGAGGTGCAAGAATAGTCAAGATTATACCTAAAAAACACTGTTTTTATGATTTTTGACCTTGAATTTACAATTGTCACCCTCATGTTAGCTTGCAGGTTATATCAGTATCGACCTCGTTGACAATGTGGACGGTCGATAAATATAGATGTTATGGAGTTAGCATGAGCGATACAGCAACACAAAACAAAGAAACTCGTGGCTTTCAATCTGAAGTAAAACAGCTACTTCATTTAATGATTCATTCTCTTTATTCTAATAAAGAGATCTTTTTGCGTGAACTGATTTCAAACGCATCAGACGCGTCAGATAAGTTGCGTTTTCAGGCACTATCTAATCCTGATTTATATCAAGGCGATGCTGAATTAGGTGTAAAGCTGTCATTTGATGAAACAGCAAATACGCTGACTATTTCTGATAATGGTATTGGGATGAGTCGTGATGATGTCATCGAACATCTGGGTACGATTGCAAAGTCAGGTACCGCTGAGTTTTTCTCAAAACTGTCTGAAGAGCAGTCTAAAGATTCTCAATTGATTGGCCAGTTTGGTGTCGGTTTCTATTCTGCGTTTATTGTTGCAGACGCAGTAACCGTTCGTACTCGCGCAGCAAATCTACCTGCGGAGGAAGCGGTTCAGTGGCATTCGGCAGGCGAAGGTGAGTACACCATTGAGACAATTTCAAAAGAGTCTCGTGGTACGGATATCATTCTGCACATGCGCGATGAAGGCAAAGAGTTCCTTAACGAGTGGCGTCTACGTGAAGTGATCGGCAAGTACTCGGATCATATTGGTATCCCTGTTGCGATTCAAACTGCAGAGCGCGACGAAGAGGGCAAAGAAACGGGCGAGAAGAAGTGGGAGCAAATCAACAAAGCTCAAGCTCTTTGGACACGTAACAAATCTGATATCTCTGAAGAAGAGTACCAAGAGTTCTACAAACATGTTTCACACGACTTCGCTGACCCACTTGTGTGGAGCCATAACCGTGTTGAAGGTAAGAACGACTACACCAGCTTGCTGTATATCCCATCGAAAGCGCCATGGGATATGATGAACCGCGACCATAAATCAGGCCTCAAACTGTATGTGCAGCGCGTATTTATCATGGATGATGCTGAGCAGTTCATGCCTTCATACTTACGTTTTGTTCGAGGGCTAATAGATTCAAATGATCTGCCACTAAACGTGTCGCGTGAAATACTGCAGGATAATAAAGTAACGCAATCTCTGCGAAACGCATGTACTAAGCGTGTGCTTACTATGCTTGAGCGCATGGCAAAAAATGACGAAGAAAAATACCAGTCGTTCTGGAAAGAGTTTGGCCTTGTGTTGAAAGAAGGCCCAGCAGAAGACATGAGCAATAAAGAAAAAATTGCTGGTCTGCTACGTTTTGCTTCTACAGAAGTGGACTCTTCAGAACAAACCGTCGGTCTTGCATCATACGTGGAGCGCATGAAAGAAGGTCAGGATAAGATTTATTACTTGACCGCAGATAGTTATGCCGCCGCGAAGAACAGCCCACACCTTGAGCAATTCAAAGCAAAAGGTATCGAAGTTATCTTGATGTTTGATCGTATTGACGAGTGGTTGATGAACTACCTAACTGAGTTTGATGGTAAGCAGTTCCAGTCAATCACTAAAGCGGGTCTTGATCTGAGCAAGTTTGAAGACGAAGCTGAAAAAGAAAAGCAGAAAGAAACTGAAGAAGAGTTTAAGTCTGTCGTTGAGCGCACCAAAGAATACCTAGGTGAGCGCGTTAAAGAAGTTCGCACGACCTTTAAACTGGCGAGTACCCCTGCTGTTGTGGTGACGGATGATTTCGAAATGGGCACACAAATGGCTAAGCTGCTTGAAGCCGCTGGTCAGGCTGCACCTGAAGTGAAGTACATCTTTGAAATTAACCCAGACCATGAGCTGGTCAAGCGAATGGCAGATGAAGCTGATGAAGAAGCATTTGGTCGTTGGGTGGAGGTGCTTCTTGGGCAAGCGATGCTGGCAGAGCGCGGCTCGATGGAAGATCCATCTCAATTTGTAGGTGCCATCAACTCTCTTTTGACTAAGGGCTAATAGTCAAACGGTAACAAAAAGCTCGCATCATGCGGGCTTTTTGATTTATTTGCGCTAATCGTGAATAAAACAACGTAAGTTTGCAGCTTAATGTGAGTGTTTAAGCATTCTTTAGTCGTAAGCTGAGCGACGCGAACAGATTGTGTGATAGAATGCAATCTTGAAACAAAGTGAGCAGGCGTGTAATGTGCACGCCTGTTTTATTGTCAATTGAAAGAACAGTTATACCGAAACTTACCGTGAGCTAAGGCTGTTGTTTGTTATGAACACCATAGTGAGCTTCGGTATAAATCATCATTATCTTAAGAGGATTCAACATGCGCATCATTCTTCTAGGTGCTCCAGGTGCGGGTAAAGGCACACAGGCTCAATTCATCATGGAGAAATACGGTATTCCACAAATCTCTACTGGTGACATGCTACGTGCTGCTATCAAAGCGGGTACAGAGCTTGGTAAACAAGCGAAAGCTGTAATCGACGCTGGTCAGCTAGTTTCTGATGAAATCATCCTTGGCCTAATTAAAGAGCGTATTGCTCAAGATGACTGCGAAAAAGGCTTCCTACTTGATGGTTTCCCACGCACAATTCCTCAGGCTGATGGCCTTAAAGAGATGGGCGTTGATGTAGACTACGTGATTGAGTTTGACGTAGCTGATGACGTTATTGTCGAGCGCATGGCTGGTCGTCGTGCTCACCTACCTTCTGGTCGTACTTACCACGTTGTTTACAACCCGCCTAAAGTTGAAGGTAAAGACGATGTTACCGGTGAAGATCTGGTTGTACGTGATGACGATAAAGAAGAGACAGTACGTGCGCGTCTAGGCGTGTACCATGAGCAAACGGCACCTCTAATCTCTTACTACGGTAAAGAAGCTGACGCTGGTAACACTAAGTACCTTAAGTTCGATGGTACTAAGCAAGTTGCTGAAGTTAGTGCTGATATTGAGAAAGCACTGGCTTAATTTTGCTAACGGCAGAATTTAAAAGTTTGTTATAGTGAAAGCGACCTATCTGGGTCGCTTTTTTTATCGCTACACATTGATCGATAAAGAAGTTTCAAACGTAAAGCCTCTTTTAAAGTGTCGATAGGGTTCTATGCAAAATAATAAAAAACAAGGTGTATTATTGGTTAACTTGGGTACACCAGATGCACCTACAGCTCCGGCAGTAAAACGTTTTCTCAGTCAGTTCTTGCATGACCAAAGGGTTGTGGATATGACTCGTTGGGTGTGGTGCCCGATTCTCCATGGCGTTATTTTACCAATACGTTCACCGAAAGTTGCCAAACTGTACGAGACGGTTTGGATGGAAGAGGGATCTCCTCTTCTTGTTTACTCCAAGCGCCAAGCAGAAAAACTCGCGAGATCTATCGATATTCCTGTTGAATTGGGGATGACTTATGGAAATCCTAGCCTTCAGTCTGGGCTTGAATCACTGATAGAAAAAGGGGTAGAAGAGGTAATAGTCCTCCCTTTGTACCCTCAGTATTCAAGCACAACCACGGCTGCCGTATCGGATGGTCTCACCAAAGCCTTTAAACAGCTCCCCGTGATGCCTGGTTATAAAGTTATTCGCGATTATCATAACCACCCTACCTACATTAAAGCGTTGGCTGATAGTGTGAAACGCTCTTGGGCAGATAAAGGACGCGGTGACTATTTACTGTGCTCATATCATGGTATCCCGCAACGTTACGCTGATAACGGGGATATATATCCAAAGCATTGTGAAACAACCACTGAGTTGCTACGACTAGAGCTAGGTTTGAGTAAAGACCAGATTGGGATGACGTATCAATCTCGATTTGGCCGAGAGGAATGGTTGCAGCCATATACGGATAAAACGCTAGAAAAATTGCCTGAAAAAGGGATTAAGAAGCTCGATATTATGACGCCTGCTTTTTCCGCCGATTGCTTAGAAACCTTAGAAGAGATCTCAGAGCAGTGTCAGGAGATATTTTTTGAGGAAGGAGGAGAAGTTTTTAACTTCATTCCATGTTTAAACGATGATGAGCTTCATATTCAGATGATGGTTGAGTTAACCACTCAAACCTAAAGAGAAAACCGATCTAGAATCTCGTCAGTCAGCATAACGCCCTTGCTTTAAAGCAAGGGCGTTTGCTTTACTGTTTATTCTGGTGTTGGCCACATTTCCCAGAGTTGGGACTCCATCGTTTCCTCAACACTATCGCTAATCAAGGAGAAGAAATCCAAGCCAGTCTGCTGCTCAACATCATCAACAGTTGTGACAAAGTTGACTAATTCGCTGCTGGAAACATCACGATGTGGAACGACAAAAGCAATGGCATCATTAAAGTATGGGTCGAGAATGACTTTATAAAAAGCACTTGGAATAACGACATTATCACCAATACTCGCTTCATTTCCCCGATAAATTGGGCCTGTTATCACATAAAGCTCATTATACTCATTGGCTAAATCTCGTACATGCTCTTCCAGTATTCGCCAGCCAACACGATTAAAACCCGGTAGTTGAGGTGACATATTACTCATTAAAAAGCTTTGCGTCATGGATTCTTGGCTAAAGTCCATGGTGGCCGAGGGAGCAAGATGGCCCCTGTCATAGCCTGAAGCGCTGTAATCGTTGAGAGTTGAGCGTGCATAGTCTGGTAGCTCAGTATCTTCTTTAAAGCTGTTACTGCGTTTATAGCTCGCATTCACACTCTCTGCTGTGATGTGATAAGCAACCCAATCGGCGTTTTTTTTCTGATAGTTGTAACCTACAGCGTAGCCGCTGCGGCAAAGAACTTGATCTGAATGATAGGAAGGTAAACCCACGTCTAAGTGTTGTCCGCAGGTTTGTGCTGTAACTGGTAGCGAAAAGACAACAGCAAGACTGAGTAAAATAGTATTTTTCATTATTATGCTCCTCGTTATTGGAGCTATGAAAAATAAAGCAATTTGTCAGTAGTGCTGTGATGTTGGTTGAAAGGTAATCAATATTGAGTGTGGTATTGAATATGTGAATATTCACTATGTGAAAGAAAAGCATTTCACAACAGATTTCATTAACATATTCTCTGTAATCAATAAGTTGAGTTTACCCCCTAGGGGCATGGTTAGTAGGACCTGTGAAGCGAATATCCTGCAGATTAAAACCCAATTCAATATCCGTTTTTAACGCGGCAACTTGTTTACATCGGCGTGCTGAGTCGATATGTGTCTCTAGTTTTTTACGATATTTGGTCGCTAGTTGCTCAGAGGTATAAGCTTGTTCTATGTCATCAAATTGATTGAGGATCTCTTTAGCCGCTTTTGGTCCAATACCAGAGACGCCGGGAACTTGGCTAGAGCTGACTCCTGTTAAGCCCCAGAAGTCGGCCAATTGAGAGGGAGACACACCAAACTCTTTTTCAATAAAAGGCTCGTCAAGCCAGCGATGTTGGAAGTAATCACGGATCTGTAAGGTAGGCGATAGTAGCTGGCAGTAGCCTTTATCTGTCGAAATGATGGTCACTTTTTGGTTATGCTTTGCCACTTTCATTGCGAGTGTGGCTACAAGATCATCCGCTTCATCACCTTCTGACAACAATGAATCGATCCCTAGTTCCCACCAAGCTTCCTGAATAGCATCCAATCCATTGAGTAAAGGCTCTGGCATAGGTTTTCGGTTTTGTTTGTATTCAGGTAATACCTCTGCGCGCCAACCTCTCTCCTGTAGGTGATGATCAAAAACCGCGATGATATGTGTTGGCTGTGATTCGCTGATAATACGGTTCAGCGTACGCGTGGTTGTGGTGATAGTTCTTGTTATATCGTTAGGATCGGGCTGTGCTGAGTGGACGCGCCGAATGAGGTTCAATGCATCGATAATAACAAGATGAATAGACATAAAAATCAAAAAAATAAGGGCTAAGAGCCCTTATTGTAAAGCATGAAAAATAGATTGCCAGCGGCGATCAGGCAGTCTTAATCTGATAGCATGGTTCGTAGGCACTGCCGCCTGGGAGCTTCATGCGATCCTGCTCAACAAAGTCACGTAGCAATTTGTCCATCTTCTTCATCAGAGTGGCATCGCCATCGAGTACAAATGGGCCATGACGTTCAATTTCACGAATACCTTCTGCTTTTACATTACCTGCTACGATGCCAGAGAAGGCCTGTCTAAGAGCAGCTGCCAAGTTTTCGGGTCGTTGATTGAGATGCAGGTCAAGGCTTGCCATGTTGTCGTGTGTTGGGTCGAAAGGCAGTTGAAACTCGGGTTCAATCTTTAGCGACCAGTTGAAGCTGTAAGCGTCCCCAGTGTCTTTTCTGTGTTGGCGAACATCTGACATGCCGCGCTTCATGATTTGAGCCACTTTTTCTGGGTCATCAACCACAATCTCATAGTGATGCTGTGCATCTTCACCTAAGGTTTCCCCGATGAAACGATCAATGGAGCGGAAATATTCTTCGCTCTCTTTCGGCCCTGTGAGAACGATAGGCAGAGGTTGGTGAGCGTTGTCTGGGTGCATCATTATGCCGAGAATGTACAGCAGCTCTTCAGCGGTTCCTGCCCCACCCGGAAAGATAACAATGCCATGCGCCATACGGACAAAAGCTTCAAGGCGCTTCTCAATATCGGGCATGATCACCAATTCATTGACGATAGGGTTTGGTGGCTCAGCGGCAATGATCGAAGGCTCTGTTAAGCCCAGATAACGTTGCTCGTAATAGCGTTGTTTCGCATGACCGATCGCCGCCCCCTTCATTGGACCTTCCATTGCACCTGGGCCACAACCTGTGCAGATATTAAGTTCACGTAGGCCGAGTTCATGACCCACTTCTCGGGTGTACTGATACTCAGTGGCATTGATTGAGTGTCCGCCCCAGCAAACAACTAGGTTAGGCTCTATACCGGGGGTAAGCGCACCTGCATTACGCAGAATGCCGAACACCAAATTCGTAATGTGGCTAGGGTTGGTGAGGTTCAAACGCTGATTGTCTGCAAGGTGCATGTTGACATAAACAATGTCACGCAAGACAGAAAATAGATGTTCTTGAATACTCTTAATAATATGCCCATCAACAAATGCATGTTTTGGGGCATGGCTTAATTCGAGTTTAATGCCTCGCTCTCGGCGGACAACATTGACGTCAAATGACTTGTATTTATCGAGCAGTTCTTTGGAGTTATCTGTGTGGCTACCAGAATTTAGTACCGCAAGCGTACAATTTCGGTAGAGCTGATACAGATCACTGGCGGCCGTTTTCTTAAGACGCTCAACTTCGAGTTGAGAAAGCAGATCCATACTGCCAGCCGGACTGATATGAGTGATCATAGTGACCTCCTTGATGAGAGAAAGCTTCTCTGCAAAACCTTTCTTATAGTTGTTGTGCCTCTGCATATACCTTAGGGGTAATTGGGAATATAAAAGCGAGAGGTACTAACAAGCTTAGCACGCTTTGACAGATATAAAAGGCTAACTGATTGATATATCTACATCAATCACGACATGAATGGCTTCTGAAAGAAGGAAGAGTAGGGTTATTTCCAGACAAGCTGACTTGGGCCAATCGTCTTGGCTTCGTTGAGAACACGGTTTAGGCGTTCTAACACTTCTTCAGGAGTGTCTGATTCTTTAAAGCCTGTGCTCGAAGCGGACATGGTGATGACGAGGTTCTGCTCTCGGAATTTGAACGGCAGCTTGGCAACTTTGTTTTGAATATTCTGGATGGTACTAAAGCAGTCATTATCAGAGCCGTCTGGCATTAGTACAATAAACTCTTCACCTGAAAAGCGCGCGACAGTATCAGTATCAGATAGCTCTTTCTTTATCGTGCGAGCAATAATCTTCAGTGCTTTGTCGCCAGCCGTGTAGCCAAAGCTATCATTGATCGCCTTAAAACCATCAATATCGAGCAAGATAATACGTAAGTTGTTTTGTGACCGTATCCAGCGTCGATATTCCAGTTCTAGGCGATCATTGAAAGCGGTACGGTTGTATACTTTGGTAAGAGGGTCGAGCAGGATTCGTTGGGCTTGATCTTCAAGGCGACGACGGTAGTCTTGTGTGACTTCGAACAAGGCTTCCAGTTGATTTTTTCCATAACTCATACGGTCAATCAGCGCTTGCTCTCGTTGTTCAGCGTGATGAAGACGCTCAGAAAGAGAGCTGAGTTTAGCAAGCAATGGGTTGAGCTGCGTTTGCAGCGAATCTAGAGAGCTGGCGTCATCCACTTTTGCTTTGGTTTCTGAAACGAGATCATCTAGCTCACTATTCATTTCCTGACGGTGTTCAAAATAGGTTTGGCTTTGATCGACATTCTGAGAGGAGCTTTTCAGTGTTGATGAGAGAGATGCATTCACTTGTTCTAAAAATTGCTCTGAGGTTTTGCGCTCATACTTGGTTCCGTCAATGACCAACTTAAGAACCTGCAAAGTTAATTCAATCAACACATGAGTATTGACTCCAAGCAGTAATTTAGCGCGGATATCCGAGAGCAAGTCGCCAGATTCACCTTCGAAATCTAACTCGGTAATGACGTGTTGCAGTTCTTCAGAAAGGCGCAATAGCAGTTCTTTGTCAGCACTATTCGTAATCTGATTGATGGCTGTATCAGGGTTGGATGTGATGATTTTTAGGGAGCGTTCGTAAATCGCGAGTAACTTCATCGCTGAGTCGGCTTTTGGTCGCTCGACGCCATTTGAATAGCTGAGCAAATCGCGTAGGTCACGCTTCACTTTTGCCGGTAGGCCTGTCACTCGTAGCAGGGTTTCGCCACTGTGTTTGATCTGGGAGTCCAGATGCTCGGTTTGTTTTTCCATCGCCACACTCTGTTGCTTGAGTAAACGCTCAAGCACTGCCAACTTCGGGATAAGGGCACTGACATCTTTTTGTTGCTCTATGGCTTGTCTTAGTTCTGTTAGCCCTGATTTGAGTCTTGGATCTTCACTACGACATGCGTCACTGAGTGATGCAATGATGCGCTTCAATACCTTTTGCTCTCTTTTAAATTTGAACGAGGTATCTCTTTGTGTCAATCGAACTTGCTCTAATTGAGATTTCAGATTGTGCAGCTGTGACTGAATATCTTGCTCGAGGACGCCCATGAAAATCTATGCTTATGAAGATAAGATCAAAAAAATCTTATTAATTAATCAAACGATAATAACAAATAAAATTACCGCGTCACGCTCAATCCGAGCTGTTTGAGTAGCTTTTACTCATCTTTTAATAATTTTTTGATGCTCTCCTCATTCTTGTAAGAAGAGTGCACTTTTATCAATCCCTGGCTGATGGAATGCTTACATGCTTTACGTATATTTCCGGTTGCCAGGCTGGCTGCAGGCGCGTTCTCTATCGCTTTCAAATACACCCACTGGCTAGAGTGTTCTTTCATACTTAAAGTGCGGGCGGCACTGGTCGACATCAGTAAAATGTCCAGTAGTTCTTTATCATTGATGGCGGTATAAGCACGTGGCAAAAATGGGTAATCAGCCATACCCATACGAATAATATTATTGAGGGCATACTTTTGAGCAAATTCATCCACCCAGTTCTGCACCTTTTCAAATACTTGTTCTGGCTGGGCAGTATTGTCACTATTGGGCTCGATGTAAAGTAAGTTTGCATCGGAGAAATGATATATCCTTGCCGGGCGTTGGACCTTTTCTTGGAGGAACTGACCGAGGGCTTTCTCAAGCTTGAGCCCATC
Source organism: Vibrio sp. Isolate25 (assembly GCF_022398025.1). NCBI lineage: Bacteria > Pseudomonadati > Pseudomonadota > Gammaproteobacteria > Vibrionales > Vibrionaceae > Vibrio > Vibrio sp. Isolate25. The sequence continues at coordinate 18,532 of NZ_JAKEUT010000008.1, forward strand.
GGCATAGCCATGTTGCAAATACATATTGCGCAGAAAAGGGATGTCTACCATGACAAAGCGCAGTCGATCATTTAGGGGTTCATGGATCAGTTCTCCGACATGCCATTTCTCAAACTTATGGCTACTGGCCTCCAATGAGGCAGGCAGCTTAGCATTGAGCATGCGAAGGTTTTTCAGCCCTGAACGGGAGTGTGTGTAGAGATCGTCGTTGAGTTCATCTATCTCCTCTTTTTGCACACTCATGATGTGACCGCGGCGCAGTAAAAAGATAAATAACAGCGCGCAGGTGACAAATAGCGTAAAGGAAATTTTTTGGAACTTACGATATTCGTTTTCAGTTTGTTCCAGTTTTTCTTTCTGCTCCACGAGGTGAAGTGTCTGTTCAACCACATCTTTCTGTTGTCTAAAATCATCCTCGTTGATCAACGCCAGTTCCTGTTGTTCAATGTTGGACAACGCGTTGTATTGCTGGAGGTATTTTAATGCCGCTTTGTAGTTGCCAAGTAGTTCGTTACCAATATTAAGCATCTGATAGGCATGCTTCTGAATCGAAAGGTCTTCGATTTCAATCGCAATGTTCAAAGCTTTCGTGGCTTTTGTTACCACTTCTTTCGGGTGCCTTTGGTGGGAAGCCAGTCCCGCTTCTAACAATAGAGCTTGTGCTTTAAGTTTGGGAATATCGACATAGGTCAGCAGCTCCTCGGCACGCTCAAGGTATTGCTCTGCAAGGGGAAAATTCACTAATTGTAAATAGGTGGCGGCAAGCGCTAAGCGGATGTCGATGACGTTCTCTATGTTGTTCTGGATACGTTCATGATCGATAGCGTTGAAGTAGTGTACTAAAGCGAGGTTATATTTGCCTTGATGATAGTAAATGTCACCCATACGTTTGAGAATTGGAGGCAAAATAGGCGAATTTTCATAATTGTCGTAGAAGTCTGCAGCCTGTGAAAAATGATCGGTGGCTTTATCTAATACGCGTCTTTCATAGAACAATTGCCCTAAAAGGCGGTTAACTTCTGCGAGTTGTATGCCTGAGGTATCTTCAATTGCGCTCCAATAACTGGTTAGTAATTCAGAAAGGGCTTTGTTGTACAGTTTGTGGGTAAGGAAGTGTTTACCCAGAGCAATGTGATAAGCGATCACCGTATGCTTGTTATTGGACTGCTCAATATAAGGGATCACCTCCTTGTATAACCGATTCGCAAGTTCTATCTCCCCTTCCGCTGATGCAATATCAGCTTTCAGCATAATGAGCTGGTAATGGAGTCCCTTGGCCAGTTGTTCTGGATTTTGGATAGCATCAAATGCTCGTTCAACCTCAGTGATATTTTTTCTCGCAGTTTCCGTATCTCCGTCTATCTTCCAGCGCAAGCGGATTTCGAGTAATTGTAAATCAAGGCTTAAATAAGGGAGTAGGTAAGTGGTGGTTAGCGCTTGAGCTTCGTTGAGGTATTTCAGTGCAGCATCAGGGTTACCTAAGTTGAATTCTGCACGGGCAAGAATTTTCAGTGCGTCAATAGTACCACCAGGTGTTCTGACCCGACTGTCGGAATCATCCCGAGAAATGGCGGACGGGCTCTGCTCGGTTTGGTTAGTCAGCTTGCGCTGGGCGAGATAATTAGTTGCGAGTTGCTTGGATTGCTTAGGTACGATATCCACCAGAGTGCTGGCTTCATTAAGCATGGCTGATGAATAGACAGTAGAAGCCATCACCTGAGATGACAGTAATAAAATCAATAATCCAAACAAACGTTCCCAGCGCAAAATCTGCATCCTTAAATGTAATCCTTATTGGCGAGCCATACGTTGGTTATGAGTTGGCTGCGCTTGTTCCGTTGAGCGGTAAGGGTTGATATCCAGACCACCACGTCGTGTGTAACGAGCGTAGACGGTTAGCTTTTCTGGCTGACAGTATTTCATTATGTCAGTGAAGATACGCTCAACGCACTGTTCATGGAACTCGTTGTGTTCACGGAATGACACTAGGTAGCGTAACAGAGCTTCTCGATTGATTTTTTGACCCTGATACTGAATCTCAACGCTTCCCCAATCTGGTTGGTTGGTGATCAGACAGTTGGATTTGAGAAGATGGCTATGCAGGCTCTCTGATACATGTTCTTGCTCTGTGGCACCTTCTAGCAAGCTGGTATCAAACTCGTAGCTCTCAATCTCAATATCCTGATCATCAATGCAGTCGCCGTTCATTGTCACGATCACGCTGTCGGTATAGTCGACGACAGAACGAATAGTGACTGAAACCTCTTCACCAGCACAGCGGGAGAGATCCTTTGCTAATGCTTGTTCAACCTGATCCCATGAACTAAAGCGGGTTTGGTTAAAGCTGTTGAGATACAATTTAAAAGACTTGGATTCAATCAAGTTGGTACTGGTCGCTGGGATCGATACTTCGCCAATTGCGACTTGTGGTAAGCCTTTTTCATTAAGCCAAGACAGCTCATACAGAGTCCAGATATCGCAGCCTTGAAATGGTAGAGCATTACCTAGATTAAGATCATCGCGATTTAAGCTACGAGGTACAGGTTGAAGTAATGAAGCGTCGTATTGGTTGGCGTATTCGGTTTTTTGACCGAGCGTTAATCCCGCCAGTTCCTTTGCGTCAGAATATTTGCTCATACTTTGCATAGATTTGGATTAGAATGGCGAGAATTTTACGCAATCCTGTCGTTAAAAGCGAACATTCGAAGACTCAATTGGAGAATCTAATGGCTGAAACTGCCTTGCAAGCGCTGCGTTCGTTCAGTGAAAAGTACCGTCAGAGCTGTCTTGACACCCATGGACATTTGCCAAGAAGCGAAGAGCTGGTGGATCTCGTGTCACCTTGCGTTGAAGCAAAGCAGACTGACTATGTTGAATGGCAGGCAGATGAGCGTGAGCATCCAGCGGATTTCACTAATGTTGAAAACGGTATCGAACTGACACTCCATCAAGACATTAAAACCTTCTATGGTTCGCAGTACAGTGCGGATATGGAGGCGACTTGGAACGGGAATGAGCTGACACTACTTCAGGTATGGAGTGATGAAGATTTTGTTCGTTTGCAGGAAAACATTCTTGGCCACCTTGTCACTCAGCGTCGTCTGAAACTGAAGCCAACGGTTTTCATCGCAGCAACTGATGCGGAATTGGACGTGATTTCCATTTGTAATCTGACAGGCAACGTTATTCTCGAACGTTTGGGTACCGATAAGCGTGATGTGCTTGCCGAGAATGTAGCGGAGTTTTTGGCTAACCTAGAGCCTGCGGTATAACCATGTACGTTGTTGAATTACAGTTTGAGTGTTTTGATAACACCACAATTTCTGCTGTCGATAAAGCGATTAATGGCCTGATGGATGCGTTGCGTTATAACGGTCAGGTACTTGGGCGTGAGTTCCCTATCGTGATGGGGGAAGGGGAGTTTTTTGTTCGAGTAGTGTGCCCTGAGCAGGAAAGTTTGCACCCTAAATACCATTCGGATTTTGTTAATGTTTGCATCGAACGTTTGGCAGAAGCGTGCTTACTGGCACCTAAGGCTCGTTTACTTGGACGAGATTTGAATTCAGAGCAAGCGGCAGAAGAAACAACTCCTGAATGGCAGGTGCTCTATACCACTTATGTGCATACCTGTTCTCCTTTGCGCAGTGGTGAAAGTTTACTGCCAATCCCTCTTTATCGTAATGGCCCGACACTCAATGGCGACCATAAAGCGGTCATCAAATGGCAGACTGAGTGGCAGGCATGCGATGAAATCCAGATGGCTGGTGCTTGCCGAGCGGAGCATGCGGCACTACATGAAATTTGTGATGCCGACAGTGTCCTTTTCAAGCGTGGCTGGGATTTACGTGGTCGGATCGAATATGTGACAGAAATTCCGACCTATTACTATCAGTACCGAGTCGGTGGCAAAAGTCTGAAAGATGAAAAACAGCGTAAATGCCCTAAGTGCGGCGGAGAGTGGTTATTGGATGAGCCACTGCATGACATTTTCCACTTTAAGTGCGATGAATGCCGAATTGTCTCCAATATTTCTTGGGATCACATCAAATAGCGCATCTTAAATAAACAAGACCCGTATTATTGCGGGTCTTTTTTTTCTTCTTGCTCAGCGGGCTCTTTGTCCTGCGAGCGAGTTTTTTTGTCCGTTTGTCCAAACTTCATTTTGGCTGTGTATTTCAGCGCGGCAATATTACCTATGATGACACTCAAGACGATAAAGATGATCACCCAAGGGTTGGTGAGTAGTTCCATTAATCCACCTCATTGGAGATATTGGTGATAAATTGATTGTAGATCGTTTCGAGATTCGACAACACCACTTCCTCACCCAGTATACCGCTGTTTATCAGCTCTTTTTGAAGTGTCTCCAGACTAAGCTGAGATAAACAAGACGATGCGGTTGCGCCATGACTAATGTGCCATGGCTCTGCTGCGACACCGCCCTGATATCTTGCATATGGAAAGAAGAATCCAAATTCAGTCAGCGACTCTTTGAGCCAACGGTAAAACTCTGCCTGATGGCCCGTTAAGTATTCCCAAGGCTCAAGCTGCAACTGGATATCTTGAGGTAGACTGCTGCGATCAAATACATCGAAGTCACATCCCCAATGATGGCGACTGGCACCCGGTAGTGCAGACCAACGTAAGATAGCCATAATCTTTTCTGAATCAGAAAGTCTTTGGCTATCTAGAGGTTGGCTGTTTTGATCAAGAATGGCTGTTTGACCAGCCATCTTTCTGTTCCAGATGGTTTTCTGGCGCTCAAAATCGCGGAACCCGCTGGCAATATTGAGATTGAAACCTGCCTGAACCGCTGCCTGTCGCAAAGCCTGTAAATCGCTTTCGACATTAGGGTGAACGGCGAAAACCTTATGACCAAACATAGTGTCAGTCAGGTGAGTCGAAACTTTGCCAGTCAGCTGCTCAGGGGTTATGTTCACGCCAGAAGATTCTCCAGTGTTTTCTGATACATCTTGGTCAGCTTTTCAAGGTCGTCCACTTTCACGCACTCGTTCACTTTATGGATAGTTGCGTTAACTGGGCCTAACTCCACTACCTGACCACCCATACGGGCGATAAAGCGGCCATCGGAGGTACCTCCAGTGGTGAGTAGAGCCGGTTTGGTTTGATTGACGCTATCAACGGCGTCAACCACAGCGTCGAGAAGTGCGCCAGTATCGGTTAGGAATGGGTCGCCGTTGAAGGTCCATTTTAGCTCGTAGTCTAAGTCGTGCTTATCGAGAGTGTCAGTGACGCGCTTAACGATCATGTCGTTGTTAAGCTCGGTGCTGAAACGCAGGTTAAACTGAACATTGAACTCACCCGGGATCACGTTAGATGCACCGGTTCCTGCATGCACATTCGGGATCTGGAAACTGGTTGGTGGGAAGTAGTCATTGCCCTTATCCCATTCAGTGGAAGCCAGTTCATGAATGGCGAGGAGCGATTGATGCACTGGGTTTTTCGCCAAGTGCGGGTAAGCGACGTGTCCTTGGATGCCTTTAACGGTTAAGTCTCCGGTGATGGAACCACGGCGACCATTTTTGACCACATCGCCCACTATTTCTGTACTGGAGGGCTCACCGACGATACACATGTCGATGTTTTCGCCGCGCGCCATTAGGGTTTCGACAACACGGACTGTGCCATTGATGAACGGGCCTTCTTCGTCTGAAGTAATCAGAAAGCCAATTGAACCTTTGTGGTCAGGGTTTTCGGCAATGAACTGCTCAACAGCAACAATCATGCTAGCGAGAGAGCCTTTCATGTCGGCGGCTCCGCGACCGTGTAGGTAGCCGTCAACCATAGTTGGTTCGAATGGAGGCGTATCCCATAGCTCGACATTACCCGCTGGCACGACATCAGTGTGGCCGGCAAACGCAAACAGCGGTGCTTCTGTGCCACGACGTGCCCAGAAGTTTGTGGTGTCTTCAAACACCATCACTTCAATTTCAAATCCTAAAGCTTTCAGGCGTTCAATCATCACATCCTGACAACCTGCATCCACAGGTGTTACCGATTGGCGGCTAATTAAGTCTTTTGCAAGCGCCAAAGTAGGGCTGTCTGTCATCCTTGAATTCCTTTTGCTTAAGAGAAAATGGCTGAGTATTGTTCGGCTTTAAAACCAAGATGGTAGTCATCACCAGAGACTAAAATTGGGCGTTTGATCATTGCCGGTTGTTCTACCAGCAGATCAATGGCATTGGTTTCGTTCAGACTGTCTTTCTGTTCCTGAGTTAGCTGACGAAAAGTCGTGCCGCGTTTGTTAAGCACATTTTCCCAGCCTAGTTGCTGGCAAAATGTTTCAACCATTTGCTTATCAACGCCCTGTTTACGGTAATCATGGAATTGGAACTCCACGCCTTCTGCTTTCAGCCATTTTTTAGCCTTTTTGATGGTATCGCAGTTCGGAATTCCGTACATGGTGATTGTCATAGTTAAACCTTTGAGAGTGACTTATATAAAGTTATTAGAAGCTTTTTGGCATCCTAGCAGGAACTGTAATCAGAGACAAAAGTGTCTCAGATATATTTCATCTAACAAAAAAAATGTGTTTCAAAAGTTGAGGATCGATGAGTTATTGATCAAACGCAACACACCACATAGCAAAACAGAAATAATGACTCTAGAAATTTATAGGAGGTATCAATGGAATTGAGTCCTGTTTTTGCAAGACGCTTATATTTGGCATTACTGGTTCAAAACCTCGAACGACCAAATGTGCCCAAACTGATCGAGAAAACGGGCTGGCCTCGCCGGACGATTCAAGATGTCATCAAAGCATTGCCTGGTATTGGTATTGAACTGATGTTCATCCAAGATGGTCGTCGGCACAACGATGGTTATTATCAATTATCGGACTGGGGGCCTTTTGACAGCCAATGGGTATTAGACAGAGAGGCTGATATTGCTGCCAGCCTAGGGTTCAGTGCTTAATCTTCGCCAGCGCAGTCATACGCGCTGCCCAGTAAAGTAAATGATGTCGTGAAGTCCTGTGGTGACACGACATAAACGGTATTCGCGCCCAACTGTCTGGCGCGATTTTTTATCTGATTAGCCGCTCCCTGAACCATGACATCGTTAGGGTAGAACAGGTAGGTGTACCAGTGTCCTTCACTGCCAGTTAGATCGCCCTGCCACTGACAGTTCGCGGGATTGAAACTGCTGTCCATTCTGATCTGGACGTTGCTGGCATCCTTATTGAGTTGAGAGATTGGGGTTGTGCAGCCTGCGAGTAAAGTAATCGACAGAGCGATGAAGCACAGCTGGCTAAATTTGAGTGACATAAATAATAAAACCAATCCAACTGAGGGCTAATAATGCCCATGGTAGCATATTGGTTTTTGGTTGCGCTTCTACCGTTGTCACTGTTTCGGCTTCTGGCTGGACGATTGCAGAGTGTTGAGCTTGCTTGGCTTTTTGTGCTTTTTTCTTGGCTTTATCCGCTTGGCGAGCTTTATCTTTGTGCTGCTTTTTGTACAGAGCGATGCCTTTTTCGATTCCCTGAGCAATCAATTTAGTCTGTTCTTTAGTTTGGCCTGGCTTTTGTGTCGCTTTGGCGATTTTCATCGCTTCTTGTTGTGTTTCCTGAGAAGGAACGACTTTGTTTTTCATGAAGGTTATTACCGCGAGATCAAAGATAGTCTTATCTTAACACGATATAATTCTGTCTATCATCGAAGATATTCCTTTGTAGGGGAGCGGATAAATGAAACGTATCTTGGTGAGCAGCTTAGCTCTATCACTCCCAGTATTTTTATGGCTACGGGGCGAAGTGCCAATAGCTCAACAACCTGTGCTTTCAACTCAAACTTATGATGCGTGGATGCAAGATATCCAGAATCAGCTTAAGCAGGATCCCAATCAGGCTGACTTATGGTTTCAACTAGGACACGGTTATCTGAATGAGCAGGACTTTTCCTCGGCACTCACTTGTTTCGATTATGCGATTCGCCTAAGCCCGGAACGTAGTGCTAATCAATTTGCCGCAAAGGCGACCGCGCTTTACTTTGAACGCTCCCAGCGTATGACTGAAGAGGTGAAGCATTTACTGGCAAAGGCGCTGGAGTTGGATGCCCGTAATGTGACGGCTTTGACCTTGATCGCTAATGATCATTTTATTAGCTTTCGCTATCAAGAGGCAATTGACACATGGACACAGTTACTCGATTCACAGCGTCAAGATTTAGATCGAGTGGCGATTATTCATTCGTTGAACCAAGCAAAATCGATGTTGTAGCTGCTTCGGCAGGCTTTCAATTAAAAAAACCTCCCAACTCGGGAGGTTTTTTGTTCGTTTTTTCTATCTTAGTAGGTCGCCTCTTCACGTTTTTGTGCGGATTCTTCCCATTCAGGGACGACTGTTTTTAGGAAGTGCTGTTTGTCGCTGTTCATTTTGTCCATGTCCATACCAAGTGCTTGCTGAGCTTTGGCTTTGGTGGAAATGTCGGGTAACTCGACAGGCTCAGTGATGCCTTTGGTGGCGAGTAAACGAGCCAGTTTAGTTCGTGCATCAGCTGCGCGAACAACGGCTGTACCTAGTACTTCCAGTGCAACTTCTGGTGCATGCATGTGAACACCATGGGAGGCAATCGCGTAGTCCCAGCGCCATTGCGCATGGCGAATATCTTGCAGTATGTCCTTCATCTCTTCTTCGGTTGCACCTGCCTTCCATGCTTCACCAGCTTCAAAATGGGCGGCAACGATTTGTTTTTCAGCCGTCAGTTTCATATTGAGGACTTGCGCTTTGCGTGAAGAGACGATGTTTTTCAATTGATCTTTGCTTTGTGTATGACAATTGGCACAGGTGTCTTCAAAACGATCAAATGGATTGCCGACTTTATGATCTGTGTAAACAGTACCGTCTTCCTTGGTGACCTTAGGCATGTGGCAGTCGACACAAGCGACTTTGTTCTTACCATGAATACCTGCTCGCCAAGTTTCGTAGCCAGGGTGCTGCGCTTTCAGCATCGGAGCTTTCGACACTTTATGTGTCCAGTCCTTAAAGCCTAATGCATCATAGTATTCTTCCATCGCGGTGACGCTAGTGCCTTTATCCCACGGGAATTTGACCGATTTTTTCGGCCCAGTGAAGTAATACTCGACGTGACATTGTGCGCAGACCGACGCTTGCTGGTCGAGGCGAGATTGATCTTCAAAGGGCTTGTCTATAGCTTGGAAAGCGCGCTCGACATAGGGCTTAGTTAATTTCAAAGCAGGTTGACCATTTTTGAAGGCGTCACTACGAGTATCATGACAGTCGGCACAGCCAATGGGGTTAACAATTTGGTCGCCAAGTCGTGCCCACTTGCCTTCAAAATAGCCGTCTTCCCCCCGCTCGTCGATAACTCGCCCGACATCTGGGCTCTTACAACTCCAACAAGCCATAGGCATTGGGCCCGATTTTTCATCACTGGGCGCACCCGTTCTTAGAGTTTGGCGGACGTCATCCACGGCATAAAAGTGACCACGAGCTTTATTGTAGTCTTTAGCGAAGCCGTAGCCTGCCCACATGATGACCATATTAGGATCTTCTGCGAGAGCATCTTCAATATGATCGCTTTCAGAGGTTTCTTTCCAAGATTGGTACTGATCAGGGTGATGTTGTTCATAGGCCTGATTTCGTGGATCGATCAGTTCTTTTTCATCAGATGCAGCAAAACCATGAGTACTGGCTAAGGTTCCTGCCAATATCATTATTGCTGCAGCAGATTTTGGTATCCAGTGCAATTTCTTCACAGTGTTATCTCCATAATTCTGTTTATTAGCAGCGTTGTGAACAGGCTAATTCCAAATTAAGAATCGGAGAACTGAAATAAATTGTAATAAAAGGAAATATTTCTAAAACGCACGAATCGCTTTTTATTGCCTTAGATCAATTTAGAGCAGTGATCTGAGTCAAAGTTGATTTTTAATAACCCTAAAGGGGTAGTTTGGTGCTGCATTTTAGGTAATGAAATTAATTATCATCAATGGGTTATGCCACTTAACCACACTTAGAATAGGGTGATAAGGATCGAGTTTTAGTGTAAAAAAGCTACTACTAAAGAGTAGGGAGAGTAGACTATTACTGATAGCGTTGTGGCTTATCCAAAATAAGAATTGATCTCATTTAGTGGTTTTTAAAAATACCACTGAAGGGCATTAGTTTTGACCAGACTGTGTATTTTAAGTGTGGCTTAAAATCTGTTCTGGAATAAGGAAAGGATAAAATGGGCAATATAAAGTTGGCCATAGTCATAATGCTGAAAACTCTTCTTGCATTCTACCTCTATGGTTATTCTCTTCATGCTATTGCTGCTGATTCTTCTGCCCCCAGTGCTGAAGAAGCTTCAACTCGTCATGAAGTTACGCTTATCCGTGATAAAGATTACAAATGTATTCAATGTCATAAGGATTCCAAGGAATCACTTCTGCAATCCCATGGTGAAAATGCCCATGAGATTCTCGGTCGTGAAGTGAATTGTACGAACTGTCACAGTAACATCGGTCCTGATCACCGCGAAGGTGCACCGCAAGTGATTAAATTCTCATCAGCCCAATCTCAACCGGGTACAGAGAAGGTGTATCTCGATCCTGATGCTATTTTGAAGGCAAACAGTCAGTGTACTGACTGTCATAAGCCGAAGTACTTACGAGAGGATAGCTGGACGCATGATGTGCATGCAAAAAATCTGACTTGTTCTAACTGTCATGATGTTCATGCCAACAAGGCGAAAGTGCTTAGCTTGGATCGCAAGCAGACAATCAAGTTGTGCGTTGATTGTCACTCAGACTTTAACCAGTTGAAAGAGGAGCAAGAATAATGAGTTGTTCTAGACGAAGCTTTTTAACTGGTGCTGGTGCTCTGATTATGACCACTGGCGTCGCTGGGACTGCAATGATTGGTAGTCGAAAAACACTGGCAAATGTCGAGCAGGTAGATAACAAACTCTATGGCATGGTGCACGACGAGACTGCATGTATAGGTTGTACCGCGTGTACAGAAGCTTGCCGGGAAGTTAACAAGGTTCCAGAAGGGGTCTCTAGACTGGAAATCATTCGTAGTGAACCGCAGGGAGAGTTTCCTGATGTAAATTATCGCTTCACTCGTAAGTCCTGCCAGCATTGTGAAAACCCACCTTGTGTGTACGTTTGCCCTACGGGGGCCGCATATAAAGATGAGCAAACTGGCATTGTTGATGTGCATAAAGAAAAGTGTGTTGGTTGTGGTTACTGCCTTGCGGCTTGTCCATACCAAGTGCGCTTCTTTAACCCCGAAGATCATTCGGCTGACAAGTGCAATTTCTGTCGAGATACCAATCTTGCCGAGGGCAAGTTACCTGCCTGTGTTGAATCCTGTCCGACCAAAGCTTTAGTGTTTGGCGACCTCAACGATCCAGAAAGCAAAATCAATCAAGTATTAAGCAACCATGTGGTCTATCGAGATAAATCACACTTAGGCACCAAACCTAAGTTGTACAAAATACCACACAACAAAGGGGAGGTTTCATGATGAACGGTATTGAAACAGCTTTCCATTTTGATTCATTGGTCTGGGACTGGATTATCGCCATTTACTTGTTTCTTGCGGGTATGTCTGCTGGGGCTGTGATGATTGGCCTGTATCTCAAACGCCGCGTAATAGAAGGCGACCCCGCCAATAATGGCATCCTTAAAGCCGTCGCTTGGTTGGCTCCCTTTGGCATTATTGTTGGCTTGACCATATTGATTTTCCATCTCACCAAACCTTTGGCGTTCTGGAAGATTATGATCTACTTCAATCCATCTTCAGTCATGTCGATGGGGGTGATTCTCTTCCAAGTTTATATGGCGGTCTTATTCGTTTGGATTGGTGTGATTTTCCGCCACCAGATCATACAGTTCTGTGAAGGTAAGCTTCCGGGTGGGCTATTGGACTGGGTTGATGGCGTGTTGATCAAAATCGGTAAGATGAATAACCCTGTTGAGTTGTTCCTCGGTGTGCTTGCTTTATTACTCGCGGCCTATACCGGTTTTTTACTCTCAGCCCTTAAAACATACCCGATGCTAAACAATCCGGTTTTGCCAATCCTCTTTCTCTTCTCTAGCCTTTCTTCAGGTGCTGCGGCTTGCTTACTGTTTGGCATTCTAGTATTTAAAGAATCGCCGCACAGTCCGAGTGTCAGTTGGGTGCATGGATTTGAACGTCCGGTTGTGTTATTCGAACTGTTTGTTTTGGTGACCTTTTTCACGGGGCTGATATTCAGCGGCGGTCAGAATGAAGTGGCGGCTTGGAATGCGATAGGAGGAGGCTTTTGGTCCAACTGGTTCTGGTTTGGTGTGGTGTTGATAGGAATGCTATTACCGCTGACACTGAATGCGGTTACCCCAACAGAAGTGCGCCATAATGGTGGCTACATCTTTATTGTGACCACTCTGAGCTTGGTTGGGGTACTGATGCTGCGGACTTTCATTCTCTATGCCGGCCAGATGACGGTTGTATAGTTATGCTGGGTGAGGTTGGACATTTTGCTCTGGTCTGGATTGCGGTTTCCAGCTCCATTTGTGCGTCAAGCTGGGCTTGGCGTCGCTATTCAGGGCAAGAGCGGCCATTCTCTCTCATCGGAATGGTCAGGCTTAACGGGGTATTGGCCTCGTTAAGCCTCGTGATCCTCGCGATATTATTTGTCTCGGATCGATTCGAGTTCGAGTATGTTGCCACTCACTCCAACACGGATTTACCCACCTTTTTCAAGTTGGCCGCTGTTTGGGGAGGGCATCAAGGCTCAATGCTATTTTGGGTGTTTACACTTAATCTATGGGCCAGCTTAATTTCATTAATTCGACATTCTCATGTTAAATATTTCGAGCATGTGCTGTGGGTGATGACTCTATTCGTTGCCGCTTTTTCTTGGTTTACGTTACTGACTTCTAACCCTTTTACTTATGCGCATACCTTATTGGAGCAGGGCAGGGATCTTAATCCAATGCTTCAAGATGTCGGATTAATTTTTCATCCACCATTGTTGTACCTCGGTTACATTGGTTACTCCACTGTGCTGGCATTTGCCTTGGCAGCGTTGATGCAAAAACCGTATGACAACCAATGGGTCATACTATGTAAACCTTGGGCGATTTCTGCTTGGATCTTTCTTACTCTAGGGATATTGCTTGGCTCATGGTGGGCTTACAATGAGTTAGGATGGGGAGGATGGTGGTTCTGGGACCCGGTTGAAAATGCGTCATTGCTTCCATGGTTAACGGGCACGGCTTTGCTGCACAGTATGCTTGCGTCTAGACGTCATCAACAGTTAGTTATTTGGACACTGTCGCTGGCTTTAGTGACCTTTAGCCTTAGCATTTTAGGGACCTTTGTGGTGCGTTCAGGAGTATTGACGTCCGTCCATGCTTTTGCTGTCGACCCGGGAAAAGGAATCGCGCTTTTGGCGATGTTGGCAGTGACATTACTTGCCTCTTTGTCTCTGCTGATTGAGCGTAGCGATGCCATTCAGAGCGAAAAGTTGATAGCTATTTTCAGTCGATCTTATCTGGTATTGATAGCCATTGGCCTGCTGGTGATTGCAACTTTTACCGTTTTCCTAGGTACTTTCTACCCGATGATTTATGAATTCATACAACGAGGTTCAATATCGGTTGGAGCTCCCTATTTTAATACTCTGTTCTTGCCGCTCACAGTATTAGCGCTAGCAGCGGTGGGTTGGGTGCCATTTTTAAAATGGCAGTGTGGATTAGCCAGTTCACGGCAGCGTATTATTACATTCGTGGTTGTTTCTCTGTTGTTTGGCGCTTGTCTGTATTTCATCCAAGTAGATCGGCTGTCTGTGCCAGCCTTGCTGGTGTGGGGGTTGGCGTTCTGGGTTATTTCTGGTCATATCTGGTTATTGGTTCGTTCGCGCAAGCAGGCTTTCATGGTGCTTGCCCATATCGGGTTAGCCATCAGTGCGATAGGGTGTGTGATGAATGCCGAGCATTCTTCTCAACTGACTCACAAGCTAGGGCCAGGAACGCTTGCTGAATTTCATGGCGGGAAGATAGAGTATATAGAAACGAACTGGCGCGTAGACAAAAACTATACCGCAGAACAAGCCGTGTTACGTTTTACTGACTCGCAGGGAGAGGTGTATGAGTTCAAGCCTGAACGTCGCTACTATCCTGTCCGGGTGATGAACATGAATGAGCCTTCGGTTAAATCGACCTTGCTAGGGGACTATTATGTAACATTGGCCGCTAAAGTGGATAAGGAAAACTACGCAGTCAAAGTTCAGTATAACGCTTATATCTGGTGGATATGGGGTGGTGGCATACTCGCGATATTTGCGGCACTGCTCCCTTTGTTCTCGATATGTGGTAATAAGATAGTGAGTAAAAATCGGTACGATGTTATCCAAAAAACATAAATACTTACTTCTGTTCACCTTGCTGGTGGGCTTTATGGCGTTATTGGGTTCGGCATTAAGCGAAGATTCCAACCGAGAAAGCTACGCTGTGGTTCGAGGGTTCCCTGAGCAAAAGGTGGAGAGGTTGATGGGTGGTGAACCAGCAGAAACAAAAGCCTTGTTTCAGTCCGAGTATCAGCTGGTTAATGTTTGGGCTTCGTGGTGTAGCATTTGTCGCTCAGAACATGCATTTCTAAATCAACTGAGCCAACAGGGTATTACCATTATTGGGCTTAACTATCGAGATCAGAAAAATGCAGCAGAGCAGTACTTACATCAGTTAGGTAACCCCTATCGAAGTGTGATTTATGATCCTAAAGGGGGGCTCTCTATTGATTTGGGCGTTGTAGGAACCCCGGAAACATATTTGGTCAATCGAGCCGGTGAGATCGTGTATAAGCATTCTGGGCTGTTGAGTACGAGTAGCTGGCAGAGAAAGTTTGCGCATTTTTTTGAATCGGAGACACAGCAATGAGAATGTTGTTTGGGCTGCTTTTGATTCTGATTTCTCTGAACGTACCAGCCTTGGGCCAAGACATCTTTATTGGGGTGCCAGACGAGCAAGTGTCTCAGGTGGAACTGTTTGAGTTTCATTCACCGGAGCTTCAGGATAAGGCATTACGTTTGGCCAAGTCTCTGCGCTGCCCTCAGTGTCAAAACCAAAACTTAGTTGAATCTAACTCTCCTATTGCCAAGGATTTACGCCTGATCGTATTCAAAAAGATTAACCAAGGTGAGAGTGAGCAAGCGGTCAAAGCGTTCATGACAGAACGATACGGTAAATTCGTTTTGTACAAACCTGAGTTTAATGCTGCTAATGCACTGCTTTGGTTGGCTCCTGTATTGCTGCTTTTACTGTTTGTGGTCAGTTCAATAAGGCGGATACAAAAGAACGCTTAAAGGGTGTGTACTTTTTGCCATTACATCACAAAGTTAATCTCTAATAGAAAAATGCGTTAATTGGTATAAAGTGGAGAGTAATTTTTCTAACCATAGTGGTTCGTTTGTGCGATACGCTTTAGAGCAATATGATAAACATGGTTTCCTCAACGCACCTAAATGGCTCTGGCTGGGCTGGATGTTCTTGGCTAAAGCTTGGATAGTATTTATCGTTGCGGGTGCGAGCCGAGAAAACGGCGCCAAAATACTCAATATTGTTTACCCCGATCATTCGATGCTGTACTTAGGCTTAGCGATGGGGCTGCCCAGCATTTTATTAATGTGGATGATCAGTTTGCGTAGCCCTGAGCGGCAATGGGTCAGTCATTTGGTGGGATGGGGAAAGGGGATCACCTTATTGGCGATTGGCGGCCAGTTTGTCCAGACCCTGTATCATGTTTATCTTGAACATGGTGCTTTTCATTGGGCTAATGCTGCTACCTTATTACTCTTATTGTGGTTTGCGATGTATGTCTATAAAAGCCGTAGCGTACGTGACTGCTTTTCCCTCCCACCATCGAATTGATCTGACGATGAACGTTATCAATGCACCTAAAAGAAAACACTATACACAGCGCAACTACGTC
This sequence comes from Vibrio sp. Isolate25, assembly GCF_022398025.1. Taxonomy (NCBI): domain Bacteria; kingdom Pseudomonadati; phylum Pseudomonadota; class Gammaproteobacteria; order Vibrionales; family Vibrionaceae; genus Vibrio; species Vibrio sp. Isolate25. The sequence continues at coordinate 34,475 of NZ_JAKEUT010000008.1, forward strand.
AATGTGAGGACATCAAAATGACCACCCCTCAAACTGCTATTCTTCCTGAGTCGGGACCTTTCGCTCAATATACTTTGTTTAAAGTTATCCAAAACCATGCGGCTGTTTTAGAACAGATCCAAGCGCTACCACTGCTGGCTGACGAACTTAACCAACAACAGCCGGGGGCGGGGTTAACATTGTCTATCGCTTTCACTCAATCTTTTTGGTCACGGTGTGATGTAGCAATGCCAAGTGAGCTGATCGAGTTTCCTCAACTTGGAACAGGTAAGACGGTTGCTCCAAGCTCTGAGGTGGATGTGTTGATTCACTGCCATTCGAATCGCCATGATTTGCATTTTTATTTGTTGCGCCAGTTTTTGGCTCAAGCATCGGACAATGTCGCTATCGTTGATGAAACCTATGGCTACCGCTACCTAGATTCCCGCGATCTGACAGATTTTGTCGATGGCACAGAAAACCCGAAAGAGGCCCAGCGTGAGCAAGTGGCAATCATCCCTGATGGTGCGTTAGCAGGTGGCAGTTATGTGATGGTGCAGCGCTTTGTTCATGATTTACCTTCTTGGAGCCGACTCAATGTATCTGCACAAGAGAAGGTCATTGGGCGAACTAAGCCAGACTCGATTGAACTTGACGATGTACCAGCCGCTTCCCATGTTGGACGTGTAGATATTAAAGAAGAAGGTAAAGGCTTGAAGATTGTGCGCCATAGTTTACCTTTTGGCAGCGTGTCAGGTGAGCATGGTCTGCTCTTCATTGCTTATTGTAATACGCTTCACAACTTTAAAGTCATGCTAGACAGTATGTATGGCGAGACCGATGGTAAAACTGATCAGCTGCTGCGCTTTACAAAAGCAGTGACAGGGGCGTACTTTTTTGCACCATCAATGGAGTTGTTGCAGGCCCTCAAGCTTAAGTAGCTAGATAAAGGTAATAAAGCCCGTTTAAAGCTGCTTATCAAACGATTGTTAGGTTTTCAGCCCAGTGTCTTTGGGGTGGTAATAGGCTAGCTTATAGCGGGCGCTTTTTTTACTGGTTATACTGCTTTCTGTCTTTTCTATCTCACGGCGCCTTGCTATGCAGCTTTTCAAACGGTCTCTGTTCGTTCTTATCTCTTTGTTCTCATTGCCCTCTTTCGCGTATACACCTGTAGCCCAGTTACCTGAGGGCAGCAGAGCGGCTCTGCTTGTCGAATCACTTGTTGAACAAGACACGTTAATTGATACGCATAATCGCGAGCTTTTTTTCCCCCCTGCGAGCACATTGAAGCTTGTTACCGCCTTAGCTGCAAAGTTGGAGTTAGGGGATCAATTTCGCTTTGAAACACAGCTCAAGCGGGTGGGTAAAGACATCGTTATCCACTTTTCAGGAGACCCCACTCTGACGACTGAGGATTTAAAGCAATTGTTTGTCGTCGCGAAAAGAAATGGGCTTCGCCATATTGAAGGTGATATATGGTTGGATAACAGTGCCTTTACCGGATACGATCGCGCTGTCGGCTGGCCATGGGATATTTTAGGTGTTTGCTACAGTGCACCTGCAACTGCAATTTCTCTTGATGGTAACTGTGTTCAAGCCTCCATATATACTCAAGATGATGGCGATACTCGCGTTTATGTGCCTGAACATTTCCCCATCTACGTAACCACTCAGGCGTTGAGTGTGAGTAAAGACCAACAAGAAAGTACTCAGTGTGACCTAGAACTTATTTCCTCCCCAGATAATCACTATCAGCTGCAAGGTTGTTTAACTAAACGGATCAAACCTCTACCGTTAAAATTCGCAGTACAAAACCCAGAGCTTTACACTCAACGCATGTTAAATAATGTGTTAAATCAGCTCGATCTCTCTTTTAAAGGTTCTGTTCGTGTTGGCATGCCAAAACATACTGAAAGTGATGTTCTACTTGCTACCCACAGTTCGTTACCGCTCTCCAAGCTACTTGAAACCATGCTGAAAAAATCAGACAACTTGATTGCTGATAATCTGACAAAAACACTCGGGGCGAGATTTTATATTCAGCCGGGCAGCTTCAGTAATGGGACTCAAGCCATTAAGCAAATTATCTTCTCCAATACAGGGGTAGATCTTGAGTCTACTCCTTTGGCTGATGGATCTGGCTTGTCACGCAATAATCGCTTCACCAGCCATGCCATGGCGAAAATTTTGCGCTATATCTGGCTCAACAACGATAAGCTAAAGCTGATCGAATTAATGCCAAAGTCTGGTGAATCTGGCACGCTCAAATATCGTCGAAGTATGCGCAAAGCTCCAGTGAAAGGGGCGTTTATTGCAAAAAGTGGCTCACTTTACGGAAGTTATAACATGGCGGGATTCGGTTTAGACCATTCAGGAAAACCATCGACGTTATTTGTACAATATGTAGCCGACTACCTGCCACCAAAGAAAAAGAGCGATGGCAAACCTACCATCGCTGCTATCACTCAATTTGAAACTCTGTTTTATAAAGACATTGTTAAGTTCAGTCAGGCAATACCTAAGAAGTGATTCACAACCGTAAAGTAAACCCACATTCCTGATATATCGACAATCGATGCTAACACTGGGCTCACCAACACAGCAGGGTCCAGCTTAAATGCCCTCGCTAGGATGGGTAACAAGCCGCCTAAAGTTGTCGACATTGTGACCTGAATAAACAGCGCGATAGCAATCGCTAATGCGATACTAGTAAGTGCAAAACCTCCCGTTGATGCCCCATCACTAAAGAGCATCACTCTGCCGACAATGACCAAAGCGATTGCTAAAGCCAAACAGAGCGCCACGCGGCTTTCTTTCCAGAATACTGCTAACCATTGGCGCTTTTTCAACTCTCCTGTTGCTAAAGCCCGTATCACCAAAGTCGCTGCTTGAGTCCCAGTATTGCCTCCTGCCGCTGCAATAACAGGCATGTAAACTGCTAATAGTACCAGTTGACTTAATGTATCTTCATATTGAGCAATGATTAGCCCAGAAACTATGCCCAGTAGCGCTAAAGCAATAATCCAGCCGATACGCTGTTTTACGTGCCCCAAAACAGAAGTCCGTAAATAGCTGTTGGATGTTTCCACTTCAGAGTGAATTAAGCCTAACCGATGCGCATAATGCCGTGCCAGCTTGTCATGGCCCTCGTTTTCCAGCACTGACATTAATTGTTGGACATAACCAATTGAACAGTGGTGCAAGATAGCCACCGCCTCTTCAATCGACATTACCGTCAACAAGTGAACTTGCTGGCTTTGTTCGTATTGCAGAAATGCATTACGAGCTGCCCCGATTTCTTCTGATGAGAAGTGCGGGGTGTTTTCAATGTATGTATTGCTCATTACCGTCATGGCGAATCTCCCGATTGGCAGTAGGTAACGACCATCAAGTTACAGAACGTACAACACGCCAAACGCATACTGAGTATGAGCCTGTAACTGAGTTCTAGAAAGGAAGGAGAAAAATTAGAGATAGCTTTAGAAAAGAGTCACTCTGCCACTTAGGCAGAGACGAAGAACGCCAATACCGAAGTGGGGTTATTTTTCTCCCTTCATACTAGGAGGATGGTCGATATTGTTCATAAAAATCTCCGAATAAACTGCCAGTTTGGCAGCGCGGGCATGATAACAAACCCCAAAATTTTTTACAGTCAATTTAATGAAAAAACACGGGTTATCAGTCAAACTTATCGTATAAAAAAAGCGCCAATGTGGCGCTTTTCATCGTTTTAATCAGAGTTTATTGCACGGTAATACGAGCAAATTTACGCTTACCAACTTGGAATACATAAGTCCCAGCTTCTGGGGAAAACTTAGAATCGGCAACTTTCTCACCATCAATCTTTGCAGCCCCTTGTTTAACCATGCGCATCGCCTCTGAAGTTGAAGCGCACAGCCCTGCTTCTTTCAGAATATTACTCACAGGAAGACCGGCATCAAAAGCAAATTCTGGCATTTCATCAGGAATTTGGTTCTTAGCAAAACGATTGACGAACTCTTGTTCTGCCGCATCTGCATCAGCTTCGCTGTGGAAGCGAGCAATAATCTCTTTCGCTAGAGCAACTTTAACATCACGTGGATTCTTACCTGATTCTACCCCCGCCTTGAGCGCTTGAATCTCTTCAAGAGGACGGAAAGACAGAAGCTCGTAGTAACTCCACATCAAATCATCGGAGATTGACATGATCTTACCGAACATTTCACTTGGCGCTTCGCTGATACCAATGTAGTTGTTGGCAGACTTAGACATTTTCTTTTCACCGTCTAGGCCAACAAGTAATGGCATCATAAGAACTGTTTGCGGTTTCTGCCCATTAGCTTTTTGCAGTTCGCGACCCATTAACAGGTTAAATTTCTGGTCGGTACCGCCTAGTTCAACGTCGGTTTCCATTGCAACGGAGTCCCAGCCTTGGAGTAATGGATACATAAACTCATGAATAGCAATCGGCTGACCACCGGCGTAACGCTTTTTGAAATCATCACGTTCCAGCATACGTGCAACGGTCTGGTTAGCAGCAAGGCGAATCATGCCTTCGGCACCTAATTCAGACAACCATTCAGAGTTAAATTGAATTTTGGTTTTCGCAGGGTCTAGAATTTTAAATACCTGCTCTTTGTATGTTTCAGCATTACGCAGTACATCTTCACGGCTTAGTGGTGGGCGAGTGGTGTTCTTACCCGTTGGATCACCAACCATTGCTGTAAAGTCACCAATAAGGAAGGTAACTTCATGACCTAGCTCTTGGAACAAGCGTAGCTTATTGAAAATAACCGTGTGGCCTAGGTGAATGTCCGGAGCAGTTGGATCGGCACCCAATTTGATACGTAGAGGACGATTTTCTTTTAGCTTTTCAATCAGCTCTTCTTCTGGAATTAGCTCTTCAACGCCGCGTTTAATCTCGGCCAGTGCAGCTTCAATGCTCGCCATTCTTGTTCACTCCCACAGATTTGGCAAAAATTTGGTAATTTCCCATCTTACTTGAATAGCGATGCTTTTTGAAACCAGTTAGACTAAACAGCTGACTATTTTTACTGAATTTTGTAGAACGAACATAAATGTTGTCTATTTTCGCTCGACTTCCATGGATGCACCGAGCCTGTATCGCCTTATTTAGTGCATTGATTGTCATCGCGCTGTTTCTACCATCACCTCAAGATCTCAGACCGGACGAAAAACGATATAAGGTCGGAGAGCACTATCCTATTTCTATCAATGCGGATACATTGGTTTCTTCGCGTTCTGAAAATACGACAGCAGCGTTACGCTGGGAGAAACATACTATAGGTTCTGGTGACAGCATGGCATTGCTCTTCCAACGTGCGGGTTTGTCATCTCGGCTTCTCTATGATCTAACGACTACCAGTGATGAAATTAAACGACAGCTGACTCGTGTCCGACCTGGTGATTCATTTCAATTTGGCTTTGATACCAATAATCAGTTGGTTCAAATTCAACGTCAGCTCAGTGCCTACGAAACCTTTTTGATTACCCGTTCAGATAAAGGCTTTACTTCATCGCTAGACAAGAAGGAAGTGCATTACCAATACAACTATGCAGAGGCCGACATTACGTCTAACTTCTGGAATGCAGGTGTGGGTGCTGGTTTGACGGCCAACCAGATCATGGAACTGGCAGGTATTTTTGGTTGGGACATTGATTTCGCTCTTGATATCCGCAAAGGAGATCATTTTGAAATTCTTTATCAAGAGCGTGTGGTTGAAGGGGAAGTTGTTGGACGCGGCAAGATTATTGCAGCGATTTTTACTAACCAAGGCGATACTTTCAAAGCAATTCTCAACGATAAAAATGGCAACTACTACGACGAGAATGGCCGTGCAATGAAGAAAGCATTTTTGCGCTCGCCCCTCGATTTCCGCCGTGTGTCGTCAAACTTTAATCCGCGTCGTCGCCATCCTGTCACTGGTAAGGTGCGCGCACATAGAGGCACGGACTACGCAGCTCCAGTTGGAACCCCTATTTGGGCGGCAGGCGATGGTATCGTACAAAAATCCAGTTACAACCAATTCAACGGTAACTATGTGTTTATCAAACACAGCAATACCTATATCACCAAGTATTTGCACTTAACTAAACGTAAGGTGAAAACAGGCCAAAGAGTGAAACAAGGTCAAACAATTGGTACTTTAGGTGGTACAGGGCGAGTGACAGGCCCACACCTGCATTACGAGTTTTTGGTCAACGGCGTGCACAAAAATCCAAGAACCGTTAAATTACCGCAATCTAAGTCTCTGACTGGAAAAGATAAAACGACCTTTATCGCCAATGCTAATTTGAGGCTGAGTAAACTTGAGCGTTATGGCGATCTACTTGCAACCCGATAATTCACTCAATAAATGAACCTTATTTGAATGCTATGACAGCAACGGCATCCGTTTAATTAAGAGAAAATGCTCGTTTTTTTTGGCTGTGAAAGGCTAAAGAAAATGGGCTTAGGCCGATATAACAAGTAACCCTATTAAGAAGTGACTATCTACTGTTATGGCCATCACTGTTAATACCAACGTATCAGCAATGACCGCTCAGCGTTATTTAACCAATGCGACAGACATGTTGAATCAATCTCTGGAGAGGCTATCTTCAGGGAATCGAATTAATAGTGCCAAAGACGATGCTGCAGGGTTGCAGATCTCCAATCGACTTGAGTCTCAGATGCGTGGTTTGGATGTGGCGATGCGTAATGCCAACGACGGCATCTCAATTATGCAGACCGCTGAAGGCGCCATGAATGAGACGACCAACCTTCTTCAACGTATGCGTGATCTTTCACTACAATCAGCGAATGGTTCAAATAGCCGAGCAGAAAGAGACGCATTACAGGAAGAAATGGCCGCTTTGAATGATGAATTGAACAGAATTGCCGAAACGACCTCTTTTGGTGGCCGAAAGTTGCTCAATGGCTCATTCACTAGTTCATCTTTCCAGATTGGTGCTAGCTCCGGTGAAGCGGTTCAAGTCTCACTGAAAAACATGCGGTCGGATAGCTTGGATATGGGAGGTTTTAGTTATATAGCCGCGGGAAAAACAGGCAGTAATTGGCAGGTTTCTCAAGGCAGTCAGACGCTGGTAATGGAGTACACTAACGCCCAAGGTCAGCAGGAGTTAATTCAAGTTGAAGCCAAAGTGGGTGATGACATTGAAGAACTGGCTACCTATATCAACGGCCAAACCGATAAAGTCTCGGCGTCTGTAAATGAAGAGGGGCAGTTGCAGCTCTTTATGGCAGGCAAAGACACTTCAGGCACTCTTTCTTTTTCTGGCAGCCTTGCTACTGAGCTTCAAATTGGTCTTGTTGGGTATGAAGCGGTTGATAACTTAGATATTTCCAAAGTGGGTGGTGCCCAGCGGGCTGTCTCTGTGATAGATACTGCACTTAAGTATGTCGATGGTCACCGCGCTGAATTGGGAGCAATGCAAAATCGCTTTAATCATGCAATTAATAACCTTGGGAATATCAATGAAAACTTGGCTGCATCGAATAGCCGTATAAAGGACACCGATTATGCCAAGGAAACCACCCAAATGATTAAGCAACAGATTTTACAGCAAGTTAGCACATCAGTTTTGGCACAGGCTAAACAGCAGCCCAACCTTGCCCTTACCTTATTGGGTTAATTATCAAAAAAAAGAAAATACTATCGACTGAGTCAGATAAAGCTTTAGCAAAAATAAACGGTTTTCTTTGTGTTTCTTTGATTTGGTCAATTTTTCCTCTCTTAACACACTTTTTTCAAAAAAAATGAAAGAAAGAGCTCAAGGTTTTCGAGATTGAGCCGTTAATAAAAGTAACTTTGAGAGAACTACTTTGGTTTTCCGAGACGTCGGAAACCGGTTACATCGGAAAATCAAACGGAGAAATCACCATGGCAGTGAATGTAAACACTAACGTCGCAGCAATGACAGCACAGCGTTACCTAAATAGCGCGAACAATGCACAACAAACGTCAATGGAACGTCTATCTTCTGGCTTTAAAATTAATAGCGCTAAAGATGACGCCGCAGGTCTACAGATCTCTAATCGTTTGAATGCGCAAAGCCGCGGTCTAGATGTTGCAGTACGTAACGCGAATGACGGTATTTCTATCGCGCAAACTGCTGAAGGTGCGATGAATGAAACCACAAACATCCTGCAACGTATGCGTGATCTTTCGCTACAATCTGCGAACGGATCTAACTCTAAATCAGAGCGTGTTGCGATTCAGGAAGAAGTGACAGCATTAAATGACGAACTTAATCGTATCGCAGAGACAACCTCTTTTGGTGGTAATAAACTACTAAACGGCACTTATGCGACGAGATCTTTCCAAATTGGTGCCGATAACGGTGAAGCGGTTATGTTGACGTTGAACAACATGCGTTCAGACAACGTTGGCATGGGTGGTACAAGCTACCAAGCAGCAAATGGTAAAGATAAAGATTGGACCGTACAGGCTGGTGCAAACGACCTCGCTATCACATTGACGGATATAGATGGTCAACAGCAAACTATTAATATCAATGCGAAAGAAGGTGATGATATTGAGGAGCTAGCGACATACATCAATGGTCAAACTGATATGGTTAAAGCATCAGTGGACGAAGAAGGGCAATTGCAAATCTTCGCTGGCACAGACAAAGTCGAAGGTGAAGTTAGTTTTGGAGGCGGTCTGGCTGGTGAGCTAAGCATGGGCCAAGGTCAAGCAGTGACTGTGGATAGCATTGACGTAACATCAGTGGGTGGCGCTCAAGAGTCTGTGGCAATTATTGATTCTGCACTTAAATATGTAGATAGTCACCGTGCTCAACTGGGTGCGTTCCAAAACCGCTTTAGCCATGCAATCAGCAACTTAGATAACATTAACGAGAATGTGAATGCATCTAAGAGTCGAATCAAAGACACAGACTTTGCGAAAGAAACAACAGCATTGACTAAGTCTCAAATTCTTTCTCAGGCATCAAGTTCGATTCTTGCTCAGGCGAAACAAACGCCAAATGCAGCTTTAAACCTTCTTGGCTAAGTCTGAAAACCTTGAAAAAAATCCAGCTTCGGCTGGATTTTTTTGTATGTATAATCCATTGATTTTAAACATTTTTGTTGTTTTATTATGCCTGTTACAGACATTTTTTTTAAAATATCTCTAAAGGATATATTTTCTCCGCCGTTAAAAGACTGAGAGAAATGAGATGCACCAAAGTGAGGTGAGAGTCGCTGAAGTGCATCACCCTTAATGCCTAAGGAGATCAATATGGCAATTAACGTAAACACCAATGTGTCTGCGATGACTGCTCAGCGATACCTTAATGGTGCTGCTGACGGCATGCAGAGATCGATGGAGCGTCTATCATCGGGTTACAAAATAAACAGTGCTCGTGATGACGCTGCAGGCCTGCAAATTTCCAACCGTTTAACATCGCAAAGTCGTGGCCTAGACATGGCGGTGAAAAACGCAAACGACGGTATCTCCATTGCACAAACTGCTGAAGGTGCAATGAATGAGACAACCAACATCCTTCAACGTATGCGTGACTTGTCGCTGCAATCGTCAAATGGTTCGAACTCACGTTCGGAGCGAATTGCAATTCAGGAAGAGGTGACAGCGCTTAACGACGAATTAAACCGTATCGCAGAAACTACCTCGTTTGGTGGTAACAAATTGCTTAATGGTACATTTGGTAGTCAGTCATTCCAGATCGGTGCGAGTTCAGGTGAAGCAGTGATGCTCACTATGGGCAATATGCGCTCAGATACTTCAGGAATGGGTGGTAAAGCTTATATTGCGCAACAGGGTAAAGATAATGATTGGACCGTCTCTCAGGGTTCAACCGATCTGACTCTGGACTATACTGATGTACATGGGGAAGCGAAACAGTTAACCATAAATGCTAAGGTGGGTGACGACATCGAGCAGCTTGCGACTTATATTAATGGTCAGAGTGAAGACGTGAAAGCGTCGGTCGGTGAAGAAGGTAAACTACAGTTGTTCGCAGCGAATAACAAAGTAGCAACTGACGTTACCATTGGTGGTGCATTAGGCGGTGACATTGGGTTTGGTGCCGCTGAGAATAAAACGGTAGCCGATGTTGATGTCTCTACGGTGGCGGGCTCACAAATGGCGGTTTCCGTTATTGATGGTGCTTTGAAAACAGTAGATAGTCAGCGTGCGGAGTTGGGTGCGTTCCAGAACCGTTTTAGCCATGCGATCAGCAACTTGGATAACATCAACGAGAACGTTAATGCGTCTCGTAGCCGTATCCGGGATACCGACTATGCAAAAGAAACGACTCAGATGACTAAGTCGCAGATTTTGCAACAAGCAAGTACCTCGGTACTGGCGCAGGCAAAACAATCACCATCAGCAGCTCTTAGCTTGTTAGGTTAATCGATAGGTTCGAGCGAGCTTATTGGTCGGTAACAGGATTACCAACCTATAAGGTGGAAGGGAGATTGTTATGGAAATACCATCCTACACATCGAACGTCCAGCCTTACGGCTCAGAAAGTGGCACTAAATTTGCTTCAAAATATGATGGTGCACAGCAAGTTTCCTCACGAAAAGAACAGGTATCTACGTCCGAAGTCAGGGAGCAAGCCGCAGAAGCTGTTAATCAAGCGATAGAAGCGTCTCAACAACGTGAAAAGCTTAATAGGGAAGAGCGGCAGCGGATGGTTCAGCAAATGAATGAGTTTATTTCATCCATTAATACTGGCCTATCTTTTCGAGTCGATGAAGAGTCGGGAAGGGATGTAGTGACTATTTATGAAGCGGATACTGGCGATATCATTCGTCAGATACCCGATGAGGAAATGTTAGAAATACTGCGACGCCTGAGGGATCAGACAGCCCGTTATTCATCGGGGCTGTTGAACCAGACGGTTTGATCGTATTTTGAGGTGATTGAATGAGCTTTGGCCCAGTAGGGATGAATTCTGGCATGGATATCAATGCCATGGTCAGCAAAATTGTCGATTCGGAGCGTGTGCCTAAGCAGCAACGTATCGACAATGAGCGTGACAAAATTGATTCCAGTATCAGTGCCTACGGGCGGCTCAGAGAGTCGTTGGATACGATGAAAAACTTGATGGCGAGCTTTCGTCAGGAGAAAGCTTTCGCCGCAAGAAAGGTAGAGTCTACGGATGATACCGTTGTTTCTGCGACGGCAACCACTGAAGCTATCGCTGGTAGATATGCTATCGATGTGTTGCAGCTTGCCCAAAGCCATAAGATTGCGTCTGATGTATTACCGGAAGATGCAAAGTTTGGCCCGGGTAAGCTGCAGATTTCTCTTGGTGATAAAAAGTTCACTATAGAGGTGCAGGAAAACTCAAAACTGATTGATATTGTTCGCGGTATCAATGGTAGCAAAACCAATCCCGGCGTTCGGGCATCGGTTATCAACGATGTCGAAGGCCCTCGACTCATCGTTGCGTCAAGCAATTCTGGTGAGCAAAACGCTCTCAAACTGAGTGTTGAATCAGCGCCAGACAACCTTCTGAAAAGGCTTGAATACAAGACTCTAGAGCAACGAGTTAAAGATCTTGAGCAAGCCCGTGCTGCTGCGCAGGATTTGCTCAAACCTCTTACACCAGAAGAGCAAGAGATTGCCGACCGCATTGCTGAGAACAATGTCAAAGCGGCAAAGGTTGTCGATCAAGAGATTGCCGACAGCTCTAAACAAGCGGCAATTGCCGCCGATCCGAATGCGGCTAAAGATGCCAGTGCTGGTAACGAACTTTCAGATGCAGCAGCTGCAGCGGCCGCCGCCGCTGGTGCGGAAGCCAATAAATACCTCAAACCCGAAGAACGCATTCCTGGATGGACTGCAACTGCTTCAGGTACTCTGCTCGATTCTTACTGGGAGCCAGAACCTCAACTTGATGCCAAAGCGCTGGAAAAAGCACCAGATATCCCTGGTTGGAGTATCACGGCTTCAGGTACATTGACAGACTCTTATGTCACGCCAAAAGAAGCGCAGGCGGCATTGGATGCTCGACAAGCAGAGATTGAAAATAAGCTGGCCCAGGAAAAAGCAGCCCTCGAAGCGAAAGTACTAGCGGGCGAACTGACTCCAGAACAAGCGAAAGAGCTTGAACGTGCCAAACTGCCTAAAGAAGAAAGGGAGTATTTAGAGCGTATTGATCAAGCACAAGCGGATCTTAAATCTGCTCAAGAGTCTTTTGATGCTTACCGCGGTATGACTCAAGTTCAAGCAGCGCAGGATTCTAAGGTGTTGTTGGATGGTGTGGCACAATTATCGAGTGATAACAACATCATAGAAGATGCGATTGAAGGCGTTGATCTGACCCTTAAAGGCCGCTCAGAGCGAGGAAAAACACCTTCGGAAATTGATATTGAATATGATCGTCAAGGCGTTCGTGATGATATTGAGCAATTCGTTGCCGCGTATAACCAATTTTATCAGGTCTCCCAAGAGTTATCTGGAGTCGACCCTAGAACTGGAGCTGCTGGTCCATTAGCGGGTGACAGCGTCGTGCGCAGTGCGGATTCTCGCTTAAAATCTGTTTTTTCATCCGATGTGGAGCCAGCTCCTGATGATTTAAAAACCTTGACTGAGTTCGGTATTACCACGACGCGTCAGGGAACGCTGGAGATTAACTATGAGATGTTGGATCGTCAGTTAAATAATAACTTTAATAAGTTGGAAGACTTTTTTGGTGGGAACCAAGGTTTTGCGAAAAAAGTCGAAGATGCGATTCAAGGTATCACCGGTGTCACCGGTTCAATTCGTACTCGAGAGCGCAGCATGGTGGAACAAAATTACCGCCTTGAAGATGATCAGGCGTCTTTGGATCGCCGTATGGAAAGTCTAGAGAAACGTACACACGCCAAATTTACGGCGATGCAGGATGCAACGAGTAAAATGCAGTCCCAATTAGCAGGTATGATGAATGCACTGGGTGGATGATTTTTTGGCACAAGTCGCATTTTTATGTGATATTGATCACGATATTGTAAGTGGTCTTTCATCAGCAGACATTAATACTGAAGAAATCGTTGAACTGGTCGATAAAAGGGAACAGATATTGCTAACCTTGATCAGTACTATTAGTGAACACCAAGAGTTAGCTCAGTTGCCAGAATGGCAGAGTGCTATTAAACGCACTCAGTTGACTGTCGAGATGATGCAAAAGAAAACGACTCAACTTGGCAGTAATTTGAAGAAGTACCGCTACGGCAATAAATCGGTGCAGCAGTACAAGAAATTTATATAAAAGAGGATTGTTATGCGTGGTTCATTACAGGCTTACAAGAAGGTATCGGTAGATAGCCAGCTCAGTGCTGCCTCCCCGCATAAAATTGTTCAGATGCTGATGGCAGGGGCTATCGAGCGATTAATTCAGGGCAAAGCGGCAATGGAGCAGGGTAATATACCTGTCAAAGGTGAGAGGCTGGGTAAAGCCCTAGACATCATCATTAGTCTACGTAGCTGCCTATCTATGGATGATGGGGGTGATATTGCTCAGAACCTTGATCAGTTATACGAGTTCATGATCACCCAAATAACTGAGGCGAATCACAAGAACGACCCTCAACCTCTAGATGATGTGATTGAGATCATTCGCGAGATTAAATCCGCTTGGGAACAGATTCCGCCTGAATACCATAACCTGACCGCAACCGATGTTGGAATTTAAGCGATAAGTTAAACTTATAAGGTTGTATTGAAATATCTTGCATAAAAAGCTTTTGGGCAAACGTCACATCACCTAATTGCTTGGTTGCCTTTATTTTTTTATCAAATAGAATAGAAGCCACTTAGTAGCCTAGTGGCTTATTTTGTTGCTGAATTTTATGAATTGTTTATCACTAATCCTGTTCTATAGTTAAATTAGTGTTAGAGACAGAAATAACAGCCACAACGTTTCAAGATAAAGGCAATAATTCTCACCTATGCAAGGTTTAGCAAAGCTGCTCGTAATTGAAGATGATGCTCAAGCGCGCATCAATCTGAGTAATATATTAGAATTTGTCGGAGAGCAATGTGAGGCGATAAGTTCCGCGCAGCTGAACGACGTTGACTGGTCAGATGTGTGGGCTGGATGTATTGTCGGTTCGCTGCAAAATAATCACTTTTCAACTCAATTGAGTTCTCAGCTCTCTCAGGCAAATCATATTCCTTTACTTATCGCGGGAACGCATTCTTATCCAGTTGAAGAAATGACGAATTATGTTGGTGAACTGGAATATCCTCTTAATTATCCCCAGCTAAGTGAAGCGCTGCGACATTGCAAGGACTTTCTAGGCCGTAAAGGTGTCAATGTCTCTTCTTCGCGCAAGAACACTCTGTTTCGCAGTCTAGTGGGACAAAGTATTGGCATTAAAGAAGTTCGCCACCTGATTGAACAGGTCTCCGCTACTGAAGCAAATGTGCTCATTTTAGGCGATTCCGGTACCGGCAAAGAAGTCGTTGCTCGTAATATTCATTATCACTCTGCTCGTCGAAATGGGCCATTTGTACCAATTAACTGTGGAGCTATCCCACCGGATCTTCTTGAAAGTGAGTTGTTTGGCCATGAGAAAGGTGCTTTTACTGGAGCGATAACGTCTCGTAAAGGGCGCTTCGAACTTGCGGAAGGTGGGACACTATTTCTTGATGAAATCGGCGATATGCCAATGCCGATGCAGGTTAAGTTGCTCCGTGTACTTCAAGAAAGATGTTTTGAGCGAGTTGGTGGTAATACTACGATTAAAGTCAATGTGCGTGTCATCGCGGCCACTCATCGCAACTTAGAAACCATGATTGATGATGAGTCGTTCCGTGAGGATCTCTATTATCGCTTAAATGTGTTCCCAATCGAGATGCCTGCGCTACGCGATCGTATTGAAGATACTCCATTGTTGTTACAAGAGCTGATGACGCGTATGGAAGCCGAGGGCGCTCAGCCAATCTGCTTTACACCGCGAGCGATCAATTCATTAATGGAACATGACTGGCCGGGAAATGTACGAGAGTTAGCCAACCTTGTTGAGAGAATGATTATTCTCTATCCAAATAGCTTGGTTGATGTTAACCATTTGCCAACCAAGTATCGCTATAGTGATATTCCTGAGTTTCAGCCTGAATATAACGTGTTTGCTTCAGTTGAGGAGCAAGAACGTGATGTATTGCAGGACATTTTCTCTGAAGATTTCAGCCTTGATGAAGCTGATGGTTTACACGAAAACTCCAATACGCCGCAGGAATTGCCTCCTGAAGGGGTCAACCTTAAAGAGATGTTGGCAGAGTTAGAGATCAATATGATCAACCAAGCTTTGGAAGCTCAAGGTGGTGTTGTTGCTCGTGCTGCTGACATGCTTGGTATGCGTCGAACCACGCTAGTGGAGAAGATGAGAAAGTATAATGTGCAGCGGTAAGTTGCATAATATCGGCGCTGTCAAAATATCGACTGTACATTAAGTGTCTGAAAATTATATAAAATAGCCTGGCGTGCTTCTTGCATTTCAGGCTATTGTAGTTTTTAAGGCAGAAATACGACATGGACTCAGCCCAAGCGATCATGAATCAGCAACCGCTCGGAACTCTTGAAGAACAAGTTGAACGTTATAAGCAGGTATTAGATGTGATGCCGGCTGGTGTGATTTTGCTTGATACTCAAGGTGTTGTTCACGAGGCAAACCCAGAAGCGCAGCGTTTATTGGAAATGCCGCTAATTGGACAGAAATGGTTTGAAGTTATCCAACAAGCGTTTGCACCACGTGAAGATGATGGCCATGAGATCTCGCTTCGCAACGGTCGTAAAGTGAGGCTGGCGATCTCAGCTTCCACTACTGGGCAATTGATCCTGATTACAGATTTGACGGAAACTCGTCTATTACAATCTCGAATCAGTGATTTGCAGCGTTTGTCTTCCTTAGGTCGTATGGTGGCTTCATTAGCGCACCAGGTCAGAACACCTCTTTCCAGTGCGATGTTGTACGCCTCAAATTTGGGGGCGCCAAATCTACCTCTCGCAACCAAAGATCGTTTTCAAAGTAAGCTGATGGATCGTCTGCATGATCTTGAAAAACAGGTCAACGATATGTTGTTGTTTGCGAAAGGAGGCGACAACAAAGTGGTCAAGCCTTTTACCATTTCAGAGTTGGTTTCAGAGTTCTCTCCTATGGTGGAAACGGCACTGAAAAATAGCCAGATTGATTATCATCTTGAAGTGGAAAAAGAAGAGACACAATTGTTTGGCAATGCGAATGCGGTGGCATCTGCACTGAGCAACTTGGTGATGAACGCAATTCAAATTGCGGGTAAACAATCACAAGTTGATGTTTTTTTCCGTCCGGTAAACAACGAATTGAAGATCTCGGTACAGGACAGTGGCCCAGGTGTACCGAAGGAACTACATAATCAAATAATGGAGCCTTTCTTTACCACACGCTCCCAAGGCACAGGATTGGGTTTGGCAGTTGTGCAAATGGTATGTCGTGCTCACGATGGAAGGTTAGAACTGATTTCTGAGGAAGGTGATGGTGCATGTTTTACCATCTGTATTCCTTTAGAGCGTACTCCGCAAGCTGATCACGATGTAATGACAGGAGAAGGATAATGGCACAAAGCAAAGTACTAATCGTAGAAGATGATGAAGGTCTACGCGAAGCCTTGGTCGATACCCTAGCACTGGCTGGATATGAGTGGTTGGAAGCGGATAGCGCTGAAGATGCCTTAGTCAAGCTTAAGGCGCATGAGGTAGATATTGTCGTCTCTGATGTGCAAATGGCGGGCATGGGTGGTCTGGCACTGCTGCGCAATATCAAGCAGCATTGGCCAAACTTACCTGTATTACTGATGACGGCGTACGCCAACATTGAAGATGCGGTCTCAGCTATGAAAGATGGCGCGATAGACTATATGGCTAAGCCATTTGCGCCGGAAGTGTTACTGAACATGGTAAGTCGTTATGCGCCGATCAAATCTGATGATAATGGCGATGCCGTTGTTGCCGATGAAAAAAGTTTAAAGCTGTTAGCAATGGCAGACAAAGTGGCGAAAACAGACGCTAGTGTAATGGTCTTGGGGCCGAGTGGCTCTGGTAAAGAAGTGATGTCGCGCTACATTCATAACGCATCAAACCGTAAAGATGGCCCATTTGTAGCGATTAACTGCGCTGCCATTCCAGACAATATGCTGGAAGCGACTCTTTTCGGTTATGAAAAAGGCGCTTTTACAGGCGCTGTTCAGGCGTGCCCAGGTAAGTTTGAACAAGCACAGGGGGGCACTATTTTGCTGGATGAAATCAGCGAGATGGATTTAAACCTTCAAGCTAAGTTATTGCGTGTTTTGCAAGAACGTGAAGTTGAGCGTTTAGGAAGCCGAAAGAGTATCAAGCTTGATGTTCGAGTTTTGGCCACCAGTAACCGAGACCTAAAGTTGTATGTTCAGGAAGGGAACTTCCGAGAAGATTTATACTATCGCCTGAATGTGTTCCCGTTAGCGTGGCCAGCGCTTTGTGAACGCAAAGGTGATATTGAGCCTCTAGCTAATCACCTTATAGAGCGTCATTGCAAGAAGCTTGGTCTACCTGTCCCAACCCTTTCAGCGAGTGCAATGAATAAGTTACTGGCTTACTCTTGGCCAGGAAATGTCCGTGAGCTTGATAATGTCGTTCAGCGTGCATTGATTCTTAGTGAAAATGGTAACGTAGGGAGTGACCATATTTTACTTGAAGGCTTAGATTGGCAAGATGCGGGTAGCTTACAGCATGTTGTTGAAACAGGTGAAATCACAGCGCCCAATATTAAGCCAATCGCTGAGCCTGACAATGCGTTTGCCTCTAGTGCAGGCCTTGGTGGTGAACTGCGAGAACAAGAATATGCCATTATTCTCGAGACTTTGGCTGAGTGTAACGGTCGTCGAAAAGAAATGGCTGAAAAGCTAGGTATTAGCCCACGTACATTGCGCTACAAGTTAGCCAAAATGCGTGATGCGGGGATTGATATTCCAAACTAACGTGTTATTTTCGGCGCTCACATTGATATGGCATGTAGATTGCAGCGTCATAGTTATAGCAATAATTGTAGTCAAAGAGTTGACGTCCGAGGTGTTCAATGAGAGTTGATGGTTTTCAAGGCGAAATGCAAGCAATGATGTTCGAAGCAGCGAACACTAAACCTGCCGCAACTGGTCATACAGTGGGAGCGGATTTTGGTGACTTGCTCAACAATGCCATCAATAACGTGAATGGATTGTCAAAAACGTCAGGCAATTTACAAATGCGATTTGATCGTGGTGATCAGGATGTGTCTCTTTCTGATGTGATGATTGCCCGCAATAAATCCAGTGTGGCCTTTGAGGCAACGATTCAGGTACGTAACAAGCTTGTTGAAGCGTACAAAGAATTGATGAACATGCCAGTTTAAGTGATAGGTATAGTCTGTGGCAGAGCAAAATCAATCAACGGATCTTGCAGTATCGGATGGTGGTCCTGATACCGCGATGGTTGCAACATCAGAGATGGATACTGATGTTCAGAACCCAGATTTGGACGAGCAAAGTACATCCAAATTTGATATGGCAGTGGGGGACCTCGATCTCCTTCGACAGGTTGTCCTAGTTCTTTCTATTTCAATCTGTGTTGCCTTGATTGTGATGTTGTTTTTCTGGGTAAGAGAGCCGGAAATGCGTCCGCTTGGTGCTTATGAGACGGAAGAGCTGATTCCCGTTCTCGATTATCTAGACCAGCAGAAGGTCAACTATAAACTGGACGGTAATACCATCTCTGTTCCATCCAGTGAATACAACTCCCTCAAGTTAAATATGGTTCGTGCCGGCTTAAACAATGAAAAGCAAGCTGGCGACGAAATACTGATGCAAGATATGGGATTTGGTGTTTCCCAACGTCTAGAGCAAGAACGGCTCAAGTTAAGCCGTGAGCGCCAGTTAGCCAAAGCCATTGAAGAGATGACACAAGTACGCAAAGCACGAGTGTTACTGGCATTACCAAAACAAAGTGTCTTTGTTCGTCACAACCAAGAAGCTTCGGCGTCGGTATTTTTAACCTTGCGTACTGGAACCTCGCTTAAACAGGAAGAGGTCGACTCTGTGGTTGATATGGTGGCTAGTGCTGTTCCAGGTATGAAACCCACTCGAATTACCGTCACTGACCAACATGGTCGATTGCTCAGCTCTGGTTCGCAAGACCCAGCTTCGGCTGCACGCCGTAAAGAGCATGAGCTCGAGCGTAAGCAAGAACAAGCACTGCGCGATAAAATTGATTCTGTCCTTATCCCGATTCTTGGGTTTGGAAACTACACCGCACAAGTAGATATTCAGCTGGATTTCAGTGCGATAGAGCAAACGCGTAAGAGCTTCGACCCGAACACCCCTTCGACTCGAAGTGAATACACACTGGAAGACTATAATAATGGTAACGTGGTGGCGGGTGTACCGGGTGCGCTGAGTAACCAACCTCCGGCGGATGCGTCCATTCCGCAAGACGTAGCTCAAATGAAAGATGGCTCTTTAATGGGCCAGGGTTCTGTGCATAAAGAAGCCACACGTAACTTTGAACTGGATACAACAATCAGTCACGAACGTCGTCAGTCGGGGATTGTTAATCGCCAAACGGTCGCTGTCGCGATAAAAAACCGTGCATCTGTTAATCCAGAGAGTGGTGAGACGACTTATCAACCTCTGTCGGATGCTGAGTTACAGTCAATTCGCCAAGTGCTGATTGGTGCGGTTGGTTTTGATGAAAGTCGTGGTGATTTACTTAATGTGTTGAGTATGCAGTTTGCTGAACCTGAAATTGAAGTGCTAACGGATGTCCCTCTCTGGGAGCACCCTAACTTCAACGATTGGGTGCGTTGGTTTGCAAGTGCGTTGGTTATCATAGTCGTTGTGTTGGTTCTAGTTCGCCCAGCCATGAAGAAATTGCTCAACCCTGCTTCGGATGACGATGATGACCAACTATACGGACCAGATGGGTTGCCAATTGGTGCTGATGGAGAAACCAGCCTGATTGGTGGAGATATGGATGGTGGCGAGCTGTTTGAGTTCGGCTCTAGCATTGACTTGCCTAACCTCCATAAAGATGAAGATGTGTTGAAAGCAGTTCGTGCGCTGGTTGCTAACGAGCCAGAACTGGCGGCACAAGTAGTGAAGAACTGGATGGAAGATGCCTAACGAAGTCGTACCACAGGGAGAAGGCGGTGGCGAAGTTGTAGACAACACCGTGGATATAGAAAGTATACCGGGCGAAGAGCGCGCGGCGATCCTCTTATTGAGTTTAAATGAGGAAGACGCTGCCGGTATCATTCGTCACTTGGAACCGAAACAAGTACAACGCGTTGGTAGTGCTATGGCTCGCGCTGCTGACCTAAGCCAAGATAAGGTCGGTGCGGTACACCGTGCTTTCTTGGAAGACATTCAAAAATACACCAATATTGGTATGGGCAGTGAAGACTTTATGCGTAATGCCTTGGTTGCTGCCCTTGGTGAAGATAAAGCCAATAATCTTGTTGACCAAATACTGCTTGGAACAGGCTCGAAGGGCTTGGATTCACTTAAGTGGATGGACCCGCGTCAGGTTGCCAGCATCATTATCAACGAACACCCTCAGATTCAAACTATCGTACTGTCTTATCTAGAGCCGGATCAGTCTGCGGAAATTTTGTCTCAGTTTGCTGAGCGTGACCGTCTTGATCTGATGATGAGAATTGCCAATCTAGAAGAAGTTCAACCCTCGGCTTTGGCGGAATTGAATGAAATCATGGAGAAACAGTTTGCGGGTCAAGCAGGTGCTCAAGCTGCCAAGATTGGTGGCCTGAAGGCTGCTGCGGAAATCATGAACTACATGGACAACAATGTAGAAGGCATCCTGATGGAGCAAATTCGCGATCAAGATGAAGACATGGCCACGCAGATCCAAGACCTTATGTTCGTATTCGAGAACCTCATCGAAGTCGACGATCAAGGTATTCAGAAACTACTGCGTGATGTTCCACAAGATGCGTTGCAGCGCGCACTTAAAGGTGCCGATGATGCTCTGCGTGAGAAGATCTTTAAGAACATGTCTAAACGTGCCGCTGAGATGATGCGTGATGATCTTGAAGCTATGCCACCAATTAAAGTCTCTGATGTAGAAGCGGCACAGAAAGAAGTATTGGCTGTGGCCCGTCGTATGGCAGACTCTGGTGAGATTATGCTGGGCGGCGGCGCAGACGAATTCTTGTAATTTGAAGTAGGTAATAGGTCTATGTCAGGGGAAAGAAAGCGCGGCTTTTTGCGCTTAGATAATGACGAGCAAGTCCAAAAGCCTGAGAAATGGGGAATGCCGGATTATACGCCGGAAACTCATAAACAGGCGAAAGAAACGGCAATGAACTATGACCCTAGCTGGATGCCTACCTTTTCTGAACCTGAGGATGAAGCACCTAAAGAGCTGACCGAAGAAGACATTGAACAGATCAAACAGCAGGCTTATCAGGACGGTTTACACCAAGGTCAAGAAGCAGGCTTCAAACAAGGTTATGACAAAGGAAAAGAGCAAGGTCACGAAGAAGGTCATCAGCAAGGCTTGGAAGCAGGAAAAGCGGAAGGCATTGAAGCGGGTCAGGATCTGATTCAGCAACAGGTACAAACTTTCGTTGACCTAGCTAATCAGTTTGCTCAGCCTTTGGAACTGATGAATGCGCAGGTTGAGAAACAGCTGGTCGACATGGTACTGACTCTGGTTAAAGAAGTTGTGCATGTTGAAGTACAGACTAATCCTCAAGTTGTATTGGATACCATCAAGCAGTCGGTTGAATCCCTACCCATCTCAGGGCATTCGATCACTTTGAAGCTTCATCCTGAAGATGTGGAGATTATTCGCTCTTCATATGGTGAAGCTGAGCTGGAATTTCGTAATTGGACACTCATGGCTGAACCTGCGCTCAATCGGGGTGATGTGCAGATTGAAGCAGGTGAGTCTAGCGTCAATTATCGACTTGAAGACAGAATTCGCAGTGTGCTACAGAGCTTTTGTGGCGTGAATCGTCATCAAGGTGGTGAGTAATGTTGGCGCTGGCAGAACGCCTTTCTCAATATCAAACACAAGGGCTAACTTGTCGGCCTGTTGCCTCTGGAAAATTGGTTCGAGTCGTTGGGCTAACATTGGAAGCGACTGGATGCCGAGCGCCTATCGGTAGCCTGTGCAAAGTGGAAACGATGCATGGTGAGATGGAGGCTGAGGTGGTGGGTTTTTCGGGAGATAACCTCTACCTAATGCCCAGTGAACAGATCACAGGTGTCCTACCGGGCGCGAAAGTCACCCCTTTAACTAGCGAAGTGGGTTTACCTGTGGGGATGGAACTGCTTGGTCGTGTGATTGACGGGGTGGGGAATCCACTTGATGGCCTTGGGCCTATTTATACGGAGAAACGGGCTGCATTTAACGCGGAGCCCATTAACCCTCTAGCGAGAAAGCCGATTTCAGAACCACTTGATGTGGGTATCAAGGCAATTAATGGTTTGCTAACGGTTGGTAAAGGTCAGCGTATCGGTTTATTTGCCGGCTCAGGTGTGGGTAAGTCGGTTACTTTGGGGATGATGACTCGAGGCACCACTGCTCAAGTGGTCGTGGTAGGCTTAATTGGTGAGCGTGGTCGTGAGGTAAAAGAGTTTATCGAAGAAATCCTTGGAGTAGATGGTCGTCAGCGTTCGGTTGTCGTGGCGGCACCAGCGGATTCGTCGCCACTGATGCGATTAAAAGGCTGTCAGACAGCCCTGACGATTGCAGAGTATTTTCGCGATCAAGGCTTAGATGTGCTTCTCCTCATGGACTCATTGACTCGATTTGCTCAAGCTCAGCGTGAAATTGCTCTCTCTGTAGGTGAGCCGCCTGCGACTAAAGGTTATCCACCGTCTGTGTTTGCAAAATTGCCTGCTTTGGTTGAGCGTGCGGGTAATGGTGGTCAAGAGCAAGGTTCCATCACGGCATTCTTTACCGTTCTGACGGAGGGTGATGATCTTCAAGACCCAATCGCCGATGCATCACGAGCCATTCTAGATGGTCATATCGTGCTATCGCGTGAAATGGCTGATGCTGGTCATTATCCTGCTATTGATGTTGAGAAGTCAGTCAGTCGTGTCATGCCACAAATTACCTCAGAAGAGCAGATACTGATGTCCAAAGCGGTGCGTCAAGTTCTGTCAGTTTGTCGAAAAAATCAAGATTTGGTATCGATTGGTGCTTATAAGCCGGGATCTGACCCAGCCATTGATAGTGCATTCACATTAAAACCTCGACTGGATGGTTACTTACAGCAAGCGATGAAAGAGACGGTACCGTACGATATGTGTGTCAACATGCTGCGTAACCTGCTACAAGGAGACTCGTAATCCATGGACAATGCGCTGGATTTTTTATTGAGTCAGGCTCAGGAACGAGAAAACCAAGCGGTACTCGCGCTTGGTCAGGCGCGGGTTGAACTGGATGGCTATTATCAGCAGTTAGAGCAGATAGAAAAATACCGATTGGACTACTGCAATCAATTGGTAGAACGAGGCAAACAAGGGTTAACGGCTAGTCAATACTCTCATCTTAATCGTTTTTTGACGACCTTAGATGAAACTCTGGCCAAGCAGAAACAAGCAGAAGAGCACTTTAAGTCCCAAGTGGAAAGTTGTGAGCAAAACTGGTTGGAATGTCGTAAACAAAGGCGTTCTTATGAGTGGCTGATAGATAAAAAACAGGCAGAAAAAGAGCGTTTACAAAATGTTCGTGAGCAAAAACAAATGGACGAGTTTTCTACTCTGCAATACTCCCGCCGGACTTCGAACTAACTTCACATAATTATTCTTATTATCTATTTGATTGGCGTACTTCTTGCAGTTCTGTTTCGTTAAATGATGAGTTGCCGCTTCAAACCATTCTAAGTAACAGGCCGCGACTGCTCCCTCAATTACGCGCGAGTATCTATTTATGAATATAAACCTAACTCCGGCTTCTGACACCCCGAAAACGTCGACCACATCCTCCCAGTCCGTTGGTTCGGGTGAAGAGGCGAAACCGTCTGAAGGTTTTTTTTCTAAGTTGGCCGCTTTTATTAAAGGTGAATCCGGTGGAGAAAAGGTTTCAGACGCAGAATCAATGACAGTTGAGTCTGCAGTCGGAGAGGAAGAGGCGGCTTCAATTGAGCCTGAACAAGAGGCGGGTGATGGTAAGAGCGTCAGTGCCGATGAAGACGAGGTGTTAGAGTCTGGGGAAGTGATCACTAAGGGGACCAAGGGCTCTTCAACTGATGAATTGTTAGCGATAGATCAAGAGCAGAATAAACCAGCCTCTAAAGTTAAAGTAGAAACTGAGGCATCAACGAAAAGCCAGTCTAATGACTCAACAGAAGGTGATGCTGAGAAGATTGTGTCTGAAAATGGGGAATTGCTTGGTCGTTTAAACAAAGCCAGTAAGGCCCTTCAACCTAAGGACGGCAATGAGTTGCCACAACAACCTGAGTTGGCGACACAAGAAGTAAGCTCTTCACAGCAACAGAAGGCTCACAACGTTAGCGAAGAAGAGCAGGCGGAAACGTTAAACACAGCCGCTTCTGCTGTGCAAAGGCAGACTCAAGGTGAAACACAAACGGATGTGGATGTTACTGACACTGAGAATAAGAAAAGCATCAAAGCACAAGAACACTTGATGGCTGAGCAACCTGTGGAGCAGCAAGTGATGGTTCCTGAAAGTGCGAAGCGATTTATTGAATCTGAAGATGGTCAGGAAGCTGTGATAGCTTCCGATAAACCTAGTGATGGTGAGCTGACCGTGACTGCAGAAGGCGCGGTGGCTCTTATGGCTGGAGTGACTGAGGGGAATAGCGATAAAGCTCAGTTAACCAGTCCTGAAATTGAACAGATAAAACATGAACTGAAAACCCAAGGCTTGTCTGATAAAGAGATCGAACAGATTGTTGAAGCGGCAAAAACCGAAGCACAGGCACAAATTACCATGGTTCAAGGTAATGAAACCAATCGGACAGAGCCAGCAAAGCCTAGTGCTGAAAAAAAACTACAGTCGAATGCTTCGCCATCACAATTGGCTGGCAGTGAAGTTGTAACAGAAAGTGCTATTGAACCAACGGTTGCAGCCACAGCAGTTTCTGGTTCTTCGGCAATCCCATGGGCGGTCTCAGCGGCGGATGTGGGAGTTGATGAGTTACAGATTCAACCGGATGCAAAACCTAAAGCACAGCAAGCTGCGGTGGCACAATCGGTTCAGCAAGCATTACATACATCATCAAGTGCTCAAGTCACGGCGGCTCAGAGCCATCTTCAAGCTACGCAACAGGCTGCGGCAGTGCCTTTGCCCAATGAGCTGGCTGCGAGTCAACTTCAGCAAGTCGCTTCTACACCGATAGCCAGTGAACAAGCTATGCTAAAAGCGGTAATGGGAGCGAAAGCAGCGGGTGCTGTAGGCAAATTAGCTGCAACAGACGGGAAGCAGGGGGCGAGTCAAAGTGGTGATACAGGGTTTGCTCAGCAACTATCACAGGCCGCAAGCCAACAAGGTTTGACGGCACAGAACCCAATTCGTACTGAGCAAGCTGCTGCTCAAGCTCCATTGCAGCTTAATCGAGAAATGGCCGGTGATCAGGTAGCGGAAAGAGTCCAAATGATGATGTCGAAGAATCTAAAAAACATCGATATTCGCTTGGATCCGCCAGAGCTAGGTCGATTACAGATCCGTATGAATATGACGGGAGAGGGAGCGACAGTTCACTTTACGGTGGCGAATCAGCAGGCTCGGGATGTCATTGAACAATCTATGCCCCGTTTACGTGAAATGTTAGCTCAACAAGGCGTTCAATTGGGTGACTCGTCAGTTCAGCAGCAATCCGCGGGTCAACAACAAAATCGTTATGCGGCTGGAAGTGGAGCTGGAAATGGTCAAGGTAGCAGCAATCAAGCCTTTACCGGTGAAGAAAACCTTGAACCAGACGTCAATCTTGATTTGAATGTCGCAACAAAGCGTGATGGAATTAGTTATTACGCTTAAACTGTAGAAAAGTAAGAAAAATAGAGAAACATCGGATATGGCAGACGAAGGAATAGAAGCAGAAGCACCCAAGGGAAAAAGCAAGCTGTTAATTATCATCATCGCTGTTGTTGTTTTACTGGTTGGTGGCGGAGGTGCGGCTTTCTTTCTCATGGGCTCGAGTGAACCTGAAGAAGTAGAGCAAACGACCCAGCAAGCCGTGGCGGTCGCTGCTGAACCTGTCTCTTACGTTAATATTGCGCAACCATTCCTGTTTAATGTCACTGGCGATAAAAAGGATCGTCTTGTGCAAATCAAAGTACAGTTAATGGTGCGCGGTATTGATAATGAGAACTTGGCACGTTACCACTCACCTCTGATTGAAAGTTCGTTACTCGGAACTTTTGCCTCAGCGACCGTCGATCAACTTCGCAGCGCTAACGGACGTGTGGAGCTGCGAGACAGAGCTACAGAAGACATCAAAGCGAGTTTAAATCGTGCAGTAGGGCAACCAGTGATTGAACGTGTGTTATTTACTGACTTTGTAATACAGTAGGTGAAGAGTGACCGATCTATTAAGCCAAGACGAGATTGATGCGCTACTCCATGGTGTTGACGATGTTGATGAGGCAGAAGATGAAGGTGGTGGCGCCGAGAGCGATGCTAGTGCTGTAGAATTCGACTTCTCCTCTCAAGACCGCATCGTCCGTGGTCGAATGCCAACGCTGGAGTTGATCAATGAGCGTTTTGCGCGTCATTTGCGGATCAGCTTATTTAATATGCTGCGAAAAACCGCCGAAGTGTCGATAAATGGCGTACAAATGATGAAGTTTGGTGAATACCAAAACACCTTGTACGTCCCGACCAGTTTGAATATGGTGCGTTTCAGACCGTTAAAAGGGACCGCACTGATCACTATGGAAGCGCGCTTAGTTTTCATTTTGGTTGAGAACTTCTTTGGTGGGGATGGTCGCTTCCATGCGCGTATCGAAGGTCGTGAATTTACGCCAACGGAACGTCGCATCGTTCAGTTGCTACTTAAAATTGTCTTCGAAGACTACAAGGAAGCTTGGTCTCCGGTGATGGGGGTCGAGTTTGAATATCTTGATTCTGAAGTAAACCCAAGTATGGCGAACATTGTTAGCCCAACGGAAGTGATTGTTGTCAGTTCTTTCCATATTGAAGTGGATGGCGGTGGCGGTGATTTCCATGTGGTCATGCCATACTCAATGGTGGAACCGATTCGCGAACTTCTCGATGCTGGTGTTCAGTCCGATAAAATGGAAACGGACGTTCGTTGGAGTACCGCACTTCGTGAAGAAATTATGGATGTTCCAGTCAACTTTCGCGTGAATTTACTAGAACAAGATATTTCACTAAGAGATTTGATGGAGCTTCAACCCGGAGACATCATCCCTATTTCTATGCCCGAGCATGCCACAATGTTTGTTGAAGAGCTGCCTACGTTCCGAGTGAAGATGGGCCGTTCGGGTGAACAACTTGCAGTTCAGGTATCAGAGAAAATTAAACGCCCAGATGTAGTGAAAACCGATATTGCATTTCTAGGCAAAGACGTCATTTCTGAATTAGAAGAAGATGACGGTGAAATTGAAGATTAATAGAGTAAATAGGTAACAGGTATGGAACCGAGCGACGATCAAAAACTGGCGGACGAATGGGCTGCGGCATTAGGTGAAGACCCTGATGCGCCAGAGGTAGATGTAGATGAGGTTATGGCCGCTCAACTCGACGAATTGCAAGACACTGGCTCGCCTATTTCTGAAGATGAACGCCGTAAACTCGATACTATTCTCGATATTCCGGTGACCATTTCCATGGAGGTGGGGCGTTCACAAATCAGCATTCGTAACTTACTCCAGCTAAACCAAGGTTCGGTAGTTGAACTGGAACGCCTTGCAGGTGAATCATTGGATGTCTTGGTTAATGGCACCTTGATTGCCCATGGTGAGGTGGTGGTGGTCAACGACAAGTTTGGTATTCGTCTGACCGACGTTATTAGCCAAACTGAACGAATTAAGAAGCTAAGGTAGGTTATGAGAGAACAGTTAAAAGGCGTTTTTCTGTGTATCCTTACTCTACTCTCTCCTTATGCTTGGGCTGAAACCGTAACCAGTAATCAGTTAGATTGGGCGACCACGTTTGGGTCGCTCTTGTTCGTTGTTGCGTTTATTCTGTTTCTGGCTTGGTTGCTGAAACGCATGCGTGTACCTGCAATGATTAACCAGAGTGGCTTGAGTGTTGTTCGTCAAATCCCAGTCGGTACTCGTGAGCGAATCATGATTGTGCAGGCTGGCGAAGAACAGTTTCTGGTTGGGGTGACCGCCCAATCAATACAACTGATTTCAAAACTGGATACCCCCTTGACCCAGGAGGAGCTGAATAAGTCTGCTTTAGCGGCAAGCCCTTTTGCCACTCAACTGACTCAGCTGTTGAAAAAGAATGATAAACACTAGCCGAATTGCCCCGCTGATACTGACACTATGCTTAACTCTCTTCTCGGCGTTTTCCTATGCTGAAGAGCAGCTCGCCACGTCAGTGCCTGCCAATGCTGCTCCCTCAGAATCAGTCACTGTATCTGCAATGGAAAAAGAGCAGGGTGCGGCGAGGACAATTTCAACGGGTAGTTTTACTGGCGGCGGTGGAGGTATCCCCGCTTTTACTATGACGACCAACACAGATGGCAGTGAAGATTACTCAATAAATCTGCAGATCCTTGCTCTGATGACGATGTTGGGCTTCCTTCCTGCCATGGTCATTTTGATGACGTCATTCACGCGTATTGTTGTGGTGATGTCGATCCTCCGTCAGGCGATGGGACTGCAACAGACACCATCGAATCAAGTCATCATAGGTATCGCGATTTTCCTGACATTTTTTATTATGTCTCCGGTACTGAGTAAAATTAATGACGAAGCAATTCAGCCATACATCAATGAGCAGATAACGGCACGCGAAGCCTTTGATTTAGCACAAGTCCCCATGAAGGACTTCATGCTCAAGCAAACACGAGTAAAGGATCTTGAAACCTTCGTCAATATTTCTGGTTCGAGTGCCACGGCGCCTGAAGATGTCTCTATGGCCGTGTTGATCCCTGCATTCATTACATCCGAACTCAAGACGGCCTTCCAGATAGGCTTTATGCTCTTCTTACCATTCCTAATTATTGACTTAGTGGTTGCTTCTGTTCTGATGGCAATGGGTATGATGATGCTATCACCTATGATTGTATCCTTGCCTTTTAAACTGATGCTCTTTGTTCTAGTCGATGGTTGGAACTTAATCCTGTCAACCTTGGCTGGCAGCTTTGCTTTATAGCGGGAGGAAAGCATGACGCCTGAAGTCTTTGTCGAGCTATTTAGAGGCGCATTGTGGATGGTATTGCTGATGGTATGTGCCATTATCATTCCCAGCCTACTTATTGGTTTGATTGTCGCGATTTTTCAGGCCGCCACGTCGATTAACGAACAGACGTTAAGTTTCTTACCTCGTCTGGTGGTGACTTTACTGGCGTTGATGTTGTTTGCTCACTGGATGACGCAAATGATGATGGAATACTTCTTCTCGATCGTTGAACGTCTGCCTCAGGTTCTCTATTAAGGGGGTGATGTGGAGTTCCCAACGAGCGTTATACTCGACTGGATAGCCAACTACTTCTGGCCTTACACCCGTATTGCTGCGATGCTGATGGTGATGTCGGTGACGGGGGCTCGCTTTGTTTCTACCCGTGTAAGGCTCTACCTTGGCTTGGCAATTACGTTTGCTGTGATGCCCGTCATTCCTGCTGTTCCTGACACCATAGAGTTGCTCTCTTTCCAAGGCTTCATGACCCTCTTAGAGCAGATCATCATAGGTGTTGCGATGGGAACCATCACCCAGTTCATGATCCAGACCTTCGTTATTCTTGGTCAGATTCTGGGTATGCAGGCGAGTTTGGGTTTCGCTTCTATGGTCGATCCTGCCAATGGTCAGAACACGCCGCTACTTGGTCAGCTGTTTATGTTTCTCGCAACGATGTTTTTTCTCGCGACCGATGGTCATTTGAAAATGATCATGCTGGTTGTGATGAGCTTTAAGTCATTGCCGATTGGTAGTGGCTCGCTGAATACCGTTGATTTTAGGGAGCTCGCACTTTGGTTAGGGATCATGTTTAAAGTCGCGTTGAGTATGTCCTTATCTGGCATCATTGCGTTGTTAACGATTAACTTGTCGTTTGGTGTGATGACTCGTGCCGCCCCTCAGCTGAATATATTCTCGTTGGGTTTTGCCTTTGCCCTGATTGTTGGTTTGCTGATTTGTTGGTATATCATTGCCGGCTTGTTTAGCCACTATGAACTATTCTGGTTGCAAGGGGAGCAACAAATTTGCAGCTTTATTCGTTTGAATTGTTAGGGGGCTGAATTGGCAGAATCAGATGGTCAAGAACGCACCGAAGACGCCACGCCCAGACGCTTGCAACAGGCTCGAGAGAAGGGGCAGGTTGCAAGGTCAAAAGAATTAGCGTCAGTTTCTGTTCTTATAATCGGAGCCATTGCCCTGATGTGGTTTGGCGAATCGCTTGCGCGCGCCTTATACACTCTCATGGGGCGTCTATTTGACCTCTCTCGTGATGAAATTTTTGATCTCCCTAAGCTGTTTGATATTGCGCTGGGGTCGATGGGGAATTTGCTTGGACCGCTATTGCTTATTCTTGTGGTGCTGTTTATTGCTGCGTTTGCGGGGGCTGCAGGTATTGGCGGGGTCAGCTTCTCAGTGGAAGCCGCTATGCCGAAATGGTCGAAGATGAACCCACTCAGTGGCTTGAAGCGAATGGTTGGCTTGCAAAGTTGGGTTGAGTTGATCAAGTCGATTCTGAAAGTTGCACTTGTCTCTGGAGTCGCCTTTTATCTGATCGATGCGGCTCAGGAAGATCTGTTTCAACTGAGTATGGATGTTTATCCGCAGAATATTTTCCACGCGTTAGATATCTTACTGAACTTCGTGTTGTTGATCAGTTGTTCACTGCTGATAGTTGTTGCGATCGATATTCCTTTCCAGATCTGGCAGCACGCTGATCAGTTGAAGATGACCAAACAGGAAGTCAAAGACGAGTATAAGGAGACGGAAGGTAAGCCGGAAGTTAAAGGGCGGATCCGTATGTTGCAGCGGGAGGCCGCTCAGCGCCGTATGATGTCAGAAGTGCCACAGGCTGATGTAATTGTCACCAACCCGGAGCATTTCTCTGTGGCTCTGCGCTATAAACAAGATACCGATAAAGCGCCGATTGTGGTTGCCAAAGGGATTGACCATATGGCGCTCAAAATACGAGAAATCGCGCGTGAGCACGACATTTATGTTATTCCTGCGCCGCCGCTTGCACGTGCATTGTATCACTCCACCGAGCTTGAACAAGAAATCCCAGATGGTCTGTTTACCGCAGTAGCCCAGGTTCTGGCATATGTTTTCCAGTTAAAGCAGTTCCGCAAGCGTGGAGGGCAGAGGCCAAACTTTAAAGCCTCAGATCTTCCCATTCCCCCTGACTTGAGGCAGTAAAGCACCGTTTTCCTATTTCTCTGGTATCGATAACAGAACCAGCAAAGCGCCGTCACCACCAAATTCTAATGGCGCTTGATGAAATGCCATCACATCAGGATGTTGCGCCAACCAAAGCGGTGTTTTTTGCTTGAGGATATGCTTACCAATGCCGTGTTGGACACACGCACATGAAATCTCATTTTTGATGCAGTATGCGATCATCGAGCCGAGTTCGCGCTTGGCTTCATTTTGTGTCATGCCGTGCATATCTAAAAACACATCTGGGATGTACACCCCACGGCGAAGGCGTTTCACCTCGTAGTGAGAGACGTCATCACGCGCGTAACGAGTAGGACCATCCTCATTGAGAAGAGGAACAAACTCGTCAGAAAAATAGAACTCTGTATCGCTGGCTTCACGGGCGCTACGCTTGATTTCTTTTTGCTTAGTGTTTTTTTTTGGTTGCTGGACTATGGTATCCTGTCGCAACTTTTTTACGCCTTGTACTGCATCCCTAAAAAGGGCGAAATCATCATCAATTTCGGTGTCTTTTTTGCTCATTGGGTCATAGATACATAAATAAAATGCTATTGGCAGTATTGTAGCGCTTTTCGGAGGCAATTTTGGATAAGATTTTTGTAGAAGAAGCCGTGTCAGAGTTACACACGCTTCAGGATATGATTCGTTGGACTGTGAGCCGTTTCAATGCCGCAAACCTGTTCTATGGCCACGGTACGGATAACGCATGGGATGAAGCGGTTCAGCTTATCCTGCCAACGTTGTACTTACCCATTGATGTGCCTCCACATGTATTAAATTCTCGTTTGACTAGCAGTGAGCGTCTGCGCATTGTCGAACGTGTTGTGAAACGAATCAATGAGCGTACTCCAACCGCATACCTGACCAACCGTGCTTGGTTCTGTGGCTTAGAGTTTTTTGTCGATGAACGTGTTCTGGTGCCTCGTTCTCCAATTGGTGAGCTGATTCAGGCTGAGTTCCAACCTTGGTTAGTCGAAGAGCCAACACGCATCATGGACTTGTGTACCGGGAGTGGCTGCATCGCGATCGCCTGTGCACATGCTTTCCCAGATGCAGAAGTTGATGCGATTGATATTTCTACCGATGCACTTCAAGTGGCAGAGCAGAATATTCAAGACCATGGTATGGAGCAGCAGGTATTCCCGATTCGCTCGGATCTGTTCCGTGATCTGCCAAAAGAGAAGTACAACTTGATTGTGTCTAACCCGCCGTATGTGGATCAAGAAGACATGAACAGTCTGCCTGACGAGTTTACCCATGAACCTGAGCTTGGCCTCGCTGCGGGTACGGATGGTCTAAAACTGGTGCGTCGTATTCTGGCTAATGCTCCTGATTATCTAACGGATAACGGTATTCTTATCTGTGAGGTGGGTAACTCTATGGTTCATATGATGGAGCAATATCCGCATATCCCGTTCACTTGGCTTGAGTTTGAAAATGGCGGCCATGGTGTATTCATGTTAACGCGTGAACAGATGCTACAACATGCAGAAGAGTTCTCAATCTATAAAGACTGAGTATTATTCAGTTCGCCTGATGTGATAAAACGCCGGACAGTCATGTCCGGCGTTTTTTATTGGCAAAGAAAGCAAAATAGATCGGCTTTAGGGCTTTACATCAAATCGCAATAACGCCACTATGAATTTACCAATAATTGTAATGTACAGCTTTGTTTACAGAGCTGAAGAAATTTGAGGAAGTAATGGCAGGAAACAGTATCGGACAGCATTTCCGAGTGACGACATTCGGAGAAAGTCACGGTATCGCACTAGGATGTATCGTCGACGGGTGCCCTCCAGGGCTGGAAGTAACTGAAGCGGATATTCAGACGGATCTTGATCGTCGTCGTCCGGGTACTTCTCGTTATACCACTCAACGTCGCGAACCAGATGAGGTGAAGATTCTGTCTGGCGTATTCGAAGGTAAAACCACGGGTACTTCGATTGGTTTGTTGATTGAAAACACGGACCAACGCTCAAAAGATTATTCGGAAATTAAAGATAAGTTCCGTCCAGGTCACGCTGACTATACCTACCACCAGAAATACGGTGTGCGTGATTACCGAGGCGGAGGCCGCTCTTCCGCACGTGAAACCGCTATGCGTGTGGCTGCGGGTGCTATCGCTAAGAAATACCTGAAGCAAGAGTTTGGTATCGAAATCCGTGCCTACCTGTCTCAAATGGGTGATGTATCGATTGAGAAAGTGGATTGGGATGAGATTGAAAATAACGCGTTTTTCTGCCCAGATGTCGACAAAGTCGATGCCTTAGATCAGTTAATTCGCGATCTTAAAAAGCAAGGCGACTCGATTGGTGCCAAGCTACAGGTTGTCGCAACCAACGTACCTGTCGGTTTAGGTGAACCTGTGTTTGACCGTCTGGATGCTGATATTGCCCACGCGCTGATGAGCATCAATGCGGTCAAAGGTGTTGAAATCGGCGATGGATTTGATGTGGTTAGCCAAAAGGGCAGCGAGCACCGTGATACTTTGTCTCCAGACGGTTTCGGTAGTAACCATGCTGGTGGCATTTTAGGTGGTATCTCGACGGGGCAGGATATTGTTGCGAACATTGCACTGAAGCCGACGTCTAGTATCACTGTTCCGGGTGAAACCATCACCAGAGAAGGCGAACCTACTCAGCTGATCACCAAAGGTCGTCATGACCCATGTGTTGGTATTCGCGCAGTGCCTATTGCAGAAGCCATGCTGGCAATTGTCGTGATGGATCACTTACTTCGCCACCGAGGTCAGAATCACGGTGTGACGACAGAAACGCCGAAGATTTAGTGAATAGAAACGGCTTCCACAAGGAAGCCGTTTTTTATTTAGGCCTGTTGTTTTGTAGAAATCCAGTTGTTGATGTTGCTTTTCATCACTTCCATAGGTTGCTGTCCGTAGCGTAGCAGTTGGTCGTGGAATTCAGCGTATTCAAATTTATCTCCTAGCTCTTGTTGAGCCTTTTCAAGCAATTCTCGGATAACCAGATAACCGGACTTATAAGAAACCGCCTGACCGACATAGGCGGCGTAACGGAAACTTTCTGATTCTATGTCACCTTCGCCGAGCGCGGAATTGGCGTGCATATAATCGCGTGCTTGCTGAATACTCCAGCCGTTAGCGTGAATGCCAGTATCGACCGCCAATCGCATATTCCTCAACTGTGCTTCGTTTAGACTGCCAAAGTACTGTAGGGCGTTACACTCTTGCTCATCCGTATAGATTCCGCCTTGGAACTGGCTATAGTCGGTATCAGGCGTACACATGCCCTTGCCGTTAACAAAGGTCGGTTGGTTTTGCGCATTTAGCTCTCCATAAATGCCCATTTCGATACCAAGCCACTCGGTATAGAGCGCCCAACCTTCACCATAGGCGGTGTACCAGATATCCTGCATATAATCGGGCAGATTAGCAGGTGGGTATTCCTGCGCGTATGCGTTTTGGAAGTGATGACCAGGCGCCGCTTCATGTAACAGCAAGGTGGAGACATTCCATTTTTGCAGGCTGTAATCTGGGTTGGTGTTGAGAGTGAACACATTGTCGTCGTAGGAGGCCACACCATCATACATCTCGCTTTCAGCAGGGGTTGGCTCTATGGTGTAGTCGGTTTTGATAGGTTTAAAATAGCTGGCAACGACATCGTTGGCATTGTTTTTAAACACATAGTAGTCCGTCAGCGCGTTTTCGCAGGCGGAAGGAGAGGACGCGCTACTGCAGACCGCTGCGTATTGCTTGGTTGTTGTTTGCTGACCATCTCGACCATAAAAGAACTGCTCGCTGTTGAGGTATTTAAAAAACTCGCCGAGATTGATCTGACCTGAGTCCGTGGCGAGTTCAAATGTTCGAGTTGAAACGTCACCTGTTGATGGGTCTCGATACGCCGCTTCCACGATAGAACCGCGCTTGGCAACCACCACTTTTGCCACACGAATCATCTCAGCTTTGGCTTCTTCGACCAGTCGTTCACCCATTTGATGCAGTTCAGCTGCGGATTGACCTGTGGTGCTGTTACGGTCTAGGTGCCACTGATACCAGCTCTGTCCATTAGGTAAATCACCCCAGCCAATATTCTTGTCGGTGAGTTGGCCTTCACCGCGAGCGTTTTTAACGTACTGATTGTGCAGATACGCTAACAGCTCTTGGGTTGCCCGCTGTGCTTTCTCAACTTCCTGCGTGTATTGATTGATAAAAGTTGGCGTATACCCTGACTGAGTTTTTAAGTCGTTTAATCCTACCTTGAGCATGGAAAAATTATTGTAGCTAATCGTGTCCACGCTGTTTTGATATAGGCGCTCAGCAAGAATGGAGGGTAGTTGAATACCCTGCTGCGTAGCTTGCTGGTATTGGCTGTGTAAGCCCCTGACCCAAGAGGTGTACTCTTTGAGTATGGTTAGTTGATCTTGGTACGTTTGTTCACTGTCGGAATCGGTATCAATAGCAGCACCTGCTTCTTCGGCATTCCACTGGATGTTGTTGTAAAAGTGGGTGATAGGTACATCGAAGTTGCCAAATCGCGCGTTAGCAAAACTAGCGCCGCGAATCGCAATGATGCGGTCAAAGCGGAAAGTGTCGAAATAGACTTTTTCTTCATCGGTTAAAGCGCTTCTTTCTATTTCAAGCAGTTTGTTGAGATAGATACGATCCAAAGACTGACGAGCGGCAGCCATTTGATCATTGATGATACCAAAGTGAGTGTTATCTAGGGATTGCGATTCATGTTGGTAGCTGTCGAGTAGTGCCGTCAGTTGGGCGGAAGCTTCGTTGGTTTTTGGCGCGGAGCTACAACCAGCCAAAATGATAGCTAGCGTTATAGCCGATAGGGTAATACGGTGTTGGTTTCTCATCTTCAGACCTTTCAGCTGTTTTGGTTAACAGCAAGGAAAAATTGGGAGAGCTTAATCAAAGTGAAGCCGAACTCTTCCTTGTGGGTGACCAGAGTAAAATAAGTCGGCAATGGTATTTGTGCAAAAGGTCACAGGACAAATTAACGGATAATTAACCCGCTGCGCACGCTTGATTGAAAGTGGCATCAATATGTTAGCGATTGGTGAGCAAGTACGTCGCTCTTAAGGGGGGGGGGATTAACCCAATGAAAAGATTTGCAGAATACTTGAATGCACTTTCATCGCACAAGCGAGCTTCGATGGTAGGTTTGAGTGGTAAATCTAAACTGGATCACAAATGATCCCTAGCGGTAAATATTCGAGCGAATATTATTCATAGCTAAGTGGCCGTTAGAGAATAAAACGCCCCCGAGGCCGGGGCGTTTGAATTAGTGAAGAGAACCTTCAGTTTCTAGGTGGAATGAA
Organism: Vibrio sp. Isolate25; assembly: GCF_022398025.1. Lineage (NCBI taxonomy): Bacteria > Pseudomonadati > Pseudomonadota > Gammaproteobacteria > Vibrionales > Vibrionaceae > Vibrio > Vibrio sp. Isolate25. Next base: position 71,294 of record NZ_JAKEUT010000008.1, read on the forward strand.
GGCAGACGCCATTTAAAGCGAACCGCAGCCATGCGCAGCATGTAGCCAACGACTAGAGTTGAGATGGTCGCGGTGACATCATTGATACCAAACTCCAGTAACGCTAGGTAAAGGCCTGAAGCAATCAGGGCGACAGACGCGTATAACTCTTCGTGCAATACAAGCGGTGTTTGACGACAGATTAAGTCACGTAATAGCCCACCAAAAACGCCTGTTACCAGTGCCGCTACCATACAGATCATTGCATGATGGCCCATTGCTAACGCCACTTTAGTACCGATTATGCTAAACACAATCAGGCCCAGCGCATCGAGGCGAATGAACAACCCTTTAAACTTGATGATCCATTTGGCTAATCCCGTGGTTAGCACGCCCGCAATACAGGTGATCGCGAGAAATTGTGGATTCTCTACCCAGCCGAGCGGGTAGTGGCCGAGGAGGATATCGCGCACTGTTCCACCGCCAATCGCTGTTGCACTCGCAACGAGCATAACCCCAAACCAATCCATTTTTCTTCGACCTGCACTGAGTGCGCCGGTCATGGCTTCAGCCGTGATGCCAATGATATATAAAATGCTCAATAACATTGTTTTGCCCTACGTGACTAGCGGATTGGAAATTTGCCATTCTGTAACCAATAAAAGGCAGTTTAGTGGGAAATGTGATCTGTGACGAATGAGATTTTATGAATGTGAAGGGGGCTTTCGCATAATTATTTCTAATGTCAGTAGTTGGTATAGAGATTTGCAATTGGGATCAAAAATGCGAGAATGCCGAGCGCTGTTATTTAAACCACGACTTTATCTCATGAGCCACCACTATCAGGACTTGATCGACATTTTTAACGCCACTTTTCTTGACGAGTACAATACACGTTTGGAGCTAGGAGGGGATGAACCTATTTACCTTCCAGCAGGCGATAATCAGCCTAACCACCGGATTATTTTTGCTCGTGGTTTTTACGCGTCGGCGCTGCATGAGGTAGCGCATTGGTGTGTCGCAGGGCCAAAGCGCCGTCTATTAGAAGACTTTGGTTATTGGTACGAACCGGATGGACGCACTGAAGCGGTTCAGGCTGAGTTTGAGAAAGTAGAAATTCGACCTCAAGCGTATGAATGGATTCTTTCTCTTAGCGCAGGTTTCCCGTTTACGGTGAGCTGTGACAATTTAAATGGTGAGTTTGAACCCGATCGATTAGCCTTTATGCATAAGGTCCATAAGGAAGTTGGTAGGATATTTGAGCAAGGTTTGCCACTGCGTGTTCGTATGCTTTCAGATGCATTACGGTCTTTTTATCAGCAGCCTGCTCTGGATTATTCTATGTTTAAAGTAGAATAAAGCCAGCCGCAATATACGGCTGGATTTATATTCACTGAATCAGCCAAGTCGTTTCGGCTTGATTGTTGTGATTGAGCGTATACACCAATGGTGCAGTGTTGGGTTCCATGACAGAAACTATCGCGATTAGCGATTCGCAATGATTCGGTACCCGTAGCTGGTAACTGCCTGTTCCGGCTTGTAATGCCGCTTTTAAGAGGCATTTGTCGTAGTCAACCACGTCGATGCTCCCCCCTGTGTTATCGCAGACAGAGATGTAAACCTGAGAAGCGGAAAGGTGCGGCAAACTGACATCGATATCGACCTGATAAATTGAAGTGAGGTCGTTGTCGTAATCGATACGCACATTTGCCAAACTGTTGGAATCTTCATCGGTTGATACTGCTGTGGCTGAAGAACCTGTTGATGAACCTGAAGAGCCTCCTTCACCACCTCCGCCACCACCACAGCCGGAGAGTGAAACCAGTATCATCATTGTACATAAGTGTATAAGTTTGATATTCCACATAATTATTTCTCCTTTAGTCGATATAAATCTTGCCGTCTACAGATGCTTCGTACCAGGTAGGTTCAGTCTGGCCAGTGGCGTCTTGGGCATAATCATCAAATTTGGTGTAGGCCTCTAAAATATTGACTTGTTCATAGGGATGTTGCCAAGTAGTAGGGATCTCTATACCCCAAGGTAGACCTTTGTCATCGTGATAGTGAGTATTGCCACTTGACGCATCGACACCATAAGACTTGTAACGTAAGTCAAACTTACTGGTAGGGGACTGGTTTTTAAGATGAATCTCTAAGCTTCGGCCTGGGAATCCACCTGTTAGTTGATAACCAATATCTCCGTAATAGTGGCCGGGAGCTGCAAAGATAAAGGGGTCGTACGGGAATGGTGGCATGGTTGAAGTATCGACTGCATTTTCTAACGAAAAGGTCAGCCTCCAGCTAGGGCGATAAGCGGTACCGCAACTTTCTTGAGTGCGAAATAGAGTGCACGCTTCGGCTTCACCCGGTTCTGTCATCTCCCATAAGTCTTCGTGGATAATGAAGACAGCGTCAATGGTGTCGGTTTCAAGTACAGTTGCGGTTTGCAGCTCGTTATTCACGTAAAGTTGAACAGAGTCAGATTTGATGTCCTCTTTCACTACACCTGGCAATCGAATAGCAAAGCCTGAATGGTAGTCACCGCCAAGTGCGGCTACTTTACCCTCGATTTTCATACGAATGACTTGATCGTTGAGCTGATACTCAGTGTATTTAACATTCATTAATACATCGTTCATGTCATAGTCGCCGCTTTTCGGATACTGATCTTCATAGGCGAAAGATGTGTAGCCACCGCCGCTGGGGTATAGTTCGGTCACGACACCGCTTTCTGTAATGTCGACCAAATAGTCTTCTACTTCACCAGCAGGAACGCCGCCGCTTGGACCTATGCCTGATGTGTTGGAAATTCTGAATCGAGCCCAAGTCTCCCCGGTGACAGCCCAAGTTGGAACAGTGAAGAAAATGTCGCCAGTGCTATCGCTCATCGATTGGTCGCTGATGATGATTTCGTTAGACTCAAACTCACCATCTCGGTCGAAATCAACCCAAGCATTGAGCACTGAACTGTCAGATGTGCCTGCAGCCGTTGCGATGATTTTGCTGGTTTGTCCCACCTGAATTGGAACGGGGAACTGGATACCGTCATCATCGTCCGAACCATCTGAAGTATCATCACTGAGCGGATACGGGCTACCGTCGGTCTCTCCATCAATGACAGAACCTAGCTTGAGTTCCGACAAGCCATGACGGGCACCAGAGGATGCAAATGTGGTTTTGTAACTATCTGGGGCGTCTCCGAAATCGGTGTATTCACTGGGTTCGACCGGTGCCAGAGCACAGCGAGCACCATCATTGGAGTTGCTTGAAGGGCCATAAGCAAAAAATTCTGCGCTGGAGCTGTTTCCATTGATAGTTACTTTGAAGACATACCCATTACTGTTGTTGCTGGTGTAAAAGTTGCCATCGACATCGAAATAGACCGCACCAAAAGTTAAGCGATACCCGAGAGCATTTTTATCTAGCAGTTGGTTTAGTCGGTTCGCTGTGCCCGCGTAGACATCTATCTCCCACAAGTAACCGTTGGAGTCGATGGAATAAGCAAGGCTGTTATCAGGGTGAAAAGCCAAATCGTATATTGCAGGATTGCCGAATTGGCTAGGCGGTGATGAAAGCTCCATCACCAGTGTATCAAGGTCAATGCGGTAGAGTCCGTAGTTGGGTCTGTAGCCATACCAGGCATTTTCATCAAGAGAGACATCACCAACGTAGATAGACGCGGGTGCGCCAGATGGCTTGCTGATATTAAGCAAGGTTTTTGTAAAGGTGGAATCAATACGAGATAGTGAGGCTGTGCCATAGTCCCAGCCGTAAATGAAGTCGTCATGTTTGCTGTAGCCGACACCATTTAGCTTCGCGGTATCTAAATTGGAATCCAGTGTGACATAGCTACCTACGTCGATGCTGACGCCATAGACGACGGGCGTACCTGAGGGATTCTGAATTAAAAATGCTTGAGTTGGACACGAAGTGAATGGTGTCTCAGCAAAGGCGAGTGATGCTTGAAATAAAACACCCGCCACGACTGACTTTTTCAAAGCCTTGTGTTGTGTTTTCATGAGTTCTTCCTCGCTGAACGTTGTGAATAGTTGAGGAAGTGCACAGCGCGTGCCATGCTGTCAGGCCTTGATATAACTAGGGTTTGCGTTAATTTTCTCAATGTGAGAAGCTCTGCACTCTTTTTGAGAATCAAACTGACCCAGGCAATAGAGCATTATGATTATTGAATTTGAAGAGAAGCTGCTAGAAATGATTGATGCGCGTATTGAAACCGCATCTGATGATGAGTTATTTGCTGGTGGTTACTTACGTGGACATATTTCTCTATCTGCTGCTTCGTGTGAAGAAGAAGGCGTCAATGATATAGAAGAGCTGAAAGTACGTATTCAGAGTAGTTTGGATGAGGCACGTGCAGAGCTGAGTCCTGCCGACCGCACCATTGTTAACGATCTATGGTTAGAGTTAGTCAACCAAGCTTAACCTCACAGATAGCATATTGCTTAAGGGCTTGATCGAGTTTTTCGAGCAAGCCCTTATGCATTTTATAATACCGTGATGGCTTTGCCTTTTCTCAATTTTCTCACCCACATGCGGCTTGGATGGAGTTCCTCCAGCACATCCACTGGTAGCGGTAAAGGGTCACCACAAATTTGTGACGCTAAGGTCTCAGCCAAGAGTGGTGCTGAACTTAAACCACGAGAGCCTAACCCAAGCATACAAAATAGGTTAGGGAAGTGCGGTGCTTTTTCTGCGTCTTCTAATTGGGTGGTTTGCAGGTTACGGTAAACCTGTTTCGTTGTTTCGAGATCGCCCACGTTGCCAACAAATGGCAGATGATCGCGACTCACACAGCGAATCCCCTGACGCGATTGATTACCCGAGGTGTCGACTTCAAGAGGCCAATTTTGATTTGGCACGCACTGACGCAGTTTGTCACCATTGCTCTGTTGTGCGTGCGGATCAAACTCTTGGTCCAAATTATCTCTATCGTAACTGGCTCCGATACAGTGATGCCTATTGTTAGGGTTTACGGGTGTCATATAGCCATCGTAACAAAGGACGGTCTTAAGCTGGCTCAGTTTACTCGTGGTTGGAATGTGGCTGACTTGACCTTTAACCTGTCCCAAAGGGATGTCTTGGGTCGGTGGCAAATCGGCAAACTGATGACCATTCGCGACTACAACGGTGTCATGGCTGAATTGAGTTTGGCCACTATTTAACGTCCAGTTTTTCTGCTCTTCATTCCAGCGCATATCATCAATCTTAGTATCGAAACATACTCTGAAAAGCGGGCTTTCTGATAAGTGGTCGATGAGTCCTTGAGTCAGCTGGGCGGGGCATAACCATCCACCAAGTGGATAATGGACGCTCTCCATATCGATAGGGAGACCTATGGTTTGGCTTGTTTGCTCAGCATCAAGGTGGTGGATCAATGCTTTATCAAAGTGGCCGCCCAGCATACGCTTAAGTTTGGCTTGTGATTTCTCATCCCACATGAGTTGAGTCACGCCGCACCAGTCATGGTCGAATTTGATCTGCTCTGCTGCTTGCTCGATAAATTGTCTGGCAAAAAGGAAAGCTGGAGCAAATACGCGAGACACGCCTGTATGGGTGCCATTAAGTAGAGGGTAAACAGCACCTTGACGATTACCAGATGCACCTTGTGCGGCTTCTGAGTCTTGACAGTATAGTGTGACTTGTTTTCCTCGGCGGATGAGTGTTTTTGCTAATGTTGCGCTGGCAATGCCACCGCCAATAATCGCGATGGACTGAGCTTGTTCTGCATTTTTACGGGCAAACCAAGGTTTATGGTTTGTGTGTGTTTGGCGATTGGCCATATGACCTGCGATCATGTCCCGTTTGGTGCCGAAGCCTTTGACTTTCTTCATATCGAAACCGGCTTCGATTAGGCCGCGGCGAACGAAACCGGCTGCCGTAAACGTCGCACAGGTACAGTCCTGTTTGGCAAGTCTCGCCATGCCATTGAACAGTTCTTGGTTCCACATATCGGGATTTTTGCTAGGAGCGAAGCCATCCAAAAACCAAGCATCGATAAGGCCTCGCTCATCAACGGGAACCTTTGGCATGCAGTCTTTAATGTCGCCAAACCACAAATCGAGAGTAATAGCCCCGTCTTCCAGAATAATTCTATGACATTCAGGAACGGCTATTGGATAGTGTTGTTGTAATTTGCTTGCGTATTCAGCAAGTTCTGGCCATGCTTGGTGCGCTTTAATTAGGTCATCTTTACTCAGTGGATACTTTTCAAAACTCACAAAATGCAGTTCTCTGAGTGGCGCATCTGGGTTTTGACGCCTAAATTCTTCAAACCATTGCCAAACAGCAAGGAAGTTCAGACCTGTGCCAAAGCCGGTTTCTCCAATGACGAAGCGGCGCTGGTCATAATCCTGCCATCTTTGTGGCAGATGATTTTGATGGAGGAAGACGTAGCGGGTTTCTTCAAGTCCGTTTACGTTAGAAAAGTAAACATCGTCGAACTGGTCTGATACAGGTGTTCCAACATCGTTCCAGCCCAGCTGAGCATTGGTAATTGAGGTCATAATGTCTGAATTATTGTGATGAAGACGATAAAGTTGTGGCGATTGTACGGTTTTCTGGGAAAGCTGACCACTTTTCACGGGTAACTTAGTTATCATCTAGCAGATTTTTGAATTATAGGAATGTCATAATGAAACGAGTCGTAATCACCGGTATGGGTATTGTTTCAAGTATCGGTAACAACGTCGAAGAAGTTTTAGTGTCTCTTAAAGCAGGTAAATCTGGCATTACTGCCTCTGAGCAGTTTAAAGAACAAGGTCTACGTTCACAGGTTTGGGGTGATCTTAAAATCAATCCATCAGAGCATATTGACCGTAAACAGATGCGCTTTATGGGTGATGCGGCTGCGTATGCATACCTATCAATGCAGCAGGCAATCGAAGATGCTGGCCTGACTGAAGAACAGGTTTCTAATGACCGAACAGGTATCGTAGCGGGTTCTGGGGGTGCTTCGGCACTGAACCAAGCATTAGCGGTAGATACTATGCGTGCGAAAGGCGTGAAACGTGTGGGCCCTTATATGGTTCCTCGTACCATGTCTTCTACGGTTTCTGCATGTCTTGCGACGCCATTTAAAATTCGTGGCGTTAACTACTCAATGAGTTCAGCGTGTGCAACTTCTGCACACTGTGTTGGCCACGCAATGGAGCTTATCCAGCTTGGCAAGCAAGACATCGTGTTTGCTGGTGGTGGTGAAGAGCTGGATTGGTCTCAAACTATGATGTTTGACGCTATGGGCGCACTATCTACTAAGTACAACGAAACGCCAGATAAAGCTTCTCGTACATACGACGCAGACCGTGACGGTTTCGTTATTTCTGGTGGTGGCGGCATGCTGGTGATTGAAGAGCTTGAACACGCTCTAGCTCGCGGTGCGAAAATCTATGGCGAGATCGTTGGCTATGGCGCAACATCTGATGGTTATGACATGGTTGCGCCATCAGGTGAAGGCGCAGTGCGCTGTATGAAGATGGCGATGCAAGGCGTAGAGACAATCGACTACGTGAACACACACGGAACATCAACACCAGTGGGTGACGTAAAAGAGTTAGGTGCTATTCAAGAATTGTTTGGTGACAACAGCCCAGCAATTTCTGCGACAAAAGCGATGACAGGTCATGCTCTTGGCGCGGCTGGTGTTCACGAAGCAATCTACTCAACACTGATGCTAAACAACGACTTTATCGCGCCGAGTGTGAATGTTGAAAACCTTGACGAAGCGGCTCAGGGTTTAGATATCGTAACAGAAACGCGCGATGCGAAACTGACGACAGTCATGTCAAACAGCTTTGGTTTTGGTGGTACAAACGCAACATTGGTTATCAAGAAATACCAAGGCTAACGAAAGCGCTGGGGTTTCCCCAGCATACCAATTTCCAGAGCTTGGCTACCTTTTGAAAAAAGGGTAGTCGAACAGACGCAGACTCTGACCCATGGAGAGCGGGTCGGGATCCTTTTGTTCTGGAACTTTGCCCGGCTAATGCCGGGCATTTTTCTTTCTATCGCTAGTGCTCGACAGCGACTGCGCTTTTCTGCACAATCTCTGCTATTCCCAAATCAGATCTCTTAAGCCATGAAAATCCTAATTGATGAAAATATGCCTTATGCTGAGCAGCTTTTTAGCCAGCTGGGCGAGGTTGTTTTAAAATCTGGGCGCACGCTGACCGCCGAAGACTTAATTGATGTAGATGCGCTGATGATTCGTTCAGTGACAAAAGTGAATGCTGATCTTATCGCCAAAGCGAACAAGCTTAAGTTTGTCGGAACGGCCACGGCAGGTATGGATCATGTTGATCAAGCGTTACTCAAAGAGAAGGGCATCTTTTTCACTGCGGCACCCGGATGCAACAAAGTCGGTGTAGCAGAGTACGCGTTTAGCGTCATGATGGTACTTGCGCAGCAACAAGGTTTTTCAGTATTTGATAAAACCGTTGGAATCATTGGCGCAGGTCAGGTGGGGAGCTACCTTCAGCAGTGTTTGGAAGGTCTCGGTATTAAGGTGCTCATCAATGATCCACCTAAGCAAGCGGCGGGAGATGAGCGTAATTTCACCCCGTTAGATGTATTGCTTGAGCAAGCGGATATCATTACGATTCATACTCCAATCACCCGTGATGGTGATTTTCCGACTCATCATCTAATCAATGAAACCGTGTTGAATAGGTTACGTGGCGACCAAATTTTGATTAATGCCGCACGCGGGCCAGTTGTTGATAATACTGCGTTGAAAGCTCGCCTGAGAAAACAAGATGGCTTTATTGCTGCATTGGATGTGTTCGAATTCGAACCAGAGGTTGATATGGAGCTTCTGCCTCTGCTAGCATTCGCAACCCCTCATGTCGCCGGTTATGGTTTAGAGGGGAAAGCTCGTGGAACCACGATGATTTTTAATAGTTTCTGCGAGTTTCTCAATAACGATTTACGTGCACATGCCAGTGAGCTTCTGCCTACAGCACCAGTGCCGGAGTTAGTATTGGACAGAGCTTGGGATGAAGCTACGCTGCACAACTTGACGCAACTTGTCTATGATGTGCGTAAAGACGATGCATTGTTCCGTCGTGAAATCAGTCAACCTGGTGCGTTTGATTTGATGCGTAAACACTACTGGGATCGCCGTGAATACAGTGCAGTCACGCTGAGAGGAAGTGCAGAGGCTAACCTGCAACCACTAGCGAAATTAGGTTTTCAAATTGAGGTAAGTCAATGAGCCAGCAATATAACGTTGCCATTTTAGGTGCGACCGGCGCAGTCGGTGAAACAATTCTCGAAGTACTTCAGGAGCGTAAGTTTCCTGTTGGTGACCTTTTTCTACTAGCGAGTGAACGCAGTGAAGGCAAGACTTACCGTTTTAACGGCAAAAGCATCAAAGTCGAAAACGTAGAGAACTTTGATTGGTCTCAGGTACACATTGGCCTGTTTTCCGCAGGGGGAGAATTATCGGCTAAGTGGGCGCCAATCGCTGCCGATGAAGGGGTAATTGTCATCGATAATACCTCTAACTTCCGTTATGAGTATGACATTCCTTTGGTTGTGCCTGAGGTTAACCCTGAAGCGATTGCCGAGTTCCGTAACCGCAACATCATTGCTAATCCGAATTGTTCGACGATTCAAATGTTGGTAGCACTTAAGCCGATTCATGATGCCGTGGGCATCGATCGTATTAATGTTTCGACTTACCAATCCGTTTCTGGTGCTGGTAAATCTGGTATCGATGAGTTGGCGGGTCAAACTGCAAAGCTGCTTAATGGTATGCCAGCTGAAAATGAGCAGTTCTCACAGCAGATTGCATTTAACTGTCTGCCGCAAATTGACCAGTTTATGGAAAATGGCTACACCAAAGAAGAGATGAAAATGGTGTGGGAAACGCAGAAAATATTTAATGACTCGTCAATCACGGTCAACCCGACTTGTGTGCGAGTGCCTGTTTTCTATGGTCATGCGGAAGCACTTCATATCGAAACTCGTGCACCTATTGATGCTCAGGAAGTGGCTAACTTATTAGAGCAGACCGAGGGTGTTGAAGTGTTCCATGGTGAAGATTTCCCGACACAGGTTCGTGATGCAGGTGGTAAAGACCATGTGATGGTTGGTCGTATTCGCAACGATATTAGCCACCATAGTGGTATCAACTTGTGGGTTGTAGCAGATAACGTTCGTAAAGGGGCCGCTACCAATGCGGTTCAGATAGCAGAAGTACTGATTCGCGACTACTACTGAGTCTATTATTATCACCTATAGCAAAGCCTCACCATCGTGTGAGGCTTTTTTAATCAGATTGCGAAATTTAGTGTGAGATTAGTGCGAATATGGCGGCAGCCACACATTTTTTAGCTATACGCCTATAGTTTTAGCGTGTTTATCCGATATATTTAACAGATCATTACATTAAAACTTATTGAGTACATAGCTGAGCCTTCTATGCTTCGAATTTTTAAGCGTCTGCTGCTGCCAGTTGCATTAGTAGCCGTGACTCAAACATCGATTGTTAGTGCAGAAAGTATTCGCCTTAAGGGACCCGATGGCGAAATTCATTCATCGCCGCGGTATTCTGATTTTGTTCCCCAAGATCTGCGTAACAATAACGAACCCTCTCGCTTTTATGGGCCAACCACTTCTCAGGAAACACTTTGGGCTATTGCAAGCCGTTTACGCCCGTCAACCAATGTGAGTGTTCAGCAAACATTACTTGCTGTATACCAGCTCAACCCTCAAGCATTTGACAATCAAAATATCCATGAGCTCATTCCTGGGAGTACGTTGCGTATTCCATCACTAGCTCAAGTACAAAGTGTAACAACCCAAGAAGCGGTTAATGTAATGGCCGCGCATCAGGCTCGGTTAACAAATATTCCTGCCACGCCACAACCTGCTCAACCTAAGCCGCCTGTTAATGAAACGCCCGCGACGACTGACATGGAGAAGCCGGTAGCGGATGATACTAAGCCAGCAGTTGAGGCCACTTCTGATCTCGCGAAAATTGCTAAGCAAGAACAAAAAGCTCAGGTATCGACACTTGAGCGTCAACTCGAAAGCTCAGAAAGCGAGCTAATGGCTCTTGAAGAAAAGAACCATAAATTGCGCTTGATGCTGGCTGATGTTCAGTCTGAAGTCGATGTACTTAAAGATGAATTGGGTGATGAATCTCGAATTCGTAACGAGGTCGAAAAGCTACTAGAAGCTGAGCGTTTACGTTTAGCTGAAGAGCAAAAGATGAAACCGTCACCCTTGGATGAACTGCTGTCCAACACGTGGTTAGTTGCTGCCGCCGCGATTATTCCAGGTCTATTCATAGGCCTACTGATCATGATGCTTCTGGGGCGCCGTAAGAGAGAAGAGACCCCCACACAAGAAGTGAATGAACAGCAAGTCGCGCCCGTTGCCCCTATTGCCCCAGACTCTCTCAATGAAGAAGTGGATGATGATCTTCTTCTTGATGATGATTTGTTTGGTGACTCTACTGACGAAGAAGAGTTATTTTCCGATGAGAGCTTAGCTGAGGAAGGTAAAGACGAAGACGATATCTTTGCTGACTTGGAAGACAACGACCTCGATTTCAATCTTGAGGGAGAAGATGGAGAAGACCCATTCGCAGGTATCGGTGACGATGGCGAGTTAGATGAAGCGCTTGCCGATATGGATATGAGCGCTAACGGCATCAGTGTTAACAGTGAAGATAAAGCACTCGGTCTAGAAGAGATGGAGCGCGCTCTAGATGAAGTTGTTATTGAGGAGGATGATTCACCTGAAGGAGAGTTTGATCTATCAGACGATGATGAGGATATTTCTCAAGGGGATTTGGACTCGCTTCTGGCCTCAGATGGTGAATCTGAAGACTTAGAGATGGACGAGTTAGATCAATCTTTGTTAGACGATTTGTTTAATGAGACTGATTCTGACGAGGCTGATGATGAATTGGACTTCGATTCGCTATTGGATGAAGCCGGTGATGGCTTCGATCTTAGTGATGACGATAGCGGTGCAAATACAGCTGAGTCAAATGAGCCTAATCTTGCCTCAGACAGTGAAATTGATGATCTGTTTGCCCAAGTTGAAGCGCAGGCAGATCTTGAAAAGCTAGAAGCAGAAGCGCTTGATGAAACTGCGTTGTTGGATGAAATGGTGGAAGAGCCTACAACAGCGGTCAGCGAAGATAGCACAGAGCTACTTGATGAATTGATGGGCGAGGCTGATGAGCTTGGCACAGATGAAACGCTAGATGACTTTTTAAGTGATGATCTCGACTTAAGTACTGACAATGAAAATACTTTTGATGAGCTCATTACTGAAGATAACAGTGACTTGGATGATGACTCTACAGAAACACTGGATGAGTTCCTGTCAGATGATCACATTGACGACGTTCCCTCGCTGGAAGAGAGTACAGATCTGCTTGATGAGTTGGTTGAGCCTCAATCTGATATAGAGGCGCAGGCCTCCGAAGAGCTTGGAGATGAAGGTACTGACTTATTCGAAGAGTTGCTGGAAATTGAAAAGCAAAGTGAAGCACTTGAAGAAGCTTCAACAGTAGAGGCGAACCAAGATCTTATTACTGAGGAAGAGATCGAACCAGAAGCGCTAGCAAGTGACAGTAAATTTTCTAGTGAAGAATTTATTGACGACATGTTGAGTGTTGCTCCTGAAGGAGACCCATTGCTGGATGAGTTTGATCTTGATGAACCAGTAACAGAAGAAAATAAACTAGAGAGTGTTGAACAAACCCCAGAAACCGACAAAACTCTTGCAGAGCCAGAGCCAGAGCCAGAGCCAGAGCCAGAGCCAGAGCCAGAGCCAGAGCCAGAGCCAGAGCCAGAGCCAGAGCCAGAGCCAGAGCCAGAGCCAGGGCCAGAAGAAGACGATTGGCTAACGTCAGCGATCGATGAAGTTGAAAACCTTCAGTCCGGAGAGTCGTTGGATGTTGCGCCAGAATCTGATGTTGAAGAGAAGCAGGAGCAGCCACCTCAGCGAGAGGAGGCAGATCTTGCAGGTAATCAAGATGAAGAAGATGACTGGTTAACGTCTGCAATTGAAGAGGTAGAAAATCCAAATATTGCACCGAGTGATCAAGACGATGTTCCAATCACTTCTTCCTCAGACTTGACAGAAAACGCAAACACGACGACTGAAGAGAATGAAATTGTAGAAGAAGATTTGCTTGCTCAGCAGGAGCAAGTAAATACACCATCTGAAAAGACTCCAGAGACTCCAGAGACTCCAGAGACTCCAGAGACTCCAGAGACTCCAGAGACTCCAGAGACTCCAGAGACTCCAGAGACTCCAGAGACTCCAGAGACTCCAGAGACTCCAGAGACTCCAGAGACTCCACTCCAGAGACTCCAGATATCTCTGAACAGCCAGAACATGAACCTGTCTCTTCAATGCCAGAAGCGATTCCAAATGAGTTTGGTATCCCGGAAGATGATGATTGGTTAGTTGGTGATGATGCAGATCTTCTTGAGAACAGCGAAGAAGATGCACTGGCGGATGTGGCGGAAGAGTCTGAGCCTGAAGCGCCAGTGGAAGCCGAAGCGTCGCTAGAGCTGGATGATTTAGACCTTCCTGAGTACAGCGAAGAAGATGCACTGGCGGATGTGGCGGAAGAGCCCGAACCTGAAGCGCCAGTGGAATCCGAAGCATCGCTAGAGCTGGATGATTTAGACCTTCCTGAGTACAGCGAAGAGGACGCACTGGCGGAYGTKGCGGAAGAGTCCGAGCCTGAAGCGCCAGTGGAAGCCGAAGAATCGCTAGAGCTGGATGATTTAGACCTTCCTGAGTACAGTGAAGAAGATGCACTGGCGGACGTGGCGGAAGAGCCTGAGCCTGAAGCGCCAGTGGAAGCCGAAGCGTCGCTAGAGCTGGATGATTTAGACCTTCCTGAGTACAGYGAAGAAGATGCACTGGCGGACGTGGCGGACGTGGCGGAAGAGCCTGAGCCTGAAGCGCCAGTGGAAGCCGAAGCRTCGCTAGAGCTGGATGATTTAGACCTTCCTGAGTACAGCGAAGAGGACGCACTGGCGGAYGTGGCGGAAGAGCCCGARCCTGAAGCGCCAGTGGAAGCCGAAGAATCGCTAGAGCTGGATGATTTAGACCTTCCTGAGTACAGCGAAGAGGATGTACTCGCCGATGTTGGTGAAGAATCGGACCTTGAAGTCCAATCCAGTGCTTCGAGTGTATCCGGTGAGACTTTGGGCTTGGATGATCTGGATATTCCTAAATTTGGGGATGTTGCGGCTCCTGATAGTGCTTCTGAAGGAGAAGGACATGATTCGAAGATCGACGATCAGGACCTTCCAGAATTTGATGAGCAAGATGCGTTGGCTGAAGCGGACGACTCTGGCTCAGAAGAAGTCGATTTTAAACTCGATGATTTGGAACTTCCGTCTTTGGGGGAGATTCCATCTGAGGCTGTACAAGAGTTAGCTAATCACGAATATAATGAAGATGCTTTCGATGAGCTCCTTGCAGAAGAAGAGCCAAATCAAGCGGCTAACTTCGATTTTGAGTCTCCTGATACTCTGACTTCTGATAGCGCTGGTATGGATATCGAAGCTATGTTGGAGGTAGGAGGAGAAGATTGGAATGGTTTCAGCCTTTCTCCTGAGCAGCAAGCTCAGATCAACGATGATATCCCGGAAGACGAGCAGGGCGTATGGGATGAAAATAACCGCCCAGAACAAGCTCAGATTCTTGATGAAAACTGGGAAGATCAAGAAGAGCTGGGGGACTTCAATCCTCAGGAAGGAGAATTCCGAACCATTGATGAGCTGATGGCTGAGGTAGAGAAAGAAGAGCAGCAAGACTTTCAGGAAGAAGAGCTGAAATTAGATGTTGGGCTGAGTGATTTCCCAGATGTTATTGGTGATACAGGTAATGTTGATGTCGATAACAACTCAGAAGCAGCAGGTAAGCTTGATTTGGCGAAGATCTACATTGAAATGAACGATTCACAAGGGGCAATCAAGCTGCTTGAAGAGGCAATTGTTGATGGTAGTGACGAAATTCGTCGAGAGGCTAAAAACCTGATTGATGCGATTAACGGAAGGTAAACTTTTCCACGAATAAGGGGGCGTTAGCCCCTTTATCTTTTTGAGCAAAAATGTTTATACTTCCCGCCCAATTTTTTAAGAGAGCACCCCGATGAGAATTGCATTAGGTATTGAGTACAATGGCACTCAGTACTTCGGCTGGCAGCGTCAGAAAGAAGTGACAAGTGTTCAGGAAAAGCTGGAACGTGCACTGAGTATCGTAGCAAACCACCCAGTAGAAGTTCAGTGTGCAGGTCGTACAGATGCGGGAGTGCATGGCACCGGGCAAGTTGTTCATTTCGATACCACTGCTAGCAGAAAAACAGTGGCTTGGACAATGGGAGCTAACGCAAATCTACCCAGCGATATTGCAGTTCGATGGGCGAAAGAAGTTCCTGAAGAGTTCCATGCTCGGTTTTCTGCGACTGCTCGTCGTTACCGCTATATCATATTCAATAGTGCTCTGCGACCTGGTATTTTGTCATCTGGAGTGAGTCATTATCATGGTGAGCTCGATGCAGAAAAAATGCACGAAGCGGGCCAGTACTTGTTGGGTGAAAATGACTTTACGTCATTTCGTGCCGTGCATTGTCAGTCAAGAAGTCCATGGCGAAATATGATGCATCTGAATGTGACTCGCCATGGTCAGTACGTTGTCATCGATATCAAAGCCAATGCGTTTGTTCACCACATGGTTCGCAATATTACCGGCAGTTTGATATGTGTTGGACGTGGCGAGCAACCTCCTGAATGGTTAAACTGGCTGTTGGAAGTAAAAGATCGCAAACTGGCAGGTGCAACCGCTAAGGCTGAGGGGCTCTACTTGGTAGATGTGGATTACCCTGAAGAGTTTGGATTGCCGAGAGTGCCTATTGGGCCACTATTTTTGCCAGACAATTTGAACTAAACCGTGTTAAATTGTCCAACTAATCAGTTCTTTAGGGCGTGAGACATTAGTGTAAGAAATAGGTACAACCAGTTTTTTGTCTACACTTGGCATTTTATATGCTTTAATCCTCTCGCGTAAATTCAGAATTTTTGTCCTTCGCACCGTGCGGAGGCGATGTAGAGAAAAAGGTCTTCCATGAGTTGGCTTGAAAAGATTTTAGAAAAAAGCAACATTGTTAGTTCACGTAAAGCGTCCATCCCAGAAGGTGTTTGGACTAAGTGTACGTCTTGTGAACAAGTGCTTTATCACGCTGAACTAGAGCGTAACCTAGAAGTATGTCCAAAATGTGATCATCACATGCGTATGAAGGCTCGTCGTCGCCTTGAAACATTTCTGGACGAAGACAACCGCGTAGAATTAGCGGATGAACTTGAGCCACAAGACAAGCTGAAGTTCAAAGATTCGAAAAAATACAAAGATCGTATCTCTGCTGCACAAAAGAGTAGCGGTGAGAAAGATGCGCTTGTTGTAATGAAAGGTGAACTGTTAGGTCTGCCTATCGTCGCTTGTGCATTTGAGTTTTCGTTCATGGGTGGTTCGATGGGCTCCGTCGTTGGTGCTCGTTTTGTTCGTGCGGTCGAGGCAGCGATAGAGAACAACTGTGGTTTAGTTTGTTTTTCTGCAAGCGGCGGTGCACGTATGCAAGAGGCACTTATGTCTCTGATGCAAATGGCGAAGACGAGTGCGGCTTTGGAGCGTCTTTCTCAGAATGGTTTACCGTTTATCTCAGTAATGACAGACCCAACCATGGGTGGTGTGTCGGCAAGTCTAGCTATGCTCGGTGATGTAAATATTGGTGAACCAAAAGCATTGATTGGTTTTGCTGGTCGCCGTGTTATTGAGCAGACAGTACGTGAAGATCTACCAGAAGGTTTCCAGCGTAGCGAATTCTTGCTTGAGCATGGCGCGATCGACATGATTGTCGATCGCCGTGAAATGCGCCAGCGTGTGGGGAGCTTGATCGCTAAAATGACCAATCAACCCTCGCCTCTGGTAGTTTCTGTGAACGATTCACAAAATGAAGCTGCTTATTCTGTACCAGAAGCGGACGAAAAAGGGTAAAGTAACATACTAACAAACAACCACAATTACTTGGTTTAGAGTTAGATGAGTCAAACCCAAATTCCTCAAGCCACATCCTCTCTTGCGATGTGGCTTGATTATTTAACCACCATACACACTTCTGCAATCGACCTTGGCTTAGAGCGTGTCCAAACTGTCGCTGAAAAAGCCAAACTAGTTAAGCCTGCCCCAAAAGTTATTACTGTTGCCGGTACCAATGGCAAAGGTTCGACCTGTGCACTGATGGAAGCTATTTTGCTTGATGCTGGATATTCTGTTGGTGTCTATAGCTCGCCACACCTTATTCGTTATAACGAGCGTGTTCGTATTAATGGTCAAGATCTAGAGGATGAAAAGCACACTGAGGCTTTCGCCTTTATAGAAAATCAGCGCGGTGATATTAGCCTAAGCTTTTTCGAATATGGGACACTTGCAGCATTGCGTCTCTTTCAAACTGAAAACGTTGATATTGTCTTACTTGAAGTTGGTTTAGGCGGGAGACTGGACGCAACGAATGTTGTTGAGCACGACGTCTCCGTGATTACCAGCTTAGCAGTAGACCATGTTGACTGGCTCGGTGATGACATTAATGTGATTGGCTATGAGAAAGCAGGTATTTACCGAAGTGGTAAGCCTGCAATCTGTGGTCAGCCTAAAGCGCCATCTACTGTGGCAGCGCATGCTGATGATATTGGTGCGGAGTTGTTTCAGGTTGGAATCCAATACAACTACCACATTGAGGATGAGAATACTTGGCGTTGGAGTCATGGCCCCTATGAACTTGACGCACTTCCTATCCCTAGCTTGCCACTGCAGAACGCAGCCACCGCATTGATGGCGCTAGCTTCAGCAAATCTGGATATCTCCGATATCAATATAGTCAAAGGGTTAAGAGAAGCCCAGCTACCTGGAAGAATGCAGATTGTCAGTACAGAGCCAACCATTATTCTTGACGTTGCGCATAACCCTCACTCGGCAGAGTATTTATTCGGTCAAATTCAGGAACAATACTCCGGCAAGAAGGTCCACGCTGTTGTCGCTATGTTGCATGACAAGGATATTAAAGCCACTCTGGAAGTTTTATCGCCTATTGCTAGCCAGTGGTACCCTGCCTCATTACAAGGTCCAAGAGCGGCGAGTGCCGATGAACTTTGTGTCTTCTTACCTGAAAATAATCAGCGTTATGATAGCCCTGTTGACGCCTTTAAAGCCGCGATGACAAACTCACAGAGTAAAGATGTCATCTTAGTATTGGGTTCATTCCATACTGTGGGTGAAGTCCTTGAGTACTGGCAGAGCCAAGGAGAGTAAATGGCGAGTAAATTTCAAAACCGCTTGGTTGGCACCATTATTCTGGTCGCAATCGGCGTCATCGTATTACCGGATGTCCTCGATGGTAAGAAAACACATTACAAAGAAGAGATTGCTAGCATTCCTATTAAACCAGAGCTTGATAGCGATGTAGAAAGCTTTGAAGTTTTAGAACCGATAGATGATTCAGCAAGCCTGCCTGAAACGCCGGTTGAAGTTATTGCACAAGAAGTTGAGGCTCCAGCTTCCGCTGAAAAAGTGAATGACGAACCACTCCCAGTCGCAGTTAAAGAGGTTCCTGAACGCAACGAATATCAGGACAGTGCTTGGATAATTCAGCTGATGGCACTGAAGAATGCTGAAAATGCGAAGAACGTAGTCAAGGATCTTCAAAAGCGTGGTTATCAAGCACACACCAAACTCGAAAATGGCTTCACTCGTGTCATTATCGGCCCTGACATCTCAAAGAGTAAGTTAGAGAGACAAGTTGTGGAACTGGAGAAAATTACTGGTTCAAAAGGTCGATTGCTCAAATTTAAACCATTAAATCCATAAGAAAACGTTTGCGTCAGCGTTTTTTCTGTTAAAATGCGCGCCAACTTAAGATGTAAGAACAGATGAATTCGTTAGATATTATCATTTTAAGTGTGATCGGCCTGTCGGCATTGATCAGTTTAATTCGTGGCTTTGCAAAAGAAGCATTGTCTTTGGTTATCTGGTTTGGGGCGTTTTTTATCGCCAGTCAGTACTACGCAAAATTGGCGGTGTACTTTTCCAATATCCAAGACGACATGTTTCGTAACGGAGCAGCGATTGCAGCCTTGTTTGTTTCAACTTTGATAGTAGGGGCTATAGTCAACTATGTCATTGCTCAGTTGGTACAGAAAACAGGTTTGTCGGGAACAGACAGAGTACTTGGTGTCGTCTTTGGCGGCTTACGTGGTGTCCTGATTGTTTCTGCTGCATTATTTTTTATGGATGCGTTTACGTCGTTTCCAGACTCAGAGTGGTGGAGAAGCTCGCAATTGGTACCAGAGTTTAGCCGTATCATTGCGCCTTTCTTCGAGCACTTGCAAGCAACATCGAGTTTCTTATCTGGCGCGCTATAGCGCGCCAGCCATTGTCGCAAATCGAGGATTAGGACATGTGTGGTATTGTTGGAATCGTGGGTACAACGCCTGTAAACCAGTCTATCTATGACGCACTGACTGTGTTGCAGCATCGTGGCCAAGATGCCGCGGGTATTTGTACCATAGAAAGCAATCGTTTTCGTCTGAGGAAGGCGAATGGTTTAGTTAAGGATGTGTTTGAAGCTAAACATATGCAACGCCTTCAGGGAACGGTCGGAATTGGCCATGTTCGCTACCCAACAGCAGGTAGCTCAAGTGCTTCAGAGGCTCAACCTTTCTATGTAAACTCTCCTTTTGGTATTACGCTCGCTCACAATGGTAATTTAACTAACTCGGCGGAAGTGCGTGAGAAACTGTTTGAGAAAGATCGCCGTCATGTGAATACGACCTCTGACTCTGAAGTTTTACTCAATGTGCTTGCTCACGAGATTGATACTGTAAAGGGAAATGTCACAGCAGAAGATGTTTTTCGCGCAGTGACGAACGTACATCGCACGATTCGCGGTGCTTATGCAGTATCAGCGATGATCATTGGTCACGGCATGATAGCTTTCCGTGACCCAAATGGAATCCGTCCTCTTTGCCTTGGTAAGCGTGTAGTTGGAGATACGACTGAATATATGGTGGCATCGGAGTCTGTGGCACTGGATGCTGTTGGCTTTGATTTCATTCGTGACGTAGCACCGGGCGAAGCCATTTATGCGACTTTTGACGGCCAGTTACATACCAAGCAGTGTGCTGATAACCCAGCTTTGAATCCATGTATTTTTGAGTTTGTCTATTTCTCACGTCCAGACTCATTTATCGATAAGATTTCAGTTTACAGTGCTCGTGTTGAGATGGGTAAAAAGTTAGGTGAGCGTATTCGTGATGATTTCAGTCATCTCGATATCGATGTGGTTATCCCGATTCCAGAGACCTCATGTGATATTGCACTACAGATCGCACAAGCTATCGATAAACCTTACCGTCAAGGGTTTGTGAAAAACCGCTACGTTGGCCGTACCTTCATCATGCCGGGACAACAGCAACGTAAAAAGTCGGTACGTCGAAAGCTGAATGCAATTCGTTCAGAATTTAAAGATAAAAATGTTTTACTTGTTGATGATTCAATTGTTCGTGGCACCACATCAGAACAAATCATTGAAATGGCACGTGATTCAGGCGCGAAGAAAGTCTTTATGGTTTCAGCCGCACCTGAAATTCGCTTCCCTAATGTGTATGGCATTGATATGCCTAGTGCGAATGAACTCATCGCTCATGGGCGTGACAACGATGCAATATGTAAGCAAATTGGTGCGGATGAGTTGATTTTCCAAACTCTGGATGACCTAGTGAAAGCTGTTGGAATGGGCAATACAGACATCACCAAATTTGAAACGTCGGTTTTTAATGGTGAATACGTAACGGGTGATATTGACCAGCAGTATCTGGACTTCCTACAGTCTTTGCGTAGTGACGATGCTAAGATCCAGCGAGAGATTCAACAGGACTTGGCTAATCTTGAGTTGCATAACGAAGGGGCTTAGAAGGAGCTTCGTTATGCAAGCGACACATAAAAAAGAAGGGCTGATGCAATGCATCAGCCCTTCTTTTTATCTCCAATCTTTAGTATCTGATACGATATAACTGGGTCAACATAAACATGGCCGCTGCGCTGATGACAACGGAAGGGCCCGCTGGGGTGTCATAGTGCCATGACAAACTTAATCCAAGTAGAACGTCTATTGCGCCAATACAAGAGGCCATGAACGCCATTTGTTCAGGTGTCTTGGAGAAACGTCGCGCTGTGGCTGCGGGAATGATTAAAAGCGATGTCATGATGAGCGCCCCCACAAACTTCATACCAATTGCGATGACTAAACCAACCATAATCATCAGAATAAGTCTCATTAAGTCAACATTATGCCCTTCAACGGCAGCTAAATCTTCGTTGACCGTTGTGGCCAACAGTGAACGCCAAAAACAAAACAATATGACGGACACAAGCGCGGCTCCCGCATAGATATAAACAAGATCGGTGGGAGTCACTGCGAGTAAATCACCGAATAGGTAGCTCATTAAATCAATACGAACATTGTCTAGGAAGCTAACCGCCACTAAGCCTAAAGAGAGTGCACTGTGAGCTAAAATGCCTAACAAGGTGTCAGTGGCGACTAATTGCTGTCTTTGCAGCGCTACCAAAATGAAAGCGAGTGCAAGACAGCAGACGATCAAAGCAAAATAAAGATTGACGTCGAGTAAGAAGCCAAGAGCAAGCCCCATCAGTGATGCGTGTGCTAAGGTATCGCCAAAGTAGGCCATCTTGCGCCAGACGACAAACGAACCAAGCGGGCCAGCGATAGCTGCGATGCCAAGGCCGGCTAGAATAGAAGGTAACAAAAACTCAATCATGGTGATGACCGTGTGAATGATGGGAACAAGTAGACGCTTCACCTGAAACGGGATCACCCGCGAGATCATGATGATGGTGTTGATGCTGGTGATGGTAGAAGGCGAGAGATTCACTACGCACTTCACCGAATAAAGCAATGTAGCTTGGGTGTTTGGTGATATCGGCAGGGGCTCCTGAACAACAAATATGATGATGCAAACAGATCACATCATCCGTTTTTGCCATCACTAGATGCAAGTCGTGCGAGACCATGAATACAGCACAGCTAAAGCGATGGCGAATGGTGTCAATCAAATCGTACAAATCAATCTGTCCTTGAACATCGACCCCTTGAGCTGGCTCGTCCAGTACTAATAGATCAGGCCGTTGTAACAAAGCCCTCGCCAGTAGAATGCGTTGATTCTCTCCTCCCGATAGCGAGTGCATATTAGACTTTATCAGGTGCTCTGCGCCGACAAGCTTTAGCGCATCTTGTAATTCTTGTTCGCTGTATTTACCTGCCAGCTTCATAAAGCGTTTAACGTTTAGAGGGAGTGAGTCATTAAGCCTGAGCTTCTGTGGGACATAACCAATTTTCAAGCCCTTGGATCGTTTTACGGAGCCTGTGAACTTTTTTTGAAGGCCTAAAAGCACTTTTACAAGTGTCGATTTTCCTGCGCCATTGGGGCCAATTAAAGTGGTTATCTCGCCTCGTTTGATGTTGAGGCTGATATTATCGAGAACTTTACGCTCACCAAACTGAACGCAAACTTGTTGAAGTTCGACTAATGCCGACATGAATGGAACTCATTTGCAAATAACTATTGTTATAATGTAACATTTGTCAAACTTTAACGCCAGAGAGTAGTGGTATTGATTTATGAAACATCTAATTCCTTTGTTATCCATTTTTGCGATAGGTAGTGCTTATGCTAGCGAGATACTGACTAGTATCAAGCCGATTCAAATGATTACCTATGAGATCACTCAAGGTGTTTCTGAGCCAGAATTATTGCTTGATTCAAATACCTCTCCCCATGACTATGCGTTGAAACCTTCCGATGTGAAAAGGATCAGAAAAGCAGATTTAGTCATTTGGTTTGGTCATGATTTAGAGCCATTTCTATCTAAGGTTTTAGAAGGACGGAAAAATGTGCTGATGGTCAGTGAAATTGAGGGCTTAGCGTTGCGTGAATTTGATGGCAGTCATCATGATCATGATGGGCACAACCATGGTTCGCATGACCCACATTTTTGGCTTGGTTATGAGCAAAGTATACAAGTGGCAGAAGCGATAAGTGAAAAGCTAGGTGAGTTAGATCCTAAAAACAAAGAAACATATCAGGCCAACTATCAAGCGTTCTTAAACAACTCAAATGAGTATGACAAGAAGTGGCGTGCGGCACTTGAGCCTATTAAGGATGTTGGTTACTACGTTTTCCATGACGCCTATGGCTACTTTGAACAGCATTATGGGTTGAATCATTTAGGTGAATTCACGGTAAGTCCCGAAAGAAAACCGGGAGCTAAAACTCTGATAAAAATAAAAAAAGCATTAGCGAAAGGAGATGCTAAATGTGTCTTTGCTGAGCCTCAATTTACTCCAGCAGTTGTGAATTCGGTGACGCGAGGAAGCCAAGCAAAGCAAGGTATTCTTGATCCTATCGGATCGGAGATTCCAGTTGGGCCTGGTAGCTACTTTACTTTCATTCAGTCCATTACCGACAGCTTTACGGAGTGTTTGGGCGAGTAAACATCGGTTAATGAATAACCTAGGGAAGCGCAATGCTTCCCTTTTTCGATTTAATTGAAGAAGAAAAGCTGGATTCTTTGAAGCAACATCTTGTTTATCCGTCTAAATACAAGATAATTATTGGCACAAAATAATTTAATGACGTTGTCTACATAGAACTGGATATTGTCAATCAAGCAGCCATGTTGTCACTCTTATTGGAGTATTGTGGCTGGGGATGCAGGGAATTGTGAGTGAAAAGAGCCGTTTGCTTTCTGGCACTATATTTTATAGCTCGTTTAGCTGTTGCTATGGATCTTCCTTTATCGGTCTTTTATCCCTTACCGACACAGGCTAAGGGGAAGGCATTTGCGGCAAAAGAGCTTTTTCTTGCCGAAAATGGTGGTATTTGGTTTCAGGATGTCAGGAATCAAGTGCTATTTTTTGACGGTCAAAACATCTTGCCTAAATCAGGCTCCGCACTTGAGTTTAAGCCAGTACATATTGCGTTTCTCGATAACGCATTTTGGTCTTTTGCTGGTAATGAGATTTATCGTACTACTCCGGGTAAGTCACGAGAACTCATGTTTAGTCTTACACCTGGTACGGAAATTTTACGGATAGGGGTTTCCGGACGTTATGTTTGGGTATCCGATACTGCCAATTTTTACACCTATCATATTGAAAGCGGAGATTTTTCTTCATACTCCTTAATGGAGTTGTATCAGTATAATCAGTCGGCAGAAATCAGTATAACGGATGCCAAACTCATTAAATCAAAATGGGTTTTAGCAACAAATTCAGGTGTGTACTTGTCAGATGGGGATCATTTTGAGCATGCTCCTCGCTCTGGAAAGAATCACATCGAAACGCTCTATTTTTCTGAGAGGCGACAAGAGTTGGTTGTTGGGACTCGAAGCGGAGCCATCCTTTTCAGTATTAGTCATCCTAACGGACCGCTCAAACGCATACCAGGAGGTCATGTTCTCAGTATTGCTGAGACAGAAGATGGATACTGGCTGGGCACCGAATCAGGCTTACAGGTTTATTCTTTCGGATCGAGTGAGAGCCGCTATGCCTTGAGAACCTTGACGTATAGCAATGCTTTGCCTGGTGAAAAGGTCTATTCATTGCTGAATGATCGTCGTGGCGGCATATGGATCGCTACAGAGAGGGGAATTCATTACTTTTCCTTGTTTTCTCATCATTTTCAACGCTTTCCAAATTTGATGATCAACCATGGCTCTACGTCGGAAAAGCTGATTCAGCTAAAGAATATGCACAGTCGAGGCGGATTTTGGATGGTGACCAGTGTGGGCGTGTATACCCTTAAACTCAATAACAGACCTTCCAGAAAACTGGTATATAAAGGCAGAGTGAATAATGTCATTGAGCATAACGGTACGCTGTGGCTAGCCACTGACAATGGCATCATTTGTATTGATAGTGTATCTGGTGCATTGCTCAAAGACAGTTTGCCCAATTTTTTAAAGACCTCATCGGTTGAATTGCTAGAACTGGATAAGCAAGGTCGAGTTTGGGGGGCCAGCGACCATAAGTTATGGCGTTTCGATACAAACAATCGTGAGCTGGTGCAATATGGCTCAGATTGGATGCTGAATCAGTACTTACCTGCACAACTTACTCAGATGTCCGTTACTGATGATGGCAGTTTGGTACTTGGTACTGATCATGGCGCTTATGTTCTGATTGATGGTCAGATTCATTATATTGATGATTCGGAACACTTTGGGCGAGTTGTGAGCATAGAGGAAGGTAAGACAGGGGAAATTTGGGTAGCGAGTACTTACGGTTTGTACCGGTTAGATCTAGCCAGTTTCCAACTCGAACCTCTAGGTATGGTAGAGAATCATATTACCCCTAAGTGTCTGCTTAGCAATGGGAAAGGTATTTGGATGACTTCTTCTGCAGGGCTCACTCGTTATACAAGCAATGGGGAAATTGCAGCACATTTTGGTGAGCCATTGGGTTTAGTAAACAACGAATTCCTATCAGGCTTATGCAGTCTAGGCTCAGAAAGTCAGCAAAACCTCTTACTTGGTTCTAGGCGAAACTTGGTCAAGGTTGATACCCAAAGCCTGAGTATGAGTCATCCGCCGAAAGTACAGGCCATTATTAGCCAAGTCACTGCTAATCAAGAGCTATTTTCTCTTGGTGGAAGCCTATTCAATGCCCCACATGTAAAGTATGGGCAGCCAATTGCTTTTCAGTTTGGAGTGCTGCCTCAGGTGAGTCATGTCGCGCTTCAATACCGGCTCGGATCTCAGGAAGAGTGGCAAGATCTTGAGGGAATGAAGCTAACCATTGAGCATATTCTTCCAGGACATTATGCACTTGAAGCACGAGTGGTCAGTAATGGCATGGCTCAAAGCGCGATCGATCCGTTCGTGTTCTCGGTTGAAGAGCCTTGGTATTTACGCGGGTATGCGATCTTGTCATATATTGCCCTTACTTTAGTTTTGTTAGCGATAGTAATTTATTGGCGTTCACGAATAATGGCGAGAACGAATAAAGAGTTAAAATCACAGATTGCATTGAAGACGAACCAGTTGCGTCATCAAAGCCGAATTTTACTCACTAACAACGATCAATTAAGAAAGCAGCTCCAAATAAGGCGTATTCTTTACCGCCAGTCGGTGCAATCGTTGCGTGAAAGATTGCAAAGCTGTGCAGCTCAAGTCATTTCAGAATCGGAGCAGGGGAAGCAACAACTCATGAGCTTTTTGATTCATGAATTAGATTTGCTCCTCAATGTACGTGCGGCAAATGGTGATGCCTTACCAGTGTACAACTTGTCTCTGGTATTGCGCTCAGCGTTGGATGGTTGGCGAGAAGAACTGAATAAAGCCGGTCTATCTGTTGAGATAAGTTCGGATCAAGATAAAGACATTTACGTCACGCTCGACGTGTTTAACTTAGATAGTGTGTTTAATCTTCTGATTGATAACCTGATCAAACGTATGTATCGCGGACAAGTCGTTTTGATGGCTTGCCGCGTCGAGGATAGAAAAGTCCATTTTTCTATCACTGAACAAGGTAAAAAGCTTGATGAAGATTCAGTATCAGCTGAAGAACTATGGAATGAGATCGAGTCTCTCGTCAAAGAAAGTGGAGGTTGTTTCCATCGATATAGTTCAAATGAGAGAAATTTGCTTGAGTGCGTGTGGCCTGTGGGTAGTGAGTTTGAAGAAAATTCGATTGTTCATCTGACTGATACAGGATTATTCGAAGAGCAATCTAAAGAGAAAGATCCATGGGTTGAAAAACTCGAAGCGCTGGTTATAAAACACTATTCTGACCCAGAATTTGGCACGGCTCTGGCCGCTAAGCAGATGTTTGTATCAGAACGCAGTTTGCAACGTCGATTTAAGACCGCCACACAACGTACGTTTATGGACTATGTCACGGAAGTGCGTTTGGACTATGCATGCCGACGTTTACTTGCAGGAGAGAAGATCTCTGATGTCGCATTCGAGTGCGGGTTTAATGACCCTTCCTATTTCAGCCAGCGATTTAAACATCGTTTTGGTGTTTCCCCTTCTCAGTTCATTGAAGAACAAGAACAGTAATCTAAGGCGATTCTCTGCATTAAGTAAAAAGTGTTGTGTTGAGGT
This sequence comes from Vibrio sp. Isolate25, assembly GCF_022398025.1. Classification (NCBI taxonomy): domain Bacteria; kingdom Pseudomonadati; phylum Pseudomonadota; class Gammaproteobacteria; order Vibrionales; family Vibrionaceae; genus Vibrio; species Vibrio sp. Isolate25. The sequence continues at coordinate 98,507 of NZ_JAKEUT010000008.1, forward strand.
TGTTTGAATGAACACTCTGCGTGATGCGTGATGCGTGATGCGTGATGCGTGATGCGTGATGCGTGATGAAAAAAATATCGTGGTATAGCCGGGGGGACTATACCACGGGTGTCAATGACACCTTCGCTTGCTGCCGGAGTGGTGCGGTAGCACCACCTCTGGAATTCAATGTCTTCAAGAAGCTTTCCTCGTCGACGTGGTTAACTATAAAACTATCGACTTATTTTACTTATAAAATTAACGCCAAGGTTACATGACAAAAACGACACTTGGTTTAAGTTTTTGATATTTATTGTTTTTATTTTGTTTTTGAATGAAAGGAACTCAATAAAACTAGCTGATTAAGTGACATTAATTATGGCTTTTAACGGATTTAACGAGGCTTTAATTAACGAAAGTGACGTTCCATAAATGTAATGTTTGATTTCAGACAAGATTTAAAAATTTCACACGGGCTAATATCTAAATTCTTAATAATAATATTTCTCATTTTTATCTTTAATTGGCCTGTCTATGAAACTGTCAGATCTAACACAAGGACAAAAAGCAACCATTACTGGTTTCTCTGAGCTTTCAAGCGATGTCCGAAAAAAACTCATGGTTATGGGGTTATTGCCGCAAACACCAGTTACGCTTATCCGCAAAGCGCCAATGGGCGATCCGCTTCAAGTTGAAGTGCGTGGCGTTTCTTTAGCGGTGAGAACCAATATTGCGAACGCTATTCTTGTGGAGGCTAGCTAATGAAGTACCACATTTTAACCGTTGGTAATCCAAACAGTGGCAAAACCACGCTGTTTAACGGTCTGACTGGGGCAAAGCAGCAAGTCGGTAACTGGGCTGGAGTTACGGTCGAAAAGAAAACAGGTCGATATCGCCATTCAGGTGATGAATTCATGCTGACTGACTTACCCGGTATTTATGCGCTTGATAGTGGCAATGATGGTAACAGTATCGATGAGTCCATTGCTTCTCGTGCCGTATTAACTCATCCAGCGGACCTGATTATTAATGTTGTTGATGCGACTTGTTTAGAGCGCAGCTTGTATATGACGCTTCAACTACGTGAATTAGGCAGACCTATGATGGTCGTGCTAAATAAAATGGATGCCTTAAAACGAGAACGCCAGACGATCGATATTAAAGCGCTAGAAAAAGTGTTGGGTTGTCCGGTGTTTGCGCTATCAGCGAATAATAATGGGCAGGTTCAACGCTTTAAAGAGCGTTTACACAAAGCTGTTGTCCAAGGTGTAGCGCTGGATGAGCTGAATATCCATTACCAATCAGATTTTGAATATGCAATCGAGCAGATCCAACCTATTTTTGAAAACCACTCTGAAGTATCTGCAAGAGCGCTTTCAATTCGCGCATTAGAGCAAGACTTGCTTGTCCTCAATAGCCTCTCTTCAGAGGAGAGAAGTATGATTGCCAATGTTCAGCAATCGATAGAGCTGGATATTGATTTATTAGTTGCCGACACTAAGTACACCTTCTTACATGAACAGTGTAAAAGAGTGCGCCGAACAGAAGGAAAGCTCAGTCATAGTTTTACCGAAAAGGTGGACAACGTCATCCTGAATAAGTGGGTTGGAGTGCCGTTTTTCTTTGTGGTTATGTATCTGATGTTTATGTTCTCAATTAACATCGGAAGTGCGTTCATTGATTTCTTTGATATTGGTGTTGGTGCCTTATTGGTTGATGGAGGGCACTATTTACTCGACGAACACCTTCCTGTTTGGCTTGTCACCTTAGTTGCTGATGGCGTTGGTGGGGGGATTCAGACGGTGGCAACCTTTATTCCAGTGATTGCCTGCCTCTATCTTTTCCTTGCCGTTCTTGAGAGCTCGGGCTACATGTCACGTGCAGCGTTTGTACTTGATAAAGTGATGCAAAAAATTGGTTTACCGGGCAAAGCATTTGTTCCACTAGTACTTGGCTTTGGGTGTAATGTACCGGCAATCATGGCGACACGTACCCTAGATCAAGAGCGCGAACGTAAGTTAGCGGCATCAATGGCACCATTTATGTCCTGTGGTGCTCGCCTGCCGGTATATGCTTTGTTTGCTGCCGCATTTTTCCCAGAAAGTGGTCAAAATATTGTGTTTGCATTGTATTTGCTGGGTATAGTAGCCGCTGTTTTTACAGGGCTCGTGTTGAAGCACACACTTTACCCGGGTTCAAGCGATAGCTTAGTGATGGAAATGCCAGATTACGAGCTACCTACAGTACAAAATGTTCTGATCAAAACATGGCAGAAACTTAAGCGATTTGTTTTAGGGGCTGGCAAAACCATTGTCGTTGTGGTCACCATTCTCAGCTTTCTTAATTCTGTTGGTACAGATGGTTCATTTGGTAATGAAGACAGTGAAACATCCGTATTGTCTAAAGTTTCTCAGGTTGTGACACCTGTATTTGCTCCTATTGGTGTCAAAGAAGATAACTGGCCAGCAACGGTAGGTATCATTACTGGTATTTTCGCAAAAGAGGCGGTTGTAGGTACGCTGAATAATCTCTATGCGCCTAGTGAAGGTGAAGAAGCCGAGTTTAACTTGATGGCGAGTTTAGAAGAGGCAGTGATGTCGATTCCTGATAATCTAGCAGGGTTAAGCTATTCAGATCCACTGGGTATCGAAGTCGGTGACTTAACGGATAGCTCTACGGTTGCTGAGGAACAGGAAGTGGATGCCTCGATTTTTGGCAACTTGAATCAGCACTTTGCATCGAGTCATGCGGCTTTTGCTTATTTGATCTTCATCCTGCTTTACACCCCTTGTGTGGCAGCTATGGGAGCTTATGTACGAGAGTTTGGTCAAAAGTATGCGCGTTTCATTGCTGCGTGGACAATGGGCTTAGCTTATGGTGGTGCTGCCTTATATTACCAAATCATGCATTTTGCTGATCATCCAGTTTATAGCTCAGCGTGGATTGCAGGCATCCTACTTGCCTCCTTGGTAACGTACCGCGCTCTTAAAGCTGCAGGTGAGAAACAAACACTCTATGTGGAGACACAAACAGCATGATCCTGAGAGAGCTGAAACAGTATATCGAACAGCAGGGCTGTGTAAGTCAGAGAGAGCTTGCTAAGAAATTTGCGCTGAGTGAGGATGGTGTCGATGCTATGCTGGCGGTATGGGTCAGGAAAGGTCAGATCTCTAGACTGGTTGATACGAATAAAGCTCACAGGGTGATGAGAGTGCGTTACTCCGCGAATTGTTCGGATGGGATTGCTCTCACGGTTACAATGTAAACAATGCCGCTGGATAACAGCGGCATTGTTTATGCCTTTCGAAACAGACTACTTAGTGATAGTACGTTTTGAATGCGAGAAAGCATGGTTTGTTGTTCTTCCTCAGAACGAAACACGCCGTTGGTGTTACCCCAAATGGGACCGGGCCAAGCGATGTCGTCTTTGAAGCGAGCGATATGATGAATATGCAGCTGTGGGACCATATTTCCAAGCGCACCTAAGTTGAGTTTATCTGGGCGAAACGTTGCTTCTAATGCTTGGCTTACTGCTTGTGATTCGAGTAAGAACTGTTGTTGATCTTGCATTGGCAGGTGGTGCAGCTCCTTAAGACTTTCCCGTTTAGGGACAAGAATCACCCAAGGAACAGCGTTGTCCTTGTGGAGCAGAGCAATAGTCAAAGGAAAGTGACCGATGACGCTAGTATCCTTTGTCAGTTGTGGATGGAGTTCAAAACTCATGATTCATTCCTATTAGTATTTTTTGCCAGTATACGCCAGAAAAAACAAAAGGTTGATGCTTTCACATCAACCTTTATTTTCTATCGCTAAAGCCCTAGATTACATACGTTCTAGTGTATCAATACCTAGCAGAGAAAGACCTTGTTTGATGGTCTTCGCCGTCAGTGCTGCCAGCTTCAGACGACTCTGTTTAACAGACTCATCTTCTGTGTTCAGAATTGGGCATGCTTCATAGAAGCTGGAGAATTGGCCAGCAAGTTCGAATAGGTAACTACACATGATGTGTGGTTGACCTTCACGAGCAACTGACTGCACGGCTTCTTCAAATTGAAGTAGCTTGGCGATAAGAGATTTCTCTTTCTCTTCGGTGATCTTAATGTCGCCCTCTAACTCATCCATTGAGATGCCCGCTTTAGCAAAAATAGATGCAACGCGCGTGTAAGCATACTGCATGTATGGGGCAGTGTTGCCTTCAAAGGCCAGCATGTTATCCCAGTCAAACACGTAGTCAGTCGTACGGTGCTTAGACAGGTCTGCGTACTTAACAGCAGCCATCGCTACCGTATTCGCGATGTTTTGCTTTTCAGCTGTTTCTAAGTCTGGGTTCTTAGACTCGATAAGTTTGATTGCACGCTCTTCTGCTTCGTCTAGTAGATCCGCCAGACGAACTGTGCCACCTGCACGCGTCTTAAATGGACGGCCATCCTTACCTAGCATCATACCGAAAGCGTGGTGCTCAAGAGTTACCTCTTCTGGCACATAGCCCGCTTTACGAACTATAGTCCAAGCTTGCATCAAATGTTGATGCTGACGTGAGTCAATAAAGTACAATACGCGGTCTGCACCTAGCGTTTCGTAGCGGTATTTAGCACAAGCGATATCGGTAGTGGTGTACAAGAAGCCGCCGTCACGCTTCTGGATGATCACACCCATAGGCTCGCCGTCTTTGTTTTTGTACTCTTCAAGGAACACAACTTGTGCACCGTCATCTTCTTGTGCAAGACCTTGTTCTTTCAGGTCTGCCACAATGCCAGGAAGCATGTCGTTGTACATGCTCTCACCCATTACGTTCTCACGAGTTAGAGAGACATTAAGACGATCGTAGTTGCGCTGGTTTTGGATCATGGTGATATCAACCAGCTTCTTCCACATCTCAGCGCAGTATTCATCACCACTTTGTAGTTTCACCACGTAATTACGAGCTTTTAGCGCAAATTCTTCGTCTTCATCGTACAGCTTTTTCGATTCACGATAGAAAGCTTCTAGATCAGCGAGTTCCATTGATATTTCGCCAGACTCTTTTTGCACTCGCTCAAGGTTCGCAATCAGCATACCAAACTGAGTACCCCAATCACCGATGTGGTTAGCACGAATGACTTTATGGCCTAAAAATTCAAGTGTGCGCACAACGGCGTCACCGATAATAGTTGAACGCAGGTGGCCAACGTGCATTTCTTTAGCAACGTTTGGCGCAGAGTAGTCAGCGACAATAGTCTTTTGAGTTTCAGGCGCGACACCAAGACGAGAGTCAGATAGTGCGGACTCAGCTTGTTTAGCAAGGAATTCTTCGCTCAAGAAGATGTTGATAAAACCTGGGCCAGCAATTTCTGTTTTGCTAGCGATGCCATCAAGGTCCAGAACATCCAGTACTTTTTGAGCAAATTCGCGTGGGTTGGTACCGAGTTTCTTAGCAACACCCATGACGCCGTTTGCTTGGTAATCACCAAACTGAGGCTTTGCTGATTGGCGAACTGCAGCAGGGCTACCTGCCGGTGCGCCAGCGGCTTCTAGAGCCTGAGATACTTTGTCGTTAATAAGTGCTTGGATATTCACACGCGCTTCCTTCAATTCTGGGAATTGGTTGGATATGCATATAAATATTCAGTTTAGTCAATGGCTATGGCTGAATAATATCCACTCTAGTGGAATAAATGCATATCTCTGTAGAGTTCATAAATTGGCGCACATAATACCAACTTTATTGCCTCTCTTATAGGGAGTGAACTGGGAAATTTTCTACTTTTCCTTAGGTTCTTGCTAGTATTGCGGAAAAATCAACGTTTTGGATAAATGAAAATGTCTCAAAGACTATTGGATGCTGAATTGATGCCTTCACAAATGAAAGGCAAGATTGAAGATTTTATGCATAAAATTCAAGCTTTAAGCGAGAAACTGCATATTAATTTACGTCCTTTTCAGGCGGATCATATTGCATTACGTATCAATGACTTGGAATTGGCAAAACTGGCTCATCAAGAGTGGTTAAAAGAAGGCTGTGAAATATCAAATGCGGTGATAAATGGTCGTCCGATCATCGTGATTGAATTCACTGAGCCATTGAAGGCGTTAAATTGGTCAATAGAATGCTTAGAGCTACCTTACCCAGCCGAGGGAAAACGCTACCCACAACAGAGTTGGGAACATGTTGAGTTTGTTGTCCCGTCACAGGCACAAACCGCAGATGAATATCTACAGGAGATTAAGGGCCTACAGCCAGAAATGGCGAAGCAATGGGAACAGTTAAGTGAGCAGGGAGTGAAGATCAAGTTATCTAGCCCGAAAGGTGAGGGTGAGCGGCTCAATAACCCCACAGTGGCGTTTAAGTATGAGGGTGTGTGTATTAAGCTTCACCCCCATTCATTAAAAACAATTGTCGAGTCTGAACAATCAGCCTAAGTCAATATCCTTCGGTCTAAGTTGAAACTCTTCTATTGAGCCTATTTCTAGGCCTAAGTCCAGTGGTGCTGACTCGTGATGTGCATTTCCTTGGGTGTGCATGATGAGTCGGTTTGCTGTCCGTGGCTTGAGCTCATTGACAACAAAGCGGATCATATCTGCACGAGTTAAGGTTTTCAGTTCCTCTAATACCACTTCTTTCTGGTTGAAGTTATCGTCTTTGTTACCTATCGCAACCCAAAGGCGTTGAGCTCGGCTTCTTAGTGTCGTGTCAGGTGTCGCGATCTGATTCCATAGCCCTCGTTTACTGCTGTGCCATTGGTACTCATTCAGCTCAAGCAGCACCATATAGAAAGCATTGAGGAATTCATCAATGGAACTGATTAGATCGATAGGTGCGGCATTGGGTGATTGTACATAGAGCACAATACCTGGATGACGATTGAGTGGTAAGTTGCCAGTACCGACCATATAGCCCAACTGCTGCTTGGTTCTTATTTCATGAAAAAAAGTTGCGGACATCAAGTGGTTAGCCAGCGAATACAAAGCAATATTGCGTGGCTCTATATCATCGCATTGGTAATAAACGACAATTGCTGAATCTTCTTGGTTACACTCCACTGAACGCTGGAAAGTCCCATTTTTGCCAAGCATCACTAGAGGGCGCAGTGCTTCTTCGTACTGTTGGTTGTGTACTCTAAGTGCGTCTTTCAGTGTTGTCCCAAGATGGATAGCATCAGAGCGAGTCCAGTCTCCGTAGACAAACATTTCGACATGTAACTCAGCGAGTATTGCCTGCACAAATTCAGCCAATTCTTCCACATGGATGGTTTCCAAGGCTTCGAGCAAATCAGCGTAAGGAGGGTTGTTTGGTTGTAACAGGCCCGTCATAGCGTTGAAAAGTTGCGAGATAGGTTTATCCTGTGCCGCGTTCCGCCAATTCCTCAACAATTGATTCTTAATGGTATCAAAGCGTTTTGAACTGAAGTCACGTTTGGCAAAGCGCTCCAAGATCATTTTCATTAACTCTGGTTGTTTCTTACTGAAGCCTGAAAGTGTTAGGGTTACTCCACCTTGGTGGGCATACATGTTGTAACCCATACCTGCGATCTCAGCTTGATAAGTTTCTTTGGCTAAAGAATCGAGGAACATTTCCACGCACAAACGAGTTTTCACAATATTTCTGGGGTTAGCGACGGCGTGAGGACTGTCTATCGCGACGTATATAACCCCTTTAGGTACCTTGAATTCATGATCTTGTAAATGCCATAGCTTAAACCCTGGTAGCTCTTCTATCACTTCTGGTATGTCAGAAAGGGCTTCAACAGGTTGAGGATCTAAGTCATAACAGATAAAAGGGTTTTTAGGTGGAAGCGCGAAGTTCAAGTCGCTTGGCGTTTTATATTTGGCTAACTGTTCCGATGAAAACGGTAACACTGAATAAGGAGATGCGTACCACTGAGCTTGTTTATCATAGTATAAGCCTTGAGCAATCAGCGTGACACGCAAATTCTCCGGCGTTAGGTATTGCAGAAGGCCTCTGAGCAGTGTTTCATTATATTCAGTCATCATAAAATCGCCATAGACGGTGTCTTCTGGCGCATAATGCTGCATATTAACTACTAAATGGCTGACAAGATCGAGTGGCCTGGTGGGTTCTTGAAAGCGGAATGCAGATTCCAATACGGCTTGCTTCTCGAGGTAGCGCCACTCGTCAAAACCTTCACGGCTTAGTAGCGATAAATAACTGAATATAGCTTGAACAATATCGTCAACATGCTCTATGCCCTCAGGGGTTAACGCGCAGCTAACCGTAAATTCTCGATAGTTACTTCCGCTGGTTCCGCCACCAGCTGAAAGGGAAGTAATCCATCCGGCTTCTTTGAGTTCGAGCATCAGGCTTCCGTCACCTTCGTAGCCGAGAAGATGAGCAAAGTAAGACAGAGGCTTTTGACGGTAATGTTCATCCATACATGGCATGGGAAAAGTCAAAATCAGTTTGCGAATGTCTTTAATCGGTTCGACATTGACCAAGATACGGGTGGAGTTTTCATCGGTATAAGGGACGTCGATTGATTTACCCGCGAGATTGTGAGTCGGTATGGCTGAAAACTTTTTGGTGACCCAACTTTCTAATTCGTCTAACGGCTGTGGGCCCATTACAGTCAATGTCATTAAGTCAGCGGAATATTGCTGATAATGGAAATCAACGATTTCATCTCGAATAGATTGACCGCCGCGGTCACCTAATGTCTCTAGGTTGCCCACAGAGAACTTGGCAAATGGATGCTTCGGATTGACGAGCTCCTTGTGGACCTGATACAGCCTTCGAGAGTCGTCGTTTAGTTTGAGTTTGTATTCAGATTCAACCGCTTGGCGTTCTTTGTCGAGCGCCTCAGGATTAAAGAGTGGGGCGGTAAAAAATTGACTAAACCTGTCGAGGCTATCGGCAAAAGCCGAAGGTGTGACGTCAAAAAAGAAGCAAGTATGTTCGGTACCAGTCCATGCGTTATTACTGCCACCATGTTGGTTAATGTAACTTTGAAATTCACCAACTTTAGGGTATTTTTCTGTCCCTAAAAACAGCATATGTTCCAAGTAATGAGCAAGGCCTTGACGATCCATTGGATCATCAAAGTGCCCAACATTGACGGCTAACGCTGCGGCTGATTTTTGCGCGTCTTTATCTTGAATAGCTAACACTCTAAGCCCGTTTTCCAACGTGAGGTAGCGATATTGGTTGGTGTCATTGGGGCTTATGTGCACAAGTATTTCTCCGCTGAAGGTGCTTAGGTATTAGTATGTACGCGATGTGGATGAGTGCCAACTATCTCTTTGAGAAATATAAGCATACACAAAATATGAATCCGTCCATTAAGATTGTTAAGAAAGTCGAAGTCTTTAGCAAGGTACTTGATATAATTATTTTTAAACAAGTGCTAAAAATCAGCGTATAAAAATAACAATGATGATAATTACAAGATCACAGATTTAGGAAGAAGCCATGAAAATATTCATTATGCGTCATGGGGAAGCTGAGCATTATGCAGCAACTGACGCAGAGCGTGCGCTGACAGAGAGAGGGCGCAGTGCCTCTACGGCAGTAGCCCGAGCATGCGCAGAGCAAGGTTATGCACAATTCGATAAAGTATTAGTTAGCCCTTACTTACGTGCTCAGCAAACTTGGCAAGAGATCTCACGCAGTTTTAGTGCGAAACAGATCCAAACATGCGAAGACATTACACCGTACGGTGAGTCCAACCAAGTGGCGGACTATGTAGTAGCGACAGCCGAGGTAGAGGAGCTAGCATCAATATTGTTGGTGTCACATTTACCGCTTGTTGGGTATCTCACTGCAGAGTTGGTTCCGGATATGGTGCCTCCGATGTTTCCTACCTCAGGTATCGTGTGCGTGGACTATGACTTAGCAAAACGACGTGGTGAACTGCTTTTCAATATCCAACCTTAGTGCGTTCTCACGATTAATTGGGAAGCTCGCCAATTCAATGAGTTAGTGCTTCTATAACCATATCTTAATGTAGCCATAAAATTGACAGGACTTATGGACTGAAACTTGCATATCGGCCTAAGTCCTTTAATTTTTTGGTTAAATTATAGATTTCACCTCTATGAAGTTTACGTTGCCGTTCGCGGATAAGTTACCTCCCATTCCTCAGAGAGCAATGCCAGCGGTAGGTGCGCCTATTATGGTATTGGCGACGCTGGCGATGGTGGTATTACCGATACCTCCATTCCTGCTCGACTTATTCTTTACGTTCAATATCGCATTGGCGATGGTTGTCCTTCTCGTGACGGTCTATACTCGTAGGCCTTTAGACTTTGCGGCTTTTCCGACGGTACTGCTTATTGCAACTTTGTTACGTTTGGCATTAAACGTTGCATCGACCCGTGTTGTACTGCTCTATGGTCATGAGGGAACGGGCGCAGCGGGTAGTGTGATTGAAGCTTTTGGTAGTGTCGTGATTGGTGGCAACTATGCCGTTGGTTTAGTCGTATTTCTTATCTTGATGATCATCAACTTTATGGTTGTGACGAAAGGTGCAGGTCGTATCTCTGAGGTGAGTGCTCGCTTTACCTTAGATGCCTTACCCGGTAAGCAGATGGCGATCGATGCCGACTTAAATGCGGGACTAATCGATCAGGATCAGGCAAGAACACGTCGTCAAGAAGTCACTAAAGAAGCCGATTTTTATGGTTCGATGGACGGTGCGTCAAAATTTGTTAAAGGTGATGCTATTGCTGGTATTTTGATTCTATTTATCAATATTATCGGTGGTTTGTCGATTGGTATGGCTCAGTATGGACTAGCGTTTGGCGAGGCTATCCAAATCTATACTTTGCTGACCATCGGTGATGGCCTAGTTGCTCAAATTCCATCTCTATTACTCTCGATTGGCGCGGCGATCATGGTCACTCGTCAGAACACTGACGAAGATATGGGCCAGCAAGTTGTCTTCCAAATGTTTGACAACCCTAAAGCTCTGATGATCACGGCTGGTATATTAGGAGTAATGGGGGTTGTGCCGGGCATGCCTCATTTTGCTTTCTTGTTACTGGCGATACTGGCTGGTGGCGGGGCGTATTGGATTCATCGTAAACAGAAGAAAGACGCTGAAAAGGCTAAATTACCAGCAACAACCGAACAGGATGCTCCCACGCCAAAAGAGCTATCGTGGGATGATGTACAACCTGTTGATGTTATTGGCTTGGAAGTCGGTTACCGTTTGATCCCGCTCGTCGACAAAGATCAAGGGGGAGAACTGCTAGAGCGAGTGAAGGGGGTGCGTAAAAAGCTCTCTCAAGACTTCGGTTTTCTCATTCCCGCAGTCCATATCCGTGACAACCTTGAGCTGACCCCAAACAGTTACCGAATTACTTTGATGGGGGTGGCTGTAGGTGAGGCAGAAATTCGTCCGGATATGGAGCTCGCCATTAACCCAGGGCAGGTGTATGGCATGGTGGAAGGTGAACCGACGATTGATCCTGCCTTTGGCCTTGAGGCGGTGTGGATCAAAGATGAGCAGCGTGAACATGCGCAGGCGCTAGGTTATACCGTGGTCGATTCTTCAACAGTGCTTGCGACTCACCTTAGCCAATTACTGACCAATAATGCTTCAAACTTAATTGGCCATGAAGAAGTACAGAACTTGTTGGAAATGCTTGGGCGTAGTGCGCCTAAACTGGTCGAGAACTTTGTGCCGGATCAGCTTCAACTTGGTATCGTCGTGAAAGTATTACAGAACTTGCTTAATGAAGCGGTACCTATCCGAGACATCCGAACTATCGTCCAAACCTTGGCTGAATATTCAAGTAAGAGTCAAGAACCTGACATACTAACAGCAGCAGTTCGAATCTCGTTGAAACGACTAATTGTTCAGGAAATCAATGGAATAGAGCCAGAGTTGCCTGTCATTACATTGATTCCTGAGCTGGAACAAATATTGCATCAGACAATGCAAGCATCTGGGGGAGAATCTGCAGGTATCGAACCAGGTTTGGCTGAGCGGCTACAATCTTCTTTAACTCAAGCGACTCAAGAGCAAGAGCTAAAAGGGGAGCCCGCCGTCCTTCTGACCTCTGGCGTATTGCGTTCAACACTAGCTAAGTTTGTGAAGAACACAATTCCATCGTTACGCGTACTCTCTTATCAGGAAATCCCAGACGAGAAACAAATACGTATTGTTCAAGCTGTTGGTAACTAGCATTAATGCGTTAATAGACGGATATCTACTTTGAAGATTAAACGATTTTTTGCCAAAGACATGCGTACCGCGCTACTCCAAGTAAAAGGGGAGTTGGGCGATGATGCAGTAATCATGTCTAATAAAAAAGTCGCAGGTGGTGTAGAAATTGTTGCTGCGGTCGACAATGAGACGGCGGCAGCGCGCTCTAGCGCTAACTACAACTCCCAACCTCGCTACAACAATTCTCAAGCATCGGCAAACACGCAGAGTGCACCGACACCTAGGCAGCGTCAACTAGATGAAGACCGCGTAAGCCTGCAGACTAAAGCAGATTCAGGTCGTTCAATGACGAAGCGTTTTGCCAATATGCTCAAACAATACAGCAATGGTGTAGGTGAAGCTGATGGCAGAGAGTCCGAAAGTGCTGACTCGCTCTCCGCATTGCTCAAACGCCAATCAGCAGCGCGCCATGAGCAAAATGGAGTTCAGTTAAAAGAAGACTCTCCACTCGCTCGCCTGATCGCTGAAGACCGAAATGCAGAGCGACCAGCGCCACGCCTCGATCCCTCTCGTTACGAGCGTAGCCGTGCAGAAGAGCAAAATGTACGTAATGAAGATCTCGAAGATATGCGCGAGGAGATGACGTCAATTCGTCGCTTGCTTGAACATCAAGTTTCAGGGTTAATGTGGCAAGAAGTCGAGCGCCGAGAGCCGCTGCGAGCCATGTTGATTAAGCGTCTTGAGCGCATGGGAGTGTCGGCTGAGCTTGCTGATCAGCTAGCTTGCTATATTCCAGAAGATACTCCTCCAACAAAAGCATGGAAAGCCTTACTAGGTTTGGTATCCGATCAGATTCCTATTTCTAAACAAGACATTCTTAAGCGTGGTGGCGTGGTTGCTCTTCTTGGACCAACTGGCGTTGGCAAAACCACAACGGTGGCTAAGCTTGCCGCAAGAGCGGCCATGGAGTTTGGTCCAGATAACGTTGCTCTAGTGACAACCGATACTTACCGTATTGGTGCCCATGAGCAATTAGCGATTTATGGACGCATTATGGGATGCGCTGTAAAAGTTGCTAAAGATTCCAAAGAGTTAGCCGATGTAATATATCAATTGAGAAATCGTCGCCTAATTCTGGTTGATACAGCAGGTATGGGGCAGAGAGATGTACGTCTGTCAGAGCAACTGGATACGCTTATGCACGAAAGTGGTGAAGTGATACACAGCTATCTCGTTCTACCTGCGACTGCACAGCGAAAAGTACTGCAGGAGACCATCGATCATTTCAAGAGGATCCCACTGTCGGGTTGTATCCTCACTAAATTGGATGAATCGCTAAGTCTGGGCGAGTTTGTGAGCGTCGTAGTACAAAACTCGTTACCTGTGGCTTATATCGCAAACGGACAGCGAGTCCCGGAAGATATAGTGATAGCGCAACCGAAATATATAGTTGCCAAGGCAAATGAATTGTTAGAGAAGTCGACAGATGACGAACCTCACTATTGGAATAGTGAATCAGACGGGTTCTAGGCGGCGGACGATTATGACTAAGAATATGATACAAGACCAAGCAAGCGGACTACGCCGCTTAACACAACCCTCACTCACCAAAGTCATTGCAGTGACTGGCGGTAAGGGGGGCGTGGGCAAATCAAATGTGACTTTAGGTCTCGCGATTTGTATGGCTCGTCAGGGCAAAAAGGTCATGGTACTTGATGCTGACCTTGGTTTGGCAAATGTTGATGTAATGCTGGGTATACGGGCGAAGAAAAACCTTGGCCATGTATTAGCAGGCGAATGTGACCTACAAGATGCTATTGTTGAAGGACCGTACGGAATTAGAATTATTCCTGCGACGTCAGGGACGCAGTCCATGACGGAGCTGTCCCACGCACAACATGTCGGTTTAATTCGCGCTTTTGGCAGCTTAGAAGATGAGATGGACGTGCTACTCATTGATACTGCTGCTGGGATCTCAGATATGGTAGTGAGCTTTTCACGTGCGGCTCAGGATGTGGTAGTTGTGGTCTGTGATGAACCAACTTCTATCACTGATGCATATGCTCTGATCAAACTTTTGAGTAAAGAACACCAAGTTCAACGATTTAAAATTGTTGCTAATATGGTCAGAAGCTATCGTGAAGGGAGAGAATTGTTTGCAAAGTTGACCTTGGTCACAGAGCGATTCTTGAATGTTAGCATTGAGCTCGTAGCATGTATTCCATTGGATGATAAAGTTCGACAAGCTGTGAAAAAACAAAAGATTGTCGTGGATGCATTTCCTCGCTCGCCAGCGTCATTAGCCTTGGGTTCGTTAGCAAATAAAGCTCTAACTTGGCCAATTCCTAAGACACCGAGTGGACATCTGGAGTTTTTTGTAGAACGCTTACTTCATAGAACAGAGATGTTAGAGGAACCATTTGGTGAATAAGGCATTGACCTATGACCAATACGCAAATCAAAACAGTCAGCGAGCATTTTTAGAGAAATACTCGGTGCTGGTGAAGCGGATTGCTCACCATTTACTCGGACGATTGCCGCCGAGTGTACAGGTCGAAGACCTTATTCAGGCTGGGATGATCGGCCTTTTAGAAGCCCAAAAAAACTACGATGGCAGTAAAGGAGCCAGCTTTGAAACCTATGCTGGTATTCGCATCCGTGGTGCTATGCTTGATGATATACGCCGCGGGGATTGGGTCCCTCGCTCTGTTCATAAAAACAGTCGAGAGATCAGTCAGGCCATAGCTCAATTGGAAGGGGAACTGAATCGAGACCCTACTGATGCTGAAGTGGCTAAGCACCTTGATATAAGCCTGACGCAGTACCACAGTGCATTAACTGACATTAACTGCTCTCGATTGATCGGTATTGACGATTTAGGTGTGTCAGAAGATGCGATTTCGCATGAAGATGCAGACGGAGAAAATATCCCGTTTCAGGGTGTCGCAGATGAATATTTTCGTACGGCACTTATAGAATCCATTAAATCACTTCCTGAAAGAGAAGCTCTAGTACTTTCGCTTTATTATGATGAAGAGTTAAACTTGAAGGAAATCGGCGAAGTTATTGGTGTTAGCGAGTCGCGCGTTAGCCAGATACTAAGCCAATCAATGCAGCGTCTACGCACTAAATTGAGTGTTTGGACAAATAATGACTAGAAATCACTGATATCGAACTCAGTGGAGGCAATTTTGAATAAAAACATGAAGATCCTTATTGTTGACGATTTTTCAACAATGCGCCGTATCGTTAAGAACTTACTTCGTGACTTAGGTTTCAATAATACTCAAGAAGCGGATGACGGCTTAACGGCGTTACCAATGCTAAAGAAGGGTGAGTTCGACTTTGTTGTGACAGACTGGAATATGCCAGGAATGCAAGGCATTGACCTTTTGAAGCATATTCGTGCCGACGATGAACTTAAACACCTACCTGTTCTGATGATCACGGCAGAAGCGAAGCGTGAACAGATCATCGAAGCTGCGCAAGCAGGTGTTAATGGTTACATTGTTAAGCCATTTACTGCAGCAACATTAAAAGAAAAATTAGATAAAATCTTTGAGCGTTTATAAGTCAAGGAATTGACGATAACGCGAAAGGCCAATTCAGAATGATTTCATTAGAACAGGCAAAGCACCTCGTAGAGTTGTTAGAGAACGACCAGCAGGAAGAAGCTGACAAACTTGTTAAAAATATACATGAAGGTTCAGCAAACCCTATGCTGCAAGAAATAGGCGAGCTGACTCGTGATCTCCATGAGTCTATCAAGCAATTTAGCCTTGATGAACGTATGAGTCAGATTGCCAATGACGAAATCCCAGATGCTCGGGATAGGCTTCAGTATGTGATTGACAAAACAGAAACAGCAGCGAACAAAACTATGGATGCTGTCGACCGTTGCATGCCAATAGCCGATAACCTCCATGAGGGCCTACTTCAGGTTCGACCTCAGTGGAATGAGCTCATGCATGGGCGTATAGAACTCAATGAATTTAAAGCGCTTTGCCACCGTATTGACGCCTTACTAGGTGAGGTTGAGGGCGATAGCTCTGAACTTAGAGGTCAACTGACCGAGATTCTAATGGCTCAGGATTTCCAAGACTTGACGGGTCAAATTATTAGCAGAGTGATTACTTTAGTTAATGAAGTTGAAGGCCGTTTGGTAGAAATACTGACAGCATTTGGTGCTAGCCAGCTAGAAGATGCTGCAAACAATAAGAACAATTCATCGATAGACCCAGAGGGACCGATTCTCAACCCTCATGAAAGGGAAGATGCGGTTTCATCACAAGACGAAGTCGACGACTTACTCTCGAGTCTTGGGTTTTAGAGGTAACTTATGAGCTATGAACTAGACGAAGACATTCTACAGGACTTTTTGGTCGAAGCCGGAGAAATCTTAGAGCTTCTTTCAGAGCAGTTGGTAGAGTTGGAAAATAACCCTGATGACAAAGACCTTTTAAATGCAATCTTTCGTGGTTTCCACACTGTCAAAGGCGGGGCTGGTTTCCTCTCATTAACCGAATTGGTAGATACTTGTCACGGTGCGGAGAACGTGTTCGATATTTTGCGCAATGGACAGCGCCAGGTATCTGCAAGTCTCATGGATACCATGTTGACAGCGTTAGACACTGTTAATGAACAGTTCCAAGCAGTACAAGACCGTGAGCCTTTGACTTCTGCCGACCAATCTCTGTTGGATGAATTACATCGCTTAAGTCAGCCTCAATCGGCGGATGAAGATGAATCAACAGGTGCCACAGCACCCGCTGAACCTGAGGTCGTAGAAGAACCTGTGGTTTCTCAGGAACCTGTTGTCACTGAGCCAGCTGCTGAAGAGCCAAGTTCTGAAACGGTCTCTGCAGGTTCTATTGATGAAATTACGCAAGATGAATTTGAAAAACTGTTAGACGAGCTACATGGTGAAGGCAGTGCGCCGGGAGCCGGAGCCGATACAACCCCAGAAACCCCAGCCGTTCCATCAGCTCTCGATGGTGACATGAGCGGTGATATCACAGATGATGAGTTTGAAAAACTCTTAGATGAATTGCACGGAACCGGGAAAGCGCCAGGGGAAGGGGCAGCGGCTACCCCGACGGCTTCTACACCACCTCCAAGCAAACCTGAATCACCGGCTCCGGCATCTGGCGGTGACAGTGACCTCATGACGGATGCCGAATTTGAAAAGCTTCTTGATGATTTACATGGTTCAGGAAAAGGCCCTTCTGTTGAAGAGTTGGATGCGGCAACTAAACCTATAGCACAAAATACCACACCAGCTCAGGAGCCTGCTAAAGCGGCTGCTGCTCCGAAAGCCAGCACAACTGCGGCTGCACCAGTCACTTCGGCGCCTAAACCTAAAGAGACAGCCGCGCCACCTGCCAAAAAAGAAGCCGCGCCGCCAGCAGCACAAGCCAAAAAGCCTCAAGCAGAAGCTACAGTGCGTGTTGACACTTCAACACTGGATACCATTATGAATATGGTGGGTGAGTTGGTTCTTGTCCGCAACCGACTATTGAGTCTAGGCTTGAATAGTAACGATGAAGAAATGTCTAAAGCGGTTGCTAACCTAGATGTTGTTACTGCGGATCTACAAGGCGCAGTAATGAAGACTCGTATGCAGCCAATTAAGAAGGTATTTGGCCGCTTCCCTCGAGTGGTACGAGACCTTGCCCGGAGCTTGAAGAAAGATATTAATCTTGAGATGCGTGGCGAGGATACCGATCTGGATAAAAACCTGGTTGAAGCCCTTGCAGATCCACTGATCCACTTAGTGCGTAACTCTGTTGACCACGGTGTTGAAATGCCAGATGACCGCGTTAAAGCGGGTAAGCCAAGAACGGGTAAAGTTATTTTATCTGCTTCACAAGAAGGTGACCATATTGAACTTGCCATTGTGGATGACGGTGGCGGTATGGATCCTGATAAGCTTCGAGGCATTGCTGTTAAGCGCGGTATAATGGATGAAGATGCCGCATCGCGTTTGACCAACAAAGAGTGTTTTAATCTGATCTTTATGCCTGGCTTCTCTAGTAAAGAGCAGATTTCGGATATTTCTGGCCGTGGTGTTGGTATGGATGTGGTGAAAACAGCCATCAATACTTTGAATGGTTCCATTGATATTGACTCGGAAATGGGTAAAGGCACTAAAATTACGATCAAGGTTCCATTAACCTTAGCGATTCTACCAACCTTGATGGTAGGTGTTGCCGGACATCCATTCGCTCTACCGCTAGCAAGCGTTAATGAAATTTTCCACCTCGACTTGAGCCGCACTAACGTTGTTGATGGGCAGTTGACCATTATCGTTCGTGAGAAATCAATCCCGCTATTTTACCTTCAAAACTGGCTTGCCCCACAAGCTGGAGACGTAGAGCTTCGTAAAGGGCATGGTCATGTTGTTATCGTCCAGATTGGCAGTCAGCGCGTAGGTTTTGTTGTGGATACCTTGATTGGGCAAGAAGAAGTGGTCATTAAACCACTTGATAGTATGCTCCAAGGCACGCCAGGAATGGCGGGTGCGACAATTACCAGTGATGGACATATCGCGCTTATTCTGGATGTACCGGATTTGCTCAAGCAGTATGCAGCTGCTTCTCGAATCTAAGTCGTAGAACTAAAAAGGATAGCTATGGCGATTAAAGTTTTAGTAGTAGATGATTCGAGTTTTTTTCGTCGCCGAGTCAGTGAAATAATCAACTCTGAACCTCGCCTTGAGGTTATGGATGTGGCGACTAATGGCAAGGAAGCCGTTGAAAAAGCAGTCAGACTGAAGCCAGATGTCATTACGATGGACATTGAAATGCCAGTAATGGACGGAATCACCGCCGTCCGTGAAATTATGGCCAAAAGCCCAGTGCCAATTTTAATGTTCTCCTCGCTCACACATGATGGTGCAAAGGCGACACTGGATGCCCTCGATGCCGGAGCACTGGATTTTTTACCGAAGAAATTTGAGGATATTGCGCGCAATCGTGATGAAGCGGTGTCTTTGTTGCAGCAACGAGTTATTCAAATCTCTTCTCGCCGTACATTTATGCGCCGCCCTGCGGCAAAACCTGCATCAACGCCCAGTCCGGCTGCGAGGTCAGCAACTTCGACAACTGCGACTCAACGTGCGACTCGTCCAGTTACGTCATCTGCAGCGAAGCCAGCGGCTTCAGCGAGATTTAAGTCGAGTGGTAAGAAGTATCAGCTCACAGCTATTGGTACTTCAACTGGCGGCCCCGTTGCTTTGCAGAAGATTTTGACTAAATTACCAGCAAACTATCCTCACCCTATTGTGTTAATCCAGCATATGCCAGCGACGTTTACTGCTGCCTTTGCGAGTCGCCTGAATTCTTTATGTAAAATTCAAGTGAAAGAAGCAGAAGATGGCGATGCACTGAAACCAGGAGTGGCTTATTTGGCTCCGGGTGGTAAGCAGATGATGATCGATGGTCGTCCGGGCTCAGCTAAGTTGCGCATCATTGATGGTGGTGAGCGTATGAATTACAAGCCGTGTGTGGATGTGACATTTGGTAGTGCGGCAAAAATATACTCAGATCAAGTACTTTCTATGGTCCTGACAGGTATGGGAGCGGATGGGCGTGAAGGCGCTCGTATGCTTAAGAGTGCTGGCTCGACCATCTGGGCACAGGATGAAGAAAGCTGTGTTGTATATGGCATGCCACAAGCGGTTGCTAAAGCTGGTATTTCCACAGAAGACCTACCATTAGACCGTATCGCAGAGCGTATGCTGGTCGAAGTTGGTTTGTCGTAGGAGTAGTAGCGCATGATTGTTTGGAGTATCGCAAACCAAAAAGGAGGCGTAGGCAAGACAACGACTACGATTACTCTGGCTGGTTTGTTGAGCAAACAAGGTAAAAGGGTACTACTTGTTGACACGGACCCCCATGCTTCTTTGACGACGTATTTGGGGTACGACTCTGATGGTGTTCCAGCAAGCTTGTTCGATCTCTTTCAATTAAAGGAATTCAACGAGCAAAGTGTCTTGCCGCTGGTGATGAAATCTGACATTGAAGGTATTGATATCATTCCTGCACACATGTCACTCGCAACTCTGGACCGAGTGATGGGGAATCGCAGTGGCATGGGGCTCATTCTAAAGCGAGCGATGATGGCAATAAAAGACCATTATGATTACGTTTTAATAGATTGCCCGCCGATACTTGGCGTTATGATGGTGAATGCACTAGCGGCAAGTAATCGAATCCTCATCCCTGTTCAAACTGAATTTTTGGCGATGAAAGGTCTTGAGCGGATGGTTCGTACGCTCGCGATTATGCAGAAATCACGCAATAAAGCGTTTAATGTCACCATTGTTCCAACCATGTATGACAAGCGTACAAGGGCGTCATTACAAACTTTACAGCAATTAAAGAAGGATTATCCTGACCAAGTATGGTCTTCTGCTGTGCCAATCGATACTAAATTTAGAGATGCCAGTTTAAAACATCTCCCAGTTTCACACTTTGCTTCTGGGAGCAGGGGTGTTTTTGCTTACAAACAGCTGTTGATCTACTTAGAGAGGTTAGCGGTGAATGAGTAGTGATACTTTACTATCAAGTGAACAGGCGCTGGATGAATATTTTTCTGCGCTACTTGATGAAACGGTTGAATCTGAAGAGTTTCTAGAAGAGATAGTCAGTGCTCAGGATTACTTGCCAGAGCCAGAGCCAGAGCCAGAGCCAGAGCCAGAGCCAGAGCCAGAACCTGTCATGCAATCGGTAGAAGAAAAGAGTTACTACTCGGCACTCACAGCAGAAGTAGAAGTGCCAAATTTGGATGATGTGGAGAGACTGCTAGAGCAATTGGAGTCTACCAATCCGGTTGCTGAGCTTCAGCTTGAAGAAGTGATGGAGCAAAATACGGTTCAGATTGCTGAAGCGAAAGTGGCGATAGAAGAGATTCAGGAATGGGATGTTGAAACTCCTGATGTAGCCGAAGTTATTGCTGAACCAGATATTTCAGTAGAAGTAGAAACAGAGCTTGAATCTGAGCCTGAAATCATCACCGAAAATGCAGACCAAGTAGAAGTTCAGCCTGAAACACAGACTGGTGATAGTGGTCTAGGCACTTGGCACTCTACGGAGCGTGATATTGAGTTTCAGGTTCTCTATTTTGATGTCAATGGTGTTACGTTTGCAGTGCCATTGGATGAACTCGGTGGTATTCATCGAATTGCCGAGTTAAATCACTTAATAGGTCGCCCTGATTGGTACTTAGGTTTGCAAACCAGTCGTGAAGCTCAGCTTGATGTGGTTGATACAGCGAAGTGGGTCATGGCGGAAAAACTGTCTGATGAAACCTACAAAGATGATTATCAATACATTGTGATGCTGGATGAAAGTATGTGGGGCCTTGCTTCCACACAGTTAATGGGAACAGAATCACTGAATCCAGAGAAAGTGCGTTGGCGTAAAACAGCAGGAAAACGCCCTTGGCTCGCAGGTATGGTTAAAGAAAAAATGTGTGCTTTGATCCATGTTGAAGCATTGATAGCTATGCTTAATGCAGGACTTGATGTAAAAGCCTTAGATAAATAAAACATTTATGCCGATTTAGGCTTAGAGAGGAATAGGTATGTCTCAAACTAATGAAGTCGAAGTAAGAAAAGATCAGTCCAATGACGAAGTACTTCAGTGGGTGACGTTCCAGCTTGAAGAAGAAACTTACGGCATCAACGTAATGCAGGTACGTGAAGTGCTTCGCTATACAGAGATTGCCCCTGTACCAGGAGCGCCTGATTACGTTCTGGGTATTATCAATCTACGGGGCAATGTTGTCACAGTGATTGATACTCGTTCACGCTTCGGTTTGATGGAAGGTGAGATCACGGATAACACGCGTATTATCGTGATTGAATCAGAACACCAAGTAATTGGTATTCTTGTCGATAGCGTTGCTGAAGTGGTTTATTTACGTTCTTCTGAAATCGATACCACACCAAGTGTTGGTACGGATGAGAGTGCTAAGTTTATCCAAGGTGTGAGCAACCGCGATGGTAAACTACTGATTCTTGTTGATCTGAATAAACTTCTCACCGATGAAGAATGGGATGAGATGGCACACCTGTAATGGATGCAGTTGTATTTGCAAATGCTCCTGTGATTGCGGGGGTTGCTGCACTGGTTGTACTGTTGGTTATATTAGCTCTTTTTCGAATTAAGAAAGGGCAGCGTTTGATAGCTGATCATTGGCGGCAACAAAATAGACACTTGGATAAAGAGTTACAGAAAGCGAACAAGCAGTTGCTTGAGGTACGCTCAGTGGTTGTTGGGCTAGGTCAGCGTGTCAGTGAACAGCAAGATATCATCCAGCATCTGAATGAAAGAATATCAGAACTAGAACAAGAAGATGGTGACGGACGTCTGTACTCCAGAGCGACGAAAATGGTTCAGTTGGGGGCAGATGTCAATGAGCTGATTGAAGAATGCGAATTACCAAAAGCTGAAGCTGAACTGATGCTGTCTCTGCAGAAGAAAATTGCAGGTAAAGAGAAAGTCCCGCCTTTGCGCGCTAGCGATGAACAAAAAAAATCAGCTGTTCGGCGAAAAAGTGCCAGAAAGTAGTAATAGGAAGGATGCCAGCGGCATCCTTTTTTGTGTTCAAATGTAACCATTTAGTGGTGGTTGAAATGAACCATGGTAGATTATTAACATAATCTTACCGAGTTTCGTGATTCGCGTGGGGCTAATTCTATTTTGTGTGAGAGTGGCTGTGGTACTATACCCACACAAAATTTATGTAGTGAATGTCCATGTTAGAAGTATCTCAGCTGACCGCCATCAGGGATGAAAGAGTTCTCTTTGAATCCCTCTCTTTTGTTATTAATTCCGGTGAGTTAGTCCAGGTGGAGGGTCGAAATGGTACAGGAAAAACGACACTGTTGAGAATCGTTACTGGGCTTGGCGATAGAGAAGATGGTGAGATATTTTGGAATGGCGAAAACATAGAATCCAATCGAGATGGTTACCATCAAGACTTGTTGTTTCTAGGCCATCAAACAGGCGTAAAACGTGAACTGACTGCCTACGAAAACTTAAGATTTTATCTCAATGTACATACTCGTAAACTCGTAGACAAAGAGACCATTTTTAGTGCCCTTATGAAAGTAGGGCTGGCGGGGCGTGAAGATGTCCCCGTTGCGCAGTTATCGGCTGGCCAACAGCGTAGGGTTGCGCTGGCACGTTTGTGGCTGAGTGAACACAAACTCTGGATTTTAGATGAGCCTTTAACGGCGATCGATAAGCAAGGAGTTAAAGTTCTGGAGTCACTCTTTCTCAGTCATGCTGAAAATGGGGGCATTGTGATACTGACGACGCATCAGGACATGTTTGCTGATAATCCAAAATTAAGAAAAATAAAGCTGGGTGAGTAGTCATGTTTGCAACGATGAGTAGTATTATCCGACGAGAACTGCTGATTGCTTTTCGCCGTCAGGCAGACATTTTCAACCCTCTGTGGTTTTTTATTATCGTTATCACGCTATTCCCGTTGAGTATTGGGCCTGAACCTAACCTCTTGGCTCGTATTGCCGCTGGTATCGTTTGGGTGGCTGCTCTTCTTTCGGCACTATTATCTCTTGAAAGGTTATTTAGAGATGACTTTCAGGATGGGGCTTTGGAACAAATGATGCTAATGCCTGTCCCATTGCCTGTCGTGGTGATTTCAAAAGTGATTGCACACTGGGTGCTGACGGGGTTGCCACTGATTTTAATTAGCCCTTTATTGGCTATTTTGCTTTCCCTGGATATGAACTCGTGGCTGGCTGTTGTCACCACCCTGCTGATTGGCACACCTACGTTAAGTTTCATTGGAGCAATCGGGGTGGCATTAACGGTTGGTTTACAAAAAGGTGGCGTGCTACTGAGTTTGCTCGTGTTGCCTTTGTATATACCAATATTGATTTTCGCGACATCAGCGATTGATGCAGCATCACTGGGAATGGCATACAACGGTCAATTGGCCATACTTGGTGCCATGTTTATGGGCGCAATGACCTTGACGCCATTTGCTATCAGTGCGGCTTTGCGTGTAAGTGTAAATTAATTGTTTTCGATCAAGCACGAAAAATTCCCTTTATATAAATTACAAAACTAATAATTGTCAAAATCAGTCCGTGAGACGTAACAAGACAACACTGAAGTAAGAGTGAGAATGACGATGTGGAAATGGCTTCATCCTTATGCCAAGCCCGAAACCGCTTATCAGCTATGTGGTAAGCTTTTGCCCTGGTTTTCCATATTAGCCCTACTGTGTTTATCGGTCGGGACAGTATGGGGGCTGGCCTTCGCCCCTTCAGACTATCAACAAGGCGACAGTTTTAGGATTATCTACATCCATGTCCCTTCTGCGATTTGGTCAATGGGCGTATACATGTCCATGGCCATCGCTGCATTTATCGGTTTAGTTTGGCAGGTTAAATTGTCGGATATGGCGGCTTCCGCAATGGCTCCAATTGGTGCAGTGTATACCTTCATTGCTCTACTGACGGGAGCGGTCTGGGGGAAACCAATGTGGGGAGCATGGTGGGTGTGGGATGCGCGCTTAACCTCTGAGCTGATTCTTTTGTTCCTTTACTTGGGTGTGATTGCGTTATACCACGCATTTGATGACCAGAAAACAGCGGCCAAAGCGGCAGGTATTCTGGCGATTGTTGGTGTTGTGAACTTACCGATTATTCATTTCTCAGTAGAGTGGTGGAATACCTTACATCAGGGAGCGACTATCACTAAATTTGCAAAACCTTCCATATCTAGCGATATGCTCTGGCCGTTGTTGTTGAACATCTTTGGTTTTGCATTTTTCTTTGGTGCGGTGACTATGATTCGCCTACGTAATGAGATTATCAGCAAGGAGAGTCACCGTCCGTGGGTGATTGCTTTAGCTCAGTCTCAGAGAGGTAATTAAACTGATGCATTTTGAATCTTTGAGCGATTTTTTCGCAATGGGCGGTTATGCCGGCTATGTTTGGAGCGCTTTTGGTATCACATTTTTTTCGATGTTTGTTCTGCTTACGGTGAGTATCCGTCGTGGCAAAAAGCTGTTGAATGAAGTGCAGTCGAAAGTTGACAGACAAGCGCGTATTGATGCGGCTAAAAATTTGGAGAACACACTATGAATCCGAGGCGTAAAAAAAGGCTGGGAATTGTCTTAGCCATTTTCATTGGTATTGGTGCAACTGTTGGCTTAATGCTCTACGCACTGAATCAAAATATGGATCTATTTTATACACCAACGGAGCTCGTAGACGGTAAACCCGATGGCACGAAACCTGAAGTCGGCCAGCGGCTGCGTATCGGTGGTATGGTTGTTGAGGGGTCGGTACGACGTGACCCTGAGTCATTGCGCGTTTCTTTTGACTTACATGATGTAGGCCCGAAAGTGACTATTGTTTACGATGGAATTCTCCCTGACTTATTCCGTGAAGGGCAGGGGATTGTTGCCCAGGGTGTTCTTAAAGATGCCACTACGGTAGAAGCATTTGAAGTGTTGGCTAAGCATGATGAAGAGTACATGCCGCCTGAGATAGCGGAAGCGATGAAGAAAAATCACCAGCCGCTCGAATATACAGAACAACAAAAACAAGGAAGCGGTCAATGATTGCTGAGATTGGCCATTTTGCCATGATTGTTTCACTGGCGATGGCAGTACTGTTGAGCATACTGCCATTAGTCGGTGCATCACGAAATAATACAATGTTGATGAACACCGCAAGACCGTTGTCTTGGGGAATGTTCCTACTTCTATTACTCTCTTTCGCTGCTTTACTTTGGGCTTTTTATACCAATGATTTTACACTGAATTACGTTGCGACTAACTCAAACAGTCAGTTGCCTTGGTACTACCGCCTGACTGCGGTCTGGGGAGCTCATGAAGGTTCTCTGTTACTTTGGGTATTGATTCAAGCGGCTTGGACGGTTGCAGTAGCAACATTTAGTCGTGGTATGCCTCAAGAATCGGTTGCGCGAGTGCTTGCTGTGATGGGGATGATCAGTGTTGGTTTCTTACTGTTTATAATCGTCACCTCTAACCCATTTCTTAGAACATTACCGTTTTTCCCTGTTGATGGGCGAGATCTAAACCCGCTACTCCAAGACCCTGGGCTGATCATTCATCCGCCTATGCTGTACATGGGTTATGTCGGTTTCTCTGTCGCTTTCTCGTTCGCTATCGCCTCATTGATGACAGGACGACTCGATACGGCTTGGGCACGTTGGTCACGACCATGGACCACAGCCGCTTGGCTGTTCCTCACTTTGGGTATCGCACTAGGCTCTTGGTGGGCTTATTACGAACTTGGCTGGGGTGGCTGGTGGTTCTGGGATCCTGTCGAAAACGCGTCGTTTATGCCTTGGCTAGCAGGTACGGCGCTGATGCACTCGCTTGCAGTGACAGAAAAACGCGGCACTTTCAAAGCGTGGACGGTACTGTTAGCTATTTCAGCGTTCTCATTGAGTTTATTGGGTACGTTCCTTGTTCGCTCCGGCATTCTTGTTTCAGTTCACGCGTTTGCTTCCGATCCCTCACGAGGAATGTTTATTCTTGGCTTCCTAGTGTTTGTCATTGGTGGTTCATTACTCCTATTTGCATTAAAAGGTGCCACGGTTAGAGTTCGCGGTAACTTTGATCTTGTATCGCGTGAGAACGCACTACTTGGCAATAACGTGTTATTGATTGCTGCTTTAGTGGTTGTCTTAGTAGGAACACTATTACCGTTAGTACATAAGCAGATCGGCCTTGGTTCTGTTTCTATTGGTGCGCCATTCTTCGATATGCTATTTGCTTGGCTAATGATCCCATTCTCGTTCTTGTTGGGTATTGGTCCGCTGATTCGTTGGAAGCGCGATAATCTCTCCAGCTTGCTTAAACCTATGCTGATATCCGGTGTAGCGTCATTCGCTCTGGCGGGTGTTTTTGTCTACCTGTTTGCTGACTTTTTCCAATTCATGGCATATCTAGGTTGGGTGATGGCATTGTGGATTATCTTCATGCATGGTTTTGAGTTGTATGAACGAGCGACCCATCGCCACAGCTTTGCTGTCGGAATTAAGAAATTGCAGCGAAGTCATTGGGCGATGATGATGGGGCATATTGGTTTAGCAGTCAGCATTATTGGTATTGCCATGGTGCAGAATTACAGTATCGAACGCGATGTACGTTTGGCTCCTGGTCAGCACTACAACATGCAAGGCTATGACTTCTATTTCCAAGGTCTGCGTGATAAAGATGGCCCGAACTATGACGGTTACATCGCAGACTTCGAAATCACTCATAATGGCAAATACATTAATACGCTTCATGCAGAAAAGCGTTTCTACCGTACCGCTCGCTCAATGATGACAGAAGCCGCAATTGACCGAGGCGTCACTCGTGATTTGTATATTGCGATGGGAGAGCGTTTGGATGACAACAAGTCTTGGGCTGTCCGTATTTATTACAAACCCTTTGTTCGTTGGATTTGGGCTGGCTCGTTGCTGATGGCATTGGGCGGCGCAATTGCTATTAGCGATAAGCGTTACCGGTTCAGAAAAAGCGTGAAACCGCAGGAGGCATAATGAGTAAGAAACTTCTATTTATTCCACTGTTGGCGTTTTTAGGTTTGGTGGCAGTATTCGCTACTCAGTTGGTGAAGAACTCACATGGTGATGATCCAACTAAACTTGAGTCTGTTCTGGTAGGAAAGTCCGTGCCTGAGTTTCGTTTAGAAGATCTGGCTGAGCCGGGCAAACTCTACGATCAATCAATTTTTAAGGGTGAGCCTCTACTTTTAAATGTATGGGCGACGTGGTGCCCAACTTGTTACGCAGAACACCAATATTTGAATGAACTTGCAGCCCAAGGCGTTAAGATCATCGGGATGAACTATAAAGATGATCGCAGTAAAGCCGTGCAATGGTTAAACGAGTTAGGCAACCCTTATTTGATCAGCTTGTTTGACGGAAATGGAATGTTAGGTTTGGACCTCGGGGTTTACGGTGCACCGGAAACCTTCTTAATCGATGCGCAAGGGAAAATCCGTTATCGTCACGTTGGTGATGTTAACGAGCGCAACTGGAATGAAACGCTCAAGCCTATGTATGAGCAAATGCTAGTGGAGGCAGGGCAATGAAAAAAATGATCCTTGCTGTACTAGCCGCAATGGCTTTTTCTCTCGCTGCAAATGCTGCTATTCAAATTTATGAGTTTGAAAGCCTAGAACAAGAGCAGCAGTTCAAGGAGCTAGGAAGTACACTTCGTTGCCCAAAATGCCAGAACAATACGATCGCGGATTCTAATGCCGAGCTGGCTGTCGACTTACGGCAAAAAGTGTATGAAATGACAAAAGAGGGCAAGTCGAAACAAGAAATCATAGATTATATGATTGCTCGCTACGGCAACTTTGTCACTTATAACCCACCGTTCACCATTGCAACGGCAATTTTGTGGTTAGGTCCTCTATTTGTGGTTGTATTTGGCTTTGGTTTTATTGTCTTAAGAACGCGTTCTCGAAAAGAGCAAACTGTTCAAGATTCAACATGGGATCAAGACAAAGAAGCACGCTTGAAAGAGCTGCTGAATAATAAGAATGATGGAGATAAGCAGTAATGACATTATTTTGGGTAGCTTCAGTCATTCTTGTTGTATTGAGCTCAATTTTTATCGCGCTACCGATCATACGTAAGAAAGCCAATAATGATGAAGCGTTACGTGATGAGCTGAATAAAGCATTTTACAAAGATCGTTTATCCGAACTTAAAGAAGAAGCCGAAGAAGGCTTGGTTGAAAATCAGCAGGACCTGATTGATGATCTGAAGCAGTCTCTATTGGATGATATTCCAAATGAGCAGCAGAAAGAAAGCGTCAGTGGTATTTCACCGATGGCCGTCCTTGTCCCGTCCGTGCTTCTTGTTGTTGTTCTATCTTATGCGATGTACATGAAGTTTGGTGCTTCAGATAAAGTCGTAGAATGGCAACAAGTCAGTGCCAACTTACCAGCTTTGTCGAAAAAATTAATGGCACCGGAAGGAACAGCGTTGAGTGACGACGAAATGCGTGATTTAACGTTAGCATTACGTACCCGTCTTCACTATCAGCCTGATGATTCAACGGGTTGGCTGTTACTCGGTCGTATCGCTCTTGCGAATAGAGATGTGGGAACTGCCATTGGAGCAATGAAAAAGGCTTATAAGCTTGAGTCTGAAAACACCGATGTCAAATTGGGTTATGCTCAGGCACTGATGTTGTCACAGGATGAAATCGATCAAGACAAGGCTCGAAAGATTCTTGGTGAGTTGGTCCAAAGTGATTATGTGGACTTGAGGGTATTCTCGTTATTAGCTTTTGATGCTTACGAGCGTAAGGATTATTCAGCAGCGGTCCGCTACTGGGGGATTATGCAGCAGATGATTGGCCCGCAAGACAGTCGCTACGAAATGCTGTCACGCAGTATTGAGAATGCCCAGAAGCAAATGGGTGAACATGTTGCTAGTGGCAAGTCAGTGTCTGTTTCTATATCGCTCAGTGATCAAGTTCAAGCGGCCCCTAATTCAGTATTGATAGTCTCGGTGCATACCGCTGATGGAGCTCCTATGCCAGTTGCAGCAGCTAGGTATCCACTAGGTTCTTTTCCAAGGACTGTGGTTCTAGATGATGGGAATAGCATGTTGCAAGATCGTAAGCTATCGTCATTGGAGTCTTTGATGGTAAGAGTGCGTCTTGATAGCGATGGAAACGTTGCAACTAAACAAGGGGACTGGTTTGGTGAGAGTGAAGCCGTTAAAATGGGTCAACCTGTTGAAGTTATAATTGATAAGCAGTATCAATAGATACTCGTTATGAATGTACAGAGACCGGTGTTTTTCACCGGTCTTTTTTATGGAAATTATAATAATGAAGAGCCTCAAGTCTCATATATGGGTTGTTGCTTGCACGTCAATATTTCTTTTTGGCTGTGCAGGGTCACCTCAGGAAAATGCAAACTCAACGTCAGTCGAATCAGAAGTGAATGATCCGTTCGAAGGATTTAACCGAACAATGTGGTCGCTCAATTACGATTATTTAGATCCTTACTTCGTCCGCCCTGTTTCCTTAGCTTATGTGAATTATGTTCCTGATCCACTTCGCCATGGTGTGTCAAACTTTCTTGGTAATTTGGATGAACCAGCAAGCATGATTAATAACCTAGTGATGGGGAATGGGGAGAAAGCTCTCGATCACTTTAACCGTTTTTGGATCAACAGTACTTTTGGCTTACTCGGCCTTATCGACATTGCTTCCGAAGCTGGAATTACCGATCATAATGATAAAGCGTTCAGTGATGCGGTAGGCCACTATGGGGTAGGTAACGGCCCGTATGTGATGGTGCCTGGGTATGGCCCTTGGACCGTACGTGAGTCCACGGATATTGTCGATGGTTTGTATGTTCCCCTTTCATTACTCAACTTTTGGGCTGGCTTAGGGAAGTGGGCGCTAGAAGGCATGGAGACGCGCGCGGCATTGGTGTCTCAAGAAGCGATGCTAGAAGATTCACCGGACCCTTATGCATTAACACGTGGTGCCTATCTCCAAAGGCAAGACTTCAATGCGGAAATCGAACCTGAAGACGATTACGATGCAGAAGAAGAAGCTTACCTAGATGAGTACTTAGATGATGATTTCTAGTAGAAAGGCTTGGTCAGTGACCAAGCCTTTTCTTTACTGGATAGTTTATTTAGAACTTGTAATTCGCCTGAACACCAACTAGCCAGATATTACCACTGGCTTCACCAACAAATTGCCCACCGACTAATTCAGCTGCTTCATCTGATGCATAACCACGTGATTCGGTGATCGGCGCATCTTTCGCAAGAATATATGTTAGTCCACCATCTAGGGTGAATTGTTTTGTAAACTCATAGCTTGCACCCAAGCTTAACCATGTACGTTCGGTTTCTGGAATAGTAATTGTGCGGTTCTTATCACTCACCGCTGAGGTGTCGTAAGCAATACCTGTACGAAGAGCCAGTTTTTGATCAAGCTGATAGGTTACACCAATAGCAAAGCGGTAGTTGTCTTCCCAATTTTCAACCTTAACCATTTTAGTACCATAGGTATCAAGCTGTGCTTCAAGTTTCTCGAAGCTGCTCCAATCCGTCCAGTTTAAGCTAGCATGGATGGCTAGTTTTTCCGTTAACTGATGGAAGCTTGCTAGTTCTGCCGTTGCAGGTAGGGCGAGATCCATAGAGCCGTTGTCGCGGTTACCATTACTAAGGGATGAATCAAAACCAATACCCGTTGCGTAGCCCTCAAGCTTTAGATCAATTTCAGATTTGTAAGTAAAACCAACTCTATGCTCTTCATTAATTTGCCAAGCTGTGCCGACTTGCCAGCCCCAAGCTGTATCATCACCTTCCATGTATTTTAAAGTGGTTCCCTTGGAAGCGGAAATTGGAGTCGTACCTACTACACCAATGACGTTGTTTTCCGGCGTTTTTGCGCCAAAGCTACCTTCGCCCATCACGTAACGTATACCACCACCAAAGCTAAATTTTTCATTAAGCTTGTAAGCTGCATTTAGGTTGGCTTCCATTGTTGTGACGCTGGCTTCATTACCAAAGTGTGCAGCTGCAAAGTCATCACCTAGGTTGGTTTCCATGCCGTAGTTAGTACTCATGGCAAAGCCGACAGCGACTTTCTCAGAGTATTTATGGGAGAGATAAAAGTTAGGAATAACGGCGTCATTCGCGAAATCATTAGAAGAGGCATTTGATGTAGGAAGGGTCGGATTTGATGACTGGGAACCGTCCACGTTACCACTAACATCAACATTAGGGTTTACATAGATAGCGCCGACAGAAACTTGAGTACCCTCAAGGTAGGTCAACATTGCAGGGTTACGCCACTGCGCACTGGCATTGTCAGCTATAGCGGCTTCACCTGCGTATGCTCGGCCTAAACCTGTTGCTGAATACTCAGCGAGCTGGAAACCCGCTGCATTTACGGATGCCGATGCTGAAAGAAGGCCACCTGCCACTGCAAGAGATAGAAGAGTTTTGCTTGTTTTCATTTTAATGTTCGCTGGATGATTTATAAATTCGTCCAGCGATAATAGTTTTAGAGCTATTGCTTTAAAAATTAAAAACAGTGTAAATCTTATATTTAATATAAAATTTCAACAAACCCAAATTTACATCATTAAAATTCTAAATGTTAATGACTTGTTTTTGTGTTTGAGCGTACACGTGTGGTGTGAAAATGTGATTTATGAGTACAGGCGTAAGCTGAAAGGAAAGAAAAACAACACCTTGGATAGGAATTCAGGTTTGCTGAAAAAGAAAAGGGTCAGCATAAGCTGACCCCTTAAAGCTATAAGCTGCTATAAATTAAAACTTGTGAGTGTACTGCACACCAAATAGCATAGCTGTTGCTTGTGTTTTGGCATCTAAAGTTACAGAGTTAAGTTGGTCGTTAACTTGTTTCTCTTTACTTGTTAGATATGTAAAGCCAACATCGATAGCTTGATCTTGGTTTAGATGATATGTTGCACCCGCGGAGAACCACTGACGGTCAGAGTCTGGTACAGAGACTGATGTTAGCTCATCCTGTACACCTTCATCAAACATGTAGCCGACACGAGCTTCCCAATTTTGGTTAATGTAGTAAGTACCACCAATTGAGTAGTGGAAAGTGTCTTGCCACTTATATTCTTTAATCTGCGTGCCACTAGTAGAGCCCAATTCTTCGAAGTCATCCCAGCTAATGTACTGGATGCTGTAGTGAACTGCGAACTTAGTATCTTCTATACGGTGGTAACCTGAGAATTCAGCTCGTGATGGTAGGGCAATTTTTACTTTGCCAATGTCTTCTAGTTGTTTGGTTGTTGAGTTGTATTGTTTAGCTGTACCACCAGCTTCGATTTCTGGACTGTAATGGTAGCTCAGACCAAAACGGTTGTTTTCGTTGAGTTCGAATACAGTGCCTAGGTTGAAACCTACTCCAATACCATCAACATCAACATCAAGCAATTGTTGTTCAACGGTGCCGTCGAAGTTTGTATTGCGTTTTAGCTCCCCTTGGCCGTAAATTACGTCAAGGCCACCACCGATGCTCCATTGATCGTTTATTCTGTATGAGGCAGCAAGAAGTAGGTTCAATGAACTTAGGTTAGTAGTTCCACCAAAAGCATCAGCACCTGGAACAGTAACAACAGATGGGGAAGTGATTATGGTGCCTGTACCCTGGCCCCAATTGCTGTCGAATTCATTAGTAGTTGCGTAGTTAGAGTATAAGCCTACGCCAACGGCAATTTTGTCGTTTACTGGATGCAATACATAGAGATTAGGGACGAAAGAAGTAGCGTCATTTGTAGTATTTAGGTTTTGATCGCCAGTAAATGAATGGCTAACGTCTTTAACATCTACTTCTGAGTCAATGATGTTGAAGCCGAGTGACATTTCAGTACGATCAAAAAGAGCCATCGCAGCGGCATTACGTGCCATTGCTGAAGCATTATCAGCAATAACGGCATCACCGGCAAAGGCTCGTCCTAAACCAGTCGCTGATTGAGAGTTAAGTTGAAAACCTGCAGCGAGAGCTTGCTGCGAAGCCATTGTGGTTGTGGCAATGGTCACTGCTAGAAGTGATTTTTTAAACAGACGCGTCTTGTTCATTTTTGCTTTTTCCTTTTTCTGTTCGTCTCTACCGGACGTTATACTCGAGCAAAAGCTCAGTGGTGGCTGATACTAGACTCAAGTATAAAAGATAGAAATCCGACCATTGCCTAATTGGATGATAAAATTATGGAAATGATGTCTATCTGGCAGGAATATGCTGAAAAAAACTTCTTTTTAGAGCTTGAGCTCTAATTTTATGCTAAAAAAATGGCTTGAACGGTATGCTCAAGCCATGAAGTAAGTCACAAAATGTTAATATTTGGTTAACTCATAGGTTTGATGATAGTCATCAGGTTTTCGGCGATTTTAGCCACATCTTCACCTTCTTCTCCGACTAAGATTAAACTGGTCTGACCGACAGGTTCTACAACACCCGCCATCCCCTCTTTCTCGAAGTCGACAGTTTTGTCAGAAGATATACCTGTAAAAAACAGGGTGACTTTGCCTTTTTCACCTCTGAAAACCATGTGAAGTGCATTTGACGGACCAAAACCACAATGATTGAGGTAGTAAACGTGATAAGGGAAGTTTTCACCGAGCTGATGATCAAACGGCATCATCTTGGCGTTGATCTGCGATGAAGCGACGTTTTCATCCAAGTGTTCAACAAATGGCTTTTCATCAATGACGTGTTTGATGGCAGTATCCGCCAGGCTGGCTTGTGCTGGTGATACTACGATGTTGCCCCAGTTTACCTGCCCGATAAGTAAACCAAAGACAAAAGCAATCGATGCGGCCATAGCCATGCTTCGTCTAACAAAACTTGGTCTAACGATATTTGATTCGGCGCTTGATGTTTGATTGAACAATATTCGATCGGCTAAATCCTCAGGCACATTGACATTCATCGCTTTGGCGATTTGAGCGTCAAGATCAAGAATATCATCGGCGAATTTGCCATTGGCGTCATTCGACTTAATAGCCTCTAAAATATCACTGTCTCGGTCTTTAGGATCGGACATGATGCGACGACGAAATTCTAATTCATCCATTTTGCTGCCCTCTATGACTGTTTGCTGTATCCAGCATGTCTTTCAGTTGATTTCTTGCTCTGAACAGACGAGTCATTACCGTGTTCTTATTCAGGCCTAATATTTCACCTATCTCTTCTCCACTGAAGCCACCGACGACTTGTAGGAAAAGTGGTTCGCGATATTCATCTTCTAGTTTCATGATCTGCGCTTGGACCCATTCCGACTGATGATGTGGGTCATCACTGACCTTTGCATCATTACCGTGGTCATCAATGTCGACCAAATCAAACTGTTTTCTTTCGAAGCGTCGGGCGTTTTCTCGTCTCAATATGGTAATGAGCCAAGACTTTGCGGCTTTTTCATCTTGTAAGCTATCTAAAGACTTCCAAGCTCGTAAGCAGGTTTCTTGTACTAAATCTTCTGCGACTGATTGATCTTTACATAACCAGTAAGCATAACGGTACAGGTCCCTATGGTACGCTCTGACAAGCGCTTCGTATTTTCTTTGTCTGTCCATATCCGAGTTGACCGGACTGCTGGACTTTTTCTTCCCAAAAAAATTGATGACTGACACATGAGCCTCCAAATTTGCTCTGTGGTTTGTGGTTAAACGCCTGTAGATAGAGGCTGTTGCACGAGGCCTGAATCAAACGGGAATGTCCAACTTTGTATAGCAGTGAATGTTCTCATTGCTACGGAAAGAGTGAAACCTAGCCAATAGATTTTATAAAACTCAATAAGAGAGATAAATCCACCTAAACTTGATCTATTTCAAAATCTAATGAATTTCAAAGGTTATAGTACTCCTTGTCATCTAGTTGGTCTTATGACTAACAAGTTGAGCAAGATGACACTTCCTTTTGAAGGCTGACTTTACTTTCTCCTAATCAGGAAACTGATTATTTTCAATTGGCGTAAGTTAATTGTTTTATATATTCCGACCACACAATTCTGTGTGGTTTTTTTTTGCCTAGTATTCTTCGTTGTTGTAACTATAGTTGATAGTATCTTAAGCTAACAGATTGGGTAAGCTAATCCTTTCTGGTCAGCTATTTACCCTATCAATAACTACTTCGTTCAGTTTTAGTTCATTCCTATCAAGTAAAGTGCTTTTCCATCCTAAATCACGTTTATTTAAACGGTTGTTTGATTGTGTTAACATTCTGATTACAATGTTTCTGGTCAGACCTCTTATTCTTTAAAGGAGAAACAATGGGCAAACAGGAAGTGAAAACGCGTTCTGGAGAGCGCGTCGCGGTTGTCGCGGGTTTGCGTACACCATTTGCACGTCAAAGTACTGAGTTCAGTCAAGTGCCAGCAGTTGATCTGGGTAAAATGGTAGTGAGCGAAATGATGGCACGAACTGAGATCGATCCTAAGCTTATCGATCAGGTTGTTTTTGGTCAGGTCGTGCAAATGCCGGAAGCTCCGAACATCGCTCGTGAAATTGTTTTGGGCACCGGAATGAACATTCACACAGACGCTTACAGCGTGACCCGAGCTTGTGCGACGAGTTTTCAGTCAGCGGTCAACGTTGCTGAAAGTATTATGTCGGGCACGATTGATGTCGGAATCGCGGGTGGCGCTGATTCTTCTTCTGTTTTGCCAATTGGTGTATCTAAAAAGTTAGCGGCTAATCTACTGGCGCTAAGCAAAACGAAAACCATGGGCCAAAAGCTCAAGATCCTCAAGAACTTGTCTTTTAAAGACTTGATGCCAGTCCCTCCGGCAGTCGCTGAATATTCTACTGGTCTTTCTATGGGACAGACGGCAGAGCAGATGGCGAAGTCACACTCTATTACGCGTCTGGAACAGGATGCGTTAGCACATCGCTCTCATACTCTCGCTGCACAAGCATGGAATGATGGAAAGATCGAAGGCGAGGTGATGACCGCTTTTCCCGAACCATATAAGAAGTGGATCTCACAAGATAACAACATCCGCCATGACTCTACCTTAGAGGGCTACGCTAAACTACGCCCTGCATTTGATCGTCAGTATGGTAGTGTGACGGCGGCAAACAGTACGCCTCTTACTGATGGTGCCGCAGCGATCATGTTGATGCGTGAAGGCAAAGCCAAAGAGCTTGGGTTAGATATCATGGGCTATATCCGCTCTTATGCATTCTCTGCTATTGGCGTTGAAAGCGATATGCTGATGGGGCCTTCTTATTCTACGCCAATGGCTCTTGATAGAGCTGGTATTGAGCTGTCAGATCTTACTCTGATCGATATGCATGAAGCGTTTGCAGCGCAAACTTTGTCCAATGTGAAAATGTTTGCCTCCAAAAAGTTTGCTCAAGAGCAGTTGGGTCGCTCTAAAGCAATCGGCGAAATCGATATGGACAAGTTCAATGTACTTGGTGGCTCCATTGCCTACGGTCACCCGTTTGCAGCGACTGGTGCACGTATGATCACTCAGACATTACGTGAGCTTCAGCGTCGAGGCGGTGGTCTGGCGTTGAATACAGCCTGTGCGGCAGGTGGTCTTGGTGCAGCTATGGTATTGGAGGTGGAGTAATGAGTGAGCAAAAAGCATTTGAGCTAAAGATTGACGAACAAGGTATCGCATGGTTATCGATTGATGTACCAGGCGAGAAAATGAATACCTTGCAAGCGGCGTTTTCTCAGGAAATGGAAGATATTTTCACTCAGTTAAAAGAGAAAAAGTCCTCTGTAAAAGGTTTGATTGTCCACTCTCTTAAACCAGACAACTTTATCGCGGGAGCTGATGTTCGCATGTTGGATGCATGTGGTAGTGCTGCAGAAGCGCAAGCGTTAGCTGAGCAAGGGCAGAAAATGTTCCAGCAGTTGTCAGATCTCCCATACCCTGTGGTTGCGGCTATTCATGGCCCATGTCTTGGTGGTGGATTAGAACTAGCACTTGCATGTGATTACCGTGTTTGTACAAATTCAGATAAAACCCGTTTAGGCTTGCCAGAAGTGCAACTTGGTCTTCTTCCTGGTTCTGGTGGTACACAGCGACTGCCACGTCTTATCGGATTGTTGCCATCTCTGGATATGATTCTTACAGGAAAGCAGTTACGCGCTAAAAAAGCCAAGAAGCTTGGTGTCGTTGATGCTGTCGTGCCGGAAACCATTCTTCTTGAAGTTGCGAAAAGCTTCGTTGAAAAGAATTCAGGCAAGTCTAAAGCTAAGCGTAAGGTTTCAACCAAAGAAAAATTGATTGCAAATACGGGTCTTGGTCGAAAGGTCATTTTTGAACAAGCATCTAAGAAAACCAATGAAAAGACTCGTGGTAATTACCCAGCAGCGGAGGCGATTCTTGAAGTCATTCGCTATGGCTTAGAGAAAGGGTTTGATAAAGGTCAGCAAAAAGAAGCGCAACGCTTTGGTGAGCTGGTAATGACTTCGGAGTCAAAAGCTCTTCGTTCTATTTTCTTTGCCACGACAGAGATGAAGAAAGAGAATGGCAGTGATGCCCAACCAAAAACCGTTGAACGTGCTGCTGTTTTAGGTGGTGGGTTAATGGGGGCTGGTATTAGCCATGTGAGCGTCTCGAAAGCGAAAGTTCCAGTGCGTATTAAAGATGTCTCTAACGATGGTGTTCTTAACGCATTGAAGTACAACTATAAGTTGTTTGATAAGCAGCGTAAGCGTCGCATTATTTCTAAAGCACAACTGCAGTCCAAAATGCTTCAAATGTCAGGTGGTACAGAT
Source organism: Vibrio sp. Isolate25 (assembly GCF_022398025.1). Lineage (NCBI taxonomy): Bacteria > Pseudomonadati > Pseudomonadota > Gammaproteobacteria > Vibrionales > Vibrionaceae > Vibrio > Vibrio sp. Isolate25. The sequence goes on from NZ_JAKEUT010000008.1 coordinate 136,882, forward strand.
TTCACTAGCTTCAATCACGCGGATGTTGTCGTAGAAGCCGTATTTGAAGATTTGAACCTGAAGCAGCAAATGGTTGCTGATGTGGAAGAGAATGCGAAAGAGAGCACTATCTTCGCGACTAATACGTCATCTCTGCCTATCCACCAAATTGCAGAGAAGGCACAGCGACCAGAGAATATTGTTGGCTTGCACTACTTTAGCCCAGTAGAAAAGATGCCGTTAGTGGAAGTCATCCCACATGAAACAACATCTGACGAGACTGTTTCTACGGTTGTCGAGTTTGCGCGTAAGCAAGGCAAGACACCGATTGTTGTCAAAGATTGCGCTGGCTTTTACGTTAACCGAATTCTTGCCCCGTACATGAATGAGGCAGCTCATGTTCTGATGGCCGGCGAACCAATTGAGCAACTGGATTCTGCCTTGTTGAATTTTGGTTTCCCAGTTGGCCCAATCACTTTGCTTGATGAAGTAGGTGTGGATATAGGTGCTAAGATCATGCCGATTCTGGTTGAAGAATTAGGCGAACGTTTCCAAGGCCCTGACGTATTCGATACTTTGCTCAACGATAACCGAAAAGGCCGTAAAACAGGTAAAGGTTTCTATACCTATAAAGGTAAGAAGAAGGAAGTCGACAAGTCAGTGTATAAGCTATTGAGCTTATCACCAGAGTCTAAGATGACAGAGAAAGACATCGCGATGCGCTGTGTGTTACCAATGCTCAACGAAGCGGTTCGTTGTCTAGATGAAGGTATTATTCGTAGCCCTCGAGATGGTGATATTGGTGCAATTTTTGGCATTGGCTTCCCTCCTTTCCTTGGTGGTCCTTTCCGCTACATGGATCAGATTGGCGTGAAGAAACTGGTTGAAATGATGAACGATCACGCACAGAAATATGGTGATCGCTTCGCTCCATGTGACGGTTTGTTGACCCGAGCAGGGTTAGAGAAGTCGTTCTACGAGTAATACACGATAAGATGACAATCAGGCGAGCCGTAAGGTTCGCCTTTTTTGTTGCCTGAGGTTATGATCACGTTAAAGCAATTATAAAAACTCAGTAAGGAATTCAAATGGATGCTTTAGATTTGTTGCTCAACCGACGTTCAATAGCCAAGCTATCTGATCCGGCACCTGAAGGAAAGGTACTTGAGAATATTATCCGTGCAGGATTACGAGCCCCAGATCATGCAGGCCTAACACCTTGGCGTTTTGTCATTTCTCAAGGTGAGGGATTGAACAAGCTGTCGGACATTCTGGTTTCTGCAGCTCAAGCCGAAAATAGCGACGAGACGGTGATTGAAAAACTGAAGAATGCGCCTTTTAGAGCACCTATGGTTATTACAGTCATCGCTAAGGTAACAGAACATGACAAAGTGCCGGCTTTAGAGCAGTATTTGTCAGCAGGCTGTGCCGTACAAGCGATGCAAATGGCAGCTGTTGCACAAGGGTTCCAAGGTTTTTGGCGTTCAGGTAAGTGGATGTTCCACCAAGTGGTTCATGATGCGTTTGGATTACAAGGTGACGATGAAATCGTTGGTTTCCTTTACTTGGGCACACCGACTTGTACACCAATGAAGGTGCCAGAACGGGAATTGAGTAAGTTCGTTGAGTATTTGTAAAAGGAAGAGCTTGGGTTGCCCAAGCTCTTTTCTCATTAATGAATGTTGTAAGCGATCACAAAGTCAATAAACAAACGGACTTTTTCTGGGAGGTGATCTTTGTGGTTGTACAACATGTAAATGTCTCTTGGGTTGGCACTCCATTCTTCAAGCACTCGAGTTAAGCTACCATCTTCAATGTATTCTCTGAGCATAACATCTGGCATCAGCGTGATACCTAACCCATCAGAACAGGCGCTACGAACAACATCTAACGTGTTGGCTTGAAAACGTCCTTTATCGTTATTGACAACCGCTTCGCCGCTGGCGTTGGTAAGTTGCCATTTCAGGAGAGGTGAGCCTTTTAAAAGTGAGTGGCTATGTAAGTCTTCTGCGTGCTTAGGGGCAGGGTTGTTTTTTAAGTAACTAGGGCTGGCCACTAAGATGTCTTCTACCGAGCTTATTTTACGTGCAATGAGGCTCGAATCTCGTTGTGGTCCGACACGAAATATGACATCCCACTCTGTCGGATCGAGTTGATCTGCATGATTACTGGTGGTGAGTTCAATATTGATATCTGGGTAATGCGTCATGAACTCGTTGAACATCGGCATCATCATTCGTTTGGTGAGATTAGAAGGCGCAGAAATACGAATTTTACCTGCTGCACCACGGCATTCGTCGGTGATTTCTTCGGCGGCTATAGTAAGTCGGTTGAGTAGAGGAGAGCATTCGTTGTAGAAACGTTCGCCTGCTTCAGTAAGAGAAAGCTTACGAGCGTGGCGGTTGAGTAACCTAAGGTTGAGTGCCTCTTCTAACGCCTGTATGCGTCGAGTAATTGTCGCAACGGGAATCATCGTCTTACGAGATGTCGCAGTGTAACTCCCATTTTCAACAACTAGCCTAAAAAGGTTGAGATCGTCTAATTTCATTATGTCCGACACATTTTTACGAATTTGAGTAATTTATATCTATATCAGATGTCAAAGGTTGAGTCACATCAACAAGTTTGACGATCTGTGATATTGCGTACATATAGTATGCAACTAAAGCGAAAAGTGGAAGATTTGTATAAATATACTTTCGCGACTACTTTTAAATGAACGTTTGAAACAATTTATAAAAACAATAATAACAGCCGTTGTACGTTTTAAGTTGTGTGAGGCGAAGGTTTATGCATAAAACATATGAAGTGGCGACAACGCCCTCAGCTCAGCTGGCTGCTAGCCAAAAACTGATCATGTTAGTAGACGATGACCCAGTGTTTCGTAATATCACTTGTGGTTTTTTGAAAGCTCAAGGTTACCTAGTCGTAGAAGCTGAAAATGGCTTAGAAGGCCTAAAAAAACTTAGGGATGCTGAACCGGATTTAATTCTGTGTGATCTCTCCATGCCAGTATTGGATGGTATCGAATTTGTTGAAGAAGTGAGTTTGGAATACCCATCGCTTCCTTTGATTGTCGTGTCTGCAACGGATGAAATGTCCGATGTGGCAAAGGCATTACGCTTTGGTATTAAGGATTTCTTACCCAAGCCCATTTCTAATCATCAGCACCTCGCTGGCGCGATTGAAAATACATTGGATGACTCTGATAACCATTTGTGTGATCAGCGTGATTTTGCTAGCCAGTGGTTTCGCGTCGACAGTGGTGACATGCCTGAAGAACAAGAGCTGCATTGGCATTTAGAATATCTTCAGGATAACCCTATTGCTGCCAAAGACCTTCTGCACGCCTTGTTGCCAGAAAAAGATACTTCTCAAGGCGACTGGAAATGCAGTTATCGCCTGTTGCAATCAACTGATGTTATGCCTCTGGTGTTTGATTATGCGTGGTTAATGAACGGTCAGTTTGCTTTTTACCTTGTTGATTCGGCCAGCGAAGGTCGACACGGTGCGGCAACGACCTTGCTAGTGCGTGCTCTCTTTCATGATTATTTGCGAAATCTAAAATGTTTTAATGCGGATCTCAAAGACATTGCCGACCTTTTAGAGAAAGGGTTAGCCTGTTCAGAGTGTGCAAGCCCCGTTAAAGCGCTCTTTGGCATTGCTGATGTATCGGAAGGCACGCTGTCTATTTTACCCGCTGGTTTGGATGCCCAATGGTCGAATGGGTACTTTTCTCAACACATTCCGGCTGGCGTTAAATTAGGTGATAGTTGTGTGAAAAACTTTATTACGACTGATTTGCCTATACAGTCTGCCTGCCAGCTAACGTTGAGTTGCCTAGGCTCAAGTAGCTTTAGTTTAGATATTTTCCGTGGCGGTAGCGCGTAAGCGCTATCCGACTATTGAGTGTAATGTCGAAATAACCCTTTTTTTGTTCGGTGTTTAAGACCCAGAGATTGATGTATAGTCCGCCAAAACAAAAATGACCCATTGTTTTAACGAAAGTGTAACTAGTGGTCGTAAAATCGTCATTTACATTTGAGAAGTAATCCCATGGCAGACAAAGATTTCAAAGAACCTTATAATATTTTTTACTTTTTAGGTTTTATTGCAGCTCTATTGATTCCAACACTACCTGCGACTCTAACTTGGATTCGAGTAGTCAACGGATATGCGGGCTTCTAACTGAATTCATCGGAGCTTCCCATCAGTATTCAAAGATTTGGCTTAAATATTGTTGGTGGCTTGAGCTTATGCCTAGGCTTCCTAGGCATATTCCTTCCTCTTCTCCCTACGACCCCTTTTATTCTTCTCGCGAGCGCATGCTTTATGCGTAGTAGTCCTGCTTTTCATCGTTGGTTGCATGAGCACAAAACATTTGGCCCCATATTAGATAACTGGCATCAACATGGCGCTGTGACCAGCAAGGTAAAAACACGTGGAGCGCTCTGCATGGTGGCAAGTTTTGTTTTTTCAATTTGGGTTGTGCCACATTTTTGGTTAAAGATCATGCTGGTGGTTATGTTGATTCTTCTATTGACCTGGTTTATTCGTTTGCCTGTGATTGAGTGCCTTGCTGACAAGCAAGAAAATCACTAAGATTGCAGTGAAGTGTGCCCGCTATTCCGAGTGGGCGTTTGTAATTCTAGGCACAGAAAATTTTAGTCAGCTGTTTAATGACCTGATGTGCAAAGAGTCCCTGCTATCGCTTGCCATACAATTACATGACAAGGAACAAGCTTAGCCAATCTAAGAAATGAGTTATGACAACTGAAACAATTTCACAGATCAAATCTAGTATTAAGAGCATCCCTGATTATCCGAAACCAGGCATCCTATTTCGTGATGTGACGAGTTTGATGGAAGATGCATCTGCCTATAAAGCAACGATTCAGCTTTTGGTTGAGAAGTATAAGGACATGGGGTTCACCAAAATTGTGGGTACCGAAGCACGTGGCTTTCTGTTTGGCGCCCCTTTAGCTTTAGAATTAGGACTGGGTTTTGTTCCTGTTCGCAAGCCGGGTAAATTACCACGTGAGACGATGGCTCAGTCGTATGAGCTTGAGTACGGTACAGACGTATTAGAAATCCATACAGATGCGATTTCAGAAGGGGATAAAGTACTCGTTGTCGACGATCTGTTGGCGACAGGTGGGACAATCGAAGCAACGACTAAGTTAATCCGCCAGTTAGGTGGTGTGGTAGAACATGCGGCTTTTGTTATTAACCTGCCTGAAATTGGCGGTGATAAGCGCCTTGAAGGCTTAGGTCTTAATGTGTACAGCATTTGCGAATTTGACGGTCATTAATCGGATATATTCATGAGTTATCTTGCTTTAGCTCGAAAGTGGCGCCCTACAAAATTTAGTGAAGTAGTAGGGCAAAGCCACGTTTTGACGGCGTTAGAAAACGCTTTAGCCCAAAACCGCCTTCATCATGCCTACTTGTTTAGCGGTACTCGAGGTGTTGGTAAAACAACGATAGGTCGATTGTTTGCCAAAGGGCTAAACTGCGAAACGGGTATTACCTCCACCCCTTGTGGCACCTGTGGTACCTGTAAAGAGATTGACGAAGGTCGATTTGTTGACTTGCTCGAAATCGATGCTGCGTCCAGAACTAAGGTAGAAGATACTCGTGAATTACTCGATAACGTGCAGTACAAACCTGCACGTGGGCGCTTTAAAGTTTACCTAATCGATGAAGTCCACATGCTCTCGCGCCACAGTTTTAATGCTTTGCTGAAAACACTGGAAGAGCCGCCTGAGTATGTGAAATTCCTTCTGGCCACGACGGATCCACAGAAGCTGCCAGTCACGATTCTTTCTCGTTGTCTGCAGTTTCATCTTAAGCCTATCAGTGTTGATGATATCCATGAGCAACTGGAGCATATCCTAAAACAGGAACAAGTCTCGTTTGAGCCTAGAGCTTTAGGTATGATCGCGCATGCTGCAGACGGCAGTATGCGTGATGCGTTAAGTTTAAGTGATCAGGCGATAGCGTTAGGCAATGGTCAAGTTATAACGGATAGTGTTGCTCATATGTTGGGCACGCTGGATACTGACCAAGCATTACATTTGCTTGAGGCTATCAGTTCTAAGCAACCTCAAGTCGCGATGGATTGCTTATCAGCTCTAGCGCGAAATGGTGTTGAATGGGATGGGCTTCTCCAGCAGTTGGCCACCCAACTACATCGAATGGCAATGTATCAAGCTCTGCCCGCAACGCTGGATAAGGCTCAGCCTGATTCGGAAAAAATAGAGCTTTTAAGCCAAAAATTAACACCGCAGGACGTGCAACTGTATTATCAAATGGCCTTAAAAGGTCGGCAAGATTTGCCTTTAGCACCCTCCGAGCGTATCGGCTTAGAAATGGTCGTACTACGAATGATGGCATTCAGACCTTCTTCTCAACCTCAAGTAAAGAATATTTCGGTCGAGGTGGGTTCTTTGCCTGCTAGTACTCCTACTGATGCACATTCACCCCAGTTGTCATCGGCTAAGGCAACTGAAACGATAACGCCAGCTGATACTTATCCGCAGGGTAGGGAAGTACCAGCGCCTTCGGAAGTCATGCCAGAGCAATATCATGCAGAATCTATGGGGAATACGCCGCCCCCTCAGTATGACACTTCTGCGCCTCCTATGCATGAAGAGCCGGTGACGCCACCGACACCACAAAATCAACCAGCGTCACCTATAAGCGGCTTGCGCCATCAGCTTCGTTCTCAGCGCAAAGGTAACCCTCAGGGAAATACGCCAAAAAAGGCTAGTGCGACACCTGTAAAAAAATCTGAATCCGTTCTTGACCGTGTTGCTCAGCGACATTCAGGAACTATGCAGGTGTCGCCATTGTCAAACCCTCAATCGATAGCGACACCTGAACGGGATAAAAACGAACCTTATCAGTGGAAGCCATCACTTCCTCAAGTAGAAAAGCAGGGCAGCGAGTTAACACCAACTCAAATAAAAAAGGCGTTAGAGCATGAAAAAACGCCTGAGATGGCGACCAAACTAGCCGAAGAAAGCCTAGCGAAGAGTGAGTGGGCAAAGCTGATTAGCCAGTTAGATACGGCTAAAATGACTGAGCAACTGGCTTTGAACTCTCATTTTGAAAAACAAGGTTCGTCTATCTCATTAACACTGCGACCTCAGCAAGCACACTTGAACACAGAGCGTGCTCAAAGTGAACTGCTCGAGGCGATAAATGGTGTGTTAGGTGAAGAGTGCCACCTGTCGGTTGAGATAGGTGACGGGGGGGAAACTCCGTTAGAGTTAAGAGAAAAGCTTTACCAAGGACGTTTACAACAGGCATTTATCAGCCTTGAAAATGACAAGCATGTCCAGTTTATCGCGCAGCGCTTTTCTGCTGAATTGGATAAAGACAGCGTGCGACCAATTTAACACTGGGGTTGAAAATCAGCATTTTCGGCCTCATTTAATAACGAAATAAGCTAACTAACCAGAGAGATGAGCATGTTTGGTAAAGGCGGTATGGGCAATCTAATGAAGCAAGCCCAGCAAATGCAAGAGCGTATGCAAAAGCTTCAAGAAGAAATTGCAAATATGGAAGTGACAGGTGAATCTGGTGCTGGTCTAGTAAAAGTGACCATTACAGGTAGCCACAGCGTTCGTCGTGTTGAAATTGACGAGAGTCTAATGGAAGACGACAAAGAAATGCTAGAAGATCTTATCGCAGCCGCTTTCAACGATGCGGCTCGTCGTGTTGAAGAAACTCAAAAAGAAAAAATGGCTGGCGTGACTGGAGGTATGCAACTACCACCAGGCATGAAAATGCCTTTCTAATCGATAGGGTTAGTTAATGCGCACCAGTCATATGCTGGAGCAATTGATGGAGGCCTTACGTTGTCTGCCTGGGGTTGGTCCCAAGTCAGCTCAACGTATGGCCTTTCATTTGTTACAGCGTGATAGAAAAGGCGGCTTACAACTGGCGGATGCATTGAGTCAAGCGATGACTGAAATCGGCCATTGCAACGAATGTCGTACGTTCACTGAAGAAGAAACGTGCCATATTTGTACTAATCCTAAACGTCAGGAGAATGGACAAATATGCGTGGTTGAAAGCCCAGCTGATATTGCCGCGGTGGAGTCAACCGGGCAGTTCTCAGGTCGCTATTTTGTCCTAATGGGGCACTTGTCGCCTCTTGATGGTATTGGCCCGAGTGATATTGGTCTTGACGTGCTTGATTATCGTCTACGTCGTGGAGATGTGTCTGAAGTGATTTTGGCAACAAACCCTACGGTCGAAGGTGAAGCAACGGCCCACTATATTGCTGAGCTGTGTAAAGAGCATCAGGTTCAGGCAAGCCGAATTGCTCATGGCGTTCCTGTGGGTGGTGAGTTAGAGCTTGTTGATGGAACGACACTGTCACACTCTTTACTTGGTCGACAAACGCTGTAATTTATATCGTTCCAATAAAAAGCCACTCATTTGAGTGGCTTACTTTTATTTCTTTTTCGTATGGAACTGCTCACAAGCGAGCATTGTATTCTCAATGAGGCTCGCGACGGTCATAGGCCCAACACCACCGGGGACCGGTGTAATAAAGCTTGCGCTTTCTTTGGCATTCTCATAATCCACATCGCCAACCAACTTACCTGAGTCAAGTCGGTTGATGCCAACATCGATCACAACAGCGCCTTCTTTAATCCAGTTCCCTGGGATAAAGTTAGGTTTACCGACGGCTACCACAACTACATCAGCTTGACGGACATGGCTTTCGAGATCTTTGGTGAATCTGTGGCAAGTTGTCGTCGTACAGCCGGCCAGTAGAAGCTCAAGCGTCATTGGGCGGCCAACAATGTTCGATGCCCCCACAACAACAGCATGTTTGCCGCGAAGGTTGATGTTGTAACGATCAAGGAGAGTAATGATACCTTTCGGGGTACAAGAGCGTAGTTTAGGAATACGTTGTGCTAAACGGCCAACGTTATATGGATGGAAGCCGTCAACATCTTTTTCTGGGTGAATTCGTTCTAGTACATGAGTTGTATCAATACCTGCCGGTAATGGTAACTGCACTAGAATGCCGTCAATCTCGTCATCTGCGTTTAGCTCATCTATTAGAGCAAGTAACTCTTCTTCTGTGGTGGAAGCCGATAAGTCAAAAGATTTTGAAACAAACCCCACTTCCTCACATGCACGACGTTTACTGCCCACATACACTTGTGAAGCGGGATCTTCGCCAACCAGCACTACTGCTAATCCTGGTGCTCTGAGGCCTGCATTAACACGGGCTTTAACTCGTGCAGCGACTTCCGAACGAACCGTTTGAGAAATAAGTGTTCCATCAATATTTTGAGCAGTCATGTCGTTCCTTTAAATAGAATGGCTATTTAGTTGCGCGCATTGTCGCAAATTATTTGACGAACATCTATAAGCAAACGTTTGCTTTGGGCTGTTTTTAATCAAAATGAAATTCGGTGACCTTTTTTTAGTCATTCAGATCAGAATGTTAATAAAAGACCTTGTTTTAAGAACTCGAACTCGTATAATCCTTTTCCTGTAACGCGCCCTTAGCTCAGTTGGATAGAGCACGTGCCTTCTAAGCATGTGGTCACAGGTTCGAATCCTGTAGGGCGTGCCATTATTAGAAACCCTGATAGCTTAGTTGCTGTCAGGGTTTTGTCGTTTTAGACATTAAATGCGGTTACGCGAGCAAAGCTGTGACAAATGGCTTGAATTCAATCTGTACATAAGCTGAGCTTTTCGGTAGCATTGCGCCCCTTCTATGTAGTTGTATCTAATTGATAAGGCTTGAACACGGTATTTACGTTCAGACATCATGCGCAGTATTCACACCAAAATTAAACCCGAGTTTGAACCTCTCTTGTCTGAGCTAGCATTGCATGCGTTGCTTCACTTACGTAGCAACCACTCAGCGAAAGTACTGACACACAAGTCGAGATCTGATATTAACGACATTCTTTCTGCTTGGCTGAATAAAGCAGCGAACAGTAAGAAATATAAGCCTTTCAAGAAAAAAATACGTTCTCTAGTTACCCACGCTCGTTCTCAGCGGCTAGATATGGAAATGATGCTGGGTAATTTGCTTTCTCCCTTAAACGGGGACGAATTACCTCATTTAGACAGTTTCCTCTTGTTAATAAACACAATAGAGAAAGAACTCAATACGACAGTGTTGGTTTCAAGCCCAGAAGAGGTTGATCTCTCGTTTAACCCAAAAGGTTGCTTATTGTGTGTATTGTCACAAGACCTTAACGCTCACTTTGATACCCGTAATCGTCTATCTGCGGATATCTCAATGCTTTTTAGAGGTTCACGTGGTGAGAAGCACTCTGTGCTGCGTACTATCTATACATCCGCTATTTTTGAGCACCGTATAGAATATGAAGACGAAGACTTTTTGCGTATTCGCCTAAGCCTTAAGTAGCCTTCTAACAGCCTAAGATTAGACAGACATGGCTTCGCTGATTTTGTCTGTGTTTCCCTCTACTTCTTCCAGGGTGTAAAATATAAATTACAGCTTTTGATAAATGAAAAGTTATGTAATACTTCTCAAGTTCTATTGGCTGTCATAAAAATTTAATCTTCTTGTGTATTGAGAATTTTGTTCAAATTCATCATATTGTAATTAAGATGTAACAAAAACTACGAGGAGAATATATGCAGCATCAAGAAATGATCCAACCTTCTAACTTCGGTGTTATCAGCCGTACCTGTCTTTTTTCACTTGTTGGTATTGTTGGTGTATTTGCACTTATCTAACAAGTCACGTAGAAAGCTAAGCCTTAATAAGTATGTGTTTGCTTACTTCAAAACCATTTGTTAAGGCGGCTTCTATTCTATTTTCTTCTCTTTGATATTGCTTCGGTCACAATATTTCCAGTGGTACTTCTTTGATTGTATCGCACACTGATCGCGAACTAAGACCACTTTGCTCTTCTGATGAAATGGCTGACGAACACCTCCGAACTTATTTTTATATTTGTTAATAGGTTGTGATCTGAATCTGTTTTGTGATCAAATAATCTAAAATTTTCCATCTGCTTCTAAGCCTATTCCTCTCTAAACTAGAGCCAGACATCGTAAGTAATAATTGAAGTGAATGAACGCAAAGATACTTGTTGTAGATGATGATCTAGAAATTCGGGAGCTGTTGGGTGAATACCTAACCAAAGCGGGTTATCAGGTCAACGCCGTGGCGGATGGCGAAGAATTAAAGGCGCACCTTGATCAAGAAGGTTACCCTGATATGGTGCTTCTTGACGTGATGCTACCGGGTGATGATGGCTTTACTTTGTGCCAACACATTCGTCGCGACTCGAATGTACCTATTATTATGCTGACCGCAGTGTCGGACGAAACTGATCAGATCATTGGCCTGGAAATTGGTGCCGATGACTACATTGCCAAGCCATTTAATCCACGTCAGCTCATCGCTCGAATCAAAGCAGTCTTGCGACGAGTTCAAATCAATGAAGAAAAAGGTTCAGACTCTCTACCGAAACAGATTACGTTTGGTGACTGGCAACTTGATACCTTAGCGCACAAAATTACCCATAGTGATACCCAAGAAGAACACGATCTGTCGGGCAGTGACTTTGCACTCTTAATGTTGTTTCTCTCGCGTCCGAATGAAGTTTTAGATCGCGATACGATCTCTTTTGCGACCAGAGGACGAGAGGCACTTCCTTTTGAGCGAGGTATTGACGTCCAGTTGAGTCGCTTGCGTCAGCGTTTGGGTGACAGTGGTAAATACCCGCAATATATTAAAACTATGCGCGGAAATGGCTATATCCTCGCCGTACCAGTCAGTATCGAACATTGATAGATGAACACTCTATTACGTAGGCTAAAACCCAATTCATTGGTCACCCGTACTCTAGGATTAGCGTTATTAGCGGTGATATTAGCGCAGGGTATTGCCACGGCGATATGGTATACCGAGTCGAAGCAAAAAGAGCTGGCGGGTATTCAATCGGCCTCAGAAAGTATGGCGAACATGTTTGCCTCAACCGTGACCTTCTTCCAATCCCTACCGACTCGCTATCGTCATATTGTGCTGGATCAGATCCGTAATATGGGTGGCACACGATTCTTTGTGTCATTCAATAAAGAAAAGCTGATTGTTGAGCCCATTCCAGATACACAGTTAAAAAGAGCCTCTCTTTCTGCGGTGGAATCTGTGCTCAACGACAAGCTGCCTAAAGTGTCTTCGATATCTGTCGACTTTTCTCATGCACACAATCTCCGTCTACTAAAAAATGACATCTATCTCAGTGATTTACCAAAATCATGGGCGCATCATACTTTAACTCTATCACCCATTGACCCTCCCGTTCTGGTGGTACAGATCGAGCTCAAGAGCAATGAATGGGTCTACATCGCCGCGTTACTTCCCGCACCCTATGTCACATTGGATGACACCTTAATTGGCCGAGAGCAGATCCTGTTTATCTTCTTCTCGACGATCTTGTTGCTTGGTCTGACTTATCTGTTAATGCGCCGACAAGTCAAACCGTTAAAGCGTTTAGCAAAAGCGGCCAATGAAATGAGTATGGATATTGATCAGCCGCCACTAGGTGAAGAAGGGGCGAGTGAGCTGGTCACTGCGACGCGAGCATTTAATCGCATGCAGCAGCGCATCAGGCGCTATGTGGCCGATAGGGAGCACCTGTTTTCGTCCATATCCCATGATCTCAAAACGCCGATCACTCGATTACGTTTAAGGGCTGAGCTACTCGATGACGACAAAAAACGTCATAAATTCAATCAGGACTTAGATGAGCTGGAGATGATGGTCAAAGGGGCACTTCAATGTGTGAAAGACACAGATTTACACGAGAACAATGCCTTTATTGATCTCAATGCCATGATTCAGTCGGTAATCGAGCCGATGAACTTTAGGCATGATTGTGTCACCTTTACGCCAATCGAGATGGAACCTATGGTGGCTAAGCCCTTAGCCATTAAGCGAGTGTTGACCAATTTAATCGATAATGCGGTTAAATATGGAGAGAGTGCCACTGTGTCGATTGAAGTAACGGATGAATGGATTTCCGTCTCGATTGACGATGTTGGACCGGGCATACCAAGTGATAAGCTCGAAGCCGTTTTTGAGCCGTATTTTCGCTTAGCTTCTGATGACCAAGGCCATGGTTTAGGCTTAGGTATCTGCCGTAACATTCTGCATGGGCATGGTGGAGATCTCATTATCAGCAATCGCCCACAAGGCGGTTTGAGAGCGCAACTCTTTATCCCACCGACACTTGAAGTCTAATGTAACATTGGTGTTACATTCTTATTACGGTTTGTTTCAATCTAATCTGTACAAATCTATACACTCATTTTCGAACACATGAAACAGGGGCTTGTTCGCTGTCAGCCCTGTGTCTAATCCAATACATGGAAGATAATAATGAAAATGAATAAAACCCTACTTACCTTATCCCTTCTATCAGCGGCCTCTATGACTCAAGCGGGTGAAGTTGAAGTACTTCACTGGTGGACTTCGGGTGGCGAAGCTAAGTCCATTTCTGTTCTGAAAGGCATGTTGGAAGAGCAAGGCCACAGCTGGAAAGATTTTGCGGTTGCTGGTGGCGGTGGTGAAAGTGCGATGACGGTACTGAAAACTCGCGCGGTGTCAGGTAATCCACCTTCAGCGGCTCAGATCAAAGGTCACGACATCCAAGAGTGGGGTGGTCTGGGCTTCCTAACCAACCTAGATGATGTTGCAGAAAAAGGTAACTGGGATGGCGTGGTGCCAAAAATGGTGACCGACGTTATGAAGTGGGACGGTGATTTTGTGGCTGTGCCAGTCAACGTTCACCGTGTGAACTGGCTTTGGGCAAACCCGGCGGTATTTGAAAAAGCGGGCGCAAAAGTCCCAACGACCTTGGATGAGTTTTTTGTCGCAGGTGACAAAATTAAAGCAGCAGGTCTAATCCCGCTGGCTCATGGTGGTCAGCCATGGCAGGACGCAACCGTGTTTGAAGCGGTTGCGCTTGATGTTCTAGGCAGCGAAGACTACGTCAAAGCCTTTGTTGAGCTGGATATGGATGTTCTGTCTGGCGACAAGATGGTCGAAGTGTTCGCGAAATTCCAGAAAATGCATGATTACATCGACTCAAACTCGCCGGGTCGTGACTGGAACGTTGCGACTTCTATGGTGATCAATGGTGAAGCAGCGATGCAAATCATGGGTGACTGGGCGAAAGGCGAATTCTCAGCAGCCGGCAAAGTAGCAGGTAAAGATTATGTTTGTGTACCAGCCCCAGGTACCGCAGGTCAATTTACTCATAACGTCGACAGTTTTGCTTTCTTTGAGCTAGGCGAATCAGGTAACCAACAAGCGCAAAAAGCGCTGGCTGCCACCATTCTTGACCCTAAGTTCCAAGAAGTGTTTAACCTGAATAAAGGTTCTATTCCAGTGCGCCTGGATATGGATATGTCGAAGTTTGACAAGTGTGCACTGGATTCAATGGACGAGTTTAAAGCGACGGCGAAATCCGGTGATCTCGTACCAAGTATGGCGCACGGCATGTCAACAACCAGTTACGCTCAAGGTGCGATCTTTGATGTTGTGACTAACTTCTTTAACGACAAAGATGCCAATCCGCAAGACGCCGCGCAGAAACTGGCGAAAGCAGTAAAAGCGGCGATCTAAAGGCGCTTTATTCTGTCACCCCCAAGGGCAGGCAGGCTTGTGGGGAGCCTGCTTGTCCTTTCCTTCTAAGACTTACTTTCAGGGAAAGTGTCACAAGGATTCGTTATGGAGCATGTTTTGACTCGGTCAAAAAGTCAGTCTGTCTATAAGCCAAGCTTTGCTGACAGGCTACAAACCTGGCTGCCGAAGATCGTATTAGCACCGACCATGTTGGTTACTGTGGTGTGTATTTACGGCTACATCTTCTGGACTGCCGCACTATCAATGACCAACTCTCGATTTCTACCTAGCTTTAATTTTGTCGGTTTTACCCAGTATGAAAAGCTAATGGACAACGACCGTTGGATCACTTCGATTTCAAACTTGGGCATCTTTGGCTTGCTGTTTATGCTGATCGCAATCGGCTTAGGTGTCGGTCTAGCAATATTGCTCGATCAAAATATTCGTCAGGAAGGGGCGATTCGTACCATTTATCTCTATCCGATGGCGTTGTCGTTCATTGTTACGGGTACGGCTTGGAAATGGATTCTAAACCCGGGTCTGGGCATCGAGAAACTGATGCACGACTGGGGCTTTACAGACTTCAAATTCGACTGGTTGGTAGACTCTGATATGGCGGTTTACACGTTAGTCATTGCTGCAGTATGGCAATCTTCCGGTTTTGTAATGGCGATGTTCCTCGCGGGCCTTCGTGGTATTGACTCATCGATCATCAAAGCCGCTCAAATTGATGGTGCTAATCTGCCGACGATTTACGTAAAAATTATTCTTCCTTGCCTGCGACCTGTGTTCTTCAGCGCGGTAATCATTACATCGCATATAGCGATTAAGAGTTTTGATTTAGTGACCGCAATGACGGCTGGGGGGCCAGGTTATTCCTCAGACCTACCAGCATTGTTTATGTATGCCCATTCATTTACGCGTGGTCAGATTGGCCTTGGTGCTGCCAGTGCCATGATGATGCTAGCCGGAATTCTTGCCATTCTGGTGCCGTATTTGTATTCCGAACTTAGGGAGAAGAAATCATGACTAACAACATGAATTTTGCTCGCCTTTTCATTTACTCAGCGCTGATTTTCTTCTGTCTGGTTTACCTGATGCCATTGTTTGTCATGGTCATCACGTCATTCAAAACCTTACCAGATATCAAAGCGGGTAATTTGATGAGTCTACCTAAAGAGTGGGTGTTTGATGCTTGGTACAAAGCTTGGGACGGAGCTTGCACCGGAGTGAAATGTGAAGGTGTGAAAGGCTATTTCTGGAACTCTTTCCAGATGGTAATACCTGCTGTTGCGATCTCAACCTTACTTGGCGCTTTTAATGGCTATGTTGTGACTAAGTGGCAGTTCCGTGGTTCGAACCTCTTCTTTAGCTTATTACTGTTTGGCTGTTTTATCCCATTTCAGGTGATCTTGCTGCCTATGGCGGCGGTACTAGGAAAGTTGGGCTTAGCTAATACAACGGCGGGCTTGGTGACCGTTCACGTTATCTACGGTATGGCCTTTACGACGTTGTTCTTCCGCAACTTCTACATCAGCATTCCTGATGAGTTGATCAAAGCAGCGAAGCTTGATGGGGCGGGGTTCTTTACCATCTTCTTCAAAATCCTGCTGCCACTTTCAACACCAATCATTATGGTGACCGTGATTTGGCAGTTCACATCGATCTGGAACGACTTCTTGTTTGGTGTGGTGTATTCAGGATCCGACACACAGCCGATTACAGTTGCACTTAACAACCTAGTGAATACCAGCACAGGTGTGAAGGAATACAACGTGGATATGGCCGCGGCCATCATCGCAGCTCTACCGACGTTGCTGGTTTACGTGCTGGCAGGAAAATATTTTGTTCGTGGCCTGACCGCCGGATCAGTAAAAGGATAATCATAATGGCAACTTTAGAACTCAAACAGATCCGTAAAACCTACCCAAAAGCGGAGCAGGAAACCCTTAAGGGAATCGATATCAGCATTGACTCGGGGGAGTTTCTGATTTTGGTTGGCCCATCGGGCTGTGGTAAATCAACCTTGATGAACACCATTGCTGGTTTAGAAGGCATCAGTTCAGGTGAAATTGTGATCGATGGCCGTGATGTCTCAGTCGTGGAGCCAAAAGATCGTGATATTGCGATGGTTTTCCAGTCATACGCTTTGTACCCGAACATGACGGTGCGTGGCAACATCGCGTTTGGCCTTAAGATCCGTAAAATGCCTGACGCTGAGATTGATGCTGAAGTTCAGCGTGTGGCCGAGATGCTACAAATCGACCATCTTCTTGACCGCAAGCCATCACAGTTATCAGGTGGTCAGCGTCAGCGTGTTGCGATGGGACGAGCCTTAGCGCGTCGACCTAAGTTATATCTGTTTGATGAACCATTATCGAATTTGGACGCAAAACTCCGTGTCGAAATGCGTCATCAGATCAAACGCCTTCATCAACAACTCAATACCACCATTGTTTACGTGACTCATGATCAGATTGAAGCTATGACTCTGGCTGATCGCATTGCCGTGATGAAAGATGGTGAGTTGCAGCAACTGGGCACACCTCAGGAAATCTACAACACGCCAAACAATATGTTTGTTGCTGGTTTTATGGGATCACCATCGATGAACTTTATTAAGACCATGGTTGATCTTGATGATGAGCAGCAGCCCGTGATTAAAGTTAAAGGTGGTAACGATCAGGAGCACCATATCCGTTTGCCTAACTCAATGCGTGAGCAAGATGGTAAGGAAGTTGTGATTGGTTTGCGTCCAGAGCACATTACTGAAAAAGAAAATGAGGAATCGGGCGCTACCACGCAACTGGATCTGCAACTTGAGGTTCTGGAACCCACTGGGCCAGATACTATCGCAATGATTAAGGTCAACGATCAGGAGGTGGCATGCCGATTGTCTCCGGAGTTTGATGCTCGTGTTGGTCAGGTTGCTCCCCTGCATTTTGATCTGTCAAAAGCGGTATTCTTTGATGCGCAAACAGAACAAAGGATAGAGTTCCATTGATAAGATTGAACACACTCCCAACCAGTACGGGGGAGAATCGGACTGGCTTGCTGTCCGAGTTGGGAGTGTGTTCTCCCCTAATTTGGCTAGATAAATTTTTAACAAAAGTGTCAATAGTAACTATGCTTAAAGCATCAACATGAATATTCAATTCATGTATGTATTGAGAGTGGGAGTCAGTCTCGTCTCCTTGCTGACTCTCATGTCTCATCTAATAAAAATGGCAGCGCTTGGCTGCCATTTGTTTTTATAATATTTGCTTGATGTTAAATATGTGTAAACTGACACATTTGATTGTTATGAATGTGTCATATCCCACCCATTTTGAGCTGATGAAATCAGTCTTAATTGCTTTGATGTGGAAATTTGTGGCTAAGCATTTGAAAAATAAGAATTAAATAAGCAAAGCTAAGTTGGCTTGGTTATTGCCCTTATAAATATATCAACACCCAGTGATGGGGTTGTTCTATTAACAAGGAGAAAAACAATGCTAAAGCCTTTGACCCTACTATCTGCCTCCATTCTTGCTGTAACTAGTTTTAACGCTGCTGCGAACTGTGACCCTGGTGAAACCGTGATTAAGTTCAGCCATGTGACGAATACAGATAAACACCCTAAAGGTATTGCGGCTTCACTACTGGAAAAACGTGTTAACGAAGAGATGAATGGAAAAGTGTGTATGCAGGTTTTCCCGAACTCGACGCTTTACGATGACAATAAAGTGCTGGAAGCGCTGCTAAACGGTGACGTGCAACTTGCTGCCCCTTCTCTTTCTAAGTTTGAAAAGTTCACAAAGAAATACCGTATCTTTGACTTACCATTTTTGTTTGAAGATGTGGCTGCGGTTGATCGATTCCAAAACTCAGAATCTGGTGAGAAGCTAAAAAATGCAATGAAGCGTCGTGGCCTACAAGGTCTGGCCTTCTGGCATAATGGCATGAAGCAAATGTCGGCAAACAAGCCTCTTTTGACGCCTGAAGACGCAAAAGGTCTTAAATTCCGTGTTCAAGCGTCTGATGTATTGGTGGCGCAGTTCGAGCAACTTGGCGCAAACCCACAGAAGATGTCGTTTAAAGAAGTGTATGGCGGTCTACAAACTAAGGTTATTGACGGGCAAGAAAACACTTGGTCAAACATCTACGGTAAGAAGTTCTTTGAAGTTCAGGACGGCATTACAGAAACCAACCACGGTATCCTTGATTACCTTGTGGTTACCTCGAACGACTTCTGGAAAAATCTCCCTGCGGATCAGCGTGAGCAATTGAATACCATTATTCAGGAAGTTACCGCTCAGCGTAATGCTGAATCCACAAAAGTGAATCTAGCGAATAAGAATAACATTATCGAAGCTGGGGGTGAGGTTCGCTCGCTAACGCCTGAGCAGCGTCAGCAATGGGTTACTGCGTTGCAACCTGTTTGGAAGAAGTTTGAAAAAGACATCGGCTCTGACCTAATCGAAGCTGCATTGGCTTCAAACCAGTAACACGATAATAAAAACATCCCTGACTATTGGCCCTCCGAATCGGGAGGAGGGCCTTTTTTACCCTGCAATACCTGTTAGGCGCGACCAACGGGTGATCAAAGCGATGTAACTATGGAACAGTCAATTTTTGCCAGAATAGGAAAGGTGACAGATGCTATCGAGGAAACGCTGATTGCGTTTTTCTTGGGAGCAATGACACTGCTAACCTTTGCTAATGTAATTTTTCGATATGTCTTTAATGACAATATTCTTTGGGCTCTTGAGCTCACCGTTTTCCTTTTTGCCTGGATGGTGCTTGTTGGTGCATCTTATGGTGTAAAAAAACACTTTCACATTGGTGTCGATGTCATCATCAACATGGCACCAGACCAACTGCGTAAAGTCTACGCGCTACTTGCAGCGGCTTGCTGTTTAGCATTCTCAATTCTTCTTCTGGTTGGTTCTTGGAACTATTGGTATCCGTTTGTCACTGAACGTGCTTGGTATGAGACGGATGATATTCCCATGCCTGAAATATTGCAGTTCCTAGCTGACTGGCTGAATGAAGGTGAGCGCTACGAAAAGCTTCCACGCTTTATTCCTTATATGGCGCTGCCAATTGGTATGGCGCTGATGACATTCCGTTTTATTCAAATCACCGTACAAATCGCAACAGGCAAATTAGACCGCTTGATTGCAGGTCATGAAGCGGAAGAAGAACTTGAGGCGCTGAAAGAAGAGCTCAAAGACGCTGGTGAAGCGATGGAGCCGAAAAAAGCCGATGATAAGAGCAAGGAGAGCTAAGCCATGGATATTCTGTTTTTATTCGTAATGGTGGTTGGCTTTATGCTGATTGGTGTGCCAATCGCTGTATCGCTTGGTTTATCGAGCATCCTGTTTTTGATGATGCACTCTGACGCTTCTTTAGCCTCAGTAGCCCAAACTCTGTTTAACGCGTTCGCAGGCCACTACACCTTACTCGCTATTCCATTCTTTATTTTGGCATCAAGCTTTATGTCGACGGGTGGTGTGGCTAAGCGAATTATTCGTTTTGCTATTGCAATGGTCGGCTGGTTCCGTGGCGGATTGGCGATGGCTTCTGTCGTTGCATGTATGATGTTCGCCGCCTTGTCTGGTTCATCACCAGCCACGGTTGTCGCCATCGGTAGTATCGTTATCGCAGGTATGATCAAAAACGGTTACTCCAAAGACTTTGCCGCTGGGGTAATTTGTAACGCGGGTACGCTAGGTATCTTGATCCCACCGTCAATCGTTATGGTTGTATACGCCGCTGCGACGGACGTGTCAGTTGGGCGTATGTTCCTCGGCGGTGTGATTCCAGGTCTTCTGGCGGGTGTGATGCTAATGATTGCTATCTATATTGCAGCGCGGGTAAAAAATCTGCCGAAACAGCCATTTGTTGGCTGGGGCGAAATGTTCGCAGCAGCGAAAGATGCGAGCTGGGGGTTATTGCTAGTAGTGATCATCCTAGGCGGTATCTATGGCGGCATCTTTACCCCAACAGAGGCGGCAGCCGTAGCGGCGGTATACTCGTTCCTGATTGCGAACTTTATTTACAAAGACATGGGCCCATTTGCCGATAAAAACAATCGCAAACCGGTCGTCGTAAAAGTCTTCCAAGCGTTTGTTCACAAAGATACTAAACATACGCTTTATGATGCCGGTAAACTGACCATTATGCTGCTGTTTATCATTGCTAATGCCCTGATTCTTAAGCATGTACTAACAGAAGAGCGCATCCCGCAGATGATTACCGAGTCGATGTTATCTGCTGGCCTTGGGCCGATCACTTTCCTCATTGTGGTTAACGTTTTGCTTCTGATTGGTGGTCAGTTTATGGAGCCATCGGGCCTGCTGATCATTGTTGCTCCGTTGGTATTCCCCATCGCTATTGCATTGGGTATCGACCCAATTCACCTTGGTATCATGATGGTTGTGAACATGGAAATTGGGATGATCACACCACCTGTCGGGCTCAATTTATTTGTGACGGCTGGGGTCGCTAAGATGTCGATGATGCAGGTGGTCAAGGCTGCGCTCCCTTGGGTCGCGGTAATGTTCTTGTTCCTCATTATTGTTACTTACGTGCCATGGGTGTCAACTTGGCTGCCTACAACATTGATGGGACCGGAAATCATTACTAAATGATTTTGTCTAGTCCTAAAATAGGTTGACGCTTTTTTTATGAAGCCAGTAGGTAATCCCTGCTGGCTTTTTCATGCACTTCACTTGGAGTTTTCATCCCCAAGCTCATGTGCGGCCTCAAGTCGTTATATATCGATATCGACTCTTTTACTAA
>NZ_JAKEUT010000009.1:0-123568 GCF_022398025.1 Vibrio sp. Isolate25
AAACGCTTAAAGAGCCTTCCCTTCGAGGAGATTTATCTATCCTCTTTATAGACAAACGCCCTAAGCCAAATCGGCCTAGGGCGGTAAAAATATCAAAGACCCGATACCCTGTTAATCGCTACGCAGCTCCTCTTAAGTGAACTACGTTGCGCTCATTGGAGCGGCATTTTCTGTTTAGGCTAACCCTTGGATGATGACGAACTTTTCTAACAACTCTTCTTCAGTCTCGACATGATTTGGGTCAGTGATGATGCACTTGGTGATCGGGCACACCGACTGACAGGTCGGCTTCTCATAGTGGCCTTTACACTCAGTGCAAAGATCGGGGTCGATCTCAAAGATAGTATCACCCATGGTAATCGCGCCGTTTGGGCACTCTGGGTCACACATATCACAGTTAATGCACTTATCCGTGATCAACAACGCCATGGTTACTTACCTGTTGGGTTACGGGTATCCTGACCATTATTAAGATTGCGCATTAACAGACCGTATTCTAAGTCCATGTCCTGAGGTACAGGAATGAAAACAAAGTGGCCGTTTCCTTTTGCGTCATCAACGGGTTGTGATTTACGGTTTTCCATCGCTTCTAGAGTAAAGACAACGTTGCCTTTTGGTGTCATAAGCTCAAGACTGTCACCTACCACGAATTTGTTCTTCACTTCAACTTCAGCCAGGTCACCGCGGCGCTTACCCGTGAACTCACCGACAAATTGCTGAGCATCAGATACGGAATACCCGTAGTCGTAATTTTGGTAAGTGTCGTGCGTATGACGGCGTAGGAAGCCCTCTGTATAGCCACGGTGAGCCAGGCTCTCAAGTGTGGTCATCAGGCTTTCATCGAATGGCTTGCCCGCGACTGCATCGTCGATCGCTTTACGATAAACCTGAGCGGTACGTGCACAGTAGTAGAATGACTTAGTACGACCTTCAATCTTGAGTGAGTGGACACCCATTTTAGTCAGACGCTCAACATGCTGAATGGCGCGCAGATCTTTCGAGTTCATGATGTAAGTGCCGTGCTCATCTTCGAAAGCTGCCATCTTTTCTTCTGGGCGGTGGCTTTCAGAAAGCAATACCACTTCATCAGTTGGCTTACCTAGACCAAGTGTTGCATCAGGGCGCTCATCTTGCACTTCAACGGCTTGCGCTTCGTTAGGATCGAAGGCTTCAACGATATCGCCAGAATCGTTCTCTTTGCCTTTTTCGACGTTGTATTCCCAACGACATGCATTGGTGCATGTACCTTGGTTAGGGTCACGCTTGTTGATGTATCCAGATAGGAGACAACGACCAGAGTAAGCCATACATAGAGCACCGTGAACGAACACTTCAAGTTCGGTTTCAGGACAGTGCTCGCGAATTTCTTCGATCTCTTCCAGAGAAAGCTCACGAGAAACAATCACACGTTCAACGCCATTGGCTGCCCAGAATTTAACTGTTGCCCAGTTGACGGCGTTGGCTTGAACTGACAGGTGAATTGGCATCTCTGGGAATGCTTCACGAACCATCATAATCAGACCTGGATCCGACATGATGAGCGCATCAGGGCCCATTTCAACCACAGGCTTTAGGTCACGGATGAAGGTTTTTAGCTTGGAGTTGTGAGGTTGGATGTTACATACCACATAAAGCTTCTTGCCTTGGGCGTGCGCTTCGTCGATACCAATTTTTAGGTTCTCGTGGTTGAACTCGTTGTTACGTACGCGAAGACTGTAACGAGGCTGGCCTGCGTATACCGCGTCTGCACCATAGGCAAAGGCGTAACGCATATTTTTCAGGCTACCCGCTGGTGACAGTAGCTCAGGTACGAATGCTTTCTCAGTAGTCATGTGTAATTCTCTTAGTCTGATCTCAAGTCAGGTCCATTCCACCTTATGGAATTGGGGCGCAAATTTTACGCCAAAACGTGACCTGTGACTAGAAAAAAGTCCATAACTTAGTTGAGGAGATTACAGATAGGCGCTCGAACACGTCGAGCACCTAGAGAGGAGGTTAAGCGTTAGGGTGAGGTAATCCGCCTAAACACTCGTATAAGTTCGGCAGGAAGGCGCTTAACTCGCCGCACATGAGTGAGAAGTCAGCGTCAAATCGTGCAGCCTGATCTTCACGAGGAATATCATCATTCTGATCTTTCAGTTCATCAGAGAATTTAAGGCGCTTGATACTGCCATCTTCTGCCAGAATGAACTCAATACGCTCTTGCCACCAAAGAGCCAGTTTAGTCACTACCTTATCGGCATCGATGTGGCTGCGAATTTCGTCTGCCGTCAGTTCTTGTTTCTTACAGCGGATCACGCCGCCTTCTTCGAGAACCGACTTAAGCTCAGCTTCGTCCAACATCTGTAGCCCAACCGGAGTGTCGCCTGTTTTGACCCATTCAGTTAATGTGGTTTCAACGGCTTTTTCTGGAATGGCTGGCACGACAGGTAGGCTGCCCATGGTTTTACGTAGAAGGGCGAGCACATCTTCCGCTTTTTTATAGCTGCTGGCATCGACCAGAATAAAGCCTTCTTTAGGCAGAATAACAACAAAGGTATGGTTGCTGCGGCTGAATGCGCGCGGTAGCAAATCCATGACAATGTCATCTTTGAGGTTGTCTTTCTCTTTTTTCTTCAGAGGTCGGCCTTCTTGTGCTTCCATCGCCTCAACTTTTGCATTGAGTGATTCTTTGATCACAGACGCTGGCAGCATTTTCTCTTCTTTCTTCGCGCAGATCAGAATGCGGTTTTCAGACACGTGAGTCATCATGTCGCCATGTTTACCCATTGCTGTCACCCAGCCAAACTTTTGTTTGTCCTGACTGCCACAAGGCGTAAAACGAAACTCTTCAAGCTGCTTTTCCAGCTCGTCTGCTTTGAATTCAATATCTCGGTTAAAACGGTAAACCAGACAGTTTTTAAACCACATACACTTTCTCTATACCTGAAGTTAAGGGGCCAATCATAAAGACTTTTGCCGTGCTTGTCCTATTGCAACAGCGCAATAGTGGGATGAAAGTTATATGAAAATTTGTTTTCAAAGGTCACAAAAGTGTCATAATTGATGGTAATAATGCCTATCGTTGCAAAGGGTAAATGCCCGATTAAATTCAACTAACTCAAAGGTTATTCAATTATGTCTAGAAGGATTCTGGTTGTTGAAGACGAAGCACCAATTCGTGAAATGCTTTGCTTTGTTCTTGAGCAAAAAGGTTACCAAGCGGTCGAAGCTGAAGACTACGATAGTGCGGTGACTAAGCTAGCTGAACCCTTCCCAGATCTAGTCCTACTAGATTGGATGCTACCTGGTGGCAGCGGCATCAACTTCATCAAACACATGAAACGTGAAGAGCTGACACGCAACATTCCAGTTGTGATGTTAACAGCACGTGGTGAAGAAGAAGACAAGGTTCGTGGTCTGGAAGTCGGCGCAGATGACTACATTACTAAGCCATTCTCGCCAAAAGAGTTGGTGGCGCGTCTTAAAGCGGTAATTCGCCGTGTGACGCCAACGGCACTTGAAGATGTGATTGATGTGCAGGGCTTGAAGCTGGATCCTGTTTCGCACCGCGTAACCGCGAACGATCAGCCACTGGATATGGGTCCAACTGAGTTCAAGATGCTGCACTTCTTTATGACGCACCAAGAGCGCGTTTACAGCCGAGAGCAACTGCTGAACAACGTATGGGGAACCAACGTGTATGTTGAAGACCGTACTGTAGATGTACACATTCGTCGTCTGCGCAAAGCATTAGAAGCGGCAGGCCATGACAAGCTGATTCAGACGGTACGTGGTGCAGGTTACCGTTTCTCAACCAAGGCATAATTTAAATTAACCATCTGGAGAGGTAAGTGGTAGAGCGGTTAACTTGGAAAAAGCTAGCCTGGGAGCTGGCTTTTTTTTACACCCCTTGGGTGATTGTCGGATGGATTTTCGGTCATATGCCGTGGTTGCTTCTAGCGGCCACGGTTTTGCAGCTTGTATGGCATCTGCATAATCAGATGCGCCTGTCGGCGTGGTTGTGGGATGAAAAGCGCCTGACACCACCATCGGGAAGCGGTAACTGGGAGTCGTTATTTAACGGTATCTACCGCTTGCAGCAGCGCCAGCGCAAAAAGCGCAAAGAGCTGACCAATCTGATTCGCCGGTTCCGCAATGGTGCTGAATCCTTACCGGATGCGGTTGTTGTGTTCCGTAGTGAAGGCAACATTGTTTGGTGCAACAAGCTCGCCCAACACTTACTCGGCTTCCGTTGGCCGGACGATTCAGGTCAGCCAATTTCCAACCTTATCCGCACGCCAGATTTCATCAAGTATCTTAATAAACAAGATTTCTCCGAGCCGCTTGAGATGCGTTCGCCACTTAATGTCGAGCGTATGCTTGAGCTGCGTATTGTACCGTATACCGAAGGTGAGCATCTGATGGTGGTGCGTGATGTGTCTCAGCTTAAGCAGTTGGAAGGCATGCGTCGTAATTTCTTTGCCAATGTTTCGCACGAGCTGCGCACACCAATGACGGTGTTGCAAGGCTATCTTGAAATGACCGAAGACCCGGATATGGTTGTCGGCCCTATGTGGACTAAAGCCCATGGCGTAATGACTGAGCAGCTCAATCGTATGAACAGCTTGGTTAATCAACTGCTCACATTATCTAAGATTGAAGCGGCGCCAATGCATGAACTGGAAGACGTAGTGAATGTCCCAGCAATGCTAGATGTGTTGGAGAAAGAAGCGGCGAGTTTGAGTGGCGATCAGCAGCATAAGCTGAACTTTGATATTGATAACAGCCTGCGTGTACTTGGTGATGAAGACCAACTACGCAGTGCCATTTCAAACTTGGTCTATAACGCAGTGAAATACACACCAGCAGGAGCCGATGTCCGAGTTCGTTGGTATCAGACTGCGCAAGGCGCATGTTTAGAGGTGGAAGATGGTGGGGAAGGCATTGAACCTCAACATTTACACCGACTCACTGAGCGTTTCTATCGAGTGGATAAAGCGCGTTCAAGAGATACTGGTGGCAGTGGACTTGGTTTAGCGATCGTCAAACATGCGTTGACGCATCACGACTCGCATCTAGAAATACAATCCGAAGTGGGTGTCGGCAGTAAATTCTCATTCGTGCTACCACCTCGTTTGGTGGTGAATTAATGAAGTTAGCGCTCACTACTCTTATTATTTCTGCCAGCTTCTCCTTTGGTGTCCAAGCGGCTTCAACGAGCCTATCTGAATATCAAAAAGTGCCCGGTATTACTGGCAGTTTAACCAGTGTTGGTTCTGACACATTAGCCGGCATGACAACCTTGTGGGTAGAAGAGTTTAAGCAGCTTTACCCGAGCGTGAATGGTCAGGTACAAGCCTCTGGCTCTTCAACGGCTCCTCCAGCGTTAACCGAAGGTACCGCGCAATTTGGCCCAATGAGTCGACCGATGCGAAATCGGGAAATTGAAGCCTTTGAGCGTGAACATGGCTACAAACCCACTGAGCTACGTATTGCGATTGACGCGATCGGTATCTTTGTCCACCGTGATAACCCACTTAAAGGGCTCAACTTCACCCAACTTGATGCTATTTTTTCTGCCACTCTGCGTTGCGGTAGCACCCAGCCTGTACTGACTTGGGCGGATTTAGGGCTCGATTATCACTGGGCTAAACGCAGTATACAGCTATTTGGTCGTAACTCGGTCTCGGGGACTTACGGATACTTTAAGAATAATGCGCTGTGTGGTGGGGACTTTAAAAGTAATGTCAATGAACAGCCGGGTTCGGCGTCCGTCGTTCAGTCTGTAGCGTCGGCAATTAACACCATTGGGTACTCAGGTGTTGGCTACCAGGTCTCTGGTGTGAAACTGCTGCCTATTGCTAAACAAGGCGAAAAGTATGTGGAAGCCAGTCAAGAAAACATTCTTACAGGTAAGTACCCACTATCACGCTACCTTTACGTTTATGTGAATAAGAATCCGCATAAGCCCCTTCCTCCAATCGAGAGAGAATTTATTCGCTTTATCTATTCTCAGCAAGGACAAAAGCTAGTTGAGAAAGATGGTTATGTACCTATGTCCGCCGACATTGCGCGTCAAGAGTTAGCCAAGGTTGGTATCGTCGACTGAGTCGATGTTGATAAACTGAGAATGCCCCAATAGTTATCTCATTGCTAGCGGGAGTCATAGCTAAAAGCTAAGCTCCCAGCCTGCCGCCAACCAGTACTCTTGCTCAGTGATCAAATCAGCATGAAGTAATTTATTGTTCTCTAACCACTGTGCGTCATCTGAGTTCAATGTCCATTTCTCGCCATCAATGGTCAGCGCTAATTCTGGTAAGGCATCTTCGCTACGTTGTCCATTGAGTAAAATAGCTAGCCGCAGAATTCGAATCAGACCTATGATGTGTTTTTTCTTAAATAAGGCGAACTCTGCCATTTCGTGCAGCTTTAGTGCTTTACGTTGAAAGCGAACCAACATGGCGAGTACGGTTTGTTGCTCGCGGTTAAAACCAGGCATGTAGGTGTGGCGCAGAATGTAAGCAGAGTGGCGATGAAAGGCCTGCAAACTGATACTGAGTCCGACTTCATGAAGTAGCGCACTCCAGTCAAGTAGATCAAACAGCTCAGAGCTTTTTTTGATACCAAGTTGTTGGTGAACTTGTTGTAGGAAAGATTGCGCTTGATGTTTAATCTTAGCCGCATGCTCAAGATCAACCAGATGCTTATTCGCCAAGTTTTCTGTGGTTCTCATCCGAATGTCAGAGCGTTTAAAGCCGTCTTCCATCTCAAACAACAGGCCCTCACGTAATGCACCTTCTGAAAAATGCATTTCATCTATTTTAAGATCTTTGAATATGGCAGCCAGAATAGCTACCCCAGCAGCGAAAACCGGTTTTCTCTCTGGAGTTAAGCCACTCAATTCGATTTCATCAATCACGGACCATTCGCAGAGTTTCTCGATCAGCTTGTCGAGACGCTTTGCAGTGATGATGCCATCTTCAAACCCCATACTCAGCAATACTTCGCGAATAGCTTTGATGGTCCCCGAAGAGCCGAATGCGACTTCCCAACCTTGCTTTCGATAGCGGTGTGCGATGGACTCGATTCGCTGTTCGGCGGCGAGTGTGGCACTAGCAAAGTTTTTGCGTGAAAGTTTACCGTTGGCAAAGTAGAGCTTGGTGAAGCTGACGCAGCCCATTTGTTTGCTGTTGATCAGTTCTGCTTCGAAACCTTTGCCTATGATCATCTCAGTACTACCACCACCAATATCGACCACTAATTTTGAGTCTGACTCTGGTTGAGTGTGTGCCACTCCGAGGTAAATTAGGCGTGCTTCTTCGACGCCGGGGATGATTTCAATCGGAAATGGCAACACTTCTCGCGCGCGTTGAAGGAAAATATGTGCATTGTTTGCCTGACGTAGCGTATGCGTTGCCGCAATACGAACGTTGCTTTCTTCAAAACCTTGTAGGCGCTCAGCAAACATGGCTAAGCATTCTAACCCTCGTTCGATTGAGGCGTTATCTAGGTTCTTTTGAGCATCTAAACCAGCAGCAAGACGTACTCGCTGCTTATGGCGGCTGACCAGTTGCAAATCTTGATCTACTACGCGTGCGACCACCATGTGGAAGCTGTTAGAGCCAAGATCAATCGCGGCAACATCACGAATTTCCGGAGACTGAGTCATGAGTTAGGGACAGTTCTTTACGTTTCTTAGTTTGTTTTTCTACATGTTTAAGATAGTCATAAATGGCAACCTGTGAGCGAACTTTCTTGCGGTTACCTCGCGGAACATAAGTATTGCTCATTTCTTTGTCTATCCAACGGGCTTTTACTGTATCGGTAAACTGGATGTTAATGATATCAATAATTCGCTGTTTAAGACGTTGGTCACGGACTGGAGCAGTGACTTCAATACGATAATCGATGTTACGTGTCATCCAGTCGGCTGAAGAAATGTACACTTGAGGATCACCATCATTATGAGTAATGATGACGCGTGGGTGCTCAAGGAAGCGATCAACAATACTGATGATCTGGATATTGTCGCTCACTCCCTCTACACCTGGGACCAATGAACACATACCACGAATGATCATTTTGATCTCAACTCCGGCAGTACTGGCACCGTAAAGCTTGTTAACAAGTCCTTTATCGACCAAATTGTTTACTTTTAGCGTGATGGCGGCTTTTTTGCCCAACTTCGCATTAGCAATTTCACCATCTATCAGGCGATAGAGTTGTTTGCGCGAGTTACGCGGTGAAACCATTAGATGCTCAAATCTCGCTGGTCGGTATGGGTTTTCGATGTACCCAAAGACGTTACGCACTTCATTAGTGATTTCGGGATCTGCAGTGAGTAGAGAGAAGTCGGTGTAAATACGAGCTGTTTTCTCGTGGAAGTTTCCAGTCCCGATATGGGCGTAACGAACGATTTCCTCTTCTTCTCGGCGGCTAATTAGCAGCAACTTAGAGTGGATCTTTAGCCCCGGAGTGCCAAAGATGACTTGTACCCCCGCTTCAGTGAGCACCTTTGACCATTCGATGTTGGCTTCTTCATCAAATCGTGCTTGTAATTCGACCACTACCGTAACTTGTTTGCCGTTATGAACGGCATCGATCAATGAATTCATTAACCGTGAGTCTTTCGCCACTCGGTAGATATTGATTTTGATACTCAGCACTTTAGGGTCAAAAGATGCCTGACGAACCAGCTCCGTGATGTGCTCAAAAGTATGGTAAGGGTAATAAAGTAGGATGTCTTGGTTCTTGATCGCATCAAATTTGTTGGCGTAGCCATCAAAGTCAGCGCACTTTATAGGGGGGAGAGGTTTGTTCTCCAAGTATTCTCGGCCGACATTTGGAAAACCGATGAAGTCTTTGAAGTTATGGTAGCGCCCACCGGGAATCAGACTGTCATAGTTGGAAATTTGCAGCTTGTCACATAGGAATGCCAGCATCTCTTCTGGCATGTTACGCTCATAAACAAAACGGACAGGCATGGCGGTCAGGCGCTGACTCACCCCCTCGGACATTTGTTCTAGTAGGCTATGCTCCACCTCATGACTGAGATCATATTCCGCGTCGCGAGTCATTTTCATCGCGTAACCGTTCAGTTCGTCGTAATCGAAGAAACCACTGAATAACTCATCAAGACAATAACGAATGATATTGTCGAGTAGAATAATGGTCTTACGTCGCTTGCCTTTTTGTTCTGGTACCATCACGAAGCGAGGTAAGTGGTCAGTCGGTATCTCGATCAGTGCATATTGATTTTGATCCTGCTTTCGCAGCTCAACTGCGATATAGGCGTATTCATCTTTGAGAAACTGCAGAACATCAATGTCGTCTCTCATTAATAAAGGTGTGACGTGTGGTAAAACTTGGTTGTGGAAGTATTTTTTGATCCACTTTTCCTGAGATTCATTGAGTTGGGTTTCATTCACCAGAAAAATTCTCCGGCGCGCCATATCACGGATCAGCTCTGCGTATAGCTCATCAAACCGTTCATTGAGCCTGAGTGCTTTGGTTTGCATTTTGGTCAGTAAGTGCTTGGAGTTATCATTTCCTCCCCGCTCTTGGTTGATGAGAATACGACGTTTTACATCGGAAAATCGTACTTTGTAGAACTCGTCTAAGTTGTTGGAAAAAATGCCTAAAAATCGAATTCTTTCAATAAGTGGCACTGTTTTATCTGCGGCCTCTTGGAGCACTCGCTCATTGAAAGACAACCAACTTAATTCTTTTTCAATGTAAAGCTTTTCTGCACTCATACCCTGACCTTTATTGACGAACCTAACTAAATTGCACTGGGAAAAATGGAACTGGTTTAGAAATTAAGGGGTTTGTATGACACTTTTATTGCATGTTCTTATTGCATTATTTTCAGTTGTTTATTGCGATCTGTAATATAATTGTCACCTAATCGACATATTATACATCTGGGTAAATGCAGGTAAGTGAGAGAAATGGCTAAAGCCGAATTTTCATTGCGAGAACGTGATCGAAAGCGACTAATCAAAGATCGTTTAGTTCGGCTAGCGGTATCGACAGGTGGTGTCGGTGTTTTGGCTGCACTGGTATTGATCTTCGTTTATCTAGCAATGATGGTCCTGCCTCTTTTTTCTGATGCTAAGTTAACCCCCAATGTTGCCATCCAACCTATTACGACGGCCGCTCCAGTGGCCGCTGGAATCGATGACTATGGTGAGCACGCTTATGTGGTCTCAAAAGCTGGTTATGTCGATTTTTGGTCGTTGACTCACCAGTCTCCACAATCCAGTTTGTCGGTAGAGCTCGGCTCACAATACACGATTTATACTAATGGCAGTCCAGCTCAAGGCTGGTTGGGTGCTGCGACACCCGCAGGTGAGGTTCTGTTGTATCGACCTGAGATGTCGAGCTCTTTACAAGGTGATAAACGTACTTTCTCCCCAGAAGTGAATCAGTGGCCATTGGAGTTTGACCTTCAGACGGACTCGGGTTCACAGCTAACATCGTTTGCATTTTCTAAAGCTGAACAGGTGACCTTGGTCGGCCATTACGATGATGATACTGTCCAAATCCGCTGGCGTGATGGTAAACAAGCTCTACAGCAGTTTGAGTTTGCAACCCCTTTTCCCGACTTAGAACAGATTATTCTCACGCCTGATGGCAAGACTCTTTATTTAAGAACTGGATCTGAACTGGTGGTTGCTCAAAAAGGCTTAGCGAACTTTGTTGTCCGTGAAGTCGTTGATTTGAGCCAAGGAGAGAGCAAGCATGCGGTCACGGACATAAAGCTGTTGTCTGGAGCCTACTCTTTATTGGTCAGTCACCACGATGGGCTAGTCTCACAGTGGTTTGATGTGTTGAGTGATGGGCAAAGAAACCTCACTCAAATTCGTGACTTTAAACTGGCTTCACAGCTGCAATTCTTACTGCCTGATACTTACCGTAAAGGCTTTTACAGCTTTTATCTTAATGGCACGGTACAGAGTCATTATACGACCAGTGAAAAGCTGGTAATTTTTAAACGTGCCTACGACAAAGCACCGCAACTGGCGGCAATGTCTAACAATGAAAAATACTTGTTGGCACTCTCTGACTCGCAGCTCAGTGTTGCTTATGTGGATAATCCATTCCCAGAAATATCCTTGTCGTCGCTTTGGCAGAAAGTTTGGTATGAGAGTTACCCAGAACCTGAATTTGTTTGGCAAACCACATCGGCAAATGATCAGTTCGAAGCCAAATTTAGTCTTGTACCGATTGCGTTTGGTACGCTAAAAGCGGCGGCGTTTGCCATGATGTTTGCCGTGCCGATTGCGGTTCTTGGCGCTATTTACACCGCCTATTTCATGACGCCATCAATGCGACGAGTGGTGAAACCTTCAATCGAACTGATGGAAGCATTACCAACTGTGATTATCGGATTTCTCGCTGGGTTATGGTTCGCCCCACTTGTGGAAAGCCATTTGGCAGCAGTGGTTTCTTTGATGTTATTTTTACCCATTTCGACCATCGTCATCGGTGCCATATGGCACAAATTACCTCGCCGGTGGAGTGGTCGTTTACCGAACGGCCTGCATGCGGTGATTTTGATGCCTGCAATGGTGGTATTTACAGCGGTGATTCTGAGCCAGAGTGGCAATATTGAACAATGGTTGTTCAATGGCGATGTTCGAGCATATTTGGCTGAGCAGGGAATTGGCTTTGATCAACGCAACGCTCTAGTGGTGGGGTTTGCGATGGGATTTGCGGTTATCCCAACCATTTTCACCATTGCGGAAGATGCGATTTTTTCGGTACCTAAGCACCTGTCTGATGGATCTTTGGCCTTAGGCGCGACACCCTGGCAAACCCTGATTCATGTTGTGCTACTCACCGCAAGCCCAGGTATCTTTTCTGCCATCATGATGGGGTTGGGGCGTGCCGTAGGCGAGACTATGATTGTGCTGATGGCTACAGGTAATACGCCAATCATGGATTGGAATATTCTAGAGGGTATGCGCACCCTGTCTGCCACTATCGCAGTTGAAATGCCTGAGTCGGAAGTGGGCAGCTCTCATTATCGAATTCTATTTTTGGCGGCGCTGATTTTGCTGGTGTTTACTTTCGCGGTTAACTCGCTCGCGGAATGGGTTCGTCAAAGGTTAAGGGATAAATATCGTGCGCTGTAATCGAAGTTATCCGAGGGACATTGAGCGTGTTTAAGTGGCTAAAGTCCGGTTCACCATGGGTCTGGCTAACAGGCGGAGCAGTCAGCATTAGTTTGCTGTCGGTGCTTGGTTTGCTACTGCTTATCGGTTGGAAAGGTTTGTCCTATTTTTGGCCTGCCCCCCTTTACCAGTGGAA
Source organism: Vibrio sp. Isolate25 (assembly GCF_022398025.1). Classification (NCBI taxonomy): domain Bacteria; kingdom Pseudomonadati; phylum Pseudomonadota; class Gammaproteobacteria; order Vibrionales; family Vibrionaceae; genus Vibrio; species Vibrio sp. Isolate25. Next base: position 12,298 of record NZ_JAKEUT010000009.1, read on the forward strand.
AACCGAACAGGGTGATGTCTTGATTGGTCAGCTTTACGCCGAAGAATATGTGCCGATCAGCCACTTACGCGAAATGGACATTGCGCTCACTCCTGAAGTCGAGGAGAAAGGCTTAGTTCAGCGACTGAGTATTAAGATTGCCAATCGTGATATTTACCCTGCTGACTTTGTTTCTATTCTGGAAGTCGACTTGCTTGAACGTTCAAAACCTGAAGGTTGGGCAGTGATTGAACGGACCCGAGGTGGGGATTTTTACGGTCAACCGAAAGGATATTTTACTGCTGATGGTAAGGTAAGCGAGCAGGCTAAAACCGATGTTGAAAGCGCGCTGGTATTTGCCGATAAGCAACGTACTAAAATTGACCGTTTGGTAGAGAAGCAGATCAAAGTGATCAGTGCTCAGGCTGACAGGCTGCGTTTAGAAAAGAAAAGACGTGAACTGAATGGTCGCTTAGATGCCGAATTCATCAAACGTTACGACGCTCAATCGAGTATGTTTAGCCAGCAACTTGCGGAAATGGAATCACAGCTGGATGCACTGAGGTTAGAATTGGCTCAGCAAGGCCTGATTGTCGAAGATATGAAAGGCAATCAATACCGAATCCCTCTCAGCCAAATTTTGGATGTTTGGTATCCAAACCAAATGACGTTGCTAGAAAAAGTCGCTCAGTGGGCACATCAAGCATGGAAGTTCTTATCCGACGATCCGCGAGAGTCAAATTCTGAAGGCGGTGTATTCCCTGCCATGTTTGGTACGGTTTTACTGGTGCTGATCATGTCGATTATCGTTATGCCTCTGGGCGTGATTGCGGCGATTTATCTCCATGAGTATGCCAAAAGTAATGCCTTTACACGTTTGATTCGAGTCGCGGTTATTAACCTCGCAGGTGTCCCTTCGATCGTTTACGGTGTGTTTGGCTTAGGCTTTTTTGTCTATACCTTAGGCGGGTCAATTGATGCCTTGTTTTATGAGGAGAAGTTGCCAACGCCGACATTTGGTACGCCGGGTTTACTTTGGTCAGCGCTGACATTGGCGGTGCTGACACTGCCCGTTGTAATTGTGGCTACCGAAGAAGGTTTGACCCGCATCCCAAGTTCCGTCCGTCATGGTTCTTTGGCGCTCGGAGCAACTCAGTTTGAAACAATGTGGCGAATTGTATTGCCAATGGCAAGCCCAGCGATCATTACCGGACTGATTCTGGCCGTTGCCCGTGCTGCAGGCGAGGTAGCGCCTTTGATGCTGGTGGGGTCAGTCAAATTGGCATCTAGCTTGCCGGTTGATAGCCAATTCCCATTTTTGCATCTGGATAGAAAATTCATGCATTTAGGTTTCCACATCTATGATGTTGGTTTCCAAACCACTAATATTGAAAGTGCAAGGCCGTTGGTTTACGCCACGTCGTTCTTGCTGGTGAGTGTCATCGTCGGGCTGAACCTGACGGCGATCAGTATTCGCAATAACCTACGCGAGAAATATCGAACTCTGGGGCAAGATTAAGAGATGTTTTCAGTTAATCAGACATTGGGCTATCAGGCGCCATTAGACGTGAACAACCTGAGTGAAGAGCAGACCGCGATTGCTATCGAAGATCTGAACCTGTTCTACCAGAATACTCAGGCACTGAGCGATATTTCCATGCGCATTCCTAAAGGTCAGGTGACGGCGTTTATCGGGCCTTCAGGGTGTGGTAAATCAACGCTTTTACGTTGCATCAACCGAATGAATGACCTGGTGGAAGGGTGCCGCGTGGAAGGGAAAGTCAAACTGCATAGTAAAAATATCTACCACCCACAGGTTGATGTAGCAACACTACGTCGCCGGGTCGGGATGGTGTTTCAGCGTCCGAATCCTTTCCCTAAATCAATTTATGAAAACGTCGTATATGGTCTGCGCTTGCAGGGTATTCGCAACAGCCGAGTTCTTGATGATGCTGTTGAGCACTCACTGCGTGCCGCGGCGCTATGGGAAGAGGTGAAAGACAGGCTACATGAGAATGCGTTTGGTTTGTCTGGTGGTCAGCAGCAGCGTTTGGTCATTGCTCGTGCGATTGCGATTGAACCTGAAGTATTACTTCTTGATGAACCGACCTCGGCACTAGACCCGATTTCCACTCTGACCATTGAAGAACTGATCAATGATCTTAAAACCAAATATACTGTAGTTATTGTTACTCATAACATGCAGCAGGCTGCACGGGTCAGCGATCACACGGCATTTATCCATATGGGTAAGTTGATCGAATACTCAGATACGGATTCGATTTTCACTTCGCCAATGAAAAAACAAACGGAAGACTACATCACAGGTAGATACGGCTAATAAGGGAGATACAGATATTTCATGAACTTTGGACGTCACATATCAGGACAGTTTAATGTCGAATTAGAATCCATCCGAACCCACGTGCTGACGATGGGAGGCTTGGTTGAGCAGCAGTTATCTTTTGCTATGCAGGCACTGCACAAAGAGGACATTGAGCTAGCGCGTAAAGTCGTGCGTGACGATCACAAAGTGAATGCGATGGAAGTCTCTATCGATGAAGCTTGTACGAGAATCATTGCTAAACGTCAGCCAACTGCGAAAGACTTACGCTTGATCATGGCGATCATCAAGACCATCACTGACCTTGAGCGCATTGGAGATGTCGCCACCAAAATGGCTTATGTGGCGATTGAAAGCCCATCATCCAAAGAGCAGATGTTCCAAGTCTCTCTTGAACCACTTTGTCGTCAGGCAATCGGTATGTTGCATCAGGTTTTAGATGCGTTTGCACGTATGGATGTCGATTCAGCGGCGGAAGTATACAAGCTGGATGACAAAATTGATGCAGAATACGAAGCGGTGATCCGCCAGTTGATGACCTACATGATGGAAGACCCGAAGAACATTCCCCATATCCTGCAAGTGATGTGGTCTGCTCGAGCGATTGAGCGAGTAGGGGATCGCTGCCAAAATATCTGTGAATACATCATCTACTTTGTTAAAGGCAAAGATGTTCGCCACTTGGGCGAACAAAGCATAGATGATGCGCTGCGTTAAATCTGTGGTGATGCGTAGATTACTGGGCGGGTTTTAGTATTTGTCAGGGACAAACGTTTGTTCTTCAATTGGAGCTCGGATGTAGCCTTCTTTGCTCAGTTCAGGCAGCGATATCTCTGGATAAGTAATTTCCTGATAATCAATTTGCTCGAGTAAGTGACTGATACAGTTTAAGCGGGCGCGTTTTTTGTCATCTGAGGGCACGACCCACCATGGGCACTGTTTGGTGTCTGTGTAGGCAAACATTTTATCTTTCGCTTCAGAATATTCCGCCCAGCGATTGCGTGATTCCAAATCCATTGGGCTAAACTTCCAACGTTTAATTGGTGTATTGATTCGCTCTAGGAAGCGCTTTTCTTGCTCTTCATCAGAGACAGAAAACCAATATTTAAGCAAGATGATTCCAGAACGCTGCAACATACGCTCAAATTCAGGGCAAGATCGCAGAAATTCATCATACTCTTCTTGGGTGCAGAAGTTCATGACTTTCTCGACCCCAGCTCGGTTATACCAACTACGGTCGAAAAGCACGATTTCACCAGCGGCAGGTAGGTGTGCAACGTAACGCTGGAAGTACCATTGGGTCTTTTCTTTCTCTGTTGGGGCGGGAAGAGCGGCAATGCGACAGATACGAGGATTGAGCTTTTCTGTGATGCGTTTAATCACACCACCTTTTCCGGCAGCATCACGGCCTTCAAAGATAACAACGACCTTAAGGCCTTCTTGCTTAACCCACTGTTGTAGCTTGACTAGTTCAATCTGTAGCCGTGCAAGTTCCTTTTCATAAAACTTCTTATTCAGTTTGCCTTTACTCATAGACCCTCCTTTTGCTATCAAAAGGTTAGCATTTCAAAGCCAAGCTTGAGAGAAGTATCACGAAGAAGTGAGAGCTTTTACTACCTTTTCAATCGCTTGTGGATCCGTGACCGGAACAACAAAGTCATCAATATTCTGATTGCCCATTTTGGCTTGCTCCGCGATGAGCTTCATTTTGCTTGGCCGTGTGGATTTTCCCGATAAATGCACTTCCTGAACAGCAGATTCAGAAACGATCTTGCAGACATTTTCTGCATTTAAGCCAGCGCCTGCCATAATTGAGAAACGATCGTTAGCCAGTTCTACCATATGACGAAGAATATCGATGCCTTGTTCTACATTAGTGGCAAGCCCAGATGTGAGAACACGTTCGCAACCAAGTTTAGCAATATCTTCAATAGATCTTTGATAATCTGCGCATTGATCAATCGCGCGATGGAAAGTGACACCTAGGTTGAGCGATTTGGCTTTGTTGACCAGCCGTGTCGCCTTGGTCATATCGATATAGCCATCCGCATTCAAAGTGCCAATGACGACACCTTGTAACTTAGCCGCTGCCGCCGCTTCGATATCAATCAGCATGCTTTCGATCTCTTCATCAGTATAGAGAAAGTCGCCCTGACGAGGACGAATCATGGCATACACAGGTATGGATGAGAATTTGCCCGCTTGTTTCATCAAACCAAAGCTTGGTGTAAGGCCACCTAGCGCTAGTGATGAACAAAGTTCAATGCGGTTTGCTCCTCCTTCAATCGCACGGTGAAGGGATTCAATGTTATCGATACATACTTCGACAATATAATTCATCTCAATTTTCTCATGGCGGCTAGACAGTAGAAATAGTAACTCAGAGATGAGTAGAGAATTAGGGTAAATGTGGGGCGATTTGTTTCCTCTAAAACAAAAAACCTCAGCAATGGCTGAGGTTTCATATATCTTTTAACGTGTTGTTATGCTGCGTCTTCTTGAGCAGAATCTTCTTCAGCGTCTTCAACCGCTTCAATTTTCTTTTTCTTTGGTGCTGGTTTGCGTTTAGCTCCCAAAGCGAAAAGCACTTCTTCTTTGTTTTGTGCCAGGAACATAGCCAAGTCTTCTTGCTTGCCTTCATCTTCCAGCAACTCACTTTTACCTAGCAGCTCATAAAGCTCATCAGCCATATCAAGCATTTTATCATAGGCGTCAGCTTCCGCTTTAGAGGTAAAAGTCATTTTCTCTTCTCCGTTGCGTTCTACCACGTACTTGACGATTACAGCCATGGTTGGTCCTCTAACTCAAAAATTAATGAAATGTATTACTGTCTGTTTATACAGCTTTTGAGCAATTAAGTCCAGATAGCCAGCCCAACTCTGAGAGCTGGAAAGTGTGTTAGCTGATAGAGTGAGCAATGGTTGATTATCTAAGCAATCTTTACTTGATTTTTCAGGTTATTAGCCTTTGCCTGATGTCTGTTCTTTGTATTGCCAGTTATGGCAGAAGTTGATGAAAGACTTGAGTAATGGGCTCTGATATTTTTCCTTGTGCACTAGTAACCAGAAACGCCTTTTCATATCTAGAGGCAAAGTCAGTTCGATGACTCGACCATCTCGGATCGCTGGCTCTGCTGATAGGCGAGATAAACAGCCGAGCCCAAGGCCAGCGGAAACACTATTGATTAGTGCTTCAGTGGTGTTGAGTTGAAACGCTTCTTGCCAGTGCTCAAGGCGTGGTGCAATCACACGTAAGAAAAACTCACGTGAGCCTGAACCGGGCTCGCGTAGAATCCATTCGCTATTTTCGAGTTGACCAATTGGGTGCTGAGGTGACTTAGCAAATGGTGAATTCGGTGCGCAGATGACACACATTTCATCTTGGCCAAACTGAGTAGAAATTAGCTGAGGGTGTAAGGTTTTCCCCTCAATCATTGCCAGATCGAGTTCATAGTCGACCAGTTTCTCGCAGATCAACGCAGAGTTCGCAATGAATAAACTCTGAGCTTTATGACTGGTTTGCTGGCGAAATTTACTGAGCATGTAAGGTGCGACTTGATTACCGATCGTATCACTAGCACCGATTCTGAGTAGCCCCCTGAGGGGTTGGTCTCCGTCAAACAGTTGGTCGATATCTTGAGCTCTATGCAGTAGTTCATCTGCCAACGGCAGCAGTTTTTGCCCCTCTTGGTTGAGAATAAGGCGGTTGTTAACTCGATCAAATAAAGAGTTACCAAGCTGTCTCTCAAGTTCTGACAACGCCATGCTAACCGCGGCTTTGGATAAGAACAGTGCTTCCGAAGCGGCAGTCAACGTGTCGTGCTGAGTAATGGCAATGAACACTTTTAACTGTTTGAGAGAAATATTGGCAGCCATAATTATAACGTTTAACTATTCTGAACAAGTGTTTTAAATAATTAGATATATCCGAACGTTTAGCAAGCGTAATATTGCCTCTGCAAAAGAAAGAGTGTGAGGCAATCATGATTCAAGCGACAAAAGCAAAAGTGATGGGTGCACCGACACCTATGGCAGGATTAGCGCTGGGGATTGCCAGTTTAGGCTGGTGTTGGGAAAACTTTGCGCCTTTGCATGGTTACGGCCAATGGGCTGGAGCTGCGCTAGCCAGTGTGTTGCTTATCGTTTTGGCAGTAAAGTTTTTATTTCATCGACATCTATTGAGTCAAGATCTGGCCCATCCTGTGGTGGGCAGTGTGGTTCCGACATTTGCAATGGGCACCATGGTGGTGTCTCACTCACTCGGCCATTTTTCCCCAGTGATGGGAGATGCGCTTTGGTTAGGGGCGGTCGGGCTGCATATTATTTTTCTTGTTAGCTTTGTTTATCACCGCGCTCAGGAATTTGAACTTCATCATATGGTACCAAGCTGGTTTGTGCCGCCAGTGGGGATTATTGTCGCGGATGTGTCGTTTTCGGGTAATCCGGATCTTGCGATGATAGCACATGGCGCATTAGTTTTTGGCATGCTGGCGTATGCCATTATGCTACCAATGATGCTTTATCGTTTTATGTTTACCCGCCAGGTGCCTGATGCGGCGAAACCAACCTTGGCGATTATGGCGGCCCCCGCGAGTTTATCCTTAGCTGGTTATCTGACGGTGTCAGCGCAGCCCTCGCCTGTGATTGTTGGCTTGTTGTTTGGCATCGGTGTTTTGATGACTGCGATCATTTATCTCTCGTTTTTCAGACTATTACGGCTACCGTTTAGTCCAGGTTACGCCGCGTTTACTTTCCCAATGGTCATTGGTTCAACAGCATTATTTAAGTTGGCAGGATGGATGCAACAGATCGGTGTTGAGGCTCATTATGTCGATCAAGTGCAAATGTTAGCGAGCTTTGAGCTGATAGTCGCGACCGGGGTTGTGGGATATGTCGCATGGCGTTACTTCAGTTTCTATCAGCCTCACAAAGTCATAGTGCGTAATGCGTAGCCTTTTGATGCATTGATAGGCGTATAATGATCAAGAAAGTGATGCACTTATGCTAATCTCAACCCAATTGTGGCAAGAATAGTGTGAGTGCATTTTGTTTACTGTCTACCATTCCAACCAAGTTGACGTTTTAAAATCTTTACTCGTCGAATTGGTTCGGCTTAACCCACTGGATAACCCGTTCGAAAAAGAGCAAATTCTGGTTCAGAGCCCGGGTATGTCTCAATGGCTGAAAATCGAGTTAGCTAAAGAATTTGGTGTCGCTGCAAACATTGAGTTCCCACTCCCTGCTACTTTCATCTGGAATATGTTCACTCAGGTATTACCAGATGTGCCTCAGCGAAGTGCATTCAACAAAGAAGCCATGACATGGAAGCTGATGTTTATTCTTCCTGAGCTTCTCGAGCAAGTCGAGTTCGAAGCACTTAAGCACTATCTGGTGGATGATGAAGATCAGAGTAAGCTTTATCAACTGGCTGAAAAAATCGCTGATATTTTCGATGGTTATCTGGTTTATCGCCCTGAGTGGATTGCCCGCTGGGAAGCTGGAAAAACGGTGGCTGAACTGGGAGAAGAACATTGCTGGCAGCCTATTTTGTGGCAGGCATTATACGACCATACTGTGGCGCTTGGGCAGTCACCTTATCATCGCGCCAACCTTTACGAACATTTCATTGATACGCTGGAAAACAGCAGTGGTCACTTTGAACATTTACCGAAGCGATTGTTTGTTTTTGGTATCACTTCGCTACCCCCTCGTTACATGGACGCACTGAAAGCCATCGGTGAGCATATTGATGTCCATCTGATGTTTACTAACCCTTGTCGTTACTATTGGGGAGAGGTGCGCGATCGTAAATACCTTGCCCGTTTGGCGGCTCGGCATCGACAGCATTTGGTATGGAAACAAGACCACTCTGAGCTGGAGGGCGAATCTCAGCAACTGAAAGGTGATATCGAGCAAAACCTTGATGATGAACTGCATACCAATGTGGTCGGTAACAGTTTACTTGCTTCGATGGGCAAGTTAGGTCGAGATAATATGTATTTACTGTCTCAACTAGAGGCTCACGAAATTGAAGCGTTCGTGGATATTGATCGTGATTCTTTGCTGCATCACCTACAGGCAGACATTCTTAATCTTGAAGAGCATCAGGATGATAAAAAACTTGATGATAGCTATCACAAACAGGTGATTGATGCACAGGATCGCTCGGTCACATTGCATGTTTGCCATAGCCCGATGCGTGAAGTGGAAGTACTGCATGATCAATTGCTGGCGATGTTTGATGCAGATCCAAGCCTTAAACCACGCGATATCATTGTTATGGTCGCAGATATTAATGCCTACAGTCCGGCTATTCAGGCTGTGTTTGGCAATGCACCGGGTGAGCGCTTCATCCCTTATTCTATTTCTGACCGAACGGCTGATCAGGAAAGCCCGATTTTGCATGCGTTTATGCAGGTTGTTAACTTGCCGAATACTCGCTGTCTTGCTTCTGAGTTACTTGAGCTACTTGAAACGCCATCGATTCTAGCGCGGTTTGATTTGGATGAGGATGAGTTCATTCAAGCGAAGCAGTGGGTAGAAGAGTCGGGAATTCGCTGGGGACTTAATCACCACACTGGTGAAGAATTTGATTTGCCTGAAATATCGCAAAATACTTGGCAGTTTGGTATTCAGCGTATGCTACTTGGTTATGCGATGCCAGAGTCTGCAGGTTTACTCGAAACCAAAAGTGGTTTGTTGTCACCCTATAATCAGGTTCAAGGCATGGGCGCTGAGTTAGCGGGGAAACTGGCCCACTTTATCGAAACCGTCAGCCATTACCGCAGCCAACTAGCCAAAACCCAGCCTATTGAACAGTGGCGTGAAACATTAACGCTAGCATTGGATGATTTCTTTCGTGTTGATTTGGAGGGCGAAGCCGCGCTCAAGTCGATTCGAGATACGCTCACATCTTTAAAAGATCAGCTTCAAGATGCTGCGTATAAACAGGCGTTGACGCCAAGTATAGTCTCGCAATATTTGCATAACAAACTGTCTGGAACTCGAGTCAGCCAGCGCTTCCTCGCTGGCCAAGTGAACTTTTGTACTTTGATGCCGATGCGCTCAATTCCATTTCGTACCGTCTGCCTACTTGGGATGAACGATGGTATTTACCCTCGAACGGTTCCACCGGAAGGGTTTGATCTAATGAATGGCCGAGCGAAGCCCGGTGATCGCTCTCGTCGGGATGATGACAGATATCTATTTTTGGAAGCCTTATTATCTGCACAGCACACACTTTACATCAGCTATGTAGGTCGCTCGATTCAGGACAATACTGAGCGAGTGCCATCGGTATTAGTGTCTGAATTAATGGAGTATTGCCAACAAAATTATTGCTTGGCAGGAGATGAAAACTTAGCGGTGGATGAATCGGGTCAGCGTTTACTGAGTTGTATCCGAGCCAGTCACCCAATGGTGCCATTTAGTCCAAGTGCGTTTGTTGAAAATAGTGCTAGTTACGCCAAAGAATGGTTATCTGCCGCGAGTCGACAAGGTCAAGTCGGTGGGAAGTTTAATCGCCAGTTAAGTGATTATTTGTTGGATGCTGTGTATCCGCTTGAACTGGACTTGGTTGAGTTACAACGTTTTTGGCGTTTGCCTGTACAGTATTTCTTTAATCGCCGTCTAAAAGTGGTGTTTGAACCCCCATTACCTGTGATGCAAGATGATGAGCCATTTGTGCTGAATGGTTTAGAAAGCTATCAAATGCGTGATAGCCTGCTGGAACTGTTGCTTGAGCACCAGCTTAGTGGAGAAGGGGACCAGCAAGCCATTATTAATGATTTCATTGCTCACCAGCGTGCACAAGGCAAGCTACCGGTAGGCGCATTTGGTGATATCGAATTTGAAACTAATCGGGTTCAAGCCGAAGAACTGGTAGAAAAACTTGCTTGGCTATGTGGTTCACCTAACGACGATCTTGAAGTGAAATTGGCCTTTGATGTATTGGGAGAAGGTAAACCTGTTAAGTTGACGGGGTGGCTCACACAGAGCTATCAATCGGGGTTAGTCCGCTTTCGTAGTGGACGTATTCGCGCTCAGGATTACCTTGCTGTCTGGATCGATCATTTAGCCATGAATGCGATGGGGCATTATCAATGCTCGCACATGGTTGGCTATGATCGTAAAGAAGGCGTTGTACACCTAACTTATCCAGCGTTAGAGAATGCAGCGGTTGCTCAATCGACACTGGGAGAACTGGTTCGTTTGTTCTATCAAGGAATGACAACGCCTTTAGCGTATTTTCCTAATACGGCCTTAGCTTGTGTCGAAGCTGGCTTCAATCGTGGCAATTGGGTTGATGATGAAGAAAAAGCGCTAAAGAAAATGGCAGACACATTTAACGACAGTTACTTGAGTCCAGGGGAAGGTGCGAATTCTTATATTGCCCGTATCTGGCCTCAATGGAGTGAAGAGTTGGCGATGCAAGTCAGGCTTTTGACGACGTTAGTATTACAAGCGCCGAGGCTTACAGTGAAAAACAATCAAGAGATAGATAAATAGGTGGCCGCCAGGAAATCATTATTTGTGTAGGGTGTTTTCTTTACGGCCACAGGTCAGAGGGACCATGATTTGGTTGCTTAGCGTCAGGCATGGCCAACGTAAGTCATGCTGCGCATACTATCGGTAAGTCCACTCGCTTGCCGTGAGAAAGGTCTCATAAAATCCTATCTTGAATAGGATTGTTATTGATAAATATCATTTTAAAATCTAGGTCACACTTGGATCTGGAACTAATGCATCAAGGGCTCGAATTTTATGACATCCACGTCAATGGTAACGTCACTGAATACCATGACTTTTCCACTTCATGGCGCGCGCTTAATTGAGGCGTCGGCTGGAACCGGTAAAACCTTCACTATCGCAGGTTTGTACCTTAGGTTATTGCTGGGCCACGGCTGTTCAGAGAGCAAACATCAACAGCCATTAACGGTCGACCAAATACTGGTGGTCACCTTTACCGAGGCGGCAACTGCCGAGTTGAGAGACCGAATTCGAGCCCGAATTCATGATGCAAGGTTGGCCTTTTCACGTGGGCAAAGTCATGATCCTGTCATTCAGCCTTTGCTTGAAGACATTGACGATCACTCTCAAGCGGCTGATATTTTACTCCAAGCCGAAAGGCAGATGGATGAAGCGGCGGTATACACGATTCATGGCTTTTGTCAGCGCATGCTGACTCAAAATGCGTTTGAGTCAGGTTGTCGGTTTAATAATGAATTCGTCACGGATGAAAGTCACCTCAAAGCTCAGGTTGTGGCAGATTACTGGCGACGCAATTTTTACCCGTTACCTTTTCAGCTTGCTGGTGAAGTGCGGCGAATTTGGGACTCTCCTGCTGCATTACTAAAAAAGATCTCTCCATACTTAACAGGAGCGCCCTTACAGCTATCAGTGCCCGCGATGCAGGGCAGTATGGCTGAGTTACATGCCAAGAACCTTAAGCAAATTGACGATCTCAAAGCGATTTGGCGTCAAGGTCAGCAAGACTATCTTGCCCTGATCAGTGAATCAGATCTCAATAAACGAAGCTACACCAAAAAATCCTTGCCTACCTGGCTTGAAGTGGTCGACATGTGGGCAGCGAGTGAAACTACGGGCTATGACTATCCGGATAAACTGGAAAAGTTTGCCCAGAATGTTTTACAAGAGAAAACACCCAAAGGGCAGGCGCCAAGCCACCCCACTTTTTTGGCGATTGAGCAGTTTCTCGCACAGCCTATCAGCTTGGAAGCACCATTGCTGGCACATGCTATAGAGCAGTGCCGTGATATGTTAGCGAAAGCAAAGCAGCAGAAACAGTGGTTGTCGTTTGATGATCTACTCACGCAACTTTCTGCCGCGATTGATGGAGATGACAGTGAACAACTGGCTCAGCGGATTCGCTCTCTCTATCCGGTCGCCATGATTGATGAATTCCAGGATACTGATCCGCTTCAATACAGCATATTCAGCCGTATCTATCTCGATAACCCTCAATGTGGCTTGTTTATGATTGGCGATCCCAAACAGGCCATTTACGGCTTTCGCGGTGCGGACATTTTTACTTACATTAAAGCACGTAATCAGGTTTCCTCACACTTCACCCTAGGGACTAACTGGCGTTCTAGCTCAGAGATGGTTGCTGCGGTGAATCAGGTGTTTCAAACGCCAGATCATCCTTTTATCTACGATAAGGATATTCCGTTTGTTCCGGTTAACTCGAGCCCGAATGCAGATAAACGTCGATGGATGATCGACGGGCAACCTCAACCAGCAATGACTTACTGGTTACAAGAAGCGGAAGAGAAGCCTTTAGCGAAAGGTGACTATCACCAAGCCATGTCACAAGCCTGTGCGAATAAGATCCATCATATTTTATCGGCCGCGCAGAATGATCAAGCATGTTTTGATGACGGAAAGTCGCAACACGCCATTCAGGCTGGAGACATTGCGGTGTTAGTTCGAACGGGCAGCGAAGGTCGAATGATCAAACAAGCCTTGGCTGAGAAGGGGATTGCCAGCGTCTATCTGTCCAATCGAGATAGTGTGTTTGTCTCACAAGTGGCCGAAGATTTACAGCGCTTGCTCCAAGCTGTGCTCACACCAGAAAACGATCGAGCTTTAAGGGCTAGCCTCGCGTCGGAGTTATTTGCCCTTGATGCAGGAAGCCTCGACAAACTCAATAACGATGAAAACGAATGGGAAAACGCCATTAATGAGTTTAAAGAATATCGTCGTTTGTGGAGTCAGCGTGGCGTACTGCCGATGCTGCGTAGCGTAATGAGTAAAAGGCACATCGCTGAGAGATTGCTCGAAGAAGAAAACGGTGAGCGATCTCTGACTGACTTTATGCACATCGGAGAGCTGCTCCAGCAAGCCAGCCAAGAGCTAGACAGCGATCACGGCTTGTTGCGCTGGTTGGCACAATCGATCAGCGATGCCCGTAATGGATTGGGAGGCAGTGACGAACAAATCCAGCGCTTGGAATCGGAGCGCAATTTGGTCCAGATAGTAACCATTCACAAATCAAAAGGATTGGAATACGAGTTGGTGTTCTTGCCGTTCGTATTCAGTTATCGAGAGGCGAGTGAAGCCAAGTACTACGATAGTGCTTTGGACAAAACCATTCTTGATATCACTAAGCAGGATGCGTCATTACAGCAAGCCGATAAAGAGCGTTTGGCGGAAGATTTGCGCTTGATCTATGTTGCTCTTACCCGAGCTGTTTATGGTTGTTTCATTGGTACGGCTCCGTTGCGTAATGGACGTTCGACCAAAGAGCCGACAGGTGTACATCACAGTGCGATGGGGTACTTATTACAAAACGGCGAACAAGGTGGCATCGCAGATTTAACAGCGGCGCTGCACCAACAGGCTCAGCAACTGAGTTGTGTTCGAGTGGAAGGATTACCGGAAAGCGTCAATGAAAAGCTGGTGGTTCGAGAAGCAGGACAGCAAGCACTGCACGCCAATGAGTTGAACAATGAAATTGACCGTAATTGGCGCATAACCAGCTATTCAGGTTTGGTAAAGCAAGGCACAAGTCACCATTTTGAGGATGCCGTGACGGACATTCTGTTGTTGGATGTCGATTCCTCTGATGAGCTGCAGAACGAAGAGGCGCTGGAACCTGAGAAGAGTATTTTCACTTTCCCCAAAGGCGCTAGACCCGGTACCTTCCTTCACACCCTGTTTGAAGAAGTAGAATTTACCGAACCTGCCACGTCAGACAATAATAGAGAAATTATTGTGAGTCTAATGGAGAGTGAGCAGTTAGACTCCGCTTGGCTACCAGTTTTGCAGCAGCTTGTCGACACGGTATTGGCTACCCCTCTGGATGGTAAGCAACTGAAACTCAATCAAAAGCAGCCGGATCAGCGTTTAGTGGAAATGGAGTTCTTGTTGCCGATTGAAATACTGACAGCACCGGCATTGAATCGAGTTATTCAGCGTCATGACCCTCTGTCTGCTAAAGCGGGCGATCTCGGTTTTCATTCCACACAGGGTATGCTGAAAGGGTTTATCGACTTAGTGTTTGAACATCAAGGCAAGTATTACGTGCTTGACTGGAAGTCCAATTACCTTGGAGGTGATGTCGCAGATTACCACGGCGAGGCCCTGAAATCGGCAATGGCGGATCACCGCTATGATCTGCAATATCAAATCTATGCGTTGGCTTTACACCGCTTCCTGCGATCTCGTGTGCCAAATTATAATTACCAGACTCACTTCGGCGGAGTCTATTACCTGTTTTTACGCGGTATGGATGGGGCAAGTGGCCACGGCATTTTCTCAGCGCGTCCGACGCTTGAATTTCTTGAAGACATGGACAGCCTGATTGATGGGCGTCCTATCGAACCGAAACAGTCCAGCTCTGGCCAGATGGAGTTACTCTAATCATGCAAGTTCTCTTTTCGTGTCTTCAGTCTCTGGCGAGCAAAGGCTCAATCCGACAAATTGATTATCAGTTTGCTCGTTTTGTTCTCGCCCAAAGTAACGATGAATATGTTGCGTTTATGGCGGCGGTACTCAGCTGTGAGTTAGGTAAAGGACATATTTGCTTACCACTGTTTGACAATTATGGGCAGGCTGTGGACTTGGCTGCCAAATTAGGGTTGTTTGGCGAAGCGGCTATTGAGCTGAATCAATGGTTGCAGAAGGTGAATTGGCCATCACGACTTGAGTCTTCCTCCCTAGTTGGCAAGCAAGGGCAGTCAGCTCCGATGATTTTTGACGGCGATCGACTTTACCTGCATCGGTACTGGCATTATGAAGTCGTATTGGCGAGTCGTTTGAATAGCTTTGGGTCACCAATGATCTTAAAGCCTATAGAGGTTCAAAAGCTAACAGAATTGCTCAATCATCTGTTTGCCAGAAACTATCATTATCTCTTTACTGCTCTGGCCTCCGCGCAATCTGAAGGGAGTTCGACCCCCGTACTCAGACAGCAGCTAGTCTGCGATCATCTTGATGTGGTGAGCAGTGAGCTGCTCGATTGGCCTACCATAGACCAAAAGCTCCTTAATGTGACCAAAATCGAGCAATTGAATGTGTTGGATCAGTTGGTGCCTTTGTCGGTGTGCGTCAACTGGCAGAAGGTCGCTGCTGCGGTAGCGTTGACACGCCGCTTTGCGGTGATTTCTGGTGGGCCGGGAACTGGAAAAACCACCACAGTGACAAAATTGCTTGCTGCGTTAATCACTCAGGCGAACCAAGCTGGCGAAGAGCCTGTAATTAAGCTCGTTGCGCCCACTGGGAAAGCCGCCGCGCGTTTGACGGAATCTATCGGTAAAGCCGTAGCCGAACTTCCTGTTGAACCTGCGCTTAAAGATCAAATTCCAACCGACGCCAGCACTTTGCATCGTTTACTCGGTGCGGTGCCAAATAGCGTAGAATTTCGTCACAACCAGCACAACCCACTTCATCTCGATATCTTAGTCGTGGATGAAGCTTCCATGGTCGATTTGCCTATGATGTATAAATTGGTGGACGCCTTGCCAAAGCATGCTCGTTTGGTATTACTTGGAGATAAAGACCAACTTGCTTCTGTTGAAGCCGGTGCGGTGCTGGGTGATATTTGCGCTTTTCACCAGCAAAGCTATAGCGCGAGTCAAGCTAACATGATTGCCCAGCTTACGGGATACCAGACATTAGCTCACACAGCGAATACCGCTGTGAGCATTGCTGATAGCTTATGTATGTTGCAAAAGAGCTACCGATTCGATGCGCGATCAGGAATCGGCCAACTAGCGAAAGCGGTCAACTCTGGGTCAACACAAAAAGTTGATTGGGTGTGGCAGCGAGATTTTAAAGATATTGCTAAATTTCCTATCAATGGCGAGAGCTACAGCCAGATGATTCAGACCTTGGTGCAGGAATACAGCCATTACTTGCAGCGCATCGGGCAAACCGTGATAGATCCCGATACCGAACTGGCTGAAACCATTCATCAAAGAGCAAAGGCTGCGCTGCAGCTGTTCTCTAAATGTCGTTTGTTGTGTGCTGTGCGAGAAGGTGACTTTGGCATTACTGGGCTTAACGTCCGTGTAGAACGTGCGCTCAAAGCTCGTAAACTGATCCAAACTCAGGATGAGCTTTGGTATCACGGCCGACCTGTCATGGTGGTGCGTAACGACCATGCGTTGGGCTTGTACAATGGTGATATCGGCCTTTGCCTGCGTGATAACTCGGAAGGGGGAGAGCGACTCAAAGTGTTTTTTGAATTGCCTGATGGTTCTGTTAAAGCGGTGCTTCCAAGCCGAGTGCCGGAGCATGAAACAGCTTACGCGATGACGATTCATAAATCTCAGGGCAGTGAATTTGAGCACACCCTAATGATATTACCACCAGACTTTACCCCAATTTTGACACGTGAACTCATTTACACTGGAATTACGCGTGCCAAGCAAAGATTGAGTTTGTATGCCGATGAAAGGGTAATGTCGCGAGGGGTAAAAATCAGAACTGAAAGGGCAAGTGGTTTGGTAAGTCGTTTGCAACAATGACCATCCATGGCTATTGATAAAATTTATCGAATGGATCGACTAAAAGAGATGCTACGAATACGGTATTTCTCTTGGTAATTCAATATGAATGCTTTTAACCCCTTGCTGACAGGGAAGACGCAGTGGACGTCCAACCCTTCCAGAAGTTCGTTATCAGCCATATCCCAGAAGCTCTGGATGGAGTTACAGATGATGGTTTTCATCGGTTATTTGCTCTTAGTGACGTTGTTATCTACCTCAAGCAATCCGTGCGACTTACAGGAGTATTCACCTGTAAGTTGAAGACATGTCCAATAGGGCTCCCTCTCCCGCTAAGGGGAATCAGGGAGCTCGAATTTTAACCAGTTAATGCGACAAAATAAAGTGGAAAAATGGATCACAATGGAAAGAAAGGTGTTTCATCTGTGAGACGAGATTGAGAAACTGACTAACTTCTTGTCTTATTACTATGCATTACAGTTCAATAGCTAAGATCTTCGATTTTCTCTGATAGTTGTAGAGGTTTTGTTTTTGCGAAGGAAGAAAGTCGACGGACATTTCACCAAACCCCTGTTCACGGAACCAATGCAAGCTTCGGGTTGTGAGAACAAAAATATGTTTAATTCCTTGGGATTTTGATTGCAGTTTGATGTGATTGAGCAGCAGAACTCCACGATTGCCATCACGGTATTCAGGGTGAATCGCGACGCATGCCATTTCTGCCATTTTTTCTTGTGTGTAGGGATAAAGCGCAGCGCAGCCAATGATCAAACCATCTTTCTCGATTATCGTGAACTGATGGATTTCCTGCTCTAGTTGCTCTCGGGAGCGTCTGACTAAGACTCCCTGTTCTTCAAGTGGGCGAATCAGATCTAAGATGCCCCCAATGTCATCAATGTTTGCCTGGCGAACTTGCTCTGCACTGGCTCTAACGATTTGGGTGCCGATACCATCTAAGGAGAACAACTCCTGAATTAAGGCGCCATCCACTTTATAACTCACCAAATGGCTGCGTGGTACGCCAGCGCGACAAGCGGTCGTAGCAGCGCGAAGAAACCTGAGTGTGCCAGAGGCGTTATCGCCACTAGTGTCACTGTCTTGTTCCAGCTTTTCCAGGAATTGTTCCGCTTCTCTAGGAAAGAGCTCTGCAACAGCATTGCCATTATGATCAATAACCCCTTGCTCAGAACAGAAACCAATCAGCTTATCAGCACGAAGCTTTATTGCGACTTGAGTGGCAACTTCTTCTGATAACAAATTAAAGGATTCGCCTGTGACTGAGCTGGCAATCGGGCCAAGTAGAACGATGGAGCCTTGATCGAGTGTGCGATTAATACCCTCCACATCAATTCGGCGAATGCGACCACTGTGGTAGTAATCAACCCCATCGTCGATGCCTAAAGGTTGTGCGATGACAAAGTTGCCGCTGACGACATTAAGCTGAGTCCCTGCCATTGGTGTATTACCAAGACTCATCGAAAGTTGAGCGGTAATGGCTAATTGGAGTTGTCCAGCTGCTTGCATCACAAAGTCGAGACTGACCTCATCGGTCACCCGTATACCTTTGTGGTAGGGTGTATCATGTTGACATTGTTGAAGAATTCGATTGATTTGTGGCCGAGCACCATGAACCAGCACGATTTTTACGCCAAGGCTGTGAAGTAGAGCGAGATCGCTAATAATATTAGCAAAATTACCATCTGCTACCGCTTCTCCCCCCAGCATGATCACCATGGTTTTACCTCGGTGAGCGTTCACATAGGGCGCGGATTGGCGGAATCCTTTGACTAAAGCGGTATTACGAATCTTCACTATTTATCCAATTTGTGTGAATTTATATGTAAATATATTGCTTTTTTATTCCATTGTCGGCAAGTTTTTTTTGGTTATAGGCACTAAATTTCGATTAGATGAATCAATCGGATTATTTTAAGGGCTTATAGATTGGTCTGTTTTGATAAGTATTTCTAGCAAAGTGAAGTAATTAGGTTAACACTTAATGCAATCATTACACTTGTCAGTTGTTGTGGCGTGAAGTCAAATTAGGCGTATCAAGTTGACGAAAAAGAAACTGTTAGAGCGAGCGGTGATCATCTTTGCTATTGCGTTGGCGATTGCTTCGATATTTGTGGCGAAGGCATTGTATGAGCACTATCAAGATATTCAGCACCCCAATTCAATGGTATATGGAACATGGGTTGAACAGGGAGTTGCACCGTACTCAGCGGATCGTTTTGTATTGAATGAAACCGGAGTGGTGATTGATGGTGGTGTTGTCGATACCCGCTTTCGTTTCAACGGTACCTATGTTGAGTTTCGGGTAGGCGAAATAGAGCGTCGTTATCTGATCCTCAATCAAGATTTCAGTCAAATGAGGCTAATTTCCGAGCCTCGCTACCAGCCTGTCTATTCAATTGTCAGAAAAGCTCAAAAATAACACCCGTTAACGTCTATGCGATTGCGCTAAGCCTTTGAGTTTGTCATCCTTTGTTTCGGGCTTGAAAGGAATAAAACCTGTGTTCAAAAAATATCTTCCAATTTTGGCGGCTAGCATTTTGTTTGGCTGCGCGCAACCGCACGATCGTGCTCAACAATATCTTGATGGTGAATTTAATTCGATTCTGAATAAAACAGCTGTGGTCGAATCAGATAAGCCGCGGGATTTTACTGAGTTCACCAAACAGTCACAGCAGGTGATCAATAAGTCGCCCTCAATGGCACGCATTTATCAACCACTGTATGAAAAGCTCAATGAATGGGTGTTACAGAGTGGTGATCCAGCACAGTTAGGCGACTTTGGCATTCAAACGGCCCAGCTAGGTGGTGGTGATAAGCAAGGTAACGTCTTGTTCACTGGTTATTTCTCGCCAGTGATGGAATTACGTCACGAGCCGAATGAAACGTACAAGTATCCGGTTTATGGCAAACCGGAATGTGATATCGATTGCCCGACACGCGCACAGATTTATGATGGTGCGCTGGAAGGTCAGGGCTTAGAACTTGGCTATGCCGCGAACATGATAGACCCATTTTTGATGGAAGTTCAGGGTAGCGGTTTTGTCCATTTTGAAGATGATGACACGCTGGAATATTTCGCTTATGGAGGCAAGAATAACAAGGCTTATATCAGTATCGGAAAAATACTGATTGAACGTGATCAAGTACCGCGGGAAAAAATGTCTTTAAAAGCCATCAAAGAGTGGGTGTTGGCTAATGATGAGGCAACAGTGCGCGAGCTACTTGAACAGAACCCATCGTTCGTCTTTTTTGAGCCAAGAGCTGATGCGCCTGTGACTGGAACGGCAGGGATCCCGCTGCTGCCAATGGCTTCTGTTGCCGGTGACCGATCTATTTTCCCAATGGGAACGCCTATTCTCGCTGAGGTACCTTTACTTAATGCGGACGGTACATGGAGTGGTGCGCATCAATTGCGTTTACTGATTGTTCTTGATACTGGCGGGGCGGTGAAACAGAATCACCTCGATCTCTATCATGGAATGGGACCAAGGGCAGGGACAGAAGCTGGCCATTACAAACATTTTGGCCGAGTTTGGAAATTGGGTTTAGAAAACTCCGCTACTCAAGCACCTTGGGCATTGCCGCCGGAGAAGTTAAAATAGCTTGAGCTTAACTCAACCTAGACTTTTTAATAAAGAGTGCGTATAAATCGCACTCTTTATTTTTGTACCATTACTCGGCGGAAGAACAGCACCATGCGCGAACTTGATACTCCGGCTTCAGACAGCTACAACCAACGTTTTGGCGGCACTCGACGTCTCTACGGCAATAGCGAAGTGGAAATCCTTCGTGCGGCACATGTTTGTGTTATTGGTATTGGTGGCGTGGGCTCTTGGGCAGTCGAAGCATTAGCTCGTACAGGTATCGGTGAGTTGACCTTGATTGATATGGATGACGTGTGTGTCACTAACATCAACCGTCAGATCCATGCAATGAACGGTACGGTGGGACAGAGTAAAATTGAAGTGATGGCCGAACGCGTCAAGCTTATCAATCCAGAGTGCAAAGTTAATCTGATTGATGACTTTATTACCCCTGACAACCAGCATGAATATCTGTCAAAAGAGTTTGATTACGTGCTTGATGCGATCGACAGCGTGAAAGCGAAAGCTTCATTGCTGGCGTACTGTCGTAGCAACAAGATTAAAGTGATCACTACCGGCGGCGCGGGTGGGCAAGTCGATCCAACCCAGATTCAAGTTGCTGACCTGACCAAAACCATCCAAGACCCATTAGCGAAAAAAATCAAAGATACTTTGCGTCGGCATCACAATTTCCCCAAGAATCCGCAGCGTAAGTTTGGTATTGAGTGTGTATTTTCAACGGAACAGCTGAAATACCCTCAGCCAGATGGCAGTGTATGTGGTGTGAAGTCGACAGCGGAAGGGCCAAAACGTATGGACTGTGCGAGTGGGTTTGGAGCGGCAACGGTCGTTACCGCAACATTCGGCTTTGTGGCGGTTTCGCGCATTGTCGAGAAGCTGATTCAGAAATACCGTAAATAGTTCGTTTGGAGATTCTTATGTCCACATTTCCACCGTCACCTTTTGGCACCGATATTCAAGCAGAAGACATCGTTACGATTATGCAAGGCTTTAAAGGTTGGGAAGATCGTTACCGCCAAGTTATTCAGTGGGGAAAGAAGCTTCCTATGATGCCTGAAGAGCTGAAGTCTGAACAAGTCACGGTTTCAGGTTGTGAAAGCCAGGTTTGGCTGGTGAGTGAAAATACAGATGGTGTGTGGCATTTTTGTGCTGATTCTGACGCACGTATTGTTCGTGGCCTTATTGCACTGGTCATGGCGGTTTATGACGGCAAAACCAATACAGAAATTCAGACATTTAATATAGATGAGTACTTTGAAAAGTTGGGCCTTATTGCCCACCTCAGCCCGTCGAGAGGCAACGGCCTAAAAGCCATTGTTGAGCAAATAAAGCAAGTCACCCGATAACTGCATTCCTCTGATTTGGCGGGGGGATTATATCTGTATAAAATTTAATCACTGAGATATTAATGCCTTAAAAAATACAGGGTGTTAGACCTCTTGTTGTCGCTGAATAAAGGCTGTACAATTCGCGCCCTTAATTAATGTTACGTCGTTTCGTGAGGCCACATGACCACTGAAAAAATCAATCTACTCGACTTTGATCGCAAAGGGATGCGCCAGTTTTTTGCAGAAGAACTGGGTGAAAAAGCATTTCGTGCTGAGCAAGTAATGAAGTGGATCTATCATTTCGGTGTCGATGACTTCGAAAAAATGACCAACATTAACAAGAAACTACGTGAAAAACTGATGCGTCGTTGTGAAATCAAAGCGCCAGTGGTTGCTGAGGCTCAGCATTCCTCCGATGGCACGATTAAGTGGGCGATGAAGGTTGGCGATCAGGATGTCGAAACGGTGTATATTCCAGAAGATGATCGCGCGACGTTATGTGTGTCCTCTCAGGTTGGTTGTGCATTGGAATGTAAGTTCTGTTCAACAGCTCAGCAAGGCTTTAACCGCAACTTGAAAGTTTCTGAGATTATCGGTCAGGTTTGGCGTGCTGCACGCGAAATTGGTTTGGAAAAAGAGACAGGGCGTCGCCCCATCACTAATGTTGTGATGATGGGGATGGGGGAGCCTTTGCTGAACATGAAAAACCTGATCCCTGCGCTTGAATTAATGCTGGATGATCTTGGCTTTGGTCTTTCAAAGCGTCGTGTAACCGTATCAACATCAGGGGTCGTATCTGGCTTGGACCAGATGACCGGGCAGATCGATGTCGCGCTGGCAATTTCTCTACACGCACCAAACGACAAGCTACGCAGTGAGATTATGCCAATTAATGATCGCTGGGATATCGAAGACTTCCTCGCTTCAGTTCGTCGTTACATCGCGTCATCAAATGCCAACCGCGGAAAAGTGACGGTAGAGTATGTGCTGCTGGATCATGTCAATGACGACATGGAGCATGCCCGTGAGTTGGCTGAGTTACTCAAAGACACACCATGTAAGATCAACCTGATTCCATTTAACCCTTACCCAGGTTCACCTTACAAGAAGCCAAGCAATTCACGTATTGACCGGTTCCAGAAAACATTGATGCAATATGAGCATACAGTGACAGTGCGTAAAACGCGTGGTGATGATATCGATGCTGCTTGTGGTCAATTGGTCGGAGATGTTATCGATCGCACTAAACGTACAGCGATGCTCCGTGCAGCGAAGGGCGACACAATTGAAGTCAAAGCCGTTTAATTGAGAGTTTTGATGGAAAAGCCAGAGTTGAACTCTGGCTTTTTTGTAAATTGGTATTGCTAAATTATGTCAAAATCAGGAAAAACCTTGAGCTGCTTGTAATTTATGCGCCTTTTCTATGTTGTTTCATCTCTGATATCTATTAGAATTAAACTTTAGTGCTTTAGAGGTTATTCCTCTGCGATTTTAGTGAAGCACTTTTAAGCAATTTGGTGAGGCGATGTCCTCAAAAATTCTGGATTCTGAACAAAACCAGCACCACTAACGAAAAATAATAAATGTGCGATTGGCTGGAATCCCCTTGAAAAGAGACGTTATAAAAATGAGTGCAGAACAGCAAACTGCGGTACAAGAAGAGAACAAAATCGAAGCGGGTACGATTTTAAAGCAAAAACGAGAAGAACTAGGTCTGACACAGCAGCAAGTGGCTGATAGGCTGCGTCTTCGTCGTTCCATCATTGAAAACATCGAATCTAACCAATTTGAGAGTGAGCAGGTTGCCACCTTCACTCGTGGGTATTTGCGCTCTTATGCTCGTGTCGTGGGGATTAAAGAATCTGTCGTGCTGTGTGCGCTTGATGATTGCGGAGAAGCGCAACATGAAGAGCACAAGATGCAGAGCTTCTCGCAGAAGACCAATAAAGAAAAACACGATAGCCGCATTATGACCCTAACTTGGGGTATTTTTGCCGTTATTGTGGGTATTTCTTCTGTGTGGTGGTGGCAGAACCAGGAAAACAGCGTTGTTGAGTTGACGACGGCAACTGAGCAGGAAATGAAAATTGAGCAAGAACTGGCGGAGAATAACCAACTCGACTTTGCTGCTATTGAACCGAGTTTGATCAATGAGTCGCCAGAAGATCAGCAATTGGTTGAGCAGCCATTGGAAGAGGTGACGACTTCGGTTGCCACTCAAGACAATGAGCTTGAAGTGATTGAACCACCGAAAGCTGGCACTCCTGCGGAAACAGCTGAGCCGACTGAAGAAACTCTAGCTGTAGAAGCAGAACCGGAACCATCGGTGGCAGAAGAAAGTAAATTGCAAGCGTCTGCCCCAGAACCCGCTACCAATCAGAATTTGCTTGAGATGTCATTCAGCGATGATTGCTGGATTCAAGTAAAAGATGCGACGGGGAAAACGCTGGCTACAGGCATTAAGAAAGCGGGTCATGATTTGCAAGTCAGTGGCGAAACACCTTATAAAGTGATTTTGGGAGCCCCTGAAAACGTTTCAATGACATTATCAAGTGAACCTGTTGACCTTTCTGGGTATACTTCAGGCAAAGTAGCAAGATTCACCTTACCTTAGAATTAAATATGCAACACGAATCTCCTATCAAACGTCGCCCATCGACTCGTATTTACGTGGGCGATGTGCCCATTGGTGACGGCGCTCCGATTGCTGTGCAGTCGATGACGAACACCAGAACAACAGACGTCGAAGCGACTGTTGCACAAATTAAATCACTGGAAAATGTCGGTGCGGACATCGTTCGCGTGTCTGTACCAACCATGGATGCGGCTGAAGCATTCAAACAAATCAAACAGCAGGTGAATATCCCGTTAGTGGCTGATATTCACTTTGATTACCGTATTGCGTTAAAAGTCGCGGAATACGGTGTGGATTGTTTACGTATCAATCCGGGCAACATCGGTAAAGAAGATCGCATTCGTGCGGTGGTTGATTGTGCTCGTGATAAAAACATCCCGATTCGTATTGGGGTGAACGGCGGATCTTTGGAAAAAGATATCCAGATGAAGTACGGCGAACCTACACCTGAAGCGTTAGTCGAATCTGCGATGCGCCACGTTGATATTCTTGATCGTCTTAACTTCGATCAATTTAAGGTCAGCGTTAAAGCATCAGATGTCTTTCTGGCGGTTGACTCCTATCGCTTGCTAGCGAAAAAAATCGATCAGCCACTTCATTTAGGTATTACAGAAGCAGGCGGTGCACGTGCTGGCTCAGTGAAGTCTTCTGTCGGTCTGGGAATGCTATTGGCGGAAGGTATCGGAGACACGCTGCGTATTTCATTGGCTGCGAACCCTGTTGAAGAGATCAAAGTCGGTTTTGATATTCTTAAATCTCTACGTATTCGCTCTCGTGGTATCAACTTCATCGCTTGTCCAAGCTGCTCGCGTCAAGAGTTTGATGTGATTGGAACAGTGAATGCGCTTGAAGAACGTCTAGAAGATATTATCACTCCAATGGATGTCTCCATTATCGGCTGTGTTGTCAATGGCCCAGGTGAAGCAGAAGTTTCTCATCTTGGTCTTGCCGGCAGCAATAAGAAAAGCGCTTTCTATGAAGATGGCAAACGCCAGAAAGAGCGCTTTGATAATGATGATCTGGTTAGCCAGCTGGAAGCCAAAATTCGTGCTAAAGCTTCAGTGATGGACAAGCAAAACCGCATTGACGTAAAAGTAAACGATTAATCTCAACGTAATTTAGATTACGGTAACCATTCTTACGGTAAAAAACTGTGGCAAAGAAAATCCAAGCAATTCGAGGCATGAACGACTGCCTTCCAACTCAATCACCACTGTGGCAGAAACTTGAAAACGCAGTGAAGAATGTAATCAGCGCATACGGTTACAGCGAAGTGCGCATGCCAATCGTTGAGATGACCCATCTGTTTAGCCGTGCTATCGGTGAAGTGACTGATGTGGTTGAAAAGGAAATGTACACCTTTGCAGATCGTAACGGTGACAGCTTAACTCTTCGTCCAGAAGGCACTGCTGGCTGTGTTCGTTCATGTATTGAGAACAGCCTGATTGATCGTTCTGAGCAGCGTCTATGGTACATGGGCCCTATGTTCCGTCACGAACGTCCGCAAAAAGGCCGTTACCGTCAATTTCACCAATGTGGTGTGGAAGTATTCGGGCTTAATGGTCCAGACGTAGATGCTGAACTGATCATGATGACGGCACGTTTGTGGCGTGAGTTGGGGATTGATAAACACGTTCGCCTTGAGTTGAATTCTATTGGTTCACAGGCAGATCGTGCTAACTATCGCACCGCGTTGATTACTTTCCTTGAACAGCATATTGATGTACTGGATGACGACTGTAAACGCCGCATGCATACCAATCCACTGCGTGTACTGGATTCTAAAAATCCAGACGTTCAGGCTATTCTAGGTGATGCGCCACGTCTATCAGATTATTTGGGCGAAGAGTCCAAAGAACATTTTGCTGGTCTTTGTGAACTTCTTGACGCCGCAGGTATCGAATACACAGTCAATGAGCGTTTGGTTCGCGGCCTAGATTACTACAATCGCACTGTGTTCGAGTGGATTACCGAAAGCTTAGGTGCTCAGGGCACTGTATGTGGTGGTGGTCGCTACGATGGCCTGGTTGAACAACTTGGTGGCAAATCGACACCTGCTGTGGGCTTTGCGATGGGGCTTGAGCGTCTAGTTCTTATGCTAGAAACGTTAGAGCTGACGAATGTTCGCCGCTCTGTTGATGTCTACATGGTTACTGCGGGCGAAGGCACTATGATGGCGGGCATGAAGATGGCTGAGTTACTACGTGAGCAAGTTCCAGGCATTCGTGTGATGAACCATTTCGGTGGTGGTAACTTTAAGAAACAATTCAAGCGTGCCGACAAGGTGGGTGCAGCAGTGGCACTGGTTCTTGGTGAGAACGAGGTGGCTGATAACACTGTAGTACTGAAAGACCTAGTTGGTGGTACTCAAGAAACTTATAGCCAAGCGGATGTTGCCGCTAAGCTAGCTGAGTTGGTTTAAACGCATTCAAATTTGAAGTGGCGATTCTATTCGCCACTTTTTAGATTTAAGAGGACAGGAAGTGGAACTCTACGATACTGAAGAACAACAAGTAGAAGCGATCAAAGATTGGTGGAAAGAAAACGGTAAGGCCGTCATTTTTGGCGCGGTTATCGGTTTAGGCGGTCTATTCGGTTGGCGCTATTATCAAGATTCAGTGACAGCAGCTCAAGAAGCCGCATCTGAAAGCTATACCAAAGCCGTTCAGGAATTGGCAGCGAAAGGTATCGAAGGTGAAGCGGCTCTTCAGAGCTTCATCGATGCTAACAAAGAGACGCAATACGCAGTGCTAGCTGCGCTACAACTGGCTAAAGCTCAGGTTGAAGCAGGCAACTTAGATGAAGCACTGGCACAGTTAGAGTGGGCGAAAACAGCGACGGATGATCCTGCTCTGACTTCTGTGATTGCTTTCCGCCTAGCGCGCTTGAAAGCAGAACAAGGTGAGTTTGATTCTGCCGTGTCTGAGCTAGCAACGATCACAGATGAAGGTTGGGTTGGCCGAGTGGCTGAACTTAAAGGTGATATTCTCCTACGTAAGGGAGATACTGAAGGTGCGTATGCTGCGTATACTGAAGCGCAACAAGCAGATGATGCGAGCCAGACTCTACAAATGAAGCTGGACGATCTAGCTAAATAAGGGTGCGATGCATGAAAAAAATGCTGAAAAAAGCACTGACTGCTGCTGCGATATTAGGTGTTTTAGCTGGCTGTGCCAGTGAAGAAGACACCATTATCATGGCACCAGTACCTCAGGTTGAAAGTCAATTTACGCCGGCTATCGAATGGAGTACCAGTGTTGGAGATGGGGTATCCAACTACTTCTCTAAACTTTCTCCTGAATACGCTTACGACAAAATCTTTGTGGCAAGCCGTGATGGTGTTGTTAAGGCGCTTAATCCTGAAAATGGCCATACATTATGGCAACAAGACCTTGAGCAAAATGTTTCAGCCCGTTTATCTGGCGGTATCACTGCAGGTTACAGCCAAATCTTTATTGGTAGTGAAAACGGTCAAGTGATAGCCCTGAATGAAGAGACTGGTGAGGTCAACTGGCGCGTTGATGTGGAAGGTGAAGTGTTAGCGGCGCCTGCAACGGAAAGCAATCTGGTTATTGTCCACACTGCAACAGGTATGTTGGTTGCGCTGGATCAGGCGACGGGCGATAGTAAGTGGACCATTAGTACCGAAGTACCGAGCCTAACTTTGCGAGGTAACAGTGCACCCATCACCGTATCGGGTGGCGTGTTCTGGGGAACGGCAAATGGCCGCTTGGCTGCTGCGATTGCAGAACGTGGTCAGTTGATCTGGCAACAGCCGATTGCGACACCGCAAGGGGCAACCGAAATTGATCGCTTGGTTGATGTTGATGCATCTCCACTCGTTCTAGGTAGTACTCTATACATTGTTGGCTACAATGGTCAGTTAACAGCAATAGACTTGCGTTCAGGAAAGTCGGTTTGGAAGCGTAAGTATTCTTCGTCAACTGATCTTGCTAGCGATGGTGGGCGTTTGTATATGGTGACAGATAAAGATTATCTGGTTGCGGTAGATGCACGCAGTGGCACAGAGCTATGGAGTAATGAACAGCTTGAACACCGCTTGCTGACAGCGCCCGTACTGATTGATGGTTACGTGGTTGTTGGTGACGGTGAAGGTTATCTTCACTGGTTAGATCGTGATACTGGCGAATTTGTTGCTCAGCAGCAAGTCAGCAGCAGTGGTTTTGCTGTGTCACCTGTGGTTGTCCCAGAAGGCTACATCACAGTTACTCGTGATGGCGATGTAAAGAAACTGACCATTACCAAGTAATCGTGTGATATAATTCACATTCGGCTCCTAGCTGGTAACAGTTGGGAGCCGTTTGTTTGTTTTAGATACTCATAGGTAATGTGGTTATAGGTAAAGCGCTCATTAGTGAACTCTACGGAGTTGTTACCTATAACTACATAAAGAAAGCATATTGTAGAGGTTATTATGGTACCTGTTGTTGCTCTGGTAGGGCGTCCAAACGTTGGTAAATCAACGTTGTTTAACCGATTAACTCGTACGCGTGACGCATTGGTTGCGGATTTCCCTGGCTTAACTCGTGACCGTAAATATGGCCAAGCTAAGCTTGGTGAACACGAATTTATTGTGATTGACACTGGCGGCATCGACGGTACTGAAGAAGGCGTTGAAACCAAAATGGCAGAGCAGTCACTGGCCGCGATTGATGAAGCAGACGTAGTTCTGTTTATGGTGGATGGCCGTGCCGGCCTGACTCCTGCTGATATTGCCATTTCTAACCACCTGCGCAAAATTGAAAAGCCTTCAATGTTGGTTGTGAACAAGGTTGATGGTATTGATGCAGATGCAGCATCGGCTGATTTCTGGCAGTTAGGTGTGGAAAACATGTACCAAATCGCTGCAGCGCATGGCCGTGGTGTTGGTGCTCTGATTGATCGTGCACTCAATCCTTTTGCAGAGAAAATGGCCGAGGAAGCGCAGGGTGAAATTGAAGATCTGACCGACTTCATCGATGAAGAAGAGAAGCTCGATTACACCGAAGAAGAAGCTGAAGCGGAATTCCAGCGCTTACAAGATCAACCTATCAAGCTGGCTATCATCGGTCGTCCAAATGTTGGGAAATCGACGTTAACAAACCGTATTCTTGGTGAAGAGCGCGTAGTCGTGTACGACATGCCGGGCACAACGCGTGATTCTATCTATATTCCAATGGAACGTGATGGCCGAGAATACGTACTGATTGATACCGCAGGTGTTCGTCGCCGTAAGCGTATCAACGAAACAGTAGAGAAGTTTTCGGTTGTTAAAACGCTCAAAGCCGTAGAAGACGCGAATGTTGTACTTCTTGTTATTGATGCGCGTGAAAATATCTCTGATCAAGACTTAAGCTTGCTTGGTTTTGCATTGAACGCTGGTCGTTCGATTGTGATTGCGGTCAATAAGTGGGATGGTCTGGATATGGACGTAAAAGAGCACGTGAAGAAGGAGTTAGACCGTCGTCTTGGCTTTGTTGACTTTGCTCGTATCCACTTTATTTCTGCACTTCATGGTACAGGTGTTGGTCATTTGTTTGAATCAGTACAAGAAGCCTATAAATCGGCGACAACCCGAGTGGGTACATCTGTCCTGACCCGTATAATGAAGATGGCGACTGAAGATCACCAGCCGCCTTTGGTTCGTGGTCGTCGTGTGAAACTTAAGTATGCACACGCTGGTGGTTACAATCCGCCAATCGTAGTCATTCATGGCAACCAAGTTAATGAGCTACCAGATTCTTACAAGCGTTACTTGATGAACTATTACCGTAAGTCATTGGAAATCATGGGGACGCCGATTCGTATTCAGTTCCAGAGTAGTGAGAACCCATTTGAAGGTAAATCGAACAAGATGACCCTTTCTCAGGAGCGCAAACGTAAGCGCTTGATGAGTATGATGAAAAATCGCAAAAAATAATAATGATTGTATGAAAGCGCCTCTAAGAAGGGCGCTTTTTTTATATAGGATACATAAAATGTCAGTGACACCGACGATTACACGTTTTTGCCATCAGATCTGGCAACTTACATCTTCTATTCAACTTGTTAAGCAGGGAGAAAATGCACTCTATGTCATCACAGAGGTGACACCGTTTCATCCCGTGAGTCATATATGGCCTGATCACCCAGCTGATAAGGGAAGGATAGAGGGATACGAGGTTAAAGATTGTGTAGTGGGAGCGGTTGAGTTGAGCAGCGGTGAGCTCTACGTGGATAAGGACATTCCAGTCAAGCGAGACACACAGGGCTGGGTATTTGTCGTAGTGCATTGTTTGGAAGAGTCTGCAATAAACCTTCGCCTCGGTCAGGAAGTCACATTAGTTGTAGATAAAGCTTATCAGCAAGCATTGAGCAGGGGACATAGCGCAGGACATATCGCATTTTTGGCGCTCAATAAGGTCTTAGTAGAGCATGGATATTGGCGTAAAGATGCCGATCGCAAGGACCCTCACGGCAACTATGACTTTAATAGCTATGCTCAGGAAACCAGTTATGTGAGTGAAGATCAGTGTGTCGATACCTACCGCTTAGGGAAAACTTTGCGCAAACGAGGTTTGAACAGCGCAGATGTGTTAAAAGACCTTGTACAGATACAGGTGTTGGTTAACCAACAAATAGAACAATGGTTATCCTTAGAGGCAAAAATCAATATAAAGTGCTGCGGAGAGTCTTTAACAGACTCACGATATTGGCAATGTGATCTTGGTGAAGGGAGCGTAGCTGAAATTCCATGTGGCGGCACGCATGCTAAAAGTCTTAATGAATACAAAGCGATTAGGGTGAGTTTTACTCAACTTGATACACAAAATATCGAAATGCGTACCAATGTAATAGCAGCATGAGCTAGAGTGGATCTTTTTATTAAATTTTTATCTATTGGTTGTTTTTAACTTAATTTGGTTTTTTATATCGCTTAAAGTTCAAAAACAGCACATGTAACTTATGCTTTCGGTGTGTGGTGATATAAATATTCTTTTAGGGGGTGATCGCTGATCAAAATGGATTTAGCCGATGATCTTATTAAGATCTTTAGCCCATCATACCGAGCGAAACTTGCCATTGGGCGTGATGTGGATCATTGTGTTCTCGATAGCAACAAATATAAGCTGTTGGTCGAGAAAATAAAACGATTACGAGAGTCAAAATGGATCAGTGCCCAATATGTCAACGAGAACTGGAATGGCAAGGTCACTATCGCTGTAGTGATTGTGCAAGTAATTACACCAAAGTTGGTTACTGTCCAGATTGTAATAAGCAACTAGAGAAAATCCAAGCGTGTGGATCAGCGAGCTATTTTTGCCATTCCTGCAATGAATTAAAATCCAAGTCAAAAGTGCGGATTGAATTTATCAAACAGAGTTAGCTTAGATAACGGTTGAGCGTATTTCGCCGTCAGATACACGGGTGACCAAGGTGTCGCCCGATCTTGTTTCTGTGGCGCTGGTTAGAACCTTTCCAGATGTATCCTGAGTAATAGAGTATCCACGTTTTAATGTGGCAAGTGGACTGACGGTATCGAGCTTTTCAGCCGCGAGCGCCAGCTGATGACGTGATTTTAACAGCTTTCTGTCCAAGGCATCCGTAAGCTTTTGTTCAAGCCTTTGTAACGCCAGTTTTTGCTCGCGAAGTTTTGTGACAGGAGAGTGAAGCTGTAGTTTGTACTGTTGGCGTTCTAGGTTTTGTCTGCGTGAGGATAGGTAGTTTTCCATTGATCGTTGAAGGCGCAGTGACAAATCATCAAGCTGTTGGCTTTGACGTTGTAACTGGTGAGTTGGGTGCTGACGTTCCAGTCTATGCAATAACGTTGCAGTCGTTTGCTTTTGCTGCGTCAAGTAGTATCGAATCGCACTTTGCAATTTGTGTTTACGTGAATTGATGGCCTCTGCTTTGTGGCTATTATCTCTACTGACTATTTCGGCAGCGGCAGATGGAGTTGGTGCGCGCATGTCCGCAACAAAATCCGCGATAGTCACATCAATTTCATGACCAACAGCACTGATAATAGGTATTTGGCTGGCTGCGATTGTACGTGCGACAATTTCGTTGTTGAAGCACCAAAGATCTTCTAAAGAGCCACCACCACGGCCTACAATCAACACGTCACATTCGTTTCGGCTATTTGCACACCCTATCGCCTGTGCGATCTGAATCGCCGCATCTTCTCCTTGCACCAATGTCGGGTAAACCACGATAGGTAATGAAGGATCACGTCTTTTAAGGACATCTAGAATATCAAATAGTGCTGCGCCTGTTTTGGATGTGATGACACCGACACACTTAGGGTGCTCAGGTAAAGGCTTTTTATTGCTCTGGGCAAATAGTCCTTCTCCGGCAAGTTTCATCTTCAATTCATCAAACTGTTGCTGAAGCCTGCCATCACCCTCTGGCTGCATACTCTCAACAATCAATTGATAATCGCCGCGCGGTTCATACAAGGATAAACGAGCTTTGACTAAGACTTGATTACCACTCTGTGGCTTGAATGTGACTCGTCGATTGTTACCACGAAACATGGCGCACTTGACCTGGGCACGGGAGTCTTTGAGGGTAAAATACCAATGGCCTGAAACTGGCGAAGAGAAGTTTGAGATTTCACCGACCAACCACACAATACCCATTTCATTTTCTAGTAATAGGCGAACTTCAGAATTAAGACGAGAAACAGTGAAGATGTTTTGATTGGTCAGAGATGACACAGCTAATCTCATAGGCGTGAGTATGGAAATTAGCGGCAATATAATACATAGCAAGGGGGCAATTGCAAGAAAAAAATTAAAAAAACTTGTGGTCAAGCGATTGCGTTAACCGTATAATCCCTCCGCAATATCTAATCCAAATGTAGCCAACAACCTAAAACTGGTTACCCTCATTACGCGAAACGATGAGATTGGGTTGTCTTTTTACTCCTCTAATTGTGAGATATTGCAAATGCTAAGAATTGCCAAAGAAGCGCTGACATTCGATGATGTACTACTCGTGCCAGCTCACTCCACCGTTCTCCCAAACACAGCTGATCTTCGCACTCAGTTGACTAAGAACATCACTCTAAACATCCCAATGATTTCAGCGTCTATGGACACTGTTACTGAAGCTCGTCTAGCTATCGCGCTAGCGCAAGAGGGTGGCATTGGCTTTATCCACAAGAATATGTCTATTGAGCAACAAGCTAAGATGGTTCATCAGGTTAAGATTTACGAAGCTGGCGTGGTTTCACATCCGGTTACGGTAAACCCTGATGCAACAATTGCAGACGTTGTGGCTCTAACAGAGAAGCATGGTTTTGCAGGTTTCCCTGTCGTAACTGATAACAATGAGTTAGTTGGTATCATCACTGGCCGTGACGTTCGTTTCGTAACTGACCTTTCTAAGAAAGTTGAAGTGGTTATGACGCCTAAAGAGCGTCTGGCGGCAGTAAAAGAAGGTGCAACTCGTGAAGAAGTGCAAGAGAAAATGCATGAAGCACGTGTTGAGAAAGTACTGGTCGTGAACGATGAGTTCCAACTAACCGGTATGATCACAGCGAAAGATTTCCATAAAGCAGAACGTAAACCAAACGCATGTAAAGATGCGCAAGGTCGTCTACGCGTTGGTGCAGCAGTTGGTGCGGGCGCGGGTAACGAAGAGCGTGTTGCAGCCTTGGTTGAAGCGGGTGTTGACGTTCTACTTATCGACTCTTCTCATGGTCATTCTGAAGGCGTACTAAACCGTATTCGAGAAACTCGTGCGGCTTACCCAGATCTAGATATCATTGGCGGTAACGTTGCAACCGGTGCTGGTGCTAAAGCACTGATCGAAGCAGGTGTCAGTGCGGTGAAAGTGGGCATCGGCCCTGGTTCTATCTGTACCACTCGCATCGTAACAGGTGTGGGTGTTCCTCAGGTTACTGCTATTGCAGATGCAGCTGAAGTTGCGAACGAATATGGCATTCCAGTTATTGCCGATGGCGGTATCCGTTTCTCCGGTGATATCTGTAAAGCTATCGTTGCTGGCGCATCATGTGTGATGGTTGGCTCAATGTTCGCGGGTACAGAAGAGGCACCAGGTGAAGTCATTCTATACAACGGCCGTTCTTACAAAGCTTACCGTGGTATGGGCTCTCTGGGCGCTATGTCTCAAGGCTCATCTGATCGTTACTTCCAATCTGACAACGCAGCAGACAAGCTTGTACCTGAAGGTATCGAAGGCCGTATCGCATACAAAGGCCGCCTAAAAGAGATCGTTCACCAACAAATGGGTGGTCTACGTTCAAGCATGGGCCTTACTGGCAGTGCAACCGTTGAAGATATGCGTACCAAAGCTGAATTTGTACGTATTTCGGGCGCTGGCATGAAAGAGTCTCATGTACACGACGTTCAAATTACCAAGGAAGCACCAAACTACCGTCTAGGTTAATTTTTACTGTTGTAAAAAGAAAACCTATACACCTGACGTAAACGTTTGCTTTTTTCCTTGAAGCATTAATAAGAGGCGAGTACACTCGCCTCCGTTTTAATAACCTAGCTTATAAGACTGCTCAAAATGACTAAAAATATTCATGACCAACGTATTCTGATCTTGGACTTCGGTTCTCAGTACACTCAGCTAGTCGCACGCCGTGTACGTGAAATCGGTGTTTACTGTGAACTGTGGAGCTGGGACGTTGAAGAAGCGGATATTCGTGAATTCAATCCAGACGGTATCATTCTATCTGGTGGTCCAGAAAGCGTAACGGAAGACAACTCTCCACGCGCGCCTCAATATGTATTTGACTCTGGTGTGCCAGTACTAGGTGTATGTTACGGCATGCAGACTATGGCTGAGCAGCTAGGTGGTAAAGTTGCTGGTTCAACCGAGCGTGAATTCGGCTACGCACAAGTCAAAGTTTCTGGTGAATCGGCACTGTTTAAAGATCTTGAAGCAACTCAAGATGTGTGGATGAGCCATGGTGACAAAGTGGTAGAAATTCCAGCGGACTTCGTAAAAGTCGGTGAGACAGATACTTGTCCTTATGCGGCAATGGCCAATGAAGAGAAGAAATACTACGGTGTTCAGTTCCACCCTGAAGTAACGCACACTAAGCAAGGCAAGCAAATGCTTGAGAACTTTGTTCTTGGCGTATGTGGTTGTGAAGGGCTATGGACTTCTGAATCGATCATTGAAGATGCCGTTGCGCGTATTAAAGAGCAGGTAGGTGACGACGAAGTCATCCTAGGCCTGTCGGGCGGTGTGGATTCATCTGTCGTTGCGATGCTGGTTCACCGTGCAATCGGTGACAAACTAACGTGTGTATTCGTCGATAATGGCCTACTTCGTCTAAACGAAGGTCAACAAGTAATGGATATGTTTGGCGATCAATTCGGTCTGAACATCATCAAAGTTGACGCAGAAGAGCGTTTCCTTGCCGCTCTTGAAGGTAAGTCGGATCCAGAAGAGAAGCGTAAGACTATCGGTCACGTATTTGTCGACGTATTCGATGAAGAATCTAAGAAGCTGAAAAACGCGAAATGGCTTGCTCAGGGTACTATCTACCCAGACGTCATCGAGTCAGCGGCATCTAAGACAGGTAAAGCACACGTAATCAAATCTCACCATAACGTTGGCGGCCTGCCAGACGATATGGAAATGGGCCTTGTTGAACCTCTACGTGAGCTGTTCAAAGATGAAGTTCGTAAGATTGGCCTAGAGTTAGGTCTGCCTTACAACATGCTTTACCGCCATCCATTCCCAGGTCCTGGTCTAGGGGTTCGTGTTCTTGGCGAAATCAAGAAAGAGTACTGTGACTTGCTACGTCGTGCAGATGCTATCTTCATTGAAGAGCTACATGCAGCGGATCTTTACAACAAGGTATCGCAAGCCTTCACGGTATTTCTACCTGTACGCTCTGTTGGTGTAATGGGCGACGGTCGTAAATACGACTGGGTGGTTTCTCTGCGCGCAGTGGAAACGATCGACTTTATGACTGCGCATTGGGCACACCTACCATACGACTTCCTAGGTAAGGTTTCTAACCGCATTATCAACGAAGTTGACGGTATTTCTCGCGTAGTTTACGACATTTCAGGTAAGCCACCAGCGACAATTGAGTGGGAATAACTTCCCATTCGATGTACCCCAATTGAAAGCCAGCCTTCGGGCTGGTTTTTTATTGGTCGAAATTACTCCTTATTGCGTTGTAACTCCAAAGTGACTCGCAACTTAACAATAGGCTCATTCATTCACCGTGATTCTTGATTTGTCTTTTTCTAACATTCCCTAAGTTTTATAAAACAAGGGAAATTGTGATGAGAAAAATAACCTATTTGGCCGCTGCTGTATCTTCGGCGGTTGTTTCGTCCAGTTGGGCTATGACTAATATTCAGCCTGATCCACAGAATCCTAACGGTTATGTGGTTGCCCGCGCTGACATACAGGCGGCAGAGCAAGCACAAACTTCCGACCCTATGTACCAGATATGGTCTCAGGCACTTACCACCGCACCAAATAGCGTTGTTGAAGCGATTGAGCCTAGCCTTGTCACTAATCCGGATAACGTTAAGCGCGCTGAGCGTGTGTTTCCTCAGGTAGAGTGGGATTTTCTGACCAATATGGCTGCGCCTGAGTACACTTATACACGTTTCCTACGGGCGATTGGTAAGTTTCCCGCCTTTTGTGCCGAGTATACGGATGGGCGAGATTCCGATGCGATCTGTAAACGCTCGATCGTAACGGCATTTGCCCACTTCGCGCAGGAAACTGGGGGGCATATTGCCAAAGATAATGTGTCGGATAATCCATTAGGTCTTGAAGAGTGGCAACAGGCGTTAGTGCATGTACGTGAAATGGGCTGGTCTGAAGGTCAGGAGGGCTATACCACCGGTTGTGGTCAGAATGATTGGCAAAATAAAAAATGGCCGTGTGCGGCAGGGCAGGGCTATTTTGGACGCGGTGCTAAGCAGCTTTCTTACCACTTTAATTACGGCGCGTTTTCCGAAGCAATGTTTGATGGTGATGCGTCTGTTTTGCTCAACAACCCAGGCTTAGTTGCCGACTCTTGGTTGAACTTAGCATCTGCGATCTGGTTCTTTTTAACGCCACAAGCACCGAAACCAGCGATGTTGCATGTGATTGATAAAACGTGGTCGCCTTCTCAACGTGAAATTGAAGCGGGGATTGGTTATGGCTTTGGCACCACGATTAATATCATCAATGGGGGCATTGAGTGTGGAGAACAGAATAAAAATAAAGGGCAACCCGTCAACCGTATAAGATATTGGGAAGGACTGTCGTCTCATTACCAGATTCCAATCGAAGCCGATGAAAAGAATACCTGCTGGCAACAGACTCCATACGGTAGCCTTAACCTAAATGGTGCGACGGATGTGCTTTACACCAACTGGGATGGCAACTGGAAGTACTATGCTGATCGTCCGGGTGGTTATTCATTTGAGTGTGAATTGGTTGGATTCCAGACCGCTTACTCTGCGCTGGTACCAGGTGACTACGAAAAATGTGTGACGAATATGTATGGTTCTCACGCTAGCTGGCCTGAAGTGCGTGTTGTTGACCAGTTAGACCCGGTTGACCCTGATCCTGGCACAGGAAAGGCTTGGAGTGCCAGTAAGGTTTACAATGCGGGTGAGGAAGTTACCTATCTAGGAGTGACGTATAAAGCGAAATGGTGGACACAAGGTGATGCCCCAGACGCAGGTGGACCGTGGGAACTCATCTCTGGCACGCCAACTGAACCCACACCTGAGCCTACGCCAGATCCAACCCCGAATCCTGACCCAACGCCAGAACCTGATACCTTTATTCAGTGGCAAGCTGGTGTAACTCAAGTTGCCAACGGCGATAAAGTCACCCATGAAGGTAAATGCTTTGTTGCTAAGAATGGCCCGGGTGTTTGGGATACGCCAACCCAGTCAAACTGGTTCTGGGATGAAATCTCTTGCCAGTAATGTAAACAGGTTCATAACTCGTAAACTAAGCTCCTGCAATAAGCAGGAGCTTTTTGGTTTGCTTTCGCGTTATGGGACGGTTTTTGTAATCTTAGATTGCACATTCCAGATCTATCTTTTTTATTGAACGGAATTAAACTTCGCGCGTAAATTTTATTAATTTTTTTGAAAGGTGTGCAAAATGTCAACAAAACTGGCTAACCCAGCTCCACTTGGTCTGATGGGTTTCGGTATGACAACCATCCTGCTAAACATTCATAACGCAGGCTTCTTCCCAATTGATTCAATGATTTTGGCAATGGGTATTTTCTATGGTGGTCTGAGCCAAGTGATTGTCGGCATGATGTGCTTTAAACGTGGTGATACGTTTGGTACTACCGCATTTACTTCTTATGGCTTGTTCTGGCTAACACTGGTTGGCTTGATTGTTATGCCTTACATGGGGTTGCCGGCAAGCCCTGCACACTTTATGGGTTGGTACCTAGCTCTGTGGGGCATCTTCACGGGTTTCATGTTTATCGGATCTCTTTGCTACCCAACAGCGAAGCAAGTGGTTTTCGGCTCGCTAACTATTTTGTTTTTCCTACTTGCCGCACGTGATTTCACGGGGAGTGAGCTGATTGGCACAATTGCAGGTTTTGAAGGCATTTTCTGTGGTGCAAGTGCAATCTACTTCGCGATGGCTCAAGTACTGAACAACGAATATGGCCGCACGATTCTGCCTATTGGTGAGAAAAAAGCATCAGTTGCAACGGAAGCTGTTGCGGCGTAAAGAATATTGCTGGCATGGCTAATGGCCGTGTTAGAAATATATTTGGGAACATAAGATGAAAGGGGTTAGCCATAGGCTAACCCCTTTTTTACCACTGCTTTTTATCTTAGATATCCAAATTAGGTTGAAGGTTGCTCAACTGGCTTGGATTCTTCTTCTGCTGTAGGTTCTTTACCTGTCTTACGACGATATTTATCTTCCCAGTAATCTGCGCCTTTTATGCCCAGTTTAACAGGGTTGAATGTGTATTCTGTGACGCCTTGCTTCTGCTGTTCTTCGTAATCATGTAGAGCCTTAAGTGCTGGCTTCGCCATAAAGAAGATGATCAGAATACCAACTATGTTGAGCCATGCCATCAGGCCAACACCCACATCACCCATCGCCCATGCAAGGTTTGCAGTCTTAACTGTACCGTAGAACACAACCGCAATAAGTGCCACTTTTAGTACGAACATCAAGCCGTTAACTTTGATGTGACGACGGATATAGGCCACATTTGTTTCTGCGATGTAGTAGTAAGCAAGGATGGTTGTGAAAGCAAAGAAGAACAATGCAATCGCAATGAACGGCTTACCAATACCCGGTAATGCGCTTTCAATTGCCATCTGAGTGAAGACAGGGCCGTTCGCTGCAATGTCCGCTGCTACGTTCTGAACTAAGAAGCCTTCTGTACCGTGTACGTTGTAAGCACCCGTGATGATAATCATAAATGCTGTCGCCGAACATACTAGTAGCGTATCGATGTAGATAGAAAACGACTGTACCAGACCTTGCTGAGCTGGGTGGTCAACACTTGCTGCTGCAGCTGCGTGAGGACCTGTACCTTGACCCGCTTCGTTTGAGTAAACACCACGTTTAACACCCCAGCCGATGGCCGCACCAACACCTGCCATAGGTGTGAACGCATCACCAATGATCATTGAGAATACGCGTGGTACTTCACCGATGTTTAGAAGGATGATGATGAAGGCCGTTACGATGTAAGCCAGCGCCATGAAAGGAACCACGATTTGTGTGAAGTTCGCGATACGCTTAACACCACCGAAGATGATGAAGGCTAGAATGACGGAGATAACAGTACCAGTGAAGATTTTCGCAAAGCTGAATGTACCGATCGCTGTCTCGATCATAGCACCTGAGCCAAATGCGGCTTCAACTGCATTACCAATACTGTTTGACTGAACCCCCGGCAGTAGGAAACCACATGCAAAAATGGTCGCAATAGCGAAGATCCACGCATACCACGTTTGACCCATTGCTTTCTCAATGTAGTAAGCAGGACCACCACGGAACTCACCGTTGTCTTCTTCTTTGTAAATTTGTGCAAGCGTGGATTCCGCGTAGGCTGTCGCAGCACCAAAGAATGCTACCACCCACATCCAAAATACCGCGCCCGGGCCACCAAAGCCGATAGCAGCGGCAACACCAGCAATGTTACCTGTACCTACACGTCCTGAAAGTGAAACGGCGAGTGCCTGAAAAGAAGAGATGCCTTTGGACGAGCTTTTACCTGAAAGAAGCAGACGCCACATTTCACCGAAGTGACGAATCTGCACGAATCGCGTCATGATTGAGTAGAACAAGCCAGCGCCAAGACACAAATAAATCAGTGCCGGACTCCAGATGATTCCATTCAGAAAATCAACTAATGACTGCATAAGTATTTTCCCTGTTTAGTTTTATAGTGGTTGTTTTGCGAACAGAATATTAACCTTTTTGTAACTCTGATGTTAACCGATTTGTACTTTAAAATTTATTTGCGTGAGCTTAGGCACAAAATGCTAAATAAATGTTAACGAGTAGTGTTATCGTAGCGAGTAGTTTCAAAATGCTTGAAAAATGAATTGATATGACCCAATCCATAGCGCACTAACAATGCGCGCTATAGTTGTGTAGCTCGTTTTTTGTACTGTCAATATCATCGATTGTAGGTATTTACACTATTCGTTGTATCGATGCGTGCTGAGCTCCTTATATTGGTGATAATTTGACTGTGTAATCACTTCTGTCAGGATCTCTGCTGAGCCACAGGCCATAGTCCAACCTAAGGTGCCGTGCCCAGTATTAGTAAAGAGGTTCTTTATTGATGTGCTTCCGATGATCGGCGTGCCGTCGGGGGTCATTGGACGGAAGCCTGTCCAATAATCTGCGCGAGATAAATCTGTCCCATCCGGAAATAAGTTAGACACAACATGATTCAACGTAGCGAGTCGTTTATCCGGCAGGGCGGGATCAAAACCAGCCAGCTCGGCTGTGCCCGCGACGCGAATTCGATTTTCGAAGCGAGTCACGGCCACTTTGTAGGTCTCATCCATAATGGTTGATTGAGGTGCGAATGCTTCGTCAATGATAGGCAAGGTGAGTGAGTAACCTTTGACGGGGTAGAGTGGGATGTCTATACCAACTTGCTCTAAAAGCGATTTTGAATAGCTGCCCATGGCTACCACAACTTTGTCTGCGGCAATTTCCCCTTGCGATGTGTTGACTGAGAGTACCTGATTACCTTGTGTGTTGAGGCTATGTATCTCGGTGTTGAAGATGAACTCAACCCCAGCTTGTTCTGCCATTGCTTGCAGTTGTTGGCAGAACAAATAGCAGTCTCCAGTCTCATCATCTGGTAAATAGAGACCTCCGGTAAGTGTTCCTTGAATGTGGGCGAGCCCAGGCTCTTGCACTAAACACTCTTGAGCATTCAGCAACTGGTATCGAGTGCCGCTTTCTTCTAGCAGTGCAATATCTTTTTCTACTGCAAGTAATTGCTTGCGGTTACGGAAAATTTGTAACGTCCCTCGAGTACGCCCTTGATAGTTGAGGTCGTATTGCTGGTTTAACTGCGCTAAACACTCTCGGCTACGATTGGCAATCGCCAACATACGGGCTTTGTTAATCCGATACCTGTCCAGCTGGCAATTTTTTAACATTTGGCTAGCCCAACGGAGGAGTTCTGGGCTGAGGCTAGGCTTAATCTTTAGCGGTGCATGCTCTTCTAATAACCATTTTATGGCTTTCATGGGCACGCCAGGAGCCGCCCATGGTGAAGAGTAGCCATAAGAGATCTGGCCCGCATTGGCAAAACTGGTTTCTTCTGCGGATCGTGGTTGGCGATCAATCACCGTAACTTGACACCCCGCTTGCTGTAAATACCAAGCGCTGGTTAATCCGACCACTCCGCTGCCTAAAATG
Organism: Vibrio sp. Isolate25; assembly: GCF_022398025.1. Taxonomy (NCBI): domain Bacteria; kingdom Pseudomonadati; phylum Pseudomonadota; class Gammaproteobacteria; order Vibrionales; family Vibrionaceae; genus Vibrio; species Vibrio sp. Isolate25. Next base: position 54,551 of record NZ_JAKEUT010000009.1, read on the forward strand.
ACGACTTTCACACTCCAACTCCATAAACGGGGAATTTTTTCAAGAATGTTGGATTTACATCTGGTTAACAATCGATAAGAATTAATATCACTGTTTAGAAAAACTAAAAGCTTTATGAAATCAGCTCTGCTTAATGGAATCAATCTAGTGTGCATTGTCGCCAGACACCACAGCCTGACCAGTGCGGCCAGTGAGCTTAACCTCACTACAGGTGCCGTCAGCCAACAGCTTCAGTCGGCGGAAGAACGTCTAGGTTTTGACGTGTTTGAGCGTCATGCGAGAGGTATTCGCTTGACAGATCAAGGTCAAAAATTAGTTGAGTCAGTTTCACCGCATTTAGCGGCTATTGAAGATACTATCTACCAACTTACGCATGTGACGGATAGTAAGCAGATCCGACTTAAGCTGACCCCTTCACTTGCTTTTAAGTGGTTGGTGCCTCGCTTAGAAGATTTCCAGAAACAACACCCTGAAATACAGATCCACACGTTTGCTGAGGGAGCCTTGGTTGATAGCGACAACCGAGATTACGATATCGCGATTGATTACGGGCCATTACCCTATAAGTTGCCTGACGCTGAGCTATTGATGGAGGAATCTTTGCTGCCAGTAATGAGCCCAGGGTATTTTCGTCATTTTGCTCATCTTAGTGTGTCAGGGAGTGCACAGAGCTGGCAACAGGTGACCTTGCTCCATGATGCGATGCCATGGAAAGGCTCGACCAAAGATCATGAATGGCAATTTTGGGCCCAAGAGCACTCGCTTGAGTTTGACACCCATCAGGGGCACTTCTTTAATCGTACCGACATGGCTATGTCTGCAGCTGAAGCCGGAGTCGGTGTGGCGTTGGCGCGCATGGCACTATTAGGGGATGAGTTAAAACAGCACAGGTTAGTGGCGCCATTCCCAGCTATCCGTGCCAGAGCGGGGTATTTCATTATTACTCACGTCGACAACCCGCATACTCGGCTGTTTAAAAGTTGGCTGAAACAACAAAGTGTTATTAGTTAAATTGTAAATAGCGTTTGCGAGTGTATATGCACCCACTACACTTAATAATGCCAGCAAGTTTCCACTTGCTGGCGTGCTTACGGGGCAGCGCATATGAAATCGACACAAGGCCAATGCAGCTATCAAAATCCTGATGGCTGGTGCTGCGATCAACCGTGTGGTGAGTCAGGACTGTGTTACTGGCATGATCCCAAAGTCGATAAAAGCAAAGATGATATAAAAGACAAGGTTGAACAATGGGCCGCAGCGGGTAAACCTTTAGACGGATTTCAGTTGGCAAGAACAAACTTGGTAGACATCAATTTGGTGAACCGAGGGTGTAAAGAAGGCTATTCATGTCGTAATGTGGATTTTTACCGAGCGGATCTGACCGATGCGCACTTTTTCGGTCTTGATTTACGTGGTTCGTCGTTAATGAAATCAAAGATGTTAGGTGCGAATCTGCATTGTGCCAAGCTTGATGACTGCAATTTACTGGGAGCAGATCTTGGCCGAGCGAAGCTGGAGAATGTTGAGTGGGGAACCTACCTCAAGCAAGAACAACAAGCTAAGCAGGCACGCAAGAAGCGTCAGTACAAAGAAGTTGCATCTTTGTATCAGGAAGCCGAGGAAGTGTGTCGAAATATTCGCAAGCAATGTGAGAAGCAGGGTTTGTTCGAAATGGCGGGAGACTTCTTCAAACGCGAGATGCGTTTTCGTCGATATCAAATGCCAAAGTTGAGTGTCCGTAGAGTGGTGTCTAAAGTGGTCGATCTGTTCTGCGGTTATGGCGAAGATCCGATGCGGGTGGTCGGCTTTTCTATCTTTCTGATATTAGTCTGTGCCATGGCGTATTTCTTTTTGGATACTACGGGCGCACACCCGATATATGAAGATCTTAGTGGCTGGCAATTCTATCTATTTGAATTTCTTAACTCGCTTTACTTTAGCGTAGTGACCTTTACTACTCTCGGTTACGGGGATATTTCCCCAGTCGGAATCGCTAGGTTTATTGCTGCCTTCGAAGCCTTTCTCGGCAGCTTTACCATGGCGCTGTTTGTGGTGGTTTTCGTGAAGAAAATGACGCGTTAGAGGCTACGATAATGTTGTACTAACCAGTTTTCAGCATCGATCTCATCCGCTTTAAACTGGTTGGCGAAATGTTCGATCATTGCAGATAAGTACTCTCCGCTGTCACACATAGTGTCAAACAGTCTGTCTTCTGTTGCCGCTAATGCCCCCGATTGTGGCTGTGCTTTTTCGGCCAATAATACAGGAACCATATACTTGTCTTTGTTGGCTTGGTTGAGGTCTTTAAGCTGGCGAGCAGCCAGATGAACCTGAGCGATAGAGCTTGGCTGGTAATTATCGCTGTCCATATCTATCTGAATAACGAATATGATCCCACGATAGAGCACTATTGACTCTATATCTTCAAGGTTTGCTCCCATGGGCAGGCGTAGCAGCACTTGTCCAGCCAGGTGAGGCAAGGTTTTCAACTGGGTTTGCAGCAGTGAAATTTTCCTTAGCCATGTTTGCTTCGCATCGGCCTTTATTAGATCTAGGTCACTTAGGTTTGCACTATCAAGCTGGTGGCAGAAAGTGTAAAGAGGGGTATTGAGTAAGATTTTATCATTCATCGCTTTTAAGGGGGTAATATGATTGCATCTACATTCTGATGGTGTATCGAGTACAAAGTAGAGCGGTTGATAAAAGACTACTTCATATTGATTCACTAGCTCAAGGAAGGTATATGAAAGATGAAACCTAATCAATTGACTTTAGTTTTAAAACTGAGCAATCACTACATCTTGGACATTTCATATACCAGTAGAAGAATGTGTTCCCTTCGTGATATTTAATTCAACTCTGGCATTACATTGCCGCTATAGTGATGTAGATATTGAGTTTATCTGTCGATACAGAGGCTTATGAATATTTTGCCTGAGTAACTGTAGGCTTAGAAGAGCAATTCTTTCTAGTTTAAGGAAAGTTCACCACTCGGGGCTTATACTAGGATAGTAACCAATGCTTCATCATAGTGTGAGCCACACAAGAGCTTGCAATGAGATTGATGAATTCTTCTGGCATTTATATTGATAAATGAGATAGTTTTACTTTCGCCTCACGCGTTAACGAAAAATACAAATCCCGAGGCGGCAGATTAGGTAGTTACGTAGATGAGAAACACTCTACGTAAGTGTGAATGATACCGGGAATGAGTAAAATCAACTATGAGCGTTTCAAGCAGTACAATTCTTACAGAAAGTGGCACAAATGAACTTGAAATTATTGAATTTCACTTAGTTAAACAGATGCCCGATGGCTCTAAAAAAACCTGTTATTACGGCATCAACGTCGCCAAAGTACGTGAAGTCATTCAGGTGCCGGAAACTACCGATTATCCCAATGCTCAGCCTCATATGGTGGGCGTTTTTTCATCACGAGACATTTTGACGCCTCTCGTTGACTTAGCTGGCTGGTTAGGCGTACCGACAAGCCAAGAGCTTGAGAAAAAGTTTGTTATTGTGACGGACTTTAACCGCATGACCAATGGATTCTTGATTGATAGCATTAGCCGTATTCATCGTATTTCATGGAATGATGTCGAATCTCCAAGCCAATTTCTTGAAGCTGGCGAACAAGACTGTGTAGTGGCAGTCGTGCGCAAAGATGGCAATCTGATAATGATCCTTGATTTTGAGAAGATCATCGCTGACATCAACCCAGAACTGAGTATGGAAAAATACGATGTCAAAGTGGATAAAAGTGTCGATCTCAACCAGAAAATGGTTTCTAAGCGTAATTCGAAGACTGTCATGGTGGTGGATGATTCGGCCTTTATCCGCAGCTTGATCCAGGACACATTAAGCTCGGCGGGTTATAACATCATCGCATGTAAAGATGGTGGTGAGGCACATGAGAAGTTAATGGAAATTGCCGAAGTCGCGAAGAAGGAAAATTTACCTGTGACTGAACTGGTTGATGCGGTAGTGACGGATGTGGAGATGCCACGTATGGACGGTATGCACTTGGTGAAGCGTTTACGTGAATCCGATGCTTACAAAGAGTTACCGATAGTTATGTTCTCTTCGCTGATGAGTGATGATAACCGTGCCAAAGCTCTGGCTTTAGGTGCAAATGACACTATTACTAAGCCAGAGATTGGTCGTATGGTCGCAATGATGGACCAATACATTTTCTAATGACTATGCTGTTGTTCTGAAAGCGCTTTATTCTTTTGTATTTCAAGCTGGGTGACTTCGTTGTCCAGCTCTTTTATTTTTGCTGCCATTAATGTATGGCAATGCTCCGCCAGCTTTCGTGCATCTTCGATTTTATACCCAGAGACATCAATGGGCTCGAGCATTTCAGAAATCACCACACCATTGTTACGACGATTTAAGTCAATCTTGTTATGGGTAGTGCTGACACACATTGGCGTGATGGGGACTCCCGCTTCAATGGCCATACGGAATGCACCAGTTTTAAACGGTAGCAGCCCTCTTCCTTTGCTTCTTGTTCCCTCGGGGTAAACCCAAACAGACAGATCGCGTTGATGAATCGCTTCTGCGACTTGTTTGATCGTATCGCGTGCTTGAGATTTGTTCTCTCGGTTAATCAGTATGTTGCCAGTGATCCAGTAAAGTTGACCGAAGAAAGGGAGCCAGAGCAAGTCTCTTTTGCCAAGAGTGACGGTTCTTGGGCGAAGCATCCCCGGCGCTGTGACAAAGTCGTACACACTTTGATGATTAGAGATATAAACGCTATTGGCTGGTGTTGGAGCTCTATCTAAGCCACGTTGTATCAGTTTGATGCCGACAAGTTTATGTAGCTGATTAAACCAGCGGCAGAAGAAATAAACATGCCTTGGGTTTCTTGGGCTGAATAAGCAATAGATCAAAGCAAATAGTGTGGTAAAGACAATAAAAATTGCAGCCAAGGTCAGACGAATAATACCAAGCAAAATACTTTCCTCTTTAAATGCGCATGCGTTATTAAACTGATGCAAATTATTCAGTTGAGTCTAGAGTCTTCATTCTATTTAACTCAATTGCAACAAAAAATGCGTAAAAGCTTCTATCAAGTGTAAAAGTTACCTTCGCTGAAAGCTCAGTCTATTCCTGTGGACAACGGTTGCCAGATACCAATTTCCGAACTCCTTATGATGATTAAATTATCAAAATTAAAGTTGTCTGTTTTTCTGATGTTTTGTTTTTTAACAAATGTTAAAACTATCACTTCTGCTTGTTGGTAAATAATCAATCATTAAAACCAATTTTAAATGCACTTCTTGTTATTAACTAATTGCTTTTTAAGGTTTTTTATTAACCAAAGTATGTTTACTAATACTGTTGTTTAATTGATTTGTTGCCTGTTTATGAAGGTTTTGTTTTATAAAATGTTGGATGTTTTATAAGCGTGATTTATAGCTAGGGCTCTCTTGAGTAGTTATAAAAGATGACTGTTCATGGAGATAAAGTGAATAAAAATAGCTCAAAAAGGATCAGAGCAAATGCACAACATGATAAATAAAACCAAAGGAATATTCGTCCTATCGTCAATTACCGTGGCTATGGCTGGTGCTACGTCTGCGTTCGCAGCGTTGCCAACTGGCTTTAACGAGGCTGATTTGCCGACTAAATATATAGTCAAGTTTAAAGAAGAGTCACCTGCACCTTTCTCAATGGCGAGCTCAGCAGTGGCACCATCGAAAGCGCGTGAAGCGGTATTAGATGAAGTGAAAGCGCGCAAAGTTGAAAAATTGGGTAACCAAGCACTTTACAGTGTGGAAGTAGACGACAGTGAGTTGTCGGCACTACGTGAAAACAGCCAAGTTGAATATGTCGAGGTGGATCCTCCACGTTACTTATTAAGTGAAACTACCCCTTGGGGCTTCAATGCGGTGAATGCCCAATTATTAAGTGACTCCAATACGGGCAACCGTACAGTGTGTATTATTGATTCAGGTTACGACATCAGTCATAACGACCTGAGCGGCAACCGTGTACAAGGTACTAACGACAGTGGTACGGGATCATGGAGTTCTCCGGGTAACAATAATGCTCACGGTACTCACGTTGCGGGTACTATTGCAGCGATTGCTAACAACGAAGGCGTCAAAGGCGTGATGCCAAACCAGAACGTGAATTTGCATATTGTTAAAGTGTTCAATGAATCAGGGTGGGGGTATTCATCGAGTTTAGTGAAGGCGATCCAGACCTGTGCGGATAACGGTGCAGATGTAGTCAATATGAGTCTCGGTGGTAGCCAAGCGAGCCGAACTGAGCAAAATGCCCTTCAGTCGATTTATGATGATGGTGTTCTACTTATTGCTGCGGCAGGTAACTCAGGCAATACTGCACACAGCTATCCTGCCTCTTATGACGCTGTGATGTCCGTTGCAGCAGTGGATAACAAAAATCATCATGCAGCTTTCTCTCAAGCAACAGATCAGGTAGATATTGCAGCACCAGGTGTGGCGGTACTGTCAACTGTGACCGTCGGTGAGGGTGTACTGTCCGATATTACGATTAACGGAGTGAGTAATTTCGATCGTGGTGTCGTTCCACACAATCGTAAAATTCTCCAGTCAGGTGACTACATCTCAGACCCGATTGCCGGTACGTTTACCGCCCCTCTTGCTGCTTGTGATATCTCGTCAGGCAGCTATAACTGTGGCGACATGTCGGACAAGATCTGTCTGACTGAGCGCATTGATAATCAGGCAACAGGCGTGCGCCCAGAAGTCAACCCAGTTAAGGCATGTTACAACGCAGGTGCCAAAGCTGCGATTGTATACAGTAATCAGGAGCTGTCAGGCTTACAGAACCCATTCGTACTGGATGACAACAACGATTATCGTATGGTTTCCGTTACAGTTGACCGCGAGTTCGGTTTAGAACTGGCGAATCAGCTTGGTCAGACCGTCACAGTCAAAACCACCAAGGGTGAAGATTACGAGTACTATAATGGTACCTCCATGGCAACACCTCATGTCACTGGTGTTGCAGGCTTAGTATGGAGCTACCACCCAACGTGTACAGCGCAACAAGTACGTAAGGCACTGACCGCGACAGCAACTGACATCGACTCAGAAGGCCGTGATAACCGTACTGGCTATGGTCTAGTGAATGCGGATGCCGCGAAGGCATACTTGGATGTAGGCTGTAATGGCCCTGTTGACCTTAGTAAAGTTCTGGAGAATGGTGTCGCGAAAACGTCATTGTCTGGCGGAAGTAAATCAAGCACGACTTACACTTTCGATGTTCCTGCCGATGCTAGCCAAGCGACGTTTACTCTAAGTGGTGGCACAGGCGATGCCGATATGTATGTTCGCTTCAATGGTACACCTAGCACAGGTGTTTACGATTGCCGTTCATGGGAGCAGGGTAACGGTGAGAGTTGTTCTCTCAATGTCACTTCTGCTGGTACTTATGAAGTTCTAGTTTATGGTTATTCCGCTTACTCAGGCGCTTCACTCGTTGCTTCTCATAATGGTAATGATTCTAGTAGCCAGGCACCATCTAGCTACACAAACTCTGATGCAGTCGCCATTCCAGATAACAGCAGTGCTGGTGTAACGAGCACACTCGACGTACTGCGTTCTGGTGATGCTGGTACCGTTTCTGTTGAACTTGACATCAGCCATACTTACATTGGTGATTTGCGTGTTACTTTGACATCTCCAACGGGCCATGAAGTGGTTTTGCATGACAATGCGGGTGGTTCAGCCAACAACATTGCCAACACTTATCAGGCTAACTTTAGTGGGTATGAGTCGAAAGGTACATGGAAGCTGAGTGCTGTAGACAATGCCAGTCAAGATACGGGCAGCATCAACAGCTGGACTCTATCTTTTCAATAAGGAATGAGTATGAAGAAGCAGAGATTAAAATCATTTTCCTATGTTGGCGCTCTCAGCCTACTGGTCGCGACTTTCTCCGCCAATGCAATGGCAGGAAATCCGGCGTTTCCCCCAGTGGAAAAGAGACCAGCACAGGCTGCTGAGCAACCAAGGTTCTTTGTGAAGTATCATGAAGGCAAAGAGCAGCAGGCCAGAGAGCTTCTTCGTTCTCATGATATTGAAGTGGTTGATGTTTTAGATAATCAGCAGGTGCTGGTGGTATCTGCGACTCAGGAACAAATCGATGAGCTAAACGATAATGAGCTGATTGATTATACAGAGCCAGAGCCTATCCGACGTCTTTACTCACAATAATCAATGCGCCCTACGGGGCGCTTTTTTATGCTTTACTGGCGTTGTTTACACAATAAAGTGGTTACAATTGTGTAGCTGGCTTGGCATTCTTATGAAGCGTTTGTCAGTTCACCGTTTGGTGACTGAGTTGCTGCTCTTCTTTCTCCATCGCATCCTATTACTCATCAAATTTTCATATCCTAAGAGTGATAGTCAGTGACTCTGACTTATTTTACTTTTCAACCTTGGTTTTTATTCTTTTTGTTTATAGTTCAAATTATAAACCCCGGCTTTAAGCACTTTTTAAATAGGCTTTGTTTTGTTAATTTGTGGTTTTTGGTTATAATAAATACTTAGACCTCTAAGTATTTAGGGGTGTGATTTAGATAAAGAGAGAAAACTATGTCCCACACGGTAGAGAAAGTGAGTGGTTCATCAATGTCTGCGTTTGATGCAGTTTTGGATAATATCATTCTGAAACCTGAGCCTAGAGCAAGATATAACCGTATTTTTGTTGTGCCTGCCTACCAAGGCATTACAGACGCCCTTCTAGAAAATCATCGTACGTTTGAGCCTGGGGTTTATCAGTATATTTTGTCTGGAGGGGAGGAGTGGGAAAGTCAGTTAGACAGTGTTATTCAAAGGTTATTACTAGTGAATGAGAGTGTATTCGCTGATCCCATATTACGCAGAAAAGCGGATGAATTCATTTTGGAACGTGTATCTTGTACTCGTCAGTGGATCCACCACTATTTATCTACTAGGAAGCCGATAGATGGTGCATCTCATCAATACTATTGGCAGCCGGTTCGAGAGCGGCTGGCATCAATAGGTGAGGCTCATAGTGCTTACAATACTGCTTTGAAGGCAAAGCGTCATGGTGTGCAAACTCGTTTCATCGACTTAGCTGGCCCTCCTAATGAGCCGCGTGAATCTCTTGATAGCCAAGTTTGGAATCGTTTAGAGGGGGTAGACTTAAACTGCGAACTTCCAGTTGTTACCGCTTACGCATCTTGTGAAAGGAGTGACACTTGTCATGATGATCGCCGTTACGGTGATTTAACCTTGAGTAGAATAGCGGCATTAACTGAAGCTAAACAGGCGGTGATACATCAATGTTCTCATCTGAGTTCGGGCGATCCCGATTTAATTGGTACTGAGCAGGTAAACCCGATTGGGCAATCAAGCTATCAAGTAGCCAATGAACTGTCAGCCTTGTCTCACGATCTTGTTCATCCTGATGCCATTGAAGAGCTTTCCCAAGAGAATATTGACTTGCAGGTGAAATGCACCTTTGAACCTGAACATCCGGGGACTGTTATTAGCCATGGCCATTGCTCAACAGAGCAGAAAGTGGACGTTGTGACAGGGAGAGACGATGTTTGTGTGTTAAAAATAATTCTTACCGAGGGTAATTCGGATTTGGCTGATCTAAAACATCAGCTTTTCTCCTTACCCAATGTTAACCTTCTGCACCATGATGAGCGGAGAGAAACACTCTGTTATTACTTTGATTGCTCGGTGTCTAATTTTGGTAAGATATTGACTCAAGCCAAAAAGTGCTTACCTAACGCTGAACTAACCGTTCAACGAGTGGCTTTACTGTCCGTTTTGGGGGCGAAAATATCAGGTGAGCAGACTTTACGCCTAGGCTGCCAAGCACTAGAGATGCAAGGGATATTACCTGATAATATTCATTACTCTGAAGGTGATAATAGCGTAAAGTTTGCGGTGGCAAGTGTTCAGCTCAGAGCGGCTCTATGTGCTTTGCATGATGTATTTTTAAATACTACCGCAGATCGCAATCACTAATTTTTAGCTTCAGCCCCAGTATTAGATATCCTGTATTGTTGAAATCGTATTACGTCCTTTGTCCTTTGAAAGATAAAGAGTCGCGTCTACGGCTTCTAAAAATGCTTGAGGTGATGTGTTTCTTTCAGGGACGATGGCTCCCAGTCCAATACTTAATGTGACATGTGAAGAAATGGGAGAGTCTGGGTGTAATATTTTTCCTTTGGCCATCGCTTCTTGAATTCGGTGTGCCACAGAGAGCGCATCATCGAGGGGGGTGTTAGGCAGTAAGACGACGAACTCTTCTCCTCCATACCGAGCGACCATGTCGCTGTTTCGATGAACGGCTTGGTCAATGAGATTCGCAACCTGTTTGAGGCAAGCATCACCAGCACTATGACCTAAGCTATCGTTGTACTTTTTGAAAAAATCGATATCGATCATGATCAAGCCAAGGGAAGTTCCGTCTCGATGGCATCTTTTCCACTCTTCTTCGAGTAAATCATCAAACGCTCTTCGATTACTAATACCTGTTAAAGCATCTTTTAGCGACAGTAATTCTAAATCCCTGTTGAGTCGAGCTAGGCTTTCATTGGCTTGGAAGAGTTCTAAGGTTTTTTCACTGACTCTTTGTTCCAGCACTTGATTAGCATCAATGAGTTTATCTGCCATTTGGTTAAAAGCTTGAGCAAGCATTCCAAGTTCATCTTTCGTAAAATACTGAATTCTTTGGGATAAATCACCGTTGGCAATCATGGATGCCACGTAAGTTAAATCAATGATGGGTTTAGTGATCGTTCGAGAGAGGATGAGCACAACAATGCCCCCTACGAGTGCAGTTGCCAGAGAAGAGATGATCAGAAACTGCCTTTGTTCACTGATTATCCCAAGCGCATCGGCATGATCTATTTTGTACACAAGTCCTAGGTTCAGCTCTTTGAATGCATAAGCGACGGCAAGTACATCATGACCTTTGTGATCGATGTAGGTGGTTATATCATCATCTTTCTGCCTAACTAGGGCGAAAGGGTCAACCCACGAACCCTGCTCATACCCTAAAGTCAGAGCTACTGGGTAAATAGGGGTAATACTACCCGTACTTGGGTCTTGATAAACCAGTGTTGTCTCTTCTGAGTTGCCAAGCCCAAACTGGGTATCAGTGACCACAGAAAAATCACTCAAATTCATTTCGAGTATGGCGTACCCAATAAGGTGCCCATCAAGCTGCAATCTCTGTGAAATAAACAAAGTCGTCACATCAGTTTCTTTATTTAGATTAAATGCTATGGCGTACCGCTTGTCTTTGGCGGGAAGCAACTGCCGTTTGATTTCTCCGTTGGCGTGGATGTTAGCAGAGGAAGTGACTACTTGAGCATCTGTGTTGGTCACTATGATGTTCTGAATACTTTTGATCGATGCTTTAGCATCCGTGATTATTTTATATATTTTATGGACATGTGCTGTGCTCTCATCACTTGTTTCAGATTGCTTTAATTGACTTAGTGCGATTCTCAATTGTGTTCTTGAGCTTATTAATGCAATGCGTTCTTGGTATTTTTTGATAATTTGAAAAACCGCATTTCTTTTATTATTCGCAACGGTTTTAAGGTGGTTAACGACAACCATTTCAATCGATTCTTGGCTTTTATAGTGATAAACCGATCCGGTAATGATCAAAGAAAGCATAATAATACTTAGTAAAATAACGGTGATTTTTTGCCTGATACCAATACCAGTGGGCTTATACGTTTTATTTATAGGCATAGTGTCATTCTCAAGCTTCTACTGCATATCAATTAAGCTTAGAAGTTGTGAGGATTATTAACAAATCTATCACTACTGGGTTGGAGGTTTAATGAAGTGGTGTGTGGGGGTAGATGCTTATTGGGGAGTTGTTGATTTCAAAGGGATATCATCGTCTGATCTGGATACTTTGGTTATGATCTATTAAGACTAAAAAATAGCTGGGACTCATATTTACACTCTTACAGAAAGGAGGAAGTAAGAAAGTAAATCTAGTACCAGCAAATTCGTGTGTCTTACATTTATTTTTTGTTACTTACTTCAACACTAGGTGAGTATTTATATTAAATCAAGCTCATATTGTGTGCGTAAGTTTATCCAGTGAAATGAGTGCATTTAGTCATGTCTATTTTTATTGACTAAAAGCAGATCGCAAGGAAGACTTTCCAGTAATGCATCGGTTGTGCTGCCAGACCAAAAGCGAGATGTCGCGCTACGTTGGCAGGCGCCCATAATGAGTATATTGGCCTTCATTTGAGAGATCGCCTTGGGAAGTGCTTCCTCCGGGTTACCATCAGGCATATGTATGGGCAGGGACTGTAAGTGCTTCTTCCCAATGAACTCTTCCAACCCTTTCTTTTGATTTGCTAAAATTTGAGCTTTATACCTCATTAAGTATGGTGCCACGTAACAACAGTAAATAAGTGATACTCTCGCGCCATATTGTTCTGACAACCAATTCCCTCTTGCCGTCACCGCCATATCTATTTCGCACTCTTGATCTTCTCGATGGAGAGGGTCAATGGCGCACAAGGTTTTTATGTTGCTTGCCCAGTATTGATGGCCGAGCAAGAGTATATCGCACGAGATTTTTGACATTTCCGGTAAGAGCTTGCGAACATTCATGGTGGCATCGACGATGAGTAAATCAGTACGATGACGAATGAAAGACACCAATAAGTTTACCCAGTTGTTGCCTTCAATTGGCTCAAATTCAATCTCTGGTACCGTAATGTCTTCATCAGCGCAGTATTCGGCAATTTTGTCTTTAGTGGCAGCAATCCAAAGCTGTACTTCCTTGATTCTCTGTTCGATTTGCTCTGGATCACTGCGTAAAAAGTCTGAGAATAAATGATCGTCCCCTCTACGGTGATCTTGAATCAGCACAGTGATTTTTTGATTTTTAGCAAGCACTAGTAATTTCGCTAGCACTTTTTTTGACGGAATTTTGCGTTGATGTGTCAAGAAGTAAGTTGAGCCCATATCACACCCTTTTGATCGCGTCATTTCAAAGACGACTGGACAATTTTCAGAAATTCTATGAAGTTACTACTACAACTAGTATAGGTGTTAAGACAAATGGACAATGTGAAAGAAATGGAAACTCCTGAAAATAGAACAGCAAGGTTGTCTGAGTTTCTTAAAACGATAGAAACAAATGAGGACTTGAGTTACCTAGAGAGCTTACAAGAAGATGAAATTGCCAGTATTTTAGAATCCGTGAGCAATGCTTTGAGGAAAAAAATCATTGCTCATATTCCTGTTGAAAAATACTGGGGAACATTGCACCTCGTACAATATGAGACCGCAAAACACATTCACCAGTCCCTTTCACCTGAGCAACTTCAATCTTGTCTTACTCAGGCGAAGGAAGCAGATGTACTCACGTTTGATGAGCTGCTTCCCCGAGAATTTGTTGATGAGTTCCTCTTAGATCAGAGTGAAGACACAGCCAGTTATTTGCAGCAGGCGCTTTCATTTTCGGATAATTTAGTAGGACGCTACACCACCCCTCAATTTCTTGTGGCTAATGCGCGAAATAGCGTAAAAGCTCTAAAGGAAGAAATGGTTAAGAAGTTTGAGACCCCGATTCGGCTGATAATTGTAAGAGACTCGAAAGGCATTCTAGGTGCGATTAGTCCCGACAGTTTACTGGTCCAAGAAGGACATATTTTGTTAGGGGCTCTGGTTTCCCCAACCCCATTGTTGGATAGCCATCAGGATATTAATGAGGTCAGTCAACAGCTCGCTATTGATGGTACGCTCCAGTGGTTTCCTGTTTTAACGAATGGAAAAGTCACGGGAGTCCTCTCCATGTATAACTTGGTGAGCGCGCTAAGGGAACTGAACTTAAAGGCGGTAGTGGCAGACAATGTGAAAAGTGAAGAAGACTTGTTTACCCCCTTGAAAGTTGCTGCAAGATTAAGGGCGCTTTGGTTGGTCATCAACTTGTTAACGGCCTTTCTTGCTTCTGCCATTATTGGGCTGTTTGATAACGTTATTGAGCAAGTCGTCGCTTTAGCGATATTGATGCCGGTTGTTGCAAGCATGGGGGGGATTGCAGGAAGTCAGACATTAGCGGTTGCCCTAAGGGGTATCGCTTTAAATCACCTACACCAAAGTAACTTGAAGCTACTACTGAATAAAGAGTGTCGTATCGCCGCTATAAATGGTGTCGCTCTTGGGGTACTAATTGCCGTTGTGGTTTATTTTGTTTTCTCAAGTATCGCTTTAGCTATCATTATTTTTTGTGCCATTGTCGTCAATAGTCTAGCGGCTGCAGGCTCGGCAACACTGATCCCATTTCTACTCAAAAAGCTAAACATAGACCCAGCAGTAGCCGGTTCCGTTATTCTAACAACCGTTACCGATGTTGTAGGTTTTTTAGTTTTCTTAGGCTTAGGCTCACTTTTACTGATTTAAGAAAATGATATTTGCTACTCGCCTGACAGCAGAGCGGCTATCGGTGAGTGTCGTCACTATAGATTGAAAGTAAAGAAGATGGATTCCATCAGTAAACTATACTTAATCGAGTGTTTTAAAGCGGGTTAATCACTGGTAAGGAGTCTGGCTTGTTGGATGGGAGCAAGGTGGTTGTGGGCTGGAGAGAATGGGTTAGCCTGCCACAGTTAGGTATAGAAAGAATCAAAGCCAAAGTCGATACAGGGGCTCGTACATCTTGCCTCCATACGTTTTCCATTGAGGAATTCAGGAAAAGTCATCAAGTTTGGGTGCGTTTCTGGGTTCATCCCAATCAAGCTGATGAACAGACAGTGGTGCAGTGTGAATCGCCAGTCGTTGACCAGCGCTTAGTCCGAGACTCTGGTGGGCACCAAACGCAACGTTATGTTATTGAAACATTACTGGTTGCAGGCGAGCTTTCATTCCCTATTGAAATGACACTGACCCCTAGGGATGACATGAAATTTAGGATGCTTCTAGGAAGAACTTCCTTAGCTACCAATATACTTGTGGATCCTGCCAGCTCTTTTTTGCTTTCTAAGGAGTAGTGCATTGTGAAAATAGGCATTTTATCTAGGAATAAGAACCTTTATTCAACGAAGAGGTTAATCGAAGCATGTAGAGAACGAGGCCATGACCCTAAAGTGATTGATGCACTTAGGTGTTACATGAACATAAATTCTCATTCTCCATCTATCCACCTCAAAGGAGAAGAGCTAGCCGGTTTGGATGCGATTATTCCTCGCATTGGCTCATCTGTTACCTTTTATGGCTGTGCGGTTCTACGGCAATTCGAAATGATGGGAGTATTTCCCGTTAATGAGTCTGTCGCGATAACTAGATCAAGGGATAAATTACGTTCGTTGCAATTACTCTCTCGGAAGAATATAGGTATGCCTATTACAGGTTTTGCCAGTAAACCAAGCGATATTAAAGATCTAATAAAAATGGTTGGAGGCGCGCCACTTGTCATCAAGCTATTAGAAGGGACACAAGGGATTGGTGTTGTGCTCGCGGAAACTCAAAAAGCGGCTGAAAGTGTCATTGAGGCTTTTATGGGGCTCAAAGCCAATATCATGGTACAAGAGTACATAAAAGAGTCCGGAGGAGCAGATATTCGCTGCTTTGTGATTGGTGACAAAGTGATCGCTGCGATGAAGCGTCAAGCCCAACCCGGAGAGTTTAGATCGAATTTACATCGGGGAGGCAATGCATCCCTCATTAAAATCACGCCCGCAGAGAGAAAAACGGCTGTTGATGCAGCTAAAGTTATGGGGCTCAATGTTGCTGGTGTCGACCTTTTACGTTCTGAGCGTGGTCCTCTGGTCATGGAAGTGAACTCTTCTCCTGGTTTGGAAGGTATAGAAACCGCTACGGGGAAAGATGTTGCGGGGATGATCATTCAGTATATTGAGAAAAATGCCAGCCCACATAGGACAAAAACTCGTGGCAAAGGTTAGTAAAAATCAGCCATTTCATTGCGGCGATGCTGTAGTTATGCCCGGCGAAACTCAAACTATCGACTTCGAAGTGGCACGTTTATATACACATTCCACTCTCTCTGTTACGGTTGAAATCGTCAATGGTCGCCTTGCAGGCCCTACGCTCTTGGTCAGTGCGGCGATTCATGGTGATGAACTCAATGGTGTTGAAATTGTCAGACAGCTGATTGCTAAGACCGACCCTAAGAAATTGAAAGGTACGTTAGTTGCGGTGCCTGTGGTCAATGTGTTTGGGTTTGTTCAAAAGTCGAGATACTTACCAGACAGAAGAGATTTAAATCGGATGTTTCCCGGCTCTCCGCGAGGTTCAATTGCGGGAAGGATTGCTCACTATTTCTTTAACGATATCGTAAAAAAATCTACTCACATCATCGATTTACATACCGCTGCTATCCATAGAACAAATTTACCTCAGATAAGAGTCAACATGAATCATGCTGTGTCTGCAGAAATGGCGATGGCATTCGGTACGCCGGTTGTCATAGATGCCTCACTTCGTGATGGTTCTTTACGTGCAGAGGCAGAAAAGGCAGGTATTTCTGTCATTACTTATGAAGCGGGTGAGGCGCTGAGGTTTGAACCTTTTGCGATAACAGCGGGGATTCGGGGGGTACAGAGAGTTATGCGGCACCTCTCTATGTTACCCCATGGGAAGCTATCTCACGCGCGCTCCCCTGTCGTAGCAAGGGCTACACGCTGGGTGAGAGCTGAATTTGATGGAATCTTACGTTCTCATGTCGCACTTGGGCAAAAAGTGGACAAAGGGCAAGTGTTAGCCATTATTAGTGATCCGCTTGGAAATGATGAAGTGGCCGTGAAAGCCGCTCAAGGAGGGATAATCATTGGTCAACAAACCTTACCTCTCGTCAACCAAGGAGATGCAATTTATCACCTTGCTTACTTTGAGGAGTCTGATGAGCTTGTTGAGGAAAAAGTGGAAAACTACCTAGGGGATGTGCTTGATGACCTTGGCAATGAAATTAAGTACGGCATTGGAAAAATGTGAATGACTAGCATGCCTTGCACATAGCTAGGTTGACGATGGCTTTTGATTTATCTCTTTCACTCTGTTTTTGGGGAGTGATTAGGCTTCGCATTGATATCGTCGAGGGTAATAAAAAAGGCGCTAGCTCTGAGCTAGCGCCTTTCCAAACGTTTGGTGGAGCTGGCGGGAGTTGAACCCGCGTCCAAAAACCATTCATCTTTGGTACTACATGCTTAGTCGATCTTTAAATTCACCAAGTACCTGCGAACCGACACGCCAGTAAATGACTATCCTGAATTAAAATTCGCCGTTCATCTCTCAGGCGGGAGAATCCGGGCTAGCGCGTTTGGGTTTGATCTCTCGTTGGTCCCCGTCTTACGTGCGGAAGCTAGGGCGAGAGAGCTCTGAGCAGGTTATTAAGCTGCTAGTGCGTAGTTTTCGTCGTTTGCGACTATTTTTTTGCGGCTTTTTACGTGGCCAACCGCCCCACGGCATGCACCTTAGACTGCAAAATTCCTGTCGAATCCTAAATCAGCCCCAAGTGTTCTTTGCATAGTACCAGAAAAGCATAACCTGTCTAGACTTGTGCGTTTAAGTGCTCAATATTAGCGCAGTGAACTCTTCATTACGCGTGCTTTTTCTCTAGCCCAATCTTTTTCTTTAAGATCAGTACGTTTATCGTGCAGCTTCTTACCTTTCGCGACGCCAATTTTCATTTTCACCCAAGAACGAGACCAGTAGAGTGAAAGGGCTGCGAGTGTCATACCTTCGCGATTGATTCGACCTAATAGGTTATCAAGCTCACGGCGGCTCATAAGTAGTTTACGCACACGAGTAGGGTTCGCCACTACGTGTGTCGATGCTTGGTTTAGAGGGGTAATGGTCATGCCACTTACAAAAGCTTCTCCATCTCGCATAAATACGTAGCTTTCTGCGATATTGGCTTTGCCTTGACGTAGGGCTTTAACTTCCCAGCCTTGAAGCTCCATTCCTGCTTCTATTTCATCATCAATGAAATATTCGTGGCGAGCTTTCTTATTGACAGCGATGGTATTGCTACCCGCTTTTTGTTTCGATTTTTTCTTTGCCATAATGGTTGCATTATACGGTTAGGAATCTAGTTATGAAATCCCTTTATTTGCGCTTAATGCAAATAAAAGTAAAAATAGTGCGTGCCTGTCGTTTAGGCGTGTGTTTTGAGGAGTCTATATGAAGCAAGTCAGCCGTTCTGCGTTGGTATCATTCAGTGCAGAACAGATGTTTGATCTGGTAAATGACGTGGCCAGTTATCCTGAGTTTTTGCCAGGTTGTTCCGGGTCGAGAGTGATTGAGTCCAGTCATTCTGCAATGGTAGCTTCCGTTGATGTCTCAAAGGCTGGGATCAGTAAAACGTTCACTACATCGAATGAATTGGTGAGTGGTGAAGCGATTCTCATGAATCTAGTGGATGGTCCTTTCAAAACGCTTAAAGGAGGGTGGTTCTTTACCGCATTAGATGAGAAAGCTTGCAAGGTTGAACTCAAACTAGAATTTGAGTTTTCTAGCAAGATGATTGAAATGGCCTTCGGCAAAGTTTTCAATGAGTTGACCAGTAATATGGTCAATGCGTTCACTCAGCGCGCTAAGCAGGTGTATCCGTGTTATGAGTATTGAGTCTGATATGATCCACGTAGAGGTAGTATATGCATTACCTCAGGAGCAACGTGTTTACACGCTAGTCGTGAATAAATCGATGACAGTCGAAGAGATTATTAAACAATCTGGTGTTCTAGAACAGTACCCTGAAATCGACCTAGCAAAAAACAAAGTTGGTGTCTTTAGCCGTAACATCAAGCTTGAGGCCACAGTTCGAGATAAAGACCGTATCGAAATTTATCGCCCACTTTTAGCTGATCCGAAAGAAATTCGTCGTAAACGCGCTGAGCAAGCAAAAGAATCAGGGGCTGCTGACCCAGTCACTGGCGGTAAAAAGAATCCGTTAAGGAAGGAAGAGTAAACTCAATCGCCTTAGGTTGTACCTGTCATCTGAAGATAAGCGTAGGGCTGTGACTGCGGATAAACAAAAGGGTTGACGAACAACGCCAACCCTCAAATACACGCTTTGCTTTAGTTGATACCTTCAAAGAAGTCCGAACTTGGCGGGAAGTCACCATTAATATCAACCAATTGGCCTTTATCATTGAAGTTCACGATCAAGTTCTTCTGAATAGAATCTTGGTGACCCTCTGTGTGGTGATAAATATAGTACCAAGTATCGGGATAACCATTTTCAATAAGCATGGGTGAGCCCATTACAAAACGTACCTGTTCTTTTGTCATACCAAACTTAAGCTGATCGACGGCTTGCTGCTCAACATAGTTCCCTTGGTTGATGTCGATTCGGTAAACGAGCTTTTCTACCAGAGAGCAGCCTGTCAACAGTGTCATAGAGAGTGGTACAGCGATAAGCCACTTTTTCAATTGCATACGGATAAATTCTTGTAACGGATATGTCTCAAATTGGGCTGATAATAAACAAGCTGAGCGCTAATGTAAAAAACTCATCTTGTTTTGAACTGTTTCAGACCACGATTTTTGAATTTAGTTGCAAACTCATACCAAAATTTCCCTAAGTCGGAACTTTGTTTTTAAGTTGAAAATCAGCCATAGAGTCTATCAAGCCGCAATCAGTAACTCTTTTGCATTCGCCAAGGTCGACTCTGTGATTTCACTTCCACCAAGCAATCGAGCCAACTCGGATACGCGCTGCTCGTTATTCAATAAATGCATCTGAGTTTCTGTTTTGCCGGCTTTGGTTTGCTTAGCAACGAAGAGCTGTTGATGTCCACAACCCGCCACTTGAGGTAAGTGAGTAACACAGAGAACTTGTGTCGACTCGCCAAGCGTGCGAAGCATTTTACCTACAACAGCTGCCGTTGGCCCGCTGATTCCCACATCAACTTCGTCGAAGATTAAGCTAGGAGTATCGACTTTCTGAGCTGTGATCACTTGTATTGCTAACGATATACGAGAAAGCTCACCACCAGAGGCGACTTTTGCAATAGGCTGCATGGGCTGGCCAGGGTTGGTTGATACCATAAAGCAGACATTATCCATGCCGAGTGGTGATGGGTGTGTGCATTGTTTGTCTATTTCAATACTGAATTGGGCCTTTTCCATACTCAGCTCATGCATGCTGGCGGTAATCAATTTATTGAGTTCTTTGGCATAGCGGCTACGAGATTTATGTAGTTTTTCAGAGGACGTTAAGAAAGATTGATATTTTTCTTCAACCGCTTGCTCTAATTCTTCCAATTTTTCATCGGAGCAGTCGAGAGCTTCGATCTGTGTGAGAAGATCTTGGTGGTGCTGATATAGCTCATCCGGAAGGACATGATGTTTACGCGCCATCGACATAACTTTTGAAAAGCGTTCTTCGACAAAAACCATACGCGCAGGATCAACATCGATATTATCAAGATAACTACGCAGTTCATTATTAGCTTCTTCGATCTGAATAATCGCCTCTGATAACATGTTAGGTAACTCAGAGAGAGTTTCATCCAGTTCAGCGAGCTGGGTTAAGGTGCTACTGGCTGATTGGAGAATACCAAGCGCATTAACTTCTTCACCTTCGTAAATAAGCTCGATGGCTTGTTGGCAGGTGGCCGCAAGTTCTCCGCTGTTAGACAATCTTTTGTGTTCCTGTTCGAGTTCTTCATATTCATCCTCGCCAAGAGAAAGCTCATTAAGCTCTTTTATTTGATATTCAAGAAGTTGTTTTTGCGCGAGATTTGCAGCGCTGTTTTCTTTTAACTGCTTGAGGTTGTTATCGGCTTGACGCCAATTTTGATAGGCATTACGAGTGCTTTTTAAAAGGTTTGTATGGCCAGCATATTGGTCCAGCATAGCCATCTGATAGTCACTTTTCATCAATTGGTGATGTGCATGCTGACCATGGATATTAATCAGAAGTTGTCCAAGTGCTTTCAGTTGCGAAAGGGGGACTGGACTGCCATTGATAAAGGCTCTTGAACGGCCTTCTTTGTTGATTATGCGACGTAATATACAGTCGCTGCCTTCGAGAAGATCATTATCTTCTAGCCAACGCGTTGCGTGAAGATTGTTTTCAAGAGAAAAAGCAGCACTGACTTCTGTCTTTTCTTCTCCTTGTCGTACCATGCTGGCTTCTGCGCGCCCACCGAGGCAAAGGCCTAAGGCATCGATGGCAATAGACTTACCTGCCCCTGTTTCCCCAGTGATTGTTGTCATGCCATGAGATAGCTCCAGCTGTAGAGATTTAACAATAGCGAAATTATTAACACTTAGATGAGCCAGCATTTTGTTGTACCTGTTTAAATGAACAATACTGTATAAGAAGACAGTATATACTGTTTCTTTATACAGTAAAGGAGGGTGTGAAAATTTTTGTGACCGAACGCGAATTTCATTTACGTCAGTCGGGAGGGGGAATTTTGTCTTGGTGAATGGGGTTAAGGTTATATTGCTAAAGCTTTGCCTTGATTTGATAAAGAAAAGGGTTGGCATATTACGCCAACCCTTCGATACCCCCAGTTGATTTGCTAGAACAGTTTACTCGACCAACCAAGTTTATTGCGCAGTACATGATAGTAGCTGTAGTCCTTGGGGTGGATCAGTTTGAGTACATTAGGGCTTTGATAAATATGGATTTCGTCACCAGGGGAAACGGGCAGAGAGACTTGGCCATCACAGCCGACTTCTTGAGTCCCTCGGTTATCCGGAGATACCACCAGTTTAATACGACGTTTACTGTCTACGACTAACGGACGGCTGGATAAAGTATGCGGGAACATGGGTACAAGCGAAATAGCATTAAGACTTGGCGATAGGATAGGGCCGCCACCTGACAATGAATAGGCTGTAGAGCCAGTGGGCGTAGAGATAATTAGCCCGTCTGCACGCAGAGAAAAGGCGAAGCTGTCATCAATATACACTTCGAATTCAATCATATGGGCGACTTGCCCAGGGTGAAGTACGGCTTCATTGAGTGCGGCATTATGACTTTTTACTTGTCCATGGCGGTGGACTTCAGCTTCCAGCAAAAAGCGCTCTTCTTCGATGAACTCACCTTCAAGCACTTTTTTAAGTGCCGACTGAAAATCTTCTGGGTTGAGATCGGTCAGAAACCCAAGGTTTCCTCGGTTTACTCCAATCACTGAGGTATTAAAGCGTGAAAGCACTCTGGCGGCCCCCAACATGTTGCCATCACCACCTACGACAATTGCCAAGTCAGCCGTTTTACCAAGCTGAATTAGGCTCGCAAAATGTTCATTCGGGACATCGTCTAAAATTTCCGCTAGTCTATCGTCAATAAAAACCTGATACCCTTCCGACTGAAGCCAGAGGTAAAGTTCTCTGTGAGTCTGAATAGCTTGCTGATCCCGAGGTTTACCAATGATGGCGATCACTTCAAAAGGCTTTTTCATAGGTTTTCCGCACTAAATAGGCTTGATTCGACAATCTTCATCCCCATAATAATGGCAAGTTAGCTATTTATGCGAGTTTTTGTGTATCTAAACGCAATAAACGTGAAGCGTTAGGTACCAATGGGTATGTATTCTGGAGATATCATGAGCAACGAAGAAAACAAAGTTACAGAAGAAGAGCTAGATCAAATCATCGAAGAAGCAGAGAAAGTGGAAGCTTCAGCGCAAGAGGCTGAAGCTGAGCTAGAAGAAATTGGTGATGAGAAAGACGCTAAGATTGCTCAACTAGAAGCTGCGTTACTGACTAGCGAAGCGAAAGTTCAAGAACAGCAAGATAGCGTACTTCGTGCAAAAGCCGAAGTCGAAAACATGCGTCGTCGTACTGAGCAAGAAATCGATAAAGCACGTAAATACGCGTTAAATAAGTTTGCCGAAGAGTTACTGCCGGTTATCGATAACCTAGAGCGAGCGATTCAAGCGGCAGATACTGAAGCGGAAGTAGTTAAACCACTGCTTGAAGGCGTAGAATTGACGCATAAAACGTTTGTAGACACGGTGGCTAAGTTTGGTCTAAAAGAGATTAACCCTGAAGGCGAAGCGTTTAACCCTGAAATGCATCAAGCGATGTCTATTCAAGAGAGCCCTGACCATGAATCAAATACAGTGATGTTTGTTATGCAGAAAGGTTACGAGCTTAATGGCCGTGTGATTCGACCCGCTATGGTAATGGTTGCTAAATAACCTTGATACAGAACGTGTTTTAAACAGAAGAGAGGCTTAGACCTCTCTTTTTTTATCCCCTCAGATCAGTTGTGTTGGTTTTTAATAAATAATTGATTTGGTGAATTATTCTTAGCATGAAGTTTAACCAAAAATTAATTTCTGATTTGAAACTTGTAACATTATCGTAAACAAAGTCTTTATTTTGTAACCTTTGTGTGTATTATGTGCGAACTCTGTCGGGAAAACTGGCGGAATAAACTATAAAACCATAAATTAAAAACACAACATTCTGGAGATGGATGATGGATAAATCGCTTTCAAGCAAGATTTTTGTAGGCTTGTTTGCTGGTCTACTGATCGGTACTGCGATCCAGTACTTATTTAGCGGGATTGCAATTTTTGATACTTACCTTCTAGGCGCTGCGGAAGGTGCTGGTGGCATGTTCGTATCACTGATCAAGTTACTTGTTGTTCCTTTGGTATACGTTTCAATCGTGTGTGGCATTGTTGATTTGAAAGACATCACTGCGTTTGGTCGTCTTGGTGGTAAAACCTTCGCCCTATACATTATTAATACCATCATCGCGATTACAGCGGCACTGACTGTAGGTATGATTTTCCAGCCAGGTGCTGACGCTAACCTAGCTGGTACGATTTCAGAAACAGTAAAACTAACGACAACGGAAACGCCTGATATCTTCTCCCTAGTGGTAAACATCGTACCAAGTAACCCTGTTCAGGCGTTTGCTAATGGCGATATGCTACAAATCATCTTTATGGCAATCCTAACAGGCCTAGCGATTCAGGCGCTTGATTCACGCGGTGGGCCGGCTATCCGCACATTCAAGATGGCGAACGAAATCATGATGAAGCTTGTTGGTCTTGTTATGAGCCTTGCTCCATATGGTGTGTTTGCGTTGATGATTCAACTGGGCGCGACACTAGATGCTAACACGCTCATGTCAGTAGCAGGCTATGTAGCGCTTGTTGTGGCTATGCTCGTGTTCTGGATCTTCTTCTTCTACCCAATGGCAGTAGGTATTGCGACAGGTACTTCTCCAAAGACGTTCTTACGTGCTACTCGTGAGCAGATCCTATTCTCTCTATCGACAGCAAGCTCGAATGCGACTATTCCTGTAACTATGCGTACTTTGACGGAGAAACTACAAGTTTCAAAATCAGTTGCAGGTTTCGGTGTACCATTGGGTGCAACCATGAACATGTCTGGTGTGTCTATCTACATTGCACTGGCAACTATCTTCGTTGCAAACGCATTTGGTCAACCAATCAACACGGCTGACGTGTTCACTCTAGGTCTTACTATCCTGCTTCTATCTATTGGTGCTGGTGGTGTTCCTGGTGGTGGTGTTGTTATGGTTGGTGTTCTTCTTCACCAACTGGGGCTTCCACCAGAAGGTCTGGCAATCATCGCAGCAGTTGACCGTATTAACGATATGTTCTGTACCTCTTCTAACGTAGTGGGTGATACCGCGGTAAACACTATTGTTGCAAAAACTGAAGGTGAAATCGGTAAAGAAGAAGCACAAGTTGAAGGCAAGCCTGCTCAGGCAAATGCTTAATCTCTAACGCATTGAAAATTAAAAGCGAGCCATATGGCTCGCTTTCTTGTTAAAGACCTAAATTTTTTTCACTTTTTTTTACTCTTTCCCTTGAAAAGTCATTTGACGCCCTTATTTATTGGGCATAGAGAAGCAAACATCATTATTTTTGTTTGTGAGCAAGGGTTGAAACCCGACTCTCCATCCCCACATAGGGGATATAGCAAAACGAAAATAGAAATTTATTCGGAGATAGCCTGATGGGTAAAATCATTGGTATTGACTTAGGTACTACTAACTCATGTGTTGCGGTACTAGACGGCGACAAACCACGTGTAATTGAAAACGCAGAGGGTGAGCGTACTACTGCATCGGTAATTGCTTACACAGACGGTGAGACACTAGTAGGTCAACCAGCAAAACGTCAAGCAGTTACAAACCCAGAAAACACGCTATTTGCAATTAAGCGTCTTATTGGTCGTCGTTTCGAAGACGAAGAAGTACAGCGCGACATCGAAATCATGCCGTACAAAATCGTTAAAGCTGACAACGGTGATGCTTGGGTTGAAGCGCAAGGCCAGAAAATGGCGGCTCCTCAGGTTTCTGCTGAAGTACTGAAGAAAATGAAGAAAACGGCAGAAGACTTCCTTGGTGAGGAAGTAACTGGCGCAGTTATCACAGTACCGGCTTACTTTAACGATGCTCAGCGTCAAGCAACTAAAGATGCTGGCCGTATCGCTGGTCTAGAAGTTAAGCGTATCATCAACGAGCCTACTGCAGCAGCTCTAGCTTACGGGCTAGACAAGCAAGGTGGTGACCGCACTATCGCTGTATACGACCTTGGTGGTGGTACATTCGATATCTCTATCATCGAGATTGATGAAGTTGAAGGCGAGAAAACATTCGAAGTACTAGCGACTAACGGTGATACTCACTTAGGTGGTGAAGACTTCGATAACCGCATGATCAACTACCTAGTTGAAGAGTTCAAGAAAGAGCAAGGTATCGATCTTAAGAACGATCCTCTAGCAATGCAGCGTGTTAAAGAAGCAGCAGAAAAAGCGAAAATTGAGCTTTCTTCTACTTCTCAAACAGACGTAAACCTACCTTACGTGACTGCAGATGCGACTGGTCCTAAGCACATGAACGTTAAAGTGACTCGTGCGAAACTAGAATCTCTAGTTGAAGATCTAGTTCAACGTTCTCTTGAGCCGCTAAAAGTTGCTCTAGCTGACGCAGACCTATCTGTGAACGACATTACTGACGTTATCCTTGTTGGTGGTCAGACTCGTATGCCAATGGTTCAAGCGAAAGTGGCTGAGTTCTTCGGTAAAGACGCTCGTAAAGACGTGAACCCTGACGAAGCAGTAGCAATGGGTGCTGCAGTTCAAGGTGGTGTACTTGCGGGTGATGTTAAAGATGTACTTCTACTAGACGTTACTCCTCTGTCTCTAGGTATCGAGACTATGGGTGGCGTAATGACTAAGCTAGTTGAGAAGAACACCACTATCCCAACCAAAGCGAACCAAGTTTTCTCAACAGCAGAAGACAACCAGAATGCGGTAACTATCCACGTTCTTCAAGGTGAGCGTAAGCAGGCGATGTACAACAAGTCTCTAGGTCAATTCAACCTAGAAGGCATTCAGCCAGCTCCACGTGGTATGCCACAAATCGAAGTAACTTTCGACCTAGATGCGGATGGTATCCTTCACGTATCAGCGAAAGATAAGCAGACTGGTAAAGAGCAGAAGATCACTATCCAAGCTTCAGGCGGTCTAAGCGACGATGAAATCGAAAAAATGGTACAAGAAGCAGAAGCTAACAAAGAAGCGGACAAGAAGTTCGAAGAGCTAGCGGCTGCACGTAACCAAGCTGACCAAATGATCCACGGTACTCGTAAGCAAGTTGAAGAAGCGGGTGACGCACTTCCAGCGGAAGAGAAAGAGAAGATTGAATCTGCTATCTCTGAGCTAGAAGAAGCTCGTAAGGGTGAAGACAAAGAAGCGATTGATACGAAAGTACAAGCTCTTATGACCGCTGCGCAAAAACTTATGGAAATCGCTCAGCAACAAGCTCAGGCACAACAGGCTGGTGCAGAAGCTGGTGAACAGCCTAAGCAAGAAGAAGACGTTGTAGACGCTGAGTTTGAAGAAGTTAAAGACGAGAAAAAATAATTTTCGATTCTGACTTAACTTAACGTAATATGCGGGCGTTTGAGGGAACTCACACGCCCGCCTGTTTGTAAATACGCTGTCTTTCCAGATAAGCACTTTTTGCACAAAGCCTTTATCTAGAACGATACAAACACCAAGCGACAATCGGTCGTTTGCAGTAATAAATTGGTGACGAAGAACATGTCAAAACGTGATTTTTACGAAGTATTAGGCGTAAGCCGTGATGCATCAGAACGTGATATTAAAAAGGCGTATAAGCGCCTTGCAATGAAATTCCACCCAGACCGCAACCAGGGTGATGAGTCTGCTGCAGATAAGTTTAAAGAAGTAAAAGAAGCGTACGAAGTCCTACTGGATCCTCAGAAAAAAGCGGCCTACGACCAATATGGTCATGCAGCATTCGAACAAGGTGGCATGGGCGGCGGTGGCTTTGGCGGTGGTGCTGGTGCTGATTTCGGTGATATTTTTGGTGATGTGTTTGGTGATATCTTTGGCGGTGGCCGACGTGGCGGTGGCCAGCAACGCGCGCAACGCGGTGCAGACCTGCGCTACAACATGGAACTGTCACTAGAAGAAGCGGTTCGCGGTGTTTCAAAAGAAATTGAAGTGCCAACGCTAGTTAACTGTGACGTTTGTGATGGCAGCGGCGCGAAGAAAGGCTCGTCTCCTGAAACGTGTGGAACCTGTCATGGTCATGGCCAAGTTCAGATGCGTCAGGGTTTCTTTGCGGTTCAGCAAACCTGTCCAACCTGTCACGGTAAAGGCAAGATCATCAAAGATCCATGTAACTCGTGTCATGGTCAAGGTCGTAAACAGAAGACTAAAACGCTTAACGTTAAGATTCCTGCTGGTGTTGATACTGGTGACCGTATCCGTCTTTCTGGTGAAGGTGAAGCGGGAGAAATGGGCGCTCCAGCGGGTGACTTGTACGTACAGGTCCATGTGAAAGAGCACCACATCTTTGAGCGTGATGGTAATAATCTATATTGTGAAGTGCCTGTCAGCTTTGCAATGGCCGCACTGGGTGGTGAAGTTGAAGTACCAACACTGGATGGTCGTGTGAACCTGAAAGTTCCGACTGAAACGCAAACGGGGCGAATGTTCCGTATGCGCGGTAAAGGGGTGAAGGGTGTTCGAGGCGGTGGTGTTGGTGACCTGATTGTTAAGTTAGTAGTTGAAACACCTGTTAATCTAAGTTCACGTCAGAAAGATTTATTGAAAGAGTTTGAAGAGTCTTGCGGTGGTGAAGCGGCAACTAAGCACAAGCCGAAAGCGGAAGGGTTCTTCAATGGGGTCAAGAAGTTTTTCGATGACCTAACGAGTTAACCTTCGAAAGATTGTTGTGAGAGAGCCTGCCAAATGTGCAGGCTTTTTTATTCCCAACAAGACGCAGGAAACTCTGTGTTTCTTGCGTCTAAGCTGATGTAATCAATGTTGTTCTCTATTAGGCAGGTATCGAGATGTTGCTGGCTGCTTGTTTGAGCGGTGGCCTTGATCGTATATGCGGTGCTTGCTCCGCTAGTGATAGAGAAAATAAAGCGGTTTTGGTCCGACAGGCATAGAGTGCATTGGCCTTCAGATACGATGTGGCTCCATTGATATTGTCCGCTGTAGTTCGATTCCAACGCCAGTTGGATTCGCGCTAAGTCAGAGATGGCCGTTGTCCGATGAGATTGACGCACGAAGTCCAAATAACTTGGGTAAGCGATAGCAGATAAAATCACTATCACGACTGTTACCACCAACAGTTCGAGCAAAGTCATTCCATTTAGACTTTGTTTACTCTGATTACATCGATTTTCACCGAACACTCCGAATCCCTCTTTTCTTTTGCATCTGGGCATTGTTTCTCAGTGGTAGCATCGAACCAAGTATGGTTTTGAACCTTGTGAGTGTTACATGAGAGTTTGGGAAATGCCTCGTGGTTTTACATTGATAGAAGTGTTGATTGTTTTATCGGTGGTCTGCGTGGTCGCGCTATGGGCACTCCCTAGCTTTGTTTCCGTTTCTAATACCGCCAAAATGGCTAGGCTAGCGACAGAGTTGAATGGACTTGTCGTAATGGCTAAATCTCAAGCTGTTTTGCGCCGCCAACCGTTATGGATTCACTTGTTAACCGTTAGCGGAGAATGGGCGCTGGAATTAACTGATAACAAAAAGGAGTTCCAAGGGGTGGTATTAATGCGTTTGTCTGGGGCTTCATTTTCAGGGATTAAACTAGACACAACGTATAGCTCGAATCAAATCAGCTTTGATGCAACCCATGGCCGTCCTAAAAGTGGCCGATTTACTTTCTATCCTAGCCAGCAACCTGAGCTAGTTCTTGAGCTAAGAACGCACTTTCGCTCTGCTATTGTTCGTGTTTGTTCTCCAAATAAGACTCACTTGGGCTACGAAGTATGCTGATTTATCGGCAGAGAGGGGGGAGTTTGCTCGAGCTCCTTGTTGCTGCCTCGCTTAGCATACTAGTGATAAGTGTGGTGATGAGCATGTTGATCCATCATCAGCGTACAGCGGTTTATCGAGCTAAGGAACTTATGCTACTCCAAAGCACCAATAGTGTTCTTCAAATGATGAAGCAGGACTTACATCGGGCTGGCTACAGCGGAGGTATGGGTTCTAGCCTTAAGCTATCCGGCGCGGCACAAACTTATTATATCAGGCATGATAATCAAATGAGTCTAATTGCTTACGCCTACCTTTCAGGGAATGCTGACGATGAGGATGCATACACAAATGTTGTTTATCAAAGAGATAGACAATCTGAGCAGATCCTCAGAGTTTGTGAGAAGAAATTGTCACGCGTTATGTCTGTCGTAGAAGCAGAGAGCTTTACGACTTATTTTGGCAATACTTGTAACACTTTGTTTGATAGTCGACGTATCGCTATTGAAGTATTTGAGTTGAATGTTGAGCCCTTGGTGGGCCTGTCTATCTCTTCAGCTCTTGTGAGTGTCGTTCTTTCAACCCAGTTAGTGGATCAACCGCAAGTTACGCAATCACTGGGTTTTTCTGTCAAAACGAGGAACTGGTGAGGTGAAGAAACAAAGTGGAGCGGCGTTGATTGTGACGACCTGCCTGTTACTCTCGGTGACCTTGATGGTCATTATGGGGAGTTATAAAGGCGTATTTTATCAGGTAAAGCGGAGTAATAATGAGGTCGACAGCCGCACAGCTCACTGGCTTGCTGAAGGCGGTTTAGAGTGTGCATTTGCTAGTGTATCAAGTGAAGGTCTGATTCCTGAAAGTTTAAATGGTTGCCAAGGTTGGCTTGGTTTGGATGGACTGGAAATAGAAACGGGAACACCACATAAGATCCGCTCATCAAGTGGTTTTCTTACTTTGAGTAAGGCATTTTTCCTGCCAGAGCTACAAATTAAAAGCGCAATGACAACCACTGCTCATCTATATGTATACGGTTCGTTAAACCTTGCCCCGCATCATGGAGATAAAGTCAGTGAGAACGAGTGGGCATGTGTATCACTCCGGTATCAAAACGAGGTTTATGCTCAGAGTTACTCCACTAAACAACCCAAACAAAGGGCTGTACTTCCTCGTTATTTTCCTTTGGGAGAGGTTGAAAATCAGCAGCATTGTGCCGACAAAAATTATACTGGGTTTGCCTGGCAACTTTCTTCTACTCAAGATGATTTCGCCCTGCATGAGAATCTTGACCCCTTTAAAGAAGTCTTTAATGTTTCACGTAATCACTGGTTTGACGTGATGTCAGACACAGGGTTATTTGGTTACGTTCCATCGTCTTTAGCGAGCTTCTTACCAGCAAACGCCAGCGACTTGCCTGCTCCTCAAGTGATAGAAGACTGTGGTGAAAAGATCAGTGAGCTTATTAAGGCTTCTCATGAATTTATCTGGGTCTATGGAAGCTGTGAACTGACATCAGATGATCTACAAACAATCAATGGTGCTATCGATACCTACTTGGCCGGAGGCTTGGTTTTAGTTTTGCATAACGGAGCGTTTGCAGTGTCAGGCCATCAAGCGTTGAAGGCTCTGGTTTATCATTTTGTCTCTGATGATTCCGCTCTTGACGACGCTGGTTTGGAAACGATTGAAAATGACGAATTATCTGTAAACTTAACCCAAACCATAGATGCACTGTCTTCTGTTGTCGCTATTGAAAAAGAGCGGGTAAGTTACTTTCAGAGTGGGAGTTTTTATCCGATTGGTGGTTTGATTTTAGATGTACCTGAGCGTTATGCGTTAATCGATACTTCTTTGGATACCGAGTTTAATCAAGATATAACAGCCAGCCCGGCTAGAAAGCACCATCAAACGCTATGGGTGAGAGGAAGTTGGTATGATTTCTAATCAAAAAGGCGTGAGCTTGATTGAAGTATTAATTGGGCTATTTCTTGTAAGTAGTAGCGCTATTGGTTTAGTAAAACTGCATACCTATATAGAGACGAAATCAGATTGGGCTAATCAGGCGACAAAAGCGCTTTATCTAGCAGAGTCACAGCTTGAGTATTTTATCAGTCACAGTTCAGTTGTGGAGCCCCAAAATTATTCGTTTGATACGATAAATCAAGATCCCTGCTTTACTCTTGAACGTTGCCAGATTTCATTAGAAGAAGAGTTTCAACTACAGTGTGACTCCAAGTCTATTGTGCTGAATGGTATCGAAACTCAACTCATTAGCGTTGCTGTCTGTTGGCAAGATCGTTATGGGAAAAATCAATCTATTGAGTTAACAACATTTGTCTCTGAGTTCAATGAGTTTGCTATGTAGTTTGTTTTATATTCAATGTTGGTTGTTGAGTGTTTACCTGTTAGTGTTCTCTATTTTTTTCAAAATAGTTTCAAACCTGTTTCAATCTATGGACGATTGTTGTTTTTACTTTGTTGCGTGATAACGCCAGTTTTGCAAAATATGTCTCCAAATATGGAAAAAATTGTGGAACCTTGTGCTTTTTAGAGGTGCTTTTAATAAAATGTGTCGTTGAATAATAGGTCGCTACAACAATCATTACAGACCTAAGGCAACAACATCACATATGGAGTTACCATGAGTAACCAAGCTATAAATCAAGCGCCATCCAACAAGCCGAGTGGTATGGATCGCTTTTTAAACTTTATTGAACGCGCGGGTAATAAGATCCCAGATCCTGCTATTTTGTTTTTCTGGGCTCTAGTTATTACTTGGGCTGCGTCTGCTCTCCTTTCAAACGTCTCGTTTGACTTGTTAAACCCACGCACTGGCGAAGCACTTGCAATCAACAACCTTTTAACCGGCGAATCTCTAGCAAGCTTCCTCGCGAATATGGTGACAACATTCACTGGTTTTGCGCCTCTAGGTATCGTACTGGTTGCGATGCTTGGTGTAGGGGTAGCGGATTCTTCAGGCTTTATTACCACAGGCCTCAAGAAGATGCTTAACTTCACTCCAGCTAAGCTACTTACTCC
Source organism: Vibrio sp. Isolate25 (assembly GCF_022398025.1). Taxonomy (NCBI): domain Bacteria; kingdom Pseudomonadati; phylum Pseudomonadota; class Gammaproteobacteria; order Vibrionales; family Vibrionaceae; genus Vibrio; species Vibrio sp. Isolate25. The sequence continues at coordinate 86,832 of NZ_JAKEUT010000009.1, forward strand.
AATGCTTATTCTGGTTGCGATTGTTTCGCACACCGCGGCGGATGCAGGCTACGTTCTTGTTATTCCACTCGGTGGTATCATTTTCCATGCGGCTGGTCGTCACCCATTAGCGGGTATCGCTGCAGCATTCGCTGGCGTATCGGGTGGTTTCTCTGCAAACTTTATCCCTTCGGGTATCGACCCACTACTCGCTGGTTTCACACAAACTGCAGCACAGGTTCTTGATCCTGAATACGTTGTAAACCCACTTGCGAATATTTTCTTTACTGGTCTATCTTCAATCATCATTGTAGCGATTGGTTGGTATGTAACAGAAAAAATCATCGAACCTCGCCTAGCGAAAACGCCAATCGACGAAGATGCAGAAAAAGCACCAGATCTAGGTTCTTTCACTGAACTTGAGTCAAAAGCATTCCGCTATGCGGGTTGGGCGATGCTGGCAGGTATTGCTGTATTGATCGCAGCCATTATCCCTGAAAACTCGGCACTGCGTTCTCCTGAAGGTGAAATTACAGCGTTTACCGCGCCGTTAATGAAGTCAATTGTTCCGTTGATCTTCATTTTGTTCATCATTCCAGGCTACGTGTATGGTAAAGTCTCGGGGACATTTAAGACCAGTAACGACATCATTAAAGCGATGGCGGACACTATGTCGACAATGGGTGCGTACATTGTTATGTCGTTCTTCTGTGCTCAGTTCCTGGCTGCATTTGCACAGTCGAATATTGGTACTATGCTAGCGCTATACGGTGCAGAAGGTCTGAAAGCAATGAACCTTCCGGGTGAAGCAACGATCATCGGTATGATTCTGTTGACGGCTTCTGTAAACCTGCTAATTGGTTCTGCTTCTGCCAAATGGGCTTTAATTGGTCCAATTCTAGTACCAATGCTAATGGCTGTAGGTATTTCGCCAGAGCTTTCTCAAGCGGCATACCGCGTTGGTGATTCTGTATCGAACATTATCTCACCTCTGATGGTCTTCTTCCCTCTCGTCGTGGTTTACTGTCAGCGCTACGTCAAGTCGACTGGTATTGGTACCCTAGCATCTCTAATGATGCCATTCTCAATTGCAATGTTGATCGGTTGGTCTATTTTCCTAGTGGCATACTGGGCACTGGGTATCCCACTGGGCATTCAAGCTCCTTACACATATACAATGTAAGTTGATAGCATGAGGATTGATGAGCGCCGGTTGAGAGACTGGCGCTTTTTTATTTTATAGTGGCAATTGAGCGCTCTTTTACTCTCGCGGGGTTATGGGTAGAATCATACTCCCACTGCATCTGTGTTAGATTTTGGAGCCTTAAGTGTCAGATTCTCAGTTTTCCTCTCAAGATGAATTCTTCATGCGTCGTGCGCTGGCGCTTGCTGCTCAGGCAGAGTTAGAGGGAGAAGTACCTGTTGGTGCTGTCTTGGTCAAGGACGGAGAAGTGGTTGCTGAAGGTTGGAATCAGTCTATTGGTCATCATGATGCAACGGCACATGCAGAAATGCAGGTACTGCGTAAAGCAGGCCAAGTTTTGGAGAATTATCGTCTCCTTGATACAACCTTATATGTGACGCTGGAGCCGTGTCCAATGTGTGCCGGAGCTTTGCTTCATAGCAGAGTCAAACGTATCGTATTCGGCGCTCCAGACTTAAAAGCGGGAGCAGCTGGAACAGTACTTAATTTGTTTGAGCACCAGGCTGCGTATCACTACGCGGATATTGAAGCTGGATTATTGGAAGAAGAGTGTCGAGTGCAATTGCAAGCATTCTTTAAGCGTCGTCGTAAAGAGAACAAAGCGCAGAAACAGGCAAAGCGTTTTGAAGGATAAGACTCTAGCAAACACCCGTGTCTAGGTGCTTGCTAGGATTATGCGCAAATTAGCTGCATGAAGGCTCGATGACGAGCAATTACTTTTTTCTTATTGTTACTGAGCATTCTCTTACGGCGGTTTGCTGCCACTGTTTTATTAAGGCGTTTTGACCGCATTTTACGTCTACTCATAAAACAACCTCCTACTATGAGTTATATCTGAATTATGGCTTTCTGATTCGAAGGTACTGATTACCTTGAGTAACTCGTCTTTTACCAGCCAATTGTTACTGTTTTAATAATGTTTGCAAGATCGCTAGCTTACGAGACTATGTGTGGGTAAGCACGCAAGAATTCAAGTGCACAATCACTAAACAGCGATAGTACACTTGAAAGCTGGTTTTTACTCTTGATTTGTTGGTTCTGCCGCTGAGCTGGCTGAAGCTGAAGAGACTGAACTTTCCGGCACTTCGATGACGGCAAGGTCGTCTATACTGATGTCGCTATTATCTGCCGTTTGTTGCTCCACATGACCAATAATACTTTGGTAATAACGGCGAATGTTCTCGACGTAGTTTCTTGCTTCATCACCGCGAGCGTAGCCATATCGAGTCTGGCTGTAGTATTTTTTCTGGCGTAGTAATGGCAAGCGATCTTTTACATCGGCCCATGAATCCGGATTGCCCCCTTGTCTTTTGGTTAGTCTCCTTGCGTCCATCATATGACCGTAGCCAACATTGTAAGAAGCGAGAGCAAACCAGATTTTTTCATGGTCATCGACAGAATCGGGTATACGAGAAACCATACGACGCAAGTAGTCTACACCTCCTCGTACTGATTGCTTAGGGTCAAGTCGGTTTGTGACCCCGACGCTTTTAGCGGTGGGTAATGTCAGCATCATCATGCCACGAACACCCGTTGGTGACTTAGCTCGAGGATTCCAGTGTGACTCTTGATAAGCCAACGCGGCCACTAAACGCCAGTCAAACTCTTCAGAATATTTTTTAAATAACGGTGACCATTTAGGCAGTTTGGAGTCAAGGGCACGGATAAATGCGCGTGTGTCAACATAATCAAAGCTGCCGATATGACCAATATATTTTTCTTCAAGTGAGGCGAGATGGCCTGATTGTTTGGTGTAACCAAAGAATTCAATCATCAATGCATATAAGCTTTCATCTTCTGAACGGCGAATAAACCAAGAGATGGGTTGATCTTCTGTGAGTTCAAAGGCTAATGCAATATCAGGGTAGATTCGCTGCGATAGGGATACCTCGACGGAATCGGCGATAGTGAACATCAGATCACCATCAGATACCTGTTTAAGTAGATCGCTTACCTCCGCTTCAGGATCTATTTCAAATGCAAAGTCAGGATAGGCTTCTTGCTTTATGGCGTTCAGAGTCTGCTTCACATGTGAATCACTGACGATTTTTAGGATAGGTTGATCATCTTCCCCTTCAATTTGATCAGGTTGTTTACTGAGAAGCCGTTCTAAATTACGTGGTCGCCATTGGCCCTTTTTGTAGACCACTTGTTGGCTGACATAATAATAAGCAGGGCCGGGGCGGAATCGCTCCATACGTTCAGGTGACTGAGTCAAACCTGCAGCAATAATGTCGATTTCACCTTTGGCCAGTGCAGGGTAGAGCGATGAGATTCGGTAGGCCGGCTTCATTTCCAGTTGTACGCCTAGCTCATTGGCAAACTCACGAGCCAGTTCATAATCCAAGCCCGCAGGGCCATCGGGACCAATATAGTAAGACAACTGATTATTCAAGGTGCCGACACGCAATACGCCACGCTCGCGTATTTGGTCTAAATCACTTTTAGGCTCTGATTCAATTTGACAGCCGGACAACATTAATACAGCAAACAGCAAGGCGCTAATTGATGTCCAACAGTTCAAGTAATGCTTCTTCATTCACATCATTCTCATACTTCTAGTAGGGCATTTATATCAAAGTGTCATAACAAGGCAAGACAATCAGAGTGAGTTCGGGTTAAAGATTTAAAATTAGGATTTTTGCGGTAATTCAAATTTGATGAAAAAAATGACGCAAACGGTTGCTTTTGGTGTTACATCACAAAAATAAATCCTTTATAATGCGCCCGCAAAGGAGAGGTGGAATCGGCATAGGTTTTAGAATCCTAGGGAATAGCTTCGAAGTAAAACAGTCTAACCCACTGAATTTATTCCAATATCACCTCAGGTCAGTAGACCTTAACCAATTGCATAAGAGACCTAAGCACATGAGAATTTTTCGTGGCTCCCCAGCTCTATCTGAATTTCGTGTTAACAAGCTTCTAGAGCTTTGTCGTGAATTGAGCTTGCCAGTAACAGGTATTTACGCTGAATTTACCCACTTTGCTGATCTAACGGCAGATCTAGACGCATCTGAAGTTGAGAAGTTAGAAAAGTTGCTGACTTACGGTCCAACTATTGAAGAGCATGAGCCAACTGGTCTGCTGCTTCTAGTTACGCCTCGTCCAGGTACTATCTCTCCTTGGTCATCAAAATCGACAGACATCGCAAATAACTGTGGTCTAGACAAGTTGGTTCGTCTTGAGCGTGGTACAGCGTACTACGTTGAAACATCTGCAGAGCTAACTGAGCTTCAATTGGTTGAGCTAAAAGCAATTATCCACGATCGCATGATGGAAGTGGTTTTTGCTGACTTTGACTCAGCGAATGCACTTTTCCAAGTGGCAGAACCTGCACCAGTGGCGGACGTTGACCTGCTTTCTGGTGGTCGTGTTGCGCTTGAAAACGCAAACGTTACCCTAGGTCTTGCACTTGCAGACGATGAAATTGAATACCTTTACGATGCGTTCGTAAATAAGCTAGATCGTAACCCAACAGATATCGAGCTAATGATGTTCGCCCAAGCGAACTCAGAGCACTGTCGTCACAAGATCTTCAACGCAGACTGGACTATCGACGGCATTAAGCAAGAGAAGTCTCTGTTCAAGATGATCAAAAACACATTCGAAACGACACCAGATAACGTGCTGTCTGCTTACAAAGATAACGCAGCAGTAATGGTCGGTTCAGAGGTTGGTCGTTTCTTCCCGAATCCAGAAACTCGCCAGTACGGTTACAACCAAGAGAAAGCCCATATTCTAATGAAGGTGGAAACGCACAACCACCCAACGGCTATTTCTCCATGGCCGGGCGCATCTACAGGTTCTGGTGGTGAAATCCGCGACGAAGGCGCGACAGGCATTGGTGGTAAGCCAAAAGCAGGTCTTGTAGGTTTCACTACCTCTAACCTACGTATTCCAGGTTTTGAACAGCCATGGGAAACAGATTTCGGTAAGCCGGGTCGCATCGTTAACGCTCTAGACATCATGCTAGAAGGCCCACTTGGTGGCGCAGCGTTCAACAACGAATTTGGTCGTCCAAACCTACTTGGATACTTCCGTACTTACGAAGAAAAAGTTAACTCTCACGCAGGTGAAGAAGTTCGTGGTTACCACAAGCCAATCATGATCGCTGGTGGTATGGGTAACATCCGTGACGAGCACGTGCAGAAGAAAGAGATCCCAGTCGGTGCAAGCCTAATCGTTCTTGGTGGTCCTGCAATGAACATCGGCCTTGGTGGCGGTGCAGCATCTTCAATGGCGTCTGGTCAATCAGCAGAAGATTTAGACTTTGCTTCAGTACAGCGTGAGAACCCAGAGATGGAACGCCGCTGTCAGGAAGTGATCGACCGTTGTTGGCAGCTTGGTGAAGAGAACCCAATCGCATTCATCCACGATGTAGGCGCGGGCGGTATCTCTAATGCACTTCCAGAGCTTGTAGACGATGGTGAGCGTGGTGGTATCTTCCAACTACGTGACGTACCAAACGACGAACCTGGTATGAGCCCACTTGAGATCTGGTGTAACGAATCTCAAGAACGTTACGTACTGGCGGTTGCTCCAGAAAACATGGACACATTCGATGCTATCTGTAAGCGTGAGCGCGCACCATACGCTGTAGTAGGTGTGGCAACGGAAGAGCGTGAACTGAAACTTGAAGATTCATACTTCGACAACACGCCAATCGATATGCCAATGGACGTTCTTCTTGGTAAGACGCCTAAGATGCACCGTGATGCGAAAACGCTAAAAGCGAACAACCCTGCGATTAACCGTGATGGCATTGAGCTAAACGATGCGGCTGAGCGTGTACTTCGCCTACCAACGGTTGCTGAGAAAACATTCCTTATCACTATCGGTGACCGCACCGTAACTGGTCTTGTGGCTCGAGACCAAATGGTTGGCCCATGGCAGGTTCCAGTAGCTAACTGCGCAGTAACAGCAGCAAGCTACGACACTTACCACGGTGAAGCGATGTCAATGGGTGAGCGTACACCCGTTGCTCTTCTAGATTTTGGCGCATCTGCTCGTCTAGCGGTGGGTGAGGCTATCACTAACATTGCTGCGACCAACATCGGTGATATCAAACACATTAAACTGTCTGCAAACTGGATGTCTCCAGCAGGCCACCCAGGTGAAGATGCAGGTCTTTACGAAGCGGTGAAAGCGGTGGGTGAAGAGCTATGTCCAGCACTTGGCCTGACTATCCCAGTGGGTAAAGACTCAATGTCGATGAAGACTAAGTGGGAAGAGAATGGCGAGCAGAAAGAAGTCACTTCTCCGCTATCTCTAATCATCACGGCGTTTGCTCGTGTTGAAGATGTTCGTAAGACAATTACTCCTCAGCTACGCACAGACAAAGGCGATACTAGCCTTGTACTTATCGACCTAGGTAACGGTCAAAATCGCCTAGGTGCAACAGCTCTAGCGCAAGTTTACAAGCAGCTTGGTGATAAGCCAGCAGACGTAGACAACGCAGCGCAGCTAAAAGGTTTCTACGAAGGCGTTCAAGCACTTGTTGCTAACGACCAAGTCGTGGCTTACCACGATAAGGGCGATGGCGGTCTATTCGTTACTCTTGCTGAGATGGCATTCGCGGGTCACTGTGGTGTTAAAGCGAATATTGAAGTACTAGGTGACGACGCTCTAGCAGTGCTATTTAACGAAGAGTTAGGCGCAGTGCTTCAGGTTAAGAATGACGACCTAGATGCTGTACTTTCAACGCTAGCTGCAAACGGCCTTGAGGCATGTTCACACGTAATCGGTTCTGTAGAAGCGTCTGACGAGCTGGTGATCACTTCTGGTGAGACAGTGGTTCTAGAGCGTAACCGTACTGAACTACGTACTATCTGGGCTGAGACAACGCATAAGATGCAAGGTCTACGTGATAATCCAGCATGTGCTGACCAAGAGCACGAAGCGAAGAAAGACAACTCTGACCCAGGTCTGAATGTTAAACTAAGCTTTGATGTGAACGAAGACATTGCAGCGCCTTACATCGCCGGTTCTATGATAAATACAGGCGCCAAACCTAAGATGGCAATTCTGCGTGAGCAGGGTGTTAACTCTCACGTTGAGATGGCAGCAGCATTCGACCGCGCTGGCTTTGAAGCGACAGATATTCACATGAGCGACATCCTAACCGGTCAAGCTGTTTTAGAAGAGTACCAAGGCCTAGTGGCTTGTGGTGGTTTCTCTTACGGTGACGTACTAGGCGCAGGTGAAGGTTGGGCGAAATCTATCTTGTTCAACGAGCAAGCTCGCAACCAGTTCCAAGGCTTCTTCCAGCGTGAAGATACCTTCTCTCTAGGTGTGTGTAACGGCTGTCAGATGCTATCAAACCTGAAAGAGCTAATCCCAGGTGCAGATCTATGGCCACGCTTCGTTCGTAACGAATCTGAGCGTTTTGAAGCTCGCTTTAGCCTAGTGGAAGTTCAGAAATCTGACTCTGTATTCTTCGACGGCATGGCAGGTTCTCGTATGCCAATCGCAGTGTCTCACGGTGAAGGTCGCGTAGAAGTGCGTGATGCTGACCACCTAGCCGCGATTGAAGCATCAGGTACAGTGGCCGTTCGCTACGTGGACAACCACGGTAACCCAACACAGCAATACCCGAACAACCCGAACGGTTCGCCAAACGCAATCACAGGTCTAACGACTCAAGATGGCCGCGTAACTATCATGATGCCTCACCCAGAGCGTGTATTCCGCACTGTGGCGAACTCATGGTCTCCAGAAGGTTGGGGCGAGAACGGTGCTTGGATGCGTATGTTCCAAAACGCACGTAAGAATGTTGGTTAACAGGTATTAGCTGTTATTGGAAAGTAAAAGCGCAGACCGAAGTCTGCGCTTTTTATTTGTTGAAAAATCTATAGCCAACGGCTCTTTTTTACGCTCTAATACCGCGCTTGCCAAGGGATGGCTAAATCCCTCAATACTCTATTAGAATCCCTTAGGAAATGAATATGTCGAACAACAAAAAATTTGCCATTCGTGTGACTGAAAAGCGTAATGGTTGGTGTGCAGAGATCACTCGTCAAGTGACATCACGTAAAACATCTGTGTCTAAGCGTGAAGCTGGCTTTGAAACAGAAGCTTTAGCGCAAGAGTGGGCGGAGAAAGAGCTAGCGGGTTTCATCCAAAACCAAGCGGCCCGTAACGAACGTAAAGGTGAAGCACGTAAAGTTCGTGTTGAGCGTGAAGAGCGTCTAGCGCAAGAAGCCGCTGAAAAGAAAGCACGTTACGAAGAAGCGAAGCGCGCAGCCGCAGCGCAAGCTGAATTAGATGATGAAGATGACTTTTTCGACGAAGAGTAATCACTTCTAATAAAAAACCGCCTGCTTAGGCGGTTTTTTGTATCCGATAACGCTTTGATTAGCGAAATTGTCCTGCTTCTGGTAGGAAATCAAAACCTGCGGAAGCGAGTTTAGTCTCCAGTGCTGACTTATCGATATCAAAATACGTCGCCAGCTTATCTAAATCACCACCAAAGTCATCTCGTAGCTTCATGTTGACGATGCTCATCAGCATGATTGGATCCATCGTTTCAAAGTTCGCTAAGTTCATTATTGATCCTCGAAATCTGAAATCAGCAGATTCGCTGCTGCAAATGCCGCTTTGTCTCTTACATGTTGCGGGAGGCTGGTATCCGCTGCAATATCGTTTAACGCGCGTAGTGAACAAGCAATCGCTTTAGGCACATAGGCCTGATCGCCACTGCCAATTTGCGCATAGAGCTCGCGAACCAAGTCGCAGCAATCATATATTTTCATGTTGTTAACCTAATAATTAAATGAGAACTGCTCTCAAATATACACAGGCTGTGATTGAAACTCAAAGCAACTGTTTGTTCTGGCTCAAACTCAAGGCAGCGATGCTGGATTTTTGTTCGCTTTGGCTTAGTCTTGCAGTTGTTGCTCAAGCTGGAAAGTTACCTCCGGCGCCAGTTGTAACTGTTTGGCTAGCTCCTGCAAATAGGCTTTCTCCATGAAATTCTGTTCATCGACAACAATTAGAGACGCGAGATAAATCTCTGAAGCTTGTTGTGGTGACTGAGCGAGTCGAGCAATTTCGCTTGGATCGAGAGGTTTGTTTAGCTCATTGTGGAGCATGGTTTGTAACCCAGCATCCGCACCAGCTTCTTTCAGTGTGGAATCTATGCGCTGCATTTCTTCTGCGTCGACATGACCATCTGCTTTTGCAGCGGCAATCATAGCTTTGATGATGAGCTCGTTATGAATAGTATCGTTGGCATTAAAATCTTCTTGTACTGAGGTTGCTTTTTGCTTGCCTTGCCAATTATTGTAAACGGTATAAGCCAGCGCCCCTAGAGCCGCTGCCCCTCCAATTTTAAGTGCATTTTTACCGACTTTTTTGCCAAGCTTTTTACTTTTTTTAGACCCCATGAGTAGGTTGACTAAGCCACCACCCACTGCACCTGCTCCAAGAGATTTTAGCGCTCCAGAGCTAGATTGCTGTTGCACTTTCTGTTGGCCTTGACGAACAAGATCTGAGTTTAGAGCCTGATTCAATAAACTTTTTAAATCCATTCTGGACCTCCTTAGTTTTGTTCAGACTAACTGAGTCAATATGAATTGAAGATTAATAGAAGCAAAAAGGCGAGCACAGAGCTCGCCTTTGATCGCAGAGTTTGCACGGCTGATACTATTCTTCAGCGTACCCATGAATTCCAAGTAACTTACCATCAAGGTAAGCTTCTTTTTCGTCTTTCATGATCAAGCGTTCTTCAACCAGCCATTGCACGACCAGAGGATAAATCTTATGTTCCTGAGTTTGTACTCGTTCTGTAAGTGTTTCAACCGTGTCTTCATCAAAGATGGGCACTTTAGCCTGTAGGATCACCGGGCCACCATCCAGTTGTTCAGTAACAAAGTGAACACTGGTGCCATGCTCTTCATCACCAGCATGAATGGCTCGTTGGTAGGTGTTCAGACCTGGGTATTTCGGCAGTAGAGAAGGGTGGATATTGATCATTCGGCCTCTATAGTGGCGAACGAATTCACCACTTAAGATGCGCATGTACCCTGCGAGAACAATGACATCTGGCTTATATTCATCAATTTGCTTCATCAATTCATGATCAAACGCGTCGCGGGTATCGAATGATTTTGGATCCAAAAAGTGGGCTGCTGCGCCTGCTTTCTTAGCTCGCTCCAAGCCATAAGCTGTTGCTTTGTTTGAAAAAACAGCGGTCACTCGGCCAGTACTGATCTTGGTTTCACAAGCATCAATAATCGCCTGTAAGTTCGAACCATTTCCTGAAACTAAAACAACAATACTCTTCATAATTTATTTGATCTCTACTTGTTCTTCATCAGCACTGGCATCAGCGATTTCACCAATAACCCATGCCTTCTCACCTTCTGCTTCAAGCAACGCCACTGCCGCGTTTGCTTGTTCTTTTGGCAGCGCAATAACTAGACCAACACCACAGTTAAATGTGCGGTACATTTCGTGAGTGGTCACATTGCCTTTTTCTTGCAGCCAGTTGAAAATCACAGGCCATTCCCAGCTATTGCCATCGATAACAGCTTTGGTGCCTTCAGGCAGTACGCGAGGAATATTTTCCCAGAAACCACCGCCAGTAATGTGAGAAATTGCATGAATGTCGTGCGCTTCAATCATTTTTAGCGCCGATTTGATGTAAATCTTTGTTGGTTCCAGCAGATGTTCGCCGATAGTACGGCCTGCTAGCTCTTCATTCTTATCTGCGCCCGATACTTCGAGAATCTTACGAATGAGTGAATAACCGTTTGAGTGAGGACCACTTGAACCTACCGCGATAAGCGCATCGCCTGCCGCGACTTTGCTGCCGTCGATAACATTTTCTTTTTCTACGACGCCAACACAGAAGCCCGCTACATCATAGTCTTCCCCTTCGTACATGCCAGGCATTTCAGCAGTTTCACCACCAATAAGCGCACAACCGGCTTGTACACAGCCGTCAGCGATACCGGAAACAACGTCTGCCGCAGTATCAACATCCAGTTTGCCTGTCGCGTAGTAATCGAGGAAAAACAGTGGCTCAGCACCTTGCACAATCAAGTCATTTACGCACATAGCGACAAGGTCGATGCCTATGGTGTCGTGTTTTTTCATATCCAAAGCAAGACGAAGTTTGGTTCCAACCCCGTCAGTACCTGAGACCAGTACCGGCTGCTTATATTTGGTTGGTAGTTCGCACAAAGCACCAAAACCACCAATACCACCCATTACTTCAGGGCGACGAGTACGTTTAACGGCACCTTTGATGCGGTCTACTAGTGCGTTACCTGCATCGATATCTACGCCAGCGTCTTTATAGCTAAGAGAAGTGTTATCAGCACTCACAAGGAAGTCCTCAGTTTGAAAGTTGGATATGAAATCGGCGCTATTCTAACAGCGGATAAACCAATATAGCAAACGTTTGCGCTGGTTTTTTCTTTTGTTCTAGCGCAAGAATTTGAGAACGAAATCGTTTATAATCTGAAGGTTTGTTTAAAAATCACCTATGTATCCGGAGATGGAAATGAAAGTTGTTGAAGTAAAACACCCTCTTGTTAAACACAAACTGGGTCTAATGAGAGAAGGTGAGATTAGCACTAAGCGCTTTCGTGAGCTAGCAACTGAAGTCGGTAGCCTACTGACTTACGAAGCAACTGCAGACTTTGAAACAGAGAAAGTAACCATTGAAGGTTGGAATGGGCCGGTAGAAGTAGACCAGATTAAAGGTAAGAAAGTGACGGTTGTACCTATCTTACGTGCTGGTCTTGGCATGATGGATGGCGTGCTTGAACATATGCCAAGTGCGCGTATCAGTGTTGTGGGCATCTACCGTGATGAAGAAACACTAGAGCCGGTGCCTTACTTTAATAAGCTAACATCTAATATTGATGAGCGTATTGCGCTGGTTGTAGACCCAATGCTTGCCACGGGCGGTTCAATGATCGCTACGATCGACCTGCTAAAAGAGCAAGGCTGTAAAGCGATTAAAGTCTTAGTTCTAGTTGCAGCGCCAGAAGGTATTGAAGCGCTAGAGAAAGCTCACCCAGATGTTGAACTGTTTACTGCCGCCATTGATGAAAAACTAAATGACAAAGGTTACATCGTTCCTGGTCTTGGTGATGCAGGCGATAAGATCTTCGGTACGGTATAAATTGAAGTATCTCAGCAAATAAAAACGGGAGCCAGCTGGCTCCCGTTTTTATAGGACAAGTTATTTCTTTAAACTTAATGTGCCGACAGTGCGAGGCTTGTCAGATGGTCGCTGAGCGGGTTTATCTGACTTTGTTTTGTAGACGCTTTTGCCTTTATTGGTGCTCGGTTTAGATTTGGAATCTGATTTTCCTCCCCGCCCTTTTTTCGAATTAGGGGCGTGGCGAAATTCTTCGGCATTTTTGCCTTTGAATGTGCGCTGTTTTTGATTGCGCCTTGCTTTTGATTCCTGATTCTCTTCACGACTGTCAAATAGCTTGGCGTCAGTCGCTTTGCGAATGTTACGACCGCGTGAATCTACTTTTGAAGCGTCTTCCGTTCCACTCGATGACTCACACATTGCGAGAATTTCTCTGATCTCGTCATCGCTGAGGTAGCGCCACTGGCCATTTGGGATTCCATCGAGGGTGATATTCATGATACGAACTCGGCGAAGTTTGAAAACCTCATAACCCAGTGCTTCACACATACGACGGATTTGGCGATTAAGGCCTTGTGTGAGGACAATACGAAAAGAGAATTTAGTCTCTTTAGTGACCTTACATGGCAACGTCCTGGTATCGAGAATATCGACACCTGAGCTCATTTTTTTGATGAACTGTTCGGTAATCGGTTTATCGACACGAACAACATACTCTTTTTCGTGATTATTGCCGGCACGGAGGATCTTGTTGACGATATCACCGTCATTGGTCAGAAAGATCAAGCCATCAGATGGTTTGTCTAGACGACCGATAGGAAAGATACGCTTCTTGTGGCCAATGAAATCAACAATGTTGCCGGGAATATCACGTTCAGTGGTACAGGTGATGCCAGTCGGCTTATTCAAAGCGATATAAATAGGCTTGTCTGTGGCGGCGCTGATTGGCTTGTCATCGACACGAACATCGTCTCCCGGAAAAACCTTAGTCCCCATTTCGGGTACTTTTCCGTTAATAGTAACTCTACCTTGTTCGATTAGGCGATCAGCTTCTCGGCGTGAGCAAAAACCGGTCTCACTAATGAATTTGTTTAGGCGTTTGGCATCTTGTGACATGTTGTTCTCTCTAACGTTTCACAACGGCATTAATCGGAAATGAAAAAGCAGCCCTTTGGCTGCTTTGATATTCTAGCACTCTTATGATGACGGAGTAAGCTTAATCTCATTTCAAACCGTGCGTTGTCTAGCCAAGGCGTTTTTGATGGCGTTCTCGATTTTCGAGTTTTTTTTCTGAACTTTTACGTAGCATGACATAAACGGCACCGCTGCCACCATGAAAGCGCTGTGTGCTATGAACGCATTGTACGTCACGAATTTGTTGTAACCACTGTGCGACATAGCTTTTCATTAATGCTGGTGGGTTAGATTTCTCACCGCGGCCATGGACAATAACCACGGTGCGAATATCCATTTGTACGCATTGCTTGAGGAATTTGACTACTTCATCACGGGCTTGTTTTAACGTATGCCGGTGTAAGTCTAAGCGGGCTTGAATAGGATACTTCCCCAAGCGTAACTTGCGATACACACCTTCTTGCACTCCATCGCGTTTAAACTCGATAATATCCTCTGGTTTAAGCATGGGAGCATGGTCAACAGACAAATACTCGGGATCGTCTTCGGTTAGCCAAATGGCGGCTTCACGCTTTGCGAGTTGTGCTTCGGTGACTTGATGGTGCTTTTTATGTTCGGCTGTATCATGTTGAATGGGCTTAACATCTCCCATCATTTCTTGGAATAAGGCGAAATCATCATCGTGAGACATAACTGCATCTCAGAGTAGGGAATGAGTAACTGTATTATACCCATGACAACGGATAATAGAGCAGAAATTTCTAATGCTGAAAGTAAAAAACCGAAGTAGACAAAGAATCTACTTCGGTGCATAGCGATACTCTATTCGAAAATAGGGCTAAGCGATCTAGTGAGGAGATTTGTCGTTCATTACTTTGTAAATGAAGTAACCGCCATAAAATAGCATCAGACCCAAAGCCCCAAAGATGACTAACATTGAAGATAGTCCTACTGCATTACCAAACAGGAGATTCAGCCAAAAGTCCATGTTCCCTCCAAATCCAAAGTAGTGATGACATGGATTAAATTAATAGACGGTTACAATACCGGTAATGATCTGGATCAATTGTATGGTTTTGGTTGCGTATTTGTTTCTTGTGCTGTGTTTGTGCTCACATTTTATCACCCGTTGGTGGTGTTTTAGTCAAACAAGCCTAAATGTAAAAAAACTTAGTAAAATGGCTTGCGTTAACGATCAGAATCCGTAATATACGCCTTCGTTGACGGGCAATCAGCTCGAAGAAACATCTCGGTGAATAGCGCAGCTTGGTAGCGCATCCTGAGGTTAGGAATAGCGGGAGTAGAGGGCGACCCTCTGATGCAGCGAAATCCTAGCAAAAATTTTCGGTGAATAGCGCAGCTTGGTAGCGCATCTGGTTTGGGACCAGAGGGTCGGGGGTTCGAATCCCTCTTCACCGACCATATATAAGAAAGCCCGCTATTTGAGCGGGCTTTTCTCTTTTCAACAGCAAACTTATTGCTGCAACGACTAATATTCAAACTCACAGTTCGCGGCCTTACTCTGCGAAAGTTGTGATACCTTAAAGCCACTATCTTTGAGCAAATCCAAAACACTCTGCTCACCAACTAGATGTAATGCACCGACAACCATCACGTAAGAGCCTTTGCGTTTAGGTGACCAGCTTGGTTCTGACAGTTGTTCCGCCCAGTCGATGTTTCTTTGGGTCATAAAACTCTGTTCGAATTCTGGAGACATTTCTGTCAGGCTGGCGAATTCATTTAATTTATCCAAATCACCCGCTTTCCAACTTTCTATCAGGCAGTGAGTGGCATCTTCTGAGTGGTCAAACTCTTCAATAGCGCTAACCAATAGCTCTTTACCCGCTTCTTTTTGTCCTGTAAGTAAATCAATCTGAAACTGAATCGACTCCAAACTAATAACGGGAATGTCTTGGAGAGTAGCTTTGTACATCAAATGAGTATCGATGCCATAAGCTGCCTGGTAGCCGAGGTACTCGATTTGTTTCATCTGTAATGCCAGCGCGGTTGCCCATGGCGGGGACAGCATCAGCTGTTGTTGGTCCATGTTAAGTAGATTAGCCATCCCTTTAAGCTCGTTCTGCTGTGCTGGGCTCAGGACATCCTTGGTCAGTAACGTCACGGGCGGGTAGCTGACTCCCTGTGTTTTGCGTATGTCTGTTTCCATGATTAGCCCGTCACTGGACTTAAGCCGTTCAGTGATTGTTTGAGGCAGTGGGTACATGCTTTCATCTCCGACATGTACTGAACCCAGAATTAAATAGTTGAGTTTGCCCTTCTGAGCTTGCCAGTAAAGAGGTTCTGCTACAGAGGAGGTTGAGATAGCCAGAGCCAGAAACAGTAGACAAAATTTATACATAGGGTCTGTCGCCTTACGGAAAATTTGTTGAAATGGTTAGGTTTTGACGTGGTTTAACGAGAGCAAACTGCGTCTAAAATCACACTTTTCTATTTTACATCCTAGCTTAGCGTAATCGGATGATTGCTGTCTTGTGATCTAAGTCCTAATTCATTTGTTGTTGTTATGAATAGGTGCGATCAAATTCTCAGTAATACCGTCAAATGATTTGTGTTGATTTTAACGTAGATTGTAAGCTTTTGTTTTTAAATATCATTTTGTTTTTATAAATCTTGAGTTTCGAACACGATCACTTTCACTAGAGTTTAATTTTACGACTAAAAATAAATTGAGATATGTTGTTTCTATTCTTAGTTTTCGAGCTGACTTTTTCGGCTCTATTTACGTGTTGGGGTAAGTAAGATGTTTAAACAAAGTCTGATCGCGGTATCGGTTGTCGCATCACTAGCAGGTTGCTCTGCGTTTCAATCTAATGAGCAAAGTGTTGTTAATTCGCTCGCCAGTAATCTTGATATTCAATATGAAGTGTTGACTAACCACGGCGCAAATGAAGGTCTTGCATGTCAAGACATGGGCGCTGAGTGGGCGTCTTGTAACAAAGTAAACATGACGCTAGTTAACCAAGGTGAAGCGGTTGACTCTAAAGATTGGGCTATTTATTTCCACAGCATTCGTCTGATTCTGGATGTTGACAACGAGCAGTTCAAAATCTCTCGCGTAACGGGTGACCTACACAAACTAGAACCAACAGATAAGTTTGATGGTTTTGCTGCGGGTGAAGAGGTTGTGCTTCCTCTTGTTGCTGAATACTGGCAGCTATTTGAAACTGACTTCATGCCAGGCGCGTTTGTTGCTGCACCAAATGCAGAGCCTAAGATGATCGCTTCTCTTAACACCGAAGACGTTGCATCTTTTGTGACTGGCCTTGAGGGCAACAACCTAACACGTACGCCAAATGACAACAACGTATTTGCAAACGCTGTGTCTCGTTTCGAGAAGAACCAAGACCTAGAAAAACAAGACGTATCAACCACGTTACTACCAACGCCAATGTCTGTTGAAGCAGGTAAAGGTACGGTAGATATCGCGGCGGGTATTGCGCTGCCTAAAGACGCATTCGATGCGACTCAATACGCAGCAATTCAAACACGCGGCGAAGTGGTAGGTGTAGATGTTCAAGGCTCCCTTCCTGTAGGTATCACTGTTGTTCCTGCAGACTTCAGCGGTGAGTTGGCAAAATCTGGTGCTTACGAAATGAGCATCAAAGGCGACGGTATTGTGATTAAAGCGTTCGACCAAGCAGGTGCTTTCTACGCAGTACAATCACTCTTTGGTCTGGTAGATAGCCAAAATGCTGATTCTCTACCACAACTGTCTATTAAAGATGCGCCGCGTTTTGATTACCGTGGTGTGATGGTGGACGTGGCTCGTAACTTCCACTCTAAAGACGCAATCCTTGCAACGCTTGACCAAATGGCAGCGTACAAGATGAACAAACTACACCTTCACCTAACAGATGATGAAGGCTGGCGTTTAGAAATCCTGGGTCTGCCTGAGCTGACTGAAGTGGGTGCTAACCGTTGTTTCGATTTGGAAGAGAAAAGCTGTTTACTACCTCAGCTTGGCTCAGGTGCAACGACAGACAACTTTGGTTCTGGTTTCTTCAGCAAAGCAGATTACGTGGAAATCTTGAAATACGCGAAAGCGCGTAACATTGAAGTGATTCCTGAAATCGATATGCCAGCACACGCTCGTGCCGCTGTGGTATCAATGGAAGCACGTTACGACCGCCTAATGGAAGAAGGTAAAGAAATAGAAGCGAACGAATATCGATTGATGGATCCACAAGATACATCGAACGTAACCACGGTTCAGTTCTACAACAAGCAAAGCTTCATCAACCCATGTATGGAATCTTCAACTCGCTTTGTCGATAAAGTGATTTCAGAAGTCGCAACAATGCACAACGAGGCTGGTGCGCCGCTAACAACATGGCACTTTGGTGGTGACGAAGCGAAGAACATCAAGCTAGGTGCTGGTTTCCAAGATGTGAACGCTGAAGAGAAAGTAAGCTGGAAAGGCACGATTGACCTATCTAAGCAAGACAAGCCATTCGCACAGTCTCCACAATGTCAGACGCTAATTGCAGACGGTACGGTAAGCGACTTTGCTCATCTACCAAGCCATTTTGCGGAAGAAGTATCGAAGATTGTGGCAGAGAAGGGCATTGCAAACTTCCAAGCATGGCAAGATGGTCTTAAATACAGTGAAGGTGAGAAAGCGTTCGCAACAGAAAACACACGCGTTAATTTCTGGGATGTACTTTACTGGGGTGGCACATCATCAGTGTACGAGTGGTCTAAGAAAGGTTACGACGTGATCGTTTCTAACCCAGACTACGTTTACATGGATATGCCATACGAAGTTGACCCGAAAGAGCGTGGTTACTACTGGGCAACGCGTGCAACAGACACTCGTAAGATGTTTGGCTTTGCACCAGAGAACATGCCTCAGAATGCAGAAACTTCTGTAGACCGCGATGGCAACGGCTTTACTGGCAAAGGTGAAATCGAAGCGAAACCTTTCTACGGTCTATCAGCACAGCTTTGGTCTGAGACAGTACGTAACGACGAGCAATATGAGTACATGGTATTCCCTCGCGTACTAGCAGCAGCTGAGCGTGCATGGCACCGTGCTGACTGGGAAAACGACTACAAAGTGGGTGTTGAATACTCGCAAAACTCTAACCTAGTAGACAAAGCTGCGCTAAACCAAGACTACAACCGCTTTGCCAACGTAGTTGGCCAACGTGAACTGGCTAAGCTAGAGAAATCAGGTATTGATTACCGCCTACCTGTACCAGGTGCGAAAGTAGAAGAGGGCAAGCTAGTGATGAACGTTCAGTTCCCTGGTGTCAAGCTTCAATACTCTCTAGATGGTAAGAACTGGCTAACTTACGCAGATAATGCTCGTCCAAATGTGAAAGGTGAAGTCTTCATCCGCTCTGTGTCTGATACAGGCGAGAGAGTAAGCCGCGTGACTAGCGTGAAGTGATTTTCTCCCTTTCCGATAGAGGGAAAAGCAAACAAAAACGCCCGATCTATGATAGGTCGGGCGTTTTCATATATGAAGCTGCGATTAAGCGATTTGAGTTTGCTGCTCTTCTATTTGCTCAGCATTGCTGATTGGAGATTCTGCGCCGTGCATCCAACGAACCAGTGTGTTTGAGAACAAGAGCAAAATGACACCAGATATGATCGCGGTAACCGCGATGCCACTAAAGATAGCAAATGCGCCAAGTTCGCCAACATGTGAGCCAACATAGCCAGCGACATAGTTAGCAATCGCATTACAGCCGAACCACGCGCCCATCATCAGAGAAGCGAGGCGGAGCGGGGCTAACTTAGTCACTAATGACAAACCGATTGGAGACAGGCAAAGCTCACCGAGAGTATGGAAGAAGAAAGCGCCAACTAGCCATAGCATGGAGGTTTTCACCGTGGTATCACCACCTTGTTCAATTACCGCACCAACCATACATAGGAAACCAAGTGCGAGGAAGAACATAGCGAGAGCAAATTTGACCGGTGAGTTTGGCTCTCGTTTCCCAAGCTTGACCCAAAGTACTGCAAGTAAAGGAGCAAGTGTAATGATGAAGAATGGATTGAGTGATTGGAACCAAGCCGCAGGTACTTCGAAGCCGCCAATCATACGATCTGTGTATTGCTGGGTGTAGATGTTCATCAGGCCACCCGCTTGCTCAAAGCCAGCCCAGAAGACAATAGTGAACAGGCTCATCACCAAAATAACTTTGATGCGGTCAAACTCTTCTTTCGTTAATGGCTCTTTCTTAGAGGACTTTTTGAGGGCCAAATCTCTCTTGGCTGCAGGCTCACGGCCAATGTCCCCAAGCCATGACTGAGCGAGGCTCATCTGCATGATCAGGCTGATGAGCATACCGATACCCGCGACAACAAAGCCAGACTTCCAGCCAAATTCATTGGTAACAGAGCCCGCAACAACTCCTGCTAGTAGCGCGCCTATGTTGATACCCATGTAAAAAATGGTAAACGCTCCATCGCGTCGGTTATCGCCTTCCTGATACAAGTCACCCACCATGGTTGAGATGTTTGGCTTAAATAGGCCATTACCCGCAATTAAAAGCGCAAGACCGAGATAAAAGGTGTGTACGGTACCTAGCCCCAACATATCTGCTGGCATGGCTAAGGTGAATTGGCCGACGGCCATTAAAGCGCCACCAATAAGAATAGAGCGGCGTTGTCCGAGGTAGTTATCGGCTAGCCATCCGCCAATAAGGGGAGTGATGTAAACGAGTCCAGTATAGATGCCGTAGAGATCCAAAGCATCTTTAGTCGACCAGCCTAAACCACCGTCAAGTGTTGCATCGGTAAGGTAAAGAACAAGGATTGCACGCATTGCGTAGTAAGAAAAGCGTTCCCAAAGTTCGGTACCGAACAAAAGGAACAAGCCACGAGGGTGTCCAAAGAATTGTTGATGTTGGTTTGACATAAATATTACTAATGTTTGTTATTAAAGAATTTTATTTGTTTTCTACATATACTCCGTAGTAGATCTATCTGCAATGGCTCTATTTATTAGTCATGCTTATGGTTTTGTTGTAACCGTTTGAAATAAAAGAAATAATGGCTTTTAATTGCTGAAAATAACGTACCATAAACTTAGTTTGCAAAATCGAGATTATGATTTTTACAATATGCTGTCATATCTGAAAAAAAGAGAAGTGGGCAGCGCTGAGAAAGGGGGGCTAGTAAGTGAGCAAACTGATTGCTTTGCAGTATTTGAAGAAGTTTGTTGTGAAATAAGAAAGAGGCTCAATGAGCCTCTTTTAAGTTTGGTTAGTATGAATCGTTGTGAACGCTCTGAACAGCTCGGCCTGATGGGTCAGCCATGTTCTTGAATGACTCGTCCCATTCAATCGCCTTAGCTGAAGAACAAGCGACTGATGGGCCGCCAGGGACACATTCTGCCGCCGATGGAAGCGGGAATAGTTCTTCAAAGATTTCACGGTATACATAGCCTTCTTTTGTTGTCGGCGTGTTGTATGTGAAGCGGTAGGCAGCCGTTTCCATTTGCTGATCAGAGACTTTTGCTTCAGCCACTTCTTTAAGCGTATCGATCCAGCTGTATCCGACACCATCAGAGAACTGCTCTTTCTGACGCCATGCGATTGAATCTGGTAGGTAGTGTTCGAAACACTCACGCAGGATGTGTTTCTCCATCTTACCGTTACCACACATCTTATCTTCTGGGTTTAGGCGCATTGCCACATCGATAAATTCTTTATCTAGGAAAGGCACTCGACCTTCAACGCCCCATGCCGCAAGTGATTTGTTCGCGCGTGCACAGTCGAACATGTTGAGAGCAAGCAGCTTACGAACCGTCTCTTCGTGGAACTCTTTTGCGTTTGGCGCTTTGTGGAAGTACAAGTAACCACCGAAGATTTCATCGGCACCTTCACCAGACAGTACCATCTTAATGCCCATCGCTTTTATCTTACGACCCATTAGGAACATTGGCGTTGAAGCACGGATAGTCGTAACGTCGTATGTCTCGATGTGGTAGATAACATCACGAATTGCGTCTAAACCTTCTTGAATCGTATAAGTCATCTCATGGTGAACAGTACCGATTTTGTCTGCCACTTCTCGCGCTGCTTTTAAGTCAGGCGCACCCTCTAAGCCGACCGCAAATGAGTGCAGTTGTGGCCACCATGCTTCGGACTTCTCATCATCTTCAATACGCATCGCCGCAAAACGTTTTGCTACCGCTGAAGTAATAGAAGAGTCCAAGCCGCCAGAGAGAAGCACACCGTAAGGCACGTCTGTCATGAGCTGGCGCTTAACTGCAGCTTCAAGTGCTTCAGTCAACTCTTCTTTGCTGGTGGAGTTGCCTTGGACTGCAGCGTACTCATTCCAGTCACGGATGTAATAGCGCTTAGGTTCTGCATCACCACTTCCATAGTAACAACCAGGAGGGAATTCGCTGACGGTTTTACATACTGGCACCAATGCTTTCATTTCAGAAGCGACATAGTAGTTACCGTGTTCATCGTAACCTTGGTAAAGCGGAATGATACCAATGTGATCACGGCCGACGAGATAGGTGTCTTTCTCTTCATCATACAGAACGAATGCGAAAATACCGTTGAGTTCTTCGAGAAGGTCAGCGCCCATATCTTGGTAAAGCGCTAGGATGACTTCACAGTCAGAGTCGGTTTGAAAATCGTATTTACCTTCATAACGTGCACGGATTTCCTTGTGGTTGTAGATTTCACCGTTTACCGCAAGGATGTGCTTTTTATCAGCGCTATACAGAGGTTGTGCTCCACTATTTAATCCAACAATAGCAAGACGCTCATGAGCGAGAATGGCTTTTTCTGAAGAGTAGATACCTGACCAGTCAGGGCCACGATGACGAAGTTTCTTAGACATTTCTAGCGCTACAGGGCGAAGAGCTTGAGCGTCACTTTTGATGTCTAGAATACCGAAGATAGAACACATACAACTTCCTTATAAACCTTATTTAATCTGCTGAGTTCAATTTGCCATTTTGATTAAAAAAATCAACAGTCACTGATAAAAAAGTTTAACTAACAAGGTTGTTGTTAAATTTTATCTAACATTAACCTTGATTTGATGAATGGGCTCTATGTTTGGTTCGTTTTTTAAACGATTTAAGGTGTTAGTAAAGAAAAGGCAGCTATGTCGCTGCCTTGTTCGTACGTTATTGTGAAGTGCTGAAGGTCGGTTTCAATTGCTCACAGACGTGCCTAGCGAAGCCACTCCCTGCTTCGCTATATATGTTAAACGCAGCGTCTACCCCTCCTTCATTCAGGCTTTCAAGCTGATCAGGGTATGCTGCGATAGCTGCGATCTGGCCTTGAAATTTTTTGCTCTGTAGCTGCTCTAGTGCAGTTTGGTTCCCTTGGTGATGAGGCATGGCGAGTAGAACTAACTTTACGTTGGCCGTATCGAGGATACGTTCCCAGAAGTCAGGGTCAGTGGCATCTCCGGCGATCACATTTCGTCCTTCAGCTTGATGCTGTACAGCCGCGTCCTCTCTCACTTCAATACCTAAGCAAATCTTTCCATAACGCGAGCGTAACTCATCATAGGCACCAGTGCCTATGCGTCCCATACCAAGGATCAGAACTTGAGCATTCCCCGGATTAATGAGCTGATCGCGAGTGTGAAGTTTCTCCGCTGCATGTTCTTTTAACCAGCGGCCAGAACGACGGTATAACTCGTGGCCTTTACGGTTGAGTGGTGATGCTAGAACAAAGGAGATGGAGACCGCCAATGCTAAAGCAACCAATATATCTCCGCTCATCCAGCCCATTTTAAAGGCGAGTCCACCAACGATGAGACCGAATTCACTAAAGTTAAATAGGCTCAGTGTGGTGAGTAATGAAGTCCGTACACGGAACTTAAAGGTGTTCAGTACGGCAAAATATAGAATCCCTTTCAGTGGCAATAGCAGTAAGAACAAAATAGCTAAGGCAAAACCTGACATGGTAGGTTGCGCTGCCAAACCGATATTGAGGAAAAAACAAACGAGAAAAAGTTCTTTTAGATTAAACAGTGATTTAGAAAGTTCTGATGCCTTGCGGTGCCCAGCAAGGAGCATTCCTAGGATCAAAGCGCCAAGATCTGGCTTCATTCCGACCAGCTCGAATAACCCAGCACCGACGACTAGCGCAAAGAAAATACCGAATAGTACCAGCATTTCGCCATGGCCAACCCAGTCGAGCATCTTGTAAAAGGCAGGGCGCAATAATGGCAGAGCAAAGAGTACAATGGCGTACCACTCAGGCAGTTTGCCCGTTGAAGCGGTTAGAAACACCACAGCAAAGATGTCCTGCATAACTAGAATACCAATCGCCATAGTGCCGTAAGTGGCATTCATCTCCCCTTTTTCTTGGAGAGATTTCACGGCGAAAACGGTACTAGAGAAAGAGAGTGCGAAACCAAGCAGGAGCAATTGCTCTGCTGACATGCTCGCTAGTGAGCTGACACCTAAGAATTTGAAGCAGAGTAGGGCAGCACTAAATAAAAGGGTAGATAGCAGATTGTGTATGGTGGCCCCCGCCCAGATTTCTTTGGATAGTAGTGTTTTGATATCCAGTTTTAAACCGATTGTGAACAGCAAGAGGGTCACTCCAAGATCGGCTAGCGTGACTATGGTGCCATTCGTTTCAAAACCAAAAGCGTGCAAAGCAAAACCAGCCAGTAAGAAACCGACCAAAGGGGGCAAGTTGCACTTGAGGGTAATGAACCCAGCCAGAAAGGCGGAAGAGATTAAAATGAGTTCCATATGAATCTGATTCTTGTCCTAATAAAAACGGGTTACATAATTGTAACCCGTTATTCTAACTCAACTGATTGCTTACTAGATCAATCTTCGAGCAATTTTTGTAACAAAACGCCGTTAAGCATCGCACGTTTTATCATTGCAAATGCGCCAATCGTTGGCTGGCTATCGATCTCAGAGGCGACAATCGGCAGTCCACTGTGGAAAGTAGTGAGAGACTGGTTTTCCACATTGCGACGAATTGCAGGGAAAATAATCTCTTCGCAACGGGTAATATCCCCGGCGATAACGATTTTTTGTGGGTTAAACAAGTTAATAGTAATTGCAATGGCTTTACCTAACTGGTTACCTACCCGAACCAAACTTTGTTTGGCCAGTTCATCACCCATGTTTGCGTGATCACACACTTCTTTAATCGTAATGGTTTCCAGTTCTGTCAGGCTGGATTCATAACCTTGTTTGATTAATTTTTTTACTCGCTCAACGATCGCGGGGTTAGCTGCTACCGTTTCGAGGCAACCAAAGTTACCGCACTGGCATTGTTCCCCTAGGGGATCGATCTGAATATGACCAATTTCACCGACGTTGCGATTGAAACCCAAGAAAACTTGGCCGTTGACGATAATACCTGCCCCTGTACCACGATGAACACTGACTAAAATCGAATCTTGGCAATCTTTACTCGCGCCAAAGTAATGTTCCGCAAGCGCCATACCTCGAACATCATTACCGACGAAGCATTGAACATGGAAGGTGTTTTCGATCAGCTCGGCGAGGGCAAGGTTATCGATACTGATGTTAGGCATATACTCGACAACGCCAGTTTCAGGGTTTACCAGACCGGGTAGAGAAACACCAATGGCGATCAACTGGTTGATGACCGAGTGGTTAGATTGAATAAAGTTTTTTAGGTGAGAGGTGAGACCGTCAACTAAATCTTCTTGAGTGGTATAGAAGAATTCCTGATATCCAGAAACCAATTCTTTACCACCAAGATTGTAGAGGCTGAATTGAATGTAATCTCTGCCCAAACGTACGGCTACTGAATGGAAAGGCTCGACTTCGGTGGTCAGTGAAATCGCACGACGCCCTCCCGTTGAGGCTTGCTGTGCGACTTCTTTGATAAGACCACGTTCGAGTAATTGGCGGGTGATTTTTGTAACGCTTGCTGGCGCGAGTTGACTAACGTCCGCGACTTGGATTCGAGATATCGGCCCTTGTTGATCGATCAGTCGATAAACTGCTGCGCTATTTAGCTGTTTTACTAAGTCTACGTTACCTATTTGTCCGCCATTCATTCTTAACTTTGCTCGTATTGTCCATTAACAACCGTCGCTTGAACTTTGAAGTCACGATCGAAGACTGTCAGATTTGCAACCATGCCTTGTTTGATACGGCCTAGTTGCTCATCAACCCCTATTGCTTTCGCTGGGTATAGGGTTGCCATGCGAAGTGCTTCGTCCAGCGCGATACCGACGTGCTCAACGGTATTTTGTACAGCTTCTATCATTGTCAGTGCTGAACCGCCTAGTGTGCCATTTTCATCAACACACTTACCATCTCGGTAATATACTTTCTTACCAACAAAAATAAAGTAATCCATGTCAGCGCCTGCAGGAGCTGTGGCATCTGTCACTAATACTAATTTTTCGCCTTTGATTTTGTGAGCGATGCGAATGTTTGCATAATCGACGTGGAACCCATCGGCGATGACGCCCGCGTAAACGTCTGAGGTATCGTAGATTGCTCCAACTACCCCAGGCTCACGCCCTACCATAGGCGTCATTGCATTAAATAGATGAGTAGCGAACGTGATACCAGCGTCAAAGCTCTGACGAGCTTCAGAATACGTCGCATTGGTATGACCGATTGATACGACAATCCCCGCAGCTCTTAGGCGTTTGATGTGTGCAGGGTCATTATGTTCTGGTGCGAGTGTCACTTTTGCAATGACATCTGCGTTTTCACACATGAAATCGATCATGTTGTCTTCTGATGGTCGGATATGATCAACGCTATGAATGCCTTTTTTCATCACATTTAAATACGGCCCCTCAAGGTGCAGGCCTAGTGATTGGTTTTGGTATTGAGCATGGTAATCACGTGCAGCTGATACTGCTTGACGCATATCTTCATCAGAAGAAGTGATAAGAGTAGGAAGGAAGCTAGTACAGCCAGACTTAAGATTTGCTTCATGCATGATTTGCATGGTTTCAGCAGTGATCTCGTCATTCAACATGACACCACCACAACCATTTAGCTGCAGATCGATAAATCCGGGACTAAGATTTGCTCCGTTTAAGTCCTGAACTTCAATATCATGAGGAAGGTCAGCTACCGGGCATAGCGAATCTATCAGTTGGTCTTTAATGACGACTGCGTGGTCGACAAGAACGTCGTTGCCGGTGAAGATCTTACAGTTAGTTAGCGCATACATGGTTAGCTAATCCTTATAAGTTTGATTTTTAATACTTCTATCCGCCTAACTGAAACATTCATTACGTATCTTTATACTTTATTCGTGAGCTTCAATTAGGTCGCAAAATATCTTGAGCAAGCAAGAGATATTCTATCTGAAATTACATTCTGTCTCATTTAAAAGCTTGCTGAATATGAAGAAGCTTACTGGGTAATACCAGATAGACTTCTTGAACTACGAGCATTGTCATGATGATAATAAGTTCAGAATACCGTGAATATTAGGTGTGCGTTGTTATTTTTTTGTATTGTAAAATAAGTTTTATGATCTCGCTAGCAAAATCCTCGAATTAGGCCATTTTCTGGTGATTATGATCACAATTGATAAGGTTTTAATTTGCGGGGCAAAATTAATGGCATACACTGAGCAGGACTAAATTGAGCGAATAAAAAAAGTCGCTCAGCCAAAAATACAAAAATCCTATAGGGGGAACTATACGGTGAATATTCTCGGATACTTTCAGAAGGTAGGTAAGGCGCTTATGGTGCCTGTAGCTACTCTTCCTGCTGCAGCAATACTCATGGGTATTGGTTACTGGATAGACCCAGCAGGTTGGGGTGGTAACAGTGCAGTTGCCGCTTTCCTAGTCCAAGCTGGTGCAGCAATCATTGATAACATGTCTGTATTGTTTGCAATTGGTGTTGCTTACGGTATGTCAAAAGACAAAGATGGCGCAGCAGCTCTCGCAGGCTTCGTTGCTTACACAGTCATTACCACTTTACTTAGCCCTGGTACGGTTGAGCAAATTGGCCTAGTAGCTCTTGATGACCCAGAAACTAAATTGGCTTTTGCTAAAGTTGGTAACCAGTTTATTGGTATTCTTTCTGGTATTGTTGCTGCTGAGCTCTACAACCGTTATTACCAAGTTGAGCTACCAAAAGCATTGGCGTTCTTCTCAGGCAAGCGCCTAGTACCAATCCTAACTTCTTTCGCCGGTATCATCCTCTCTTTTGTGCTTATGTACGTGTGGCCAGTCATCTTTACGGGTCTAGTCTCTTTCGGTGAAGGCATCACTAACCTAGGTGAGGTTGGTTCTGGTTTGTACGGCTTCTTCAACCGTCTACTTATCCCTGTAGGTCTGCACCATGCGCTGAACTCTGTATTTTGGTTTGACATGGCTGGCATTAATGACTTGGGTAACTTCTGGGCGGCAGGTAACGTTGTCGAGCAAGGTGGTCAACTTGTTAAATTAAACTCTGATGGTGAAGTGATTGGTGTTATTGGTGAGCTAGGTCGCTACATGGGAGGTTACTTCCCTGTAATGATGTTTGGTCTGCCAGGTGCTGCACTTGCTATCTACCACACTGCTAAACCTGAGAATAAAGCCAAAGTTGCTTCTATTATGATTGCTGCTGGTTTTGCATCGTTCTTTACTGGTGTTACTGAGCCTCTTGAGTTTTCATTCATGTTCCTAGCGCCTGTGTTATATGTTATACACGCGGCTCTAACAGGGATTTCTCTATACATTGCTGACCTAATGAACTGGACCGCTGGCTTTGGCTTCTCTGCAGGCTTAGTTGATATGGTTCTATCTTCAGCGAAACCTGAGTCAAACCAATGGTATATGCTAATCCTTCAAGGTTTTGTGTTCTTCGCTCTGTACTACACAATCTTCCGTACTGTTATCGTGAAGTTTGGTCTGAAGACCCCGGGTCGCGAAGACGACGAAAGCGCTGAAACGTCTGGTGTGACAGGCTCTGAAAATTCTTCTGAGCTAGCGAAACAATACCTTAAAGCTCTTGGCGGTCACAGCAACATCGATAATATCGATGCTTGTATCACTCGCCTACGTCTCACTATCAAAGACACTAGCTTAATCAGTGAGAAGACACTGAAAGACTTGGGAGCGATGGGAGTTGTGAAGCTTGGTTCTAACAATGTCCAAGTTATTCTAGGACCCTTAGCTGAAATCGTTGCGGGTGAAATGAAAAACATCCCAGCGGATGCTGATTTATCAGATGTGCAATTACCAGCTTAGCTTGCTAGCTAAAAACTTTAGTCTTATACAAAATCCCCAAGTACACACTTGGGGATTTTTTGTATTCACTTCTTGCCGAATACCAGGTATCAAGCGAGCCCTTCATATGATTTGCTCAATAAATTTGCTGCTTTCATAAGCAAAGCCAGCGTGCCAGTCTACTATCGATGGATTATTTACCAATAAAAGTCTGGTTATAGTTGTGTAATTGCGAAGAATTGTGGATCATTAGCCGTTATATGTTTGGCGTCGCTAATGACGAACACAAACACTATTTTTCTCTGACAATACTAAAATAATTGAGGTGCTATAGATGAGTGAAGCTGAGGCTCGTCCATCGAACTTCATTCGCCAAATCATTGATAAAGATTTAGCGGATGGTAAACACACTAGCGTGCATACTCGTTTCCCGCCGGAACCGAACGGTTACTTGCATATCGGTCATGCTAAGTCAATTTGTTTAAACTTTGGTATTGCTCAGGACTATCAAGGACAGTGTAATCTTCGTTTTGATGACACGAACCCTGAAAAAGAAGACGTTGAATACGTTGAGTCTATTAAGAATGATGTGAGCTGGTTAGGCTTTGAATGGGATGGTGAGATTTGTTACTCATCAAACTACTTCGATAAGCTTTACGAGTACGCGGTTGAATTAATTGAGAAAGGCTTAGCGTATGTTGAAGAGCTAAGTCCTGAGCAGATTCGTGAATACCGTGGAACGTTGACAACACCGGGTAAACCAAGCCCATACCGTGACCGCAGTGTGGAAGAAAACTTAGCGTTATTTGAAAAAATGCGAAAGGGTGGCTTTGAAGAAGGGAAAGCGTGCTTGCGTGCGAAAATTGACCTTGCGTCTTCTTTCATCGTACTGCGTGATCCTGTTCTATACCGTGTTCGCTTTGCTGAGCACCACCAAACGGGTGATAAGTGGTGCATTTATCCAATGTACGACTTCACACATTGTATCTCGGATGCGCTAGAGGGGATTACTCACTCTTTATGTACGCTTGAGTTCCAAGATAATCGTCGCCTATACGATTGGGTACTAGAGAACATCTCTATTGATTGTCAGCCACGCCAGTACGAGTTCAGCCGTCTAAACCTAGAATACACGGTGATGTCTAAGCGTAAGTTGAACCAGCTTGTGACTGAAAACTTAGTCAACGGATGGGATGACCCTCGTATGCCAACTATTTCTGGCTTGCGTCGCCGTGGCTTCACGCCTGCATCGATTCGTGAATTTTGTAAGCGTATTGGTGTCACTAAGCAAGAAAACATGATTGAGTTTGGTTCACTAGAATCTTGTATTCGTGATGATCTAAACGAAAACGCGCCTCGTGCTATGGCTGTGCTTGATCCAGTTAAGGTTGTTATCGAAAACTATGATGAAGGTAAGGTTGAAATACTCAGCGTTGCTAATCATCCTAACAAGCCTGAGATGGGTGAGCGTGAAGTACCATTCACCCGTGAACTTTGGATTGAACGTGAAGACTTCCGCGAAGAAGCGAACAAGAAGTACAAGCGATTGGTTTTGGGGAAAGAAGTGCGCCTACGTGGTGCTTACGTGATCAAAGCAGAGCGTATCGAAAAAGATTCAGAGGGTAATATTACCACCATCTACTGTAGCTACGATGTAGACACTTTGGGTAAGAACCCAGCTGATGGCCGTAAAGTGAAAGGTGTTATTCACTGGGTATCGGCAGATAAAGGCCTACCTGCTGAGATTCGCCTATACGATCGCTTGTTCACAGTGCCAAACCCAGCAGCAGCCGATAACTTTGCTGAGACAATCAACCCTGACTCACTTGTTGTGATGAATGGGTTTGTAGAACCAAGTCTAGCTACCGCCGAAGCTGAAAAGGGTTACCAGTTTGAGCGTATGGGCTATTTCTGCGCAGACTCAAAAGATTCTTCCGCAGATAAGCTAGTCTTCAATCGCACTGTAGGTCTACGTGATACCTGGGCGAAAATTGAAGCAAAATAAACGTTAAATAAAACAGCCAGTCATATGACTGGCTGTTTTATTTGATAAAAGAAAAGCGCTCATGATTGGAACGCTTGTCTAATTCGTTATTTTTTCAATTTATGTGCATCTGGGTTGTCGCGGCAGCTGCCATCTGCACATTTACCGTAAAGGTATAAACTGTGGTTTGTCAGAATGACATTATACTGAGCCGCAATCTCTTTCTGACGTTCTTCTATGATGTCATCTGCAAATTCGATCACTTCCCCACAATCCAGACATACTAAATGGTCATGGTGGTGCTGGGTAGATAGTTCAAAAACTGATTTGCCGCCTTCAAAATGGTGGCGAGTAACAATACCTGCATCATCAAATTGGTTCAGAACTCGATAAACTGTCGCAAGCCCGATCTCTTCTCCAAGATCAATGAGCTTTTTGTACAGTTCTTCAGCGCTGATATGTTGGCATTCCGGCTGTTGGAGTACTTCTAAAATCTTCAGTCTCGGAAGTGTAACTTTAAGACCAGCGTCCTTAAGAGCTTGGTTATTGTCTGACATAAACTTTCCTGTTGATGATCTGCGGTAATTAACAGAATTCAATATTCCTATCATTATAGGGCAGTACAAGATAACAATAAACCACGAAGTTCAAAGGGTTACTAGTATTTTTTTATAAACACGTGTAGCGTCACTGATAAAACACATCAGACCAGTTACAATTGTTTAACATCTAGTTATGAAGGCTCTATTTCAGGGATGAAAGAATGAATAAATCACTAGCTAAAATTTACAAGCCTGGAATCGTAAAGTTTGCTCTTAATGTCTGGCCTCCATTCTGGGGATCTGGCATCAGGATCATTTCAATAAGCGAAGATTTTCGTCAGGTCAAAATGAAACTCAAACTGCGCTGGTGGAATAAAAATGCGAACCGCACTCAGTATGGCGGCAGTATTTTTTCTCTGACTGACCCTGTTTATTCACTAATGCTGATGGGAATTTTAGGTGAGCGTTACTATGTGTGGGATAAAGAAGCGAGTATTAACTTTATAAAGCCAGGGCAAAGTGATCTCTACGCAGACTTTATTGTCTCTCAGGAGTTGCTTGATGATATTTTACTGAAAACATCGAATGGAGATAAGTGTTTCCCTGAATTTGTGATTTATGTAAAAGATGAAACCGGTAATGTGGTTTCGGAGGTGCAGCGTAAACTTTATGTGCGCAAAAAGCCTCAATATCGAGAAGAAGAAGCCGAAGAACACGCTGTATAGGTAAATGCTCACTGACCATGGAGTGTGTTCATGCGGAATACCTTTGAATTGTTGTTTTCTATTCTGACTCACTTCTAAATACCTACCGCTGTTTTAAGTGTTGCAAAGTAACCCCATTTTCTGCCACAGAGTAATGACTACCATTCCCCCTCTCATCATATATTTACCGTATTGACCGACGTTAAACCATGATTCAATCTTTTTTTTATATGTAAAAATACTGATGATTTTGTTTGTTTTTAAGCCCCCAAATAATGCAATGATCAAGATCTTATAACTGAGAAAGTTCCTTTCTTAATTATTTTTATGCGAGTGACTTCAAAGTTGTCTGATTGATATTTTATTATAAACATTTGATTTTTAATATCTTTATTGTTTTTGGCTTGGTATTGTTATTGATAATTAGACCTCGATCACTATGTTTATAAAAATTTGTAGCGGGTCATATTTTTTTATCTTGAAATTAAGTTCTGATTGATGTTTTTTGTCGCGAAGTTAGTCTTAGAATCATGGATACACTGGGTGTATGCAGAAATTAGAAAGTGAGCGATAGTCATTAATCTTTTACTTTCGACATAGGAAATGATTCTCCCTTCGGCGGCCAACTTAAGGTGAGAACAACAAAAACAGCTATATCCATTTTTAGGAGTTTTTCCATGGAAAAAATGTTCAAACGCACTCTTCTCGGTGCAGCAGTGGCGATGGTTTCTACAGGTGCATTGGCAGCTGAATCATCTCAGGTTGGTATCATCTCTGACTTCAACGTACAAGCTTATGGTGTGGCAGCGATCTCAGTCGTTAACTACGATTCTGAAGAGACGAAATCGGGTGTGACGACTGATACTGGCACCGGTTACGATTACGAAAATGAATCACGTATTGGTTTCCGTGCCAGTAAAGATATGTTTGAAAACCTCAATGTCTTTATGCAGATCGAATCAGGTTATGTTGGTGAAAATGGAGATGGAGCATCACTGGGTAACCGTGATACTTTCCTAGGCCTACAAGGTGATTGGGGTAAAGTCCGCTTTGGTCGTATGTTAACACCTATGTACGAAGTAATTGACTGGCCTTACGCAAACCCAGGTTTGGGCGCTGTATGGGACTGGGGTGGTGATGTAAAGTATAACCGTGATCGTCACGGTGATATGGCACGCTACGATTCAGTTGATTACAATGGTTTTACTTTCAATCTCGCAACAGGTCGTGGCGACTCAAGTGTAAAAGATAACTACTTCTATGGTGCGGCAGCACATTATCGTCTGAATGACAGCATTACATTCCATGCTGCATTAGAGACGGAAACCGATCGCCAGTTAACAGCAGCAACAGCTGCAGGTACATGTTTAGAAGCAGCAGGTTGTGGAACTGGTATTTCGTTTGGTGATGCTACTGCGGCAACAGATGCAACAATTGCCGATACTTTTGGTTATCTAGTTGGCTTTGAGGCATCACTTCCAGCAGGCTTTGGAATCGCAGGTGCATATAAGGCTGGTGAATCTGATGTACAGGGTGGAGACAAATCTGAGCAGGCTTCTTACTCAATCATTGGTCAATACTGGACAGGACCATGGGGCTTTAAGCTAGGTTACGCAGCCAATATGGACTCAGAAACTGCTGGTGTTAAAGCAAACAACGAAGACAGTGTTGTATCTGGTCAGTTAATGTATGTTCACAATGGTTTCGTACCCTACGTACGTATTGCGCAGCGTGATATCTTATCTTCCGACGGTTCGACAAACACAGAAACTATGGTTGTACGTGTTGGTCTAGAGTACGGTTTCTAAGACTTTATCTATTTTTATTCTTAATGATACGCGCTGGCCTTAGTTGGCCAGCGTTTGTTGTATTGAGAAGTAGAGCCTGAAGATAAAGGTAATTCTATAGTATATAACGGAGTTATTTCCAGGGTGGTTTATATGAAGAAAATTATTTTAGCGTCATTGCCTTTATTGATGGTAGGTTGTACTACATTAGATTCAACAAGTGACTTTACTGATTCAGTAAAACGCATTGAATCTAAACAGAATTATCGAATTATTGTTGGTAAATCATTAACACCGGATACACTTGAAGTGAATGGTGGGCAGTTGGTTAAGTCATCACTAGAGCTGAATTACGTAGATCCGACACAGAGCAAAAATGTGCCGGATTCTTTTATTAAAATGGAGCTGCAGTACTTTAAAAATTATAACGAATTTAAAACAGTGATGGTTGAGGGCAGTAGTCAAGAAGTGGCACTTAAGCCTTATGCAGCCTCAGCGGAAACCTGTAGTGATGTATGTACTCAAACTCAGTATGTCAGATTTCCAGTGCCTAGCCAGCTTCTCGCACAGCAGCCGTACCAAGATCTCAAGTTTGATGTGAGCGCGTCGAATGCTAATAATATTACGTTCTCTATCCCATCAGGTTACATTGAAGCGATTGTGAACAGTGCCAATTCTAATGTAGCTCCGGCTGTGCTAGCTGCTCCTGTTGCTACTGCCGCAACAGTGACTCCTGTGGCTCAAAGCTCGTCTTCAAAAGCGATAGAGATGACGCAGTATTGGTTTAAGGAAACGGCAGAAGAACAACGTGATGAGCTATTGAGCTGGGCGGTTGAAAATCGCAACTCGACCAAATTGACGCTTGAAACCACTTCCAAGCAACAAGAAATGTTTGGTTACTGGTATGGAAAAGCAACGAAAGAAGAAAGAAAAACACTCATTAAACAACTACTAGAATTATAAAAAGAGAAGGAGCCGAAAGGCTCCTTTTTTATCTCATTACCGTACCATTGCTATTTTCACATATAACGATCGGCATACGTTCAACTACTCCTGAATTTAATTCACATTTCACTATTGGGCCAGAAGCAGTGCTTCCTACGGGTGATTGTGCAGCTACCGAAAAACTAAAAATAAGACTACAAGCTAACGCAAAGAAATATTTCATAATAAACACCTCATTTAAAATCTCATTAAAGAGATACTTATCAGTATGTCGCTTAATGGTAAAAGATCAAAAAAAGTTTAATTATTAAAAATTTTCTTTAGTAAATAACTCTTACTTTTTGTGAGAAATAAATTAATAAGTCGATGATATATTTAGAATGGTATTTCTTTTAGGTAAAAAGGCTGAGCTTGATTAAGGCTGTTTTCATATAAAAACAGTCACTTAATTCAAGGTGGGAATGATTTAAATTATTGATATATTGAGTTTTTTCTTGATATTGAGTGGTTGAAGAATGAAAAAGGCCCTTTGTTCAGGCAAAGGGCCTAATAATAGAGGTTAATTTTTTGCTTCTATGGTAAGAACAATGCCATTTACTTGGGTGATTTCAACCATGGTTCCTGCTGGAATTGATTGGTTAGTTTGTGCCGACCAAGTTGTATCACCCACCTTGATTCGGTGCTTTCCTGGTGTGAGATCAGATTCTATCAAGATTTTCTGACCGATCATTTGCTTCTGCTTTTGGTTTAAATCCCGTTGTTGATCGTCAGAAGCATCTTGCTTGAATTGCTTTCTCCACCATAACCAAGTAGTCATCAGTGAAAAGATGCTAAAGGCGCTCCACTGTAGCTGCCAACTCATTGGAATAAATGTGAGTAAAATACCCACAATTAAGGCTGACAGCCCAAGCCATAAAAAATAGCCAGCGGTACCCAGCAGTTCGATAGCAAGTAAAGCTAGCCCGAAGGCTAGCCAATGCCAATGATTGATACTGTCTAGTAACTCAAACACATTAGCCTCTACTTAGTTGACTCGTTCGAGTGCTTAAACATTTCGGCGATACCCGCAACAGAGCCCATTAGCCCCGAAGCTTCAAGTGGAAGCATGATGATCTTGCCATTCTCAGCTTGGCCGATTGACTTAAGTGCGTCGGTGTAGCCTTGAGCAATAAAGTAATTAACCGCTTGCATGTCACCCTTAGCGATTGCTTCTGACACCATGGCCGTAGCACGCGCTTCGGCTTCCGCAGCACGCTCACGAGCTTCGGCTTGTAATATAGCGGCTTGTTTATCACCTTCTGCTTTTAATATTTCTGATTGCTTGTGACCCTCGGCCTTTAATATTTCAGCCTGACGAACCCCTTCTGCTTCGAGTACTTCTGCACGCTTGTTTCGCTCCGCCTTCATCTGGGCATTCATTGCTGCGGTAAGATCTGACGGCGGTTGAACATCTTTAATTTCGATACGGGTAACTTTTACCCCCCAAGGATTAGTCGCTTCATCGACAATGGAAAGTAACTTGCTGTTGATCATGTCGCGTTGACTGAGCATTTCATCAAGCTCCATTGAACCAAGTACAGTACGGATGTTGGTGAGGGTTAAATTTCGAATAGCGTGTTCAAGGTCGTTCACTTCATACGCCGCTTGGGCAGCATCGATGACTTGGACGAAACAGACGGCGTCAATCGTTACATTCGCGTTATCTTTAGAAATGACTTCTTGAGCTGGTATATCAAGCACGCGCTCCATCATATTGATCTTTTGACCAATACCATCAATAAAGGGAATGATGATATTTAGGCCTGGTTTCAAAGTGTGTGTATAACGGCCAAAACGTTCGACGGTCCAGTGATTACCTTGGGGAACGGTTTTAACACCTGCGATAATAAATGCGATGACGACAATAAGAAAAATGCCGATGGTAATGAGAGAGTCAATAGCCATATCTGATTCCTTGTATAAGTTATTATGTCGATTGTTGCTTAATTCATGTGGTAGCACAATGACATAATGAGAACCAAAGCTAGATTTAGGAAAAATAAAAGCCGGATAAGCCGCAACGTAGTTCACTTAAGAGGAGCTGCGTAGCGATTAACAGGGTATCGGGTCTTTGATATTTTTACCGCCCTAGGCCGATTTGGCTTAGGGCGTTTGTCTATAAAGAGGATAGATAAATCTCCTCGAAGGCTCTTTAAGCG